>NZ_RZRU01000035.1 GCF_003997495.1 Mesorhizobium sp. M7A.F.Ca.US.008.03.1.1 | reverse complement strand
TTGATGTCGTCTTCCATGAAGATGACGCCCGCACCCGAAAGGACAACGCCCCACAAAACCTGGCTATCATCCGAAGGCTTGCGCAAAACATCTTGGCTGCCCATCCGCTCGACAAACCAATCGCAAGCAAAATGCGAAGGGCAAACTGGAGCAAAGACTTCTTCCATGACCTCTTTACTCATATGCGATAGCCCTGCCCTTGAGGGGGAGATGCCCGGCAGGGCAGAGGGGGGTGTTCAAGCTCGACATCTCCAACCCTCAGAACTGATAGCGACGCAGGCGCGTCTGCACGAGGAAGAGATAGACGCAGACGCCGCCAAGGATGATCAGGAACATCATCGTGGCGATCGCCGCGCCCATGTTGGGGTCGCCGACCTGCAACTGGAAACCGAAGAAGGCGCGGTAGAGGAAGGTGCCGAGAATGTCGGTCGAATAGTTCGGCCCGGCGAGCGCGCCTTGCGCGGTGTAGATCAGGTCGAAGGCGTTGAAATTGCCGACGAAGGTGAGGATCGAGATGATGCCGATTGACGGCAGGATCAGCGGCAGCTTGATCTTCCAGAACTGCGACAGGCCGGTAATCCCATCGCATTCGGCGGCCTCGATCACCTCTTCGGGAATCGACAGCAGGGCGGCGTAGATCAGCATCATCGGGATGCCGACGAACTGCCACACCGAGATCAGGCTGAGCGCGGTCAGCGCATATTGCTCCTTGCCGAGCCACGGCGTGAACAGGCTTTTCAGGCCGACGAGATCCATCAGATGCGGCGCCACGCCCCACAGAGGCGAAAGGATCAGCTTCCAGGCGAAGCCGACGATAACGAAGGACAGGATGGTCGGCACGAAGATCGCCGTCCGGTAGAAGGCCGCGAATCTGAGTTTGGGACTGGACAGCAGGGCGGCCAGCATGACGCCGATCGGGTTCTGCACCAGCATGTGGATGATGAAGAACCAGGTGTTGTTCCTGAGCGCGTTCCAGAAGCCCACCGACCAGTTGGGGTCGCCGAACAGCATGCGGAAGTTTTCCAGCCCGACGAAGACCTGGTGCTGCTCGATGTTGCGGAACAGCGACAGCTGCAGCGTGCCGGCGAGCGGCAGGATCATGATCGCCGTGTAGACGAGCACCGCCGGCGCCAGGAAGATGCCGATGTGCCAGCGGAACGGTCTTTTCGGTCTGATATCTGCGGCCATGAGTTCGGTCCCCGCCGTCTCTCGGTTCCAAAGGGTGTGATCTAGATGATGCCTCGATGCACAGCCCGAACATTCTCGCCCGATGCGGCAAGAACAAAGGCCTGCGACTGATCAGCTAGCCTTTCCCCACAAAGGGAGGGTAAGGCCGAGAGGCGGTGCCGACAATCGCTATCTGAATGGACGCACTCTGGATGATCAGGGTGGTCCGGAACCGGCCAGGCATGCGCCCGGCCGGCTCCGTTGCCTGAGCTCTTACTTGGCTGGATGATACCAGCTGTCGAGACCGGTCTGCAGCTTCTTGGCCGCGGCTTCCGGCGTATCGGTGCCGTTGATGACGTTGGCCGATTCAACCCAGGTCTCGTTCTCGAGGTTCGGCGTGCCGCGCGACAGTATCTGGTAGGTCGAGCGGATCGTCGACTTGCACTTGCCGCGCCAGGAGACGAATTCCTGCGCCAGCGGATCTTCCATCTTCACCGGCGAGGAGTTCAGGCTGAAGAAGCCCGGCAGCGCGTTGGCGTAGATGGTGGCGAAGTCCGGCGAGGCGACCCAGGACAGGAAGGTCTTGGCTGCATCGACGTTCTTCGAAGCCGCATTCAGGCCCATGCCGATATCGGTATGGTCGGAGATGTAGCAGGTGTCGCCGGCCTTCTCGACCGGGGGCGGGAAGGCGCCCATCTTGAACTGCGCCTGGGTGTTGAACAGGCCGATTTCCCACGAGCCGGCCGGGTAGATGGCGGCGCGGCCGAGCGTGAACAGGTTCTGGCTATCCGGATAGGTCTGCGCCTCGAAGCCATCGCCGAGATAAGGCTTCCACTTGGCCAGTTCCTCATACGGCGCGACCCAGTCCTTGTCGGTCAGCTTCTGATCGCCCTTGATCAGCGCCGCGCGGCCGTCCTCGCCCTTCCAGTAGTTGGGGCCGATGTTCTGGTAGCCCATGGTCGCGGCTTCCCAGAGATCCTTGGTGCCCATCGCCATCGGGATGTAGGTGCCGTCGGCCTTGATCTTGTCGAGCGCGGCGAAGAACTCGTCGCGGGTCTCCGGCACCTTGATGCCGAGCTTGTCGAAGGCGTCCTTGTTGTAGATGAAGCCGTGGATGACCGAGGCCATCGGCACGCAGAAGCTCGCCTTGCCGTCGTCGGTCTGCCAGGCGGATTTGGCCACGGCTGAGAAGTTCTCCATGCCGGGCAGCGCCGACAGGTCGGCCAGGTTGCCCTTCTTGAACAGCTCAAGCGACTTGTCGAACGGACGGCAGGTGATCAGGTCGCCCGCCGAGCCGGCGGCGAGCTTGGCGCCGAGTGCTGCGTCATATTCGGTCGGAGCCGACGGCGCGAACACCACCTTGATGCCCGGGTTCTTGGCTTCGAAAGCCGGGATCAGCTTGTCCTTCCAGATGGCAAGGTCGTCGCCGCGCCAGCTTTCGATGTTGAGCGTTACGTCGTCGGCATAGGCAACCCCGGCCGAGCCGAGAATGCTGGTGCCCAGAAGCAGTGCCGTCAGTAGTTTCGTTGTCATGCTCAGTCTCCCTGTTGACCTTTTTCAGGTTCGGTTTTGATGAGAACGGGGGCGTTGGAGCCCTTGCTCCCCTCGATCGCGGAAAGTGCCGGCCGCAGTTTCTGGCCGGTCCCTTCCAGCAGTTTCTCGGCCGCATCGGCGCTGCCGGCGCCGGCGGCAAGCAGAATGGCGGTCTTGACCGCGCCGCCGCTCTTCTCGAGCAGGCGGGCCGCTTCGTCCGTGCCGCGCCCGCTGACGGCGGCGACGATGCGCGCCGCGCGGTCGCGCAGCTTGATATTGTCGGCCATGAGATTGACCATGTAGCCGTCATGCACATGGCCGAGATGGATGGCGGTCAGCGTCGACAGCATGTTGAGCGCGATCTTCTGGGCAGTGCCGGCGCCCATGCGCGTCGAGCCGGCGATCAGCTCCGGCGGCGTTTCGAGCAGGATGGCGGTTTGTGCCTGGCGCAGCAGCGCAGAGTCCCTGTTGTTGGCGATGCCGATGGTGGCGGCGCCACGGCGAGCCGCTTCCTCGATGGCCCGCACCGCATAGGGCGTCGTGCCGCTGGCGGAAATGGCGATCAGGCAGTCGCCCTTGCCGAGGCCGGCCTTGGCGACCGCTGCCGCGGCCTCCTCGGTATCGTCTTCCGGCCCGCCGGCCAGCGTGCGGAAAGCGTCGTCGCCGCCGGCGATCAGGATAGCGATGCGGTCGCGGTGAATGCCGAAGGTGCCCGGCAGCTCCAGCGCATCGGCCAGTGCCATCAGGCCTGAGCTGCCGGCCGCGGCGTAGGCAAGCTTGCCGCCGCTCTTCAGCCTGCCGGCGATGATCTCGGCGGCCCTGGCGATGGATGGAACGGCATGGCGCACGACCTTGGCAGCTTCGATCTGCGCATCGGCCAAATAGGAAAGGATGGCGTCGGGGGTCTGGATATCCAGCCCCTCGGCATTTTTGTGAAGCGCTTCGGTGCGCGTTTCGGCCATCCCGGTTCCTCCAATACCAGAACAATACCAAAAAAATACCACTTGTCCACACGCATTAACGAATTCGCTGGCCGGAAATCGCTGGGCAGACGAAATGCGCAGATTTTTCAATAAAATGCTGCTTAATCTTTTTGAAGCGGAAATTAACCCTTGGCTATTGGTATTTTATTGGTATTATCCGCCCGGAGGAGAAATCGCGTGAATTTCGTGCTCGGAATCGATGGTGGCGGCACCAGCTGCAGGGCCGCCCTGGCAACGGCGGACGGCACGGTGATCGGCCGCGCCAAAAGCGGCGCCGCCAACATCCGCACCGACCTTACCGGCGCCCGCTCGAACATCGTCGAGGCCGCGCGGCAGGCGTTTCTCGCCGCCGGGCAGGATGCGGAACTGATCCCGCAAACGCCCGCAATTCTCGGCCTTGCCGGCGCCAATGTCGGCACCTACCGTCAGCAGCTCGAGGCGATCCTGCCGTTCAGCATCAGCCGTGTCGAGACCGACGCCGAGATCGCTCTGGAGGGCGCTGTCGGCTCCGGTGACGGCGCCATGGCGATCCTCGGCACCGGCACGGCCTATATGGCGCGCAAGAACGGCAAATCGCGGGCCATCGGCGGCTGGGGCTTCCAGGTTGGCGACCAGGGCAGCGGCGCCCGTATCGGTCGCGACCTGCTCGAACAGACACTGCTTGCCTATGACGGCGTCCGCGCGGGCTCGCCGCTGACGCAGAGCATGCTGGGGGTTTTCCGCAACAACCCGGAGGACGTGGTCGAATTCACCACCAATGCCAAGCCAGGCGATTTCGGCGGCTTCGCGCCCAAGGTGTTTGAACACGCAGAGAAGGGCGACAGCGTCGCCAACTGGATCCTCGACAGGGTGGTCGCCGACGTCGAAGCTTCGCTCGGCGCGCTCGATCTCGCCGACGACGCGCCGCTGTGCCTGCTCGGTGGGCTGGCGCCGCTTTACGCGCCGCGCCTGTCTGCCCGCTACCGGGCGCTGCTGAAGCCGCCGCTCGACGACGCGCTGGGCGGCGCGGTGCAGATGGCGGTCCGCCTTTTCGCCGGACACGCGGAGGCGGCTCGATGAGCGAGGCCGCCGACCAGATCTTCGCCACGCTGAAACATCAGGCGCAAAGCGGCGCGCCGCTTTATCTGCAGCTTCGCAAAAGCATCGAAGACGCGGTCAATCGCGGCCTGATCGGGCCCGGCGACGCGCTGCCCTCCGAGCGCGACATCGCCACCAAGGCCGACATTTCGCGGGTTACCGTGCGCAAGGCGGTGCAGGACCTGGTCAAGGGCGGCATTCTGGTGCAGCGCCACGGCTCCGGGACCTTCGTGGCGCCACGCATGGAGCGTGTCGAACAGTCGCTGTCACGGCTGACCTCGTTCACCGAGGACATGGCGCGGCGCGGCATGGCTGTGCGTTCGGCATGGCTCGACCGCGGGCTTTACGCACCTTCGCCCGACGAAATGATGGTGCTCGGCCTGTCGTCGAGCGAACTGGTGGCGCGGGTGGCGCGCCTGCGCATTGCCAACGACACGCCGCTGGCGATCGAGCGCGCCTCGCTGTCGGCCAGCGTCTTGCCCGACCCGGCCGATATAGGCTCCTCGCTCTATGCGGCGTTGGAATTGACCGGCAACCGGCCGGTGCGCGCCGTGCAGCGCATTTCCGCCGCCAATCTCGGCGACAGCGACGCGCGTCTGCTCGAAGTGCCGCCAGGCATCGCCGGCCTGCACATCGAACGCATCTCCTATCTGGCGAGCGGCAAGGTGATCGAATTCACCCGCTCCATCTACCGCGGCGACGCCTATGATTTCGTCGCCGAACTGCGGCTGACAGGGCCGAGCGAAGAGGGCCGACCATGAGCACGACAGAAATGACCCACATGCGGCGCGAGATCGAGGAGGTCCCGCAAGCGGTCGCCCGCCTGCTCGACGGCTCTGGCGCGGTGCTGACCGAGGCCGGGCGCGGCATCCGCGAACGCGACCCGCAGTTCGTCGTCACCGTGGCGCGCGGCTCGTCCGACCATGCCGCCACCTTCATGAAATATGCCGTCGAGCTGACGGCGGGCCTGGCCGTGGCATCGGTTGGACCGTCGATCGCCTCGATCTATGGCCGCAAGCTCAGGCTCGCCGGCTCGGCCTGCCTGGCGATCTCGCAGTCGGGCAAGAGCCCCGATATCGTCGCCATGGCCGAAACCGCGCGGGAGGGGGGTGCGCTGACCGTCGCCATCACCAACACCGCCGATTCGCCGCTGGCGCGTGCTTCGGACTATGCGATCGATATCCTGGCCGGGCCCGAGCGCAGCGTCGCGGCCACCAAGACCTTCATCAATTCGGCCGTCGCCGGCCTCGCTCTGATGGCGCATGCCACGGGCGACGATGCGTTGCTGGCGGCGCTTGCCCGCCTGCCGGAGCATTTCGGCAAGGCGATCGCCTGCGACTGGATGAGCGTGCTCTCTGAGACGATCGAGAAGCAGAAGTCGCTGTTCATCCTCGGCCGCGGACCGTCGGCGGCGATGGCCAATGAAGCGGCGCTGAAATTCAAGGAGACCTGCGGCATGCATGCCGAGGCCTACAGCGCCGCCGAGGTCATGCACGGCCCGCTGGCGCTGATCGGCCCCGATTTTCCGGTGCTGGCGCTGGCCGCGCGCGACGCCTCCGAACCGTCCATTGCCGAGGCCGCCGACAGCCTGGCGGCCAAGGGCGCGCCGGTGTTCGTCACCTCTGCACTTGCCAAACGCGCCGTGCGCCTGCCGCATGTCGCCACCGGCCATCCGCTGACCGATCCGCTGACGCTGATCGTCTCCTTCTACATGTTCGTCGAGGCCTTTGCCCGCCATCGCGGTCTCGACCCGGACGCGCCGCGCAATCTTCGCAAGGTGACGGAGACAGTATGAGCGATCGCTTTGCCCTGACTGGCGCCCGGATTTTCGACGGCGACGACTGGCATGAAGGCCACGCACTTGTCCTGCGCGACGGTCTCGTCGAGGCCATTTTGCCCACCGGGGCCATCCCCTCGGAGATCCGCGTCGTCGACACCGGTGGCGGCACGCTGACGCCGGGCTTTGTAGATGTGCAGGTCAATGGCGGCGGCGGCGTCATGCTCAACGACCATCCCGATGTCGCTTCCATCGAGACCATCTGCCGCGCGCACGCGCCCTTCGGCACGACGGCGCTGCTGCCGACGCTGATCACCGACACGCCCGCAATCACGGCCGCCGCTGTCGCCGCCGGCGAGGCAGCGGCGCGCCAAAGGGTGCCTGGGTTTCTCGGGCTGCATCTCGAAGGCCCGCATCTGTCGGTCGCCCGCAAGGGCGCACATGATCCGGCGCTGATCCGGCCGATGACGGATGCCGATCAGGCGATGCTGATCGCCGCGCGGCAAAAACTGCCGGTGCTGCTCACCACCATTGCCCCTGAATCCGTCGAGCCGGCGCGTGTCGCGGCACTCGCCAAGGCCGGCATCATCGTCAGCCTTGGCCATTCCGATACCGGCTATGCCACCGCCAGCGCCTTTGCCGCGGCCGGCGCCTCGATGGTCACCCATCTGTTCAATGCGATGAGCCAGATCGGCAACCGCGAGCCCGGACTGGTCGGCGCGGCCATCGACATCGGGACCTTGTCGGCCGGTCTCATCGCCGACGGCATCCATGTCGATCCGGCCACCATCAAGATCGCACTGCGCGCCAAGCAGGGACCGGCCCGGATCGTGCTGGTCACCGACGCCATGGCGACAATCGGCACCGACATGATGTCGTTCACGCTCAACGGCCGCACCATCTATCGAAGGGATGGCAGCCTGAGGCTTGCCGACGGAACGCTGGCGGGCGCCGATCTCGATATGATCTCGGCCGTTCGTTTCATGCACCGCGTCGTCGGGGTCGAGCTTTCCGAGGCCTTGCGCATGGCCTCTCTCTATCCGGCGCAAGCAATCGGCCAGTCGCACCGGCTTGGTCGATTCGCCAACGGCACGGCTGCGGATATTGTCGCGCTGTCGGACGATCTCGACACGAAGGGCGTCTGGATCGGCGGCGAAAAGGTTTTTGCGGCCGGCTCCGACACCACGCGTTGATTTCAGGTTCAAGTCGGCTGACGTCATGAAACCTTTTGATTTTGAGGTCGTTGTCGGAGCGTATGTCCGAGGCGAAACCCAAATTGAAACAGGCCGACGGCATCAAACCGCGCGGTGCCTTGAAGCCGCGACAGCAAGCGCCGCGTGACCAGAGGCCGCGCCACGAGGATTTGCGCGAAAAAAAGCTGCCGACTGCCGAAGCTGCCCCGGAGGTCGACGGCCAGCCGGGGCCGCCGCCGGAGGCTGTCGAGCCCGATCCGCAACTGACGCCCGAAGAGGCCGAGCAGGCGCGCAGGAAATACCTTCTACGGCGTTTCTGGATCAGTGGGCGCGGCTATTGGGCCCGGCGCGGCGATGGGCTTGCCTGGCCGCTCACGATCGGGCTGTTGATCCTGATCTGCGTCAATGTCGGCTTTCAGTACGGAATCAACGTCTGGAACCGCGCGTTCTTCGACGCCATCGAGCAACGCAACGTCCACACCGTCTATGGGCTCAGCGCCATATTCCTGCCGCTCGTGGCTGGAAATGCGGGCCTTGTGGTCGCGCAGGTCTATCTGCGCATGACAATCCAGCGCCGCTGGCGTTCCTGGCTGACCACCGCCGTCATCGCACGCTGGCTCGCCAATGGCCGCTACTATCAGTTGAACCTCGTCGCCGGAGACCACTCGAATCCCGAAGCCCGTCTCACGGAGGATTTGCGGATCGCCACCGAGTCACCCGTCGATTTCATCTCCGGCGTCCTCAACGCGTTCCTGTCGGCCTCGACCTTCATCGTGGTGCTGTGGACGATCGGCGGCGCGCTCACTTTGCCGATCGGCGGCGAAAACCTGACCATTCCTGGCTTCCTCGTCATCACCGCGGTCATCTATGCCGCCATCACCTCCACGTCGATGGTGGTCATCGGCCGCCATTTCGTCCGGCTCTCCGAGCAGAAGAACCAGGCGGAAGCCGAATTCCGCTATACGCTGACGCGGGTGCGCGAAAACGGCGAGAGCATCGCACTGCTCGGCGGCGAGGAGGAGGAGCGCAGCGGCATTGACAGGAATTTCGGCCATGTGCTCAGGCAATGGGCGCTGCTGACGGGCCAGCACATGCGCACGGCGCTGGTGTCGCAGGGATCGAGCCTGTTTGCGCCGGTCGTGCCGGTCCTGCTTTGCGCGCCGAAATTCCTCGAAGGCTCGATGTCGCTCGGACAGGTGATGCAGGCTGCCTCCGCCTTCGCCATCGTGCAGGGCGCGTTCGGATGGCTGGTCGACAACTACCCGCGTCTTGCCGACTGGAACGCCTCGGCGCGGCGCATCGCATCGCTGATGATGTCGCTCGACGGGCTCGAGCGTGCGGAGCAGAGCGACGCGCTCGGACGCATCCAGCATGGCGAAACCGAAGACGGTGCGATGCTCAGCCTCGACGATCTCTCCGTCACGCTCGACGACGGCACCTCTGTGGTCAAGGAAACCGAGGTTGCGATCGAACCGGGTGAGCGTGTGCTGGTGGCTGGCGAATCCGGCTCGGGCAAGTCGACGCTGGTGCGGGCCGTTGCTGGCCTGTGGCCATGGGGCGGCGGCAGCGTCAATTTCCACGCCGACAGGCGACTGTTCATGCTGCCGCAACGCCCCTACATCCCCTCGGGCACGCTTCGCCGCGCGGTCGCCTATCCAGCGGCCGCGGACAAGTGGACGATCAAACAGATCAAGGCCGCCCTGGACAAGGTCGGCCTTGCCTATCTTGCCGAAAGGATCAAGGAAGAAGCGCCATGGGACCAGACGCTGTCAGGCGGCGAAAAGCAGCGTCTCGCCTTCGCGCGCCTGCTGCTGCACCGCCCCGATATCGTCGTGCTGGATGAAGCAACCTCGGCGCTCGACGAGAAGAGCCAGGACACCATGATGGCGACGGTGATCCGCGAATTGCCTGATGTCACCATCATCAGCGTGGCGCACCGGGCCGAGCTGGAAGCCTTCCACAGCCGCAAGATCACCCTGGAACGGCGCGAGGGCGGCGCCAAGCTTGTCAGCGACATCAACCTCGTCCCGCGCAGGCGCAACCTGCTGAAGCGCGCCTTGTGGGGTTCCGGCAGTCGGGTCGAAAAGCCGCGCAAGGAGTAAGGCGCCCCTGCGCCAGGCACCGCGCAACTATGATGCGTATATGTCCTTGTAGGTGTCGCGCAGCAGGTTCTTCTGTACCTTGCCCATGGTGTTGCGCGGCAGTTCATCGACGAAGATCACCCGCTTCGGGTGCTTGTATTTCGCCACCCGTCCGGCGATGGCACCGAGAATTTCTGCACCGGTGATCCGCGATGACGGCGCACGCACGACGACAGCGGTGACGCCTTCGCCGAAATCCGGATGGGCAACGCCGATGACGGCGCTTTCGCTAACCCCGTCGAGCGCGTCGATCTCGCTTTCGAGTTCCTTCGGATAGATATTGTAGCCGCCCGATATGATCAGGTCCTTGCCGCGGCCGACGATGTGGACGTAGCCGTCGGCGTCGATCATACCGAGATCGCCGGTGATGAAGAAGCCGTCGGCGCGGAATTCCGCCTTGGTCTTCTCCGGCATGCGCCAATAGCCGCCGAAGACGTTGGGGCCTTTGACCTCGATCATGCCGACCTCGCCTTGGGCAAGCGCTGCACCGCTGTCGGGATCGGCGATGCGAAGCGTGACGCCGGGCAAGGGGAAACCGACCGTACCGGCGCGCCGCTCACCCTCATAGGGGTTCGAGGTGTTCATGTTGGTCTCGGTCATGCCGTAGCGTTCGAGGATCGCGTGGCCGGTGCGCTCGCGCCAAGCCCTGTGAGTCTCGGCCAGCAGCGGCGCCGAACCGGAAATGAACACACGGATGTTTTTCGCCGCCTCGCGGTCCAGCCCGTCCTGCTGCAGCAGGCGCACGTAGAAGGTCGGCACGCCCATCATGGCCGTGGCGCGCGGCAGCAGCGAAACGATGCGGGCCGGATCGAACTTCTGCTCGAACAGCATCGAGGCGCCAGCCATCAGGACGACGTTGGTGGCGACGAACAGGCCATGCGTGTGGAAGATCGGCAATGCGTGGATCAGCACGTCGTCTGCGGTGAAGCGCCAGTGCTCGACCAGCACCCGCGCGTTGGAGGCAAGGTTCTCGTGGCTCAGCATGGCGCCCTTCGAGCGGCCGGTGGTTCCTGACGTGTAGAGGATCGCCGCGAGGTCATCCGGCCCGCGCGCCACGTCATGAAAATCCGCCGGCAGCCGCGAGGCCTGATCGGTCAGCGATCCCTCGCCATCGCGCCCGAGCGTGACGGTGACGGCGCCCGTTTTTTCCGCCAATGCGCCGATGTCGGCCGCCCTTGCCGGATCGCACACGACCAGCCGTGGCTCGGCATCGCCGAAGAAATACTCCAGCTCGGCCAGTGTGTAGGCGGTGTTGAGCGGCAGGAAGACGGCGCCGGCACGCAGGCAGGCGAGATAGAGCAGGACCGCTTCGGGGCACTTCTCGACCTGAACGGCGACCCGGTCGCCGGGTTCGACATCCAGTTGCAAGAGCGCATGCGCGAGCTGTGCCGAGCGCGCCAGCATATCGCCATAGGTGAGCGAGCGGCCATCATCGGTTTCCATCAGCAAGCGCGCTGGCGCCGGCATCCGGGACCGGAACGCATCGAACAGATGATTGCTCATGAAGACTTCCCTGGGGTGCTACGGCGCTGAGCATGCGCCTGTCGCGGCATGCCTCGGCGGCGAGAGTTCGCGGTTCTTGGCCGCGCCGTCAAGCCCGCCGACAGCGGTTCACGCCAGCCGCGCCGACGCAGATTGCGAGCAAGAAACGAGCGCAAGAGACCCGCCAGGAAACGACTGCTATCGCCGAGCGCGTTTGCCGGCGAGTTCCTTCGTTTCGTCGTCCTGCTCGAAGCGCTTCATGCACATGGCGGCAGTCAACTGGTAGTGGTTGAGCAGTGCCTCGACGGCACCGTCGGCATTGCCGTCCAGGGCACATTCGGCGATCGGGCGATGCTCGCCGAAATCGTCGCGCTGGACGCCTTCGCCATCATTGGCCATTTGCCGGTAGCGATAGGCGTGATCGGAGAGCTGGTCGCAAAAACCCACCAGCCATTGCGACCGGCAGGCCGAAATCAGCACCCTGTGAAAAATGCGATGCAGCCTCTCCCAATCCGGATTGAGCGAGACCAGGTTCTGCGGCAAAAAACGTGACGCGCGTCCCAGGCGATGCAGCGCCAGCACGAGCTGTTCTTCCCATTCGGCGGTGCGGTGGGCGATGGATTCGCGAAGCGCCCGCTCCTCGAGCCAGCAGCGGGTGCGCGTCAGCTCCTCGAGTTCCGACGCACTGACCGGCATGATGAAGAAGCCACGCTGGTCGTGCCGGCCGAGAAGCCCTTCCGAGGCGAGGCGATTGAGAGCCTCGCGGACAGGTGAGGCACCGGCCCCATATTTGGAGACCACCCATTCGACCCGCAGCTTGCTCTCGGCTTCAAGGACACCGCCGAGAAGATCGTCCCGCAATTGCTGATAGACCGTAGTGGCAAGCGTGCTCTTGGGTCCGGCAGCGTCGTCGTTCAGATTGGCAGCTCCGTATGTCACAGCGACCCCTTGTCCTCAGGACTTGTCCTGGGCGATTCGAGTCCGAAAGCATTCGCCTTCTCGTACTTGTACCATACAGCGCGAGCATTCGCCCGCTCAAGCAGAAGATCACGTTATTGTACTTTAGCACAAAGGAATATGCGGCATTCCGGAACTGAATGCTGTAATTCCGCGCATTTTCACAACCTGTGGAAACTTAACATGTTTTGTATGCACGCAGGAGAATCTGTCTTTCTGTTCTTTTGTATGCGCGCCAGATCAACTGTCTGCTTTGGGCATAGACCGGCGGACCTTGAGACCGAATCAGGCACAGTTCAGATCCGATGCCGTTGCGCATCAGATCTTCACAAGCCCCGCCCGGCACCAGAACCTTAGCCGGCTGCGTTGTCGGCTGCCGTCCTGATCGCCTGGATGTTCTGACGATAAGCCTCGACGCTGCCGCCTTTAAAGATGGCGGCGCCCGCCACCAGCACGTCGGCGCCGGCAGCGGTGACCAGCGGCGCGGTTTCGGCTGAAACACCGCCGTCGATCTCGATGCGGATCGGCCGGCTGCCGATCAGGGCCTTGACCCGCTTCACCTTGTCGACAACAGCCGGGATGAAGGCCTGGCCGCCGAAGCCCGGATTGACGGTCATGATCAGGATCAGGTCGAGCCGGTCGAGCACATATTCGACCACGCTTTCCGGCGTCGCCGGATTGAGCGACACACCGGCCTTCTTGCCAAGGTTCCTGATGGTCTGCAGCGAGCGGTCAAGATGCGGGCCGGCCTCGGCATGGACGGTCAAACCGTCGCAGCCGGCCTCGGCGAAAGCGGCCAGATAGGGGTCGGCCGGGGCAATCATCAGATGGCAGTCGAAGAAGGCCTTGGTGCGGTTGCGGATCGCCTTGATCACCGGCGGACCGAAGGTGATGTTGGGGACGAAATGCCCGTCCATCACATCGAGATGGATCCAGTCGGCGCCGGCCGCTGCCACCGCTTCGACCTCATCGCCGAGTTTGGAGAAATCCGACGCCAGCACCGATGGTGCAATCAAGGTCTTTCTGCTCATGGGTGCGGCCTTTCCGAGTGCCCTTCTCGTTGGCCACCCTATCGACTGCCTAATGCGCCACAGCCGACTTGTCGAGGGTGCAGGCGCGGCGCGCAGGCTGGGGTGCGTGCCGTTATCCGCGATCATGGTGCAGCCAATACCCGCTTGCTTCGGAGCCATAAGAAAAACCCGCCGGATTGCTCCGGCGGGTTTCTGGTCTCGTGTCGAGCAGGTGGCTATTGCTGCTGGAGCTTCAGAATTCTGTCTTGAACCGGATCCTGCTGCTGTTCGACCTGCGGCCTGCGCCGTGGCAGGACCTGCTGCAGCAGCAGGCCGGGGTTGAGCTCCAGCGACGGTTGTCCGCGGACCGGCCGGCAGTTCGGATACCGTCCGATCGTGCCTTCCGGGCAGCGCCTCCTGATGATCGGCTGGCACTGGCCATTGATCATCTGCGAGCCCGGTGCGCATTCCACCTCCTGCCTGCGGCATGCGCCGTTGATCACCTCGGTCCCACGCGGGCAGACACACTCGCCGCGCTTGTTGTGGACCTGGCCGCGTATGTCGCATTGCTCCTGCGTGGGCTGCTTGCGCCGGCAGGCATTGCCCCACACCTCGGTACCCCTCGGGCAGACACAATTGCCGTTGGCGTCGTGGACTTGACCACGGATGGTGCACTGGTCAGGCTTTGGCCGGATCGGACGACAGGCGCCGTTTCTGACCTCGTTCCCTTGCGGGCAGACGCAGTCTCCATCCGCGTCGTGGACCTGACCACGGATGATGCACTGCTCAGGCTTCGGCCGGATCGGGCGGCAGGCGCCATTGCGCACCTCGGTCCCTCTCGGGCAGACACAGTCTCCATCGGCGTCGTGGACCTGGCCACCGATCGTGCACTGCCCCGGCTTCGGCTGGATCGGGCGGCAGGCATTCCCCCTGATCTCGGTTCCCCTAGGGCAGACACAATCGCCATCCGCATTGTGGATCTGGCCACGGATGGTGCACTGCTCGGGCTTGTCGGTCCTGACACATCTGCCGTTCTCGAGCCCGGTTCCGCGTGGGCAGACGCAACGTCCGTCCTCGGTGCGGATCTGGCCTTCGAGCAGCACACAGCGCTTCGGCTGTTCCGGCTTCGGCACGATACCACCGCCCGGCGAGCACTGGCCGTTGCGGTAGGTGGTGCCTTCCGGGCAAACGCAGCGGCCGGCATCGTTCATGACGAAGCCTTGCGAGCATTCCTTCTTCGTCTCCTGGTTAATGGTGAAGGGATGACAGGCATAGGCCTTGCCGCGATCGCCCTGCACATTGGTCTGATCGCCGCCAAGCACGTCGCCACCGCCCTGCACCCGTGTGTCGGGAGACAGGACTCCGACGCAGTTCTGGCCGCTGACATTGCCCTGCAGATTGGCCAGGCGACCGTCGTCGGGAATGACCACGGTGACATGGTGCACCTGGCTTTCTCCGGCGCCGAGCGTCAGGTAGGCAATGCAGGACGCAGGCAAGGTGGCCGGCTCCGGCGAGCAACCGAAGGGCCGATCGATCGAGGTGATCTCAACGCCTTCCAGCCTGCCGAGACCCTCCACGCCGATCGCATCACCGATGCGGACCGGCCCGGAGAAGGCGGTCGCTCCGTCATTGGTGATGGTGATCTCGAACGAGCAGGGTTGGCCGAGCCTGCATTCACGGTCGCCGGTCTTCTCGACACGGATGGTCGAAGAGCCGCCGCCCTTGGCGCAGGCCTGGCCAAAGGGATAGACGACGTCGTCGCCCGGCGCCGGCCCATAGGAGCCGCGCGCGCAGTTTTCGAACGCGCCATTCGCCGAGACCGTCACGTCGAAGTGGCGGCTGGTTCCAGGTATCATGACGGCACCGGGAATCTGGCACGACAGCGCATTGGCCGGAACCGGTCCGCACGCCCACTCAGCGCCGTCAGGGGTGACGGTCTGGATCTGGACGGGCGCGCCGCCGGCCACCAGCGTGGCGGCATCGTTGACCCGCACCGGACCGGTGGGGGCAGCGGTGCCAAGGCTGGTGACGGTGATGCGGCAAGAGATGACCGCGGCACCGGCGAGCGAGCCGTTGCACACCTTGGTGATGCGCAGGGTCGGCTTGCCGCCATTGGGATGACGGAAGCGTTCCTTGGCGCAGGCCTTGTTGTTGGTGAGATCGTTTTCACCGGGGATGGGCTTCACCGTCGCGCAATTCTCGACAGTGTCCGACTGGTAGCCGGCCGGCATGACCGCCTTGACGACGATCGGTGTCGAGCCGCCCGGAGGCAGCGAGATGCCGGCATTGTCGCAGCGGAACTGGCCGGGACCGTTCGGTCCGCATGTCCAGGGCGGGCTTGGGCCGAAGGTCGAGGAGGCCGGCGCGCCGCCCGGATAGCTGTCGATCACCGTCAGCGGCCCGTTATAGGTCGATGTGCCGTTGTTGATGATGTCGATCACGAAGTAGCAGATGCCGTCGGCCGAGCAGACCGGGATACGGGCACGCTTCTTCAGGATCAGGTCGACCTTCTTTTCGACCGGCGGCTGGCAGTCGCGGTCGCGGTCGCCACGACGGCAGATCGGGATCGAGGCACAGCCGCGATCGTTCGACTGACTGCCGAACAGCGGCTTGCCGCTGGCGCCATAATTATAGGTGGCGCAGTTGCGCAAGACGCTGCCTTGCCAGCCTCCGGCCGGCTTGAAGCCGAGCTTGAGGTCGACGGAGGCCCCCGGATTGAGCGTGGTCACCGGATAGGTGCAAATCATCGGGCTGGTGCCGGGTACGCAGACCCAGGGCGGATTGGGCCCTGAATCGAGCGTCGATCCGGCCGGCAGCGTCACCTCGTCGAGCACGATCTTGCCGTGGTAGGCACCGGTGCCGACATTGGTGACCCTGATGGTGAAGTCGCAGCCGCCGCCCATCGTGCAACGCGTCACGTCGGCGCGTTTCTCGACCTTGAGGTCCGGCTCCTTGTCCTTGGGCGGGCACCTGAGGTCACGCGGGATGACGATGTCGATCGTCTGCGTGCAGCACAGGCCCCAGCCTTCCTTCGGACCGGCATAGGTTTCGATGCCGGTGACGATGAGGTGGATGACGTCGCCGGGCGATGCGCCGACGATCTTCCAGTTGAGCACGCCGCCGCCCGCCGGCACCAGCTGGGTGTCGGGGATGATGGTGATGCCGGGCGTGGTCGTCGACACCTGCACCCACTTGCCGCCCATCTCCGGGCCGACCGGCATGTGGTAGATGAAGGCGCCGCCGCCGGGCACGCAGTCGACCGTGCCGCGTTCCACCTTGAAGCATTCCTTGCCGGGAGGTGGCGGCGGCGGATTGCACTTGGTGACGTCGATCTTGATCGAGGTCTTCACGCCGGTCTTGAAGTCGCCGTCGTCGGGCTTGCCCGGATCGTGCGACGGGATGATGGTCCCCGTGCCCGGTCCGGCGGTCACCTTGATCATGCCCTGGTTGTCGACGATCGTCGGCGCGGGAAATGCCGCATGATCGATCTTGGCCGTGATCGCGAAGTTGATGACGCGCTCGTTGGCAGCGCCGATGCCGTCGAGATCGGACGTCGAGATGCGGAAGTCGGAGACAACAGCTGTATCGTTCGGATTTGCCGACGTGCTGATCGTTGCACCCGGCAGCGGTCCGCCGGACGCATCCGTGCCGTCGCCGGACACATTGACGTTGACGATGGCAAGACCGTGCGGAAGCTGGTCCTTGAAGTCGACCCGGACCTTCTTCAGCCTGGCCTCGAGGCTCGGGTCGGCAAGGCCCTGCGGATCGCCGCGCAGGCCGAAGCTCAGCGAATAGACGACGTAGTCGCAGCCTCGTTGAGTGCCTTTCTTGGTGAAGAAGGGTACGACCCGGTCGGGCCTCGGATTGATGACGCGCGAACTGTCGAGATCGAGCTTCAACTCCGGGGTGATCGGGGCAGCGTCTTCAGCAACGCCTTGCACCGGGGTGAGCATGGCGACCGCGATACCGGCCGCCATCAGCCAGCGCGCGCCGCGCCTGGCGTATGACAGGGGTTTCATGATCGTCTCCATGACGGTGGTTCGAGCGTTCGTTGCGAGCGGGGAGAGTGCGAGATTTTTCATCTTCCCCTCCTCAACGTTCGCAGCTGACGGCTGGGGTTCTGAGCGGCAAAGTCATCTTGCAGCAAGGGTAGTAGTCACCCTTGTCCTTGTCGGACTTCCTGTAGAAGCAGAGCCCCACATCGACTGTGTCGCCCGGATGGTGGCCGGTGATGTCGATTGTGTAAGGCTTGCCGGGCGCATGCGACTGGGATGATGTCACCCCGACGCCTGGTGTCCTGGACTTTGTCTCATTCGAAGGTTGGGCCTTGATCGAATCGCCGCCGAAGCCGGCATGGTCATGGAGATAGAGATCGGCCTGGAGGCCGCGAGGCGTGCAGTAATACCTGATATCCTCGACATCGATGCACGGAGGCAGATTGCCGGGCGGTGGGAAGTCCGGCGGGTAGAAGGGGGGCAGATAGCCGCCCGGGATTTCTTCATAATAGCCGGCGCGGCCCTCGCAAGGGCGCCAGACGGCAACGTCGCCGACATGACCCTCGACCTCCGGGTCTTCGAAATAACCGTCGAAATCGACGAACCAGGAGCCGAAGGGCGGCACGTTGGCCGGCTTGACCAGCTCCTTGGGCGTGATCTGCACGCCATGCACGGCCGGCGGCCCGCCGGCGGCGAGCTGTTCGGCGAGTGAAGGATTGTCGCGCAGCTTGTCGCCGGTGTTGACCAGCGTCTGCGTGCACACAGAGGTGTCGAGATTGCCGTCGACATCATAGCCATATTGCAGGTCGAGACCGCCGGCCGACTGCCTGAAACCCTGCGGGAAGCCGACCGCATATTCCTGCGGCACTTCGACCCAGACCGATTCCGTTTCCGGATCGTCCGGGCTCTCTCTGAAGTAGCGGATGACCTCGCCTTTGCCGGAATCGGCAAACTGGCTGTAATCGTAGCGGTTTTCGACCGGGCCGCGCTGGGCCAGGTACATGAAGCCGCTGTTGTCGAAGGCCATGTCGGTGACGGCGTAGTCCTTGTCGGCCTTGACCGTCAGTTCCCAGCGCGGGTCGCCGGCAAAAGTGCCGTCGCGGGCGATGCCCACCGACCAGATTTCCGACTTTCCGCCGACCGAGTAGTAGAGTCGGCCGCCATGGTAGGAGACGCCCCAGACGCGGCGCTCGTCCTGCGTGTAGCCCCAGCTGTCGGGGTCTTCGCTGTCGAAGGCCGCGCCTTGTATGTCCATGACCGACCCGTCGTCGGCGACGGGAGCGAGCCCATGCGCGGGACGGCCGGCAACGCCGTGATCGAAGCTGTCCATCAGCCTGCCTTCGGCGTCCATGCGATGGATCAGGCCGGTATCGAGATCGGACGCAAAGAACTGGCGGTGAGTGGCGTCGAAAGTGAGATTGCCGATGCCGGGACCGCTGTTGGTGTCGATGTCGGCGAATTTGGAGACCTGGCCGGTGATGCCGTCGATCTTCCAGACGGTGCCCGGCCCGCCGCCGTTTTCGGTGCCGAACTGGCCATTCATGAAGGTGGCGCCGGCAGCGCCACGGCGCTGCCGCTCGGGGCGGCCGTCATCGTCGGCATCCGGGGTGACGATACGGATGCCGTGCAGCGAGGTAGCGCCGGCATAGAGATTGGGAATGCCCGATGGAACGCCGTCGCGCACGCCGTCATCGTAGGTGACACCGAACACCTGGCCGATCTGCTCTGCCGTCACCTCGAAAGGCGGCGGCGTGTTGACCAGCTGGCCGGCGGCCGGCCCGCCCAGGTGCGAGACGTCGAACACGCGCAAGGTGGCTCGCGTGGTGTCGATGAAGGTTTCGTCGACCGGATCGACGCCGGGCGGCAGGCCTCCCTTTTCGGAGTCAGAAGAATCGAAATTGGGAATGATGGTGCCGGAGAAACCGGTCACCGCCATCGAACCGGGATAGATGATCCGGGTTTCCTGGGCCTGGGCGGCGCCCAGCCACAGGCCGAGTGCCAGCGCCAGCACCCCGCCTGGATGCATGGCGCGACGCAAGCCGCCATCAAGAGACGACACGAACGAGCCGCGGATGCGAGACATGACACTACCCCCCGTAGTCGACGGGAGAACGTCGGGTCTGGCCGCGCAAATCAGGGCAAGGCGCGGCGGTCCGGCTCGTTCTTCCCTGATCGAATTGTCTGCTTTCCTCATTGTCACGATACGCCTGCTCTTACGCAGGGTCAACGGAATCAGCGGAAAGCCCAGCGCATCGACCTCGTCCCGAAGGCGGTGGTCGCGCCGAGCTCCTGTTGTTCCCGGAGACCGCGGAGCCTCTGGGTTATTGGTCATGGGGGGCTTCCTTTCCGGGCCGCACCATGCGGCACCTGGAGATCAGTCGCAGGCGGAGACGGAAAGGTTCATGGAAGCCTTGCGCAGAATGCTTGCGCGCGATGCCGGCTGTTCTTATATACGCGCCAAGCCGTTCGGTGCCGGAATGCCGGTTGCCGGAACGGGATTTCTTGTGAACAGGGGCTTTCGTCGGAACGCCTGTACGGGTCCTGAGAGCCTGCTTAGCGGAGAGACTAGAAAAATGGCAAAAGTAATCGGTATCGATCTCGGCACCACCAACTCCTGCATCGCCATCATGGATGGCAAGGAGCCGAAGGTAATCGAGAATGCGGAAGGCGCGCGCACGACGCCTTCCATCGTCGCCATCTCGGGCGACGACGAACGTCTGGTCGGCCAGCCGGCCAAGCGCCAGGCGGTCACCAATCCTGAAAACACCATCTTCGCGGTCAAGCGCCTGATCGGCCGCCGCTATGATGATCCGGTGACGGAGAAGGACAAGAAGCTTGTCCCCTACAAGATCGTCAAGGGCGACAATGGCGATGCCTGGGTCGAGGCCGGCGGCAGGAAGCAGTCGCCCTCGCAGATTTCTGCCATGATCCTGCAGAAGATGAAGGAGACGGCGGAAGCCTATCTCGGCGAGAAGGTCGAGAAGGCGGTCATCACCGTTCCGGCCTATTTCAACGACGCCCAGCGCCAGGCAACCAAGGATGCCGGCAAGATCGCCGGCCTTGAAGTGCTGCGCATCATCAACGAGCCGACGGCCGCGGCGCTTGCCTATGGCCTCGACAAGAAGGAAGGCAAGACCATTGCCGTCTATGACCTTGGCGGCGGCACGTTCGACATTTCGGTGCTCGAAATCGGCGACGGCGTGTTCGAGGTCAAGTCGACCAATGGCGACACCTTCCTCGGCGGCGAGGATTTCGACATGCGCCTGGTCGAATACCTGGCGGCCGAGTTCAAGAAGGAACAGGGTATCGACCTGAAGAACGACAAGCTTGCCCTGCAGCGCCTCAAGGAGGCGGCTGAAAAGGCCAAGATCGAGCTGTCGTCGACCACCCAGACCGAAATCAACCTGCCCTTCATCACCGCCGACGCGACCGGGCCGAAGCACCTGACGCTGAAGCTGACGCGCGCCAAGTTCGAGCAGCTGGTCGACGACCTGGTCCAGCGCACGATTGCCCCTTGCAAGGCAGCGCTCAAGGATGCCGGCCTGAAGGCCGGCGAGATCGACGAGGTTGTCCTGGTCGGCGGCATGACCCGCATGCCCAAGATCCAGGAGATCGTGAAGCAGTTCTTCGGCAAGGAGCCGCACAAGGGCGTCAACCCGGATGAGGTCGTCGCTCTCGGCGCCGCCATCCAGGCCGGCGTGCTGCAGGGCGACGTCAAGGACGTGCTTTTGCTCGACGTGACGCCGCTGTCGCTCGGCATCGAGACGCTGGGCGGCGTATTCACCCGCCTGATCGAACGCAACACGACGATCCCGACCAAGAAGAGCCAGGTGTTCTCGACAGCCGAGGACTCACAGTCGGCCGTGACCATCCGGGTCTTCCAGGGTGAGCGCGAAATGGCCGCCGACAACAAGGCGCTCGGCCAGTTCGACCTGGTCGGCATCCCGCCGGCGCCGCGCGGCGTGCCGCAGATCGAGGTCACCTTCGACATCGACGCCAACGGCATCGTCAACGTTTCGGCCAAGGACAAGGGCACCGGCAAGGAGCACCAGATCCGCATCCAGGCATCGGGCGGTCTTTCGGACGCCGACATCGAGAAGATGGTCAAGGACGCCGAGGCCAATGCCGAGACCGACAAGAAGCGGCGTGCGCTGGTCGAGGCCCGCAACCAGGCCGAAGCGCTGCTGCATTCCTCGGAAAAGTCGCTGAAGGAATATGGCGACAAGGTTTCGGAAGGCGAGCGCACGGCGATCTCCGACGCGATCGCGGCACTGAAGACTGCGACCGAAGGCGACGACGCGGCCGACATCGAGGCCAAGAGCCAGGCGCTTGCCGAGGCTTCGATGAAGCTTGGTCAGGCCATGTACGAGGCTTCGCAGAAGGAAGCGGCGGAAGCCGACGCCAAGGCGGACGCCGCCAAGGACAGTGACGTTGTCGACGCCGATTTCGAGGAAATCGACGAGGACGACGACAAGAAGAAGTCGGCCTGAACCGTTTGACGGCAAGATAAAGCGAAAAGCCCGGCGAAGGCCGGGCTTTTTTGCAACCCGTTGCAGAAAAACAGCGGGCCTTGCTGAAAAAATGCAGGCAAAGCCGCGTCGACACTGGCATCCCCCTTCCATCGCACCTAAATCGAAGCGTCAGTGCCGGCAAGAGACGCAACAATGCTTCAAGACGTTGAGCATCCGGACAGCGGGAAAAAATGAAAGCTGATTTCTACGAGACGCTGGGCGTCCAAAAAGGCGCCGACGAGAAGGAGCTCAAGAGCGCTTTCCGCAAGCTCGCCATGCAGTTCCATCCCGACCGCAACCCCGGCGATCATTCCTGCGAGCACAAGTTCAAGGAAATCAACGAAGCCTACGAGACGCTGAAGGATCCGCAGAAGCGCGCGGCCTATGACCGCTTCGGCCACGCCGCCTTCGAGCAGGGCGGCATGAATGGCGGCGCGCAAGGCTTCGGCGCCGGCGGCTTCGCCGACATCTTCGAGGATATTTTCGGCGACATGATGGGCGGGCGCCAGCGCCGCTCGTCGGGCGGCCGCGAGCGCGGCGCCGACCTGCGTTATAACATGGAAATCACCCTGGAGGAGGCTTTTGCCGGCAAGACCGCGCAGATCCGGGTGCCGGCGTCGATCTCGTGCTCCGAATGTTCGGGCAGCGGCGCCAAGCCCGGCACCCAGCCCGTCACCTGCTCCATGTGCAACGGCCACGGCAAGGTGCGCGCCACGCAAGGGTTCTTCTCGATCGAGCGGACCTGTCCGCAATGCCAGGGGCGCGGCCAGACGATCAAGGATCCGTGCCCGAAATGCGCCGGCCAGGGCCGCGTCACCGAGGAGCGTTCGCTGTCGGTCAACATCCCGGCCGGCATCGAGGACGGCACCCGCATCCGCCTTGCCAATGAGGGCGAAGCCGGCCTGCGCGGCGGGCCCTCGGGCGACCTCTATATTTTCCTGGCGGTCAAACCGCACGAGTTCTTCCAGCGCGACGGCGCCGATCTCTATTGCAAGGTGCCGATCTCGATGACCACGGCCGCCCTTGGCGGCTCCTTCGAGGTGACGACGCTGGACGGCACGCAGACCAAGGTCAAGGTGACCGAGGGCACGCAGAACGGGCGCCAGTTCCGCCTCAAGGGCAAGGGCATGCCGGTGCTGCGCCAGCCCAATATCGGCGACCTCTACATCCAGACCGCGGTCGAGACGCCGCAGAACCTGACCCGCCGCCAGCGCGAACTGCTGGAAGAGTTCGAACAGCTCTCCTCGCAGGACAATTCGCCTCAATCGAGCGGCTTTTTTGCCCGCATGAAGGATTTTTTCGAGTCCTTCGGCGAACGTTGATGCACTTTGGCCCGCGTAAGCCGATTTGCAACGCGTAAATCCTTGAATCGCGTCACCCCTTGAGACGCGACGAAAATTATCTTATCCACGACATGCGTCCGGCCGCGCCTTGCCTAGCACCGCTCAGGTGCTAAGTAACTTGCGGGGAGCGCTGAGGAGAGCTTGCATGACACGTGGCCCTGGATTGCGGAAGGCGCTTGTCGAAAAGTTCGACGACGAACTCAAATTCTTCAAGGGCTGGATCGACAAGCCGAAGACGGTTGGCTCGATCGTGCCGACCAGTTCGGTCACCGCACGCAAGATGGCCTCGATCGTCAATCCTAAATCCGGGCTGCCGGTGCTCGAGGTCGGTCCCGGTACCGGCGTCATCACCCGCGCCATCCTCGCCCAGGGCGTACGGCCCGAAAACCTCTACGCGGTCGAGTATTCCACGGATTTCGTCCGTCACCTGCGGCGGCTTTATCCCGGCGTCAACGTCATCGAGGGCGATGCCTTCAACCTCAACGCCACGCTTGGCGACAAGAGCGGGATGATCTTCGATTCCGTCGTTTCCGGCGTGCCGCTGCTCAACTTTCCAGTCGCCCAGCGCATTGCCTATATCGAGAGCCTGCTCGACCGCATCCCGGCCGGACGGCCGATCGTGCAGCTGACCTATGGCCCGATGTCGCCGATTCCGGCCGGCCGCGGCGACTACACGGTCAAGCATTTCGACTTCATCTTCCGCAACATTCCGCCGACGCAGCTGTGGATCTACCGGCGCGAGGCCCATTAGTTCCTCCGCGCTGAGCCGTTCGCGGTTCCTAGCGCTGGCTGCATAGCTCAGCGATTGGCGGAAACATCTCTCACTTCGTCATCCCAGGGTCTCCGCGACGGAGCTTCGCTCCTGCTCCGCCCAGGGATGACGAAGTTGGCGTTGATTTGGGCGGCCTCTGGCTGTACCTGTCCGGGAACAAGGGTGGCCAATGGCAGTGATCCCGAAAATCCTCGTCTTCGCCGGCTCGGTGCGCAGCGGCGCCTACAGCGGCAGGACAGCCGACGTGGCGCAGAAGGAACTTGCCATGCAAGGCGCCGAGGTGACCCGCATCTCGCTTGCCGACTACCCCCTGCCGATCATGGACGAGGACCTGGAAAGAGAAAAAGGCGTACCTGAAAACGCCCAGAAACTCGGCCGTCTGGTGATCGCTCATGACGGACTGCTGATCGCCACGCCCGAATATAACGGCTCCATTCCGCCGCTGCTCAAGAACACGATCGACTGGGTAAGCCGGGTGCGCAGGGATGGCGGCCGGCCAGTCAGGCCGCTGGCCGGCAAGGTCGCCGGCCTCTGCTCGTCCTCCAACGGCCGCTTTGCCGGCGTCCGTTGCATCAACCATCTGCGCGCCGTTCTGGTGCGTTGCCAGATGGAGGTGGTGACGCCGGAATGCTCGGTGCCCGAGGGCGGCGACGCCTTCGACGAGGATGGAAACTTCCGTGACGAAAGACTGCACAAATCGATGGAGCACCTATGCCGCACGCTGATCGAAACCTCGCGCATGCTGTCCACCCGGATCGAGGCGTGATCGCCGATACGATGCGAATCATGCAGGCCCAATCCATGCAGGAAAGACTGATCGTCGGCCTCGACGTGCCGACCGTGAGGGATGCCGAGGAGGCCGTACGCGAGCTCGACGGCATCGTCTCCTTCTACAAGATCGGCTATCAGCTTGCCTTCGCCGGAGGGCTCGACTTCGCCAGGGAACTGGCCAGCGGCGGCACCAAGGTCTTCCTCGACATGAAGCTGCTCGACATCGACCACACGGTGGCCAAGGGCGTCGAGAACGTCGTCAAGATGGGCATGACCATGCTGACCATCCACGCCTATCCCAAGGCGATGGCGGCGGCGGTGGAGGCAGCGCGCGGCAGCGACCTTTGCCTGCTTGCCGTCAGCGTGCTGACCTCGATGGACGAGCAGGACATGATCGACGTCGGCTATGAGTACGACCCGCATACGCTGGTGCTCAGGCGCTCGGAACAGGCGCTGCATGCCGGCATGGGCGGCATCGTCTGCTCGGCCGCGGAGGCCGAAGCGGTGCGCCGCATCGTCGGCCCCGACATGGCGGTGGTGACGCCCGGCATCCGGCCGGCGGGCAGCGATCATGGCGACCAGAAGCGCGTGGTGACGCCGGGCCAGGCGATCCGCAACGGCGCCAGCCACCTCGTCGTCGGCCGTCCGATCGTGGCGGCGGCCAACAAACGGGAAGCGGCCGAAGCCATCCTCGACGAAATGCGCTCTGCCTGAGACTTCCAAGAACAAATTCGGAGACCACGAAAATGCCCAAGGGATACTGGATCGCCCGCGTCGATGTGCGCGACGCCGAAGGCTACAAGGACTATGTCGCCGCCGCCAAGCCTGCCTTTGAGCGCTTCGGCGCGAAGTTCCTGGCGCGCGGCGGTGAGCATGAAAAGGCCGAAGGCCCCGGCCGCGCACGCAACGTCATCATCGAGTTCGAATCGCTCGCCGCCGCGCACGATTGCTACCACTCGCCGGAATACCAGCGCGCCGCCGCCATTCGCCAGAAGGTCGCCGATGGCGAAATCGTGCTGGTCGAAGGCGCCTGAGGTCCTGCAAGCATAGTTCCGAAGAAGTCATTCCGGTTTTCGCCGGAAGTCATGCTAGAAATCGGATAAAGCCTGGCGGCGTTTGAAGCCCGCAGGCTCATCTTCCATATCTTTGCTCCGCGATTTCACGGTGATCTGCCTGGCGCAGTTGCCAATTGCGGAGCCGTGCCGATGAGCGGTCAACCCGAAAAGTGTTCGCTCGAGGTCATTCCGCGCGGGTCGAATTGCCGGTTGACATGCAGGTATTTACCTGCATATTATGGCGTTGCAACAGAGTGAGGCAGATGGACGCCGACAAGGTTTTCAAAGCGCTGGGCGACCCGACACGCAGAAGGCTGCTTGACCTTCTGTGCGAGCAGAACGGGCAGACGCTCAGTCAGCTTTGCGAAAACCTGGACATGGCCAGGCAATCCGCCACCCAGCACCTCGACCTGCTGGAGGCGGCCAATCTGGTGAGCACGGTCAAGCGCGGCCGAGAGAAGCTGCATTTCATCAACCCCGTACCGCTGCACGAAGTCTACGAGCGCTGGGTGCGGAAATTCGAACGGCAGCGGCTCAGCCTGCTGCACGACCTGAAGCAAGAACTCGAAGGAGAAGACCAATGACCAGGGAAACGACCAGCTTTGTCTACGTGACCTATATCCGCTCGACGCCGCAGAAGGTGTTCGAGGCCATAATCAAGCCCGATGTCGCAAAGCGCTACTGGGGCCACGAGAACGTCTCCGACTGGAAAGCGGGCTCGAAATGGGAGCACATCCGCGCCAATGACGAACGGACCGTCGAACTCGTCGGCAATGTCGTCGAGATTTCGCCGCCGACGCGCCTCGTCATCACCTGGGCGAACGCTTCTCAGGCCGACGATCCATTGAAAACCAGCCGGGTGACGTTCGCCATCGAGGAATACGACACCATGGTGCGGCTGACCGTCAGCCATGACGAACTTGAGGCCGGCAGCGGCATGGCGAAAGGCGTCAGCCAGGGCTGGCCGGCGGTGCTGTCGAGCCTGAAATCCTTCCTGGAAACCGGCAGCGGCATCGACATTTTCGCCAAGCCGAAATCGGCCTGATGCTGCGACCTCAAGCAGAATCAGGCCCGTGGAGAATGACAATGACCAAGCGCTATACCGGCGGCTGCGCATGCGGCGCGATCCGTTACGAAACCAATGACGAGCCGATCTTCCAGAACCACTGCCAGTGCAGCGATTGCCAGAAGCGCTCAGGCACCGGCCACGGATCCTACCTGACCTTCGGCCAGCGCGCCGATATGGCAATTACCGGGGAGGTGAGCACCTGGCGCGTGGCGGGCGCCAGCGGCAATGAAAAAATCCACACCTTCTGTCCAACCTGCGGAACGCCGGTCTTTCTGATATCCGTCGCCATGCCCGAATTTATAGCGGTCCACGCGGCCAGCCTCGACGATCCGGAACAGTTCAGCCCGCAGATGGTGACCTACACGAGCCACGGCCATACCTGGGACAAGATGGATCCATCCTTGCAGGCGGTCGAGCGAATGCCGTAGTGAAACGCGTCTGCTGATCGGCCCGCGATCTGCCCTCGCGCCTTTAGTCTAGGCGCGATGCTCCTGGCCGATCAGCCGGCGGGCGGCGGTCTCGGCCATGGCGTCGACAAGCTCGAGGCCCCATTGCTGGCGGCAATAAGCGCGAAAATCGAAGCAGGGCAGGCCGGGGCAAACCTCGAACTCGATGAGGTGGACGGTGTCGTCGGCCTCGACCCTGAGATCGATGGAAAACACATCGCGCAGGCCGAGCCCGCTCATCAGCCGCCCGGCGATCGCGCGAATCCTGGCGTCGGCGACCGGCTGGCTGTCGGCAACCGCGACGAGTTCCGGTTCGGCGTAATGTCCTGCCGCTTTCGCTGCCTCGCCAGTGTCGCCATAGAGCGCCAGACTATCCGCCATAGTCTGGAAATCGGCGCCTGAATCGACAAAGGCGACGCCAAGCGCTTCGACCCCGGCACCTGGCACCAGGCCGAGGAAACTGGCGCGCACGTTGCGGCCGGCGACATAGGGCTGGACGACGACATCGTCGCGATAGGCCGAAAAGACGCGCCGGCTAAGCTCCAGTGCATGGCCGAGCTCGGCCACACGTGAATCCGGCCAGATGCCGATCTTGGCGCCGAGCCGGTTGGGCTTGACGAACCAGCCGGCGCCCGAGGCCGGCGGCTCGACCAACCATCTGCCGTCCCGCGCAAGACCAGCCTGCGGCACCGGCAGGCCGAGCGCGCCAAGCACGGCGCCGGAGCGGAACTTGTCCTGGCAGAGGGCAAACAGCGCATCGTCGGCGCCTATCGTCTTGAAACCGCCCAATCGCGCCAGAGCGGGCGCCGCGCCGCCGCGGAAATAGGCGATGCCGTCGGTCAGCGTCCAGACCAGCGTTGTGCTAGGGTGCTCGCTGGCGAGCACGCTGGCGGCCTCGTCGAGCGCCACTGCGGCGAAAGACAGGCCGCGCGCCTGGCAGGCGCGGCCAAGCGCCTCGAATTCAGCGGCGAGGTCGGTCGACTGCGCCAGATAGGACGCGATTTCGGCGGCGCGCTGCGGTCCATGACCATCGGCGACCAGACGGTCCAGGCAAGCCTTTTCCGGCTCATGGACGAGGATCAGTTTCGGCTTGCGGCTTGGCATGAGATGAACGGTTCCCGACGACACGATCGCCTACCATCGCATGGTCGAGGCGTCAGGCTCTCGCGAAACCGACCGGGTCGGACGGTTGCGTGACAACACACCGTCCGACCGCAAAATCCAGTTCGCTCAGGCGATCAGCACGCGCGGCTCGAAGCGGCCGTTGACGGGAATATCGAGCAGAAAGGTCATGCCGCCCTGCAAATCCAGCAGACGCTGCTTCTCATCCTTGCCCGACCAGGCGGAGGTGACCGCCAGCCGGTCGGCCTTGGCACCGACAAAGGCCGGGCAGGATGGCTGCGTCACCGGCATGGCGACCGTGCGGACGAGCTTGCCGTCGGGTCCATAGGCTTCGATGACGCTGCCGCCCCAGACGGCGTTCCACAGGATGCCGTCGCGGTCGAGCACCGACCCGTCGACATAGCCCTTGGCCGAGCGGTGATCGACGAACAGCTTCGGCTCACCTGCAGGCAGACCAGTCATAGGGTCGCAGGCGACGCGCATCAGCAGCCCGGTCGAGGTGTCGGTGTAGTAGGCGAGAGCGCCATCCTCGGTAAAGCAGATCGAATTGGAGACGGTGATGTCCGAAAACAGCTGGCGAAGTTCGCCCTTGAAGAACCAGTAGATCGAACCCGCGCCTTTTTCCTCGCCCTTGCCCATGGTGCCCATCCACAAGGCGCCGCAGGGGTGGACCCGGGAATCGTTGGAGCGCGTGACTGGATTGTCGGCCTCGACGGGCGTGTGCAGCGTCAGTTTGCCGGTCGCGACATCGCGGACATAAAGGCCGGTCTCGGCGGCGATCAGCTGGCGCTTGTCGTCGATGACGGCGATGGCACTCGCCATTTGGCCAAGCTCATGGACGGTGGTCGCGCCGCCGGACAGCCGCTTTTGCAGAAGCTGGCTGTTGACGATGTCGAACCAGTAGAGCGTATCGGTGGCGGGATCGTAGCTTGGCCCCTCGCCGAGCTGGCAGACGTGATCGGAAAAAACCGAAACGATCGCTTCGCTCATCCTGCTTCTCCGAACACCGCATCCCAGGCCGCGACGGCAGCATGCGCACGCGCGGCCACCTCATCGACGCTCATGCCCGGCTTGAACAGGCTGGAGCCCAATCCAAAGGCGGTCACGCCGGCCGCCTTGTAGCCGGCAAAATCTTTTTCGGAGACGCCGCCGACGGCACCGACCAGCGTTTGCGCCGGCAACACGGCGCGCATCGCGGAAATGCCGCCGGCACCGAGCACGCTCGCCGGGAAGAATTTCAGGGCCGAGGCGCCGAGCTTGATCGCCTGGAAGGCTTCGGTCGGCGTGAACACGCCGGGCATCGTCACCATGCCGTAGTGCATGGCGCGCGCCATCACCTCGGCATCGATGTTGGGACTGACCAGCAGCCGCCCTCCAGCCTGGTGCAAGCCATCGACATCGGCCGGCGTCAACACCGTGCCGGCGCCGACCAGTGCCGTTTTCGGCAGCACCTGGACGATGCGGGCGATCGACGAGAACGGTTGCGGTGAGTTCAGCGGCACTTCGATCGCCTCGATGCCGGCATCGAACAGCGCCTGGCCCATGGCCATCGCCTCGGTCGACTTGAGGCCGCGCAGGATGGCGACCAGCCCGCGTTTGAGCTTGGGGAAAGGTGCGGTCTGGCTCATCGAGCTGCTCCAATTCTGGCGATCATGCCGTTCTCGCGCGCCGCCTCGATGAGTCCGGTACGCACCGCCTCGTCCGCGTCGACGGCCCGAACCTCAAGCCCGGCAAGACCGAGTGCCTCGCTATACAGAGTTCCCAGCGCGCCGGACGCAATCAGCACCACGGGTTCCGTGCCGGCGCCATGCCGGCGGCTGGCCGAGGCGATCTCGCCGCCGATCAGTAGGCCGGACAGGCAGGAGGCGGCATCGTCGGCTTTCAGGTCCTGCAGCAGGCCGGCGGCGCGGATGGAAAACAGCCGCGAGGTGACATCGCCGCCATCACCCAGCGCCGTTTCGCACCAGCGGCGGAAGAATGGGTTGTTGGATGTGACGGGCTTCGGATGTTCGCCGAGCGAATGACGCAGGATCGAGTGCGCGGCAAGCACGGAGAACAGCTCACCGGTCGGCCAGGTGCCGAAGCCGGCAACCGCGCCATCCTCGACCAGCACCCATTTCGAATGGGTGCCGGGCATACAAACCAGCTGGCGCCCCTTGGCCGGCAGGCCAGCGCCGGCAAGCTGGGTTTCCTCGCCGCGCATGACGTCGGGCGCGTCAGTCAGCCGCTGGGCAAGGCCCGGAACGATGCGGATATCGCGGCTCTGGCCGGGCACGCTGACAGCACCTGCAAGGATGGCGCTAAGCGGCGCCGGCACGGTGACATAGGGTGCTTCGAGCCAGCCCTGGCGGGATCCGGCCATGCCGCAGATGATGACGGGCAGCGCCGCTGGCGCTCCCATCGCCGTCAGATGCCCTTCGAGGATGGTCGAAAAGCCCTTTTGCTGGGCGGTGATCAGGCCATCATCGCCACGGCGTTCGGCAAGCATCTTGCCTTGCCCATCGATCAGCCAGACCCGCATGCGGGTCGTGCCCCAGTCGACGGCGGCGACCGCCGGTGCGTTGCCGGCTGGGTTCACAGGAAACCTCCATCGACGATCAGCATCTGCGCGGTCAGCATGCGCGAGGCGTCCGAAGCGAGGAACAGCACTGTGCCGACGATGTCGTCGGGCTGCATCACCTGCTTGATGCACTGCTTGGCCACATGGGCGGCAAGCGCCTGTTCGGTCACCCAGAGCTCTTTCTGCCGCTCGGTGATCACCCAGCCAGGCGCAATGGCGTTGACGCGGATGCCGTCCACACCGAGCTTGCCGGCCAGCCCCTTGGTCAGGCCGAGGATGCCGGCCTTGGCGGCCGTGTAGGACGGCATGTCAGGGTGGTTGATCAGATAGGATGTCGAGGTGAAGTTGATGATCGAGCCGCCGCCGGCCCGCTTCATGCCCGGCGCCACCGCCTGCGCGGTGAAGAAATGCGGCCGCAGATTGATCGCCTGGTTGTTGTCCCAGAACTCGACCGTCACGTCCTCGACGGCGTGGCGCTCGTCCCAGGCCGCATTGTTGACCAGCACGGTGACATCGCCATGCGCCTCGGCCGCCTTGGCCGCCGACGCACGCAAGGCATCGACGTCGCGCAAATCGGTCTTGAGATAGAGCGGACGCTTGCCGAACGCTTTCTCGATGCGATCGGCGAGTATCGTGCTCGGACCGTCGGCGATGTCGATGAAGGCGACATTGGCGCCCTGGCGCACAAAACCCTCGGTCAGTGCAGCACCTATGCCGGAGCCGCCGCCGGTGATCAGCACCGAGGCTCCTTCGAGGTCGGCAAAATGCGCCGATGGCATCATATCTGTTCTCTCCGGCGCATGACCCCGAAAATCGGATCGATTTTCGGAAAGGGATCATGCGCAAATGTTAAATGCTACAGCGTCCTTTGCGGGTCTTGAAAGACGCGCGGCGCTGTTGCGTGATCGGCGCGCATCCTAGCCACGCAAGGCGCGCGGGCAAGGGCGAACCGTCGAATTTCAGGGCTTATGTCAGACAAAACGACAATGCGCCGCACCGGATGCGCACAGCGGCAGCATCAGGATTGCGGATCGCGGGGATCGCCGGTCAGATCGCCTTGGCGCGCAGGGCGCCGCGGAAGGAATCGCGGAGATAGCCGAGCGTGGCGTCGGCATCGACCGGCTTGCCGAACAGATAGCCCTGCCCGCCGGCGCAGCCGAACTGGACGAGGCGATCGGCCTGCGCTTCCTGCTCGATACCTTCGGCGACCACGTCCATGCCGAGCCCCTCGCACATAGCGAGGATGGCGCGGATGATGTGTTCGGACGGGCGGTCGTCGAGAATGGAAGAGACGAAGGCGCGGTCGATCTTCAACTTGTCGAAATGGAATTCGCGCAAGCGGCCGAGCGAGGACTGGCCGGTGCCAAAATCGTCGAGCGAGACGCGGATGCCGACGCGGCGCAGATCCTCGACGATCTGCGCGGCCGAGGCCGGGTCGTTCATCAGGCCGGTCTCGGTGATCTCGATCTCCAGCCGGCGCGGATCGAAGCCGGTGCGGTCGAGGATCGCCAGTATGTGCAGGCCGGTGTTCTGGTCGACGAGCTGCGATGGCGACAGGTTGAACGACAGGAACAGATCCTTCGGCCAGCTCCTGGCGGCCTCTGTCGCCTTGCGCAGCACCAGCTGCGACAACGGGCCGATGATGCCGCGCTCCTCGGCGATGGGAATGAAGACAGTCGGCGGCACCGAACCGAGATCGCGGTCGGTCCAGCGCGCCAGCGTCTCGAAGCCGATGGTGCGGCGCGTGTTGAGGTCGACGATGGGCTGGAAATGCGGCTCCACCTCGCCGGCCGAGACGGCACGGCGCAGCGCCTGTTCGATGCGGGTGACGCGCTTGGCCGCCTCTTCCATCTCACGGGTGTAGACGACGACGCGGCCACGGCCGGAACGCTTGGCGTGGTAGAGCGCCGTCTCGGCCTTGTTGATGAGGATCTCGGTGGTCTCGTCGCCCGAATAGAACAGCGAGCAGCCGACCGAGGCCGAAAGCCTGGCGGTGCGTTCGCCGACATCGTAGGGCGCCGACAGGATCTCGATCAGCATGCGGGATTTTTCGGCCGCCGCCTCCTCGCTGAACACCATCGGGTAGAGAAAAGCGAATTCGTCGGCGCCGATGCGACAGACGGTGGAATAGCCGTCCATCGAGGCGCGCAGCCGCATCGCCACCTGGATCAGGATATCGTCGCCGGCCTTGTGGCCGAACAGATCGTTGATCGGCTTGAAGCCGTCGAGGTCGAGAATGCCGACGGTAAAGGGCGCGGGATCGTCGGCACGGTCGGCGATAAGGCGATCGACCTTGTCGAAGAAGCGGCGATGGTTGCCAAGCCCGGTCAACGGATCTGTGAACGCCAGATCCGTGCTCTCCCTGTTTGCCTGACCGGTGCCAAACGAAGTTTGCATCGGTGTCCCTGTTTTGTGACGTCGGAATTTATTTTCAGACTGGCAGCAAACCCTTTAGGAAACGTATCGCGAAATCGATTTTCCATGGGCACCCGCGACCTGTTTCGAAGGATCGATGTGAGGTGCGCATTCGGGTTCAGATGCCAAGTCGCGATTGGCAGACGGGCGGTGAGCCTGTACAGGCAAGACAGTCGCCCATCCGAGCCGCCGGAGACCCGCCATGAAGCTGAAAATCGCCGTCCAGATGGACCACATCTCCACCGTGTCGATCGCCGGCGACACCTCGTTCGCGCTGTCGCTGGAAGCGCAGCGGCGTGGCCATGAGCTGTTCCACTACACGCCGGATAGGCTGTCATCGCGCGACGGCAAGGTGTTTGCCCGCATTGAGGAAATGCAGGTGCGCGACGAGAAGGGCAGCCACTATTCGCTGGGCGAGAAGGTGCGCACCGACCTCGCGGAAATGGATGTCGTCCTGCTGCGCCAGGATCCGCCCTTCGACATGAACTACATCACCACCACGCACATCCTGGAGCGCATCCATCCGAAGACGCTCGTGGTCAACGACCCGGCCTGGGTGCGCAACAGCCCCGAAAAGATCTTCGTCACCGAATTTGCCGACCTGATGCCGGACACGCTGATCACCAAGGATCCGCTCGAAGTTGCCGCCTTCCGCAAGGAGTTCGGCGACATCATCGTCAAGCCGCTCTACGGCAATGGCGGCGCCGGCATCTTCCATCTGCTCGAGGGCGACCGCAACCTTGCCTCGCTGCTGGAAATGTTCGGCCAGATGTTCCGCGAACCTTATATCGTGCAGCGCTATCTGAAGGACGTGCGCAAGGGCGACAAGCGCATCATCCTCATCGACGGCGAGCCGGTCGGCGCCATCAACCGGGTGCCGGCCGAGCATGATTCCCGCTCCAACATGCATGTCGGCGGCCGCGCCGAAAAGACCGAGCTGACAGAACGCGAGCGCGACATCTGCGCCCGCATCGGCCCGTCGCTGAAGGAGCGCGGCTTCATCCTCGTCGGTATCGACGTCATCGGCGACTACATGACCGAGATCAACGTGACCTCGCCGACCGGCGTGCGCGAGGTCGCCCGCTTCGGCGGCGCCGACATCGCCAGCCTGTTTTGGGATGCCGTCGAGGACAAGCGCGGGTAAGCCGTTTTCATTTTGTCTTAACCATGTTCCGTTTTTGCAACCGCGCTCAATTCCGCTGCAACCCAAGCGGTCATATGTTCCCGTAATGTTCTTGATTTGACCGTGGAAGTGTGATTGTCTGCCCAAGGGGCCGTTCCTGGCCTGAATGCAGGGCTGGGGCCAGCCTGAATTGGGGTTGCACGATGGTGGCGCGGGTTCGCACGGTCGCTTTCCAGGGCATCGAGGCCGTGCCGGTCGACGTGCAGGTGATGATCGCGCCCGGCAAGGTCAACATGCACATCGTCGGCCTGGGCGACAAGGCGGTGGCCGAAAGCCGCGAGCGGGTGCAGGCCGCATTGCATGCTTCCGGCCTGTCGATGCCGTCGAAGAAGGTGACTGTCAATCTGGCGCCGGCCGACCTGCCGAAGGAAGGCAGTCACTACGACCTGCCGATCGCGCTTGGCCTGATGGCTGCCCTTGGCGCCATTCCGGGCGACATGCTGGCCGGCTATGTCGTGCTTGGAGAATTGTCGCTCGACGGCACGATTGCCGCGGTCGCCGGCGCCTTGCCGGCGGCGATCGCCGCCAATGCCGAGGGCAAGGGCCTGATCTGCCCGTTCGCCTGCGGACCTGAGGCGGCCTGGGCTGGAAAGGATTTCGACATTTTGGCGCCGCGCAGCCTGATTGCCATCGCCAATCATTTTCGCGGCACGCAGGTGCTGTCGCGCCCCGAGGCCGGCATCCACGCCGCGGCACGCGACCTGCCCGATCTCGCCGACATCAAGGGCCAGGAGACCGCCAAGCGGGCGCTGGAAGTGGCGGCCGCCGGTGGGCATAATCTGCTGATGATCGGGCCGCCGGGCTCGGGAAAATCGATGCTGGCGCAGCGGCTGCCGTCGATCCTGCCGCCACTGGCGCCGAAGGAACTCTTGGAAGTCTCGATGATCGCCTCGGTGGCGGGCGAACTCGGCGAAGGCAAATTGACCGACCGGCGGCCGTTCCGCGCGCCACACCATTCGGCCTCGATGGCGGCGATGGTCGGCGGCGGCATCCGCGCGCGGCCGGGCGAGGTGTCGCTGGCCCATCACGGCGTGCTGTTCCTCGACGAGTTTCCCGAGTTCACACCGCAGACGCTCGATGCGCTGCGCCAGCCGCTGGAGACCGGCGACTGCATGATCGCGCGGGCCAACCATCGCGTCACCTATCCGGCGCGTATCCAGCTGGTCGCGGCGATGAACCCGTGCCGCTGCGGCATGGCCGGCGAGCCGGGCTATCGCTGCCTGCGCGGCGAGCGTTGCCGCACCGACTATCAGGCGCGCATTTCGGGCCCGCTGCTCGACCGCATCGATCTCAGGGTCGAGGTGCCGGCGGTGTCGGCCAGCGACTTGATCCGGCCCGACCGGGCGGAGAAAAGCGCCGATGTGGCGGTGCGCGTGGCGCGTGCCCGCACCATTCAGCGCGAGCGCTTCGAGCGGCTCGGCGCTACCCGCGCCACCACCAACGCGCATTGCTCGCCGGCGATGATCGAGGAGATCGCCATGCCTGACGCCGCCGGCCTGTCGCTGCTCAAGGACGCGAGCGAAAAGCTCGCCTTTTCGGCGCGGGCCTATCACCGCGTGCTGAAGGTGGCGCGGACACTGGCCGATCTCGACGCCAGCGAAACCGTCGGCCGCATCCATCTGGCCGAAGCGATCTCCTATCGCATGAGCGCGGAGCGCATGGCGCAGGCGGCGTAGTCACTCGCCGCCCGACAAGCCGACCTCGCCACGTTGCCTTCCGCGATCACGCCGTAACCCGGCCTCTGCGAATCGATCATCTCCACGGTGCGGCGGACCTGATTGTCCGCTTGGCCGGCGTCCTCACCACCCAACGGCCCCCACCGAGCGGGCGCCGGCCATTTTCTTCCGCTTCCAGAAGGGTGGACGTCATCGACGCCGGACCAAAGTCTTGGTCTCTGCATTGGACATTCCTTATTTAGACAATGCGAATATGATTGCGGTCGGGGAGCCCGCTATGTTCATTGACTACTACGAAGTTTTGGAAGTTAGCCCGAACGCCAACTCGGAAACGCTGGAGCGCATATTTCGCTATTTTGCGATGCGCTATCATCCCGACAATCGCGAAACCGGCGATGAGGCCCGCTTCAGTGAAATCGTGGAAGCCCACAATACGCTCAAGGATCCGGTCAAACGCGCTCAATACGACATCGCGCACAGGGACCATGCCGGCCTTCGCCGCGAATTGGCCGAGGAAGCCAGCAGCACCAAAGGCGTCGAGCGGGATGTCGTGATCCAGGCCAGGCTGCTGTCGCTGCTTTACGCCAAGCGCCGGCACGACGTCAGCAATCCCGGGATCGGGGATGTGGAGCTCGAACGCCTGTCAGGCTGTCCGCGAGAGCATCTCGAGTTTCATCTCTGGTATCTGAAAGCGAAGGGCTGGATAGCAAGAGTGGAAAACGGGACGATCGCGATTACGGTGGAAGGCGTCGATCGGGTCAACTCCGAACACCGTCGCGATCCCACCATCCGGCTCCTGGACCATGCAGCTTCCTGACGCCTCACTCCGCAGGAAGCCAGGCCGAACCCGCCGCCCCATTCACGGCAGCGCCGCCGGTTGAGAGAAACGCGGCCGATCAAGACCGTTGGCGGCAATCACGCCGCCGATCCGCCGTTTGTGCCTGCTCAGCCCTGCTGCGCCTTCAGTTCCAGCCGCCGCGCGTTCAGCACCGGCTCGGTGTAGCCGTTGGGCTGGACGCGGCCCTTGAAGACCAGATCGCAGGCGGCCTGGAAGGCGATCGATCCGTCGAAATCGGCCGCCATCGGCTGGTAAAGCGGGTCGCCCTCGTTCTGGCGGTCGACGATGTCAGCCATGCGCTTCATCGTCGCCATCACCTGGTCCTCGCTGCACACGCCGTGGTGCAGCCAGTTGGCGATGTGCTGCGAGGAGATGCGCAGCGTGGCGCGGTCTTCCATCAGGCCGACATCGTTGATGTCAGGCACTTTCGAGCAGCCGACGCCTTGGTCGATCCAGCGTACGACATAGCCAAGAATGCCCTGCGCGTTGTTGTCGAGTTCCTTCTGGATATCCTCGGGCGACCAGTTCGGCCGCACCGCGACCGGCACCGACAGGATGTCGTCGAGCCTGGCCTTCGGCCGGCTCTTCAGCGCCGCCTGCACCGCGTGGACATCGACCTTGTGATAGTGCGTGGCATGCAGCGTCGCCGCCGTCGGCGACGGCACCCAGGCGGTGTTGGCGCCGGCCTTGGGGTGGGCGATCTTCTCGACCAGCATCGCCGCCATCAGATCCGGCATCGCCCACATGCCCTTGCCGATCTGGGCGTGGCCGGCCAAGCCGCATTCAAGCCCGATGTCAACATTCCACGCCTCGTAGGCGGAAATCCAGGCGGCCTGCTTCATGTCGCCCTTGCGGATCATCGGGCCGGCTTCCATCGAGGTGTGGATCTCGTCGCCGGTGCGGTCGAGGAAGCCGGTGTTGATAAACACCACGCGCTCGCGCGCGGCGCGGATCGCCTCCTTGAGGTTGACCGTGGTGCGCCGCTCCTCGTCCATAATGCCCATCTTGATGGTATTTTTGGCCATGCCGAGCAGCGCCTCGACGCGGTCGAATATCTCGACGGCGAAAGCGACTTCCTCCGGCCCATGCATCTTGGGTTTCACGACGTACATCGAGCCCGCGCGGGAATTGGCGCGGCGGCCGTTCGGCCCTACATCGTGCAGCGCTATCAACGCCGTCAGCACCGCATCGAGGATGCCTTCCGGAACCTCGTTGCCGTCGCGGTCAAGGATCGCAGGGTTGGTCATCAGGTGGCCGACATTCCTGATCAGCATCAGCGAGCGGCCGGGCACTGTCAGCGTGCCGCCGGCGGGCGCGGTGTAGGAGCGGTCGGGATTGAGCTTGCGGACAAAACTCTTGCCGCCCTTGGTGATGTCTTCCGCCAGGTCGCCCTTCATCAGGCCGAGCCAGTTGCGATAGACGACGACCTTGTCTGGCGCATCCACCGCCGCGACCGAATCCTCGCAGTCCTGGATGGTGGTCAGCGCCGATTCCAGGATGACATCGGCGATGCCCGCCGGATCGGTGCGGCCGATCTGGTTGTTGCGATCGATCACGATCTCGATGTGCAAGCCATTCCTGACCAGCAGCACCGCATCGGGATTGGCGGCATCGCCACGATAGCCGACGAATTGCCTGGGGTCGGCCAGCGTCGTCGAGCCCGCGCCGGCGCTCAGCCGCAAGGCGCCTTGCGCCAGCGACAGACCATTGACGCCGGCCCATTTGCCCGAAGTGAGCGGGGCAGCCTCGTCGAGAAAGGCCTTCGTCCAGGCAACGACCTTGGCGCCGCGCGCCGGATTGAAGGCTTTGCCCTTTTCGGCGCCATCCGTTTCGGGGATAGCGTCGGTGCCGTAGAGCGCATCGTAGAGCGAACCCCAGCGCGCATTGGCGGCGTTGAGCGCATAGCGCGCATTCATCACCGGCACGACCAGCTGCGGGCCGGCAACGATTGCGATTTCCGGGTCGACATTGTCGGTCGACACGCTGAAGGCCGGGCCTTCGGGAACGAGGTAGCCGATCTCTTTCAGAAAACCCTTGTAGGCCTCCATGTCGATGGGTGCGCCATGCTCGCGATACCAGCCGTCTATCTGTTCCTGGATGGCATCGCGCTTTGCCAGCAGCGCCCGGTTCTTCGGCGCCAGGTCATGGACGATGGCTGAAAAACCGTTCCAGAAGGCGTCCGCTTCGATCCCCGTGCCCGGCAGCGCTTCCCTGGCCACGAACTCATGCAGCTCGCGGGCAATCCGCAATCCGGCGATCTCGATGCGGTCGGTCATCAGGCTACTCCAGATGAAAGGCTTTGCGGGCCTTTGGCATGTCAGGTTTGCCGGGTCAATTCAGCTTAGGGTGAAGGTGGCGTATTTCGCCGTCTCGCTCAAACCGCAATGCGCGGCCTTCCCGAGGCCACGGCCACGACATGCGCCTCGATGAACATGCGCTGGGCCTCGACGGTCGAGACCCGGAATTCGGTGGCGACGTCGATCTCGGCGCTGTCGGTGCCGGCATCCCTGGCGCGCTCCGCGACGATGGCGCGGACATCGGCCTCGGCCGCCGCGATCGCCGTCGCCTCGTCGAGGAAATCGCGCACGGTCTCGCCCGAGGCGAGACGAAACAGCCCTTCTTGGGGCTGGCTGACGCGCGCTTCGGCCGATACCCTGACCTGGCCGACGACGGCGCCGAGCGCGTTGGCGACATCGGTATCCTCAGGCACCACGCAGTCATTGCCGATCAGGTCGGCCAAGCCGGCATAATGCAGCGGCGCCGAGGCGCCGAGGCCGATGACCGGGCGGTCGAGCGCAACGCTCAGGCGGGCGATGCCGGGATGCGCGTCGACCGCGCGCTGCACCAGGGCGTGCGCCACCGTCGACGCGCCATCGAGCCCATCCTCGGCAAAGGCGGTCTCGAGGATATATTCGGCCGACCAGCGCGTCAGCGTCACCAGCACTCGTTCCGAGATCGCTTCGGGCGAAGCAGCGATGTTCTGGCCACGGCCGTCACGCTTGCGGGCGAACAGTTCGGCACCGAGGCGCGCGGCGATGGGATCCCAGTTCGCCTGCTTGCCCAGCACGTGGGCGGCGTCCGACGGGGTGAAGCCGGCGACATGCACCAACCCGCGCGACACCAGCCGGTTCAGCGTCGCGTTCTGGGCGTTCGAGGTCAAAAGCCTGTCGACGGCGAGCGGCACGGCACCGATGGCCTCGTAAAGCCTGGCTTCGGCGCCGGTCAGGCCGGCGGCGAGCCGGTCGGGCACGCCGGTGCGCACCGCGAAACGGCCGTCCATGCGGCCGGGATTGGGCGCGCGCAGCTGGCGCTCCAGCTCTGAAATCACCGCTACGCCATGCGCCATGCCGGCCAGCGCCAGCGGCACCAGGCGGCGCGGCCCGAGCAGGATCTTTGGGCTGAGCGCGCCATCTTCCAGCGCCACTTCGGAATCGCCGCCGAGGCCGAAGGTGCGCATGGCGACAGCCTCGACCATGGTGCGGAAGCCGCCGACGGTGGCGCCTTCCGGATCGAGCCTGGGACGGCCGCCGTCGAGCACGGCGACGTCGGTGGTGGTGCCGCCGATGTCGGACACCACGGCATTGTCGAGCCCGGTCATGTGGCGGGCGCCGACCAGGCTGGCGGCCGGGCCGGACAGGATGGTCTCGATCGGCCGCCGGCGGGCAAACGCCGCCGAAACCAGGGCGCCATCGCCGCGCACCACCATCAGCGGTGCCGCAATGTTGCGCGCCTCGAGAAAACCTTCGGTCGCCGCCACCAGCCGGTCGATCATCGAGATCAGCCTGGCGTTGAGCAGCGTCGTCAGCGCCCGGCGCGGGCCACCGAGCTTGGCCGACAGCTCGTGGCTTGATGTAACCGGCAACCCGGTCTTTTCGCGGATCAGCTCGCGGGCGGCGATCTCATGCGCCGGGTTGCGGGTGGCGAAATAGGCGCAGACGGCAAAGCCGGACACCGAGGCGCCAAGTTCCGGCAGCACTGCCTCCAGCCCGGACAGATCGAGTTTCGCCGCGTTGCCGTGCACATCATGGCCGCCCGGACAAAAAACCACCGGGTCGGTGCCAAGTGCTGCCTTCAGCCCGTCGCGAGCCAGGTCGCCCTCGGAGAAGCCGACCATCACCAGCGCGACGCGGCCGCCCTGGCCCTCGACCAGTGCGTTGGTGGCCAGCGTCGTCGACATCGACACCAGCTTGATGGCGGCGGGATCGGTGCCGGCCTTTTGCAGCACCGCGTCGACGGCGCCGGAAATGCCGACGGCGAGATCATGCCTTGTGGTCAGCGCCTTGGCCTTGGCCAGCACCTTGCCCTTGTTCGGCCCTTCTTGCGGGCCTTCCGTTTCAGACCACAACACGGCATCGGTGTAGGTGCCGCCGGTGTCGATCCCGAGGAACAGCGGCTTTGGCTTGGTCTTGGCTGTCATTTTTGGCGGCGGTCCGGCTGGGGAGTTTGTCTGCCCCTGCCTTTAGCCGATGCGGGCCGGTCGATAAAGCTGCGAGCGCTGGGCCAAGGGAGGAGAGCTGATCTCCCCCCTCGTGGGTCCACGAGGGGGGAGATTGGCAGCTTCGCCGCAGCGTCAACCTAACCCACAAACCCAACCTTCTTGTGCGTGCCATCGCAGAACGGCTTGTTGGCGGAATGGCCGCAGCGGCAGAGGAAGGCGCGTTGCGTACGGTCGACCGTATGGCCGGTTCCGGTGACGATCTCGAGATTGCCCTCAAGCTTGAGCGGGCCATTGGTGGTCGGCGTCACTTTCAGCGGGCCATTCCTCGCCTCCAGCGCCGGCGTGTCCTTCAGCGGCGGCTCGCCGGTGGCGGCAAAACCGGATTTGTTGTGGCTGCCGTCGCAGAACGGCTTGCTTTCCGAAGCGCCGCAGCGGCAGAGCGTGGCACGATAAGAAGTCTCGCCGTCGAGCACGATCTCGGCGTGTACCGCCAGCGGGCCGTTTTCCCGAAGCCGCACCGTGTTGACCACCGGTGGTTGCTCCTGCGGCCCGCCATCCTTCCTGATATAGGTGATGGCGCCCGAGGGGCAGCTTTCGGCGATGGCGACGACCTTCTCGACGCTGGCCGCGTCGGGATGAATCCACTGGCCCGGCGCGTTGGGCACGAAGACATGCGGATCGCCGAGCACGCAGTTGCGCGAATGGATGCAGCGCTTGCCGGAGAATCCGACGTCGATCTTGTCGCTTTCGACCATGCCGGCCATAGCTGGGCTCCTTCTGCCTGAAGCACGTCGCATCCGATGGACGCGGCGCGCTCTGGGTATCTGTCCAGGCTATGGCTCCAGCAGGAAAAACCGTCAAGCTGGCAAGCCGGTCAGGGGACCAGATCGATTTCCTCGGTCTCGCCGCCGTTGCAGGTATAGCAACAATCCTCGCATTTTTCCTTGTTGCCGGGACCGACGCCCCAATAAGTGCCCTCGTCGCCATCGACCCAGGCGCCGTAGCAGATCGATTCGCCCTCGTTGCACGATATCGGCAGCTGTTTGGTCTCGCCATCGTCGAGGAAGTAGTCCTTGTCGTCGCCCGGCCAGACATAGTCGCGGTCCTGGCTGTAGAGTTCGACGCGCATGGCGTTGGGGTGGCTGTTCTTGATGGCGAAGGTGATATCGGCGGCGTGTGCGGCCGGCACAAACAGCGCGGCAAGCGACAGCGCGACCAGCGTGCGGCGCGCATAGGCGTAAAACATGTTAACCCCCCGAATAAGCGGCCCACCCGGCCGCGGGGCGACCATTGCATGCAGCGCTGAATCGCGGAAGTGGACAGGACGAGCCGATCCCCGACTTAATTTGGGTCCAACGAAACTTCCACGCTCTACGGCACCAGATCGATCGTCTCGGTCGAGTGTTCGACGCAGATGAAGCAGCAGGTGTCGCAGGGCTGATCATTGTCCGGCCCGACGCCGGCCGAGATGCTGTCATTGCCGTCAACCCAGGCGCCATAGCAGATATGCTCGCCCTGATCGCAGGAGAGCGGCACGGATTTCTGCGACCCGGGGCCAATCAGGAACACCTTGTCATTGCCCGGCCAGACCGTCTCACGGTCGCGGCTGAACAGCTCGACCGCGACAGATTCCTTGCGCAGGTTCTTGACGAAAAAGGCCATGTCGGCGGCCTGCGCCGGGGGGGTGAAGACCAGCGCCGCCAGTGCAACCATACGAAACAGCGTCACGGCCTGGATCTCCCGAATCATCGCGGCAGAATCGCATGCCTGCCCGTAACTAGGAAGGCGCGGAATCCTGCGTTGCGATCTCATGCCCCAGCCGCACCGTTTCACGCACCAGCAGGTCGAGATCCTCGCGCCGTGTGCGGTGGTTGGTGATCGCCACGCGCAACCAGTGCTCGCCATGCACCGTGGTGTCCGAAAGGGCCGCGATGCCCTGTTCCTGCAGCCGCAGCATGATCTCCGTGTTGAGCGCCTTCAGAACCTCGCCTGTCAGACCGGGCTGATAGCGGAAGCAAACGATGTTGACGGTCGGCGATGCCGCCAGTTGCAACCGCGGCGCGGCCTCGATCAAACCGGCGAGATAGACGGCCTGGGCGATGTTCTGGTCGATCAGGCGGCCGAATTTCTCGACGCCGTGCTGCTTCAGCGCCATCCACACCTTCAGCGCGCGAAAACCGCGCGACGTCTGCAGGCCGTAATCGTGCAGCCATTCGCCGGAAGCGAGGCCGCGCGGCGTCGATTCCAGATATTCCGGCGTCACCGCGAAGGTCCCCCGATGCGCGGCGGCATCCCTGACCAGGGCGCAGCCGACCTCGAACGGCGCGTGCAGCCATTTGTGCGGATCGAGCGCGACCGAATCGGCCCGTTCGATCCCGGCGACGCGATGGGCATTTTCAGGCGCAATCGCGATCAGCGCGCCGATGCAGCCGTCGACATGGAACCAGAGGCCTTCCTCATGTGCCAGCTTCGCAAGCGCCTGCAAATCGTCGATCGCCCCGGTGTTGACGGTGCCGGCCGTACCGATGACGCAGGCCGGCTTGAACCCTGCCGCGCGGTCTTCGGCAATGGCCGCACGCAAGGCATTGATGTCGATGCGCAGCCCGGCATCGGTCGGGATGCGGCGCAGCGCCCGGTTGCCGAGGCCGAGCGCCTCCATCGCCTTGCGGTGGCACGAGTGGATCTGCTCCGAGCCGTAGAAGCGCAGCGGCTTTTCGATGGCGGCAACGCCATGCTCGCGCACGTCGATGCCGGCCTTGACGTTGCGCGCCACGGTCAGCCCTATGATGTTGGCCATCGAGCCGCCGCTGACCAGCGTGCCGCCGGCAGAAGCGGGAAAGCCCAGCATCTCCTTGCACCAGTTGACCACCTGGCTGTCCATCAGCCCGGCGGCGTGGTTGCCGCCGCCGAGGTTCGAGCCCTGGATAGCCGCCAGGAAATCGCCGAGCGCCCCGGTGAAGTTGCTCGACCCCATATACCAGGACCAGAAGCGCGGGTGGATGTTGCCCATCGGATAGGACATCACCGTGCGGGACACCTCGGAATAGACAGCATCCAGCGGCGCCGGCGAGCGCGGCAGCGGCGCCGAGAAGGCCTCTCTCACATCGGCCGGCATCTCCCGCCAGACCGGGCGGTCGCGCACATCGCGGAGATAATCGACCGCATCGTCGATGACCCGGTGCGACAGGGCCTGCACATCGGCCCAGTCCGGGGGATCGAGCGTTTCCTCGGCCACCAGGCCGAGGTTTTCTTGCACGGCATCCATATCGGATCTCCCGTCAAGCCGCCGGGAACTGGCAGCCGGGCGTCGAGCGCGACAGGGCGGTCTCGTCGGCGTCCATCTCGGCCTCGATGCCGTCGAACAGCGGCGTCGACATGTAGCGCTCGCCGGTGTCTGGCAGCATGCACAGGATCACCGCGCCGGCCGGCGCCTTCTCCGCGACCTGCCGTGCCACGGCGAAGGTCGCGCCGCCGGAAATGCCGGTGAAGATGCCCTCTTTCCGCGCCAACTCCCTGGCCCATTTGATGCCCTCGGGCCCGGCGATCGGCATCACCTCGTCATAGAGGCTGGTGTCGATGGCTTCCTGCAGCACGTTGGGGATGAAATCCGGCGTCCAGCCCTGGATCGGGTGCGGCTCGAAGGCTGGATGGCTGGCGGCGGGGGCACCATCGGCGCCGCGCTGCTGCACCTTGCCGCTGCCGATGAGCTGCGCGTTGGCCGGCTCGGAGAGCACGATACGGGTTTCCGGACGCTCGCGGCGCAGCACGCGCGCCACGCCGACGACCGTGCCGCCGGTGCCATAGCCGGTGACGAAGCAATCGAGCCGCGAGCCTTCGAAATCATTGACGATCTCGCGCGCCGTCGTTGCCTCGTGGATGGCGGCGTTGGCGGCCGTCTCGAACTGGCGGGCAAGGAACCAGCCATTGGCCTCGGCCAGTTCCACCGCCTTCTTGTACATGCCGAAACCCTTTTCGGCGCGCGGCGTCAGCACCACCTTGGCGCCCAGCATGCGCATCAGCTTGCGGCGCTCGACCGAGAAACTGTCGGCCATGCTGACGACCAGCGGATAGCCCTTTTGCGCGCAGACCATGGCGAGGCCGATGCCGGTGTTGCCGCTGGTCGCCTCGACCACCGTCTGGCCCGGCTTCAGCACACCGCTGCGCTCGCCCTCCTCGATGATGTTGAGCGCCAGCCGGTCCTTCACCGAGGCGCCGGGATTGAAGTACTCGGCCTTGACGTAGATCGTCGCGTGGGACGGTCCGAGATTGTTGATGCGAACCACCGGCGTGTCGCCGACGGTGTCGAGAATGCTGTCGAAAAGGCGGCCACGGCCGGCCGTGGTCCTGATCTTCTGCTGCTGCAACATCTTGGTCTCCTTGATTGTCATCGCGTTTTGTCTTCACGGGCCGGTTACAAACCGGCGGGTTGGGCGGCGAGGTTTGGTGACCTTGCCGCGCTAGGACTGACATGCCGCACAGCGGCAATGGCTGTATCCGGCGCTGAAATCCGCTGCCGGATGCGCCGTGTCGTGTTTGGTGATACAGGAGAGGCCGACAGGCCAGCGTGGGAGCAGGCGTGGAAACGCACGTGGAATCCACCCGATCGAGGCCGGACGGCGAGATGCCGATCCTTTCCGTGCGCCTGCTCGGTCCGCTGATGATCTCCGGCAACGATGTGTCCGTTGCGCTGCCGTCGTCACGCAAGCTGCGCGCGCTGCTCGCCTATCTGGCGCTGGCGCCGCATCCGGTCGGCCGCAGTCGCCTGTGCGAGTTGTTGTGGGATGTGCCGAACGACCCAAGGGGCGAACTGCGCTGGTGCCTGAGCAAGCTGCGCGGCGCGCTTGATATGCCGGGCCGGCGCCGGGTCTCCACCCAAGGTGACACGGTCGTACTCGATCTGAGCGATTGCCTGGTCGATGCGCTGGAGGTGAGCCAAGCCGCCACGCAAGGGCTCGGCACCCTTGATGTCGACCGCTTGCGGGCGCTGGCCAAACTGTTTGCCGGCGATTTCCTCGACGGGCTGGAGCTCGAGCGCAGCCCGCATTTCAACAGCTGGCTGACCGCGCAGCGCCGCCGCTTCAGCGCTTGCCACGCCGCCGTGCTGGAACAGCTTGTTGGAAGTCTGCCGGCCGATGGCGACGAGGCGATCGCGCATCTCGACACCTGGGTGGAACTGGCGCCGTTCGACACGCGTGCGCATGCAGCACTTCTGGCCGGTCTGGCCGGGCGCGGCGAGGCCGGTGCGGCCGAAGAGCATCTGGCGGCGGCGGAACGATTGTTTCGGTCGGAGGAGCTGGATTTCGCACCGCTTCGCGCGGCCTGGCGGGCGATCCGTGACCGACAGTCGGGCACCTCGCTTCGGGCGGCCTGCCTGTCCACGCTATCGCCACTGGCGGCCACCATGCCCACCGCACCCGGCCCGGTCGAGCCCAGCAACGCTTCGCTGGCGGTGATGCCGTTTGTCGAGGAGAGCGGCGGCACGCGCGGCGGACTGGCCGACGGTTTCACCCACGACATCATCACGCGCCTGGCCAAGCTCAGGGATTTCTTCGTCATCGCGCGCGGATCGGTGTTTGCGCTGGCCGAGCAGAACATCGCGCCCGAGGATGCCGGCCGCCGGCTGAATGTCGACTATGTCGCCACCGGCACGGTGCGCAGCCCGTCCGGCCGCCTCATCGTCAGCGTCGAACTGATCGAGGTGCGCAGCGCCAGGATCGTCTGGGCCGAGACCTTCGAGCGCAGGCCCGATGACATCTTTTCCGTGCTCGACGACATCGGCAACAGCATCGTCTCCTCGATCTCGGCCGAGATCGAAACAGTCGAGCGCAACCGCGCCATGCTGAAGGCGCCCAGCTCGCTCAACGCCTGGGAGGCCTATCATCGCGGCCTCTGGCACATGTACCGCTTCACCCAGGCGGAAAACGAGCAGGCGCGGCATTTCTTTGCCCAGGCTTTGCAGCTCGACCCGACCTTTGCCCGCGCCTATGCCGGCCTGTCCTTCACCCACTGGCAGAGCGCCTTCCAGCGCTGGGGCGACCGCGACCGCGAAAGCGCGCTGGCCTTCGAGAGCGCAGGACACAGCCTGCTGGTCGACGACCACAATCCGGCCGCGCACTGGGCAATGGGCCGGGCGCTGTGGCTGCGCGGCGAGCAGGACGGTTCGCTGCTCGAACTGGAGCGGGCGGTCGATCTCAGCCCCAACTTCGCGCTTGGCCACTACGCGCTGTCCTTCGTGCATTCGCAGTCGGGCGACCCGCAAGCGGCGATAGGCTCTTCCGACCATTCGCGCCATCTCAGCCCATTCGACCCATTGCTGTTCGGCATGCTGGGGGCACGCGCCATGGCGCATGTCCGGCTCGGCCAGTTCGAGGAAGCGGCCGAATGGGCGCTGAAGGCGGCGGCGCGGCCCAATGCCCACGCCATCATACTGGCGATCGCCGCGCACTGCCTGGCGCTGGCCGGACGGCTCGACGAGGCGCGCAGCTTCGCCGCCGCCATCCGCAAGACAAGACCGGACTATAGCGCCGACGATTTCATCGGCACCTTCCGCTTCGAACCGGATGCCGTGGCGCTGTTCCGGCAGGGCGCCAGCCGCATCGGGCTGAACTGAAGCCTGGGATCGCCATCTGTGGGATCGCGTGGAATTTCGCCTCAAATCCGCCGGGTTAACGAAGTCGGAAGGAGTTGTTTAACCGTTCGCGGCTATGTCATCGGCCCGGGGGGCCGACAAAGTGAGTATGATGAGCAACAGCCCCGACAAGCGCAATGAATGGCGCGCCATATTTTACGTGCAAGCTCGCGTTGCCATCCTGTTTGTCCCGGTGGTTGCCAGCCTGCTGATCATAGCGGCGCTTGCCGGAAACGAACGCAAGTCGGTTCCCAGCATGATCGACCCGACCGTCACTGGCTCCGTGCGGTAGACCAGCGGTCATCGGCTCTTCGAGATGCTCTCGCAGGCCTGCGCCTGGCGTGCGCTATCGGCGGTTCTCATTTGGCGCTAAAATCATCCGATGGCACTGAATGAGTGGACCCGAACGATCAAGCGCGATGTGCATGCGCTCTACCTCGCCGCTCGCGATCCCCGAACGCCCTGGTACGCCAAGGCGCTTGCCCTGTGTGTTGCAAGCTATGCCTTGTCGCCAATCGATCTGATCCCCGATTTCATTCCGGTGATCGGCTATCTCGACGACGTGATCCTTGTCCCTTTGGGCGTCCTTGCCGTGGTCAGAATGATACCGCCCGAGGTGATGGCGGAACACAGAAAAACCGCCGCGCTGGCCGCCGACAGGCCGGTGAGCCTCTACGCGGCGGTGATCATTGTTTGTATCTGGGCTGCCTCGATCGTGCTGGCCGGGTGGCTGGGGTATCAGTATTTCGCCGACTGACTGCCAAGCCGTTCAGCAGGGAGGCCGCCGCCAAGAAAGCCCGGATGGACCGCTCTTTTCTCGGGATTCCTTCGCCATGCGGCGCCGCTCAAATAAAGCGCGGGATCGGGCCGTTCTGCGGGGTCACGTCGTCGCCGAGGTCGACAAACACCTCGTCGACATAGCACCATGCCCAGCCTTCCGGTGGATCGTAGCCCTCGATGATCGGATGCTTGGTGGCGTGGAAATGCTTTGTGGCGTGGCGGTTGGGCGAGTCGTCGCAGCAGCCGACATGGCCGCAAGTGCGGCACAGCCGCAGATGCACCCATTGCGACCCGCTCTTCAGGCATTCCTCGCAGCCGAGCGCGCTCGGCGTCACGTCCCTGATGTCGCGCGTATGTCTGCATTCATCCATCATGGTCTCCCTGCCGTTTGAGATGCGTCGGCGTTGCCGCGCCCGAGATAGGCATGCAAGGCGGCGGCCACCTGGGCGCCTTCGCCGACAGCCGCCGCGACGCGCTTGACCGAGCCGGCGCGGACGTCGCCTATGGCAAACACGCCGCTGCGGCTCGTCTCCATCGGCGCCGATCCCAGGTCCGATCCGGTGCGCACGAAACCCCTGGCGTCCAGCGCCACGTTGCAGTTCGCCAGCCAGTCGGTGTTCGGGTCGGCGCCGATGAACAGGAAGAGATGGCGGATCTGGCGCATCGTTTCCTCGCCGCTGGCGCGGTTGCGCCAGCGCACGGTGGCAAGATTGCCCTCTTCGCCGTCCAGCGCCTCGATTTCGGTCCCGGTCAGCACCTCGATGTTCGGCTGCGCCCGGATGCGCTCGACCAGATAACGCGACATGCTGGCCTCAAGGCTGCCGCCCCGCGCCAGCAGCGCCACCTGCTTCACGTGGCTGGCCAGATAGACGGCGGCCTGGCCGGCGGAATTGCCGGCGCCGACCAGCGCCACTTCCTGGCCTCCGCAAAGCCGGGCTTCGATGGGTGAGGCCCAATAGTGCACGGACGTTCCCTCGAACTGGGCGAGGTTCGCGACATCGAGGCGGCGATAGCGCGCGCCGCTGGCGATCACCACGCTGCGCGTGCGCACGGTCTCGCCGTCGCCGACATCGAGCCTGTAACCGGCGCCGTCGGTCGCGGCGCTCAAAAGCTTCGCCTCGTCCGGGATCACCATTTCGACGCCGAATTTCTGCGCCTGGTTGTAGGCGCGCGCCATCAGCGCCATGCCCGAAATGCCCGTGGGGAAACCGAGATAGTTCTCGATGCGCGAGGAGGCGCCCGCCTGTCCGCCGAAGGCACGGCAATCGAGCACGATCGTCGACAGCCCTTCTGACGCCGCATAGACCGCCGCCGCCAGCCCCGCCGGGCCGGCGCCGACAATGGCGACGTCATACAATTTGGCGGCATCGATCGGCCGCAGCAGGCCGATGCAGCGGGCGAGGTCCTTCTCGCCGGGATTGAGCAGCAGCCTGCCGTTTGGACACAGCACGATCGGCAGATGGTGCGGGTCGACCTCGAAGCGCTCGACCAGGGTTTTGGCGCAGGGATCGCTGTCTGAATCGAGCACGCGGTGCGGCTGGCCGCTGCGGGCGAGGAAACCCTGCAGCCGCAAGACGTCGCCATTGGCGACAGGTCCGATGATGATCGGCCCGCTGGTGGCACTCTCCAAAAGCCCGACGCGGCGCAGGATCAGCGCCCGCATGATGCGCTCGCCGAGATTGGCCTCCTGCACCATCAGGTCGCGCAGCCGCTGCGAGGCGATGACGAACGCCTCCACCGGTTCGGCTGCCTGCGCATTGACCAGCGAGGGACGAGCTGAAAGCTGGGCCAGCTCGCCGACGAAGCTGCCCGGACCATGCGTGACGATCGTCTCGCGCCGGGCGAGTTTGCCATCCTGTGTGATGTCCACGCTGCCCGACAGGACGACGATCAGGCCCGGCGCCACATCGCCGGCTGCGAAGATGTGCTCGCCGGCCGCATAGGCGCTGGCCTCGCCGAACCGGCGCATGCGGTCGATGTCCACCTCGGCCAGCGTGGGGAACGCCTGGTCGCGGCGGGCACCGAAGATCGGGTTGGTGGGTTGAGCCATGGTTTTGAGCGTAGCGAAGCGGACGCGGAGTTTGAAGCGGTTTGTGAGGGGACTGGCCGAAAGGGGAGGTTGGTTGATGGACGCCTCGCCTAGTCAGTTTGGGGCGGGGATGCATGCCGCGACATCTGCAGAAGAATGCAGCTAGGTTGAATTAGGCTGCGTCCGCCGCTTTCGCGGGTACATGCTTCTCGACATATGTCTCGACCAAAAATGTCGCTACGGCTCCGGCTGTGTTGACGGCGAGGCTTGCGTGACGCGCGGACGGTTTAACAGGCAGGCGTCCACCTCGCCCATGAGAATCGGAGAGGCGATTGCGGAGCGTGCCGATTCCATTCACAAGGTTCATCGCGCCCCCAAGAATAGCCTTGATTGGCTCCTCGCTATGCTGGTCCGGTGCCAAGTTGAGAGCCTTCGCGGCCATCGCATAGAGCTTCGGCAAATCCTCCTTGTCTGTATAATAGATCGAACACTCATCAAGGATGCGCTTGCACACGGTTTCCAACAAAGTTCGAGCGACCGTGATCGCGCCTTCCGGATCCGACGATCGTCTGGCTAGAGCTTTGTTCCAGACTAGGTGAACTCCCTCGGCATCGAACGTTTCCAATGTCTCAGAGACGAGTTTGTCACCTGGCGCAGATCCTTTGCCTTCCAAATGATCCATGAGAGGCGTGAACCCCGCTCCGATTATTTGTCGGCGCTCGGCGTAGGTTCCGGCTTGCTGCTTTATCCATCCCCAGAACGACGTCAAATTTCGATGAGCCCGAACGAATGGCGGCAGCAGAGGCTTAAATTCCTCGTTTTGTACAAACTCGCGCCGTAGACGTTCGTAAATGTCATTCTGCGAAGACCCGCCGGTCGCACAGTCGATCAGAATACCTTCGACCATCGCGGCTCGCTCCGCGGCGATCGAAGGTAGTTCGGTCTCATCTATTGTCATTCCAAGCCCCAGACGACTCGTCCCGATCGCTTCTTGTTAATATGAAGCTGTGCGGCTTGTGCCAAAGCGCTCCCCCAAGCTTCTAAATTCACAGCGGCTTGGTCAGGTAGCTCACCCATGAGACTTCCTGTGTCAACCTTTGGCGAGCAAGACGGCTGCGGCGGGGTGTCTGTCTGGATTGTAGAGTGTACCGTCCTGCCAGGTGCGCCAGAGGATTCTGAGCCAAGCTCTGGCAAGGATGCGAACGGCATGAGGGTGTCTGCACCCTCGCTTTCTGGCGTCCTGATAGACCTTTGCAGCCCAAGGGCTGGCATGTCTGGAGTTGTCGGCG
>NZ_RZRU01000034.1:44749-54246 GCF_003997495.1 Mesorhizobium sp. M7A.F.Ca.US.008.03.1.1 | reverse complement strand
ACGCAGCGGTGTGAGACGGGCATTCTTGTGGATGTTCATTCGGACCCTCCGATGGATGCTGAAGCGTGGTAACTCCAGTCTCCTCGGTCCGGTCCGAATGGACAACCTCTCGAAAGCTCACACCTAGAACTCCTCTTGAAAGCGTATCTAGCTTCAAAGGGCGTGTCGAAACGCGGTCTCCGGCTCGGCTTCGGTCACAAGATCGAGGACATTTACGAAGCCGCAGTGGCCCTAGGAATGCCGCCGATTGGGAACGTGAAGATGATTGCCAACAACCTTGACCTGATGAATTCTCAGCAAGATTTTAGGTACCCGTCGGGGTACAAGCTGAATGTCCCGCCGCCGAGCTTCTGCCGAGAAACGTATAACGCTCTCCACACAGCGATCGAGCCGAGGATCCCCACCGAGGTACTGAAAGCCAACCTCAAATTTCATTGGGATTTTCGGGGGAAGACTGTCATTTGGAAGGACGAATAGCCCGAGGATGATCTTCCCCATCTACGTTGGCGTTCTTATGGCGCTGCTGTCAGCATCCGCCATTGGCGGTGGCGGCAAGGCGATCTTGTTGGGATGGCCGCCTCGCTGACAATGGCCGGGATGGGCACTCGCCGGCTGGCTAGGTTCTTAGCAGGCCATAGCCGGCTGTCTGGTGGAGATCGTCTTTCAGGGCTTTGATCGTCTGTGAAAGGTCGCGAACCTTGTCCATCAGCGTCTGAATGGTCGCCCCGATGGGCTGGATCTTAACGCCTCAATCGTCGCGAGAAGCTCAAGGTAGACGTGGTTCAATTGAACTTTCTCCCTTCGAGAGCTCTCAATGGTGATCGACATGTGCGACCAGGCTCGATCAATTGCCTGTTCGCTTATCCTTCATCGACAAGCGGACGCGTGCCGCCACCTCCCTTCCGTCACGCGAAGGACCCAGCCGGCGAGACCAGACGGCGTGCGTGGCGCAATCTTCTATGTGACGAGCGGCGAGATCGCGTGTGTCCCGCCGTGATGGGATCATCTATTCGTCGAGCGCGGCGCTGGCGCCATCATCGTCGATATCTGCAAACCCTGGGATGATCCAGCAGCTTCTCCTTCGACAGCAGCCCGGCGTCCTCGAGCGCCTCGAAATCCGGCAGCTGGCGCAGCGTGTCGAGCCCGAACTGCGACAGAAAAGTTTTGGTCGTCACATAGGTGTAGGGCGCGCCCGGCTGCGGGCTGCGCGGCCCCGAGGCGACCAGCTGCTCAGCGCGCAGCACGCCGATCAGGTCACGTGACACCTCCTTGCCGAAAAAGCTCGACAGCTCGCCACGGGTGATCGGCTGGAAATAGGCAATGCACATCAAGACAAGCGCCTCCGCCTGCGACAGTTCTTTTGCTCCCTCGCCCGCTGCCGTGCCGAAGGCTGCGTGAATGGCGTCGCCAAAAACCTTTTTGGTCCGGTGCTGCCAGCCGCCGGCGACCGCGACCAGCTCGTAAGGGCGGCCGGCGAGTTCGGCGCGAATGTCGTCGATGATCAGCTCGATATTGCAGTTTTTTCCCACCACCCGCGCGAGGACACTACGTGTCACCGGTTCATTTGCCGCAAAGATCACCGCTTCGACGCGGGCCATCCATTCGCACCAGCGCAGCTCCGGCGGCAGATGTTCCAGTTCGGTGTCGAGCAGCGCCGGCTGATCGTTTGGCTTGCGGCGGGCGGACGCTTCGCTCATCGCTACAGCCCGAACAGCCGGAATGTGGGGCGGCCGGAGAGCTCGCGCACGACCTCCAGTTGCTGCAGCCGTTCGAACAGCCGTCGCGATGCAAAGCGCGACAGATTGTCCGTCGTCAGCGATCCGGACACGGCGTCTTCACTGAGCAGCAGAAAGATTACGTCGCCGGCGCCTTTGGCGCGCAGTTTCGGCGCCACCGCCAGGAGTTTTTCGGCCCGGCGCGACAGCTCGGCGGCCAACCGACAAGCGTCCGCGGCGGCCGCGACGAGCGCGATGCAAACCGCCCGCTCAAAATTCTTGTCCCCGGGCCGGATGCGCCGGCCACCGCCGGCCTCGGTGCGGAAAGATGGTCCAAAACCCTGCGCCATTAGGAGCGGCAGGGGCTGCGGCCAGCCCAGGCGTTGCGCCAGTACCAGGTCGGCGAGCCACCAGCCAAAGACTTCGGCATCGGGACGCATGGCGACGACCTCAGCGGCGATCGCCGCGGCGTCGAATGGCGCCGACCGCTGGGATACCCCGAGTTTTTCGATCTGCGTGCAAAGGTCGGCGAGCGCGGCGCCGTCCCAATGGAGGCCAAGCTGGTCGAGTATCTTCCCGAGCCGGCCGGGCGTAGCGGCGGGCGGCTGCCTGGCCAACTGCCGCCAGGCGCCAAAGACGGCGCCTGCGGGACCGGGGTCAGCACGTAGGGGACGCAAATGCCAGGCATCGCGCAAGGCGGCCGCATCCTCGGCGCGGCCGGCGAGCCGCATGCTGGAGGCGGCGCAGCGAACCGCCAGCCGCTGCCGCCAAGCGCCGGCCCAGGCTGCCTGCGCGCGGGCGAGCGTGTCGAGGGCACCCAGGGCGGCGCCGGCCCGGAAGGCGGCGTCGCCGTCACTCGGCGCGCCGGCGCTTGTGATCGCCCACGCGGGAACGGAGGGCGGCGCAGAGGAGCTGGCGGTCGCGGGATCGAGGCGAATCATAATTTGGAGAGTAAAGTGCCGGTGCGCTTTTCGCCATGATTTTCGTGCCAAAACGCACAGCCTGTCGGATCAGCACAACGACTGATAGTGTTGCATTATCAATCTCTTCACGAGTTCGTCCCTGCTAAGCCATTTGGCCAACAAGTAAGTCTCGACAGGGCACCTTTTTGCGCAGCCGGACGAAACTCCGTTCGGAAATGTGCCGGCTCGCGGCGTAGGAGCCTGCTCAGGTTCAGATGTCATGAAGGCATCTAACGCCCGATCTGCCGCGCAACTTCGGTCCCATATTCATTGCCGACGGGGTATCTGAGGGCGACGTTTTTTGCGGGTTTTTCCTGGTCGGCTTTGGAGGTGATGCTGGCGCCGATTGTCACAGGCTACTTCACTATCTGTTCCTTGACCGATGAGATCTTTTGCGCTGCGGCGCTCCCGTCTTTGCTGTGGGTCACCTTCTGACCCAAGCCCCAACGTACACACGCGGGAGTGTCCTACAAGCCATCGGTTTCGACAGATCGGATGGATTGGGCAGGCGAGCCCAAAAGCTGCGAGCTTAGAGCGGTTATAAATCGTAGTTGTAGCTGTGTAACAAACTGTGTAACAAAAAGCGCGAAAAGACTAGTATTTTCAGTATCATAGAGGTGAAAGGGAATCCCTCCCTCTCCGCCATTCAACCCGAAAACCGGCAGTTGTGGTGGCTTCGGACCCTTCCGCGCGGGCGGTCGTGAGGCCACTTCCAAAAGACGCGATGCCGGCTGGGACATCAGCTATTGCAACTACGATTCATGGGTGGCCGGCACATGTCGGCCGAAGGATCCCAGGCAGATGTAAGCCGCTTTCAAGCGCGTCACTTTGCGCGCTCGGCTCGATGCTGACGATGTGGCCGGCGCCGAACACCTGCCACTCTGTCGGTGCACGATAAATCGGTTACTGCTCCTTCTTGAACAGATCCTGGAAGATCGGTTGGCCCCAGGTGCGGCCGCGCGCGTGCACCAGTGCGCCGCCCTCGTTGAGCTTTCCCAGCTTGACCGGTGCGAACCCGAGTTGTCTGGCCAAGGCCGCCACGGGGGCGATCGCGTCCTCGTCGTCGCTCGACAGAAAGACGACCCGGTGCCCGCCCTCGACGATCGGATCGGTAGCCAGGGTGGCCGCAATCAGGTGATTGAACCCCTTGACGAGCTTGGCGCCGGTGAACGCCTTCGCGACGAAGGCGGAGGACGGCAGACCATCCAGCTCTTCAGGGACCGGAAACAAGTTCGTTGCGTCGATGATCGTCTTGCCTTCCCAACTGGACAGAGCCTTCGCGACATCTGGGTGCGACTCGAAACGAACCGCCAGAAAGATGATGTCCGACTTGATCGCTTCCGCCAGCGTTTTGGGGATAATCGTGGGTCCGATCGCGGCCGCATCGGCTGCAAAGCTTTCCGGGTCGCGCGTGGTTGCCATAGACACTTCGATGCCGTTGCGGGCAAACGCCTTGGCAAGAGCGTGGCCGATCTTGCCGAAGCCAATAATTGCATAGCTCATGATATTCTCCTTCAGTTTACGACGCCCTACGGGCTCAAAATATCGAATGGAGTGACCGGCCGGGCGTAGGGCGTCAGATTTGCGCCAAGCCGCCGTCGACTGCGAGCTCGCTGGCGGTCATGAAGCTGCTGTCCGACGACGCGAGAAAGGCAGCCGCCGCCCCGATCTCCGCCGGATCGGCCATGCGCTGGAGCGGATTCATCGAGGCGAAGGCCTTCAAGCCCTCCTCGCCTATCGCTGCCTTCGCGAGTTCGGTTGCCGTCGGCCCGGGCGACAGCACGTTTACCCGAATGCCGGTGCCCTTCAGGTCCTCCGCCCAGGTCCGCGCGAGGTTGCGCACTGCCGCCTTGCTCGCGCTATAGACGCTGAATGCGGGGGCGCCCGTGGTGCCGGCGCTCGATCCGGTCAGGATGATCGAACCGCCCTCGCCCATGAGCGGCAGCGCTTTTTGGACTGTGAAGATCGTACCCTTCACATTGGTGTCGAAGGTCTCGTCAATGTGCTCGGCGGTGAGCTTGCCTAGCGGCAGCAGGCCTCCCGCCCCGGCATTGGCGAAGACGATGTCGAGGGTTCCGCGCTCCGCCTTCACCGCCGCGTAAAGCCGGTCGAGATCGGCCAGATCGGAGACCGAGCCCTTCACCGCGCGGGCGTTGGGCCCGAGGTCGGCCACAGCAGCGTCGAGCGCTTCCTGCCGGCGGCCGAAGATGAAGACCAAGGCGCCTTCCTCGATGAAGCGCTTTGCCGCGGCGCGGCCGATGCCGGTAGCACCACCCGTGATGACTGCAACTTTACCCTCAAGCTTTCCCATGACTTCTCCTTTTGTGGTGTCGAGACAGCATCTGCCTCCGAGAACCTCGAAATGGGTCCGCCGCCGTCAGTTGTTGAGTGCGGAAGCGCGCACATCGGTGGTGCAAAATCGATCCGCTTTCAGGGCTGACGCCAGCCGCGACGATCCGCGTCTGCCATTCAGAATTGCGCCGCCCTTGTTGACATAAGCTATGAGGACCGCCCGTACTTCTGTACGATGCGGTAGATACGGGCTTTGGAAGGCGCACCGCGCGGTGCCGGATTGCACCATGATCGACTGGGATGACATTCGCTACTTTCTTGCCGTGGCGCGCGGAGGTTCGGTGCGGGCCGCCGCCGAGGGCCTCGGCGTGTATCACTCGACCGTGCTGCGACGCATCGCACAGCTCGAGGAACGCCTCGGGGCGCAAATGTTCGAAAAGCTGCCGTCGGGCTACCGTCTGACAACTGCGGGCGAGGAAGTTCTTGAGCTCGCGAACCAGATGGAAGCGTCGTCGCACCAACTGGAGACGCGCGTCTTCGGGCGCGACCAGAGCGTGCGCGGGCTTCTGCGGGTGACGCTGGCTCCGCCCCTCGCGACACACCTGCTCATGCCGGACTTCGCCGACTTCGCGAGTCTGCATCGCGACATCGAGATGGAAATCCTGTCGACCGGCGAGTTGGCAAATCTGACCAACCGAGAGGCCGACGTCGCGATCCGCGTCGTCTACGACCGCAAAACCCTGCCGCTCAATCTTCACGGCTTGAAGGGACCGGAGGTTTTCGGCGGCGTCTACATGTCCCGCGATCGCCTAACCGCATGGCGTACGGGCGCGCCTGATCCCATCCGATGGATCGTCATAAGCGTTCATGGAATTCCAGAGTGGGCCCGCGAGGGCGAGGTTCGCGCCACAGGGGTGCCGTTCAGGACCACCGACGGCGAGGCGCAGATCGTTGCCGTACGGCAAGGAATCGGGATCACGACACTGCCGTGCTTCATCGGAGATGCCGACCCCCTGCTGGTGAGAGTTCCGGGCACCGACCTGCACATGCATGGAACGCTCTGGCTTCTCACCCAGGGTGAGACACGCAAGACGAAGCGGGTGCGGCTCTTCACCGAGTTCGTATCCCGCAGGCTCGCCGCGTACGCTCCGCTTCTCGCGGGGCTGTCTGTATCGCGCGACTGACGCCCGGCGGGCCGACGCTTGGGGCACGTGACCAGTCGCTGATCTGACCTCAGGACGAGCCATCGGATTGGTGCGCGGCAATCGCACTCAGAAAAACCTGGCCGAACTCCTTCAGCTTTGCCGCCCCAACCCCATTCACTTCAGCGAAGGCGTCGAGGTCGTGCGGGCGGCGCTCGGCCATGTCGATCAGCGTGCGGTCGGAGAACACCACATAGGCAGGCACCTGGCGCTCCTTGGCGAGGCGCAGGCGCAAGGATTTGAGCGCGGCCAGCAGTGACGCATCGATGCCCTCGGCGTTCATGCCCGAACCCTCGGCCGCTCGCATCTTGCGCAAGGCGCGGCTGCGCACCTCGACGCGATAATGGAACGGCATCTCGCCACGGCCAAGCGCATGGCCTTTTTCGGCGATGGCGAGGCCGCCATGGCCGGCCGGATCCGGCATCAGGAACCCGCCTGCGACGAGCTGCCGGATCAGCGACAGCCAGAAATCCTTCTTGTGCGCCAGACCGCTGCCGAAACTCGTGAGCCTCTGGTGGGTCCTGGCAAGCACCTTCTCGGTTTCATGGCCGAGCAGGATGTCGATGACATGGCCGGCACCGAAACGTTCACCGCTCTGCGCGATCGCCGTCAGAATGATCCGCGCCTCCGCGCCGCCGTCGGCGCGCGGTGCCTGATCGAGGCAGGTGTCGCAATTGCCGCAAGGCTGCGCTTCCTCGCCGAAATAGCCGAGCAGCACCTGGCGGCGACACTGCGCCGTCTCGCAATAGCCGATCAGCGTGTCGAGCCGGCCATGCGAGCGCCTCTTGTGCTCGGGCGGCGCATCCTCGTCGTCGATGAACATCCGGCGCATGCGGATATCGCCAAGGCCGAACAGCATATGCGCCTCGGCGTCGCGCCCATCGCGGCCGGCGCGGCCGATCTCCTGGTAGTAGGCCTCCAGGCTGCCCGGCATGTCGGTGTGGAAGACATAGGCGACGTCAGGCTTGTCGATGCCCATGCCGAAGGCGATGGTCGCCACCATGACGACACCGGACAAGGTCATGAAGCTGTTCTGGTTGGCGTCACGCGCCTCCTTGCTCATGCCGGCATGATAGGCGAGCGCGGTGACGCCGTTCTTCTCGAGGAAGGCCGCCATCTCCTCCGTCTTCTTGCGCGACAGGCAATAGACGATGCCGCTGCGGCCGGGATGACGCTCGACGAAGCGCAGCAGCTGGCGCTTGCTGTCCTGCTTGGCCTCGATGGCAAGCTTGATGTTCGGCCGGTCGAAGCCCAACACCAGGGTCTCGACGCGCTCGGCAAACAGCCGGGATTCGATGTCGGTGCGCGTGCCTTCGTCCGCCGTTGCCGTCAGCGCGATGATCGGCACATTGGGAAAGATGCCGCGCAGACGCGACAGGTCCTCGTATTCGCGCCGGAACGCCGGCCCCCATTGCGAGATGCAATGCGCCTCGTCGACAGCGATCAGGCTGATATCGAGCCTGGCCAGCGCGTCGAGCATGCGCTCGGTCATCAGCCGCTCCGGCGCGAGATAGAGCAGGCGCGTCTGGCCCGAGGCGACGCGACGCCATGCGGCTATATTGGCATCGCGGTCAATCGAGGAATTGATCGTATCGGCGGCCACGCCGGCGAGCCGCAAGGCGGCGACCTGATCCTGCATCAGCGCCACCAACGGCGAAACGACAATGGTGAGCCCGCCCAGGACCAGTGCCGGGACCTGGTAGCAGAGCGACTTGCCCGCACCTGTCGGCATGACAGCCAGCACATGACGCCCAGCCAGCAGCGCGTCCATGACATCGGCCTGGCCGGGGCGAAAATCATCGAAGCCGAACACGTCCTTCAGCACGCGCCGCTTGGGATCTCGCTGTTCTGTCGCGAGGGCCGCCGGTGCCTGCATCACCGCGCGTCCACGGGCGGCGTGCTTATTGGCATGTCATAGCCGAACTCGGCGCAGAAACGCTGGACGTGGACGAGAAATGCCGGGGGCAGGCTGCCGAGATAGGTCCTGAATTCTTCATTCCGTTCCCATTTTCTCAACGAAGCCACCCGGATCGGATTGTCCGGATCCTCGCTGAAACGAATGCGCGGTGTCAGTCCGAACGACTGCGCGATCCTGTCCTGCTGCGCATCGGGCGCGCCGATCATGTCTTCGTAGCGGACAAAGAGGATCTGTCGGTTCGGTTGTGCCTTCTTCAGCCGGATCAGCGCGTCGTATTCGGCCAGCCAGCGATGCGGCGTGACGTGGAACCGACGCTCGTTGCGTGTTTGTGGATGCGAACTTGTCAGCGTGTCGAATGGATGGCGCACGCAATAGATCAAGCCGATGGAAGGAGGTAGCTTCGCCAGATGCGCAAAACCGCGCGCATCGCGCTTGACGACGAGGTTCGATTCCGGCCGGTCCAACATGTCCAGCATTGTGTATCGCGCTTCGGGCGGATGGACGAAAATATCCTCGAAACACCTCATCAGCCGCTGTGTCAGCGTCGTCCCGCTGCGCGCGCAACCCGAAATGAAAATTCTGTTGGCGGGCGTCGCGCGTGCGTATGTGCGTCTTTGCATGCGCTGTCTCAGAGACAGCGGCACGAACCGCAGAAACTCCCGCATAACCCTTCGCGCAGCCGCCCTGAACGCAGCCTCAACCCTGTGAGCGCCCTTCATCCGCAATTCCGCTGGGCCGCGCGCGAAACGCGCCGCTTGGGTTCCATGGCCAAGATACGCGTCGCCGATATCAGCATCAGGCAGACACCGGGCTGGAATTTCCTGGATTGGAGAGGATGTGGAAACCGGTCAAGACGACTCTCTGCGTGACGCTTTGGAGTAGCGCAGCCGTCATCCAACCACAACGCCCCTTTGCAGGAACCTGTCGTTGATGAGGCCATCGGCGCGCGCCCGCCGGATGCCGTGCACATCCGAAAGCCCGATTTCGGTAGGCAGGTTGCGCGTTAAACTCAGGGCTTACGCCGCCTTGGCAGCGCTCTCCTCTCCCGGTTCGCGAAAAACCGTGCGCCCAACGCACTGAGCGGATCTTTAGCCTGCTCCGGCATATCACCTGACAGAGGACAGCCCTCGGTTGTACGGCGCATTAAGCCGATGTTCACCACGATGCGGCAGGCTTCACATCTGCGGTCATGTCTTGAGTACCGCGGCGCCACAAGCGCCCAGGCAACAACCCGCGCCTCTTTTGGGGCGCGGGTCTTCCCTGCTCCTACCCTTGGCTAGGCGAGGAAATCGGCCCGGTGCGGCGCAAAGCTGTCGACCAGCCGCCCCGCTTCGAGCGCCTTGACACCGTGCACCAGGCCCGACGGCACGATGAAGCTCCCGCCAGCCGCGAGGATCTCGCTCCGGCC
>NZ_RZRU01000034.1:0-44649 GCF_003997495.1 Mesorhizobium sp. M7A.F.Ca.US.008.03.1.1 | reverse complement strand
CGAGGAAATCGGCCCGGTGCGGCGCAAAGCTGTCGACCAGCCGCCCCGCTTCGAGCGCCTTGACACCGTGCACCAGGCCCGACGGCACGATGAAGCTCCCGCCAGCCGCGAGGATCTCGCTCCGGCCGTCGATGGTCACCTCGAAGCGGCCCTCGGCGACATAGCTTGCCTGGACGTGTGGGTGCGAATGCAGGGCGCCGATGCTACCCTTGTCGAAGCCGAATTCGACCAACATCAACTCGTCGGTGTGCAGGAGAACGCGCCGCCTGTTGCCGTCCGCCGTTGTCGTCCAGGCGCCTTCGCCGGCATGCGCGAAAATCTTCGGCTTCGTCATCGTTGTCTCCTCAGGGCAATTCCAGGAAAAGTGTGAAACGGTTTTCCGTCCGGGATTGCGTTAAAACAATGGGATAGCGCGGTTCAGCGTTTCCGCGAAACGATGAACCGCGCTAGCGCGCCAGCCAGCCGCCATCCACCGGCACCACCGCGCCATGCATATAGTTCGACACTGGCGCCAGCAGGAAGACGGCGGCATCGCCAATGTCGCCCGCTTCCCCCCAGCGGCCGGCCGGGATACGCGCCAGGATGGCGGCGGCGAGACGACCAAATTCGTTGACGAGCGCGCCTCCTTGATATCAAGGAACCCGGTGGGAGCGTCGATCGCAGCGCTGCCTTGCTAGGGGGGTCCGGAATGCGGGTGGGTATTTTAGGCGGGGGGCTTCAAGGCTGCTGCGCAGCTCTGGCTTTGGGCGAGCGAGGCATGGATGTAGTCCTTTTCGATAGAAACGATGCGATTCTCAGTCGAACAGCTGTCGCGAACGAAGGGAAGATTCATCTTGGATATATGTATGCCGGTGACCCGTCTCTTTCGACAGCCCGGATCATGATGAAGGGCGCTCTTGCCTTCGCACCTTTCATGCATCGCCACCTGGGCATCGAGACGCACGCCTTGGCAACCTCGGTTCCCGCGGCTTACGTTGTCCATCGAGACAGCCAACATTCTGCCCAGGCGGTTGGGGGCTATCTCAAGGACGTTCATCAGTTGATTGTGGAAACATCAACTGGACGCGAGTTCGACTACTTCGGATTGGATCTTTCGGCGCCACCGCGAGCATGGTCCAGCAGCGAGCGGGATACAGCATTCAACTCGGACGCGGCGCTTGCAGCTTTCGACACTCCGGAAGTCGCCATCAATCCAGTAGCGCTGGCATCGGCCCTTAGGAGAGCAATTGCCGACCATCGCCGCATCGAAGTGCGTCTTGGGCATCACGTTTCAAAGGTTGATAGCGTTGATGATAGGCTGTGCGTTATGAGTAAGAAGGGTGGTTTCCTTCAAGTAGATGCTTTCGATCACGTAGTGAACGCTCTTTGGGACGGGCGCTTGGCGGTTGACGCGACAATGGGGCTGAAACCCAATCGGCCTTGGCTTCATCGGCTAAAATACGGAATTAGCTTCACCTTGCCGGACGGACTTGACCGCCCTCCCAGTGCGACCTTTGTCTCTGGGCCATTCGGCGAAGTGGTCAGTTATCCTGATCGGCTGACATATCTTACGTGGTACCCGGAATGCATCCATGGGTTTTCAGCCGAGGTGACGCCGCCGGTTTGGGATACCTATCCGCCAGAGCCGCTCCGCACAAAAATCCTGACACGAACAATTGCCGCCATGGCTGAGATCATCCCCTCACTGGCCGCAATTGATGCCGCGAACTTGCCGGATGCCTTGGTCAAAGGTGGGCTTATCGTTGCTTGGGGCGAGACGGATATCTACGACACCGATAGCGAACTGCATCAACGATATCAGATTGGAATTACCTCGAAGGGCAATTACCACTCAATAGATCCAGGCAAACTCACTATGGCGCCATATTTTGCCGATCGGTGCGTAGGGAGGATAGCCGGTGACGTCTGACCACCTCAAAGGATCGCGATGGAACGCTTGACGCCGACAATTACGGTAGGGATGCCCGTATATAAGGGCACGAAATATATTGAGGAAGCACTCAAATGTCTTCAGGAGCAGACTTTCCGTGACTTCGAGGTCACTATTTCAGTCGACGGGAACGACCTTGCAACGGCCGAAAAGTGCCGGCCATTCCTCGACGACAACCGGTTTAGAATGGTTGTCCATCAACAACGGCTCGACTGGTTTGGAAATCTCAACTGGTTGCTGAAACAGCCGCTCGGCGAGTTCTTCTGCTATCGTCAGCACGACGACACAACCACAGCGGACTTCTTCGAAAGATTGGTTCGCACCGCCCGGGAGAAACCGGATGCGGCGGCCGTTTACGCCGACTGTAAGTGGATGGGCGGACGGACCGGTATGGATACATCCCCGTCGATCGAGGGGGAAACACTTCATCGCCTTCGGCAGCATATTGAGCAAAAGGAGCCCGTGGCTGTGCGCGGTCTACTCCGTCGCGACGCTGTCAGGCAAGCCGGGCTCATTAGACCCGACGAGTATCGGGGGCTTTCCGAAATATTTGTATGGTTGGCAAAGCTCTTGCGCTGGGGCAGCTTCATTCGGATCCCGGAGACGCTGTACTACCGGCTGGATCACGAGGAAAACTATCACAAACAGTGGTTTGACTGGCCCGAGGAACGCAAACGCGGGTCCTGGACCACGCTATACACTGGACTCCTCGAAGCTGTAATGCCGGCCTGTCGTACAGCTGAGGAGCGTTTCTTCTTCCACCAGTTTATCCTCGACCGCATCGCTGTCATCCGGCCAAATCAGAGCTATCACTATTTGGCAGACACGCCTGACGCAGGTGGTGCCCTTATGATCGAATGCCTTGAACGGCTTGCCAGCGAAGGGAACATGCACCTCCTGGAGCTTCCTGCCATCCTGCAATCCAATGACTACGGTCAGTCGCTCCGTGCCGAGATTGAAACGCTAACAGCGAAAAACTCCAAATTGGAAGCCGATCTTGCAGCCTTCCGGAGGGAACAGATGAGCCCAAGGCAAAAAATTGGCCGGTTCTTTGGAATCCGCTAACCGAGCAACCGAAACCGCGCAATGCAATCCAAGAGAGCAGCCGCTTCTGGTCGCTTGTTCCGCGCCTTGCCAGTCGCTGCCTCTCCTTCGCGCCTTGCGGCGCTATTTGCGCGTCCAAAAGCATCGAGGCAACCGGCCCTACTTTCCGGGCTTCTCGTTCGAGGAGCGGACAGATGCGACGTTGGCACCCTCAACCGAGGAAATCGGCCCGGTGCGGCGCAAAGCTGTCGACCAGCCGCCCCGCTTCGAGCGCCTTGACACCGTGCACCAGGCCCGACGGCACGATGAAGCTCCCGCCAGCCGCGAGGATCTCGCTCCGGCCGTCGATGGTCACCTCGAAGCGGCCCTCGGCGACATAGCTTGCCTGGACGTGTGGGTGCGAATGCAGGGCGCCGATGCTACCCTTGTCGAAGCCGAATTCGACCAACATCAACTCGTCGGTGTGCAGGAGAACGCGCCGCCTGTTGCCGTCCGCCGTTGTCGTCCAGGCGCCTTCGCCGGCATGCGCGAAAATCTTCGGCTTCGTCATCGTTGTCTCCTCAGGGCAATTCCAGGAAAAGTGTGAAACGGTTTTCCGTCCGGGATTGCGTTAAAACAATGGGATAGCGCGGTTCAGCGTTTCCGCGAAACGATGAACCGCGCTAGCGCGCCAGCCAGCCGCCATCCACCGGCACCACCGCGCCATGCATATAGTTCGACGCTGGCGCCAGCAGGAAGACGGCGGCATCGCCAATGTCGCCCGCTTCCCCCCAGCGGCCGGCCGGGATACGCGCCAGGATGGCGGCGCTGCGGTCGGGATCGGCGCGCAGCGCCTGCGTGTTGTTGGTCTCGATATAGCCCGGCGCAATGGCGTTGACGTTGATGCCCTTTGCCGCCCATTCGCAGGCGAGCAGCCGGGTGATGCCGAGCACGCCGTGCTTCGAGGCGGTGTAGGAGGCGACGCGGATGCCGCCCTGGAAACTCAACACGGAGGCAATGTTGACGATCTTGCCTTTCCGCTCAGCGGCCAAGGCACGCCTGGCAAAGCTCTGGCAGAACAGAAAAACCGTCTTCAGATTGACGTCCATGACGTCGTCCCAATCGGCCTCGCTGAGGTCGACGGCATCGGCGCGCCGGATGATGCCGGCATTGTTGACCAGCCCGTCGAGCGGACCGCTTTCGTCCCAGACCCGCTCCAGCAACGGGCCCGCGGCCGATGTGTCGGCAAGGTCGGCGCTCACCGCCTCGAACTGCCCACCCATTGCGGTGACCTTGTCTGCGGTGTCCTCCATCGACGAGCGGCCGACGCCGATCACCGCGCCCCCGGCACGTGCGATCGACACCGCGATGCCCTGGCCGATGCCGGTGTTGGCGCCAGTGACGAGAATGCGTTTTCCGGCAAGGCTGAAGGGGTCGCTCACCGCAGATCGTCCAACGTCACCGGGTCGACATCGGTATAGTCGACATTGTCGCCGGCCATCGCCCAGATGAAAGCGTAGTTCGACGTGCCAACACCGGAGTGGATCGACCAGCCCGGCGACAGCACCGCTTCCTCGTTGCCCATCACCAGATGGCGCGTCTCGTCCGGCTCGCCCATGAAGTGGAAGACGCGCGCCGTCTCGGCCAGGTCGAAATAGAGATAGGCCTCCATGCGCCGGTCGTGCACATGGCACGGCATGGTGTTCCACACCGAACCGGGAGCCAGCTGGGTCATGCCGACCACCAGCTGGCACGTCTTGACGCCCTCGGCATGGATGAACTGGAAGATCGAGCGCTCGTTGCAGGTATCCTTGCTGCCGAGATCGAGGCGCTTGGCGTCACCGATGCGGATCAGCCGGCTGGGCCAGGCCTGGTGCGCCGGCGCGCTGAGCAGATAGAACTTTGCCGGCGCGGCCTTGTCCATCGAAGCGAATGACACGTCGGTAGTGCCCATGCCGAGATAGAGCATGTCGCGCGCCTGCAATTCATAGGATTGGCCGCCGGCTGTGATGATACCTGCACCACCGATGTTGACAGCGATCAACTCGCGCCGGTCGAGAAAGCCTTTGGTGCCGGTCGGCTTGATCGTTTCCAGCGGCAGCAGCGCACCGGTCGGCACGGCGCCGCCGACGATCATGCGGTCGTAGTGGGTATAGGTCAGGCTGATGCGGCCGGGCTGGAACAGGCCGTCAATGTGGAAGTTGTGACGCAGCTCATCGGTTCCCATCGCCGCGGCGGCGACCGGATCGATGGCGAAGCGCGAGGTGTAGTCGGTATGGCTCTGGTTCATTGTCGTCCTGACTTGAAACGGGGTCATTCGCCGGCAGTGGCCTTGACCGAGCTGGCATAAAAGGCCTGACGCGCATGCAGCCGCTCGCGGTAGCGCTGCTGGCTGGCGGTGAGGTGCGTCCGCATCGCCTCGCGCGCGGCTTCGGCATCGCCTGATGTAATGGCGTTGAGGATCACCAGATGCTCGCGCTGCAGCCCGCGCTGGTAGCTGTCGGATTGCACCAGTTCAGTCGACCAGGGCGAGGTCACGTCGCAGGGAATGGCGCGCCGGCCGAGCACGTCGAGCATCTCGACATAGAACGGGTTGTTGGTGGCGCTGGCGATGGCGCGATGGAAGGCGAGGTCGGCCGGACCGGTCGGCTCGCTGGCAAGCAGCAGCCGCTCGAATTCGAAAAAGGCTTCCTGGATCGCCGCCTCCTGCGCCGCGTTGCGACGGGTCGCGGCAATCCCGGCCGATTCGATCTCGATCGCCAGGCGCACCTCGAGCACGTTGAGCGCGATCGAATCCTTGCTGCCCATGTCGGTGGCCAGCGCCCCGAACATCGTCGAGATGTGCTCGGTGACGAAGACGCCGGCACCTTGGCGCGGCTCAACCAGCCCGTCGGCGGCAAGCTTGGCCAGCGCCTCGCGGATGACGGTGCGGCTGACGCCGAAGGTTTCGGTCAGCTGGCCTTCGGTCGGCAATTTATGGCCAGGCAGGATCTCACCCGCCTGCAACTGCTTGCGGATCGTCGCGACCACGATCTCCGACAGTTTGGGTTTTCTCTCGACCCTGAGGTCGGCGGATGCAGCGGACACGTGGTGGTCTCCTAAAGCAATTCCAGGAAAAGTGTGAAACGGTTTCCCGTCCGTAATTGCGTCAAAACAAAGGGTTAGAGGAGTTCTCCGTTTCGTGAACTGCTCTAATGGAACAGGCTCGGCAGCCACAATGAGATTTCCGGTATGTAGGTGACAAGCATCAACACGACGAAAGCCGCGCCGTAGAATGGCCAGATCGAGCGCATCGCCGTCCAGATCGGGATGCGCCCGATGGCGCAGCTGACGAACAGCACCGCCCCCACCGGTGGCGTGCACAGGCCGATACCGAGATTGAGAATGAGAATCACGCCGAAATGCACGGGGTCTACGCCATAGGCCATGACCACCGGCAGGAAGATTGGCGTGGTGATGATGATCAGGGGCGACATATCCATGAACGTGCCGAGGATAAGCAAGACGACATTGATCATCAGCAGGATGACCAGCTTGTTGTCGGACACGGACTGCAGGAAGGCGACGAGCGCGGCGGGGACCCTGAGATAGGCCAGCAGCCAGCCAAAGGCAGCAGCACAGCCGATGATCATCAGCACCATTGCCGTTGTGCGCACGGCGGCCGTGGTGGCGGCGACGAAATCGTTCCAGCTCATCGAGCGGTAAATGATAAGCGTCACCAGGAAGGCGTAGACGATGGCGATGCACGAGCTTTCAGTGGCCGTGAAGATACCGGAGCGGACGCCGCCGAAGATAATGCCGATAAGGATCAGGCCCGGAATTGCTGCGACAAGCAGTTGCAACGCGCGGCCGAAGCCGGCGAAGGGCTCGGTCGGATAGCCGCGGCGGCTGGCGACCCAATAGGCCGTGATCATGAGAGACAAAGCCAGCAGCAGGCCGGGTATGACGCCCGCGGTGAACAGATCGGCGATCGAGATGCGGCCGCCGGCCGAGATCGAATAGATGATCATGTTGTGCGAGGGCGGGATCAGCAGCGCAATGATGGCGCCGACGGAGGTGATGTTGACAGCATAGTCGACGCCGTAGCCGCGCGCCTTCATCTGCGGGATCATCAGCCCGCCGACCGCCGAAGCATCGGCCACTGCAGATCCGGAAATGCCGCCGAACATGGTCGAGGCAGCGATGTTGACCTGCCCCAGCCCGCCGCGCAGGTGACCGACCAGGGAACCGGCAAGCGCCACCAGCCTGGCGGCGATACCGCCACGCACCATCAGGTCGCCGGCGAAAATGAAGAACGGGATGGCCATCAACGAGAACACGGAAACGCCCGAGTTGAGACGCTGGAACACCACCAGCGGCGGCAGGCCCAGCACCAGCACCGTCGCGAAGCTGGCGACGCCGAGGCAGAACGCGATAGGTGTGCCGATGATCAGCAGGAAGACGAAGGTGCCGAACAGAACCGTCAGTGCCATCACAGGCCCTCCTCGCCCGTGGCGTACTGATCGGCATCGACCGGCAGTCCGGCAAACCGCCCGGCCAGCCGCTCAAGCGAAAACAGACAGACAAGCGCGCCGCCCAAGATGACCGGCAGAAAACCGACACCGCCCGGAAAAGCGAGAGACGGCATCACCGTATTCCAGGTCAGCCTGGCAAGCTGGACGCCGTAGACGATCATGCCGGCGCCGAAGGCGAGGACGACGATATCCGAAACGCTGCGTAGCACCGCCTTGGCGGCGGGCGGCAGGAAATAGAGCAACACATCGAAACCCAGATGGGTGCGCTCGCGAACACCGACCGCTGCCCCCAGGAAGATGAACCAACCCATCAAAAGCACCGAGAAGGGTTCCGTCCAGCTTGGCGAACTGTTGAGCACATAGCGTGAAAATACCTGCCAGAAGATGATCACCGTCATCAGGGTCAGCCCGATGCCGCTGACCCACAGCGCAAGCCTCGCCAACCGTGACAGCAGCCGCTCTATTGCGAGCCAAAATGGTTTCATATGCACGCCTCCCCCGGATGATGGCGCGGGCAATCGCGCCATCATTTACCACGAACGGACTACTTGGTTGCCTGGATACGCGACGCGAGGTCTTTCAACTCGGGCGTCGACAGATACTTGTCGTAGACCGGCTTCATCGCATCGATCAGCGGCTGTTTGTCGATTTCGCTGACCTTCACTCCGGCCTTCTCGACGATTTCGCGAGACTTCTTCTCCTGCGCGTCCCACAGCTCACGCATCTTGACGACGCTATCCTTGGCCGCCTGCCGCACGATCGCCTGGTCTTCCGGTGTAAGCTTGTCCCAGCTCGCCTTCGACATCACCAGAACCTCCGGCACGATCTGGTGCTGGTCGAGCGTGTAGTGCTTGGCGACCTCGAAATGCTTGGCAGATTCGAAGCTCGGCCAGTTGTTCTCGGCACCGTCGATGACGCCTGTCTGCAAAGCCGAATAGACCTCGCCATAGGCCATCGGCGTGGCGTTGGCGCCCAGCGCGTTGACCATGTCGACGAACACGTCGGACTGGATGACGCGGAACTTCATGCCCTTCAGGTCGGCGATCGAGGCGATGTCCTTCTTGGTGTTGTAGAAGGAGCGGGCGCCGGAATCGTAGAAGGCAAGGCCAACCAGATTATGCGCCTCGAAGGCTTTGAGGATCTGCTCGCCGATCGGCCCGTCCATGACATGGCGCATATGCTCGACGGAGCGGAAGATGTAGGGCAGCGACGGCACCGCCGTCTCCGGCACGATGCCGTTGAAAGGGCCCATCGAGACGCGGTTGAGGTCGAGCACGCCCGCCTGCGTCTGTTCGATCGTGTCCTTTTCCTCGCCGAGCTGTGCCGAGTGATAAACCTCGACCGAATAAGCACCCTTGGTCCGCTCCTTGATGAGCTCGCCCATATATTTGACCGCGTCGACGGTCGGGTAGCCGTCCGGATGCGTGTCGGCCGAGCGCAGCACGGTTTCGGCGTTGGCAATGCCGACCAGCAGTGAGCCGAAGGCGAATGTGGCTGCCGTCAATTTCGAAAGATGCAACATGACTTCCTCCCTTTTAAAATCAGGGCGCCCGGCTCAGAGCCGGTACGCCTTCTTCGCAAGCGTGTAGGCAAGCTCCCGCGCCAGCTCATGCGCCTCGTCCTCGCGCAGCCGATGCTCGGCAACGAGACGCGCGAGGAACGCGCAGTCGACCCGCCGCGCCACATCGTGACGCGCCGGTATCGATGGAAAGGCGCGGGTGTCGTCGTTGAAGCCGACGGTGTTGTAGAAGCCGGCCGTCTCGGTGGTCATCTCGCGGAAGCGCAGCATGCCTTCCGGGCTGTCGTGGAACCACCAGGCCGGCCCGAGCTTCAGCGCCGGGTAAACGCCGGCGAGCGGCGCCAGCTCGCGCGCATAGCTGGTCTCGTCGAGCGTGAAGAGGATGACGGTCAGGTCGCGCTCCAGCCCGACGCAGTCGAGCAGCGGCTTCAGCGCCGTCGCATAGTCGGTCCGGGTCGGGATATCGAAGCCCTTGTCGCGGCCGAATTTCTGGAAGATCGCGGGCGAATGATTGCGCCAGGAGCCGGGATGGATCTGCAGCACCAGCCCATCGTCAAGGCTCATCTTGGCCATCTCGGTCAGCATCTGGGCGCGGAACAGTTTTCGCTCGCGCTCGTCGTCGGAACCACGGCGAACCCGATTGAACAGCTCTTGCGCCGCCGCATCCGAAAGATTGGCGGTCTCGGCCGTCGGATGGCCATGGTCGGAGGAGGTCGCGCCAAAGCTTTTGAAGAAGGCACGCCGCTGGCGATGCGCGTCGAGATAGCCCGCCCAGCTGCCGGTGTCGCAGCCGGTGATCTCGCCGAGCCGGTCGAGATTGGTTGAAAACCCTTCGAAATCAGGATCGACGACCGCATCCGGCCGATAGGCGGTGATAACGCGGCCCTCCCAACCACTGTCGCGGATCATCTGGTGCCATTGGAGATCGTCGAGTGCGCCTTCCGTGGTCGCGATGACCTCGATGTTGAAGCGCTCGAACAGGGCGCGCGGGCGGAAATTCTCCCACTGCAGCAGCGTTGCGATGGCGTCGTAATGGCGGTCGGCGGTCGCAGCGGTCAGCGGTTCGTCGATGCCGAACAGATCTGCAAGAACGTGGTCGAACCACAGCCGGGTCGGTGTGCCCCGAAACAGATAATAGTGCTCGGCGAAGCGCCGCCAGATCGTCCGGCCGTCGGTTTCGACAGGCGCGCCGTCCAGCGTCGCAACGCCGAGATCCTCGAGGCGGACGCCTTGGCTGAACAGCATGCGGAAAATGTAGTGGTCCGGGACGATGAGCAGTTGCGCCGGATCCGGGAAAGGCTCGTTCAGCGCATACCAGCGCGGATCGGTGTGACCATGTGGGCTGACCAGGGGCAGGTCCTTGATCCCGGCGTAGAGGTCGCGGGCAACCGAGCGCGAATGCGCCTCGGCGGGAAACAGCAGATCCGCATTGGTCAGTGCCACGATCATCCTCCCAGGGCGGCTATCGGTAGGGGCGGCAAGAAATAATGTCAACATACAAAAATTGGATTGTTGTATGATGACTTTTCGACCCATTGTGTGGTGAGAAATCGAATGTTACGCCGCTTTGCCGATCCCTGCCGAGGCCACTCATGTCATCCGACCAGATCAGTCGCACCACAACGACCGAACGCCTTTCCACGAAGACGGCGGGCGCACTGCCGGCTTCGATCGTAACACCTGCTTATGATCGCAGCCGCGTCGTCCCGGGCATCGTTCACCTTGGTGTCGGCGCCTTCCATCGCGCCCATCAGGCAGCCTATGTCGACGATTGCCTGGCGGCAGGCGAGGCGGATTGGGGCATAACAGGCGTTTCGCTGCGCAGCACCGACACGCGCGACGCTCTCACGCCGCAGGACGGGCTTTACACGCTGGCGATCAGAAGCAGTGGAACCGAAAAGCTTCAGGTCATTGGTTCGATCGGTGCGATGCTGGTGGCGCCGGAGGACCCCGGGGCGGTGCTGGCCACGCTGACCGATCCGCGCACCCGCATCGTCACGCTGACGATCACCGAAAAGGCCTATCTAAGGGCAGCGGGCGGCAGACTGGACACCGCCCATCCCGATATCGTCCATGATCTGGCCAATCCGCAGATGCCGAAGACAGCGCATGGTTTCCTGACCGAGGCGCTTGCCCGGCGACGCGCCGCCGGCACACCGCCCTTCACTGTGCTCTGTTGCGATAATTTGCCGGCCAACGGCGCCACGCTGCACCGGCTGCTGACCGAATTCGCCGAATTGCGCGACACAAGGCTCGGCACGAAGGGCGATGCCGGGCTCGCCAGCCACATCGCCCACCAGGTCGCGCTTCCCTCTAGCATGGTCGACCGCATCGTGCCGGCAACCACCGATGCCGACCGGGCGCGGATCGCTGAAGAACTCGGTGTCGAGGATGCCTGGCCTGTCATGACCGAACCGTTCTGCCAATGGGTGGTCGAGGACAATTTCCCGCAGGGCCGCCCGGCGTGGGAACAGTTCGGCGTCACCATGGTCGACGACGTCAGGCCGTTCGAGGACATGAAGCTCAGGCTGCTCAACGGCTCGCATTCGGCCATCGCCTATCTTGGCCTGCTCAGCGGTCATGCCACCGTCGACCGCGCCTTCGCCGACCCGGCGATCCGGCAATTCGTCGATGCATTGTGGGCCGAAGCCATTCCGACCCTGCCCGAGGATGCCGGATTGGACACGAGCGCCTATACTGCGGAGCTCGCGGAGCGTTTTTCCAACACTGCACTTGCCCATCGCACGGCGCAGATCGCCAATGACGGCAGCCAGAAACTGCCGCAGCGCATCATCGCTTCCGCCGTCGAATGTCTAGAAGCCGGTACCGAGCTGGTCCATTTAACCCTGGTGGTGGCTGCCTGGATCGCTGCCTGCGCCGCGCGAGGAAAAACCTTGCCGGAGGGGCATTTCACCGATCCACTCGACGCAGAGTTGACGGCACTTTTGAGCGAGCAACTGCCGGCGAACGAAACCGTGACAGCGGTGTTCGACCTCGCCGGCTTCGCCAGGGACCATGCCGAGCGGCAGACGTTGATTGAACTCGTGGCCGTGCATCTCGTCCACTTGCGGCGCGATGGCCCGACACTGGCCTTCGCTGCGCTCGGCATAGAACGCGGATAGTCGAGACGGACCCGATGCGGTTTTGGCCTATTTGCCAGCCGAACCGTCCAACGTCTGTCGGGAAGAATAGCCCACGCCTTGCGAATTCCAGAACAACCGCACGACCTTGCCGACGAGACTTTCGTAGGGAACAAGGCCCATTTGGAAGCGGCTGTCGTTGGAGTTGTCGCGATTGTCACCCAACGTAAAATACTCTCCTGCGCCCACCACAAACTCGCGCGTGTTGTCCCCGACAGAGTTGTCGGTCAAGTCGATCACCAGATAGGAAACCCCCTCGGGTAGCGTCTCCCGCTGCAGCTTCGCCGACCGTACCTCCATGGACGAGTAGTCACCGACATTCTCAAGCTTCACCGCCACGCCGTTGATGTGGAGAACGCCCTCGACCATCTGAACCCTGTCGCCGGGTAAACCGATGAGTCTCTTGACGTAGTCTACGTCTGGGTTAGTCGGCACCCTGAAAACCATGATATCGCCTCGCCTTGGCTCAGCGCCGAATACACGGCCGTCAACGGGCAACAGTCCAAAAGGGACACTGTAACGGCCGTAGCCGTAGGCGAATTTAGAGACAAAGAAATAGTCTCCCTCCACCAGAGTCGGCGCCATGCTGCCGGACGGCATGGAAAACGGCTGGAACAGGAACGCCCGTATTGCAAATGCAGCCGGATAGGTGGTCAGAAAGACAAGCACCAGCACCCAAAACCCGTGCGCATACCATCTCACCGGCTTGAACCGGTGGGTGAAGGGCACGACGAGCGCTACCCCCAGGATCATCGAACCGATACCTGAAAAATTGGCCAGCCAGGCAAGATCGACCCCCGGCAACACCGGAAATCCGGTGTAGGCAAGTGCGAAAATGATAGCGCCGATCACCACCAGGCTGGCGACCGCCAACCTGCCGCTGCCAACCCACAGGAACCCGCCGAATGGACCGCCAAAGGTCGACACCAAGGCCGTCGACCACCGGGATCGTGAGGCAGTTTCTCGTTGCGCTGCTTCTTCTGTCATCGGCCACCCCCATCCCAAGGCAGCCGGACTGTCCAACAAACAGAAAAGCGAGGCAAGGCCCCGCTTTTCTTTCAGTCATCTGAAGCAGACTTACGCCGGCAGGATGGCGCCTTCCAGCGTCGTGAGCTGGCTAAGGAACTGCTCCGCCTTGCTGCGCGCCTGGTCGTCCTTGGCGTCGGCGGCGTCTTCCCTGGCTTCCTGGATGCGGCGCGCGAGATCGGCGCGGTCGACATCCTTCACCGCGACAGCCGATTCCGCCAGCAGCGTGCAGCCGGCCGGAACGATGTCGGCGAAACCGCCGAACACCACATAGCGCTCTTCGCCGCCCGCCGCGGTCTTCACCGTGACGACACCCGGCTTGATCGTGGTCATGACCGGGGCGTGATGCGCCATCACGGTCATCTCGCCTTCGGCACCCGGAATGACGACCGATTCGACCTGCTCGGAAACAAGCAGGCGCTCCGGCGAGACCAGTTCGAATTTGAAAGCTTCAGCCATGTCAATTTAGTGAGTAGGGAATAGGGAGTAGTCAGTAGTGACGGCGTACAAAGGACGCGGGTCAAACCTGCTATTCACCACTCACTACTGACTACTCCCTATTCCCTTGATTACGCCGCTTCAGCCGCGAGGCGCTGTGCCTTCTCGACCGCTTCCTCAATGCCGCCGACCATGTAGAAGGCAGCTTCCGGAAGGTGATCATAGTCGCCGTTGCAGAGGCCCTTGAAGCCCTTGATGGTGTCGGCGAGGTCGACCAGCTTGCCCGGCGCGCCGGTGAACACTTCGGCGACGAAGAAGGGCTGCGACAGGAAGCGCTCGATCTTGCGGGCGCGGGCCACGGTCTGCTTGTCCTCTTCCGACAGCTCGTCCATGCCCAGGATGGCGATGATGTCCTGCAGCGACTTGTAGCGCTGGAGGATCGACTGCACCTGGCGGGCGACGCCGTAGTGCTCGTCGCCAACGACCAGTGGGTCGAGCATGCGCGAGGTCGAATCCAGCGGATCGACGGCCGGATAGATGCCCTTTTCGGCGATGGCGCGGTTCAGCGTCGTCGTCGCGTCAAGGTGGGCGAACGAGGTTGCCGGCGCCGGATCGGTCAAATCGTCGGCCGGCACGTAGATGGCCTGCACGGACGTGATCGAGCCCTTGGTGGTGGTGGTGATGCGTTCCTGCAGCGCGCCCATGTCGGTGGCGAGCGTCGGCTGATAGCCCACCGCCGACGGGATGCGGCCGAGCAGAGCCGACACTTCCGAACCCGCCTGCGTGAAGCGGAAGATGTTGTCGACGAAGAACAGCACGTCCTGGCCCTGGTCGCGGAAATATTCCGCAACCGTCAGGCCGGTCAGACCGACGCGGGCGCGCGCGCCCGGCGGCTCGTTCATCTGGCCATAGACGAGTGCCGCCTTGGAGCCTTCGCCGCCGCCCTTCTTGTTGACGCCGGATTCGATGAACTCGTGATAGAGATCGTTACCCTCACGGGTGCGCTCGCCGACGCCGGCGAACACCGAATAGCCGCCATGCGCCTTGGCGATGTTGTTGATCAGTTCCTGGATCAGCACGGTTTTGCCGACGCCGGCGCCGCCGAACAGGCCGATCTTGCCGCCCTTGGCGTAGGGAGCCAGCAGGTCGAGTACCTTGATGCCGGTGATCAGGATCTGTGCTTCCGTCGACTGCTCGACATAGGTCGGAGCCGGCTGGTGGATGGAGCGCATTTCGGTTGCGTCGACCGGGCCTTCTTCGTCGACCGGCTCGCCGATGACGTTGATGATGCGGCCGAGCATGCCCGGGCCGACCGGCACGGTGATCGGCGCGCCGGTGTCGCGCACTTCCTGGCCGCGAACCAGACCTTCGGTCGAGTCCATGGCGATGCAGCGCACGGTGTTTTCACCCAGGTGCTGGGCGACTTCGAGCACCAGTCGGTTGCCGACATTGGTGGTTTCGAGCGCGTTCAGGATCGCCGGCAGGTGATCGCCGAACTGCACGTCGACAACAGCGCCGATGACCTGGCGAACCTTGCCGACAACGCCGGTTGCCTTGCTGGCCACTGCCGATGTCTTGGCAGCTGCGGCCTTCGCCGGTGCTGCCGCCTTGGCCGGGGCCACCTTCGCGGCTGCTGCTGGAGCCTTTGCCGCCTTCGCGGGGACTGCGGTCTTCGCGGCTGCTGCCTTGGGGGCCGCCGTCTTGGGGGTCGCTGCTTTCGCCATCGTCTTTACCCTTTTTCGTCCTTTGTTTCTCACGCGGTCCGGTCGCGGGTCGATGACCCGCGAACCGCGCCTAGAGCGCCTCGGCGCCCGAAATGATTTCGATCAGTTCCTTGGTGATCTGCGCCTGCCGCTGACGGTTGTAGGTGATCGACAGCTTGTTGATCATGTCGCCGGCGTTGCGCGTCGCATTGTCCATGGCGCTCATCTTGGCGCCCATTTCGCCAGCCACGTTTTCGAGCAGCGCCCGGAAAACCTGCACGGAGATGTTGCGCGGAATGAGGTCGGAGAGGATTTCGCCCGGCTCCGGCTCATATTCGTAGACGGCGTTGCCGCCATCGATCGCCTCGGCCGGAGCCGAGGCAACGCCGGCCGGAATGATCTGCTGCGCGGTCGGGATCTGGCTGATCACCGACTTGAACTGCGAATAGAACAGCGTGCAGATGTCGAAGCCGCCCTCATTGAAGAGGTGGATGACCTTCTTGGCGATCGCATCGGCATTGACGAAGCCGAGTGTCTTGACCTCGCGCAGGTCGACGCGGTCGATGATCATCGATGCATAGTCGCGGCGCAGGATGTCGAAACCCTTCTTGCCGACGCAGATGATCTTGACCTGCTTGCCGTCCGCCAAAAGCTTGCGGATGTGGTCGCGGGCAAGGCGGGCGATCTGCGAATTGAAGCCGCCGCACAGGCCGCGCTCGGCGGTGCAGACGACGAGCAGGTGCACGTCGTCCTTGCCTGTGCCGGTCATCAGCGCCGGGGCATCGCCGCCGCCGCCGATCGCCTGGGTGATGTTGGCCAGAACGGAACCCATGCGCTCCGAATAGGGCCGCGCCGCTTCCGCGGCCTCTTGCGCACGGCGCAGCTTCGCCGCGGCGACCATCTGCATCGCCTTGGTGATCTTCTGCGTCGCCTTGACCGAGGCGATACGGTTACGAAGGTCTTTTAATGAAGGCATGCTTCAAACCTGATCCCGTCTTGCAATTCGCTCAGGCGAAGGTCTTGGCGAAAGCGTCGATCTCGGCCTTCAGCTTGGCGCGCAAATCGTCCGACAGCGCCTTTTCCTTGCGGATGGCGTCGAGGACGTCCTTGCCGGCCGAACGCATGTGGCTGAGCAGGCCATGCTCGAACTTGCCGACCTGGTTGACCGGCAGCTTGTCGAGATAGCCGTTGACGCCGGCAAAGATCACCGCGACCTGCTCTTCCGTCTTCAGCGGCGAGAACTGCGGCTGTTTCAGGAGTTCGGTCAAGCGCGATCCGCGGTTGAGCAGGCGCTGCGTGGCGGCGTCGAGATCCGAGCCGAACTGCGCGAAGGCCGCCATTTCGCGGTACTGCGCGAGCTCGCCCTTGATCGAGCCGGCAACCTGCTTCATCGCCTTGATCTGCGCGGCCGAACCGACGCGGCTGACCGACAGGCCGACGTTCACCGCAGGACGAATGCCCTGGAAGAACAGGTTGGTTTCGAGGAAGATCTGGCCATCGGTGATCGAGATCACGTTGGTCGGGATGTAGGCCGACACGTCGTTGGCCTGCGTCTCGATGATCGGCAGGGCGGTCAGCGAACCGCCGCCCAGATCGTCGTTGAGCTTGGCGGCGCGCTCGAGCAGACGCGAGTGCAGGTAGAAGACGTCACCCGGATAGGCTTCGCGACCCGGCGGACGGCGCAGCAGCAGCGACATCTGACGATAGGCGACGGCCTGCTTCGACAGATCGTCATAGCTGATCAGCGCATGCATGCCGTTGTCGCGGAAATATTCGCCCATGGTGGCGCCGGCGAACGGCGCCAGGAACTGCATCGGCGCCGGGTCGGAAGCGGTGGCGGCGACGATGATCGAGTATTCGAGCGCGCCGCGCTCTTCCAGCACCTTGACGAACTGCGCGACGGTCGAGCGTTTCTGGCCGACGGCGACGTAGACGCAGTAGAGCTTTTCCTTCTCGGGGCCGTTGTCGTGCACTGACTTCTGGTTGAGCATCGTGTCGAGGATGATGGCGGTCTTGCCGGTCTGGCGATCGCCGATGACCAGCTCGCGCTGGCCGCGGCCGACCGGGATCAGCGCATCGATGGCCTTGAGGCCGGTCGACATCGGCTCGTTCACCGACTTGCGCGGGATGATGCCGGGCGCCTTGACGTCGACGCGCTTGCGTTCGATCGCCCTGATCGGACCCTTGCCGTCGATCGGATTGCCGAGCGCATCGACAACGCGGCCAAGCAGGCCGGGGCCGACGGGGACGTCGACGATGGCGCCGGTGCGCTTGACGATGTCGCCTTCCTTGATGTCGCGGTCGGCGCCGAAGATGACGACGCCGACATTGTCTGCTTCGAGGTTGAGCGCCATGCCGCGGATGCCGCCGGGGAATTCGACCATCTCGCCGGCCTGGACATTGTCGAGGCCATAGACACGGGCGATACCGTCACCGACGGACAGCACCTGTCCGACTTCGGAGACCTCGGCCTCCTTGCCGAAATTCTTGATCTGGTCTTTCAGAATTGCGGAAATTTCCGCGGCGCGGATGTCCATCAGCCGACCTCTTTCAGTGCAAGCTTGAGCGAATTGAGTTTGGTTTTGAGCGACGTATCGATCTGGCGCGAGCCCATCTTGACCACCAGCCCGCCGAGCAGCGACGGATCGACGGTGACGGAGATAGCCACGTCCTTGCCGGCAACGCTCTTCAGCGCCGCCCTGAGTTCGGTCTGCTGGGCAGCCGTCAGCTCGTGAGCCGACGTCACTTCAGCAGCGGTCTCGCCACGATGTTCGGCTGATATCTGGCGGAACGCCCTGATCATGCCGGGAATGGCGAACAGCCGGCGGTTGCGGGCGACGACGCGCAGGAAATTGCCGGTGAGGCCGGCAATCCCGGCCTTGTCGGCGATTGCCGCGATGGCCTTGGCCTGGTCCTCACTGGAGAACACCGGGCTGTTGATCAGCCGGGTGAGATCAGCGCTGCCCGCGAGCATCGCTTCGAAACTGTTGAGGTCGGCTTCGACCTTGGCCACGGAATTTGCCTGCAGGGCGAGTTCGAACAGCGAACCCGCATAGCGTTCTGCGACACCTGAGATTGGCGATGACGATTGAGCCACGGACCGTCTTTTCTCTTGTCTGACAGGCCGTAGATTGTTGGCGCGAGCAAAAACTCTGGCTAAATCTTTGACCTTACTGCATTTTTTCGAGCACGGAGGCGCGGCTTCCGCTATCCCCGGCCGAAAGTCGATTGCCGTCTAGCACAGGCATTTTAAGACCGCAATGCGTCGTTCCGCATGGTTTTCAGGCACTATTGTCGCATCCGGCGAAAGTCACCCGTCTTCCATCGCGGAATACCCAACGATTCAAGGCAGAAAGCCGAAGGCAAAGGCGAGCGGTAACGCCGCCAGCACCAATTCCACCACAATGGAAACCCAATTGAAAGGCGTGTTGGCGCCATCCGACATCATCGACAGCAGCCGGCCGAAGGCGGTGAACAACCAGGAAAAGCCGAGCGCCATGTAGATCAGCGGCTGCGCCAGCAGGATACAGCACAGGCCGACACCGAGATAAAAGCCCGACATCCTGCCGCGCCCCTCGGCGATCGCCGCGGCCTTCTCTGGCTTGACCTGCAAGCGCAGGGCACGGAAGGCGAGGCCCGGTGCCAGAAAAAACAAAAGACCGAGCAGCACGGTGACGACGGCGCTTGACCAGGCCAGCCATTCGCCCTGGCTCGTCGGCCATGGAAGCGCAAAATCCATCTTGTCCCCTCGAAATGCCTGTTTGAAATTCTAGGCATTCTAACGGAGGAAAGCCCCCGCGCCAGATGGGTCCAGGTACTTTAGGCAGCGCGCATCAACCGAGCGCGAATTCCACAGCCGCCTCGGCATGAATGTGCGTCGTGTCGAAGACCGGGATGTCGAAATCCTGCTGGCCGATGAGCATGGTGATCTCGGTGCAGCCCATGATGACGCTGTCGGCCGCCTCTTCGCGGCGCAGGCGCTCGGTCTCGGCGATGTAGGCCGCCTTTGAAGTCTCCTTGACGATGCCCTGGCACAGCTCGTCGTAGATGACGCGATGGACCATGTCGCGCCCGGCACCATCGGGTACGACAGGGTTCAAGCCAAATTTGTCGGCGAGCCGGCCCTTGTAGAAATCCTGCTCCATGGTGAAGCGCGTCGCCAGCAGCGCCGGACGCTGCATGCCGGCGCGCTTGACCGCCACCGCGGTGGCATCGGCTATGTGGATCAGCGGGATCGACACCGAAGCCTGCACCCGATCGGCCAGTTTGTGCATGGTGTTGGTGCACAAAAGCAGACCTTCCGCGCCGCCGGTCTCAAGCTTGCGCGCGGCATCAGCCAGAAGCACGCCGGCGCCGTCCCAGTCGCCATGATGCTGCCGCTCGGCGATCTCTGCAAAATCGAACGACCACAGCAGAAGCTTGGCCGAATGCAAGCCGCCCCGCCGCTCGCGCACGATCTCGTTCAACAAGCGGTAGTAGATGGCGGTCGATTCCCAGCTCATCCCGCCCAGAAGGCCAAGAGTTTTCATGATTGGCTGTTCCTTTTCCTGGGTAATCCCCGGTATCATGAACGTATGAGACCATAAGGAGGTCGTCGTGAAAACAATTGAGCTTCGGCAGGCCAAGGTGGGGCTCTCGGCAATCGTCGAGGCTGCCCGGCGGCGTTCAACTCACAAGAAGCTCTGCGGGTCGATATCCACCTGCACCCGGACCGAGCCGCGCTGTTTCGGGCCGTTGGCCAGCATGGCCCTGATAAAACCTTGCATGTCGGCGCGCCGTTCGCCCTGGATCAGCAGGCGGAAGCGGTGGCGGCCGCCGAGCAAGGACAGCGGCGCCTCCGCAGGCCCCAGCACGAACAGATCGCTGGCCTCGGGCGCGGCGCGGCGCAGGCCGCGTGCATGGCCCTCGGCTTCCGCTCGCGTCACCGCGCTGACGATGACGCCTGCGAGCCGGCCGAAGGGCGGCAACGCCGCCCGTTCGCGCTCGGCAATCTCGCGCTCGTAAAAAGCCTCGGCGTCGCCGGAGACGATCGCCCGCATCACCGGGTGGTCGGGCTGAAAAGTCTGCAGCAGGCCAAGGCTCTTCTTGCCGGTGCGGCCGGCGCGGCCGGTGACCTGGCTGAGCAACTGGAAGGTGCGCTCGGCGGCACGCGGATCGCCATTGGCAAGTCCGAGATCGGCGTCGACGACGCCGACCAGGGTCATGTTCGGAAAATTGTGACCCTTGGCGACAAGCTGTGTGCCGATGACGATGTCGGCCTCGCCATCGGCGATCGCCTCCAGCTCCAGCCGCAGCCGCCGAACGCCGCCCATCAGGTCCGACGACAAGACGATGGTGCGCGCGTCGGGAAAATGCGCAACGACCTCTTCGGCGATGCGCTCGACACCTGGCCCGCAGGCGACCAGATGATCGAGCGTGCCGCATTCCGGGCAAGCTTCGGGACGGCGCTCATTGTGCCCGCAATGATGGCAGACCAGCTGGCCGCGAAACCGGTGCTCGACCAGCCAGGCCGAGCAGATCGGGCAGCCGAAGCGATGGCCACAAACCCGGCACAGCGTCAGCGGCGCATAGCCGCGCCGATTGAGGAACAGCAGCGACTGCTCCTGCCTCTCCAGCGTCTGGCGCATCTGGTCGAGCAGCACCGGCGACAGGAAACCGCCACGCGCCGGCGGCGCGCGCCGCATGTCGACCGCCTTCAGATGCGGAAGCGCCGCTTCGGCGAAGCGAGCGGAAAGCACCGCTCTGTTATATTTACCTTGGCTGGCATTGACCCGGCTTTCGACCGACGGCGTCGCCGACGCCAGCACCACGGGGAAGCTGCCGATATGGCCGCGCACCACCGCCATATCGCGCGCATTGTAGAAGACGCGGTCCTCCTGCTTGTAGGCAGGGTCGTGCTCCTCATCGACGACGATAAGGCCGAGCTCCTTGAACGGCAGGAATAGCGCCGAGCGCGCACCGGCGACGACCCGCACGCCGCCTTCCGCCACTTGCCGCCAAACCCGCTCGCGCATCCGCGGCGGCAGGTCGGAATGCCATTCGCCCGGCTTGGCGCCGAAGCGCTGCTGGAAGCGCTCGAGAAAGGCATGCGTCAGCGCGATTTCCGGCAGCAGGATCAGCACCTGCCTGCCCTGGTCGAGCGCAGCCGCCACCGCCTCGAAATAGACCTCGGTCTTACCTGATCCGGTGACGCCGTCGAGCAGCGCGACGTTGAACACGCCGGCTGCGACATTGGCGCGCAGCATCTGCGCCGCGGCGCTCTGGTCCGGCATCAGTTCCGGAATGGCGTAGCCGGGATCGGGCGCGGCCACCACCGGGCGCGGCGGGATCATCACGGTCTCGAACACGCCTTGCGCCCTCAGGCCGTCGATCACCGTCGACGACACGCCGGCGGCGTGAGCGAGGCCGGAGCGCGTCCAGGCAAGGCCGCCTTCGGCCGTCTCCAGCACGCGCTGCCTGGCGCCCGTCATCCGGTCGGGTGCGAGAAGCGTGCGCTGCAACCCCTCGATCCACGGTTCGGGGTCGAAAGCCTCCGGCGCCCTGAGCAGCATGCGCGCCACCATGCCCGGCGGCGACAGCGTGTACTGCGCCACCCAGTCGACGAAACGGCGGATAGTGCGGTCGATGGGCGGGCAGTCGAAGACCTGTTCGATGGGGCGCAGCTTTTTCGCGTCGACCTTCTCGACCGCTCCATCCCAGACGATGCCGGCGACCTGGCGCGGCCCGAGCGGCACGCGCACGATCGAGCCCGGCACCACGCGCATGCCGGCCGGCACGGCATAGGTGTAGGGGCGTTCGGCGGGCATCGGCACCAGCACCGGTGCGGCTGCGACAAAGGGCGAATCTTCGATCATGAGGCGTGACCTTGCCCTGACTTTGGTCTAGATCAAAGGCCGACCCCGAATGTGCATGACATGCACATGAAAATCTTCAGGAGACCCGCCATGAAATTTTTTGTCGACACCGCCGATGTCAAGGATATCCGTGAGCTGAACGATCTGGGGCTGCTCGACGGCGTCACCACCAATCCGTCGCTCATTCTCAAATCCGGCGGCAAGATCGCCGACGTCACCAAAGAGATTTGCGACATCGTCAAGGGTCCGGTTTCAGCTGAAGTCACCGCCACCGAATATTCCGAGATAATGCAGCAGGCCAAGGTTCTGGCCAAGATCGCCGACAATGTCTGCATCAAGGTGCCGCTGACGCTGGACGGCCTCAAGGCCTGCAAGACGATCCGCACCGAGATGAACCGCCTGGTCAACGTCACGCTGTGCTTTTCGGCCAACCAGGCGCTTCTGGCGGCCAAGGCCGGCGCCTCGTTCATCTCGCCCTTCGTCGGCCGCATCGACGACATCGGCATCGACGGCATGGAGCTGATCCAGGAGATCAGGCAGATCTACGACAATTACGATTTCCAGACCGAAATCCTGGTCGCTTCGGTGCGCACCGTGAACCACGTCAAGCAGGCGGCGCTCATCGGCGCCGATGTTGTGACCGCGCCGCCAGCGACGCTGAAGGCACTGGTCAAGCACCCGCTGACCGACAAGGGCCTTGAACAGTTCCTCGCCGACTGGGCCAAGACCGGCCAGAAGATCGGCTGAGAATGGCGATCGGCTGAAGCCAATTCGCTTGTGATGAAAAAGGCCGGGCAACCGGCCTTTTTCATGTGCGCTCCAAGCAGGCTGCCGCTCAATCCGCGCCGTCACCATCAGGCGCGCTCGCCGGCAGGCGCCGGCCCATGATGATTTCGCGTTTGCCGACATGGTTGGGTGTGCCGACCAAGCCTTCCTTTTCCATACGCTCGACCAGGGACGCGGCGCGGTTGTAGCCGATGCCGAGGCGGCGCTGGATGTAGGACGTCGAGCACTTCTTGTCGCGCACCACCACCTTGACCGCCTCGTCGTAGATGGCATCGCTGTCTTCGGCTGCAACGGATCCCTTGTCGAAGACCGCGCCCTGGTCGTCTTCGATTTCTTCCTCGTCCTCGTCTGCCGTCACGGTCTCCAGATATTCAGGGCGGCCCTGCGCCTTGAGATGCGCGACCACATGCTCGACCTCCGCATCGGAAACAAACGGCCCGTGCACGCGCGAGATGCGCCCGCCACCCATCATGTGCAGCATGTCGCCCTGGCCAAGCAACTGCTCGGCGCCCTGCTCGCCCAAGATGGTGCGGCTGTCGATCTTCGATGTCACCTGGAAGGAAATCCGGGTCGGGAAGTTGGCCTTGATCGTGCCCGTGATGACATCGACCGAGGGGCGCTGCGTTGCCATGATCAGGTGAATGCCGGCAGCCCGCGCCATCTGCGCCAGTCGCTGGATCGCGCCTTCGATCTCCTTGCCGGCGACCATCATCAGGTCGGCCATCTCGTCGACGATGACGACGATGTAGGGCATCGGCGCGAGGTCTATTTCCTGCTGTTCGAAAAGCGGTTCGCCGGTGCCCTTTTCGAAGCCGGTCTGCACGGTCATGACAACCGTCTCGCCCTTGTCGCGGGCAGCGGCGGCGCGCTCGTTGTAGCCGTCGATGTTGCGCACACCGAGCCGCGCCATCTTGCGATACCGGTCCTCCATTTCGCGCACGGCCCATTTGAGCGCCGTGACGGCTTTCTTGGGATCCGTGACGACGGGCGTCAGAAGATGCGGGATGCCATCATAGACAGAGAGTTCGAGCATCTTGGGATCGACCATGATCAGCCGGCATTCTTCCGGCTTCAGCCTGTAGAGCAACGACAGGATCATGGTGTTGATGGCGACCGACTTGCCGGAGCCGGTGGTTCCGGCCACGAGCAGATGCGGCATCTTCGCCAGCTCGGCGATGACCGGCTCACCGCCGATCGTCTTGCCCAAGCAAAGCGCCAGCTTGCAACTGGTCTTGCGAAAACCCTCGGATTCGATCAGCTCACGGAAATAGACGGTTTCGCGCGTCTCGTTCGGCAGCTCGATGCCGATGACGTTGCGGCCGGGCACGACGGCAACGCGCGCCGAAATCGCAGACATGGAGCGGGCGATATCGTCGGCAAGCCCGATGACGCGGGAGGATTTGACGCCCGGCGCCGGCTCGAACTCATAGAGCGTGACGACCGGGCCAGGGCGAACATGAATAATCTCGCCGCGCACACCGAAATCTTCGAGCACGCTTTCCAACAGATCGGCGTTCTGCTCCAGCCGCTCCTGCGACATGTAGAAGCCTTGTCCCTCCGGTGGCTGCTGCAACAGCTCTTCCGAGGGAAGCTCATAGGGATCGCCCGCGGTTGACAGCACGACCTTTCCAGCCCCAGGCAAGCGTGCAGAGCGGGCGGCAACGACCCTGGCAGGAACGTTCACACTTGGCGCGGCCGACGCGGAAACGGCGTCGCTTTTGGCGGCTGGAATTGCGACAAGCTGGATCGGCGACGGCGCGTTGCTCGCCGGCACTTCAGGTTGGGCGACGGCCTGGTTCGAATTGGCCGGCCAAACATCCGGCAACGGCTTCAAGGCCTGGCCCGGAAGGCAGTCGATGACGCGAAACAATGCGGTGGCATCGGTCCCGGTCGTCGGGCGGATGTCGATCGGCATAGCGGTGACTGGCGCCACGGCGAGCGGTGCAGGCGACGCTGGACTGGTCTGCCGGGCCGGCGACGAAACATCGACCAGATAGGGCGCCATAGCCTCGAAGAAGGCATGATCCGAAAGATATGGCCAGCGCAGCCTTTCGGAAGTGGTCGTTTTGATCGGGGCGCCCTGAGCAACGGACGCACGCGCGGATGCCCGTCCCGTTGCGACCGTCCTCGACGGCACCGGCGCAACGACTGGCACCTTCTCCCTGGCGCGCCCAGGGGGGACAAAAGCAGCAGCCGGCGGCAATGGCCCTTGCGTGGCGCGGCCGGCAAGCGGCTGGGAAGCAGGGCTTTTCACCGATGCCGGCAATGCCAGGAGCGAGGGCACGGAGGATGCCTCATCGACCATGGGTTGCGCGACTGCTTGCTGCGTTGGGAGCGCGTCTGCTCCGCCTTGCTCGACAACACGCTCGTTCTGCGGACGATTCTTCTTGCTCTCATAATCTGGTGTGCGGGTAAAACGCACATTGGGGGCGAGGAAGAAGTATTCTTGCCAGGCAGGGCTTTCGATATCGCCGCCTTTCGAGGGCGCGTTGCCCGCCTCTGCGCTACCCCTGGGCTCCATATAGGGCCGCCTGTTGCCGCCGAGATCGACAACCGGCGCGGAATGGCCGGCCTGGTGTGTGCCGGGCTGCCGGCCATCCAGTTCCTTGTGCGCCGGACGATCAAGAGCGCCTGTCGCGGCTGAAGAAATTCGCTGACCACCCCCGCTGCTGCCGTCGAAACGCTTCCCCTCGGGATCATCGGGCGATGCAGCCGTCGACAAGTTGACCCGGGAAAAACGCCTGGCTTCCATTCTCAAGACTCACTCTGCAATGTCTGCCGAGCAATAGGGAGCGAGTGGTTAACAGTTGCTTCCCGGATGAGATCGCCGACCATCCCTGGGCAGCAAAATCGTCGTGACAGCCCCTACGGGCGACGCGGCACGATCGTCGTCTCACAGCGCACACGCCGGTGGCGCATCTGCTCGCTGTGCCATTGAGGACGTGCGGTGGCGCATTGTCGCAGCAAATGCCGGGCGACATGGCGTCGGGGCCGGATCGTTATTTCATGCTTGGGGCGCTGGACCGTTTCCGGGGAGCGACGCGCCGCTCTAACCAGCCGTCTTGCCGTGCCGGACAAGGTCCTGGGCAATGGACAGCTGCAATGCTTCCGCCAACTCTCGCGCAGCGCGATTCTCGGCGTCGATCTGCGCCCGGTATGCGGCGAATTCCTGACGCGGCCTGTCGAAGGACGAGGTGATCGAACGCTTGCCGGATGCGATCACCACGCCGGTCTTCGCATCGGCCAGCGTATAGCTGCCGGTCAGCGTCACGGAACCGGCGGTCGGTTCGTCTTCGTCGGTTCCGACCTGCACAAGTGCTGCGGACTCGACCGCTTCGGTCACGCCGAGATTGAGCGAATAGGCCGGCGATGCCGGCTCGCCAGCGCCTCGTCCAAACCCGAAAATGAGATTGTTGCGCACCTGTTGGCCGTAACGCGTATTGACCGGCTTGATGCCGACCAACGCCAGTTCGGCACTGGCACTGGCCTGCGAACCCGACAGTGGCGCGCTGGAATAGAGCGGCCGCACCGTGCAGGCCGAGACAAGCGCTAGCGAACCTATCAGGCCGGCAAGCGCTATGCGGCGCAGCAAATGGCTCAACTCTGTCTTTTCCCGATCAGGCAACGACATTGACGATCCTCTGCGGCACGATGATCACCTTGCGCGGAGCCTTCCCTTCGAGTGCTTTCTGCACGAAGTCGAGAGCCAATACCGCTTTTTCGACCGCACCTTGGTCCGCGTCGCGGGCAATTGTCAAATCCCCCCGCTTCTTGCCGTTGACCTGTACCGGATAGGTGACTTCGTTGTCGACGACCAGCGCCGGATCGAAGACCGGCCAGGGCCGTTCGGCGACGAGATCGGTGCCGCCGAGCGTTGCCCAGCACTCCTCGGCCAGATGCGGCATGACCGGCGCGATCAGATGCACGAGGATCTCCACGGCCTGCCGGCAGGCGCCTTTCAGCGCTGCATCGGCCTTGCCTTCGGCCACCTCGTTGAGCGGCGTGGTCAGCGCGTTGGCCAGTTCGTAGATGCGCGCGATGGCGCGGTTGAAAGCGAGCTTCTCGATATCCTCTCCGACCGCCTTGAGGATCTTGTGCGCGGCCTTGGAAACCACCGCGGCCTCGCCGCTGCCAGCCGCCGCGGGCTCGACGTCGGCCAGCGTCTCAGCCGCTGTCGACACCAGGCGCCAGATACGCTGGATGAAGCGATGCGCGCCGGCAGCGCCATCGTCGGTCCACTCGACATCGCGCTCGGGCGGCGAATCCGACAGCATGAACCAGCGCGCCGTATCGGCCCCGTAGCCATCGGTGATGTCTTCCGGGCTCACCGTGTTCTTCTTCGATTTCGACATCTTTTCCAGCGGACCGATGGTGACGGCCTCGCCGGTGGCGATGTCGATGGCGCTGCGCTTGCCGTCGACATCCTCCAGCCGAACTTCGGTGGGCGCCAGCCAGCGGCCGTTCGATGCCGAGCCGACTCGATAGGTTTCGTGCACCACCATGCCTTGCGTGAACAGGCCCTTGAACGGCTCGGCCAGATCGACATGGCCGGCCTCGCGCATGGCGCGGGTGAAGAAGCGCGAATAGAGCAGATGCAGGATCGCGTGCTCGATCCCGCCAATATACTGGTCGACCGGCAGCCATTCGTTGGCCGCCTTGGGATCGGTCGGTTCATGCGCCCACGGCGCGGTGAAGCGGGCAAAATACCACGACGAATCGACGAACGTATCCATCGTGTCGGTTTCGCGCCGCGCATCCCTGCCGCATTGCGGACATTTCACATGGCGCCATGTCGGATGGCGGTCGAGCGGATTGCCCGGGCGATCAAAATCGACATCGTCGGGCAGTTTCACCGGCAGGTCCGCCTTCGGCACCGGCACCACGCCGCAAGCCTCGCAATGGATCATCGGGATAGGGCAGCCCCAGTAGCGCTGGCGCGAAATGCCCCAGTCGCGCAGGCGGAAATTCACCTTGCGCTCGGCCATCGGCCGGTTGCCGATCGTCTTCTGCTTCAGCAGTTTGGCGACCTCGTCGAAAGCCTGATCCGGCTTCATGCCGTCGAGAAAGCGCGAATTGATCATCACGCCGTCATCGACATAGGCTTCATCGATGATCTGGAACGTCGCCGGATTCTCGCCTTCCGGCATCACCACCGGAATCACCGGCAGGCCGTATTTGTTGGCGAAGTCGAGGTCGCGCTGGTCGCCGGATGGGCAGCCGAAAATGGCGCCGGTGCCGTATTCCATCAGCACGAAATTGGCGACATAGACAGGCAGCGTCCAGTTGTCGTCAAACGGATGGACGACCCGGATGCCGGTGTCAAAACCCTTCTTCTCGGCTGTCTCCAGCGCCGCCACCGAGGTGCCCATATGGCCGACATCCTCGATGAACTTCGCCAGCGCCGGATTGCGCGCAGCGGCCTTCTTGGCCAACGGATGATCGGCGGCGACAGCCATGAAGGAAGCGCCGAAGATGGTGTCGGGCCTTGTCGTATAGACTTCAAGCTCATGCTCGCCATCAGAGGCGTCGGCCAGAGGCCAGCGGATCAGCAGGCCTTCCGAGCGGCCGATCCAGTTCTGCTGCATCAGCTTCACTTTTTCCGGCCATTCGTCGAGGCCGTCGAGCGAATCCAGCAGATCCTGGGCGAAGTCGGTGATCTTGAAGAACCACTGCGTCAGTTCGCGCTGTTCGACCAGTGCGCCCGAGCGCCAGCCGCGCCCGTCGATGACCTGCTCGTTGGCAAGCACCGTCATGTCCTCCGGATCCCAGTTGACCTTGGAGGATTTGCGCGTCACCAGCCCCTTCTCGACAAAGTCGAGGAACAGCATCTGCTGGCGGTGGTAGTAATCGACGTCACAGGTGGCGAATTCGCGCGCCCAGTCCAGCGACAGGCCCATGACCTTGAGCTGCTCGCGCATGGTGGCGATGTTCTGGTAGGTCCATTCCTTGGGGTGGACCTTGTTCTGCATCGCCGCGTTTTCGGCCGGCATGCCGAATGCGTCCCAGCCCATCGGGTGCAGCACGTTGAAACCCTTGGCCCGCTTGTAGCGCGCCACCACGTCGCCCATCGTGTAATTGCGGGTATGACCGATATGGATGCGCCCCGACGGATAGGGGAACATCTCCAGCACGTAGTATTTCGGGCGCGGATCGTCATTGTGCGCTTCGAACAGCTTCTTGGCGTCCCAGGCCTTCTGCCATTTGGGCTCTGACGCGCGTGGATTGTATCGTTCGGTTGCCATGGGACGTTTTTCACTTAAAAGCATGCGCGAACTGCGGGCGACGGCTCGGCAGTTCAGGGAATGTGGTCCGGGTGTTCACCATGGTTTGGCAAACCCGTCAACCATATGGGTACCGCGTCTGACAAAAACGCCGGCCAAAACAGCAGGATTTGCATATGGGTGACGCCGTTCAGCAATTTTTCGCGGTCAAGGCGAAAATCGCCGCCGCCGAACGCGAGGCCGGCCGCCAAGCCGGCGCCGTGACGCTGGTCGCGGTTTCCAAGACCTTTGACGCCGCCGACATTAGCCCGGTCGTCGAGGCCGGCCAGCGCATCTTCGGCGAGAATCGCGTGCAGGAAGCGCAAGGCAAGTGGCCTGATTTGAAGGACGCATTTCCTGGCATCGAGCTGCATCTGATCGGCCCGCTGCAATCCAACAAGACCAAGGAGGCGGTAGCACTGTTCGACGTCATCGAAACGGTCGATCGCGAAAAGATCGCCGCCGAACTCGCCAAGGAGATCGCCAAACAGGGCCGCGCGCCAAAACTCTATGTCCAGGTCAACACCGGCTCCGAGCCGCAGAAGGCTGGCATCGAGCCGCGCGACGCGGTGGCCTTCGTCGCCCGCTGCCGAGGTGTGCATGGCCTCGCCATCGAAGGCCTGATGTGTATCCCGCCGGCCGACGAGAACCCCGGCCCCCACTTCGCCTTGCTGGAAAAACTTGGGCGTGAGGCCGGCGTCGCCAAACTGTCGATGGGCATGTCCGGCGACTACGAAACGGCAATCGCCTTCGGCGCCACCAGCGTCCGCGTCGGTTCGGCGATCTTCGGCAGCCGCTAGACTCCGGGCGATATCGCCCTCCTGCAACTCAATTGCCAACTGGATGCCGTTCCCTTATATCTAGCCAAGCTAGCTAGGAGCTGCGCGTGGATTGGCATCTTCAGGACGCGAAGAACAATTTTTCGAAAGTGGTCCAGCGGGCGCGAACCGAAGGACCGCAGACCGTGACGCTGCGCGGCGAGCGGGCCGCTGTGGTGTTGTCCGCGGAGGACTACGATCGCCTGGCCGGGAAGAAGAAGTCGCTTGTCGAATATCTTTTGACCGGCCCCGGCTGGGACGATGAATTCGACATGGAAATCAACCGTCGCTCCGATACGATGATCCGGGACATCGATCTCTGATGTACCTGCTCGACACCAACGTTGTTTCAGATGTGCAAAGGCGCTTGCCGAAGCCGACCGCCTGGGTGGCTTCGATCGATCCAGCGTCAGTCAGTCTCAGCGTCATAACCCTTGGCGAGATCGAGCGAGGGATCGTCAGGCAGCGCAAGATGGATCCGGAAAGGGCGGCAAAGCTCGATATCTGGCTTCGAGAGCTGCGACGAGACAATGCCGACCGTATTCTTCCGATCACGGAAGAGATTGCATTGACATGGGGCCGCGTTACAGCCGGTCGCACAAGAGGCAACGCGGACACGCTCATCGCGGCGACCGCTCTGGTCCACGACCTGATCGTGGTTACGCGTAATGTCACTGACTTCGACGATACCGGCGTAACGGTTCTCAACCCTTGGGAAACCTAGCCCTTCGCATCGCAAAGATGCCTTGCGGCACCGTTCCTCGGTAGCCCGCTGGCGTTGGGCCAAGTCAACAGGTCCATTGCGCCAAGACTGGAAACGAAACGTACCGTTCCTATTTGCCTTGTGCCATCATAAACTCTCTGGAGCCTCCACCATGCGCTACAACCAGCTTGGAAATACGGGGATGTTCGTCTCCGAACTTTGCCTCGGCACCATGACCTTCGGTGCCGCCGGCGAGAATGCCCAATGGGGACTGATCGCCAGCCTCGACCAGAAGGGCGTCAACGACATCGTCGGCCGCTCGATCGCCGCCGGCGTCAATTTCTTCGACACCGCCGACGTCTACTCCTTCGGCGAGTCTGAGCGCCTGCTTGGCCAATCGCTCAGGGATCTCAAGGTCAACAGGCAAAACGTCGTCATCGCCACCAAGGCGCATGGCGCCATGGGCGAAGGCCCCAACCAGCGCGGCTCGTCACGCGGCCACATCATGGACTCGGTCGATGCCAGCCTCGAGCGGCTGCAGCTCGACCATATCGATCTCTACCAACTGCACGGCACCGACACCGTGACGCCGATCGACGAGACGCTGCGGGCACTGGACGATCTGGTTGCCAGCGGAAAGGTGCGCTATGTCGGCGTCTCCAACTGGGCGGCATGGCGCATCGCCAAGGCGCTCGGCATCGCCGAGCGCAAGGGCTTCGCCCGTTTGGAGACCGTGCAGTCCTATTATTCGATCGCCGGCCGCGACCTCGAGCGCGAAATCGTGCCGTTGCTCAACGAGGAGAAGCTCGGCCTGATGGTGTGGTCGCCGATGGCCGGCGGCCTGCTGTCCGGCAAATATGGGCCCGGCGCACCCGGCAATGGCGAAGGCCGCCGTGCTTCCTTCAACTTCCCGCCGGTCAACGAGGATCGCGCCTGGGCCGCCGTCGCCGTCATGCGCGAAATCGCCAGAAAGCATGATGTGAGCGTCGCCACGGTAGCGCTCGGCTATGTCCTGGCCAAGCCCTTCGTGATGAGCGTCATCATCGGCGCCAGCCGCATGGAGCAGCTGGAGCAGAACCTTGCCGCGACCCAGCTGAAGCTCGACACCGACGATCTGGTTCGTCTCGACGAGGTCAGCGCCCTGCCGTCCGAATATCCCGGCTGGATGCTGGAGCGCCAGGCAGCGGGCCGCCGCCCGGCGCCGTTCACGCCGAAAGCATAACGCAGCCCACGCTGACATCCCGGGAGCCGTGGCTCACGGGATGTCAGGTCAGCCGCACGCTCTCTCCCAGAAAATCGAGAAAGGCACGCACCCGCGCCGGCAGATGCCGGCCCTGGCCGACATAGACGGCATGGGTGGGCTCCTCGTCGCCCGGATTGAATGCCTCCAGCATCGACAGCAGCCGGCCGGCGGCGATATCGGCGGCGACATGCCAGAATGCCAGCCGGGCGATGCCCGCGCCCGCCAGCGCCATCAGCCGCATCGCCTCGCCATCGCTGACCAACGTGTTGCCGGTGATCGGAACCATGATGGCGCGGCCTTCCGCGTCGAGGAACGGCCAGCCATCGAGATGCCGCACGAATCCAAAGCCCATACGGTTGTGCCTGTCGAGATCGGCTGGCGTCAGCGGCATGCCGTGCGTCTCGAGGTAAGACGGTGCTGCAACCACGACCACCGGGCTTTGCCCGAGCTTGCGCGCCACCAGCCGTGACTCACTTAACGGCCCGGCACGGATGGCGACATCGGCGCGTTCCGCCATCAGGTCGATGACGCTGTCGGTCAGCACCAGATCGACTGAAATCTCGGCGTAGCGTTCGAGGAAGCGCGGCAGCAGCGGGATCAGCCGGTGCACCCCGAAGGGCACGTAGCTGTTGACGCGCAAACGTCCGCGTGGCGCCGCACCCGCCGCTGCCTCCTGCTCGGCCGCCGCCATGTCGGCGAGGATGCGCAGGCTGCTCTCGTAGAACGCGGTGCCTTCCGGCGTCAGTTGCAGCTTTCGCGTCGAGCGGCTGACCAGCCGCGCCCCAAGCCTGGCTTCCAGCCGCGCGATCAGCTTGCTCACCGCCGACGGCGTCATGCGTAACGCGCGTGCCGCGGAGGAAAAACTGCCGTTCTCGACGACGCGCACGAAAACTTCGATCTCGCCGGAGCGATTGATGTCAGGCCGGGCCATTTGTGAATCTATTTCACAGAAAATGTGCCCAAGGCAAGTCTGGTTCACAATGCATGACAGCACGATCTCAGGGATCGGGCGCGGGACGGCGCTCTTCGCCATCGAAGTGGAAACCGCCATGCCTCTTGCTCTCTACGCCCTCGCCGCCGGTGCTTTCGGCATCGGCGTCACCGAATTCGTCATCATGGGTCTGCTACTCGATGTCAGCAAGGATCTCGGCGTTTCGATCTCGGCCGCGGGCCAGCTCATTTCGGGCTATGCGCTCGGCGTCGTCATCGGCGCGCCCCTGCTGACCATCGCCACCGGCAACTGGCCGCGCAAGACCGTGCTTCTGGCACTGATGGCGATCTTCACGCTTGGCAATCTCGCCTGTGCGCTGGCGCCCGACTATTGGACGCTGATGGGCGCCCGCATCATAACCGCCTTTGCCCATGGCACCTTCTTCGGCGTCGGCTCGGTCGTCGCCACCGGGCTCGTCGCGCCCAACAAGAAGGCCTCGGCGATCGCGCTGATGTTCACCGGCCTGACCATCGCCAACATTCTCGGCGTGCCCTTCGGCACCTGGCTCGGCCAGGCCTTTGGCTGGCGGGCGACCTTCTGGGCGGTGACATTGGTCGGCCTAGCGGCCTTCGCCGTCATCCTGGCCCTGGTGCCACGCAGCCAGACAGCGCCCGAGAAGAGCGACCTGCGCGCCGATCTCGCCGTGCTGCGCCGCACGCCCGTCCTGCTCGGTCTTGCCACCACCGTGCTCGGCTATGCCGGCGTCTTCGCCGTCTTCACCTATATCGCACCACTGCTGACCGAGATCAGCGGCTTCAAGGAAGCGGCCGTGTCGCCGATCCTGCTCGTCTTCGGCGGCGGGCTCATCGTCGGCAATTTGCTTGGTGGCAAGGTCGCCGACCGCTGGCTGGTGCCGGCTGTTCTGGGCAGTCTCGTGGTGCTGGCCCTGGTGCTCGCCACCATGACCTTCGCCATCCACAGCCAGGTGATGGCCGTCATCTATGTCGGCCTGCTCGGCGCGGCCGCTTTCGCCACCGTGGCACCGCTGCAGATGTGGGTTCTGGACAAGGCGCAAGGTGCCGGCCAAAGCCTCGCCTCATCCTTCAACATCGCCGCCTTCAATCTCGGCAATGCCGCGGGCGCCTGGCTTGGCGGCGCGGTCATTGCCCACGGGCTTGGGCTGGGTTCCCTCACCTGGGTCGCCGCCTTGCTGCCGGTCGCGGCCCTCGGCGTGGCCGGACTGGCGCTGCGTCTCGATCGCACCGCCACGCTCGGCGAGCCCGCCGCCATCCGGTCGTGACCGTCCTCGGCAAACCCCGCTTTCGACACCCTTCATTCCACACCACCAGGAGTAAAAAGATGGATTATCGACGTCTCGGCGCATCGGGCCTGAAAGTGCCCGCACTCTCATTCGGCGCGGGCACCTTTGGCGGCTCCGGCCCGCTGTTCGGCGCCTGGGGCAACAGCGATGCCAGGGAAGCGCGGCGGCTGATCGACATCTGCCTCGAAGCAGGCGTCAATTTGTTCGACACCGCCGACGTCTATTCGAACGGCGCCTCGGAAGAGGTGCTTGGCGAAGCGATAAAGGGCCGCCGCGACGCCGTACTGATCTCGACCAAGACCTCACTGCCGATGGGCGACGGCCCTGCCGATTACGGCTCGTCGCGGTCGCGGCTGATCAAATCCGTGGACGCCGCGCTGAAGCGTCTCAGCACCGACTACATCGACCTTTTGCAACTGCATGCCTTCGATGCCGGCACGCCGATCGAGGAGGTGCTGTCTACGCTGAACGAGCTCGTGCGCGCCGGCAAGCTGCGTTATGTCGGCGTCTCCAATTTCTCCGGCTGGCAAGTGATGAAGTCGCTCGCGCAAGCCGACAGCCAAGGCTATCCGCGCTATGTCGCCCATCAGGTCTACTATTCGCTGGTCGGCCGCGACTATGAGTGGGAGCTGATGCCGCTCGGCCTCGACCAGGGCGTCGGCGCGCTGGTGTGGAGCCCGCTTGGCTGGGGCCGCCTGACCGGCAAGATCCGCCGTGGCCAGTCCTTGCCGGAAAAGAGCAGGCTGCACGACACGGCAAGCTTCGGACCGCCGGTCGAGGACGAGCATCTCTACCGGGTTATGGATGCCCTGGATGCCTTGGCCGAGGAAACCGGCAAGACCGTGCCGCAGATCGCCATCAACTGGCTGCTGCAGCGCCCGACCGTGTCGTCGGTCATCATCGGCGCCCGCAACGAGGAACAGCTGCGGCAGAATCTCGGTGCCGTCGGCTGGAATTTGACGCCGGAGCAGATGAAAAAGCTCGACGTGGCAAGCGAAGTCACGGCGCCCTACCCGTATTTCCCCTATCGCCGCCAGGAAGGTTTCGCCCGGCTCAACCCGCCGGCGGTGTGACGGCGCCGCTATCGTTCGAGGTTGGCCGAAGCCTCCCGAACTTCGTCATCCTGGGCGAAGCAGGAGCGAAGCTCCGTCGCGGAGACCCTGGGATCCATGCCGCGACCTCTGCCGTCGAGTGCAGCGGAGCAGAATTCTGAACCGTAGTGACGCTTCGGAGTCCCGGCATGGATCCCTTGGGCTGCGAAGCAGCTCCTGGGGTCTGCGCCGCGTCGCTACGCTCCTTGCTCCGCCCGTGGATGACGAAGCGATGCGCGTTTGCGCCACCACCAATGGTCGATAAAATGCCTGGCTACCGCACTCAGTGCAGCACGAACTCGCCATCCACCTTGCGCCATTCGTTCGGCGCGATCAGCTTGTGATGGGTGTAGCTGATCGAATGCAGCGGCCCGTCCAGCTCGGCCTTCCAGAATTCGATGAACTTGATCAGCACCGGAAACTTCGGCGCCAGATCGTAGTCCTGCCAGATGAAGCTCTGCAGCAGATGCGGGTGATCGGGAAAGTGATAAAGAATCTTGGCCGTGGTCAAGCCATAGCCTTTGAGCATCAGGTCCATTTCGGCATGGTCGCGCATGACGGTCCCCAAGTTGATTCGCCTGTCCTCCCACGGCTGATTGTGCGCGCCGCTGATTAACCGTCTATTGATTTTTTCTTCATCCGAACCGGCTTTAGCATGCGAAAACATGCAGTTAGCAGCGCACCACTTCGAGTGCTGACAGCGCTGGAGTAGCCCCCTGCGGCATCCCGCCGCGCGAATCCAACGTCTAATGTTGCCGTAACGGCGGAACTGGTAATAATGCCGCCGAATTCGCGGCCGTGTCGCTGCGATCCAGCCGACATTTCAAGCCGGCGATTGGTTCGGGAGGAAAGTCAGGAATGTCCGAGGTTCATGTCCATCGCGTCCAGCCGGCGTGGAAGAAAAACGCGCTGATCGACAATGACACCTACCTGAAATGGTATGCCGACAGCGTCAAGAACCCGGACAAATTCTGGGGCAAGCACGGCAAGCGCATCGACTGGTTCAAGCCCTTCAGCAAGGTCAAGAACACCTCCTTCGAAGGCAAGGTCTCGATCAAATGGTTCGAGGACGGACTGACCAACGTTTCCTACAACTGCATCGACCGGCACCTGAAGAAGCGCGGCAACCAGACCGCCATCATCTGGGAAGGCGACAATCCCTACGACGACAAGAAGGTCACCTATAACGAGCTCTACGAGCATGTCTGCCGGCTCGCCAATATTATGAAGAAACACGGCGTCAAGAAAGGTGATCGAGTTACCATCTACATGCCGATGATCCCGGAAGCCGCCTATGCGATGCTGGCCTGCACGCGTATCGGCGCCGTCCATTCGATCGTCTTCGGCGGTTTCTCACCGGATGCGCTGGCCGGCCGCATCGACGACTGTAAGTCGACCTTCGTCATCACATCGGATGAAGGCCTGCGTGGCGGCAAGCCGATCCCGTTGAAGGAAAACACCGACAAGGCCATCGAGATCGCCGCAAAGGCCGGAACGAAAGTCGAAAAGGTGGTGGTCGTGCGCCGCACCGGCGGCAAGATCGGCTGGGTGGCCGGACGCGACGTCTGGTATCACGACGAGGTCGCGACGGTGAAGGCCGAATGCAAGCCCGAGAAGATGAAGGCAGAGGACCCGCTGTTCATCCTCTACACATCGGGCTCGACCGGCAAGCCGAAGGGCGTGCTGCACACCACCGCCGGCTATCTCGTCTACGTCTCGACGACCCACCAATATGTCTTCGACTACCATGACGGCGACATCTACTGGTGCACCGCCGATGTCGGCTGGGTCACCGGCCACAGCTACATTGTCTACGGCCCGCTCGCCAACGGCGCCACCACGCTGATGTTCGAAGGCGTGCCGAACTATCCGTCGCAGTCGCGCTTCTGGGAAGTCATCGACAAGCACAAGGTCAATATCTTCTACACCGCGCCGACGGCATTGCGCGCGCTGATGGGCGCCGGCGATGCACACGTAAAGAAGACGTCGCGCAAGTCGCTGCGCGTGCTGGGTTCGGTCGGCGAGCCGATCAATCCGGAAGCCTGGGAGTGGTATTTCAACATCGTCGGCAACGGCAAGGTGCCGATCGTCGACACTTGGTGGCAGACCGAGACTGGCGGCATCCTGATCACGCCGCTGCCGGGCGCCACCGACCTCAAGGCGGGCTCGGCGACGCGGCCGTTCTTCGGCATCAAGCCGCAGCTGGTCGACGGCGAGGGCAAGGTGCTGGAGGGTGCCGCCGACGGCAACCTGTGCATCACCGATTCCTGGCCCGGCCAGATGCGCACCGTGTATGGCGACCACGACCGCTTCATCCAGACCTATTTCTCGACCTACAAAGGAAAATACTTCACCGGCGACGGCTGCCGCCGCGACGCCGACGGCTATTACTGGATCACCGGCCGCGTCGACGACGTCATCAACGTCTCCGGCCATCGCATGGGCACGGCCGAAGTCGAATCCGCACTGGTCAGCCATGACAAGGTCTCGGAAGCCGCCGTCGTCGGCTATCCGCACGACATCAAGGGCCAGGGCATCTACTGCTACGTCACGCTGATGGCCGGCGAGCAGCCCAGCGAGGAGCTGCGCAAGGAGCTGATCGCCCATGTCCGCAAGGAGATCGGCGCCATCGCTTCGCCCGACAAGATCCAGTTCGCGCCCGGCCTGCCGAAGACGCGTTCCGGCAAGATCATGCGCCGCATCCTGCGCAAGATCGCCGAGGACGATTTTGCAGCCCTCGGCGATACCTCGACGCTTGCCGATCCAGCCGTGGTCGACGACCTGGTTGCCAACCGGCAGAACAAGAAGAGCTGATGCAGGCCGCGCTCGGCACTGTCGGTGAGCTTTGGCGCTATCCGGCGAGTTCGCTTGCCGGCGAGCGTCGGAAAACGATCTCGGTCGATATCGACAGCATCGAGGGCGACCGTATGTTCGGCCTCGTCGACGCATCCGACAATGAGATCGCGCGACCTGACCGCGACCCGAAATGGCACAAGGTGCCGCGCATCCACACCCGGCTGTCGCCGACCCTGGAACTCGAGATTGCCGTTCCCGGGGACAACTGGCTGGCTGCGCCAACTATCCAGAGCGACCGCGCGGTGTCGGCCTATCTCGGCTTCGAGGCCTCGATCCGGCCGTTTCGCCGCGAGAATGCCGCGCCCAGCTATTCCGGCCCGCTGACCGCTGAGCGCTACCGCAAGGCGCCCATCCATCTGTTGACCACCGCCTCGCTGGCAAGGCTCAAAGCGTTGCATCCGGAAGGGGTCGCCGACCCGCGCCGCTTCCGCCCCAACATCGTCGTCGACATGGCGGCAATCGAAGGGTCGTTTCCCGAAACGGAATGGATCGGCCGCAAGCTTGCCGTCGGCGATCTCCTGCTGACCATCTCCGAGCCATGCCGGCGCTGCGGCTTCACCATCATCGCCCAGGATGGCTTCGACCATGATCCTGGCATCCTGCGCAATCTGGTCCGCCACAACGCCCACAATCTCGGCGTCTACTGCACGGTGGACAGGCCGGCGCGGGTTGAAGTCGGTGCGGAGATGCGGTTCGTTTAGGTTTCGTGGACAAAGATTACCATAGCTTGACTGCGACAAAGCCGAGAGCGGGTCCGTTGGTGTTGATACGCGAGGGTCGGCGATATGCGGACGGGCTGCGGAACGTGGTACGAGTTGCAATAATTTCCAGTGTCAAAAGACGTTGAAGTTGACCAAGGAAAAGTCGAAATGCGTACTGTGTCCCTTATACCATTCCTGGCGGTCGTTGGATTCTTGGTCGGCTGCACGACAGACCAGGGAAATGCTGGTCAAAATAACAAGTCGCAGTGCGCCGGCTTTGGCTTTAGCGAGGGCACCGACGCCTTTGCCAATTGCATGTTGCAGCTTTCCTTGAAACAGCAGAGCCAACAGCCACCTGATCACGAAACACTTGTTCGTCAGTATCGGGATCTTAGCATGGCCCGGCGTGGCGATGATCGCTATCCGGTATGCAGCGCCTCCGACATGGATGCGGAACTCGACACTTCGGCCAACAAATGGGTTGGCCCAAATTGCCAGATGGCCCCGGATTAAGGCTTCCGTTGACTACCGGTACAGATCCGCCCGCGTCGGCGGCAGCCCGCTCGGGCCGCGCGCGCGTTTGGTGACGACGGTCTGGAAAATCTGCGCCGAGGCGCGCTCGAAGGTGACCGAACAGCCGGTCAGGTAAAGCAGCCAGAGACGCGCCTTGGGCTCGCCCACCTCGGCAATGGCTTCGTCGAACCGGGCGCGCAGCCGCTCGGCCCACAGCCTGCAGGTGCGGGCGTAGTGCTCGCGCAGATTCTCCACGTCGTAGACCAGGAAGCCGTGCGCCTCGAGATTGCCGAGCGTCATGCCGATCGTGTCGAGCTCGCCACCGGGGAAAATGTATTTGAGTAGCGCCTTGTACTCCGGCCCCTTGCGCAGGGTCTTCTTGATGTCGCCCTTGCTGCGTCTGGTGATGGCGTGATGCAGATAAATGCCGCCGGGCTTCAGCAGGCGATGAATGGTCTTGAAATAAGTGGCGTGGTTGGCGAGCCCGAGATGCTCGAACATGCCGATCGATGAGATCTTGTCGAAGCTGCCGGTGAGTTCGGCATAGGATTTGATCTCGATGGTGATGCGGTCTTCCAGACCCTCGGCGCGGATGCGTTCGCGGGCAAGATTGGTCTGCGCCTCCGACAGCGAGACACCATGGCCGACAACGCTGTAATTCTTCGCGGCGTGGATCAGCATCGCCCCCCAGCCGCAGCCGATATCGAGCAGTCGGTCGCCCGGCCTCAGCCTGAGCTTGCGGCAGATATGGTCGAGCTTGTCGGCTTGCGCCTGGTCGATGCTGTTGGCAAAATCCTTGAAGTAGCCGCAGCTGTAAACCATGCGTTCGTCGAGGAAAAGCCGGTAGAAGGCGTTCGAAATGTCGTAGTGATGCTGGATCGCCTCCTGGCTGGAGCCACTGACGAAAGGATTGCGCCCGGAAAGGTCGGTCTTCGCCGTCATCTGTTTTCGCGAAAACAGAACCGCCGGCAGGTCGCGCAGGATCGCAAGCTTCGGCAAAGCCTTGAGTTTCGTCCTGAGTTTGCCTTGCGAAGGCAAGGCGTAGAAGTCGAACAGCGATCCGTCTTCCACGTCGACCGCCTTGGAAATCCACATCTCGATCAAGGTCGAAAAATTGGGCCGGCGGACCATCTGCCAGACGATGTCTTGATCGTTGATCGTCAGCACCGGGCCGATGGCAGGCCCGATTCGCTCGCCGGTCCACAGTCTGACCGCGAAACCCGGCTTCAGTGTCTCGATGACCGTTCGAACGATCCGTGCGGCTCTGTCGGCGGCGTCCATATCCCCTCCCTGCGGATCGAATATTAGCGCTCCCCATACTGATGGTGGCCATTCGATCGGTCAACTGCAACGGGATTCGGTGCACCGGGATTCGGCACCCAGGGAAACCGCGTGCGGAATTCTCGACACGGCACCTTGCCATTTCCCAAACGAGACCCCATCATCTGTATGTGTTCAACAAATCGAAAGGAGGTGATCCGATGTCGAGTGATTTCGTTTTCCAGAACGTGGCCTCAGCGGATTGCACTTTCGGGAAGCAGTCTTCCCGTTAAGGCGCGAGATGCGCGGCGGCTGACCTGATAGGTTATCGCCATAGGGCCGCGCCACGGACGGAAACACGGAAGGCCGCCAGCTTCGCAAGAAGCGGCGGCCTTTTCCGTTTGGATCGAGCCCTACTTCGTCAGTGCTAGGGTTTCGATGTTGCGGGCGATTGTCTGAAAGGCCGCATCCAATTCGATACCGCTGGCAGCTTGGTAGAAGTGCTTGACCGAACCGGTATCAGGGCTGGCACAGGTCTGCAGTGTCGTGGCTGCATTGGCCTCGTCGAGTTTGAAACCGATCGTGAATATCTCTATGCCTTTGTCGCGCATGGCGGCGCAGAGTTTTGTCGCCGCCGTGCGGGTCGTTTCCTTGCCCGCATCATTATAAACCCCGTTGACGTTGCTCGCATCGAAATAGGACAGGTTGAACTCGCCGTCCGTCATAAGGATCGCGTACTTGCCAACTTTCTTTGGATCGGCCTTGGCTGGTCGCTGCGAAGCATTGAGCACGCTGCCCCAGCTTTCCGAGAGCATGTACCAGGTCCATTGTACACCGATATGCCCGGCCGTGCCGCCCGAAGCGACAAGATCCTTGATGACATTCTTGAGCGTGGCGGCGTCGGCCGTCAAAGGCACGAGCGCTGCGACTGGGCAAGCGGCGGTCCGTGTGTTCGCGGCAAAGCCCGACAACAGATAGTCGCGATTGACCATGCTGGAATCAGGACCCGCGTCGGAATATTGATCGGCGCCCTTGCGTTCGGTGGCGCAATTGTCCGGGCGCGGCGATGCCGAAGCAGGCTGAGCGCTTGTGTTACCAGGCGCCTGCTTGCGCTCGCTGGCGTTGGTTTCGACGTAAACGCTGCTGGCCGCAAGCTGACCGGCATTGACCGAGTTGGCATAGGGCACGATCGAAACGCGGACCCGTGGCTTGCTCGGATCCTGGCCGCCCAGGAAGCTGTCCACCGCATTGGCCGCGGCGGTCCTCAGGTCCTTGATTTTCTGGCCGGCCATGGATCCGGTCACATCCAGCATCATCGCGACTTCGATAGTCTTGTCCGAATAAAGCGATGTCGTCGTAGCAGCGACCCGTCTCGTATCGCTCATGCCAAAAACCGGGAAGAACAAGGCAACATCGACATGGGCATCCACTTGGACCGTCTTGGCGGTCTTGTCGACGATCAGGCGGTCAAGGACGACCTGGCCAGCTTGTAGAATTCCGGCGGTATCGTTAGCGCCGAGAAAGGCCTTCACCGAATTGTCGGCATCGGCTTCCTTGATGGCGCCGGTCGTCAGATCGCGTGCCGTCGACGTGACCGCAGCGTCGACCACGCCTTGGAGGCTCGATTTGGCATTGTAGAGCTGCGATACGTTGACCGAAAAGCCCGCTGCCAGCGCCAAGACCGAGGCGGTAAAGCCGAACAGGACTGCGAAATTTCCACCGCGATCCCTGGCGAACCCGCCGACCGCGTGAACAAGACCCCCGTAATTCCGCATCCTACAGCCTCCACTCGCCTCGGCCTCGTCGCCGCGGACAGGGCAATGCAGGATTCCCGCCGGATGGCGCCTAGCCTGGCGGGGCGCTAGCTTGCCAGCGGCAAGTCATTGTTTTTGTTAAATTTTGGAACCCACAAAGGTAAACGGCTGGTAAACGGGAACGCGCCGTGGTGCTGGCGTTTACCGGGCGCTTACCATGATCTGGCCCGAGGCATCGCGATGCCGTCGACGACGTCCTGTTGCGGCACAAGCTCACTGTGCCGAAGCGGACCATGTGTCCCGGAAGTTGCGCCTGGAGAGAACCTCGTTACCACGCTGTTGCGTCGGTAGGCATCGCGACTATGCCAGCATCTGTGCGCTGACGGTCCTGTCGATACCGTGGTAGGGCGGGTTGAACAGATTGCCTTCCTGTTCATAGGTCCACACCTTGAACAGGCTGAGCCGGTGGGGGCCGAAACTGTGCAGCAGCGGCACGTCGGTGGCGTCGCGGCCGCGGGCGACGACGACACGGCCGATTCTCGGCGTGTTGTGGCGAGGATCGAACGTGTACCATTTGCCGTCGAGGAACACTTCCAGCCACGCCGAGAAGTCCATCGGCGCCGGATCGGCTGGCACGCCGATATCGCCGAGATAGCCGTTCACATAGCGTGCCGGAATATTCATGCAGCGGCAAAGCGTGATCGCCAGATGGGCGAAGTCGCGGCAGACCCCGACGCGCTCCTCATGCGCCTGAGCCGCGGTGCGGGTCGAGCGCGCATAGCCATAGCCGAACGACAGCCGATTGTGGACATAGTCGACGATCGCCTGCACGCGCGCCCAGCCGGACGGGATGTCACCGAAGAGCTGCCAGGCCAGGCTGCTCAGATGATCCGTCTCGCAATAACGGCTACCCAGGAGATAACCGAGAACCTCGTCCGGCAGGTCCACCACCGGCACTTCCCTGGCCAGCGTGTTGACCTCGTCCGTCTCGCCGCCGTCCTCGACGACCGCGTCATACAGGATGCGAAAACCACCGGCGGGCGCTGTGAAGCGTCGGCAGGCATTGCCATGCAGATCGTGGTACAGCCTTGTCGGGACCGCGGGCGAGGTCAGCACCCGCGTTTGCCGCTTGATGTCGGCCTGCCTGTCCCGATGGATCTCAAGCACTGAAATCACCGGCGTAGCGGCTACGCATTCAATGGCGATTTCGTAGCCGAGCCGGATCAGCATCGTTGGTCCCCCGTCGATGGTTGTTGTGAGAAGCAGTCTTTCCCAAACGCCCGCAGGATACCGTGGTTCCCTGGGCCGATCGAAAAGCCCGCCCCGTGTCTTCCCCTGACCCGGTCGAGACGTTAGGTTCGGCAAACCCCACCAGCGCCTCTCGGACTCAAGGAAAATCATGTATTCAGGCAGAAACTTCGCGGCCTTCCTCTTCGACATGGATGGCACGCTCATCAATTCCATCGCCTCCGCGGAACGGGTGTGGAGCGATTGGGCACGCCGCCAGGGCCTCGACGTCTCCGCCTTCCTGCCGACGATCCATGGCGTGCGCGCGATCGAGACCATCACCGGCCTGGCGCTGCCGGGCGTTGACCCGGCACACGAGGCTGATCTGCTGCTGAAGGCCGAGACGGCTGATCTCGACGGTATTATCCAGATCGCCGGCGCCGTGGCATTTCTCGAGTCGCTGCCGCCCGAACGCTGGGCGATCGTAACGTCCGCCCCACGTGAGCTTGCGCTGTTGCGCATGAAGGCCGCCGGCATCCCCGTCCCGGCCGTCATCGTCGCGGCGGAAGATGTCTCCCGCGGCAAGCCGGCGCCCGATTGCTTCCGGCTTGGCGCGGAACGGCTCGGCTTCGACGCGCGCGATTGCCTCGTCTTCGAGGATGCTCCGGCTGGCATCGCGGCAGCCGAAGCGGCGGGCGCGGCGGTCATGGTCATCAGCGCCACGCACAAGCACCCCTTGCCAACGCAACATGCCGCGATCGCAGGCTACGACATGGTCGGCATCACCGTCGACGAGCGTGGCTGGATCGCGCTCGAGCCACAGCGCAACGCTGCCTAGGGTGTGTTGAGATTCAGGTCAGGCCGAGTCGAAAGCGGTGGTTTCCGAGAACCGGAGCGGAGCGTACTTTTGGGTACGTGTTGGGGTGGACGGCCCCCGACGGCATCGTGATGTGCCAGAATGAGGTCGTTGCAGATCTCAAACAAGGGAGACCGTCCGTGGAAAATCTTATTCGCATTGGCCTGGATACGTCAAAGAGC
>NZ_RZRU01000033.1 GCF_003997495.1 Mesorhizobium sp. M7A.F.Ca.US.008.03.1.1 | reverse complement strand
CTGAAGGTGTCGTGGCTCGGACACCCATGCTTCAGCTCGACGATCTCTTTCAACTCGTCTTCCCGGCCCTCCACGAATTCAGCAATGTCCACACAGCTTTTGGCACCGCACAGTGTCGCTGCAAGCGCCAGGAACAGAAGTTCAGCAAGATTATGCCGCGCATTGATATCGCGCGGATCACGAACCTCTCGCAGGATAGACATAACAAACGGCACCGCGGCCTCCTCTGCAACGAGAAAGCCTCTCAAGAATCCCTCTTTTCCTGCTTGGCAAGTGCCAATCAACTTATCTGCGATTCCCCTGCCCTCCGGAGGGAGAGGAAAGGAGCCCCCTCATATATGCAGCGCGTGTCCCAGCGCCTTGAGCGCCGCTTCCTGGAACCCCTCGCCTTGCGTCGGATGCGCATGGATGGTGCCGGCGATGTCCTCCAGCCGCGCGCCCATCTCCAGCGCCAGGCCGAACGCCGCCGCCAGTTCCGACACGCCCTGCCCGACCGCCTGGATGCCGAGCACCAGATGATTGTCGGCGCGGGCGACGACACGGACGAACCCATCCTCGCCCAGCTTCGTCATTGCCCGCCCATTGGCTGCGAACGGGAACATGCCGATCTTGATCTCGCCGCCCAGCGCCTTGGCCTCGTCCGGCGACAGGCCTGCGGTGACGAGTTCCGGATCGGTGAAACAGACGGCCGGAATCGAGCGCTTGTCCCAGCTGCGCTTGTGGCCGGCAATGATCTCGGCGACCATCTCGCCCTGCGTCATCGCCCGGTGCGCCAGCATCGGCTCGCCGGTGACGTCGCCGATGGCGAAGATGCCGCGCATCGAGGTGCGGCACTGGTCGTCGATGCGGATGAATTTCCCCGTCCTGTCGAGATCGATCTGCTCGAGCCCCCAGCCTTCGGTCACCGGCTTGCGGCCGACCGTGACCAGGATTTTTTCGGCGGCGACCTTGGCGCTCTTGCCGTCCGAGGTCTCGACCAGCAGCGCGTCACCTTTGCCCGCCTGTCCCTGGGACGACAGTCCCTTGGCCTTGGCGCCCAGCATCAGCTCGACGCCGAGCGCGGCGAGCCGCTTGACCACCGGCCGGGTTAGCTCCGCGTCATACTGCGCCAGCACGCGCGGCAGCGCCTCGACCACGGTGACTTTGGCGCCCATTTTTGCAAACGCCATGCCGAGTTCCAGCCCGATATAGCCGCCACCGACGACCGCGAGTTTTTCTGGAACCGCGCCGAGTGCCAGCGCGTCCGTCGACGAAATCACTGGCCCGCCAAACGGCAGGAACGGCAGCTCGACCGGCGCCGAACCGGTGGCGATGACGACCGTCTCAGCCCGGATGACCTGCACGCCCGTCTCGGTCTCGACCGCCACCGTCTTGCCGTCGCGAAACATCGCCCATCCATGCACGGTCTTGACCCCTGCCTTCTTCAGCAGGCCGGCAACACCGCTGTTGAGCCGGCTGACGATGCCGTCCTTCCAGGCGACGGTCCGGGCAAGGTCGAGCGTGGGTGCGGTGAGCGAAATGCCGAGCGGACTGTTGCCGCCTTCCATGTGCGACACCTTCTCGAACTCCTCCGCCGCATGGATCAGCGCCTTGGACGGGATGCAGCCGACATTGAGGCAGGTCCCGCCCGGTTTGCCGGCTTCCACGATCACCGTGTCGACCCCGAGCTGTCCGGCACGGATGGCGCAGACGTACCCACCGGGACCGGCGCCGATGACGAGCAGCTTGCAGGAGATTTCTTTCATGTTGGTACCTTGGTTGTCGCCGCGCAGAATGCGCTCGGTAGTGATCCTTCGCGCCCCCCCTCTGTCCTGCCGGACATCTCCCCCTCAAGGGGGGAGATTGGCAGCTTCAGCGCTTCGCCGGGCCTTACGACATTGGAGATTGACGCCAACCTGGCGACGCCTAATCTCCCCCCTTGAGGGGGAGATGCCTGGCAAGGCAGAGGGGGGTGCTGTCCCGCCGGCATCTCGATCATTTCCCCTCAATCCACGAAAATCAGCGCCGGCGTTTCCAGCAGCGTCTTTATCCGCTGGATGAACACCGCCGCGTCCCAGCCGTCGATGACCCGATGGTCGAAGCTCGACGACAGGTTCATCATCTTGCGCGGCATGAACTGGCTGCCGTCCCACACCGGCCGCACCATCATCTTGTTGACGCCGATGATCGCCACTTCGGGATGGTTGATGACCGGCGTCGTCGCCACGCCGCCCATGGCGCCAAGCGAGGTGATGGTGATGGTCGAGCCGGACAGCTCGTCGCGTGTCGCCGTGCCGGACTTGGCCGCCTCGGCCAGCCTGATGACCTCCGCGCCGCACTCCCAGATGTCGCGCGCCTCCGCGTGCTTGACCACCGGCACCACCAGGCCCGACGGCGTCTGCGCGGCAATGCCGATATGGATGCCGCCATGCTGGTGGATGATTCCGGCCTCGTCGTCGAACAGCGAGTTGAGGTTGGGCTGGTCCGCGATCGCCTTGACCATCGCCCGCATCAGGAACGGCAGCAGAGTCAGCTTCGGCCTCTCCACGCCCGGGCGCTTCTCCTTGTTGAGCGCGGCGCGCAATTCCTCGAGCGCGGTGACGTCGATCTCCTCGACATAGGTGATGTGCGGGATACGCGATTTGGACAGCGACATCTTCTCGGCGATCTTGCGCCGCAAGCCGACCACCTTGATGTCCTGGACAGCGTCGCTGCGGGCAAGGCCGGACGTCCTGGCGACCTGTGGTCCGCGTGCCAGGAAAGCCTCGATGTCCTCATGGCCGATGCGGCCGGCCGGGCCGGATCCCGCAACCTGCCTGAGATCGATGCCGGCCTCTTTTGCCCGCAGACGCACAGCCGGAGAAGCCAGCGGTTTCTCGCCTTCGGGACGCGGTGCGCCGGCGGGCGTGGCAACTCCGGATGTCGGCGCTGTACCCCCACCGCTGGCCCCTCCCCACGAGGGGGAGGGGGATTCGGGCTGCGCTGCTCGCGCACTTTTTGCGGAGGACTCCGATGACGGCGAAGTAGACTTTGCTTTGTCCTTCGAGGCCGTGGCACGTCCCCCTCCCCCTTGTGGGGAGGGGCTAGGGGTGGGGGTACTCTCAGCCGTGACTTTTGCCGGCGTCGCACCACCCACAACATTGCCCTCGCCCGCCACCTTCAGTCGCACGATCGGCGAACCGATCGCCACCGTGTCGCCGATCTCGGCGCCCAGCCACAGTATCTCGCCATCGACCGGCGACGGGATTTCGACTGTCGCCTTGTCGGTCATGACAGCGGCAAGCACAGTGTCCTCGCGCACCATGTCGCCGATCTTGACGTGCCATTCGACCAGCTCGGCCTCGGCGACACCTTCGCCGACATCGGGCAGCTTGATGATGTGTTCGCCCATCTCAGGCTCCCATGGTTTCAAGCAAGGCACGGCCGACGCGGGCGGGACCGGGGAAATAATCCCACTCCTGCGCATGCGGATAGGGCGTGTCCCAGCCGGCAACGCGAGCAACCGGCGCTTCGAGGTGATAAAAACAGTTTTCCTGCACCAGCGCCGACAGTTCGGCGCCGAAGCCCGAGGTCAGCGTCGCCTCGTGCACGATGACGCAGCGCCCGGTCTTCTTGACCGAGGCGACGATCGTGTCGAGGTCGAGCGGCAGCAGCGTCCTGAGATCGATGATCTCGGCATCGATGCCGGTTTCCTCGACCGCGGCCTGCGCGACATAGACCATGGTGCCGTAGGCAAGCACCGTGACCGCCGAACCCGCTCTGCGGATCGCCGCCTTGCCGAGCGGGACAGTGTAGTGGCCGTCGGCGACCTCGCCGAGCTCATGCTTCGACCATGGCGTCACCGGCCGGTCGTGATGACCATCGAACGGACCGTTGTAGAGCCGCTTCGGCTCGAGGAAGATCACCGGATCCGGATCCTCGATCGCCGCGATCAAAAGCCCCTTGGCGTCATGCGGGTTGGACGGCACCACCGTCTTCAGCCCCGACACATGGGTGAACAGCGCTTCTGGGCTCTGGCTGTGCGTCTGGCCGCCAAAAATGCCGCCGCCGGTCGGCATGCGCACCACGATCGGGCAGGTGAAATCGCCGTTCGAGCGGTAGCGAAGGCGTGCCGCTTCCTGGGTCAGCTGGTCGTAGGCCGGATACATGTAGTCGGCAAACTGAATCTCCACGCACGGCTTCAGCCCATAAGCTGCCATGCCGATGGCCGAGCCGACAATGCCGGATTCGTTGATCGGCGCGTCGAAGCACCGGCTCTTGCCGTATTTGGCCTGCAGGCCCTGCGTGCAGCGGAAGACGCCGCCGAAGAAGCCGACATCTTCGCCGAACACGACGACTTTGTCGTCACGCCCCATCGACACGTCCATGGCATCGCGAATGGCCTCGATCATGGTCCGTCTCGGCATGGCTCAGACTCCCGCCTGCTGTCGCTGGCGTCTGAGATGCGGCGGCATGTCGGCATAGAGCCCTTCGAACATATCGCGCGTCGATGGCTTGCCGCCGGCATGCAGCGTGCCGTGGCTTTCCGCTTCCTTCTGCGCCGCGATCACCGTGTCGAGGATTTCCGCCTCGGCCTGCGCGTGCCGCTCGTCCGACCAGACGCCGAGCGCGATGAGATGGTTCTTCAGCCGCACGATCGGATCGCCGAGCGGCCAGGCGTCGGATTCGGTCTTTGGCCGATAGGCCGAGGGGTCGTCCGAACTCGAATGCGCGCCGGCACGGTAGGTGACATATTCGACCAGCGTCGGCCCGAGATTGCTGCGCGCCCGCTCCGCCGCCCATTTGGCGACCGCATGGACGGCGAGATAATCATTGCCGTCGACGCGCAGCGACGGGATGCCGAAGCCGAGGCCTCTGGCCGCAAAAGTGCCCGAGCCGCCGCGCGCGATGCCTTGAAAGGTCGAGATCGCCCACTGGTTGTTCACGACGTTGAGCACGACTGGCGCCTTGTAGGTGGAGGCGAACACCAGCGCCGAATGGAAATCGGATTCGGCCGTCGAGCCGTCGCCGATCCAGGCGGCTGCGATGCGCGAATCGTTCGATATAGCCGAGGCCATCGCCCAGCCGACCGCCTGGACGTACTGCGTTGCCAGATTGCCGGAGATCGAGAAGAAGCCGTGCTCCTTCGACGAGTACATGACCGGCAATTGCCGCCCCTTCAGCGGATCGGCTTCGTTGGAATAGATCTGGTTCATCATCGTGACCATCGGGTAGCCATCGGCGATCAGCAGCCCGGCCTGGCGATAGGTCGGAAAGTTCATGTCGCCGGGTTCAAGCGCCTTGCGGAAGGCGCAAGCCACAGCCTCTTCGCCCAGATGCTGCATGTAGAACGAGGTCTTGCCCTGCCGCTGCGCCATCTGCATGCGGGCATCGAAGATCCGCAGCGTCATCATGTGGCGCAGGCCGGCCAAAAGCTCCTCATCGGAGAGCAGCCCGGCCCAGGGGCCGACGGCCTCGCCAGTGCGGTTCAGCACGCGGATGATCGAGAAGGCATGATCGCGAATGGTGCGCGGATCGACATCGATTTCAGGGCGCGGCACCGAGCCGGCCTTGGGGATCGGCACATTGGAAAAATCTGGCGTTCCGCCCGGGCGCACTTCCGGTTCCGGAACGTGAAAACGCAACATCCCAGCATCGGCCATGACCTTTGTCCTCCAATGTTGCCTGCCCCCAATGTCGACCTGGGGAATATTTACATATCCGCGCGGCGAGTGCGAATTCGTCGGGCAAGCCTCCGGTCCCGGCCGCGCCGGCCGATCCAGCCTCCCGCGCCAAGATGGAGATATGTCCGCGAAATTTCTTGTCGATGTTGGGCGGTCGCGCGCAATTTGGCGCAAGGTTGGGAAGGGTTTGCTGGCAGATAAGGTGATTGGTTGGCGAACTCGCACCTTTCCTCTCCCCGTCGGGAGGAGTGGAAGGGAGCCAGGTCGGCAAGCTCGCACCTTTCCTTTCCCCCGTCGATCGGGGGAGAGGTGTCGAGCGAAGCTCGACGGAGTGGGGGTCGACCGTTCATCAAGCAATGCTTCCACCTGATTGCCGCCTTGCCTGAGTTTTCTTGCTCGCCGGTTGTGCCTGTCTTGCCGCCGCACGTTTGGCAAACGCCTTCCCCCACTCCGTCGCTGCTTCGCAGCGCCACCTCTCCCCCCTCCGGAGGGAGAGGAAAGGTGCCTAGGCCGGCAAGCTCGCGCCTTCCTCTCCCCCGTCGATCGGGGGAGAGGTGTCGAGCGCAGCTCGACGGAGTGGGGGTCGACCGTTCGCCCAAGCTGGATGCCGACCCCGCATCATGCTAACCCACCACCCATGGGACAGAAGAAAGCTTTCGAGGTCGACGGATGGCTGGCCCGACCGGACCAGCGCATTTCGATCGTCCTGCTTTACGGCCCCGATCGCGGCCTCGTCTCCGAACGGGCAAAGGCCTTTGCCGAAAAGACCGGCCTGCCGCTTGACGATCCCTTCTCAGTGGTCAGGCTGGAGGGTTCGGAGGTCGACCGCGACGAAGGCCGGCTGCTCGACGAGGCCCGCACCGTGCCGATGTTTTCCGACCGGCGCCTGCTGTGGGTGCGCAATGCCAGCGGCCAGAAGGCATTGGCCGACGACGTCAAGGCGCTGACGGCGGAGCCCGCGCGCGATGCCATCATTCTCATCGAGGCCGGCGACCTCAAGAAGGGTGTCGGCCTGCGCGCCATCGTCGAGGCGGCGGACAGTGCCATGGCGCTGCCGTGCTATGCCGATGAGGCGCGCGACATCGACGGCGTCATCGACGCCGAATTGGGCAAGGCCGGCATGTCGATGACCATGGAGGCGAGGCAGGCGCTGCGCCGCAATCTCGGCGGCGACCGGCTGGCCTCGCGCGGCGAGATCGAGAAGCTCGTGCTCTACGCCCATGGCCAGAACGAGATCGGGCTGGAGGAGGTCAAGGCGATGTCGGGCGACGTATCCGGCGCCTCTTTCGACGACGCTGTCGACGCGCTTCTCGAAGGCAAGATCGGCGACTTCGATACCGCCTTCACCCGCCATTGCCAATCCGGCGGCCAGCCCTTCCTGGTGCTGTCTTCAGCGATGCGGCAGTTGCAGCAGATCCAGGTCATGCGCGGCCAGATGGAGTCCGGCAACCGCAACGCCGCCTCGGTCGTTGCCGCCGCTCGCCCGCCGGTGTTCTTCTCGCGGCGCAAGCTGGTCGAGAAGGCGCTGGAGCGCTGGAGCACCGACGCGCTCGGCCGCGCGTTGACCCGGCTGCAGACGGCGGTGCTGCAGACCAGGCGGCGGCCGGATCTTTCCGTGGCGTTGGCACGGCAGGCGCTGCTTGGCATAGCGGTCGAGAGCAGCCGGCTGGCGCAGCGAGCCTGATCTCCCCCCTCGAGGGGGAGATGTCGCCGAAGGCGACAGAGGGGTCGTTGCGCGTGAAGCGCTGGCCTCCATCTGTCGCAAGGAGGTCGCATTCAGTCGAACCGACCCGCTCTGGCCTGCGCGCACGAAAACTCGGTCAGCGGCAATCCAGTGAGAGGTATTGCTTTGGTGAAAGGTCGACCCCCACTCCGTCGAGCTTCGCACGACACCTCTCCCCCGATCGACGGGGGAGAGGAAAGGCGCGAGTTTGCCGAGCTTGGCTCCCTTCCTCTCCCTCCGGAGGGGGGAGAGGTGGCGCTGCGTAGCAGCGACGGAGTGGGGGAAGCCATTCGCCAAACGCACGCCGCTGTAAGACAGGAACAATCCCGCCGGCCATCTCCCCTCAAGGTGGGAGATTCGCGGCTTCGCCGATTTCGCCAATCATCAGCGCTGAAAAAGAGAAGGGCTGGCAATCGCCAGCCCTTGCTCAATCCAGAAGATAATTCGCCGGCTAACTACATCAATCCTGCTTCAGCCGGCGGCACAGCTCATCAAGCTGCTCCAACGACCGATATGCCACCCGCAGCACGCCGCCCTTGCCCTTGTGATCCACCGACACAATCATGCCGATCGTATCGGTCAACAGCTTTTCCAGTGCCAGCGTGTCGGCGTCCTTTTCGTCAGGACTTGGCGCGGGCCTGGCTTCCCTGGCGCTGCTGGTGCCGGCCGGCATCTGCGCCAGCGCTTCGGCCTGGCGCACCGAAAGTCCTTCTTCGACGATGCGCTTGGCAAGGCCGGCCGGATCTTCCGCCGTCACCAGCGTGCGGGCGTGGCCCGCCGACAGCGCGCCGTCGATCAGCATGTCGCGGATCACTTCCGGCAGCTTCAAGAGCCTGAGCGTATTGGCGACATGGCTGCGGCTTTTGCCGATCACCTGGCCGAGATCGGCCTGGGTGTAGCCGTGCTCATCGATCAGCTGCTGATAGCCAAGTGCTTCCTCGACCGCGTTGAGGTCGGTGCGCTGGACGTTTTCGATGATCGCCAGTTCGAGCGCGGTGCGGTCGTTGACCTCGCGGATGATGACCGGGATCTCGGACAGCCCGGCGCGCTGCGCGGCGCGCCAGCGCCGCTCGCCGGCGATGATTTCGTAGCGGCCGGCCTGTGTCGGCGATGGCCGCGCCACCACCGGCTGGACGACGCCATGCTCGCGGATCGACTGGGCGAGGTCCGTCAGCTCGGCGTCGCCGAAATGCCGGCGCGGATTTTTCGGATTGGGGGTCAGGAACTCGATCGGCACCTTGCCGTCGGCGCTCATGCCAGGCTTTTCAGGCGCTACTGGGCGATCGATCTCGCCGATCAGCGCCGCCAGCCCACGCCCCAGTCTCTTTCTCGAAAGGTCTTCGCTCATCTTTATTCCAGTTGGCTATTCCAGATCGTTTCGGTATCGAATCGGCTCTTAACTATGCATCCAGCCTCATCAAGCGGCGCGTAACTTGCGCTCTCGGCGGATCACTTCCGACGCCAGTTGCAGATAGGCCTGGCTGCCCGAGCACTTCAAATCGTAGAGGATCGCCGGCTTGCCGTAGGACGGGGCCTCGGACACCCGAACATTGCGCGGAATGACGGTCTCGTAGACCTTATCGCCCATATGTGCCCGCACGTCCTGCACCACCTGGTTGGCGAGATTGTTGCGGCCGTCATACATGGTCAGCACGATGCCCTGGATGGTGAGATCCGGATTGATCGAACGGCGAACCTGCTCGACCGTTTCCAGTAACTGGCTCAGACCTTCGAGCGCGAAAAACTCGCATTGCAGCGGCACAAGAACAGAATCGGCTGCAGCCATTGAATTCAAAGTCAAAAGGTTGAGCGACGGCGGGCAATCGATCAGCACATAGCCGAACGGCGCCCCGCGCTCGGTCGCGGCGCGCAGCGCATTGCGCAGCTTGAGCACCCGGTCGGGCGCCGAGGCGATCTCCATTTCGATACCAAGCAGGTCGAGCGTCGACGGCACGATCGACAGGCCAGGCACCGCCGTCGGGATGGCCGCAGCCTCCAGCTCCAGCTCGCCGGTCAGCACGTCATAGGACGAGACCGTGCGGTCCTTGCGGTCGATGCCGAGGCCGGTGCTGGCATTGCCTTGCGGATCGAGATCGACGATCAGCACCTTTTCGCCGATCGCGGCCAGCGCAGTCGCTAGATTGATGGCGGTGGTGGTCTTGCCGACACCGCCCTTCTGGTTGGCTACGGTGATGATTCGGGGGCCATTCTTCATCATGGGTCTATGCCAGAAATTCATTTTGGGTCGCCAAAGAGTCTGACCCGTCGCGGATCAGACAGGTCGCAGGTTGGACAGTTCAAGGATGACGCCCTGAGGGTCGGTCACACTGGGATGTTCTACCAGATCGAAGGACCACCGGTTAACGCTTTCTTGCACTTCGGCGCGATAATCCCGGCCTTTGTGGAACAGGCCGCGCGCGCCTGACGTCAGCCATGGCGCCGACAGGTCGAGCAAGGTCGAAAGCGAGGCCAGCGCCCGAGCCGTGACGATTTGCGGTGTCGAAACAAGCGCATGGCTGTCATCGATGCGGCGCGCCACGACTCGCGCCGGCAGGCTGAACTGCCCGACCACGGTCTGCAGGAAGGATGCCTTTTTTCGATTGCTTTCAACCAGATCGATGCTGGCGCCAGCGCGCTCGGCAAGCAGGAAGGCCATGACAAGGCCCGGAAATCCGCCGCCCGAGCCGAGATCCACCCAGCGCGTGGCAGTTGGCTCTATGCGCCCGAGCTGCGCGCTGTCCAGGATGTGGCGCTGCCAGACATCGCCAGACGTCGATTGCGCGACAAGGTTGATGCTGCGATTCCATTTCTGGAACATCTGCTCGAATGCCACCAGCCGATCGAATGTTTCACGTGAAACCGGGCCTGCCGCATCCTGCAGGCTCTCTAGGGATAGTGAACTCACGCAACATCCCTTTGTGGGCGCTGGGCGCTCTCCGCATGCCGGACATGCGCGACAATGATCGCCAGCGCTGCCGGCGTCATGCCTTCCATGCGCTGAGCGTCGGCGATGGAACGCGGCCGCCGCGCCTGCATCTTCTGCTTCAGCTCGTTCGACAGACCCGGCACCCCGGCGAAATCGATGGTCTCCGGTATCAGCCGGCTCTCCTCATGCCGGATCTGCGCGACGTCGGTTTTCTGGCGATCCAGGTAGACCGAATATTTCGCTTCCGTTTCGAGGCGCTCCGCCGTCTTGCAGTCGATGTCCGCAAAGCGCGGATCGACACGAGCCAGCCATGCCACATCGACATCGGGATAGGACAACAGTTCATAACCGGACCGGCGCACGCCATCCCGGTTGATCTCCAGCCCGTATCGCGCCGCCTCGTTCGGCGTCATTGTGAGCGACTTCGCCAGATCCCGCGCCTCGTCCAGGCCTTGCATGACATGTTCGTAGCGCTGCATCCGCTGCGCCGAGGCGATGCCCAATTTCGCCGCCAGCGGCGTCAACCGCTCATCGGCATTGTCGGCACGCAGCGACAGCCGGAACTCGGCCCGCGAGGTGAACATCCGGTAGGGTTCGCTGATGCCGCGGCTGGTTAAATCGTCGACCATCACGCCGATATAGGCCTCGGTGCGGCTGAGCACGATCTGCTCGCTGCCCGCCGCCCGCCGCGCCGCATTGAGGCCTGCAAGCAGCCCTTGCCCGGCCGCCTCCTCGTAACCGGTCGTGCCGTTGATCTGCCCGGCGAGGAAGAGACCACTGATGCGCTTCGTCTCCAGCGTCTGACGCAGCTCGCGCGGATCGACATGATCATATTCGATGGCATAGCCGGGCTGCAGCATGGTTGCGCCCTCCAGGCCCGGGATGGTTTTCAGGATCTCGAGTTGCACATCTTCAGGCAGCGATGTCGAAATTCCATTGGGATAAACCGTGTCGTCATCGAGCCCTTCCGGCTCGAGGAAGATCTGATGGCCGTCCCTGTCGCCGAACTTGACGATCTTGTCCTCGATCGACGGGCAATAGCGCGGCCCAACGCCTTCGATCGAGCCGGAATACATGGCCGAGCGGCCGAGATTGGCGCGGATCAGCTCGTGCGTGGCGGTGGTCGTGCGCGTGATGCCGCAATCGATCTGCGGCGTCTCGATGCGATCGGTCATAAGCGAGAACGGCACCGGATCTTCATCGGCGGCCTGCTTTTCCAGCGACGCCCAGTCGATGGTCCGGCCATCGAGCCGCGGCGGCGTGCCGGTCTTCAGCCGTCCGAGCTTGAAGCCAGCACGGTCCATCGTCGCCGACAGGCCAAGGCTGGCCTGTTCGTTCATGCGGCCGGCGACAATCTTCTCCTCGCCGATATGGATAAGCCCGCGCAGGAAGGTCCCGGTCGTCAGAACGACGGCGCCACAGGCAAGCCGCCTGCCGTCGGCCAGGAGAACAGCCGTGATCCGCCCATCGACGATCTCGAAGTCCAGAACCTCGCCTTCGACGACCTCGAGATCGTTCTGGTTCCGAATCGCTTCCTGCATGGCAAGGCGATAGAGCTTTCTGTCGGCCTGCGTGCGGGGGCCGCGCACCGCGGGGCCCTTGCGGCGATTGAGCAGGCGGAACTGGATGCCAGCCGCATCCGCCACCCGACCCATCAGGCCATCCATGGCATCGATCTCGCGCACCAGATGACCCTTGCCGAGCCCGCCGATCGCCGGATTGCACGACATGACGCCGATCGTGTCGAAACGCAGCGTCACCAGCGCGGTCCTGGCACCAGCGCGTGCGGCAGCACTGGCCGCCTCGCAACCCGCGTGACCGCCGCCCACCACAACCACATCATAGTGATTGGCCATTCCCAACGTCCCAGACTCAAAAGATTGAGGGACACATGTCCCCGCCAAGCAGTGCTGTCAAGAAAACTCCGCAACAAGTTTCACGTGAAACAGCATTGCGTCTGCCATCGCGCGTGTTTCACGTGAGTCATCAAGCCTCCGGCGTTTGACGTGAGTCACGCCGCCGGCACAGCGCGGCGACCTGGTCTGAGCATCCCGCCTTCGTCATCCACGGGCGCTTCGCCAAAATCCCGGCATCGCGGGTCCCTCCCAGCGAGCATTGTTTCACGTGAGTCATTTCCCGATGCAGAACTGCGAAAAGATCACGTCAAGCATGTCCTCGACATCGATCGCCCCGACGATTCGGCCGAGGCGGTCGGCCGCCAGCCTCAACTCTTCGGCGCGCAATTCCTGCCCGCCAGTCTGGCCGTCGGTTGCGCGAAGCAGGTGGCTATTCGCCGCGCCAAGCAATTCGACGTGGCGCAGACGCGACGGCAAAACATCGCCGACACTGCCGGCTGCTTCCGCCGCCCGACGGCCGATTTCCGCCAGCAGTTCCTCCACGCCCGTCCCGTTCTTTACCGAAATGACAACGTCATCCTCCGCCGCGCCGCTCGCCGCGCGGCTTTCCAGCAGATCAAGCTTGGTGCCGACACGCAAGATCGGCGCCTCGGTCGGCAGCGGTCCGATCGCCCTGGGATCGGCGACATCCCTGAGCAGCAACAAGAGATCCGCGCCATGCGCCTTAGCCCTCGCCTTCTCGATGCCGATCGCCTCGACCTTGCCAGGCGCATCGCGCAGCCCGGCCGTATCCGTGAGCCTGACCCGCAGCCCCTGGAGGTCAAGTGTCACTTCAAGCAGATCCCGCGTCGTGCCGGGCTCATCCGTTACTATAGCGGCATCCCGCCGCGCCAGGGCATTGAACAGACTCGACTTACCGGCGTTGGGTGCGCCAAGAATGACCACCTCGAAGCCGTCGCGAATGATCTCCGCGGCGTGATATCCAGCAATGTGCCGGTGGATCTCGCCGATCATCGTTCTGACATCGGACCAAACCGTATCCGAAACGGAACCGGGGACATCATCCTCATCGGCGAAATCGATCTCGGCCTCGATCATGGCGCGGGCATGGATCAGCCTGCGGCGCCAGCTGAGATAGAGTTCGCTCTGAACGCCTTCGGCATTCTGGACAGCAAAGCGGCGCTGCGCCTCGGTCTCGGCACTGACGAGATCCGCCAGAGCCTCGGTCTCGACCAGGTCGACCTTGCCGTTGAGAAAGGCTCGACGTGTGAATTCGCCTGCTTCCGCGTGCCTGACGCCGTCAAGGCCTGCGATCGTCTCCAGCATTTTGGCCACAACGGCACGACCGCCATGAACATGGAATTCCGCGACGTCCTCGCCGGTGAAACTGGCCGGACCGGGAAAGAAAACGACCAGGCCGGTGTCGAGCACGGCCCTGTCGGGCGCTGTGAACCTGCGCAAGACCGCGACGCGGTCCTTAACCATACCTCCGGCAATCCTTTCGACTGCGAATCGAGTCTGCGGGCCTGAAATGCGGATGACGGCAACGCCGGCCGGAAGCCGGCCGCTCGACAGCGCTACGATGGAATCGCCTGAAATCATTTGCCCGCTCTACCGAACCGCCCTAGCTTCACGCCCATCCGACCACCCGAGTTTGCCCATCGTGACGCTGCCCGCGCAAAACCTGCTTGCTGAAGAAGCCAGCCCCTATCTGCAGCAGCACAGCGGCAATCCCGTCCACTGGCGGGCCTGGTCGCCGGCTTCGCTCGAAGAGGCCAAGGCTCTGGACAGGCCGATCCTGCTCTCGGTCGGCTATGCGGCCTGCCATTGGTGCCATGTCATGGCGCATGAAAGCTTCGAAAACGATGGCGTCGCCGCCGTCATGAACCGTCTGTTCGTCAATATCAAGGTCGACCGCGAGGAGCGTCCGGATATCGACCAGATCTATATGGCGGCGCTGTCCGCGATGGGCGAGCAGGGCGGCTGGCCACTGACCATGTTCCTGACCCCGGACGGCAAGCCATTCTGGGGCGGCACCTATTTTCCGCGCGAGCCGCGCTATGGCCGCCCCGGTTTCATCCAGGTGATGGAGGCGGTGGACAAGGCCTGGCGCGAGAAGCGGGCGAGCCTCAACCAGAGCGCCGACGGCCTGGCCACACATGTCGAGGCGCGGCTTGCCGGCTCGCATGCCAGAACCGTGCTCGACCGCGATGCGCTGGCGGAATTGGCCAGGGGCATAGACGGCATGGTCGACCGTGATCTGGGTGGCCTGCGCGGCGCGCCGAAATTTCCCAATGCGCCGTTCATGCAAACGCTGTGGCTGTCCTGGCTGCGCGACGGCAACGCCAGCCATCGCGACGACGTCCTCAACAGCCTCGAACAGATGGTCAGCGGCGGCATCTACGACCATATCGGCGGCGGGCTCAGCCGTTACTCGACCGACGCCGAATGGCTGGTGCCGCATTTCGAAAAGATGCTCTACGACAACGCCCAGCTGATCCGCTTCTGCAACTGGGCCTATGCCGCAAACGGTAATGAATTGTTCCGGGGGCGAATCGAAGAGACGATCGACTGGCTGCTGCGCGAAATGCGCGTCGACGGCGGCGCTTTTGCCGCCAGTCTCGACGCCGACAGCGACGGCGAGGAGGGCCTGTTCTACACTTGGAGCAGGCAAGAGATCGAAGCCGCTCTCGGTGAGGATTCCTCATTGTTTCTCAAGTACTTCACCCTATCCAGCCCGCATGGCTGGGAAGGCAAGCCGGTTGTCCGCCAAACACGGTCCCAGCAATCGTCCTATGTGATCGATCGCGAAGAGATCAGCCCGCTCAAGGCGAAACTTCTTGCAGTCCGGGAAAAGCGGGTTAGGCCCGGCCTTGACGCAAAGACCCTCACCGACTGGAACGGCCAGATGATCGCAGCGCTTGCAGAGGCCGGCCGGTCGCTGGCGCGGCCTGACTGGATCGATGCGGCGGCAAAGGCCTTCACTCACATCACCACTGCCAGCCGCGACGGCCGTCTGCCGCATTCAATGCTCGGCGCCAGAAAACTGTTTCCTGCTTTGTCCAGCGACTATGCCGCCATGACCAACGCAGCGATCTCGCTGTTTGAGGCCACTGGGGATTGGAGCTATGTCGACCAGGCCGGCCAGTTCATCGGGCAGCTCGATCATTGGCACGCCGATACCGACAAGACAGGCTATTACCTGACCGCTTCGGACAGCACCGACGTGCCGATCCGCATCCGCGGCGATGTCGATGAAGCCATTCCGTCCGCCACCGGCCAGATCATCGAAGCGCTCGTTCGCCTCGCCTCCGTCACCGGCGATCTCGAGCTGCAGGAAAAAGCCTGGGAGGTCGCCGAGCATGCCGCCGGCCGCGCGGCGCAGCAGGCCTATGGCCAGGCGGGCATCGTCAACGCCTGCGCGCTGGCGATCGAGCCGCTGAAGCTCGTCATCGTCGATTCCCGTGAGAGCCCAAAGCTCGTTCCGGTGGCGAATCGATGTCCGGATCCACGCCGCGTCGACATCGTCGTACCGATCGGTACGGGTGCGAATCGACCCTTGCTGCCCGGTGGAATCCTGCCGCCGACCGATAAAGCGGGCGCCTGGTTCTGCACCGGCCAGGTTTGTCTTCCCGCTGTGACGGATGCTGAGGAGTTGGAGAAGCTGTTGCGGCGATAATGCCTCACCCTCCCCTTGTGGGGAGGGTCGGCTCGCGATCCTAGCGAAGCGTAGATCGTGAGACGGGGTGGGGGTTAAACCCCCAACCTCGGTGCTGACCCCCACCCCGCTCCGCTGCGCGGATCGACCCTCCCCACAAGGGGAGGGTAAGCCTTTACGTGTTCATCGAATCGAAGAAATCCGCATTGGTCTTGGTCTGCTTGAGCTTGTCGATCAGGAACTCGATCGCGTCGGTGGTTCCCATCGGCGCCAGGATGCGGCGCAGCACGAAGATCTTCTGCAGATCCTGCTTGGAAACCAGCAGGTCTTCCTTGCGGGTGCCGGACTTCAAGATGTCCATGGCCGGATAGATGCGCTTGTCGGCCACCTTGCGGTCGAGCTGGATTTCGCAGTTGCCGGTGCCCTTGAACTCTTCGAAGATGACTTCGTCCATGCGGCTGCCGGTATCGATCAGGGCGGTGGCGATGATGGTCAGCGAGCCGCCTTCCTCGATGTTGCGGGCGGCGCCGAAGAAGCGCTTCGGCCGCTGCAGGGCGTTGGCGTCGACACCGCCGGTCAGCACCTTGCCGGATGACGGCACGACGGTGTTGTAGGCACGGCCGAGGCGGGTGATCGAATCGAGCAGGATGACGACGTCGCGGCCATGTTCGACCAGGCGCTTGGCCTTCTCAATGACCATTTCGGCGACCTGCACGTGGCGCACCGCCGGTTCGTCGAAGGTCGAGGAGATCACCTCGCCCTTCACCGAGCGCTGCATGTCGGTCACTTCTTCCGGCCGCTCGTCGATCAGAAGCACGATCAGATAGCATTCCGGATGGTTGGCGGTGATCGAGTGGGCGATGTTCTGCATCAGAACCGTCTTGCCGGTACGCGGCTGCGCGTTGATCAAAGCGCGCTGTCCCTTGCCGATCGGCGCGACCAGGTCGATCACGCGGGCCGAGATGTCCTTGGTGGTCACATTCTCGATCTCCATCTTCAGCCGCTTGGTCGGATAGAGCGGCGTCAGATTGTCGAAGTGGATCTTGTGACGGATCTTCTCGGGATCGTCGAAATTGATGGTGTTGACCTTGAGCAGCGCGAAATAGCGCTCGCCCTCTTTCGGGCTGCGGATCGGCCCTTCGACCGTATCGCCGGTCTTCAGCGAAAAGCGCCGGATCTGCGACGGCGAAATATAGATGTCGTCGGGACCTGGCAGATAATTGGCGTTGGCGGAGCGCAGGAAGCCGAAACCGTCCTGCAGCACCTCGACCACGCCATCACCGATGATCTCGATCTCCTGGGCGGCCAGCTTCTTCAGGATCGCAAACATCAGCTCCTGCTTGCGCATGACGCTGGCGTTTTCGACCTCGAGCGATTCGGCATAAGCGATCAGCTCTGGCGGTTTCTTGTTCTTGAACTCGGCGAGTTTCATTTCTTGCATAGACGGACCTTGAATAGATGGAGTCTGGGTAGGCTTTGGGAAAATATCGGCGGGATGCGACAAATGCCGGGCGCGGCCGAAAACAACGAGGGGCGGCGCATGACGGGAAGGAAGACCCGTCTTTTATCGTCGGTCGGGTGAAAGAGCAAGCTGCGTTTTGCGTGACCTATGAAGGCTTAAAACGTATCAAACCTGTCGCTGTCTCCTGGCCGTTACTGAGCAACATGCATCAGAACGGCTTGACCACCACCAGGATGACGATTGCGATCATCAGCAATGTGGGGATCTCGTTGACCATCCGCCAGTGCCTGGCCGGTTTTTCATTGCGGTCCTCGGCGAATTTGCGCACCGCGCCGGACAGATAGCCATGCATGGCCGACAGCAAAAGCACCGCTCCGATCTTGGCGTGAAGCCAGCCGCCCTGGAAACCAAAACCCTTCCAGGCGAGCCACAGGCCGAACACCCAGGTAACGATCATCGCCGGGTTGATGATGCCGCGCAGCAGGCGCCGCTCCATCACCTTGAAGGTCTCCGACTGCACCGAGCCCTTCTCGGCATCGGCGTGATAGACCAGCAGCCGCGGCAGATAGAGCATGCCAGCCATCCACGAGATGACCGCGAGGATATGGATCGCCTTGGCCCAAGGGTAGAAACTGTCGGGTGCCGCGAAATACAAAAGCGCGGTGAGAACGACCAGGACACCCAGGCCGATCGTCATGCGCATCATCGCCTGGCCGGTGCTGCTCGTGTTGTTCATCCGAGCCATCAGCGTGTCGCGCTCCGCACCTGTTTCACCATCGCCTCGACATGGGCGATCGGCGTCTCCGGCGTGATGCCGTGACCGAGGTTGAAGATCAGCGGCCCGTCTCCCAGCGCTCTCAGGATCGCCTCGACGCCATCCGACAGCGCCTTGCCGCCAGCCACGAGCCGCAAGGGATCGAGATTGCCCTGAACCGCACCCGAGCGCTGCAATTCCTTCGCCGCGATCAGGGGCACCGTCCAGTCGATCCCCAGCGCCGTTACGCCGGTCTTCTGGCGATAGGTCCGGTAGCGCGAACCGGCGCCCTTGGGAAAACCGATGATCGGAACATCGGGATGAACCGCCTGCACCCTGCCAACGATCTCGGCCATTGGTTGAACGCAGAACAGATCGAAAGTTTCATCGTCCAGCACGCCGGACCAGGAATCGAAAATCTGCACCACATCCGCGCCCGCCTCGATCTGGCGGATGAGATAGGCGGCCGAATGTTCGGCAAGCACCTTCAGCAATCGTTGAAAGGCCACCGGCTCGCGATAGGCAAAAAGCCGCGCCGGCGCTTGGTCGGGTGTGCCATGGCCGGCGATCATGTAGGTCGCCACCGTCCACGGCGCGCCGCAGAAGCCGATCAGGGTTGTCTCTTCGGGGAGTTTGGCCCGCAACCGGCGAACCGTCTCGTAGACCGGTTCGAGATTCACGTGAAACACCTTGCCTTCCAGAGCCAAAATCTCCGGCGCGGTGATCGGCGTCAGCAGTGGCCCTCTGCCCTCTTCGAAGCGGACGTCACGGCCAAGCGCATGCGGAACGACAAGGATATCGGAAAACAGGATCGAGGCGTCGAAGCCGAAGCGCTCGATCGGCTGCAAGGTCACTTCGACCGCAAGGTCGGGATCGTAGCAGAGGTCCAGGAACGAGCCTGCTCGCCTGCGTGTGTCCCTATACTCCGGCAGATAGCGCCCGGCCTGACGCATCATCCAGAGCGGAGGCGGAAAATGGGCCTTGCCCCTGAGGACGTCCAGCATGATCCGGTTCTGGGGCATCGGGCGCTCGCTTCTCCCAGCCTCTTTTATAATCAAAGATTCTTATATCTAAGATTCTTCTGATTCTAAGAGTCTGTTGGTTCTGGTGGTTGTCACCTGTCCCGCTTTGCCCCGGAAAACACCAGCCAACATATTGTCGCGTGCTTCTTTTTCCCAGATGTAGGGTTCTGGGGATAGTTCGGAATCGATCAGTCGAGTCAAAGTGTTAGGCACAGCGGTGAAAGGCAGGTCCTGTGGATGGATCGTAGTCGAAAAAAGCCGTCCCCAAACTTGTCCCCAGTCGCCCGACGAAGCTGACAGCGCATCGAATTGTGGACAAACTGCCATCTGATACAGTCGCCTCCGACAGGCCCGTCTTTTCATCCCGCTTTATCCACAGAAGCCCACAGCCCCAGGTGACCCCCTGTGAACAAACCCCAGAGCTTCTTCCACCTGCACCTGATTTCCGACGCGACCGGCGAAACGCTGCTCGCCGCCGGCCGGGCGGCTTCGGCGCAGTACAAGGACGCGCGCGCCATCGAGCATATCTATCCGCTTATCCGCACCGAAAAGCAGGTGGCGAAGGTGTTCGAGGACATCGAAGAGGAGCCGGGCATCATCCTCTATACGGTCGTCGACCAGAAGCTGGCGCGCGGCATCGACGAGCGCTGCGCGGCCATGGGCCTGCCCTGTGTATCGGTGCTGGAGCCGGTGCTGACCGTGTTCCAGTCCTATCTCGGCACCCCGGCCGGCCGCCGCGTCGGCGCCCAGCATGTTCTCGACGCCGAATATTTCCGTCGCATCGACGCGCTGAATTTCACCATGGACCATGATGACGGTCAGTTGCCGCTCAACATGGACGATGCCGATGTCGTGCTGATCGGCATTTCTCGCACGTCGAAGACACCGACCAGCATCTATCTCGCCAACCGCGGCATCAAGACCGCCAACATCCCGATCGTCCTAGGCGTGCCGGTGCCGGAAAGCCTGGTTGCCGCCAGCAAGCCGCTGATCGTCGGGCTGATCGCAACCGCCGAGCGCATCTCGCACGTCCGGCAAAACCGCATCCTCGGCAACAGCAGCTCGTATGAGGCATCGGACTATATCGACCGCGCGGCGATCAGCGAAGAGCTCGCCTATGCCCGCAAGATTTGTACGCGCCATGGCTGGCCGATGATCGACGTCAGCCGCCGCTCGATAGAGGAAACGGCGGCGGCCATCGTTGCCCTGCGCGGGAAGACGAGATAATGAGGCCAAGGGTCGGGTAATGCGTTGCCAAACCATTCAACGCCGCGAAGATTGAAGGTCACGGCATGGATCCTAGGGTCTGCGCCGCGTCGCTTCGCTCCTTGCTTCGCCCTAGGATGACGAAGGGACGATTGTCTCAGCCAATTTTGAAGGTTCGCGAGTTGCCATCAGCTGCTGTTCGACGGCATGGATGCCAAACCCCGACATCCGCGATTGGGCAAAAAGCCTCCACACCTTCGTCATCCTAGGGCGGAGCAGGAGCGAAGCGACGTAGCGCAGACCCTAGGATCCATGCCGTGGCGGCGGCCGAGGAGTGCAGCGGTTCTCAGTTTTGGGCCAGAACCTCAACGACGGTTAGACGGATAATAGGCGAAAAACATGACCGAGAAACTCATCCTCGCTTCCGGCAGTCCGTTCCGCAAGGCGATGCTCGTCAATGCCGGCGTCGATGTCGAGGCGGTTTCGGCCGATGTCGACGAGCGCGCGCTCGAGTCGCCTTTGCAGGATAGCGGTGTCTCGCCCGAGGACGTCGCCCTGGTGCTGGCCGAGGCCAAGGCCACAGAAGTGAGCGAGCGCAGGCCGGGCGTCCTGGTGCTCGGCTGCGACCAGACGCTGTCGCTCGGCGACGAGGTGTTCCACAAGCCGGCCGACATGGAGGGTGCCCGCCGTCATTTGCTGGCGCTGTCGGGCAGGACCCACCAGCTCAACAGCGCCGCTGTTCTGGTTCGCGACGGCAAGGTTTTGTGGCGGCATGTCGGCATCGCCTCGATGACCATGCGCAAGCTCGACCCGGCCTTCATCGGCCGCCATCTCGCCCGCGTCGGCGTCAAGGCGTTGTCTAGCGTCGGCGCCTACCAGATCGAAGGCGAAGGCATTCAATTGTTCGAGAAGATCGAGGGCGATCATTTCACCATTGTCGGCCTGCCGTTGTTGCCGCTGCTGGCCGAGCTGCGCACGCTGGGAGCGATCGATGGCTGAGGCATCAAAGAAGGCGTTCGTCACCGGCCATCCGGTCAAGCATTCGCGCTCGCCGAAGATCCATGGCCACTGGCTGGCCAAACATGGCATCGACGGAAGCTACCAGGCCATCGATGTCGCGCCGCAAGACTTTGCCGTGTTCGTGAAAACGCTGCAGGCAAACAATTACCGCGGCGGCAACGTCACCATCCCGCACAAGGAAGCGGCCTTCGCATTGGCCGAACGCCGCGACAAGGCGGCGCAAGAAATCGGCGCCGTCAACACGCTGTGGTTCGAGGACGGCATTTTGTGGGGCGGCAACACCGACGGTCACGGCTTTGCCGCCAACCTCGACGATCATGCACCGGGCTGGGCAAGCAAGGGTCCGGCGGTGGTGCTCGGCGCCGGCGGCGCGTCGCGCGCCGTCATCCATGCGCTGAAGGAGCGCGGCGCTGCCGACATCCGCATCGTCAACCGCACTCTGGCCCGAGCGCAGGAATTGAGGGATCGTTTCGGCGCCGGCGTGTCGGCGCATGGCATGGCGGCTATGGATGAACTGCTCGGCGATGCCGGCCTGCTGGTCAACACCACGGCACTTGGCATGCATGGCAATGAAGGCCTGTCGGCCGATCCCGCCCGGCTGCCGGACCACGCCATCGTCACCGACATCGTCTATGTGCCGCTGGAGACGCCACTGCTTGCGGCGGCGCGCGCCAGGGGCCTGAAGACGGTCGACGGTCTCGGCATGCTGCTGCATCAGGCCGTGCCCGGCTTCGAGCGCTGGTTCGGCATCAGGCCGCGGGTGACGGCCGAACTCCGGGCGCTGATCGTCGCCGATCTGGTGCCGAAGCCATGATCGTGCTCGGCCTCACCGGCTCGATCGGCATGGGCAAGTCGACGACGGCAAAGATGTTCACTGACGCCGGCGTGCCGGTCCATGATTCCGACGAGGCGGTGCATCGCCTCTATGCCGGCAAGGCGGCGCCTCTGGTCGAAGCCGCCTTCCCCGGCACCACAATTGCCGGGGTGGTCGACCGGGCAAAACTTGGCGCGCGCGTGCTCGGCGACACCGCCGCGCTGAAGCAGCTTGAAGCCATCATCCATCCGCTGGTGCGCGCCGACGCCGATGCCTTTCTGGCCAGGCATCGTAACGCCGGCGAATCGATCGCTGTTCTCGACATTCCCCTGCTGTTCGAAACCGGCGGCCGCAACCGCGTCGACAAGGTCGTCGTCGTCACCGCCCCGGCCGAGACCCAGCGAGAACGCGTGCTGGCGCGGCCGGGCATGACGGAGGAAAAACTGGCATCGATCCTCGCCAAGCAGGTGCCGGATGCGGAAAAGCGTCGTCAGGCCGATTTCGTCGTCGACACCGGCCAGGGGCTGGACGCCGCGCGGGCGGCGGTGAAGGCCATCATCACCGAACTCTCCGGGGATAAGTCCGGCAAGGCAGGCTCCTGACGGCAGGCCGTCGGCATTGCCCATTGCCATTTTGTTCCGGCCTCATGATTCTGCTCCTTTGGAGCGACTGATTCGATGCGTGAGATCATCTTCGACACGGAAACCACCGGCCTCGATTCGCGCGACGACCGCGTGATCGAACTGGGCGGCGTCGAACTGGTCAACCGCTTCCCGACCGGCAGGACCTTCCACCATTACATCAACCCGCAGGGTCGCGCGATCCACGCCGAGGCACAGGCGGTGCACGGCATCAGCGCGACTGACCTCGCGGGCAAGCCGACCTTTGCCGAGATTGCGCAGGAGTGGCTGGACTTCACCGACGGCGCCAAGCTGGTCGCCCACAATGCCACTTTCGATGTCGGCTTCCTCAACGTCGAATTCGGCCGGCTCGGCCACCCCGTCATCGACAATGGTCTCGTCGTCGACACGCTGGCGCTGGCGCGCCGCAAGCACCCGATGGGTCCTAATTCGCTCGATGCGCTCTGCCGGCGCTACGGCATCGACAACACCAGGCGCACCAAGCACGGCGCCCTGCTCGATTCCGAATTGCTGGCCGAGGTCTATATCGAGCTGATCGGCGGCAAGCAGGCCGCCCTTATCCTCGACAGCGCCACCGCGCCGGCGCAAGGCGAAAATGTCCGCCAGATCGAGATCATCATCAGCCAGCGCCCGGCACCCCTGCGGCCCCGCCTCACCGAAGCCGAACGCGCCGCGCATGCCGGCATGGTCGGAACGTTGGGTGAGAAGGCGTTGTGGTTGAAGGTTGTCGGGAACTGAACCTGCGCCCGGCAGGCAACGAAACCCGTTCCGTAGCGATCCTTCACACCCCCCTCTGTCCTGCAGGGCAGAGGGGGGTGCTGTCCCGCCGGCCTCCGAAACAAAAACCCGGCGCGAGCCGGGCTTTTCACAGTTCGTGGCAGGCAGCCTCAGCTCACCTTGACCTTGGACGCCTCGTCCTCGGCCAGCTTCTGCTGGAACATCTGGGCGAAGTCGATCGGGTCGAGCATCAGCGGCGGGAAGCCGCCATTGCGGGTTGCCTCGGCGATGATCTGGCGGGCGAACGGGAACAAAAGGCGCGGGCATTCGATGAACAGGATCGGCAGCATGTGCTCCTGCGGAAAGCCTGCGATGGCGAACACGCCGCCATAGACCAGCTCGACATTGAACAGCACTTCCTGGTCGAAGGACGCCTTGGCGTTCAGCGTCAGATTGACGTCGAACTGCTTGTCGGAGAGCGGGTTGGCGTTGACGTTGACGTTGATGGCGATGCCCGGCGCCTTGTCGCGGCCGCGCAGCGAATTCGGCGCGCCGGGGCTTTCGAAGGACAGGTCCTTCACATATTGCGCCAGAACGTTGAGCGACGGCTGCGCCGCATTGCCGTTTCCGTTGGCTGCGCCGACCGGCGCGTCATCTTTGCTGGCCATAAGCCTTGTCCTCTTGCCTGGGCAGCGTCGCTGACCGAATTGAAATCGGGCGTTCGCTACCATGGCGGGGATGACAAGACAAGGTTTGCCGCCTTGCTTCCCGGCTGCAGATGTAGATGGGACGGCGCCCTAATCGTCCTTCAGGCGGCGCCATGGCGAGTTGTGATCCGGGCCGCGCTTCAGATCGTCCTCGCGCGAATAGTCGCCGTCTTCGAGGTCGATGACCCTGTCGCGCTGGCGGCCGCGAAAACCGCCGGTCGAGAAATCGGTGGCGACGACAATACGGCCCTTGAACCGGCTCCAGGCAAAGTCGCGCAACGGCGGCAGGAACAGCAGCAGGCCGATGATGTCGGTGATGAAGCCGGGGATGATCAGAAGGATCGCCGCAACCACGATCATGGCGCCGTGCGCAAGGTGGCGGCTGGGGTTCTGGCCGGCGGCCATCTCGGTGCGGATGCGGGCCATGACACCAAAGCCCTGGTACCGGAGCAAAAGCACGCCGGCGATGCTCGAGGCCAGCACGAGCCCGACCGTCGCCAGCGCGCCGACCTCGCGGCCGACGATGACGAAACCGGCGATTTCCAGCAGCGGAAGCGCGAGGAGAAAGAAGGGAAGCAGCGAAATGCGCAAGTCTTGCCAACCTTTTTCGATTGTTATGATCGTTTCGATTGTTTTGGCCGCCAGCGAGCAATCGCCGCTGGCACTGAGGCTGTTAGATAGGTATGCCTGCCTTTGATTTGAATGATTGCGCCTTGCGTTCTATATGCTTTGAATGTTGAACGCTATGCGACCGTGGCCATTGGGCCTGACGGTCCGGCCACAGGGCAGGGATTGATTGGCGGAAGATATGGGATTCTTCGACTTCGGCACGATTTTCTTCCTGATTGCGGCGGTGGTCATCTTTTTCCAGCTGCGCAACGTGCTGGGCCGCCGCACCGGCAGCGAACGACCGCCCTTCGATCCCTATTCGGCGGCTCGCAGCGGCGATAAGGATGCCGCCCAGAAATCCGAAAACGTCGTCTCGCTGCCGCGCAAGCGCCCGCCAGGCGAGCCGGCTCCCGACACCTATGCCGCGATCGACGCTTTCGCCAAGCCCGATACCGACCTCAACAAGGGCCTGCGCACCATCAAGGACAATGATCCTTCCTTCGAGCCGAAGGGTTTCGTCGACGGCGCCAAGATGGCTTACGAGATGATCGTCATGGCCTATGCCGACGGCGATCGCAAAACGCTGAAGAACCTTTTGTCGCGCGAGGTCTATGACGGTTTTGTCGCCGCTATCGGCGAGCGCGAGGCCAAGGCGGAAAAGATCCAGTCCTCCTTCGTCGGCATCGACAAGGCCGACATCGTCTCGGCCGAGATGAAGGGCGGCGAGGCGCATCTCACGCTGCGCATCATCAGCGAGCTGATTTCGGCGACCCGCGACAAGGCCGGTGCCGTCATCGATGGCGACCCGGAAACCGTCGCCGAGGTCAAGGATGTCTGGACCTTCGCCCGCGACACGCGCTCGCGCGATCCGAACTGGAAGCTCGTCGCCACCGAGGAAGAAGACTAGTTCGGAAACCCGCGGCGAGGCTCCGGTGTCGCTATCGCCTCTTTTTGTCGAGAAAGCCTTCGGCGATCTGCCCGGATGGGACGATGACGACCATTCGGCGGCCTTCGCCGCCTTTCGCCGCTCGGCCTTCCATGTCCTGACCAAACCCTATCGCAGCGGTGCGCTCGGCGTCGACTTCGACGCCTTTGCCGATGCCTGCGCCGATGCCCGAACCGTTTCGCCGGCGAATCGGTCGCCGGTTTTGACCCGAGGGGAAGCCCGCGCCTTCTTCGAGCGACATTTTGTCCCGGCGCTTATCTCTGCCGAGAATGCCGGCGCCGGGCTCGTCACCGGTTTCTATGAACCGCAAGTCGAGGCGTCACCGGTGCGCACGGACCGGTTTTCGGTGCCATTGCTGTCGCGCCCGGCCGATCTCGTCGATATCGACCAAAGCAACCGGCCTGCCGGCCTGGATCCTTACCTCGCTTTCGCGCGCCAGACGCCGGCCGGGCCGGTCGAGTATCCCGACCGTGGCGAGATCGAGCGTGGCGCGCTTAATGGCAAGGGGCTGGAAATCGCCTGGCTGGCCGACAAGGTCGATGCCTTCTTCATTCACGTGCAAGGTGCCGCACGCCTCGCCATGACCGACGGCCGGCTTGCCCGCGTCACCTATGCCGCCAAATCCGGCCAGCGCTTCACCGGACCCGGCAAGATCCTGAGCGAGCTTGGCGAGATCCCGCTGGCGGAAGTGACGATGCAGTCGATCCGCGCCTGGTTCAAGGCGCATCCGGACCGCGTCGACGAGATCCTGTGGCAGAACCGCTCTTACATCTTCTTCCGCCCGGCCGATGTCGAGGACGCGGCCCTTGGCCCGATCGCCGCCGCCAAGGTGCCGCTGACGCCGGGCCGCTCGATCGCCGTCGACCGCCTGCTGCATACATTCGGCACGCCCTTTTACATCGACGCGCCGACGCTCACCGCTTTCGACGCAAAACCATTCCGCCGCCTGATGATCGCGCAGGATACCGGCTCGGCCATCACTGGACCCGCGCGGGGCGACCTGTTCGCCGGTTCGGGCGATGCCGCGGGCGAGATCGCCGGCGTGGTCCGCAATGCCGCGGATTTTTACGCGCTGATCCCACGCGCGCTCGTTGCGGGTGCGGTCCGATGACCCGGCGCCCGGACAAGCTCAGCGAGGACGACCGGGTTCTGTGGAACCTGGTGGCGCGCACGGCCAAACCGCTGAAGGGCAAATTTGCCGTCGACATCCCTGAAATCCCTGCAGAGGTCAGGCCAAGTCAGTCGCAACCGGTTCAGCCCATGGCCAATCCGGGCGGCGCAGCCAAACCGAAGACGCAGCATGTCGCCCACGCGCTCGACGAGCCGACCTTGGACAAGCTGTCGAAAGGCCGGCTGCCGATCGAGGGTCGCGTCGATCTGCACGGCATGACGCAAGACGAAGCCTATTCGCTGCTGTTTTCGTTCCTGCACCGGGCGCATGCCGGCGGCGTCCGCTATGTCCTGGTCATCACCGGCAAGGGCTCGTCCTCCGGCGGCGATGGCGTGTTGCGGCGCGCCGTGCCCGCCTGGCTGTCGACGCCTGCCTTCCGGCCGCTCGTCTCCAGCCACGACCATGCCGCCCGCAATCATGGCGGTTCGGGTGCGCTCTATATCCGGCTGCGGCGGGCGCGCGTGTGAGGAGTTCGTTCATGAGGGTGGGGGCATGACCCCGTTCGGAGAGAAGCTGCGGACGCTTAGAAGCGAACGCGGTGTCCGCCAGAAGGACATGGCTGCGGCGATCGGCGTCAGCGCCGCCTATCTGTCGGCGCTCGAACATGGCAGGCGCGGTGCCCCGACCTGGACGCTGATCCAGAAGATCATCGGCTATTTCAACATCATCTGGGACGATGCCGAGGAACTGGCGCGGCTGGCCGAGGCCTCGCACCCGCGCGTAAAACTCGACACGTCGGGTCTTTCCCCCGCTGCCACCGAGCTTGCCAATCTGCTGGCGGAAAACATCGAGAAACTCGACGAAACCGAGCTTCGCCGCATCACCGCATCGATCCGCGCGGCGTTAAACCAGCGGCCGTAGTCCGACGGTCTGCGCTGGTGCTCGCCTGCCTCACGAGGAAACTGCCCGCCGGCGGAGCGCCAGCGGGCACAGTGATGAGATCATTTCTTGCCGGCGGTGCCGCCATTTCCACCCCGGCCATGATCGCCGTGGCCGTTGTTTCCACCACCCAGGCAGTCCGACGCCCCGGCATCACCGCAACAGCGGCCGGACCAGAGGTCGTTGAGGTTGGTTTTGGCACAGCTGGTGGTGGTCTGATCGGCCATGGCGGATCCGGCCATGCTCGACACCGCGATAGCGGCAAGAAGGGTGTTTCGCAGAAAAGCAGTCATCTGAAGTCTCCATGGTTGGTTTCGGTTCACGGCTGTGTGTCGCTGGCCGGAGCGAAATGGTTCACGGAGAAATGGGGAATTCTGTCGGAGGCTCCTCGATTTCGTCATCCACGGGCGAAGCGGACGCGCGGACCGGAGGATTCATGCCGCGAACTGCAAGCGTCGCGGCGGTGCAAAAGATATGTGATGCCGGCATCGCTGACGAAGCGATGGACGCTTCCGGCAAACGCCGTATTTACTGAACCGCGCCGACCAGAACCTGTTGGCCGCCGCGGATCGAGACCCAGCGGCCGGTGTTGTCGATCGCCTGCCGCTTGAGGAAGCGGTAACCGGTCGCTTCCCATGGCTTGACCTTGTCGGTTAGATTGTCGAGCACATAGTCGCCCTCGTCGGTGCGCACCGTCAGCACGGCGTGGCCCTCGCCGTCGGGCTTGCGCACGACGGTGATCAGAAGATCGGCAAGCGAGATGCTCATGCGCGAAAGCTGGCGCCGCTTTTCCAGCACATAGTCCTCGCAATCGCCGACGCCCTTGTCGGGATAGGCCCAGACCTCGTCCTTGCCGTAGATGTCCATGTCGCTCATCGGCTTGACGGCGGCGTTGACCCTGGCGGTGACATTGAGAAGCTTGCGCATCAGCCCGTCGCTCATCGGAGCCGGCGCCAGATTGGTCGGGCGGATCGAGCACTCGCCCGGATGCAGCTTGCAGAAATCATAGTGTCCGATCGGCTGCGAGGTGAGGCCCCCGGTCGCCATCGCTCCACCCGCCAAGGCCGGTGCCACCCAGCCTGCCGTCATTGCCAGCCCGGCCGCCACATACACGCGCAGCCGTCGCGCCATCGATGAGGAAATCATTGTCCCCGCTCACCCTTTGTTATTAACGAAAGGTTAAGGGGGATTTACAGTCCGTGTCAATTACGACGACAGTCGGATTGTCGGCATGGTTACCCGAGGGGCTGGACAGCGGCACTTGTGCAACAGAATCGGCCAGCCAGCCGGCTTTTACCGGTCAATTTCACGGTTTGTCGCCGTTAAGCTTGGTTTATGCAGGTCGCCGTCCCAAAACCCGCAATTTTGGGCGGCCTGCATTATCTCTTGGCGGCGCGGACCAGCTTCGGCTTCACCGCGACACGCTCCTGGCGGCCATAGCTGGTGATGAAGTCGACGATGCGCGGCACGATTTCGGAGCGGAAGCGCGAACCGTTGAACACGCCGTAATGGCCAACCGCCGGCTGCATGTAGTGGGCGTGCCGCTCAGCCGGGATATTGGGGCATAGATCATGCGCCGCCTTGGTCTGGCCAAGGCCCGATATGTCGTCGTTCTCGCCTTCGACGGTGAACAGCGCGACGTTGCGGATCGCTGACGGATCGATCCTGGTGCCGCGATGCGTCATCTCGCCCTTGGGCAAGGCCTGGCGCACGAAGACCGTGTCGACGGTCTGCAGATAAAACTCCGCCGTCAGATCCATGACCGCCAGATACTCGTCGTAGAAATCGCGGTGCTTCTCGGCATTGTCGCCATCATGCTTCACCAGATGCATGAAGAAGTCCTTGTGGGCGATGATGTGGCGGTCGAGGTTCATGCTCATGAAGCCGGACAGCTGCAGGAAGCCCGGATAGACCTCGCGGCCGAAGCCCGGCACCGGCCAGGGCGCATGCATCACGACATTGTCGCGGAACCAGTCGATGCCCTTTTCCTGTGCCAGCAGATTGACCGCGGTCGGGTTGCTGCGGGTGTCGATCGGGCCGCCCATCAAGGTCATGGTCGAGGGCACGAAGGGGTCGCCCTTGGTTTCCATCAGCGCCACGGCGGCCAGCACCGGCACGGAAGGCTGGCACACCGCCATCACATGCGTGTCCGGCCCCAGCGTGTGCAGCATGTCGATGACGTAGTCTATGTAATCGTCAAGATCGAAGCTGCCGTCGGCCAGCGGCACCATGCGGGCATCGACCCAGTCGGTGATGTGCACGTCGGCATAGGGCAGCATGGCTTCGACCGTGCCGCGCAGCAGCGTCGCATAGTGGCCCGACATCGGCGCCACGATCAGAAGCTTCGGATCGGGCTTGCGCCCGGCGGGGACAGTGCGCTCGAAGCGGACGAGATTGCAGAACGGCTTCGACCAGACGGTCTTTTCAGTGACCTCGACGCTCTTCCAGTCGACCACGGTCTTGGTCAGGCCGAAGGCCGGCTTGCCGTAGCGGCGCGTGGTGCGCTCGAACAGTTCGGCCGTCGCCGCGATCGAACGGCCCCATTGCGTGTGGGAAAACGGATTGAGCGGATTGGAGTAGAACATCCGCACCGCGTCGGCATAGAGGCGCGCCGGCTGCAGGGCCGCGTGGTTCATCTCATAGAGCTGGTAGAACATCGAGAACCCCGCTGCTGCCTGCGACCGAAGGGACGACGAGCCGCGCCGAGCCCTAGATGTCTCGCGGGGAAGTTAACAACTAATTGCTGCGATGCAATACGTCACGCTGCGTGACCAATGCTTCTTTGGCTCAAGGCCATGGAAATCGGGGCCGAACGGTGCCAGCCGGCTCAGTGTGCGGCTGCGAAATGTGTAGGTAGTGTGTCCGGCCCCTCTTGCCGGACACCCGATCATGATCCCGAAAAGTGGATTCCGGTTTTCGGAAAGGTCATGGTCGAAGAAACAGTCACTCTATACGCGCGCCATGCACACGGACGTGTGGCCGGAGCCGATGAAGCCGAGCTGGCCGGCGGCACCCTTCGACAGGTCGAGCACGCGTCCCTTGATGAACGGACCGCGATCGTTGATGCGCACGACGACGCTGCGGCCGTTGTTCTTGTTGGTGACCCTGAGCTTGGTGCCGAAAGGCAAGGTGCGATGCGCGGCGGTCAGCGCCGACGGGTTCATGCGCTCGCCCGATGCGGTCCTGGAGTGCAGGGCGTACCACGAGGCGCGACCGCACTGGCTGGCCGCGGTTGCCGAAGATGCGCCGACCATCAGGCCAGCAGCGATCGTTACCGCGACAAGCGCGGTCTGTTTTGAGTTCTTCATATTTGAGGGATGGCTCCGTTTTTGACAGACCCCAGCCGTTAGGTGCCAAATAAGGCACGAAATGCGGCAGTGATCTGGCGGTTCCGTGGCAATAGCACACGTTTGGAGTCGCTGGGTAACAGTCTGTCAGGGATTTTCCGGCGCGCAATGATAAATCAATGATGATCTTTGTCCCGGCGTCAGGCCTCCGTTTGACAAGATCGAACATTAATATCCAAGTAGAGTCGGGCACGGTCGGGCCACTTCCTTTGGCTCTTTTCTCGCGGCCCCGATGCTGCAACCAATCGACTTCAAAAGGGAGATCCGGCAATGAGGCTGACCAAAAATCTGCTGGCGTTGATTGTGCTTGCCGTCGGCGCGCTGTGGTCGCTGCAAGGCATCGGCGTGGTCGGCGGCAGCTTCATGACCGGCCAATCGCAATGGCTGTATGTCGGCGTCGTCACCATGATGGTCGGGCTGGTGGGATTGGTGTGGGCTAACCGGTAGGGGTGAGCTAGAGAATGAGCGCTGGCGATCTGTGGCGCCCCCCTCTGTCCTGCCGGACATCTCCCCCTCTAGTGGGGAGATTGGCCGTCATCACTGCTTTCGCCAATCTCCATCATCGAAAGAAGGGCAGCGAGGCCGAAGCTGCCAATCTCCCCCCTTGAGGGGGAGATGCCCGGTAGGGCAGAGGGGGGCGCTGTCCCGCCGACGGTTCTGCCCTGAAGGACCTACCCGAACAGCCGATCCAGAATCTTACCCTCGAGCCGGGCCAGCTCCACCGAACCGCGCCGGCGCGGCCGTTCCACGGGCACATCCAAATCAAGCGCAATCCGGCCCTCGCTGATCACCACGACCCGGTCGGCCAGCGCGACCGCTTCGGCGACATCATGCGTGACCAGCACGGCGGTGAACTTCTGCGCGATCCAGATGCGTTCCAGCAATTGCTGCATCTCGATGCGGGTCAGGGCGTCGAGGGCGCCCAGCGGCTCGTCGAGCGCCAGGATCTGCGGGTGGCCGACCAGTGCACGGGCCAGCGCCACGCGCTGCTTCTGGCCGCCTGACAGCACCGAAGGCCATTCGTCGGCCCGGTCGGCAAGCCCGACCTCGCCGAGGATGTCGAGCGCGCGGTGCCTTGCTTCGCTACCGGTGGCGATGCCGGTCAGCCCGACCTCGACGTTTTTCACCACGCTGGCCCAGGGCAGCAGCCGTGGCTCCTGGAACATGAAGCGCGTGCGGCTGTGTCCTTCCTCTGCCACGCCGAATGTCAGCGATCCCGATGTCGGCCGGTCGAGCCCGGCCAGAAGCCGCAAAAGCGTGCTCTTGCCGCAGCCGCTCTTGCCAATGACGGCAAGGAACTGCCCGGCCGGCACGTCCAGGTCGATGCCGTCGAGCACGGTCTTGTCGCCGAAGCGCTTGCCGGCATGCCTGAAGGCAAAGGCCCGCTGTCCTTCGACGGAGCCGATCGGCCGCACCGGCGTGGCGGCGAAGGAACGGGCTGCGGTCAGGCTGGCGGCGGTCATGGGCAATCTCTCATCCGTTCTGGAAGGCCGGATGCCAGCCGAGCGACAAACGCTCGAGCAGGCGGGCGAGGCTGTCGGCGAGCTTGCCGAGCAGCGCGTAGATCAGGATCGAGAGCACGACGACGTCGATCAGCAGGAATTCGCGCGCCTGCATGGCCATGTAGCCGAGGCCCGAGCTGGCCGAGATGGTTTCGGCGACGATCAGCGTCAGCCACATGATGCCCAGCGCATAGCGCAGGCCGACGAAGATCGCCGGCAGTGCGCCGGGCAGGATGACGCGGAAGAACAGGGCGCGCCGGTCCATGCCGTAGACGCGGCCCATCTCGACCAGCTGCGGGTCGACGCTCTGGATGCCGAGCAGCGTGTTGACGTAGATCGGGAAGAACACGCCGAGCGCCACCAGGAACAGTTTGGCTTCCTCGTCGATGCCGAACCACAGGATGACCAGCGGGATCAGCGCCAGATGCGGAATGTTGCGGATCATCTGCAGCGTCGTGTCGGTCAGGCCGCGGCTGAGCGTCGACAGCCCGTTGGCAAGGCCAAGCGCAAAGCCGATCGAGCCGCCGACGGCAAAGCCGGCAAGGGCGCGCGCGGTCGAAACCCCGATGTTGCGGATCAGTTCCCCCGACAGCATCAGCCGCCAGAAGGCCTCGGCGACCGCGCTCGGCGCCGGCAGCACGTTGGCGGGCATGACGCCGGCGCGGGAAGCCACCTCCCAGCCGGCAATGATCAGCGCCGGCAGCAGCCAGCCGATGCCGTTCTTGCCGACAGGTAGCGCCAGACTCATGACGAAGCCTGCAGGCGGTTGGCGCCATGGAAGCCGACCGAGAATTCGTTGGCGATGTTCTCATGCGCCCGTTGCCGCCTGGTGCCGAGCCCGAGCTTTGGAAACAGAAGCTCGGCGACGCGGTAGGCCTCCTCGAGATGCGGATAGCCCGAGCCGATGATGGTATCGATGCCGATCGCCTGGTATTCGCGGATGCGCTCGGCGATCTGTTCCGGCGTGCCGACCAGCGCCGTGCCGGCGCCGCCGCGCACCAGCCCGACACCGGCCCACAGATTGGGCGAGACGACCAGCCTGTCACGGCGGCCGCCATGCAGCTCGGCCATACGGCGCTGGCCGACCGAGTCCATCTGGTTGAGGAAGCGCGCCTGCGCGTTTTCGATCTGGGCGTCGGTGACATGGCTGATCAGCCGGTCGGCGGCGCGCCAGGCTTCGTCCTCGGTCTCACGCACGATGAAATGCAGCCTGATGCCGAAACGGAGCTTTCTGCCGCGCAGTGCCGCCTTTGCGCGCGCCGTGGCCAGCTTCTCGGCCACCTGTGCCGGCGGCTCGCCCCAGGTCAGGTACATGTCGACGAGGTCTGCGGCGAGGTCCTGGCCCGCATCCGACGACCCGCCGAAATAGAGCGGCGGCCGCTCCTGGTGCGGCAGAAGGTCGAGGCGGCCATTCTCGACGCGGTAATATTTGCCGTCGAAATTGACCCGCTCGCCCGACACCAGGCCGCGCCAGATGGTCAGGAACTCATGCGCCTGGGCATAGCGCTCGTCATGCGGCAGGAAGACGCCGTCGCCGGCGAGCTCGGTCGGGTTGCCGCCGACCACGACATTGAGCAGCAGGCGGCCATTGCTTAAGCGGTCGAGGGCGGCGGTCTGGCGTGCCGCGAAAGTCGGCAGCGTGACGCCCGGCCGCAGCGCGACAAGGAACTTCAGTTTTTCGGTCAGCGTCGCGAGGCCCGTCGCGGTGATCCAGGAATCCTCGCAATTCTGGCCGGTCGGCAACAGCACGCCGGGAAAACCGAGCCGGTCGACCGCCTGCGCGATCTCCTTGAAGTAGCCGAATTCAGGCGGCCGCTGCTGCTCCTCGGAGCCGAGATAGGAGCCATCGCCATGCGTCGGGATGAACCAGAAGAAATCGAGCGGGTTGGCTGGCGCGGTCATGGCGAAATCCTCGAAGCGAAAACGGCAGACGGCACCGGGCGTCTTCCGCCCGGCGCCGCGTGACAGGAATCAATTGCCTGGCGCTGTCCACACCGCGTCGGAGATGCGGACCGCTTTCGGGATCAGCCCAAGTTTGTAGAAGCGGTCGGCGGTGGCCTGCTGGCCGGCGATGATCTCGTCGGTGATCGGAAAGATGCCGAATTTGGTGCGGTTGGCGGCGATGATCTGCGCGTCGAGCGGCACGCCGGTCACCTCATGCAGCGCCGCGGCCACCTTGTCGCGGTTCTGGTCGGCCCATTTCGCCGCCTCGCCAAGGGCCGATATCGTCGTGGTGATGGTTTCGGGGTGCGCCTTGGCGAAATCCTTGTTGGCGAGGAAATAGGTGTTGACCTTGAGCACCTCGCTGGAGCGGGCCAGCACACGCGGCTGGTAGCGGGTTTCGGCGATGGCGAAGAACGGATCCCAGACGGTCCAGGCATCGATCTGGTCGCTGGCGAAGGCGGCGGCCGCATCCGCCGGGCTGAGATAGACCGGCGTGATCTGGTCGAACGGAACGCCGGCCTTTTCCAGCGCGGCGACGAGCAGATTGTGCGCGCTGGTGCCCTTGCCGACGCCGACGCGCTTTCCTTTGAGATCGGCTACCGACTGGATCGGCGACGCCGGCTTGACGAAGATCGCCTCGCCCTCGCCATTCGACGGCAGCGCTGCCGCATAGACGATGTTGGCGCCGGCCGACTGGCCGAAGATCGGCGGAGCGTCGCCTGTCCAGCCAACATCGATGGCGCCGACATTGAGCGCCTCGACCAGCGGCGGCCCGGCGGTGAACTCGACCCATTTGACGGTGACGCCCTTGTCTTCAAGCGCTTTCTCGATCACCTGCTGCTGCCTGGCGATCACCGGCAGGCCGGTCTTCTGGTAGCCGATGCTGAGCTGTTTCAGCTCCTGCGCGGCCGTGCCGAACGACACGGCAACCGTCGCCGCCAGCAGGCCGATGCCGAAAACACGTCTGGTAAGATTGAACATTGATCCCTCTCCTTCGCTGCGGATCGGCGCCGGAAATGGCCTCGCCGGTTGGAAGATGGATCAGGCTAGGTATTTCTATAAATTTAGTAGAGGAATGATTTTGCGAGTTGAGGTGGGAATGAGGAATTATCTTCTGGGGCAACCCAGAATTCGTCATCCTAGGGTCTGCGCCGCGTCGCTTCGCTCCTTGCTCCGCCCTAGGATGACGAAGATGCGGGGCCGGCGCAAAGTCGAGCCCACCCACCCTTCACTGCGACCAATACTGCCAGGCCCAGTAAAAACTCTCGTCGCGTGGCGGCAGGCGGTCGCGCTCGGCGTCCCAGCGGACCGGCGTTGGCGATTTCGGTTGCTGTTCAAGCGGCTGGCTTTCCCTGGTCCAGGCGAGAAGCCAGTTCCCGGCTTGGGCGAACAGCACGGCGGTGGAATGGGTCATCGTCATTCTCCTGCTCCTCTCGGCTCCGATCATTCGCGTCCCGCCCACGGGACGAGCACGCGCTCGATCCTGCGGAGGGTGAATTCCAGCACGAAGGCGATGGCCGCGATCACCAATATGCCCATCACCACCACGTCGGTGACGAGGAACTGGGCGGCCGACTGGATCATGAAACCAAGCCCGCGCGTCGCCGCGACCAGTTCGGCGGCGACCAGCGTCGACCAGCCGGCGCCGAGCGCGATGCGCAGGCCGGTCAGGATCGCCGGCAGTGCGCTGGGAAGGATCACATGGCGGACCACTTGGCGCTGAGTAGCACCCAGTGAGCGTGCCGCATTGATGCGTTCCTGCGAGACGCCGCGAACGCCGGACGCGGTCGACAATGCCACCGGCGCCAGCATGGCGATGGCGATCACCAGGATCTTCGACGGCTCGCCGATGCCGAACCAGATGATGACCAGCGGCAGGTAGGCGAGCGGCGGGATCGGCCGCAGGAACTCCAGCAGCGGATCGAAGATGCCGCGCCCGATCGTGCTGATGCCGATGGCGAGCCCAACCGGCACGCCGATGAGGATGGCGGCGACCAGCGCGGCGAAAACCCGGCCCAGGCTGGCGACCGCATGCTGCAGCAGCGTCGCATCGACAAAGCCGTCGCGGGCGACGGTGATGAACTTGTTCCACACCGCAACCGGCGAGGGCAGGAACACTGGCGACACCAGTTGCAGGCGGGCCGACAGCGCCCACAGCGCCAGCACCACCAGGATGGTCACCACGCTGACCGCGCGCGCGGAAACGCCTTTGCGTTTCGGGCTGGGCCGCGACCACGGCACCGACAGGCCGTCAGCCTCGTCGATCTTATGTCCCGGCCGCTCGGTGTAGGAGGTAACGGTCATGCCGCCTCTCCTTCGAAGATCGCGTCGGTCAATTCGCCGCGCGCCGCGGCGAAGGCCGGATCGGCCTTGATGGTGCGGATGGCCTCGCCCGATGCGTAGCGCCTGGAGAAGCCGGGCTCGAAGCTCCGCACCACGCGGCCCGGGCCAGGCGCCAGCACGACGATGCGGGTAGCGAGCACCAGCGCCTCCTCGATGCCGTGCGTCACCATCAGCACGCCGACATCGCTTGCCGTCCACAAATCGAGCAACGTCGTCTGCATGCGCTCGCGCGTCAGCGCATCGAGAGCGCCGAGCGGCTCGTCGAGCAGCAGGAATTCGGGTTCGGCGGCGAGCGCCCGGGCCAGGCCGACACGCTGGCGCATGCCGCCGGAAAGCTCCCAGATGCGCTTGTCGCCGGCGTCGGTGAGCTTCACCAGCGCCAGGAGCTCATCGGCGCGCCGCGCCCGCTCGGCTGGCCTGACACCGCGCAGCCTCAGCGCGAAGGCAACGTTTTCGCGCGCCGTCAGCCATGGGAACAAAGCATCGTTCTGGAACACCACCGCCCGGTCCGAGCCCGGCGCGGTGATCGGCTTGCCGTTGATGGAAGCCGTACCGCGCGCCGGCGCGACAAGGCCGGCGGCGACGTTGAGCAGCGAGGTCTTGCCGCAACCGGAACGGCCCACCAGCACGACGAAATCGCCCTTGGCGACATCGATCGACACCCGCTCGACGGCAGGCTCCGCCTGGCCGTCATAGTGGATCGAGACCTTGTCCAGTACGAGATGGGGGTCCAGTACGAGATGGAGGTCCAGTACGAGATGCGGCATGGATGCCTCGCGGTTCGTTGAAATCCGACTGCCCCGGCCCTCGTCAGCGGTTCCGGGGCAGTCAGCACGCGGCGTCAGCGAAGAAGCGCGCGGGCCTTCATGCGTCTAGTTCGAGGCCAGCGCCTCGGTGACATATTTCGACGACACGTATTTCGAATAGTCCGGCAGCACGGCGTCGATCTTGCCTTCCTCCTTGAGGAAGGCGGATGTCGCTTCGACCGCCTTGACCGTGGCGCCGCCAAGGAATTTGTCGGAGGCCTGCTCTTCGAGCGTCGGGAAGACATAGCCCTTGAGCAGCTGCGGCACCTCCTCCAGCTTGGCGCCGGTGAGCTTGGCGATCGCGGCCGCCTGCGGGGACGATACCGACCAGGCGTCGGGCTTGGCCAGGAATTGCGCATAGGATTCGCCGGTCACCTTGACGAAGTCGCGTACTGCCTCAGGGTTCTTTTCGGCGAAGTCGGTGCGCACGATCCAGGCGTCGAAGGTCGGCGCCCCCCAGGCGGCGACCTGGGAGGAATCCAGCACGACCTTGCCGGTCGTCTTGATCTGGCCGAGCGCCGGATCCCAGACGTAAGCCGCATCGATGTCGCCGCGCGAAAAGGCCGCCGCGATTTCGGGTGGCCTGAGATTGAGGATCTCGACCGACTTCGGATCGACGCCCTCATGCTTCAGTGCCGCGAGCAGGCTGTAATGTGTCGTCGAGACGAACGGCACCGCGACCTTCTTGCCGGCAAGGTCGGCGATTTTCTCGATGCCGGCGCCGTTGCGCGCCACCAGCGCCTCGGATTCGCCGATCAGGCCGACGATGAAGATGGTCTGGATCGGCAACTCGCGGCTCGCCGCCGCCGCCAGCGGGCTCGAGCCGACATAGCCGATATCGACCGAACCGGAAGCGACCGCGGCGATGACATCGGCGCCGGAATCGAATTTGCGCCAGTCGATGGTGGCCTTCGTCGCCTTTTCATAGGCGCCGTCGGCCTGCGGCACTTTCGAAGGCTCGACCACCGTCTGGTAGCCGATGGTTATCTTGAGGTCGTCGGCAAGGGCCGGGCCGAGGAAGGCCGCACCGGCAAGTGCCGCCGATGAGAGCAGAACAATGCGTCGCGAAACGGTGGACATGAAGGGCTCCTGAAAAGAGAAAAATCGGAATGCCCCATGATAGTCAGCTAATTCTATCACTCTTGTAGAGTTAAATCCTTCCAAGGAAGGCGAGCTTGTTAGAAAAAGCCACCGGTGGTTGGCTGCCAGGGCGGATAGGGCGGCTGCCGCCTCGCCGCCGGTCCACTGATGCACAGCGTCCGCCAAGGTTTCGCAATGGGCGCAAAAGCCGTGTTCCTTGGCGCCCCCCTCTGTCCTGCCGGACATCTCCCCCACACGGGGGGAGATTGGCGGCGTCGGCTCCCGCGCTTTTTTCTCCTGCGTTGACAATTGGCGAAGGCCGTCGCGACATCCGATCTCCCCCCTCGTGGGGGAGATGTCCGGCAGGACAGAGGGGGGCGCCAAGGAATGAGACGTTCGGGCCGTCGCGTCTTTCCCGGTATCCTCTAGGCTCGGCGCGCAAAACAAGAAATTCCCGCTCCGCCATCCATATGAGAAATTCCTGCTGCATCTCGCCAGGCATTTAAAAACCCATTCCCTGTGAACGCGGGTAAGTATAGTAATCTTATGGACATTGAGAACTGGAGGCGACGATGTGCAGGCAGCCTATCGCGACGATCGCTGGTGCGTCTCGGCCGTCAAAGCGCATTTCTGTGTTCTCTAGGGCACAAAGGCCGATCAAAATGGCTACAGCGGCTTGAAAACGAAGCAAAATCAACAGTTCTCGGCTTGTAGATCATGTCACTAGAATTTATGTGTCATGCGGGCTCGGACGCGGCGGCAACGCACGCCAGGCGTTTTGCAATCGATGGTTCCGTGCCGTCGCATGACAGAGAAATTTTGATCTCATGCTCACGAAAAAAGGGAAGTACGGCCTCAAAGCGCTTGTCCACCTCGCGCGATTGCCGGCCGGACAACTCGCCTTCGTCAACGACGTCGCCACCGGCAACAACATCCCGAAGAAATTTCTCGACGCCATCCTGGGCGAGTTGCGCAATGCCGGCTTCGTCCAGAGCCGCAAGGGCAAGGATGGCGGCTATCGCCTGGCGCGCCCCGCCGACGAGATCAAGGTCGGCCATGTCGTGCGCGTCCTCGACGGTCCGCTGGCGCCGATTCCTTGCGCCAGCCGCACCCAGTACCAGCGCTGTGAAGATTGCAACGAGGCGACATGCCAAGTCCGACATCTGATGCTCGAGGTCCGGCAGGCGATCGCCGAGGTGCTCGATCAGCGCAGCCTCGCCGAAATGCGCGATATTGCGCTGGACGACCTTCCGGTCGCGAGGGCCATCGACGACCTGCCGGTTGCGAGGGACATCGGCGATCTGCCGGTCGCGGTGAAGGTCCAGGCCTGACGCTGGCGCTGCGCACCGCGAAGGCGGGCCTATGACCGGGCGTGCCAACTCCATCATCATTGTCGGCGGCGGCGCCAGTGGCGTCGTGCTGGCCGCGCATCTCCTGAAGTCGCCCAATCCGGACCTGCGCGTCACGCTGATTGAAAGGCGCCCGCATTTCGGCCAGGGCATCGCCTATTCGACGCTGCTGTCGGCGCATGTCTTGAATGTCAGCGCCGCCGGCATGAGCGCCTATGCCGACGATCCCGGCAATTTCTGGCGCTGGCTGCAGGAACGCGGCCTGGCAACGCCCGAGCAGGCGCCCTTCTATGCACCGCGCAGCATCTATGCCCGTTACCTCGGCGAGTTGCTCGACGAGCTGCAGGCGCGCGAAAAGCAGACCGGGCGGCTTCGGCTGATCCGCGAGGAAAGCCTCTCGATCACGCCCACCGCATCCGGTGTCGAAGTGGCGCTGGCCAACGGCACCAGCGTCGTTGCGCATCTCGCCGTGCTGGCCACCGGCCACGACGAGGAGCCGGCGCAAGGCCATGCCATCAGGATGGGATCGGAAGCCGACACAGCACTTCCCCCCGACGCCGGCGTCATGGTGCTGGGCACCGGCCTCAGCATGGTCGATGCCTTCCTGGCGCTGGAACAGCGCGGCCATCGCGGCGACATCATAGCTGTGTCGCGGCGCGGCCTGCTGCCCTCGCCGCATCGCAAGGGCAATCCGATCAAGCTCGACGTCGCCGATATTCCGCTCGGCACGCAGCTCTCCTATTTCGTCGGCTGGTTCCGCGACCTGATCAAGGAAAACCAGAAGGCCGGCATCGACTGGCGCGACGTCGTCGACGGCCTGCGGCCGTTCAACCAGAAGATCTGGCAGAACTGGCCGGCTTCCGCCAAGCGCCGCTTCGTCGAGCACACCAAGGCCTGGTGGGACATCCACCGCCATCGCATGGCGCCCGAGGTCTACGCCCGCGTCACCGAAGCCGTGCGGTCCGGCCGCATCCGCCTGGTCGCCGGCCGCGTCGTCGACATCGCGCGTAATGGCGAATTCACCGTCCAGGTCCAGTCGCGCCACACGCAGCGCCTCGAGACTTTCGAGGTCGCCCGCATCTACGATTGCTCTGGCATCGTCAGGGACATCTCGACCTCGTCGAACAGCGTTGTGCGCTCGCTGGTCGACCGCGGCCTGGCAAGGCCGGATCCGCTGCGCATCGGCCTCGACGTATCGGCCAAATGCGAGATCATCGCCGGCGACGGAACCGTCTCGGCCAAGATCCTCGCCGTCGGCCCGCTGACCCGCGGCACCTTCTTCGAGATCGACGCCATCCCCGATATCCGCGTGCAGTGTGCCAGGCTGAGCAAGCAGCTGCTGGGGTAGGGTCTTCGTTGGTCGGCGCTCTACGGCGCCCCCCTCTGTCCTGCCGGACATCTCCCCCTCAAGGGGGGAGATTGGCAGCTTCGGCTCCGGTGGTCTCTTGCTGACGGTAGAGATTGGCGAAGGCGGTCATCACGTCCAATCTCCCCACCTGAGGGGGAGATGGCCGGCAGGCCAGAGGGGGGCGTGCCCCACTAACCATGCCACAACCCGGAATTTCATTCCGCATCTGGCCGGTTGATTGGCACGATCTATCTTCTTTCCGACTGCAAAGGGCTGGAAAAGAGGATACGCTGCCGCTCTGCCCCCACGAGATGCTGAGGCTGGGCGGTCGCTTGGTCATGGAGCATCGATATGAGCGAGCACGAGATCGCCGCGGCCGACGAGTTGTCCCGCCTGCGTCCGCCCTATGCGTCGGTTCTCGACCTGATCGGCCAGACGCCGGTGGTCGAGCTGACCAAGTTCGATACCGGCAAATGCCGGCTGTTCATCAAGCTCGAAAGCCAGAATCCGGGCGGCTCGATCAAGGACCGCATCGCGCTGTCGATGATCGCCGCCGCCGAGCGGGAGGGCAAGCTCAGGCGTGGCGGCACCATTGTCGAGGCGACCGCCGGCAACACCGGCCTCGGCCTTGCCCAGGTCGGCATCCCCAAGGGCTACCGCATCGTGCTGGTCGTGCCCGACAAGATGTCGCGCGAAAAGATCCAGCATCTGCGCGCGCTCGGCGCCGAGGTGCGCATGACGCGCTCCGATGTCGGCAAGGGCCATGCCGAATATTACCAGGACATGGCCGAGAAGATCGCGGCGGAAACGCCCGGCGCCTTCTATGCCAACCAGTTCGCCAATCCGGCCAATCCGCTGGCGCATGAAACCACCACCGGCCCGGAGATCTTTTCGCAGCTCGACGGTGACGTCGACGCGGTGGTCGTTGGCGTCGGCTCGGGAGGCACGCTGACCGGGCTTGGCCGCTACTTCGCGAAAGTGTCGCCGAAGACCGAAATGGTGCTGGCCGATCCCGTCGGCTCTGTGCTGGCGCCGCTGATCAAGACCGGCAAGATGGAAGAGGCCGGCAGCTGGACGGTGGAAGGCATCGGCGAGGATTTCGTGCCGCCCAATGCCGATCTGTCGCTGGTCAAGAAGGCCTATTCCATCCCCGACAAGCAGAGCATGCTGGCGGTGCGTGACCTCTTGTCGAAGGAAGGTATCCTCGCCGGCTCATCCTCGGGCACGCTGCTGTCCGCCGCCCTGCGCTATTGCCGCGAGCAGACGGTGCCCAAGCGCGTCGTCACCTTCGTCTGCGACAGCGGCAACAAGTACCTGTCGAAAGTGTTCGACGATTTCTGGCTGGCCGAGCAGGGACTGGCCGAGCACGAACAGCATGGCGATCTGCGCGATCTGGTGATGCGTTCGCACCGCACCGGCGACACCGTCTACGTCGGCCCGGACGAAAGCCTGCTCAACGCCTATGGCCGCATGCGCCGTTCCGATGTCTCGCAGCTGCCGGTGCTCGACAATGGCAAGCTCGTCGGCATCGTTGACGAAAGCGATATTCTTGCTCATGTCGACGGCCCCTATGACGGCCGCTGGGAGCGTTTCAACGGCCCGGTGCGCACGGCGATGACCTCGAATCTGCACACCCTGCAGGCCAGCCAGACGCTGGATGCACTGCTGCCGGTCTTCGACCGCAACGAGGTCGCCATCATCTTCGACGGCGACGAATTCGTCGGCCTGATTACCCGCATCGACCTGATCAACCATCTGAGGCGCGCACGATGACCAGCAATACTCCGCCAGCCGGAAAAAACCGTCTGGCTTTCTCGACGCGCACCATCCATGGCGGCCAGAGCCACGACCCGCTGACCGGCGCGGTGATGGTGCCGATCTATGCCACCTCGACCTTTGCCCAGCAGTCGCCTGGCGTGCACAAGGGTTTTGAATATGCCCGCAGCCAGAACCCGACGCGCTTTGCCTTCGAGCGTGCCGTGGCCGATCTCGAAAGCGGCTCGGCTGCCTTTGCCTTCGCCTCCGGCCTTGCCTCGATCGCCACGGTGCTCGAACTGCTCGATTCCGGCGCCCATATCGTCGCCACCGACGACATCTATGGCGGCTCCTTCCGGCTGATGGAGCGGGTGCGCAAACGCTCGGCCAATCTGCAGGTCTCGTTCGTCGACTTCACCGACCTCGCCGCCGTCGAGGCGGCGATCCGGCCCGAGACGAAAATGCTCTGGGTCGAGACGCCGACCAACCCGCTGCTGCGCATCGTCGACCTCGAAGGCGTCGCCGCACTTGCCAAACGCAAGGGCATTTTGTCGGTCGCCGACAACACCTTTTGCAGCCCCTATATCCAGCGGCCGCTGGAGCTCGGCATCGACATCGTCGTCCACTCGACGACCAAATATCTCAACGGCCATTCCGACATGGTCGGCGGCGTGGCGGTCGTCGGCGACAACAAGGATCTCGCCACCCAGCTGAAGTTCCTGCAGAACGCCATCGGCGCCATTTCGGGTCCGTTCGACAGCTTTCTGGCGCTGCGCGGGCTGAAGACGCTGGCGCTCAGGATGGAGCGGCACTCCGCCAACGGTCTGAAAATCGCGCAGTGGCTGGAAGCGCGCCGCGACATCCGCCGCGTCATCTATCCCGGCCTCGCCAGCCACCTGCAGCACGCCGTCGCCGTCCAGCAGATGCATGCCTTCGGCGGCATGATCACAGCCGTGCTCGACCGCGATCTAGCCGGTACGAAAAAGTTCCTCGAACGCACGCAATTGTTCACGCTCGCCGAAAGCCTCGGCGGTGTGGAGAGCCTGATCGAGCATCCCGCGCTGATGACGCATGGGTCCATTCCGGCGGAGAAGCGGGCCGAGATCGGCATATCGGATTCGCTGGTGCGGCTGTCGGCAGGCATCGAGGATGGCGATGATCTGATCGCGGATCTGGATCAGGCGCTGGGGGGATAGCGACCGACGTTTCGAGGTTTGCCCTGCCGGGCATTTCTCCCCGTAAACGGGGAGAAAGAAGCTAATCGCGATTGGCGAAAGCGGCGATGACAGCGTCCCTCGCCCCGTTTACGGGGAGAGGATGCCGGCAGGCAGGTGAGGGGCAGCGCTGACGTCTCGTGATTATCGATCATCACGACCCGATTGACCCCGCACCCCAACTGCCCGAAGTGTAGCGCCCCATGGCCACGCGCGAACCATCAAAGCCCACGGAAACGCCCCTCACCTTCGCGGTGCTGGTGTTCCCCGGCTTTCCGATGATGGCGTTCAGCTCGGTTATCGAGCCTCTGCGCGCCGCCAATGTCTTGGCGAAGCGGGAATGCTATCGCTGGATTATCGTCGGCGGCACGAAAGGTGCGGTCGAGGCCTCGAACGGCGTCGTCATCCAGCCGGGTTTTTACGCGGAGGACGCGCCGAAGGTCGACCGCATCGTCGTCTGCTCCGGCGGCGATGCCGATCACCTCGTCGCCGAGGATGCCGCAAGCTGGATCCGCAAGAGCCTGCGCAACGGCGCCCATATCGGCGCGGTGGCGGATGCCGCGTTCTTCCTGGCGCGGGCCGGCCTGCTCGACGGCCATGCCTGCACCTTGCACTGGACCAGCCAGGCGGCCTTCACCGAGGCTTTCCCCAACATCGAGCTCAGGCGCGACCTCTATGTCATCGACCGCAAGCGCTTCACCTCTGCCGGCGGCGTCGGCAGCCTCGACATGATGCTGGAGATCATCACCCGCGACTACGGCGCCGAGCTTGCCGCCGGCGTCGCCGAATGGTTCGTGCACAGCCAGCTGCGCTCCAGCATCGACCGCAAGATGATGCCGCTGCGGCTGCGCACCGGCGTGCAGAACGAGCTGGTGCTGTCGGCCATCGCCATCATGGAGGACGCGGTGGAGGAGCGGCTCGGCATGGCCGAGCTGACCGCGAAGCTAGGCGTGTCCTCCGACAAACTGGAGCGCAATTTCCGCACAGAACTCGGCATTTCGCCGAATGGTTATTACCGGCGGCTGCGGCTGCGGCGCGCCGCCGACCTGCTCGCGCATTCGACACTGATGGTGCGCGACGTGGCGCTGGCCTGCGGCTTTGCCTCGATGTCGAGTTTTGCCCGGGCGTTTCGCGAGGAGCACGGCCATCCGCCGAAGTTGGCGAGAAGGCATTAGGTAACCCATGCCGGCGGGACAGAGGGGGGTGCTGTCCTGCCGGCGTTCCATTGGCCTTCAGCGGCATCCCGCACAACACCTGCGGTTTTCCGCACAATCATTCCGCTCCTTCTGCACCATGCTAAAACCTTGCAACCCACCCAAGGCCAGGCCCATGAGCATCGTCGTTTTCGACCCCGACAGCACCGAGGATGTGGACTTCAAGGACCGCATGCGCCATCCCGCCGCGGCCGATCCGGCCGGCGGCATGTGGCTGTCCGATACCGAGCCATCCTTCATCGACGCTGACGCGCTGCGCAAGGGCCGGCTGGCCAAGCTGCGCGGCTGGATGCGCGAGGCCGACTATGGCGGCGTCGTGCTGTTCGATCCCTACAACCAGCGCTACGCCACAGGCTCGCGCAACATGTTCGGCTATTTCTTGCGCAACTCGACCCGCTATTTCTTTATCCCGACCGACGGGCCGATCGTGCTGTTCGAATACCCGCAGAGCTACCACGTCTCGATGGTGCTCGACACGATCGACGAGGCGCGTCCGTCCAAGCTGGTCTGGTCCTCGGTGTCCGGCCGCGACGACGAAACCGCCGGCCCCTTCGCCGACGAGATCGCCGAATTGCTCAAGCAGCATGGCGGCGGCTCGATGAAGCTCGGCCTCGACCGCTGCAGCCATCTGCAGGCGCTGGCGCTCGAAAAACGTGGCTGCGAGGTCCGCGATTGCCAGGGCGAGATTTTAGCGGTGCGCGCCGTCAAGACGCCCGAGGAAGTCAAATGCCTGCAGGTGTCGATGGCCGGCGCCGAGGCCGCCGTCTACGCCGTGCGCGAGGCGATCAAGCCCGGCGTCTCCGAAAACGACCTGTTCGCCATCATGTATGGCGAGGTCATCCGCCAGGGCGGCGAGTTCATCGAGACCCGGCTGCTCACCTCCGGCCAGCGCACCAATCCATGGTTCAACGAGGCCAGCGGTCGCAAGATCCGGCCGGGCGAACTGCTGGCGCTCGATACCGACACGATCGGCTGCTACGGCTACTATTCCGATTTCTCGCGCACCTTCCGCTGCGGGCCGGGCAAGCCGACCCCCTACCAGAAGTCGCTCTACCGCATGGCGCACGACCAGGTTCAGCACAATATTTCCATCGTCAAACCGGGCATGGCTTTTCGCGAGATTGCCGAAAAGGCCTGGAAAATCCCCGACCGCTTCGTCGACCAGCGCTACACCTCGGTCATGCACGGCGTCGGCATGCATGGCGAAACGCCGTTCATCGCGCATTCCATGGACTACGAGACCTATGGCCGCGACGGCCATATCGTGCCAGGCATGGTGGTGAGCGTCGAAAGCTATATCGGCGAAAAGGGCGGCCGCGAGGGCGTCAAGCTGGAGGACGAGATCCTGATCACCGACACCGGCACCGAACTTTTGTCGCGTTTTCCCTATGAGGACGAGTTTCTGGAGACGCAGGTTTGATTCCGGTATCCACCGCTTATAACGAGCGCCTCATTCCTTCGCACCCCCCTCTATCCTGCCGGACATCTCCCCCTCAAGGGGGGAGATCGGCAGCTTTGGGGGCAGCGCTTTTTCCTGCAACTCTGGCGATCGGCGAAAGCATTCGTGACAGCCAATCTCCCCCCTTGAGGGGGAGATGCCCGGCAGGGCAGAGGGGGGGTGCTGTCCCGCAGACCTATGCAAGGAGCTGCTTCGCCCGTGCATGACCAAGGCGCATTCACATGAAAACCCCCATCGCCATCAAACCCGGCACCGTGGCTGCAATCTTCATCGACCTGCAGGAAGAGCACCGGCAGGACCCGCGTTACCTCGTCGAGGGCTTCGGCAGCGTCCTCGCCAACGTCCAGCGGCTGCAGGCGGCGGCGCGGCAGAACCATGTGCCGCTCTACCACTGGGCCTACATCGTCGACCTCGACAAACAGGACCGGCCGTTCCACCCGGTCGGTGAGGACGGCAAGTCGGCTTTCTCCGACAAGAGCGATCCGCTGACCGAGATCTGCCATGAGGTGGCGCCGGCGAATGGCGAGGTGCTGCTGATCAAGGCCGAGGCCAGCGCCTTCCGCACCGGTCCGGCGGCCCGCGACATCAAGTCGGCCGGCATCGAATGGCTGGTCGTATCAGGCGTCTGGACCGAGGCCTGCATCGACGCCACGGTTAAGGACGCGGTGGCGAAAGGCTTTCGCGTGCTGCTGGTCAAGGATGCCTGCGGCAGCGGTAGTGCGGCCATGCACCAGACCGGTATCCTTAACCTCGCCAACCGGCTCTATGGCGGTGCCGTCACCGACACCGAGGGCGCCTGCCGGCTGCTGGCCGGCGAAACCATCTCCGCCTGGCAGGTCGAAGGCTCGGTGCCGCTGCGCTTCAGCTTCGACAACGCGGCCGCGCTTTACGCCGATCTATGACTGCCGAAAGCATGACGCGCGGCAAATACGAAACGAGGCTCGACCCGGCGCTGTGGGCCTATATCGACGCGGTCAACACCTGGTATCCGCCCGAAATCCTCGGCCTGCCGATCGACAAGCAGCGCGCCGTCTATGACAGGATGAGCCGCGCCTTCCACCAAGGCCGCCCGCCCGGCGTGAAGGCCAGCGATGGCCTGATCGCCGCCCCCGGCCGCGACATCCCGATCCGCCGCTACCGGCTCGCCGGCAACGCAGCGAAGGCGATGGTGGTTTACTACCACGGCGGCGGCTTCATCCTCGGCGGGCTCGACAGCCATGACGACATCAGCGCCGAGCTCTGCGCCGGCACCGGCTTCGACGTGCTGTCGGTCGACTACCGCCTGGCGCCGGAGCATCTTCATCCCGCCGCCTTCGACGATGCAGTCGCCGCCTTCGAATGGGCAGCCGCCACTACAGGCCTGCCGCTCGTGCTGTGCGGCGAAAGCGCCGGCGGCAATCTCGCGGCGGCCGTAGCGCAGGCGACGCGCCGCCATATCAGGGCCGCCATCGGCCAGGTGCTGATCTATCCCGACCTCGGGAGCCCCCAATTGGGCGGCAACGAGCGCGCCGGCTCCTATGTCGAGCACGGCGAAGCACCGCTTCTGTCGCTGCACGACGTCGCCTTCTACCGCGATGTCCGCGCGGCCAAGCGGCAATCGCAGGACGATCCGACCTTCTCGCCTTTGCGCGACACCGACTTCTCCGGCCTGCCACCAACGGTCATCGTCACGGCCGAGTGCGACCCGCTGTCGTCGGATGGCGAAACCTATCGCGACCGTATTGTTTCCGCCGGCGGCAAGGCCTGGTGGCACGAAGAGCCGAGGTTGGTGCACAGCTTCCTGCGCGCGCGGGCTACGGTGCCGGCCGCGGCGGAAGCGTTTGCGCGGATTGTCGGTGCGGTCGGCGCGCTGGGTAGGGGTGAGTGGCCTTACTGAGGCCGGTCGAACTGCCCCCTCGTGGGAGAGATGCCCGGCAGGGCAGAGGGGGGCGCGAAGGATCGCCAACCTTTCTTCTTTGGAGCGCCCGAAGTCTCTTGATACATAAGCAGTTGGCTGAGAGGGCGGCAGGACAGCGCCCCCCTCTGTCCTGCCGGACATCTCCCCCACGCGGGGGGAGATCGGCTGTACCTCCTGCGGAGCACCGCACAATCACTGCGGAAAACCGAACACTCCCCAGCGTCACCCCGCTCTATCATCGGCCAAGGCAATGGCGTCCTGGCGATCGCATCCTCCCCCGCGAAAAGCGATCGGCCGGGGCGCCCAACAACGGGGAACGACGATGAAATTCATGCTGACCGACCGCAAACTGCACCCGCAAGCCAAACCCGTCGCCGACGACTTCAGGACCGGCGGCATCAACCGCCGCGAATATCTCGCCTTGATGGCCGGGCTCGGCGTCAGCGCCGCCGGCGCGCTGGCGCTGGGCGGGCTCGGCGCCACCCCTGCCCGTGCGGCCGAGCCAAAAAAAGGCGGCGTCCTGCGCGTCGCCATGAACGTCAAGGGTTTCAAGGACCCGCGCACCTTCGACGGCGTCGAAATGTCCAACGTCGCCCGCCACTGCAACGAATATCTGGTGCGCTGGAACACCGACTTCTCGTTCGAGCCCTGGCTGCTCGAAAGCTGGGAGGCCAGCGACGATGCCAGGACGCTGACCCTGCATGTGCGCAAAGGCATTTCCTGGTCGAACGGCGATGCCTTCAACGCCGACGATGTCATCCACAACCTCACCCGCTGGTGCGACGCCTCGGTGCCCGGCAATTCGGTCGCCGCCCGCATGGGCGCGCTGGTCAATGCCGACACCAAGAAGGTCATCGATGGCGGCATAGCCAAGGTCGACGACTTCACCATCAAGCTCAATCTGCCCAAGCCCGACATCTCGCTGATCGCCGGCATGGCCGACTATCCGGCGCTGATCATGCACCGCTCCTATGAGGGCGACGGCGATCCGATGAAGGCGCTTGCCATCACCACCGGCCCCTGCGAGCTGGTAAGCTGGGATGCCGAGACCGGCGCCGAGGTGAAGCGCAGGGACAAGCCCTGGTGGAAAGGCGAATTCCATCTCGACGGCATCAAATGGGTCGATTACGGCTCCGACCCCAACGCCATGCTGTCGGCCTTCGAATCCGGTGAGATCGACACCGACCACGAGACCGCCTCCGATGCCGTCTCGCAGACCGAGACGATGGGGCTAATGAACTCCGAGATCGCCACCGGCTCGACCATCGTTGCCCGCTTCAATGTCGCCAACGCGCCCTATGACGACGTCAAGGTGCGCCGCGCCGCCCAGCTCGCCGTCGACAATTCCGCCGTGCTGGCGCTCGGCCTCGGCGGCCGCGGCAAGCCCGCCTACAACCACCATGTCGGCCCCATGCACCCCGAATATGCCGATATCGGCCCGGCAAAGCGCGACGTCGAGCAGTCGAAGAAGCTGCTCGCGGAAGCCGGCAAGGCCGAGCACGAGTTCGAGCTCATCTCCGTCGATGTCGAATGGCAAAAGAGCACCGGCGACGCCATCGGCGCGCAGATGCGCGAGGCCGGCCTCAAGATCAAGCGCACGGTGCTGCCCGCCGCCACCTTCTGGAACGACTGGAGCAAATACCCCTTCTCCTGCACCGAATGGCTCGGCCGCCCGCTCGGCGTCCAGGTGCTGGCGCTGGCGTATAAATCCGGCGCCGCCTGGAACGAAAGCGCCTACGCCAATCCCGAGTTCGACACGTTGCTCGACAAGGCACTGGCGACGCCGGACGCCAAGGCACGCAAGGAGATTATGGCCAAGATCGAGCAGAATCTGCGCGATAGCGGCATCATCATCCAGCCCTACTGGCGCTCGGTCTACCGGACGTATCGCAAAGGCGTCGAAGGCTGCGAACAGCACCAGGCGCTGGAGCAGCATTTCGAGAAGGTCTGGATCGAGGGGTGAGAAGCGGTCCGCTCAAGCGGACGAAAAGCCAATTGCTTGGCTTTTCGAGCTTCGAACGCCCTGAGCCATGCGAAGGGCCGGGGCGGATCGCTACCGAAGCTGGCGTCGCCCCTCATCGCCCTGCCGGGCATTTCTCCCCGTAACCGGTAGGGCAATCGCATATGGCGCTCCCCCCACTCCGTCTCGGCTTCGCCGAGCCACCTCTACCCCCACATTCGTGGGGGAGAGGAAATGCTTACCTCCAAGGTCGCGGCCTTGAAAGGCTTGGGTTTCCTCTCCCATGGACATGGGGGAGAGGTGGCCGCGAAGCGGCCGGAGTGGGGGCTGGCGCCGCCATATGCGATTGCCCTGCCGTAAACGGGGAGAAAGAGGCTGGCCGCAACGCCGACGCTCTTCTTGCAACGTTGGTGATCAGCGAAATCGCGGATGACAGCGCCCTTCTCCCCGTTCCACGGGGAGAAGATGGCGGCAGCCAGATGAGGGGCGGCGCCAGCGACCCGCTGTTGCGGATTTCGACAGCGGCGAACATGGGGCGAGTGAAGCGGAAAGCGGTGTCGAGCGGTTCGCTGCTCTGACGCGGGGGCCCGGCATTCGCCGCCCAACGGAATGGCCGGCGCGAATGCCGGTGAGGCAGTTGCCTGAGCCCGCGCCGGCCACTGGCGACCTAAAAAAGGACCGCCGCATGTTCTAACTAGCGTCCGGGCGCCCCGCGATCAATCGGGGCAGGACGGTCTGTACGGATTCGAACCGATCCTCCCGCTGCGTCATTTGATAGGTTTTCTTCATGGAGGTTCCCCCAATGGCCGGAGGCTCAATGACGCGGGGTATTCGCGCGATGTTCAATCCGGCGACCGGCTCACCGGCTTCAGCAGCGTCCACATCCAGCCGGCGAAAGTCAGCACCAGGAACGGGTAACCGGCGGCAGGCAGTGGCGACGAGGTCGGCAGCAAGGCGCGCCCCACAGCATCATGCCCACCGAGACGAAGAACAGCGCGGCGGCAACGAATGCGGTGAGCTGCATCCAAAGCGCGAACGTGTTCGGCGCGCTGATCAGGATGAGTGCCGCCGCCCACAACGAGATGGCGCCGACATAGGAGGGCACGCTGGCCTCGAGCCCCGCCGCATTGCCTGATAGCAGCAGGCTTTCGCCGGCGAGGAAGGTCAGGAACCCGGCCGCCACGTAGTCATTGCCGAGGCGCTCTCACCTGTTTGACTTCCCGACGCGGCTCCAGTGTCAGCCCGAAATCGACAAGCGCGTGAAGGCAGAGACTGTCGAGAGAGCGGTCCGCAGCGCCCGCAATCGACAAAGTCGGCCTTGCCCGAAAACCGATATCGGCGCATCGCAGCAAGCACCTTTACGCTTGCCTTGAAGGCAGCCTATTTTGGCGGATAGTAGCGGCTCGTGGGCATGGAATGTCGGTACTGCCTTTCCTGAGAATTTACGCGCCGCTCAACGCGGTGCTGGCTGCGCCTGGGCTTCTGGCGGTGGCTGCGCTCACGACACCGAACCTGTCTGGACGAAGCAGACTGGCTCTGATCGCCCTGCTCGCGGTCATTTGGGGCGCCTATCTTCTGCAGATGGCCGCGACGCTGCTCAAGCACTGGGCGGGAGACCTTCGGGACAGGACGCCGGCAATCGCCATCGACGTGCTCGCGGTTTTGGTTCCACTCGCCGCATTTCTGCTCGACGGCACACCCGACTGGAGCCTCTACTGTGGTGTCTGGCTGCTGAAACCGCTGCGCGACTCGACCTTCTTCCCGGTGCTGGGCAGGGTGCTGGCCAACGAAGCGCGCAACCTGATCGGCGTCACCACGCTCTTCGGCGTCGTTCTGTTCGGTGTCGCACTCGCCGCCTATGTCATCGAGCGCGACATCCAACCGGAAAAGTTCGGCAGCATCCCCGAGGCAATGTGGTGGGCGGTGGTCACGCTGTCCACCACCGGCTATGGCGACGACATCCCGCAAACCTTCGCCGGCCGCGTCCTTGCCGGGGCGGTCATGATGACTGGCATCGGCATCTTCGCGCTCTGGGCCGGCATTCTTGCCTCCGGCTTCTATCAGGAAATCCGTCGTGAGGATTTCGTCCGCAATTGGCAATTGGTCGCCGGCGTGCCGTTGTTTCAGAAGCTCGGCCCGGCCGTGCTGGTCGAGATCGTGCGCGCGCTAAGACCTCGTAATTTGCCGGCGGGCGCCGTGATCTGCCGCAGTGGCGAGACCGGGGATCGGATGTTCTTCGTCGTGGAGGGGCGGGTCAGCGTCGCGACGCCGAACCCGGTGGAGCTTGGCCCTGGCGCTTTCTTCGGCGAGATGGCGCTGATCAGCGGCGAACCGCGTTCGGCGACCGTCAACGCCGCGACGGCGGTCTCCCTTCTGTCGCTGCACGCGGCGGATTTCCAGATGCTGTGCAGCAGCAGCCCGGAGATCGCGGAAATCATCCGCCAGACCGCGCTAGAGCGGCGCGGCGCGGCGCCGATGGCTTGAGCCCGCGCAGCTCGCCGCACTAGCGGGGGCCGGCAGCCCGCGGCAGCTCCCACCCGGGCTTGCGCTCGCATCGACCCACCGGGTTGATGCGTCCGGCCAAAGGCCGGACCGCTTAGTCCCCCATCTTCAGCGCCTGGATAAACGCCTCCTGCGGGATATCGACCTTCCCGAATTGCCGCATCCGCTTCTTGCCCTCTTTCTGCTTGTCCAGCAGCTTGCGTTTGCGCGAGACGTCGCCACCGTAGCATTTGGCGGTCACGTCCTTGCGCAGCGCCGAGATGGTCTCGCGGGCGATGACCTTGCCGCCGATGGCGGCCTGGATCGGGATCTTGAACAGGTGGTTCGGGATCAGCTCCTTCAGCTTCTCGCACATCTGCCGGCCGCGCTTTTCCGCCGCCGTGCGGTGCACCAGCATGGATAGCGCGTCGACCGGCTCCTCATTGACCAGGATCGACATCTTGACGAGGTCGCCTTCCCGATAGTCGGTGAGGTGGTAGTCGAAGGAGGCGTAGCCCTTGGAGATCGACTTCAGCCGGTCGTAGAAATCGAACACGACTTCGTTGAGTGGCAGGTCATAGATCAGCATGGCGCGCTTGCCGACATAGGACAGGTCGAACTGGATGCCGCGCCGGTCCTGGCAGAGTTTCAATATGCCGCCGAGATAATCGTCCGGCGTCAAAATGGTGGCGCGGATCCACGGCTCCTCGATGGCCGAGATCTTGACCACGTCGGGCATGTCGGCCGGGTTGTGCAATTCCTTCATCGAGCCGTCGGTCAGAGCCAGCCGGTAGACGACTGATGGTGCCGTGGCGATCAGGTCGAGGTTGAACTCGCGCTCCAGCCGCTCCTGGATGATTTCGAGATGCAACAGGCCAAGGAAGCCGCAGCGATAGCCGAAGCCGAGCGCAGCACTTGTTTCCATTTCAAAGGAGAAGCTGGCGTCGTTGAGGCGCAGCTTGCCGACCGCGGCGCGCAGATCCTCGAAATCGGCGGCGTCGACCGGGAACAGGCCGCAGAACACCACCGGCTGCGCCGGCTTGAAGCCGGGCAGCGCCTTGGCGGTGGCGCGCTTGTCCTCGGTGATGGTGTCGCCGACGCGGGTGTCGGCCACTTCCTTGATCGAGCCGGTGAAGAAGCCGAACTCGCCGGGGCCGAGCTCGTCGACATTGATGCGGGCCGGCGTGAACACGCCGGTGCGCTCGACCAGATATTTGGCGCCGGTGCCCATCATGCGGATGGTCTGGCCCTTTTTCAGCACGCCGTCGATGATGCGCACCAGCACGATGACGCCGAGATAGGCGTCGTACCAGCTGTCGACCAGCATTGCCTTCAGGGGCGCGGTCGCGTCGCCTTCGCGCGGCGGCGGCAATTGGTGGACGATGGCTTCGAGCACGTCGGGAATGCCAAGCCCGGTCTTGGCCGAGATCAGCACGGCGTTGGAAGCGTCGATGCCGATCACCTCCTCGACCTGCTCGCGGATGCGCTCGGGCTCGGCCGCTGGCAGGTCGACCTTGTTCAGCACCACGACGATCTCGTGGTTGTTGTCGATGGCCTGATAGACATTGGCCAGCGTCTGCGCTTCGACGCCCTGGCTCGCGTCGACCACCAGCAGCGAACCCTCGCAGGCGGCGAGCGAGCGCGACACTTCATAGGCGAAGTCGACGTGTCCGGGCGTGTCGATCAGGTTGAGGATATAGTCCTCGCCATTGTTGGCGTGGTACTTCAGCCGCACCGTCTGCGCCTTGATGGTGATGCCGCGCTCGCGCTCGATGTCCATCGAGTCCAGCACCTGCTCCTTCATGTCGCGCAGCTCCAGCCCGCCGGTCAGCTGGATCAGCCTGTCGGCAAGCGTGGATTTGCCATGGTCGATATGGGCGACGATGGAGAAATTGCGGATGTGGTCGAGGGGCGTGCTCATGGCGCGCGTTTAGCAGGGGTGGCTTGCCCGAGCAAGCGGCAGGCTGCCGCCGCACATGTGGGGCGGCCCGTTGCCTGGCAAGCCGTACAGCCGTTGCCGGGAAGCAGAGCGGGCGGCTGCCGGGGGCAAGCGGTGCGGGCGCTTGTCGCTCTTTCCCCCGGTTTCCTCGAAAAATCGATAAATTTTAACCATGCGCGTTAGAGCATAATTTGTGATCGGCATGTTAGCGGGGGGAAATATCTCTTATAAGGACGAAGGCATGCGGGGGCTTGCAGGCAGTTTTATCAAGTCGCGGAGCGGCTCGTTCGCACCGATACTTGTTCTCGCCATGATTCCGCTGATCACCGCGATCGGCTTTTCCGTCGACTACACCTCCGCGGTCCAGACTAGGTCGACCGAGCAGTCGGCACTCGACGCCGCGATCCTGTCCATCACCACGATGGATACGGCCTCGACGAAACCGCAGCGCCAGGTGCTGCTCCAGGATACCTACAGAGAAAACGGCGGACAGGGCACAGCGACCCTGAACAGCTTCGACGTCAGCGCCAACGGCACCGCCACCGCGCAGGCCTCGGCCAGCTTCGCCATGCCGACCGTGTTCATGCAGATCGCCAGGATCCCGACGGTGGCGATCGGCGTCACGTCGGCGGTGAACAAGGCGCCGGCCCTGGTGGAGGCGACCTTCAAGGTCACCGGCGTGTCGGGCTACTGGAACAAGACAATGACGCTCTACGGCACGATGTTCGGTGCGGCGCAGGGCAAGCCGCTGATGACGATCGATTACAAATACGGCGGCGGCACGGATCCCAAAGGTTACGGCACCACCACGGTCAGCAAGATAGACAGTTTGGGCGTCTCCACGGTGGCCCAGACGCAGGTCTGCAAGGTCGGCAAAAACCCGCCCAACGGGGTGACGCTCAACACCGACAAGTTTGGCACGTCCTATTACTGTGTGGACACGATGACTTCTGCCAACACCGCCGGTGCGGCAATCGACGTCAGCCAGATGGCTGGCCTCTATCTGCAGATGAACGTGCCATCGGGCAACCCGAAAAACCTCTATTCGAACGATCCGGCCACGTCCAACCGGCTCTATAGCTCGACAAGCGCGGACATCCCCCCGGCCGAAATGGCGACCGGCAAGATCGTTGACATCTTTGGCCTCGTGCCTTGTGGCTCGACAGGCTACCAGGCCTGGGAAGACGGCGGCAACTCGGTTCCGGCGCCTGTCGGCAACGCCGACTTTTTCTACAACGTGGCGGGCAAGTGCGACTTCAACAAGCGGCCGAACAACACGCGGCTGACGCAGTAGACGCTGCCAATCTCCCCCCACGAGGGGGGAGATCGGCTGCTTCGGCGGCCGCGCTCCTTTTGCGAAGCCGATGATTGGCGAAAAGCGATGATGAGAGTCGATCTCCCCCTTGCGGGCAGGGCTATCGCATATGAGTAAAGAGGTCATGGAAGAAGTCTTTGCTCCAGTTTGCCCTTCGCATTTTGCTTGCGATTGGTTTGTCGAGCGGATGGGCAGCCAAGATGTTTTGCGCAAGCCTTCGGATGATAGCCAGGTTTTGTGGGGCGTTGTCCTTTCGGGTGCGGGCCTCATCTTCATGGAAGACGACATCAA
>NZ_RZRU01000032.1 GCF_003997495.1 Mesorhizobium sp. M7A.F.Ca.US.008.03.1.1 | reverse complement strand
CTGAAGGTGTCGTGGCTCGGACACCCATGCTTCAGCTCGACGATCTCTTTCAACTCGTCTTCCCGGCCCTCCACGAATTCAGCAATGTCCACACAGCTTTTGGCACCGCACAGTGTCGCTGCAAGCGACAGGAACAGAAGTTCAGCAAGATTATGCCGCGCATTGATATCGCGCGGATCACGAACCTCTCGCAGGATAGACATAACAAACGGCACTGCGGCCTCCTCTGCAACGAGAAAGCCTCTCAAGAATCCTTCTTTTCCTGCTTGGCAAGTGCCAATCAACTTATCTGCGATTCCCCTGCCGTGGACGGGGAGAAGGAAAAAGACGCCTCAGCCAGTCTTCTCATCCAACAGTCCCGAGACGAAATCGAACAGGCCTGGCCGGCGGTCGCGCCTCAGCCGCTCGGCGACGACGATGCCGCGCACTTCGGCGAAGGCCCGGTCGAGGTCGTCGTTGACGATGACGAAATCATATTCCTTCCAGTGCTCGATCTCGTTGCGGGCGTTTTTCAGCCGCGTCTCGATCACCGCCTCCTGGTCTTCGGCGCGGCGCTTCAGCCGTGCCTTCAACTCCTTCATCGATGGCGGCAGGATGAAGATCGAGACAATGTCGGCGCGCATCTTCTCCTTGAGCTGCTGGGCACCTTGCCAGTCGATGTCGAACAGCATGTCGCGCCCTTCAGACAGCGCCAGTTCGGCAGGTTCGCGCGGTGTCGCATAGCAATTGCCATGCACCTCGGCCCACTCCAGCAGCGCGTCGGAATCACGAAGCCGCTCGAATTCGCGCATCGTCCGGAAATGATAGTGGACGCCTTCGATCTCGCTTCCGCGGCGCGGCCTGGTGGTGACCGAGACCGACAGTTCGAGGCTGGAATCGCTTTCCAGAAGATTGCGCGCGATCGTCGACTTGCCGGCGCCGGATGGCGAAGACAGGACGAGCATCAGGCCCCGGCGGCGAATGCGGGACCCCAAATCCTTGGCAACCATCGGCTACTCCAGATTCTGGATCTGTTCACGAAACTGGTCGACCACCGCCTTCAGGTCCAGCCCGATCGCGGTGACGGCGGCGGCATTCGACTTGGAACACAGCGTATTCGATTCGCGGTTAAATTCCTGTGCCAGAAAATCGAGCTTGCGACCGACCGCGCCGCCGCCCACCAGCAGTGCCCGGCCGGATGCGACATGCGTTTTCAGCCGGTCGATCTCTTCGCGAATATCGGCCTTGGTGGCCAGGAACGCCGCCTCCATGTGCAGTCGGGTGGCATCCAGGTTGGCGGAAGCGTCCATCAGCAGCCTGACCTGCTCGGCGATGCGTTCGCGGATCACCGCCGTCTCGCGGGATGGATCCACTTCTGCCCGCAGCGTCAGCGCCTCGATTGTGTCGATATGACCCGACAACAGCAAAGCCAGCGCAGCCCCTTCGCCCTGCCGTGCCTGTTCGAGCCCGTTCAAGGCCACTTCGAGCGCGGCCATGATCGCGGCATCGAGCGCGGCCCTTGCCTCATCGGTTTCGACAGTTTCGGGAATGTCGAGCACGCCGCGCAGCGAAAGCAGTCCATCTGACGTCGCGGGAGCAACGCCGAATTGCTCCTGCAGCCGCTTGGCGAGCCCGGCCAGGTCCTTCAGGAAGGCTTCGTTGACGACCGGCTGCGCCTGCGCGCCGACGGCACGGCCGATGGTCAGCGTCGCCTGAAAATTGCCGCGTGCAAAACGCTTCTGAAGTATCTGCCGGACAGCCGGTTCCAACCGCTCGAAGCCTTGCGGCAGCCGCAGCCGTACCTCGACGCTCTTGCCGTTGACGGACTTGACCTCCCAGGCGATCGAAGTGCCTTCGTGCTCGGCGACGGCACGTGCAAAACCGGTCATGCTCTGCAAATTCATATCGCCCACACGTCTCTGGCACATCGCCCCGAACCGGCTTTCCGGACAGGAGCAAGTGCGGCTTGAAAATGACTGCGCCGCAGGCGCGTCGAAATCGGACGCGCGGCGCTCTTCCAAATGTCAGGGCGTCGCCTGTCGGGCAACGCCTTTCTTCATTCTACTGGGCAGCGCCCGCGTCACCGCCGCTGTCGTCGGCACCGTCAGCCGGCCCACTGTCGGCCGACCCGCCGTCAGCCGGCTTGACGGCATTGCTGTCGCCGGCACCGGTCGTCTTGGCGGCTTTGGCGGCGTCATCGGCCTGCTTCTTCTGCAACGCGCGATAGCGGGCGACATTCTCGTTGTGCTCGTCCAGCGTCGCGGCAAAGACGTGCCCGCCGGTGCCGTCGGCGACGAAATAGAGGTCGTCGGTCTTCGACGGATTGGCCACCGCCTCCAGCGCTGCACGACCCGGATTGGCGATCGGCGTCGGCGGCAAGCCGTTGATCACATACGTGTTGTAGGGGGTCTGTTTCTGGATGTCCGACTGGTAGATCGGCCGGTCCGCCGGCTTTCCCTTGCCGCCGAACAGCCCGTAGATGATGGTCGGATCGGATTGCAGGCGCATGCCCTTGGCAAGCCGGTTCAGGAAGACGGCGGCAACCCGTGAACGCTCGTCACCCTTGCCCGTCTCCTTCTCGACGATCGACGCCAGCGTGACGAACTCTTCGACGTTGGCCAGCGGCAGGTCCGGCGCGCGCCGCTGCCAGACGTCGTCAACCAGCTTCTTTTGATCCGCCAGCAGCTTGTCGACCATCTGCTGGCGCGTCGCGCCGCGCGTGAAGCGCAGCGTGTCGGTGGCGAGGCTGCCCTCCGGCGGCGTGGTAGCCGGCATGTCGCCGCTCAAGGCAGGCTCGTCGGCGATGCGTTGCAGCGCCTGCTCGACCGTCAGCCCTTCGGGAACAGTCAGCGAATACATCACCGACTTGCCGCTCTTCAAAAGCTCCATGATGTCGCGCATGGAAGCCTTGGGCTTGATCTCGTACTCGCCGGCCTTCAGCGCGGAATCATTGCCGAAGGCCCGCACGCCAAGGCGGAATACCCGGGCATCGCTGATCAGTCCGCGGCGCTCGAGCTGGTCGGCGATATCCTGGACGCCGGTGTTCGGCTTGACCAGGAAGGTGTCGCCATTGGCCGAAGGTCCGGGCTCGGTGAATTCCTGCTTGCCGAAATAGACCGCGACGCCGGCCGCCAGAACCATCAGCATCACCGAGGAGATGACGAAGTTCATGAACACGACGACCTGGCTGCGTGATGCACGCGAGCGCTTCGGCGGCGGCGTGCCTGCCTCCGGCCGCAACGCCTCGCTGGCCGTTTTCGGCACGATCGGTCCGGAGGTCGCCGGCCGTTGCCCGAATTCTCCGTTGCCTGCCGGATTTGTGTTCATTTCGCCCTACCGTTTGATCCAACGAATCCCCAGCGGCAGAGTAGGGGCGAATATGGCAAAATTGACGGCACGCCGAAGCGCCGCCCGGCAGTCGGACGATCAGCCATTGTAGCGCTGGAAGACCAGCGACGCGTTGGTCCCGCCAAAGCCGAAGGAATTGGACAGAGCCACGTCGATCTGGCGGGCACGCGGCTTGTTCGGCACCAGGTCGATCGCGGTTTCGCGCTCCGGGTTGTCGAGGTTGATGGTCGGCGGCGCGACATTGTCCCTGATGGCAAGGATCGAGAAGATCGCTTCGGCGGCACCGGCCGCCCCGAGCAGATGGCCGATAGACGATTTGGTCGACGACATCGAAATCTTCGATGCGGCATTGCCGACAAGCCGCTCGACGGCGCCGAGCTCAATCGTGTCGGCCATGGTCGAGGTGCCGTGCGCGTTGATGTAGTCGACATCGGCGGGCGTCAATTTGGCCCGGTTGAGTGCCGCCGTCATGCAACGGAAGGCACCATCGCCATCCTCGGCGGGCGCCGTGATGTGATGCGCGTCGCCGGTGAGACCATAACCCGTCACCTCGGCATAGATCTTGGCGCCGCGCGCCTTGGCATGTTCGAGTTCCTCTAGCACGACAACGCCGGCGCCCTCGCCCATGACGAAGCCGTCGCGGTCGCGATCATAGGGCCGCGACGCCGTTTGAGGCGAATCATTGCGTTCCGTCGACAGCGCCCGGCATGCGGCAAAGCCGGCGATCGACAGCCGCGTCACCGGCGCTTCGGCGCCACCGGCGACCATCACGTCGGCATCGCCCCACATGATCAGCCGGGCAGCATCGCCAATGGCGTGCGCGCCGGTCGAACAGGCCGTGACGACGGCATGGTTCGGGCCTTTCAGCCCGTGCCGGATCGAAACCTGCCCGGAGACGAGATTGATGATCTGGCCCGGGATGAAGAAAGGGCTGATGCGGCGCGGGCCGCGTTCCTTGAGGATCATCGCGTTCTCGGCGATGCCCTCGATGCCGCCGATGCCGGAGCCGATCAGGACGCCGGTGGCGCACTGCTCTTCATGCGTCTTGGGTTCCCAGCCGGAATCCTTCAGCGCCTCGTCGGCGGCGGCAATCCCGTAAAGGATGAAGTCGCCGATCTTGCGCAATTCTTTCGGCTCGAGCACGGCCTCGGGATTGAAGGTGGCATTGCTGCCATCGCCACGCGGAATGACGTGAGCGATCTTGCAGGCAAGATCCTCCACCTCGAACTCGGTGATGCGCTTGGCAGCGCTGCGGCCGGTCAGAAGTTCCTTCCAGCTGTGCTCAAAGCCCATGCCGAACGGCGACAGCAACCCAAGGCCCGTGACGACGACACGCCTCATCGCAGGTCCTCCCCGGTGATGACTGCGGAAAGCGTCAGGCCGATGCCTTGTCGATGTACTTCACGGCATCGCCGACGGTCAGGATGGTCTCGGCGGCGTCGTCGGGAATCTCGACGCCGAATTCTTCTTCGAACGCCATGACGAGTTCGACCGTGTCGAGGCTGTCGGCGCCCAGATCATCGATGAAGCTCGCCTGCTCCGTCACTTTGTCGGCATCGACGCCAAGGTGCTCGATGACGATCTTCTTGACGCGCTCTGCGGTGTCACTCATTTGGGCATCCTCGTCTTTTGTTTGTCTGTCTTCGTTAGCGGGCAGAATGCCGCTAATCAAGCTGAAAGATGGTCCTGCCGGAAACGCAACGACTACGGACCGGTTTTTGCCCGAACCGCCGGGTTGCGGGCCGCATTACACGAAAAATAGCTGAGGTCCAAGCCGAAATGGTCTCTTTTCACAACCCGCCGGCGTTGCTGCCAACCTCGTTCAAATCATCGCCATGCCGCCATTTACGTGGATGGTCTGGCCGGTGACGTAGGCGGCTTCGTTGGAGGCGAGATAAGCGACGGCGGACGCGACTTCAACGCTGGTGCCCATGCGCCGCGTCGGGATCGCCGCCATGATCGCCTCTTTCTGCTTGTCGTTGAGCTTGTCTGTCATCGCCGATTCGATAAAGCCCGGGGCGACGCAGTTGACGGTGATGTTGCGGGTGGCGATCTCCTGCGCCAGCGACTTGGAAAAGCCGATCATGCCGGCCTTTGAGGCGCAGTAATTGGTCTGGCCGGGATTGCCGGTGACGCCGACCACCGAGGTGATGTTGATGATGCGGCCATGGCGGCGGCGCATCATCGGATGGGTGAGTTCGCGGGTCAGCCTGAACACGGCCGTCAGGTTGACCTCGAGCACGGTGTCCCAGTCGGCATCCGACATGCGCACGAACAGCCCGTCCTTGGTGATCCCGGCGTTGTTGACCAGGATGTCGACGCCTTCGAGATCGGCCTCGGCTTTCTGGCCGAGCGCCTTGACCTCGTCACGATTGGACAAATTGGCCGGGAACAGCTTGACCCGGTCGCCAAGCTCGCTAGCCAGCGCTTCCAGTTTTTCGACGCGGGTGCCATGCAGGCCAACGATCGCGCCCTGCGCATGCAGCGTCCGGGCGATCGCCTCGCCAATGCCTCCCGATGCGCCGGTGACGAGCGCCTTGCGGCCAGTCAGTTCGAACATGTCTTTTCCTTCTCTGAAACCGGATAACGGTTATCTGTAGACATCACTGCCACAGAAGTCGTCGGCTTTCATAATACCTTCCTCGCCGCTCCTGATCCGCGCCAGCACCTCGGCGGCAAGGCAGTAGTCTTCCCCGTCCTCAAGGCCGCGCTCAATGAATTCACGCATATGATAGGCCCTGCTGCGCCCGGTCTTGGACGCGAGAGCATCCAGGCGTAGCCTGACCTCTGGAGAAAGACGGATCGATGTGGACATGCCGCACCTTTAGTTGCGATGGACGTATTCATGTGGCCGCGCATCAGCGAATTCAAGTCAGGCCGTTCAACCAAGCGCCGCTAACGCTGCTTCGACCTCAGCCGCGGAGCCGACCGACGCGGTGGCGATGTCGCGGTTGATGCGGCGCGCCAGTCCCGAAAGCACCTTGCCGGCGCCAATCTCGTAAAGCGTGGTGACGCCGTTCGCGCCGAACCATTCCACCGTCTCGCGCCAGCGCACGCGGCCGGTTATCTGTTCGACCAGGCGGCGGGCGATCTCGTCCGGACCGCTGGTCGGGCTGACCGTGACATTGGAGAGGACGGGAACCACCGGCGCGTTCCTTGCCACCCCGGCCAGTGCTTCGCGCATGACGTTCGCGGCCGGCGCCATCAGCGCCGAATGGAAGGGCGCGGACACCTGCAGCATCAGCGCGCGCTTGGCGCCCTTTTCCGTGCACAGTCTGGCCGCCAGTTCGACCGCGGCCCTGGCGCCGGAAATGACCAGTTGGCCGCCGCCATTGTCGTTGGCGATCTGACAGACAGAGCCTTTGGCGGCTTCCGCGCAAGCGGCTTCGACTTCGGCCTGTTCCAGTCCGATGATCGCCGCCATGGCGCCCTCGCCGGCCGGCACCGCCGCCTGCATGGCATTGCCCCGGATGCGCAGCAGCCTGGCCGCATCGGCAACCGAAACGAAGCCAGCGGCCGCGAGCGCTGAATATTCGCCCAGCGAATGGCCGGCGACATAGGCGACCTTGCCTTTCAGCGAGAAGCCGCGCGATTCCAGCGCCCGGATCGCGGCCAGCGACACTGCCATCAGCGCCGGCTGCGCGTTGGCGGTCAGCGTCAACGTCTCTTCCGGCCCTTCCCAGATCAGCTTCGACAGGTTTTCGCCGAGCGCGTCGTCGACTTCCTGGAAGATTCTGCGCGCCTCGGGAAAGGCGTCGGCGAGATCCTTGCCCATGCCGACTGCCTGGCTGCCTTGTCCGGGAAAGGTGAATGCAACGGCCATGCGCGGGCTCCCAAGGGCTGGTTTTGCTTGCCTGATAGACGAGTTTTTCTTGCCTGTGACGCAAGGCAGGGCGCCAAGTCAAGCCCGGGTCGCCGCTGCCCGGCGTCGACTTTGCCTGCCGAGTGCCTGTTCCGAAAGGCTTTTTGGCGATCACTCCTGATGAAAACCGCTCACGATTCGTTTGCTGGCTCTTCTTATTTTGGCCACAGGCGCTAGCTTTGCGTGACAATTCCATGACAATCGAGTGACGTGCTTGTCGCTGGGTGGGGAAGTTAAAGTGGCAAAGAGTTCGAAACGCGCCGGCAAGGCCGCGGCACAGTTCCTGGAAGACGATCCCTCCACCGGCTATCTGCCCGGCCGGAGATGGCCGGTCGTGCGCTATGGGCTGATCAGCCTGGCGATCGCCGCCATCCTGGTGTTTGCCATCGAACTGATCGTGCGCGGCGACTTTGCCGGAACTATCTCCTTCTTCCTGCAACCGCTCAAGCCGGGCTGGACCACCATCGTCGTGTTCGCACTGATCCTGATCGGCCTCGATGCGGTGCTCGGCCGCAGCCACCACAGCCTGATGATCGTCGCGCCGCTGACGCTATCCCTTGCCTTCGTCGGACACCAGAAGTCGCATTATCTCGGCGACCCGCTCTATCCGACCGATTTCCTCTATGCCCGCCAGATCTTCGCGCTGCTGCCGCTTTTGGTGCGCGACCGGCCGATGACCGCGCTCGCCATGGTCGTCGGCATCGTCGCCGGCCTGTCACTGCTCGTCTATGGCTGGCGGATGTGGCGCCGCAAGGTTCCCGCACTCAGCCGCAAGGGCCGTCTTGCCCGGCTGACGCTGGCAGTGCCGCTGCTCGCCTTCTTCGTTTCGATCATGGACTACGCCACCTTCTCCTGGACCAGGGACCGGCTGCAGATCATCCCGATCATGTGGGACCAGAAGGAAAACTATGCCTCCAACGGCTTCGCGTTGGCCTTTGCGCTCAATGTGCCGATGGCGCATGTCTCGGCGCCGCCGGGCTATTCCGACAAGGCGATCGCGGCGATCGCCAAGCCTGATGTGACCGCCTCGGTTCCGGCCGAGAAGCCCGACATCATCATCGTCATGAGCGAATCCTTCTGGGATCCGACCAAGCTGCCTGGCGTCACCATCACGCCCGATCCAATCCCCAATGTGCGGGCGCTGCGCTCGGGCTCGATGTTCTCGCCGGAGTTCGGCGGCATGACCGCCAATATCGAGTTCGAGGCGCTGACCGGCTTCTCCAACGCGTTCCTGCCGGCCGGCAGCATCCCCTACCAGCAATATGTGCGCACGCCGACGCCTTCGCTCGCGACCTTCCTGAAGAGCCAGGGTTACCGGGCGCGCGCCATCCATCCGGGCACCAACTGGTTCTGGAACCGTGGCGCGGTCTACGCCGATTTCGGCTTCAACGATTTCAAGTCGGAAGAGACGCTGCCGCCAATGCAAAAGCGCGGGCCACTGGCATCGGATGCAGCAATGACCGACGAGATCATCAGCGAGGCCGACGCCAGCGACGAGCCGGTGTTCTTCTTTGCAGTCAGCCTGCAAAACCACGGTCCCTACGAGCCGAACCGCTATTACAATCCCACGCATAGGGTGCAGGCGCCGATCAGCCAGTGGGCACGCGAATCGCTGCTCAGCTACGCCGAAGGCTCAGCCGATGCCGATCGCGGTCTCGAACGCCTGGTCGAATGGGCAAAGACACGCTCGCGCCCCACCGTGATCGCCTTCTTCGGCGACCATCTGCCGCCGCTAGGACCGGTCTACGTCGAAACCGGCTTCATGAAGGACAATGTCGCGCCGCGCAAGGAAGCGTCGCCCGAGGCTGCTCTCGAGCATCATGAGACGCCGCTGGTCATCTGGTCGAACCGCACCGGGCCGGCTGAGCACATGGGCGCAGTCAGCCCGGCCTTCCTGCCCTATCATATCCTGAAGACGGCCGGCATCAGTCATCCCTACTACACCGGCTTCCTGGGCGAGATGAGCGAACGCTACCGTGTCGTCGACCGCAATTTGCTGCTGACGCCGGCTGGCGAGGCCACGCCCGATTGGGCGCGGCAGAAGGAGATCGATCCGGCGATCCGCGATTTCCGCCTGCTGCAGTACGATATGATGTTCGGCAAACGCCACGCGGCGCCCGACTTCTTCCCCGAAACGGTCGATAAGATTGTCGCCGCCCATACGAGTTGAGACCCGCGATTCCCTCAGAGCCGGCTGGTCCGTCTCGGATCGCGCGTTCAGTTCGTCAATTGCAGCTTCGAGAACTTGTTGGCAATCTGCTGGAAGACGTCCGGCAATTTGGTCGGATCGTTGACTGCGTAATAGCCGTTCGGATCAGAGGCGCATGCGCTGTAAAGCGCACGGTTGGCTGCGGTGTCGGACTGCAGCACCATGGTGTAGATCTGCACGCCCTGGTCCTTCAATTGGGTGCAGACGCTTTTGGTCCAGCCATCGACGTTGCGTGCCGCCGTCGTCTGGTTATCGGATCCGAAACGGCCGCCGGCCAGATAGCCATACGATGTGTAGTCAGACTTCGTCAGCTGTTGGCTGGCGCCATAGACGACGTTCTCACCGTCGGTGAGCAACAACACGATCTTGCTGATTCCGGGCGTCTTCCACGGCGCTCCATCGGTGTAGGGCGCGGCGGGCGACAGCACCCGCATACCCCATGACAGGCCCTCGGAGACATTGGTGCCCGAACCGTTCCACTCGGTCATCTGACTGGCCGCCTTGCGCAGCTTGTCGAAATCGTCGGTCAGGGGGACCACCGGAGTCGGACACGCACGGTTCGGGCCGACAGTGATGGGAGAGCCTATCTCGGTGATGAGTTCCTTGGCGGGCGCAACATATTTGGCGATCTTTTCCCTGGCAGCCCTGTCATCGGGCGACAAAAGTTCGATGAGATTGCCGAGCAGGTTGCTGAGATCGATGCCCAGAATGTTGATGCCCGACTGGGCAAGCCTGGTTTTGTCGCTGACGTCGTTGAGATAGGAGTTGTTGTAGTATTTATCCGAATTGCCATAGGAGCCAGACGGCTTTTGGGCATCTTCGGGATCGTCCGGCGCAAAGTACGGCACGAACAGCGTGTCGGGCTTGGCCGGGTCGGGTGGCGTGTCGGAGATATTGTAAGCGCCTGGCCGCGCCTCGACACAACCCTTCCATCCGGTGCCATTCCATCCGGCATCGGTCCATCCGGTCTTCTTGAGCTGTTTGAAGAGCGCCATGTGGTTCGGCCGCTTGCCGTCGATGACGGGAAAATTGACGCCGTTGGTTGAGGACTTGCCGTCCATGTCGATCCAGGACGGGTCGAAGCCGTCGCCATTGACGTTGACGGCCGTTACGAAAGGAACCAGCGAGGCGCGGATCTTGCGCGTTGGCGATTTCGCCGCTTCGAGCGTGTCGAGCAACGATTTTGTCGCCGTCCTCAGCGCCGTCATGCGCGCGCCGGCCATCGAGCCGGTGTTGTCCAGCACCAGCACGACTTCGAGCTGGTTGTTCGATTCGACCGCCGAGGCATTCACCACGATGTGCTTGCTGTCGCCGAAGAGGAAAGCGAAGTTGAGATTGACGTCCGCCGAGGCGACCGCCTTTGTCTTGACGAAGTTGACACCCTTGTCGACAGTCAACGTCGCCTGCGCATTGCCGAGCTCGCCATGACCGACGTTGGCCTGGAAATAGCGGTTGAAAGCGTCGTTGCGGGTGATGTCGAGATCGCCAAGGTGCGAAGACGCAAGGTTTGCCGAATCGAGAGCGTTCTGCAAATTGCTCTTGGCCCGCATAAGGGTCGAGACATCGGTTGCGAAAGCGACAGCCGTCAGGATGACCGGCAAGCCCAGTCCCAGCACGAGCGTGAAATTGCCGCTCTTCGAGCGCCAGAATTTGTTGAGAAGCATCCTTACCCCCGGAAATGCTTGCCGCTTTTGCGCGGTTGTCCGGGCTTTTGCGCCTTCCATGATGAATCGACCGTTGACGGCAGGCTTCAACTCCACACAACCTTCTGGTGTGGTTAAGACGTGGTTGCCGGAAACCAAAACTTCAGCGGTCGCGGCTCTCCGGTTGTCGGCTGTGACACACGGGAATGCCGCTTGCCCTTGCTTTGCGGCCGGATTGCTGTATAGACGCCCGCAATCTGCCGGTCCTTGCTGGGGGCTGAACGGAGGGCCGGAGGTTTTTAGAACCTTCGTGTGAAGCCGGAAGTGCTTCCGCCTCCCGTGTCTCCGCTCTCGACCGTCTCGTCATGCTCCTTTCTTCCCCCTGCCCCTTCGAGGGTTTGCGGGTCAGAGAAGTTGCAGAGGCTTTTGCCGCCGGGAACCGGGAGAGAAACGAAGAAAGGCATAAGACATAATGGCTCTTTACGAACATGTGTTTCTTGCCCGGCAGGACCTCTCGCAGCAGCAGGTCGATGCGCTTGTCGAACAGTACAAGGGTGTCATCTCCGCAAATGGCGGGTCCGTCGGCCGGGTCGAGAACTGGGGACTGAAGTCCCTCACCTACCGGGTCAACAAGAACCGGAAGGCTTACTACACGCTGATGGACCTGAATTGCCCGGCGGCCGCGCTCAACGAGATGGAGCGCCAGATGGGCCTGTCCGAAGACGTGCTGCGTTTCCTGACCATCAAGGTCGAGGCGCATGAGGAAGGCCCGTCGGCCATGATGCAGAAGCGCGAAGAGCGCTCGGAACGCGGCGGCTTCGGCGACCGCGACCGTGGTCCGCGTTCGTTCGGCGATCGTGATCGCGGCGACCGTGGCGATCGTCCGCCGCGCTCGTTCGGCGACGCTGGTGCCGATCGTGGTCCGCGCCGTCCGCGCGAAGGCTTTGAAGGGGGTGCAGAATAATGGTCGACATCAATCAGATCCCGACCCGGCGCCCATTCCATCGCCGCCGCAAGACCTGCCCGTTCTCCGGCGCCAACGCGCCCAAGATCGACTACAAGGACGTGCGTCTGCTGCAGCGCTACATTTCCGAGCGCGGCAAGATCGTGCCGTCGCGCATCACCGCCGTCAGCCAGAAGAAGCAGCGCGAACTCGCCAAGGCGATCAAGCGCGCCCGCTTCCTCGGCCTGCTGCCCTACGTGGTTCGCTAATATCTCAATGCGGGCGGTTCGCCGCCCGCTCTTCTCCCACGGCGACGGGCGCCGCAGGGTTGAACATGATTTGATGCATGTCGTTGTCCCAAAACCGGGACCACTTTTGGGCGACATGCATTGAAAATCCCGGGTTGAGGTCAAAACCTCTAACTGCCGCAACAGGCAGGACAGCGACACCAGCGCCAAAGGCGCTCAAGCTTCCTGCCTGTTCCCAAGACACTCGGCGCCGATCTCATCGATCGATTGAACGCCCAACCGAAGGAACAAACCCATGGACGTCATTCTTCTCGAACGCGTTTCCCGCCTCGGCCAGATGGGCGATACCGTCAAGGTCAAGGATGGCTTCGCCCGTAACTTCCTGCTGCCGCAGGGCAAGGCGCTGCGCGCCAACGAAGCCAACAAGAAGAAGTTCGAAGGCCAGCGCGCCCAACTCGAAGCCCGCAACCTCGAGCGCAAGTCGGAAGCAGCCCAGGTCGCTGAAAAGCTCGACGGCAAGAGCTTCATCGCCGTTCGCTCCGCCGGCGAAACCGGCCAGCTTTACGGTTCCGTTTCGACCCGCGACATCGCTGATCTGCTGACGGCGGAAGGTTTTTCGATCAACCGCAACCAGATCCTGCTCAACCAGCCGATCAAGACCATCGGTGTCACCAATGTGGCGATCGCGCTGCATCCGGAAGTCGAGGTCACCGTCACTCTCAACATCGCCCGCACGGCCGACGAAGCCGAGCGCCAGGCCAAGGGCGAGACACTGACCACCGCCGAAGCCATCTATGGCGACGACATCAACGACAACGCCCGGCCGGAGAACTTCTTCGATCCGAACACCGAGTTCGAGGGCGGCGAAGACAACGCTTGATCACACCTCGCAAGACGATTGGAGTCATGGGCTGATCACGACTTAAGGCCAAGCTCCTATCACTTTGCCGTCATCCAGCCATGCTGGACCAATGCCCGGGCCTCTCGCCCGGGCATTTTTGTGCCAAATGGAACTTTTCGAACCCCTATATATTGTTGCAGACTACGGCGTCGCGCGTCCTTTGGCCGCGCAAAGCACGCTGTGCAACTTTGGTTCGGTGCAAGACCTCCGGCGAAATCGATCCCGATTTTCGCGGTTACGCGCCAAGGCAGCCTGTCTGGCCGAGAGGGGACATTTGGTCATGAATATTCTGTTGAAGCGCGTTCTCGACCGCCTGGTGCGCACCGGCAATCTTAGGGTAACCGGCCCCAAGGGCACGGCGGTGGGTTTCGGCGACGGCAGCGGCGAACCGGTGCACATGCACATCAAGACCGCTCATGCCGAGCGCGCCATCACCTTCGATCCGATGCTGGCTGTGCCTGAAGCCTACATGGACGGCGAACTCGACATTCTCGAAGGCGGCGTGCTGGGCGTGATGCGCATCGCCTTCCAGAACATGGGCAGCGGCGGCATCGACGCCACCTGGTCAAAGGCCATTGAGGGCCTGCGCCACGCCTTCCGCCGGCTGCAGCAGATCAACACCGCCTCGCGCTCGCGGCGCAACGTGCAGCGGCACTACGATCTGTCGGGCGACCTCTACCGGCTCTTCCTCGACGAGGACATGCAGTATTCCTGCGCCTATTTCGAGCAGCCGGACATGACGCTCGACGAAGCGCAGGCCGCCAAGAAACGCCACATAGCCGCCAAGCTCCGGCTGAAGGCTGGCCAGACTGTGCTCGACATCGGCTCCGGCTGGGGCGGACTTGGCCTCTACCTCGCCAAGGCGTTCGACGTCGACGTGCAGGGCGTGACGCTGTCGACCGAGCAGCATGGCGTCGCCACCGACCGGGCGCATGCGCAAGGGCTGGAAAGCCGCGTGCATTTCGAGCTCAAGGACTACCGCGAACTCAACGAGCGTTTCGACCGCATCGTCTCGGTCGGCATGTTCGAGCATGTCGGCGTCAACCACTACCGCACCTTCTTCGACAAGAGCGCGACGCTGCTCAAGCCCGATGGCGTCATGCTGTTGCACACGATCGGCCGTTCCGGCGTGCCGTGGGCGACCAGCGCCTTCATCCGCAAATACATCTTCCCGGGCGGCTACATCCCGTCGCTCTCGGAAGTCATGCCGGCGATCGAGAAGTCGGGCCTGGTCGTCACCGACGTCGAGATCCTGCGGCTCCACTATGCCGATACGCTGAAGCACTGGGGCGAGCGCTTCGCTGCCAACCGCGACAAGGCCAAGGCGATCTATGACGAGCGCTTCTGCCGCATGTGGGAATTCTATCTCGCGGCCTCGGAAGCCGCCTTCCGCTGGCAGGATCTGGTGATCTTCCAGATCCAGATCGCCAAGAAGAACGATACGCTGCCGATGACACGCGACTACATGGCCAAATGCGAAAAAGCGCTCGAGATGCGCGATATGGGGCATCGTGAAACGGCTCCCGTCAAAAAGAGCCCGACCGCCAAGCCGGCTCGCCGCCGCAAGGTAGCCGACCAGGAATAGCATTGCCGCTTGCCATTGCCGGCGCCTGCACCGAAAAAGGTCCCGTGACCGTTGCGGGACCTTTTTCATGACCTTTGTCCTCTATGCCGCCGCCGCTCTGGCCGAGATCGCCGGCTGCTTTTCATTCTGGGCCTGGTGGCGGTTGGAAAAGTCGCCGCTGTGGCTGCTCCCCGGCCTCGCCTCGCTTGCCCTGTTCGGCTTCCTGCTGGCGCTGGTCGACACGTCAGCCGCCGGTCGCGCCTACGCCGCTTATGGCGGCATCTACATCGCGGCGTCGCTTGGCTGGCTGTGGCTGGTGGAGGGCGTTCGCCCCGACCGCTGGGATCTTGGCGGTGCCGCGCTCTGCATCGTCGGTGCTTCGGTGATCCTTCTCGTCCCGCGGGGCGCGTGAGATGGAGTTGCCGGCATCCCTTCGCCAAGGTGTCGAGCGTCTGCTCGAAAACGTTCCGCTGACGGTACTCAAGCAAGCGGCAAAAACACTGTCCGACCGTTATCGTGCCGAGTTGCGTGACGGCCGTTTGCACATGGCCGAGGACCTGGCGGTGAAAGCCTATCTGGCGACGCGGCTGCCGGCGACCTATGCCGCGGTCCGCGCCAGCCTCGACGCGCTGAGCGACGCAAAGCCCGGCTTTCAACCCAGGAGCCTGCTCGATGTCGGCGCGGGCCCTGGTACGGTGCTTTGGGCCACGACCGATCAGTGGCCCGATTTGGAACAGGCGGTGCTGTTGGAAGCCAGCGCGGCGGTGCGCAAGGTCGGCGAGACGCTTGCCGCCGGTGCGATTGCCGCCCAGACGGGGTGGCTGGCGGGTGACGCCACCATCGACCTTGCCGACATCAAGCCAGCCGATCTGGTGACGTGCGCCTATGTGCTCGACGAGATCGCCCCGGCATCATTGCCGAAGCTCATCGACCGGCTCTGGCAACTCACCGCCGACACGCTGCTGGTCGTGGAGCCCGGTACGCCGGCCGGCTGGCAGCGCATCCTTGCCGTACGCCGGCAACTTATCGAGGCGGGCGCGCCTGTGCTTGCGCCTTGCCCGCATCAGGCGCCCTGCCCGCTTGCCCCGCCCGACTGGTGCCACTTTTCCCGCCGCGTCGCCCGCTCGCGCCTGCACCGACTGGCCAAGGACGCCGACGTGCCGTGGGAAGACGAGAAGTTCATCTATGTCGCGGCTTCTCGCGACGGACCCACATCACACCAGGCGCGGGTTCTTGCGCCACCGAAGTCCGGTTCCGGCAAGGTTCTGCTCAAGCTTTGCCGAGACGACGGCACTGCCGCCGAGCGCTTGTTCACCAAGCGCGACGGCGCCGACTTCAAGCTGGCCCGGCGGTTGGACTGGGGCGACAGGCTGGCTTCCGAATAGGCAGTAGCGGCGTTTGCGACCGCGCCGAAGAAAAATTTCGGAGCGATGTCGAATCCAGGCCGTGCCGTTCGACCATGGCGTTCTCGGACCTTTCGAGACGCCAAGAGTGTCAGACGGCATCAAGCCAACGGGAGAAACGCAATGAGCTATATCGCAGGATTTGTCGCCGCGGTGCCCGCCGCCCACAAGGAGGCCTATCGCAGGCATGTCGCCAAGGCGGCATCGGTGCTGAAGGAGTTCGGCACCACCCGCATGGTCGAAGGATGGGGTGACGACGTACCCGGCGGCAAGACCACCGACTTCAGAGGCGCCGTGAAGGCAAAGCCGGATGAAGTCATCACCTTTTCGTGGCACGAATACGCGGACAAGGCGGCGGCGGACGCGGCCTATCAGACGATGATGAGCGACCCGCGCATCGTGGAGATCGGCGCGTCAATGCCCTTTGACGGCAAGCGCATGATCATCGGTGGCTTCACGCCGTTCATCGACCTGAACACGACTGGCAAGACCGGCTATATCGATGGCTCGCTGGTGCCGGTGCCGGCCGCCAACAAGCAAGCCTACCTTGCCGTGGCGGCGAAGCAGGCTGCGGTGATCAAAGAGCACGGCGCAAGCCGCGTCGTCGAAGCGTGGGGCGACGATGTTCCCGACGGCAAGATCACCGATTACCGTGGCGCCGTGAAAGCGACGGGCGACGAGGTTGTCGTCTATGCCTGGGTCGAATGGCCGTCGAAGCAGGTGCGCGACGACGCCTGGAAAAAGGTGATTGCCGATCCGCGCATGTATGCCGACACCGTGCCCTACGACAACCAGCGGCGGGTCCATGGCGGCTTTGTGCCGATCCTCGACGCCTGATCCCAAGAACCCTAGTTTTCGACAATCCTGGAAAAGGAAACCCACCATGCGTTACGCCTGTCTCATCTACTACCACCCCAAAACATTGTTCGGTGGCAGCCCGGAGGCCAATGCCGTGCTGGCCGAGTGCTCCGGATATGACGAGGTGCTCAAAGCCAGCGGCCACTTCGTAACCGCCGAGGCCTTGGTGCTGCCGGAAGAGGCGATGACCGTGCAGGTCCGCGACGGCAAGATGTCGACCGTCGACGGCCCGTTCATGGAGACCAAGGAAATCCTGGGCGGCATCATCGTCATCGAGGCTCGTGATCTCAACGAGGCGGTGCGGGTGGCAAGCGGCCATCCGCTGGCAACGATCGGCTTTGTCGAAGTCCGCCCGGTCGTCGACTTCAGTCAGCCGCCGCCTGTCCTGTGAGCACCACCAGCCCGCGCAACGCCCTGGAGGCGGCCTACCGCACCGAGGCGCGGCGCGTGCTGGCAACCTTGATCCGCCTGCTCGGCGGTTTCGACGCGGCGGAGGAGGCCTTGCACGAGGCTTTCACTGCTGCCGCCGAACAATGGCCGCGCCAGGGTGTGCCGGCCAATCCCTATTCCTGGCTGGTCTCGGTCGGCCGCTTCAGAACAATCGACCGCTGGCGCCGGGAAGCGCGGCTGACCGGGGCCCTGCCCGAGCTCACGGCTTTGGCCGAGCCGACGCCGGAACCAGCCATGCCGGAAGACATCCAGGACGATGAATTGCGGCTCATTTTCGTCTGCTGCCACCCGGCGCTGACGCCGGATGCACGCATTGCCCTGACCCTGCGCGAAGTGGGTGGCTTGACCACCGAGGAGATCGCCCGCGCCTATCTGACGCCGGCACCAACCATTGCGCAACGCATCGTGCGGGCCAAGGCGAAGATCCGGGACGAGGCCATCCCCTACGAGATGCCCGACCGCGGCGACCTGCCGGCGCGGCTCGAGAGCGCGCTGCAGGTCATCTACCTGATCTTCAACGAGGGTTACGCGGCAACCGAGGGGCCGAACCTGACGCGGGCCGACCTGTGTGCCGAGGCGATCCGGCTCGGCCGGCTGATGGTCGATCTGCTCGACCAGCCGGAGGCGCAAGGGCTGCTGGCCCTGATGCTGCTGCACGAGGCACGGCGCGCAACGCGGGTCGACGCCAGCGGCGATCTCGTGCTGCTGGAAGACCAGGACCGCACGCTGTGGGACCGCGCGCTGATCGCCGAGGCCGACAGCCTGATCGGCAAGGCGATCGCCTCGCGCCGCATCGGACCTTACATCCTGCAAGCGGCCATTGCGTCCGTCCACGCCGAGGCGGCAGGCACGACGGAAACCGACTGGGCGCAGGTCGTCGCGCTTTACGATGTGCTGACCCGTGTCGATCCTTCACCGGTCGTGGCGCTCAACCGCGCCGCGGCTATCGCCATGCGCGACGGCCCGCAGGCCGGACTGGCGGCAATCGAAGCGGTCATGGCACAGGGCGGGCTGGACGGCTACCATCTGGCGCATGCGGCGCGGGCCGATATGCAGCGCAGGCTTGGCTTGACCGAAGCGGCAAAGACCTCCTACCGGCGGGCGCTCGAGTTGAGCCGGCAACCGGCGGAGCGCCGGTTTATCGAGGCGCGCCTCAATCAGCTTTGAACCGGAGTGGCGGCACAGGAAACCAGTGCTTGTTTTCCTGTTTTGTTCTCCCTATAGACGCGATACATTCGTCTTTCGATTCGAGTCAATTGTGATTCTTTCCACCGAAAAATCTTGGCTGTGAATCGCGGGTATCAAAGCTCATTGGACAGGCACTGGTGCAGATAAGTCAGCATGGACTTGTCACGTTCTGATATCGAGAAGCCGGGATCGAAATCGGGGACATCATGGCAGAAGCAGCGCGAAAATTCGGCGTGGCGGAAACACCGCTTTATCGTGAAGCGCCCAACAATATCGAGGCCGAGCAGGCGCTGCTCGGCGCCATCCTCGTCAACAACGACGCCTTCTATCGCGTCTCGGACTTCCTCAAGGCCAGCCACTTCTACGAGCCGCTGCACCGCAAGATCTTCGAGGTGGCGTCCGAGTTCATCCGCATGGGCAAGGTCGCGACGCCGATCACGCTGAAAACCTTCCTGCCGGCCGACGAGAAGGTCGGCGACATGACGATGGCGCAATATGTCGTGCGGCTGGCGGTCGAGGCTGTGACCGTCGTCAACGCCACCGACTATGGCCGCGCCATCTATGACCTTGCGACGCGCCGCGCGCTGATCACCGTCGGCGAAGACATGGTCAACATCGCCTATGACGCGCCGGTCGACATGGCGCCCGGCGAACAGATCGAGGATGCCGAGCGGCGGCTGTTCGAGCTGGCCGAAAACGGCCGCTACGATGGCGGTTTCGAAAGCTTTTCCGATGCGTTGAAGAATGCCGTCGACATGGCCAGCGCGGCCTATATGCGCGATGGCCACCTGTCTGGCATTGCCACCGGCCTGCGCGATCTCGACCACCGCATGGGCGGCCTGCAGCCTTCGGATTTGATCATCATCGCCGGCCGCCCGGGCATGGGCAAGACGTCGCTGGCCACCAACATCGCCTACAACATCGCTGCCGCCTATGAGCCCGCCCAACAGGCCGACGGCTCCGTCAAGGCGGCCAATGGCGGCGTCGTCGGCTTCTTCTCGCTCGAAATGTCGTCCGAGCAGCTGGCCACCCGCATCATCTCCGAGCAGACCGAGATCCCATCGTCGAAAATCCGGCGCGGCGATTTGACGGAAGCCGATTTCGGCAAGCTCGTCGCCTACACGCAGGAGAACCACAAGCGCCCGCTCTACATCGACCAGACGGGTGGCATCTCGATCGCCCAGCTCGCGGCTCGCGCCCGCCGCCTCAAGCGCCAGCGCGGGCTGGACCTGATGGTCATCGACTATATCCAGCTGATGCAAGGCTCGTCCGCCAAGGCGTCGCAGAACCGCGTCCAGGAAATCACCGAGATCACCACCGGACTGAAGGCGCTCGGCAAGGAACTTGGCGTGCCGATCATCGCGCTCTCACAGCTCTCGCGTCAGGTCGAAAGCCGCGACGACAAACATCCGCAGCTGTCCGACCTACGCGAATCGGGCTCGATCGAGCAGGACGCCGACGTCGTGCTGTTCGTGTACCGCGAGGAATATTACATCAAGAACAAGGAGCCGGAGAAAGGCACGCCCGAGCATCTCGCCTGGGAGACGAAGATGATCGAGGTCCAGGGCAAGGCGGAAGTGATCATCGCCAAGCAGCGCCATGGCCCGACCGGCACCGTCAGCCTTGCCTTCCAGGGCGAGTTCACCCGCTTCTCCGACCTTGCCGAGGAGCATCATCTGCCGGAAAGGTTCGAGTGACCTATTGAGACAGGTCTCGTTCCTTGGCGCCCCCCTCTGTCCTGCCGGACATCTCCCCCTCCAGGGGGGAGATTGGATGTCATCGATCCTTTCGCCAATTTTTGGCATCGAAAGGAAGGCGCAAGCGCTGAAGCTGCAAATCTCCCCCCTCGAGGGGGAGATGGCCGGCAGGCCAGAGGGGGGCGCTGTCCCGCTAACCTGTCACGGCATGGCATCCCTCTGATGGCCAAATCCCGGGTCCAATTCATCTGCCAGAGTTGCGGATCGGTGCATCAGCGCTGGGCTGGCAAATGCGATGCCTGTGGCGAGTGGAACACGCTGGTCGAGGAAGGCACGTCCGGCGGCATCGGCTCAGGACCAGCCAACACGCGCAACGCCCGCAAGGGCCGCGCGGTGGTGCTGACCACGCTGTCCGGCGATATCGAGGACGCGCCACGCATCATCTCGGGCATTGGCGAACTCGACCGCGCCACCGGCGGCGGTTTCGTGCGCGGCTCGGCGCTGCTGGTCGGCGGCGACCCCGGCATCGGCAAGTCGACCCTGCTCACCCAGGCGGCCGCGGCTCTGGCATCAAAAGGCCACCGCATCGTCTATGTCTCAGGCGAAGAGGCGGTCGCGCAGATCAGGCTGCGGGCGCAGCGGCTTGGCGTCGCCTCTTCTCCGGTGGAACTTGCCGCCGAGACCAATGTCGAGGACATTCTGGCGACGATCGCCGACGGCAAGCGGCCTGATCTCGTCATCCTGGATTCGATCCAGACGCTGTGGACCGACCTTGCCGATTCGGCGCCGGGCACCGTTACCCAGGTGCGCGCCGCCGCCCAGGCGATGATCCGCTATGCGAAATCCACAGGCGCGGCGATCGTACTGGTCGGCCACGTCACCAAGGAAGGCCAGATCGCCGGGCCGCGCGTCGTCGAGCACATGGTCGACGCCGTGCTCTACTTCGAAGGCGAAGGCGGCCACCACTACCGCATCCTGCGCACGGTGAAGAACCGTTTTGGACCGACCGACGAGATCGGCGTCTTCGAAATGTCGGACAAGGGCCTGCGCGAGGTCGCCAATCCGTCCGAGCTTTTCCTTGGCGAACGCCATGCCAAATCGCCGGGGGCGGCGGTTTTCGCCGGCATGGAGGGGACAAGGCCGGTGCTGGTCGAGATCCAGGCACTGGTCGCACCCTCCTCGCTCGGCACGCCGCGCCGCGCCGTCGTCGGCTGGGACGGCGCCCGGCTGTCGATGATCCTGGCGGTTCTCGAAGCCCATTGCGGGGTGCGCTTCGGCAGCCACGATGTCTATCTCAATGTCGCCGGAGGCTACCGGATTTCGGAGCCTGCGGCCGATCTGGCAGTGGCTGCCGCCCTGGTTTCCTCGCTCACCGGTCTTGCCCTTCCCGCCGATTGCGTCTATTTCGGCGAAATCAGCCTTTCGGGCGCCGTGAGGCCGGTTGCGCATGCGCAACAGCGCCTCAAGGAAGCCGAGAAGCTGGGTTTTGGAAGCGCGGTTCTGCCCTCGGGCAGCGGGGAACTGGCCGGGGGGATCGGGGCCGGTTCTTTCCAGCCGACCGAGCTTGCCGACCTCGTGGCACGCATAGCCGGCTCACGCCGAAGTCGCGTGGACGAAGAAGACTAGAGCATCGGACCCAGAGCCCGATGCTCCGCGTTATAATGCGGCTCATGGAGTGGGGCGAAAGACATGCCGATTACGCTGCTTGACGGAATTCTCGTCGGCTTCACTCTGGTCTCGGCGATGCTCGCCATGGTTCGCGGCTTCTCGCGCGAAGTCCTGTCCGTCGTCTCCTGGGCAGCGGCGGCAGCTGCGGCGTTCTTCTTCTACAAGCCGGTTGTGCCTTACCTCGCGCCCTACATCGAGAATGAAAAGGTCGCCATGGCGGCGGCCGCCGGCGTGGTCTTCATCATCGCGTTGATCGTCGTCTCGGTCATCACCATGAAACTCGCAGACTGGATCATCGATTCCAGGATCGGCGCACTCGATCGTACGCTGGGTTTCCTTTACGGCGCCGCGCGCGGCATCCTGGTCGTTGCCGTCGCCCTGCTGTTCTTCAACTGGCTGGCAGGCGCCAAGGCACCAGCCTGGGTCACGGAGGCCAAGTCGCGGCCGCTGCTCGAACAGATCGGGGCCAAGCTCGAAAGCCTGCTGCCCGAGGATCCGGAAAACGCGATCCTCAAGAAGCTCAATCCGAATCAGCCGGCCGCCGGGACGCCAGCTGCTCCGGACGCACCGGCCGCGGATGCTCCGGCGGGCGGCGACGATGCCAACACGCCGGCGCCTGACGACAATGACGCAACACCACCGGCAAACAACGCTCCGGCACCGGCGGCACCGGCAAACTGACGCCGAAAACGGCGTCAGGATCTGACGATGGTGTGAACGACCGCACGGCCCGCGTTGCTTTCGGCGCGAACCCGCATTATATGGCGATTTTAGCGGAGCTTAAGATGGCAGACGCAGACGACGTGCTTTCCGCCGAGGCCGACGACCATTTCCACGACGAATGCGGTGTGTTCGGCATTTTCGGCCGGCAGGACGCCGCGGCAATCGTTACATTGGGCCTGCATGCGCTGCAGCATCGCGGCCAGGAAGCGGCCGGCATCGTTTCCTATGACGGCAGTCAGTTCCATGTCGAACGCCATGTCGGCCTGATCGGCGACACCTTCACCAAGCAGCGCGTCATCGACAGCCTGCAAGGCAATCGCGCCATTGGCCATACGCGCTACGCCACCACCGGCGGTGCCGGCATGCGCAACATCCAGCCCTTTTTCGCCGAATTGGCCGATGGCGGCTTCGCCGTCGCCCACAACGGTAATCTGACCAACGCCATGACCGTGCAGCGCGCGCTGCAGAAGCAAGGCGCGATCTTCTCCTCCACCTCCGATACCGAGACGCTTTTGCACCTCGTCGCCACCAGCAAGGAGCGCGATTTGAACTCGCGTTTCATCGATGCTGTGCGGCAGGTCGAGGGCGCCTTCTCGCTGGTGGCGATGACGGCCAAGAAGATGATCGGCTGCCGCGATCCGCTCGGCATCCGGCCGCTGGTGCTCGGCGATCTCGACGGCGCCTGGATCCTGGCCTCCGAAACCTGCGCGCTCGACATCATCGGCGCGCGTTTCGTTCGCGATCTGAAGCCCGGCGAGATGGTCGTCGTCACCTCCAAGGGCATCGAGAGCCTGTTCCCCTTCGAGCCGCAGAAGACCCGCTTCTGCATCTTCGAATATGTCTATTTCGCGCGGCCGGATTCCTCGGTCGAAGGCCGCAACGTCTATGAGGTGCGCAAGCGTATCGGCGCCGAACTGGCGGTCGAAAGCCCGGTCGAGGCCGACATCGTCGTGCCGGTGCCGGATTCGGGCACGCCGGCGGCGATCGGCTTCAGCCAGGCGGCCGGCATTCCCTTTGAGCTCGGCATCATCCGCAATCATTATGTCGGCCGCACCTTCATCCAGCCGGGCGATTCGATCCGCCACATGGGCGTCAAGCTGAAGCACAATGCCAACCGCCGCATGATCGAGGGCAAGCGCGTGGTGCTGGTCGACGACAGTATCGTGCGCGGCACCACCAGCCAGAAGATCGTGCAGATGGTGCGCGATGCCGGTGCCAAGGAGGTGCATATGCGCATCGCCTCACCGCCGACGCGCGCCTCCTGTTTCTACGGTGTCGACACGCCGGAGAAATCGAAGCTCCTGGCATCGCGCATGTCGATCGAGGAGATGGCCGAGTTCATTCGCGTCGATTCGCTCGGCTTCCTCACCATTGACGGGCTCTACCGCGCGGTCGGCGAGGCCAGCCGCGACAACGACCAGCCGCAATTCTGCGATGCCTGCTTCACCGGCCAGTATCCAACCCGCCTGCTCGACTTCGAAGGCCACGACAACGTGCGCACGCTGTCGCTGCTGGCGACAAGCGGGACGTAGGGTGCTGGTTTATCAGTTGCCTTCGCCAGTTTACCCCCCTCTGTCCTGCCGGACATCTCCCCCTCAAGGGGGGAGATCGGCTGAACTATCGACTTTCGCCAATCGCCAAGGCTGCAAAGCCAGAGCCAACTTCGGCGAAGTCCAATCTCCCCCCTTGAGGGGGAGATGCCCGGCAGGGCAGAGGGGGGTGTTTCACGCCGACCTCACGGAAATTCTCGCATGACCCTCGACCTTACCGGCCGCGTTGCTGTCGTCACCGGCGCCTCGCGCGGCATCGGCTATTTCATTGCCAAGGAATTGGCTGCCGCCGGCGCGCATGTCATTGCAGTGGCGCGCACTGTCGGAGGACTGGAAGAGCTCGACGACCAGATCAAGGCGGCCGGCGGCCAAGCGACACTGGTGCCGCTCGACCTCGCCGACATGGCCGGCATCGACCGCCTGGGCGGCGCCATCCACGAACGCTGGGGCAAGCTCGACATTCTCGTCGCCAATGCCGGCGTTCTCGGCGTCATTTCGCCGATCGGTCATGTCGAAGCAAAAACCTTCGAGAAGGTGATGACCATCAACGTCACCTCGACCTGGCGGCTGATCCGCTCGGTCGACCCTCTGCTGCGGCTTTCCGATGCTGGACGAGCGATCATCCTGTCTTCCAACGCAGCGCACTCGGCGCGTGCCTTCTGGGCGCCCTACGCGGCCTCCAAGGCCGCGGTGGAGACGATGATGCGCTCCTGGGCGCATGAGACGCAGAGCCTGCCGCTCCGGGTCAACGCCGCCGACCCCGGCGCCACCCGCACCGCCATGCGGGCCCAGGCAGTGCCGGGCGAAGATCCCGAGACGTTGCCGCACCCCGCCGAGATCGCCAAACGCATCGTACCGCTGGCCAGCCCGGAGCTGAAAGAGACCGGATTGATCTTCCAGGCCAAGCACAATCGCTTCGTCGCCTACAGGCAGCCCGAATAAAACTTGAACCTTTTTGACGCATGTCGGTTTCCCAAAAACCGCTGCACACTTTTAGGCGACATGCGTAGGGATTAAACAGGCCTCCCGCAACGTTTCTTCTGACGTAACCCGTCGAAGACCAACCGGAGGACCGACATGCGTAAACTGCTTCTCGTTGCCACCACCGCCGTCACGGCCGCCCTCGCCGCCACAGTCGGCGCAGCCCTCTCGCAAGATGCCAAGATGAGCTTCTTCGTCACCAGTGTCGGTTCCGGCAAGGGCGCCGACCTCGGCGGCCTCAAGGGCGCCGACGCGCATTGCGCATCGCTGGCGGAAGCCGCCGGTGTCACCGGCAAGACCTGGGCTGCCTATCTGTCGACCAGCGACACTGACGCGCGCGACCACATCGGCAAGGGGCCGTGGGTGAACGCCAAGGGCGTCAAGATCGCTGACGACGTCGCCTCGTTGCACAGCGATGCCAACGGCATCACCAAGCAGACGGCGCTCGACGAGAAAGGCGAAGTGGTCAACGGCCGCGGCGACACGCCGAACCGCCACGACGTGCTGACCGGCTCCAAGCCCGACGGCACCAAGATCGCCGAGCAGACCTGCGGCGACTGGACGATGAGCGGGGCGGAAGGCACCGCTATGATGGGCCATCATGACCGCACGGGCCTCGACGATTCGGCAGCCGCCAAATCCTGGAATTCCTCGCACGCCTCGCGCGGCGGCTGCAGCCAGGAGGCGCTGAAGGGCACCGGGGGCGATGGCTTGTTCTATTGTTTTGCCACCAACTGAGCCGATTGCGCTTCGAAATCGGGCTGGGAAACCCGCCGTCACATCACGCGGCTGTGATGTGACGGCGGGAAGCTGTGCGGCGGTCATGCTTTCGTCATTTCCATGGAGTTGGTAGGGTCACAGCGACTCCCACAACAAGCGCCAACTGGCAGAACAAGGAAATCCCCATGGCTACGACCGCAGCAGCGTTGGTCTGGTATCTGGTAATCGCCGGCCCGCAGGGCGGCATGGTCGTGCTGCCCAGCACCTTCGACAAGCGCGAACAGTGCACCGCCGCCATCACCGAATATCAGAAGCAGCCGACACCGGCCGGCTGGTCGGTGCAATGCGTGCCGAGCGCCTCGCCCTTCACTGACGAGGGCGACGCCGAAGAACCGTCAGCGCAGTAAGCGTCAGCGGCGTGCGCTCACCGTAAGCTCCGGCTTCTGGCTGATGGTCTGGAACACCACGCAATAACGCTCGGTCAGCTTCAGCAGCGAGTCTATCCGCTCCTGCGGCTCATCGGTGTCGAGGTTGAAATAGAGCCGGATGGCGCGAAAGCCGACCGGTGCATCCTTGGCGACACCGAGCGTGCCGCGAAAATCGAGATCGCCTTCGGCCTCCACCGTAGCGGCGCCGAGCTTGAACTCGAGCGCCGTCGCCACCGCCTTCAGCGTCACCCCGGCGCAGGCGACCAACGCCTCCAGCAGCATGTCGCCCGAGCAGAGCTCAAGACCTGAACCGCCTGTTGCCGGATGCAGGCCGGCGATGGCGAGCGCCCTGCCCGTCTCCACCTTGCAGGCAACCGACTGGTCGTCGATCGAGCCCTTGGCGCGAAGCGTGATCAGGGCCTGCGAAGCATCGTCACGATATGCCTGCTTCAGCGGCGCCTGCATGGCCTTCAGTTCGGTCGCATCCATCCGCTTTCCCCTTTCGTCGACTGCTTGCGTCACCGGCATACGCCGTCGGTCGAGATTTGCGCCGATCACCGTGGGAAGGCAATGCCGTTCTGCAAACGGGAGACAGCCGCCAACACCGATATCCCAAATGGGACATTGACGGACAAGGTCCCAAAAACGTCTGATCCGGGCAAGTCATCACTCCATTTCCCGGCGGTCCCCAGATGCCCCGTACCCTCTCGACAAGGCCGAAACAGGATGGATTTCGCGCGCCCGGCGAATTCGAACCCAAATCAGGCTGCTGGATGATTTGGCCGGAGCGACCGGACACCTGGCGCCTCGGCGCCAAGCCCGCGCAAAAGCTGTTCGTGGATGTCGCCGCGGCGATCGCGCAAAGCGAGCCGGTGACGGTGGCGGCCTCTGCTCGGCAGTGGCAGAATGCCAGGGCGCGATTGCCCGGCCATGTGCGTGTCGTGGAGATGTCCACCAACGATTCCTGGCTGCGCGACAGCGGTCCCAACTTCGTCATCAACGATCAAGGCGACGTGCGTGGCGTCGATTGGATCTTCAACGCCTATGGCGGTTTTGACGGCGGCCTCTACGCGCCGTGGGACCTGGATGACCTGGCAGCGCAAAAAGTGCTCGAAATCGAGAACATGGAGCGCTATCGCGCACCGCTGATCGCCGAGGGTGGCGGGTTGCAATGTGATGGCCAAGGTACGCTCATCACGACGGAGCAATGCCTGCTCAACCGAAATCGCAACGCTCATCTCGGCAAGGCCGAGGTGGGGCGCCAGCTCGGTGACTATCTCGGTGTCGACACCATCATCTGGCTGCCACGCGGCTTTGCCTTCGACGAGACCGACGGCCATGTCGACGACGTCTGCTGCTTCGTGCGCCCCGGCGTGGTCGTGCTGAGCTGGACTGACAATCGGGACGACCCACAATATGAGATCGTGCGCGAAGCCGAGGCGGTGTTGCGTTCGGCCCGTGATGCGCGTGGCCGCGCGCTGGAAGTTCACCGGCTGCCCCACCCCTTGCCGATCGAGATGACGCCGGAAGAAAGCGACAGCGTGGACCGGCTGGATTCGACCTGGGCGCGACCGGCCGGAAACCGGATCGCGGCGAGCTACATCAACTACTATCCGGGCAACAGCGTCGTGGTGGTACCGCAGTTCGGCTGCGATCTCGATGTGAAGGCCAAGCAGACTCTGGCCGAGTTGTTTCCCGATCACCGAATAGTCGGCATCGAAAACTCGCGCGAGATCCTGCTCGGCGGCGGCAATGTCGCCTGCATCACCTTGCCGGTCTATGCCCCGCAACGGCGTTGAGGGATGACGCCCGCCAAAAACCGGCAGTGAAAAGGAGAACACTCATGCGCGCTTTGATCTTCTCAACCCTGCTTGCCGGGCTGACGTGCGGCATCTGCGCCAGTGCCGCTTCGGCTGACGAGGAAAAAATCGTCAACGTCTACAACTGGTCCGACTACATCGCTCCGGACACGGCCGAGAAATTCGAGAAGGAGACGGGCATCAAGGTTCGTTACGACGTCTATGACGGCAACGAGGTGCTTGAAACCAAGCTGCTCACCGGCGGTTCGGGATATGACGTGGTCTATCCTTCAGCCTATCCGTTCCTGAAAAACCAGGTGAAGGCGGGGGCTTTCCTGGAACTCGACAAAGCGAAGCTTGCGAACCATTCGAAGATCGATCCGCAAGCCCTCGCGCTGATCGCCGGCGCCGATCCGCAGAACCTGCATGCCGTGCCCTATATGGCGGTCACCGACGGCATCGGCTACAACGTCGCCGCGGTGAAGCAGCGGCTACCTGACGCGCCGACGGATTCCTTCGCCATGGTGTTCGACGTCGATGTGGTCAAGAAGCTGTCCGATTGCGGCGTGGCCATGATCGATGCGCCGGCTGAAGTCATCCCGATGGCGATGAACTACCTTCACCTCAACCCCAGATCGACCAGCCCCGAGGACCTCGCCAAGGTCGAAGAGCTGATGAGCAAGGTGCGGCCCTACATCCGCTATTTCCATTCGTCGAAATACATCAACGACCTCGCTAACGGCGACATCTGTGTCGTTTTGGGCTGGTCTGGCGACATACTTCAGGCAAGGACCCGCGCGGCGGAATCCGTGAAGAAGCTGGAGGTCGCCTATTCCATCCCCAGAGAAGGCACGCTCATCAACTTCGATACGATGGCGGTGCCGAAAGATGCGCCGCATCCCGACAACGCCCAAGCCTGGATCAACTTCAATCTGCGGCCCGATATCGCCGCGGCTAATTCCAGCTATGTCTCCTACGCCAATGCGATACCGGCGTCCCTGCCGCTAATGGACAAGGCCATAGCCAGCGATCCCGGCGTCTTTCCGCCTGATGCCGTGAAGGCCAAGCTGTTCGTGGTGGACAACAACGACGCAAAGCTGCTGCGATCACAAAACCGCATGTGGACGCGCATCGTGACGGGACAATAGAGCCGGCGGAAGCCGTCAGGCTCAAGCGGCTTCGCGGATGGCCGCCAGCAACTCGACCTGGGAGTGCACGCCGAGCTTGCGATAGATCTGCTTGATGTGGTTGCGGACGGTCCCGGGCGAGATAGCGAGGCTTCGCGAAATGCTCTTGGCGTTGCCACCCTCGACCAGATGCCGCGCGATCTCGGTCTCGCGCCTGCTCAGCCGCGAGCGAGCGTCACAGATTGCGGCGCCCTTGTGCCGGAAGCGGCACAGATGAAGCAATCTTTCCAAAATGAGCCTTGTCGCGCTGCTTGCCGCGCAAGCCGTTGCCAGATCCTGCTCGCCAAACGGTTCTGCCCCGTTTCGCCTGAGAAAAGTGACATAGCCAGCGGTCAGCCTGTCGAGATTGAACACGCCGGTGATCTCGTCGAAGCTGTCCGAGGGACCATAGAATTCTCGATAGTAGGGGGTGTGCTGGAAGTCGCCATTGCGAAGAGCCGATAGCGGCAACAGGAAATCCTGCCTTGTGCTGGCGAACCTCTGGAAGAACGGATCCTGGCGATAGATGTGGGCGTCGTAGTCGCGGTTCCAATGATCGGGGCCGGCATCATCGATGGTCAGGGATGTGATATCGCGATGGTAGAAGCCGACATAGACGCGGTCTGAACCAACCAGCCCGCTCGCCGCCGCCGTAAAGCGAGCCGACAATTCCTCGGGCGTCGCTGCCATGGCTGCAGCAGCGACACCGCCGCTCCAGCGTCCAAACTGATCGAGGGAAACGTTCGACTGCATTCCGGCTCACACTAAGCATGATGCCGAAAAGTGTGAAGCGGTTTTCGGACGACATCATGCTCTATCTCTTTGACTAGAGCCGGATGATTTCAGGTCGATTCGCCCTGAAATCATCCGGCTCTAGCGCAAGCCGTTGCAAGTTCAAAACAGCCATTTCCTTTGACTTCGACCCTCTCGGGCATACCTATGCGGGAGTCGTTGTCGCGGAGCCATCATGCCGTTCAAGCTGAAACTGATCTGCCTTATCCTGCCGATGCTCGCCGCCCTGGCGCAGCCCGTCCTGGCTGAAACGGCGGAGCGGCCGGCGCCCTCGGGCGGCGTGCTGTCCCTGCTGCCGCCGCCGCAGACCACCAAGCATTCGATCACGCTGGCCGGGCGCAAGCTGGATTACCAGGCAAAGGCGGCGACCCTGTCACTGCTATCGGGCAAGGGCGACGTCACGGCGGAGATCTTCTATGTCGCCTACACGCTGGAGCCGCCGGCAAGCGGGGCCAAAGACCCGCAGCGGCCGATCACCTTCGTGTTCAACGGCGGCCCTGGAGCAGCGTCCGCCTATCTGCATATCGGCGCACTCGGTCCACGGATAATCGCGACGGGAGCCGACGGCGAATTCCTGCCGTCACCGCAAAGACTGATCGACAATCCGGACAGCTGGCTCGACATGACCGATCTCGTCTTCGTCGATCCGGTGGGAACCGGCTATAGCCGCGAGGCACCGGGGCAGGACACGCGCGATTTCTGGGGCGTCAACCAGGATGCCGGCTCGATTGGCGCCTTCATCCGGCTCTATCTCTCGCAGAACGGCCGCACCGGGTCGCCGCTGTTCCTTGCCGGCGAAAGCTATGGCGGGTTCCGCGCGGCGCTGCTCGCCAGGACATTGCAGGAAGATATCGGCATCAGTCCGAACGGCATCGTGCTGATCTCCCCGGCGCTTGAATTCACGCTGGTGCAGCCCGACGAATTCGAGCCGCTGCATTGGGCGCTCGAACTGCCTTCACTGGCGGCGGTGCGGCTACGCGCCGAAGGCGTCAGCGGCGATGCATTGCGGGAGAAGCTGGCAGACGTCGAACATTATGCGATGGGCGATTACCTTACGGCGATCACCAGCGGACTGGAGCAAGGCAAGCGGCTGGCCAGCCAACGCGTGGCTGACATCACCGGCCTGCCGCTCGACCTAGTGCAGCGGAACTCCGCCCGCATCCCGACCGGCCTGTTCGCAAGGGAGTTCGCCCGTGCCAGCGGCAAGGTGCTCAGCCCCTATGACGCCTCGATCGGCACGGCCGACATCGCGCCCGAGAGCGCCCGCATCGCCGGCCCGGATCCAGTGCTCGACCGCAGCGTACCGGCGCTGACGTCGGCGTTCGTCGGCTATATCAGCGACGAACTGCATTTTCGCACCGATGTCAGCTATCGGCTGCTCAATGGCGAAATCAGCCACAATTGGGATTACGGGACCGGCGCCTCGCGGCAGGGCTATGCCGGGGTGATGGACGATCTGCAGCGAGCACGCTCGCTGAACCCTTCGCTCGGCGTCGTGATCGTCAACGGCTACACCGACCTGGTGACACCTTACCTCGCCTCGCGCTACCTGGTGAACCAGATCCCGTCGCTCGCCAATGCCAAGCCCATCCGTCTCGATGTCGTCGAGGGCGGGCACATGATGTATTTCAGATCCGACGGTCGGCGCGCGCTGAAAGAAGCCGCTTCGGAACTTTATCAGGCGACGCAATAGGCTTGGCGACAGTGCAACTCACCATGGACCCCTGCCCCAACATAAGCACCGAGCTGGCGTAGCGCCGCAGCGGTTTTCGCCCGTATAGCTTGGTGTCAAGGGAGCTGAATTCACAGCTCCCTTGTGTCGCTTCTCATAGTATTTCTGCCGCTCCTGCAATTTTGGTCCCACGCGCCTAATGGCCGATATCGCCATTCTCGAAACACGCGAGCGAGTTCTTGCAGGCATCCTGCTGACCGGTGCAGCCTATCTGCTGTTTTCGACACAGGATGCTTCGATCAAGCTGTTGGTCGTCGGCATGAGCGTATGGCAGATCATGTTCTTCCGCAGCATCACCATTCTGGGTGCGTGCGCGGCGATCGGCGGACGACAGTTGTTTGCCGACACGATGCGCTCGCCGATCGTGCAGCCGATGCTGGTGCGCAGTGCCTTCACGCTTGCTGCGTGGCTCTGTTACTACAACGCCGCGCGCAGCCTGCAGCTCGCCGAACTGACCACCGTCTATTACGCGGCCCCGATCATTGTCACCGTGCTTTCGGTGTTCCTGCTCGGCGAAAAGGTGCCGATGCTGCGCTGGCTGGCGGTGCTGATCGGCTTTGCCGGCGTATTCATCGCTTGCGATCCGACCCATCTCGGCTTGTCCGTGCCGGTGCTGCTGGTGCTGGCGGCCGCCTTCTTGTGGGGCATCGCCATCGTGCTCTTGCGCAAAACCGCCCTGGCCGAGCGCTCGATGATCCAGCTCCTGCTCAACAATTTCTATTTTCTGCTGTTTTCGGCGGTGCCAGCGTTGCTCTGGTGGCAGACACCGGACTGGACCCAGTTGCTGCTCCTTGCCAGCGTCGGCGCGCTCGGCGGCCTCGCCCAATATCTTCTCTTCGAAGGCATGAAGCGAACCCCGGCCTCGGTCCTCGCACCGCTGGAATACACCTCACTGTTGTGGGCATTCGCACTCGGCTTTGCGATCTGGGGCGACGTGCCGCGTCGCGAGGTGTTCCTGGGCGCTGCGCTGATCGTCGCCGCCGGCCTGTTGATCGTCGGCACCGAGCATTTCCGCAAACGGCTATGATGTGCGTGGCCATGATTGCTGACACTACGATGTCAGGACCAAGCGGCGTAGGCTGGTTGCATGACTGAGATTGCAGCCGCCACCGACATCGCCGCGGAGCGCACCCTCGGCATCATCCTGGTGTCGTCCTCAGCTGCCGTTTTCGGGCTGACCGGTGTTCTGACAAAGTCGATCCATGCCGACCCGTTGACCATCATCTGCTGGCGCGGCTTTGTCGGCGCGATCCTGATCAGTCTCTATGTGCTGTGGCGGCGTCACCGTTCCGGTGGGCGTGAGACCCTGCGGCTTGGCTGGCGCGGCTGGCTGCTGGCAGCAGAGGGAGCTCTGGCCAGCATCGCCTTCATCTCGGCGTTCAAGTTCACCTTCGTTGCCAATGTCGCCGTCATCTATGCCACCGCGCCGTTCGTTACGGCGCTGCTGGCCTGGGTTCTGACGCGCGAACCGTTTCGACTGCAGACCATGGTCGCTGCCGCCGTGTCGCTGTGCGGCGTGGCGATCATGGTCTGGTCCGGCTTCGGCACCGGCAATCTGTTCGGCGACGGACTGGCACTGCTGATGACCATCGGCAGTGGCCTCTACATGATCATGGTGCGCGCCTTCCGCGACACCCCCGTGGTGTGGGCCGGTGCGGTCTCAGCCTTCCTGTTGTTCGTGCTCGGCTGGTTCGTCACCGATCCGCTGGCGGTTTCGCCGAGAGATGCAGTTCTGCTCGCCACTTTCGGCGCGTCCTTCGCGCTGTCCTCGATCCTGTGGACGGAAGGCGCGAGACTCATCCCGCCGGCCGAATCCGGGCTGCTCGGCTCGGCCGAAGTGCCGTTCGCGATCCTGTTTGCCTTCCTGTTCCTGGGCGAGATTGCTCCAGCCGCCAGCATGATCGGCGGCGCCATCGTATTGTGTGCGGTGTTTGCGCATGCGGGGCGGGATTGGCTGATGGCCCGCTCGCAACGCTTGGCGTCAAATATTTCTTGAAAAAAGTGACGCGGTCACGGAACCATCATCCGGGTCAGGCATTAATGGTGCGACGGGCCATCCCCAAGTCCCCCCAAACCCCTCGGCCCGTCCTACTCCAAGCCGACCGTAAGGTCGGCTTTTTCTTTGGGCATTCAACCGCCCGACAAGGCAAGGTTGCCGCCGAGCAGGGCCGCAAGATCGGCTGCTGGACCATCGGCGCCTGCGCGAAGCCGGATGGCGAACTCAGCTATTGGAACCCGCGGTAAGCCAAGCTCGCGCGGCGCCTCGACAATGCCGGAATGGGCAAAGCGAGCCGTGCGCAGCGTCAGCGCGACACCGGCGTTCACCGCCGTGCGCAGGGCGGCCAGACTGGCACTGCCGGCAGCGATACGGTAGCGGCGGCCGGCCGCATCGAGTGCGGCAAGTGCTGCTTCGCGAAAACCGCAATATGGATCGAGCAACGCCAGCGGCAGTTCCTCCTGCCGCGAGGCCAACCCCTTTTGTGAGCATAGCCATATCATCGGCTCGCGCAGCACGCCGACTTCGTCCGCGGCCGCGGCGTGGCGCATAACGATCGCCAGATCGAGGCCGCCGGACTGCAGTGCCTGCGCCAGCTCGGCGGAACGGCCGATCCGCAGTTCGATCCTGACGCGCGGATGACTGGCGGCGAAGGCACGCAGCAGGTCCGGCAGGCCGCTGTCGGCGAAATCCTGTGTCGTGCCGATGGCGACGCGTCCGGCAGCGCGCGCGCCCTTAAGCGCCAGCCAGGCCTCGCGATGGGCGGCAAGAATGCGCCTGGCATGGCCGACGAGGTCTTCGCCTGCAGGGGTCAAGCCGCGCCCTCGCCCTTGCGGCGCCAGCAGCGGTTCGCCGACGATTTCCTCCAAGCGCTGCATCTGGGCGGTCACCGCCGAGGGCGAGCGGCCAACGCTTGCAGCCGCCTGGGCCAGTGAGCCGCTGTCGACGAAAGCCAGGAAGGTTCGGAGCAGATCGGGATCCAGCGTTTTCATACTTCGATCTTATCGAAGCTTCAGTTTAAAACAATTCGATTTTTTTGATCGAAAGATGGTGGCATGTTGTTTCAACGGCGATCGGACGCCGCTCAAGCCAAGGAGAAGAAAAATGCCGATTATCAACATCAGCGTCACCGGCAAGCCTGACGCGGCGCTTTCCGCTCGCATCGCAAAGGAAGCCACCGAAATCACCGCGACGCAGCTGCGCAAGGACCCGACGATCACGGCAGTTGCCGTATCCTATGTCGATCCGCAGCACTGGTTCGCCGGCGGCAAGTCGCTGGCCGAGCACGGCACCAACACGTTCTGGCTTGATATCAAGGTGGTCGACGGCACCAACACCAAGCTTGAACTGGAGGCCTATCTGAAGGCGATCTTCGCGGCCTTCGGCCGCCTGCTCGGCGGCGTGCATGAGGAGAGCCACGCCTTCGTGCATGAAGTGCCGGCAGCCGCTTACGGCTATGGCGGCAAAACGCAGGAGTTCCGTTTCATCAGCGGACGGCTGCAGGCGGCGTGAGCAGGGCCGACTTACCTTCCCCACAAGGGGCAAGGCAGGAGGCGCACTCATCCGCATTGACCTTGCTCCCACATCGTCTAGGTTCTGGCCGAAGCGGCCGCGGAAGAGCCGAGATGCTAAAAAACTGGGAGAGACGCGGCATGATCCTGACACTGGCGCTGCTTGCGGGTCTTGTTCTGGCCTGGCTGCTGATCGGCGTGATGGAGAAATTCCGCCTCGGCCTGCGCTTCACCCAGGCGCTGCTCTATGTGCCGTTCAAGCTCGCCTACCGGATCGGAGATAGCCGCATCAGGATCGCGCGCAAGACGCAGACCCCAGTCATCTACGTCATCTCGCATCAATCGCGCTTCGAGCCGGCGCTGATGCTGTCGCTGCTGCCGGAAGACACGCTGCATATACTCGACGAGGTCTCGGCGCGCTCGCCATGGCTCGAACCTTGGCGCGAGCTTGGCCGTACCATCGCCTTCAACGCCGAGCATGTCTTCGTCAGCCGCCGGTTGGTGCGGGTGCTGAAGGGCAAGGGTCGGCTCGCTGTCTATCTGCCGGATGCGGTCGAGCCTGACGTCAAGACGTTTCGGTTGTTTCGTGCCGTCACCCGCATCGCCATGCAGGCCGATGCCAAAATCGTGCCGATCTTCGTCGGCGGCGCGCGCAGCCTGCCGGTGTCGCTGACGCCTGCGGACAAGGCACCGCGACACTGGTTTCCGCAGCTGTCGATCAGCGTGCTGGAGCCGATGACCATCGCCGAACTGGTGGCGCGCAACCCCGAGCAGGCCTCGAACACCAATGCGCTGTTCGACCGTGTCGCCGAGGCCCGGCTTTTCGGCACCGACCTCGATCGCGGCCTGTTCCTGGCGATGCGCGATGCCGCCGACCGCGTCGGCGCTTCGCATACCATCATCGAGGACGTGATCTCCGGCGCGCTGAGCTACCGCAAGCTGTTCATCGGCGCCCGCGTCCTGGGCAGGCGCTTCGAGGCGGTGACGGCTCCGGGCGAGGCGGTCGGCGTGATGCTGCCCAATGCCAACGGCGTCGTGTTGTCGCTCACCGGCCTTCTGTCGGCCGGCCGAGTGGCGGCGATGATCAACTATACGGCCGGGCCGGCGAGCGTCACTGCGGCCGTGCGCACGGCGGTGATAAGGACCGTGATTTCGTCCCGCGCGTTCGTCGAGAAGGCCGACCTTGCCGATATCGTCGCGGCGGTCGAAAAGGGCGGCGCCAGGCTTCTCTGGCTCGAGGATGTGCGGGAGAGCGTCACCGCGCTGGACAAGCTTGCCGCCGCCTTGCTGTGGCGCTGGCCGCTGCAGCGGCAGGATGCGGCCAAGCCGGCGGTGATCCTGTTTACTTCCGGCTCGGAAGGCACGCCGAAAGCAGTCGTGCTGTCGCACAAGAACCTGCTTGCCAACGCCATGCAGGCCGAAGCGCGCATCACCATCTCGCCCGCCGACATCCTGCTCAACGTGCTGCCGGTGTTCCATTCGTTCGGGCTGACGGGCGGCACCATCCTGCCGCTGGTCACGGGAGTAAAACTGTTCCTCTACCCCTCGCCGCTGCACTACAAGATCATTCCCGAGGTAGCGCGCAAGGTGAAGCCGACCATCATGTTCGGCACCGACACGTTCCTCGCCAACTATGCGCGCACCGCCAAGGACGGCGATTTTTCCAGCCTGCGCTTCGTCGTCGCCGGCGCCGAGGCGGTGAAGCCGGAAACCCGCCGCGTCTATCGCGAGCGCTTCCAGGCCGAGATCATGGAAGGTTTCGGGCTGACCGAGGCGGCACCGGTGGTTGCCGTCAACACGGCGATCCATGGGCGCGACGGCACGGTCGGGCGGCTGCTGCCGGCCATGCGCATGAAGCTTGAGCCGATCGAGGGCATTTCCGACGCCGGCCAATTGTGGCTCGACGGACCGAACCTGATGATGGGCTATATGACCGCGGACCGCCCCGGCGAGCTGCAGCCGCTGAGCGGCTGGCACGACACCGGCGACATCGTCGCCGTCGACCGCGAAGGCTTCATCACCATTCGCGGCCGCGCCAAGCGCTTCGCCAAGATCGCCGGCGAGATGGTGTCGCTGGGTGCGGTCGAGATGCTGGTGCAGTCGCTGTGGCCGGAAGAGCACCACGCGGCTGTAGCGGTGCCGGACAAGCGGCGCGGCGAGCGCATCGTGCTGGTCACTACCGCCGACGATGCCAATCCCGACGAGTTGCGCAGGTTCGGCAAACAGGCGGGCGCGGCCGAACTGATGGTGCCAAACGACATCGTCAAGGTCGAGGAAATCCCGGTGCTGGGATCCGGCAAGACCGACTATGTGTCGACGAGGAAACTGGCGATCGACAGGCTGGGCCTCGGCGTCGCGGCCTGAGTCAGATCAAGCACTTCCGCCGACCTTCTAACCTATATCCGAAGGCGGCACCTTCTCGCCCTCCAGCTTGGCGCGCTTCGAATAGGCGCGCACGCTGAACGGCAGGAAGATCAGGTAGCCGGCGACCGACGCGGTCAGCGTGTACCAGGGGTAGGTCATCAGCAGGAGTACGTAGAGCACGACACCCAGGATGATCGGCAACACCCTGTCGCCCGGGATTTTCAGGCTCTTGCCGGAATAGACCGGCAGCCGGCTGACCAGCAGGAAGGCGACCAGGATGGTGAAGCCGGTGGCGACGAAGGCCGCTGGACGACTGGGCTCCAGACCTGTGCGCAGGAAATAGAGATAAAGCGGCAGCATCACCAGCACCGCGCCCGCCGGCGCCGGCACGCCGACGAAATATTCGGACTGCCATATGGGGCGATCAGCCTTCTCGTCATCGAGTACGTTGAAACGGGCGAGGCGCAGCCCGCAGGCGATGGCGAACAGCAGTGCCGCGATCCAGCCCGGCGAACCGGCGCGGTCGAGCAGGAAGGCATAGAGCACCAGAGCCGGCGCCACGCCGAAATTGACGATGTCGGCCAGCGAATCCATCTGCGCGCCGAATTTGGAGGTCGCCTTCAACATGCGCGCCAGGCGGCCGTCAATGCCATCGAGGAAGGCGGCAAGCAGCACCATCACCACCGCCGGCTCGAAGCGGCCTTCGAAGCCGAAGCGGATGCCGGACAGGCCGGCGCAAATGGCGAGCACGGTGACCAGATTGGGCAGCACCATGCGCATCGGGATCTCGCGGATGCGCGGACCGCCGCTGGCATGGGCCTCGAACTTTTTGTATTGCGTGCCCACCGGTCAGGAAACCCGAACAAGAGGCGTGCCGGCAACACCGCCGAATTCGGCCAGCACGGTTTCGCCGCCAACCGCCGTCTGGCCGACGGCAACGCGCGGCGTGGCGGTCAGGGGCAGGAACACATCGACACGCGAGCCGAAGCGGATCAGGCCAAAACGCTCGCCAGTGCCGATCGAGCCGCCGGCCTCGGCCCAGCAGACGATGCGGCGCGCCACCAGGCCGGCGATCTGGACGGCCGCGACCGTGCCGTTGGGGCTCTCGATGACCAGGCCGTTGCGCTCGTTCTCGGAGCTGGCCTTGTCGAGCTCGGCATTGAGGAATTTGCCCGGCCGATGTTCGATTTTCGCAATACGGCCGCGCACGGGAGCGCGGTTCACGTGGCAGGAGAAGACGTTCATGAACACCGAGATGCGGGTCATTTCGATATTGCCGAGGCCGAGTTCGCGCGGCGGCACGGCCGGCCCGACCGCCGAAATGATGCCGTCGGCGGGGCTGACCACCAGGCGGTCGTCGACCGGCGTGACGCGCTCGGGATCACGGAAGAAATAGACGCACCAAGCCGTCAGGATCAGACCGATCCAGAACAGGATCGAGGAGAAATAGCCGAGGAAAAGCGTCGCCGCGCCAAAGGCCGCGATAAAGGGATAGCCTTCGCGATGGATCGGTACGAACGCGTTCTTGACCGTATCGACAAGGCTCATCTGCTAAAAACAGGCTCCGTTTCAAGTCCGGCCTCAATAGCCGAAAGCCCCCCTCGCCGCAACGCAACAATCGGCAAGGCCATATTGGGCCCAACTGGCAGGGGCGGGGATGCACTTGCCTGTGGGCGTCGTTGTCGGCAGAATTCGGCATACACTTGCGTGCGGGTGCGCGAAGGTGGCGAGGTGTTGCACACGGTCACGGTCGATCGCGGCTGCTTTGCCTGCATGCTGGGCGGCACCGACAGGAAAACGCTGTTCATCCTAGCCGCCGAATGGCGTGGCTTCGAGCACATGGTCGGCGACGCCCCGTACCGGCTCAGTTGCTCAGCGTCGAAGCGCCGGCACCTGGCATCGGTTGGCCGTAAGAAGCCAGGCTACAGCCCGGGAACCCGCTGATAATTGGCGATGTCGGCGCGCACGCCGAGCCGGGCGATCGTCTCCTGCGGATTGAAGGCGATGCGCTCGTGCGCCGCCTTGACTATGGGCACGACGTTGTCGACGGCCGCCTGGCTTTCCCATTCGACGATGGTGACGAAGTTAAATTCGCCCGGCCCGGAGAATTGCTCGAGCAGGAAATCCTGCACGAAGCCTTGTTGCAGGCGCAGCAATTCATGCGTTGTCCGGACCTTGGTGAGTATCTCCTCGCGGGCGGCGGCCGGGACGACGAACTTGTCCACCCTGAACACGCTGCCGCCGTCAACGTTTTGATTTGTCTTGCTCATTTCAATTTGTTCCGTTCTTGATAGCGGGCTCCAAGAAGGGCGTACGATCTCAACTTAAGTTGAGGTCAAGTGGAAATTTCCGCGCGTTCTTCCCTTCTCCCCTTGTGGGAGAAGGTGGATCGGCGCGCAGCGCCGAGACGGTTGAGGGGTGCTCCAGCGGAGTGAGACGCTGATGTTCCAGCGGAATGAGGCGTTGGTGTTCCCTGGAACACCCCTCATCCGATCTCGCTTCGCGAGGCCACCTTCTCCCACAAGGGGAGAAGGAAGAGCAGCCACCGCTATGACACCTCCGAGGTTCGCCGGCGAACGATGACGCCAAGCTCGTCGCCCTCGCGGGCGATGCGCAGCCGCTCCTCGGCCTCGGTCGCCTCGCGCTGGCGGTCCCACATCGAGGCGTAGAGGCCATGTTTGCGCATCAGCTCGGCATGGGTGCCGCGCTCGGCGATCTGGCCATCCTGCAGCACGATGATCTCGTCGGCCGTGATCACCGTCGACAGACGGTGGGCGATGACGATGGTGGTGCGGCCACGGCTGACCAGATCGAGCGCGGCCTGGATCTCCTGCTCGGTGTGGCTGTCGAGTGCCGAGGTCGCTTCGTCGAGCATCAGGATCGGCGGCGCCTTCAGGATGGTGCGGGCGATCGCTACGCGCTGCTTCTCGCCGCCCGAAAGTTTTAGCCCGCGTTCGCCGACCATCGACTTGTAGCCGTCAGGCAATCGCTCGATGAACGGACCGATCTGGGCAAGTTCGGCGGCCTTCTGCATATCCTCCTCGCTGGCGCCGATGCGGCCGTAGCGGATGTTGTAGGCGATGGTGTCGTTGAACAGCACGGTGTCCTGCGGCACCATGCCGATCGCCCCGCGCAGGCTCTCCTGCGTTACATCCTTGATATCCTGGCCGTCGATCAGCACCTGACCGCCCTGCACATCGTAGAAGCGGAACAGAAGCCGCGAGATGGTCGACTTGCCGGCGCCTGACGGCCCGACAATGGCGACGGTCTTGCCGGCCGGCACCTCGAAACTGATGCCCTTCAGGATCTTGCGGTTCGGATCATAGGAGAAATGCACGTCGCGGAACTCGACCTTGCCGGCACTGACCGCGAGTGGCCTGGCATCCGGCTTGTCGACGATCTCCTGCGGAACATCCAGCAGATCGAACATCTGCTCGATATCGGTCAGCCCCTGGCGAATTTCGCGGTAGATGAAGCCGATGAAATTGAGCGGCACCGACAGTTGCATCAGCATGGCGTTGATGAAGACGAAGTCACCGACCGTCTGCGTGCCGGCCTGCACTTCAAGCGCCGACATGCACATGACGATGACGGTGCCGAGGCCGAAGATGATGCCCTGCCCGAAATTCAGCCAACCAAGCGAGGTCCAGATGCGCGTCGCGGCGACCTCGTAGCGCGCCATCGAGCGGTCGAAACGCTCGGCTTCCATGCCTTCATTGTTGAAGTACTTGACCGTTTCGTAGTTGAGCAGCGAGTCGATCGCCTTGGTGTTGGCGTCGGTGTCGCTGTCGTTCATGTCGCGGCGGATCGAGATGCGCCAGTCGCTGGCGCGGACCGTGAACCAGACATAGACCCAGACGGTGACCGCGACGACGAACACATATTTCCAGCCATAGGTGTAGGCGAAGATGCCGGTGGTCAGCGCGAATTCGAGGATGGTGGGCGCCGTGTTGAGCATGATGAAGCGCACGATCGTCTCGATGCCCTTGGTGCCGCGCTCGATGATGCGCGACAGGCCGCCAGTGCGCCGCTCCAGGTGAAAGCGCAGCGACAGTTGGTGCATGTGGACGAAGGTGCGGAAGGCGAGCTGGCGCACCGCATATTGGCCGACGCGGGCAAACAGCGCATCCCTTAACTGATTGAAGCCAAGCTGCACCAGCCGCACGACATTGTAGGCGACGACCAGCATGACGGGCGCCAGCAGGAAACTCGGCAACGGCGGCACCGATTTGGCGTCGCCGGCCAACGCGTCGGTCGCCCATTTGAAGAAATAGGGACCGGCGACCAGCGTCAGCTTGGCGACGACCAGCAACAGCGTCGCCCAGGTGACCCGGGCTCTCAGATCGGCGCGATCCGCCGGCCACATATAGGGCCACAAATTGAGCAGCGTCTTGAAGGTCGAGGAGTCGGAGACGGTTTTTTCGGCCATTTCTTGTGCCCTTCTTCTTATGTTTTTTTGACCATGATCTCGTCCGAAATCCGGACCCCACTTTTCGGGATCATGGTCTAGCGGCCGGAGCAGCAGGAATTGACGAGCGCGGCCACCGATGCGGAAACATCGGCGAGCGCGGCACGGTCGACCTCATAGCGCGAGCGCTGACGGTCAGGTTCGAACCGGACCAGCCCGGCTTCGACCAGTATCTTCAAATGTTGTGACACAGTGGACTGCGCCAGATCGAAACGGTCGACGACCTCGCGGCAGCAGCAGGAGTTGCTTGCGGACAAGTATTTCAGGATTTCGATCCGCGCCGGATGCGAAAGTGCTGCCAGCCGGGTGGCAACGGCTCGGCTGTCGGGGGCGCAGCCGGGCATACCTGTTTCAGCTAGGGATTCGCTCATCGTCCATCGGCGATAAACGATGGCCGGCGCTGCCGCAAGCTACTCTTCTGGGCAGAGCAGATCGCGGCTAACGCTGTGAACTGGACTTCTCGATCCCCGGGATGCCGGCTATCCGTTCAGCCAGGAAGTCAACCATCAGGCGGACCCTTGCAACGCCTGCGCGCTCCGGGACAATCAGTATGTTCAAAGGGGCGGACGGCAGCGAATAATCATCCAGTATCGTCTCGAGCAGGCCCGCCGCCAAAAGATCGTGGACAAGCCATCGGTGAGCCGGTGCGACGCCTCGACCCGCGAGCAAAGCCTCGCGCGCGGCAAGCCCATGGTCGACACGCAGGCGCCCCGCGAAAGGCACCATATGGCGCTCGCCTCCAGCGCCCTGCAAGGCAAGAGTTTCACTCCCCGCCACGTTCGACATCCGGATACCCTCATGTCCAGACAGGTCCGACGGGATAGCCGGCCTGCCTCGCTTCGCCAGATAATCCGGCGATGCCACGAGCAGGCGCCGTGACTGGCCGAGGGCCCGCAGCCTCAATGAACTGTCGGTGAGCGGCCCCAACCGAAGCGCGATGTCGACACCTTCCCTAACGAGATCGACACGCTCATCGGTGAGGCTGAGGTCAACGCCGATGTCGGGATATCGGTCCTGAAAGTCGAAGATGAGTCGGCTGGTGTGCAAGACCCCGAAAGCGGCAGTACAGGATATCCGGACGGTGCCGGCCGGCGCACCACGTGCGCCCCGCGCTTCGTCACCGGCCTGCTCGACAAGGCGCAGAATCTGGACGCTGTTGGCATAGTACCGGCTACCCTCGTCGGTCAACGTGATCCGCCGGGTGGTCCTGCTGAGCAAAGGTGCACCCACTGCCTCTTCAAGCTCTTGCAAATGCCGTGTGACCGTCGATTGCCCGATGCCCAGTTCGCCGGCAACCAACGACAGATTGCCCCGTTCCGCGACGCGAACGAAGGTGCGCATGCGTTCGAGGGTGATATCCGACTTATCCATTATTCGGCACAATCCTATGCTTTATGAATATCTAGCGGATTGGATCAATATTGCCTAGCTAAGGGCCAGTTTTTCAATCCCCGGAGTCCCCGCATGAAAATCCTACTTGTCTTCGCTCATCCAGAATCGCGCTCGCTCAATGGCGCGCTCCGCGATGTCGCCATCGGAGAACTCGAGGCACAAGGCCACGAAGTGCGGGTGACGGACCTTTACGCCCAGGGCTGGGAATCGTCGGTTGATCGGGCCGACTTTCCGGTTCTAGCGCCGGACGCGCGGCTGATGCCTGCCGCAGCGTCAAAAAAGTCTTTCGAGGCCAACGCGCTGACAGAGGACGTCAAGGCCGAGATCGCAAAGCTGCTATGGGCGGATGCCCTGATTCTCCAGTTTCCGCTCTGGTGGTTTGCCATGCCGGCGATCCTCAAGGGCTGGGTCGACAGGGTCTTCGCCTACGGCTTCGCTTACGGTGTGGGTGAGCATAGCGACAAACGATGGGGCGACCGCTACGGCGAAGGAACCTTGATGGGCAAGCGCGCAATGCTGATCGTGACCGCCGGCGGCTGGGAGGAGCACTATGCCCCTCGTGGCGTCAACGGACCAATTGATGATCTGCTGTTCCCGATCAACCACGGAATCCTCTGCTACCCGGGCTACGACGTCCTTCCGCCATTCGTCGTCTACAGCGTCGATCGCTTCGGTGAAGCCGACTTCGAACCCACTGCCGAGCGCCTGCGCGAGAGGATGAGGACGCTCGCGACCACGCAACCCATCCCCTATCGCCGCCAAAATGGCGGCGATTATTTGATTCCGAGCATGAACCTACGCCCCGACCTGGGCGATCCGAACATGATCGGATTCAAACTTCATCTGAGCAGTTCAACAAGCTAGCTGACGTCGACCCTTGGATGGCCTTGGACTCTAATTGGTCTTGGCCGGCGCTGTCGTTGCCTGCTCGCCCATCGCCTTGAGGTCGGCGGCTTCGCCTTCCTTCGATTTTTCCGGGACCTTGAACACCTGACCCGGCCAGATGCGGTCGGGATCACTGATCTGGTCCTGGTTGGCGAGGTAGATGGTCGAGAAGCGCACGCCATGGCCATAGACGCGCCGCGAGATCCGCCAAAGCGTGTCGTTGCGGCGGATGATGACGGCGGCGTCGGCATGTTCAAGCTTGGGCGCCACGGTCTCGGGCACATCGCTTGGCGGCGTCGCCGCCGCCACAACGGCCGGAGCTCCGGTGGCGGGAGCGGGCGTCGTGGCAGGTGCCGTCTCGGCAGGTGCGGCGGCGACGGCCGGCGCCTCGGCGGCGGCAGGTGCGGCCGGCTTGGGCTGAACGGGCTTCGGTTCCGGGGGTGCCACGGCGGCGACCGCTTCGCCGGGCTCGCGCTCGAACGGTACGGCCGCGCGGGCCACAACTGTCACACCGTCGGCATCCAGGCCGTCGACATGGATTGTGTAGCTGCCGACCGGAATGTCGCGCGTCGCCTCGACCAGGAAATGACCATCCGGCGACGTTTGCGCGTCACCGAGCAGGATGTCGTTGGCATAGGCCCGCACCTTGCGACCGGCATCGGCGAGGCCGGCGACAAAGATCTTGCTGCCGTCGATCTCGACCGCCTCGACGACGATTTTGGGCTCAGTCACGCCTGCAGCGGGCGGCGTCGCCGGCGCTGCAGGAGCCGGTGCTGCGTCGACCGCGGCTGGCGCTGGGGCGGCTGGTGCCGGAGCGGTTGCGGGCACTTCGGCTGCGGGAGCAGCCGGCGCGGCGGCCGGAGCAGCCGGCTTTGTCTCGGGCGCGGGAACGGTCAGCAATTCGGCCGGCTTGCCCGGCTCCTCGACCATGGCCAGCACCTGACCGGCCGCATCCTTGGGAACCGAAACGACGGCGGTCTGCACCGAGGGCGTTACGACATCGCCCGTGGTCGCGCGCAGCGCGATCGTATAATCGCCGGGCTTCAGCGGATCATCGAGAATGATAACGAAGGCACCATCGGGACCAGCGACCGTCGAGCCAAGCACCGTCGAGCCGTTGAGGATCTCGACCTTGGCGTTGGGCGCCGCATTGCCGGCAACGACAATCGAGCCATTGCTTTCGACGCGCACGACATCGAAGGACGGTGCGACCGGACCGGCCGCAGCCGGCGCCGCCGCGTCGGGTGCGGCCGGTGCCGCTGCCTGGGGCACCGCGGCGGGAGCCGCAGGGACCTCCGCGGCGGGTAGCCGCGCTTCGGTGCCGGGATCGGCCGGTTTCGGCGCCGCCGGCGGCGTCAGAGCCGCCACGTTCGCCGGCGGCGTGGGATTGAGATACGGGTCGAGTGCGCCCGATACATAGGCGGTTCCCGCGGCCGCAACGGTCCCACCCGCTGCGAACAGGAACGCCTTGAGTGGATTAATCGCCATATTTCCCTACCCCTTAGCCACCTAACGCCGGTCTAGCCTGTTTTGCCAATGCCGACAAGAAAAACGGGCCGACAAGAAAAAGCCCGGGCTTGTTGACCCTTGGGACTTGACCGCGCTTTCAGACCCAATCACCAATCATCGGCATGAACACGATTCGATCCGTCTGCGTCTATTGCGGCTCGTCTGCGGGCCGCGATGAAACCTATATCAAGGCCGGACACCTGCTCGGGCGCTCGATTGCCAAAGCGGGACTGCGGCTGGTCTATGGCGGCGGCACCAAAGGCATCATGGGCGCTGTCGCCGAAGGCGCGCTCAAGGCCGGCGGCAAAGTGACGGGCATCATTCCGCGCTTCCTGATCAACAAGGAGGCGAGCGAAACAGCGCTTGACCGGCTCGATGAACTCTTGATCACCGACAACATGCACGAGCGCAAACACAAGATGTTCGAGAAATCCGACGCCTTTGTGGCACTGCCGGGTGGCATCGGCACGGTCGAGGAGATCATCGAGATCATGACCTGGGGACAACTTGGCCATCATCGCAAACCGATCGTCTTCGGCAATGTCGGCGGATTCTGGGATCCGATGCTGGCGTTGCTCGATCACATGGCCGCCGAGGGCTTCATCCACACCGCACAGCGGGTCAAGCCGCTGGTCGTCGACGACCCCGAAGCGATCGTTGCCGCCATCATGGTGGCAGGGTCGTCCGTCGACGCCCCGACCGAGGGCGTGCAGTCGGTGATAGACAAAATGTAGGGGGTAAGGGAATAGGGCGGTAAGGCAGTATGTGAATTGCCTGGAGTCTCCTGCGCTACTGCCCTACTGCCCTACTGCCCTACTGCCCTACCCTCTTCCCCAGCAGCCTGCCGCAAGCCGGCGATCACCGCGCGGCGGTCATGACGCCGCCAGGCGAGATAGATGGAAACCGTGCGGTCGAACCATGGCAGGTCGCGAAACACGATCCGCGGCGGCGCGGCGGCACGCAGGCTGGCTTGCACCGTCGCCAGGCCGAGCCCGGCACTGACCAGGCCGAGCGATGTCAACGGGTCCGCCGTCTCATAGGCGATGTCGGGCAAAAAGCCGGCCTTGGCGCAGGCGGCAAGGAACTGGCCGCGATTGGTGTCGTCCGGCTGGCGCACGACAGTGATCCAAGTGCGACCGTCAAGGTGGTGAGGCCCAATCTCTGGCGCTTCAACAAGTGGATCATCTTCGGGGATCGCCAGCACCAACGGCTCATGCCGCAGCGCCGTGGCGCCGACTTCCGGGTCATCGTCGGCTGGCGGCGAATAGACAAAGCCCAGATCCAGAGAGCGCTGCCGCAACCCCTCCAGTTGCGCCGCCGAACGCAGGCTTCTCAGCTGCAGGTGGAAATCCGGCCGGTCGCGACGGAACTGGCGCAGCATCCCGGCGACAAGCCCGGCATGAACGGCCCCTTCGACATAGCCGATGGCGAGCCGGCCGACGGCGCCGCTGGCCAGGTTGCGGCCGAACTCCTCCAAACGTCGCGCATTGGACAGCAGCGCGCGGGCCTCGGTGAGGAAGGCGCGGCCCTCGGCGTTGAGATGGACCCGCTGCTTCGACCTTGCAAAGAGGGAAACACCCAACTGCTCCTCAAGCTGGATGATCTGTCGGCTGAGTGGCGACTGGGAAATATGCAGCATTTCTGCTGCGCGCCCGACATTTCCGGTTTCGGCGACGGTGACGAAATAGCGGATCTGGCGCAGGTCGAACATTTTTCCTCCAAGGCTCCAGTCCCCTCAGGTCTCAACTTTAGCCTAACCAGTCTTAGACAGTCTGACCAGCAGGAGCGATAGTTCGGGCCATCCAACCAAAGGAGATCGCCATGCAGTTCTTTGCCCTTCTCACCCGCAACACCGAAAAATTTGCCGATGCCGATTTCGCTCCGCTTCTGCCCGGCGAAGCCGAACAGCGGCGCACGCTCTTTGCAGAGGGCGCGGTGCGCCAGGTCTGGAACCGCGGTGACATCCCGGGCAGCGGCATGATGTTCGAGGCAGCCGATGATGCAGAGGTCCGTGGCCATCTCGCCACCTTGCCGTTGGTCAAGGCCGGCATGATGGCCATTGCCGCAATCGTGCCGCTCAAGCCCTACCCAGGCTTCGGCCCGAAGCACTGACAGGGCGCGATCCGGGGGTGACGAAGGCGTCACCTCCGCATAGCCACGGCTCATCGACAGACTGTGATCGACTGTCAAGAAACCGTCACACGGAACCAGGTTGGCTCGTGCTAGAAATCAAGGCCAGGCAGCCGCCGTGCGGCGCCATCTTCGGAACATGCATCTGGCACCGCGCCCATGGATATCACTCTCGCCCCGGAAGGCACCGACCTGTCGCCCTACCTGCCCGACGAGCACGGACTGTTCTTCCTCTATCATTTCACCGCTGAGGGCGTGCGAACCAGGGACGCCGCCGCCGCGCACTGGACATGGCGCAGCTACCAGCTTTCCGACATGCGGGCCCGCCACGAAATCGGCACCGATCAGGCTTTGCCGGCACCGGTGCGTGAAGCTTTCCTGTCCGCCAGCCATGGCTGCCACATCGACCTCGAGGACGACTGGCTCTATGGCGATCTGCCGGACCTGCGCCATGACTATTCGGCGGAAGCGGGCGGGCTTGGCCATTTCCGCTTCGCGCTCAATGACACGATGCTGGTCGGCGCCCGCAAGCAACCGCTGCAGTCGGTCGACAACATCCGCAAGGCGATCGAGAATGGATCGCGCAAGTTCCGCTCGCCAGCCGATCTGATCGAGGCTGTCGTCGGCCAGTCATTCGATGGCATGGTGGCGGAACTTGCGGCACTCGGCGACAGTCTCGACGGCATCGAAGACCGTATCGTCTGCGACGCATGGCACAATGAACGGCAATCCCTCGTCGATGCGCGCCGGCATCTGGTGGTGATCCACAGGCAGATGGCGACGCTGACCAATCTGTTCCGTCATCTTGATCATTCGCACCGCAACGACCTGCCAGACAGCATCAACGACATGGCCGCGCGCCTTTCACACCGGGCGCAGACGCTTCACTATGACGGCGAGCAATTGCAGGCGCGCGCCCGGCTGTTGCAGGACGAGCTTATGGCAAAGCTGACAACGCAGTCGAACCGACTGCTGTACGTACTGTCGGTGATGACGGCGGTGCTGTTGCCGATGACCATCATCTCAGGCCTGTTCGGCATGAACGTTGGGGGCCTGCCGCTGGTCGACACGCCAATGGGCTTTTGGGTGGTGACGGCGGTGTCGATGGTGATCGCGGGCGCGACCTATCTCTTTGTCAGGCGGCTCGGACAGATGTAGCACCCGCCGGCGGCTTTCACGCCGTGGCGCGAAGATCCTCGATGATGGTGCCGGCGGCGGCGACTTCCCCTTCGTGATCGGGCTCGCGCCAGGTCTCGGCAAGCCCACCCGCATGCCATTCGCGCATCGCCGCCAAGACAAGCAATTGCGCCGGATAGGCTGCAGCCGCACCCTCGAAGGAGAGCCCATAGGACTGTGCTCGGAACGCCACCGGGGCAAAGAACGCGTCGACAGCGGTGAAATGAGCGCCGGCCAGAAACGGCCCGCCGAAACGGGCAAGGCCATCGTTCCAAAGGTCACCGAGGCGAAAGAGGTCCTGCTTCAGCGCATCCGACATCGGAAACGGCTTTACCCGCACGCCGCAACTCATCGGACAGGCGCTGCGCAATGCGGTGAAGCTCGAATGCATCTCGGCGGCGGCCGAGCGTGCCCAGGCGCGCGCCTTGGCTTCGACGGGCCACACGCCATGGTGGCGTTCGGCGAGATATTCGACGATGGCCAGCGAATCCCAGACCGCCCAGCCGTCGTCGATCAGGCACGGCACGCGGCCGCTCGGCGAGAACTGCCGGTAGAGTTCCCAACTCGATCCGGTCGGGAATGGCGTCAGCCGCTCTTCGAACGGGATGTTCAGCTCTCGCATCAACACCCAAGGCCGCAGCGACCATGAGGAATAATTCTTGTTGGCGATATGCAGCAGGTACATCCGAAATCCCTTACCGTGCGGGCTGCGGCGCGGCCCTACGCGCTGTCGTCAACATCGACCAGGAATAGATCGCCAGGGCCGCCCAGATCAGCGCGAACGCAACCGCCTGGGTGGTGCCGAAAGGCTCGTCGAAGACCAGAACGGCGATCAGGAACACCATGGTCGGCGCGATATATTGCATGATGCCGATGGTGGAGAGGCGCAGCAGCTTGGCGCCGAAGGCGAACAGCAACAACGGCACCGATGTGACCGGACCGCAGCCGATCAGCAATGCCGTATCGGTGCCGCTGCTGGATACGATGTGGTCCTGTCCGGTCGCGATGAGATAGACGATGTAGCCGAGCGCCGGCACCGACAGCAAAAGCACTTCGAGCAAAAAGCCCTGGCTCGGGCCGATCGGCAGCGTCTTGCGGAAGAAGCCGTAGGCGGCGAAGGAAAACGCCAGCGCCAGCGACACCCAGGGCAGCTTGCCGCCCTCTATGGTCAGCACCGTGACCGCGACGGCCGCCAGCGCCACCGCCGCGATCTGCAGCCGGTCGAGCCGCTCGCCGAGCAGCAGCGCGCCAACGACGACGCTGACCAGCGGATTGATGTAGTAGCCGAGCGCGGTTTCGACGGTGCGGTCGACCGCGATCGCCCAGACATAGATGCCCCAGTTGACCGAGATCAGCGCCGCCGTCAGCGCGGCCATGGCGATGGTGCGGGGAGAGCGAAGCGCCGCCTTGAAATCCGCCGTGCGGCCGGCCCAGATCAGAACGGCGGCGGCGATCGGCACCGACCAGATGATGCGATGGGCAATGACTTCGGCGAGCGGCAGATGAGCGACCGCCTTCATGTAGAAGGGCAGCAATCCCCATAGCAGATAGGCGCCGAGCGCCAGCAGAAAGCCCCGCCGGGCCTTGGAATCCGCGTCCAGGGTAATTGCTTCAGTGGCCATGGGCCAACGCTATGGCCCAGTCACCTTGGCAAGACCATCGCAAAGTTCTGATGGATCAATGGACTTTCGCTGATGGTTCAACCTATTCGGCCGCCACCAGCCCGGCCATCTCGCGGTTCTTCATCAGCTTGTAGACGATGGAATCCATCAGCGCCTGGAACGAGGCGTCGATGATGTTTTCGGAAACGCCGACCGTCCACCAGCGCGCGCCGGTGCCGTCATGCGATTCGATCAGAACGCGGGTAATCGCCTCTGTGCCGCCATTGAGGATACGCACCTTGAAGTCGGCCAGCTCCATGTCGGCGATCTCGCCCTGGAATTTGCCGAGGTCCTTGCGCAGCGCGATGTCGAGTGCATTGACCGGGCCATGCCCCTCGGCCACCGACATCTTCTCCTCGCCGTCGACCACCACCTTGACGATCGCTTCGGAGACCGTCTTCAACTGGCCGTTGGCGTCGAAGCGGCGCTCGACCATGCAGCGGAACGAGGTGACGTTGAAGAACTCCGGCAGGCCGTGCAGCATCTTGCGCGCCAGGAGTTCGAAGCTGGCATCGGCGCCTTCATAGGCGTAGCCCTCGGCCTCGCGCTCCTTGACCACCGATATAAGCGCGTCGAGCCGGTGATCGTCCTTCGGCACGTCGATGCCGCGCCGCTTCAGCTCGGCGAGGAAATTGGCCTTGCCGCCCTGGTCCGAAACCATGACGCGGCGGCGATTGCCGACCGTTTCCGGAGGCACATGCTCATAGGTTGCCGGCTCCTTGGCCAGCGCGGAGGCATGGATGCCGGCCTTGGTGGCGAAGGCGGAAGCGCCGACATAGGGCGCCTGCGCTTCCGGAGCACGGTTCAGGAGCTCGTCGAAAGCGCGCGACAGGCGCGAAATGCCGGTCAGCGCCTCAGCCGAAATGCCTGTCTCGAAACGATCGGCGAAGGCCGGCTTCAGCGCCAGGGTCGGCACGATCGAGATCAAATTGGCGTTGCCGCAGCGCTCGCCGATGCCGTTGAGCGTGCCCTGGATCTGGCGCACGCCGGCCTCGACAGCGGCGAGAGAGTTCGCCACGGCCTGGCCGGTGTCGTCATGGGCATGGATGCCGAGATGATCGCCCGAAATACCTGATAAAATAGCCTTCTCGACGATGGCGCGGACTTCCGACGGCTGCGTGCCGCCATTGGTGTCACACAGCACCACCCAGCGCGCGCCGGCATCATAGGCGGTCCTGGCGCAGGCCAGCGCATAGTCGGGATTGGCTTTGAAGCCGTCGAAGAAATGCTCGCAGTCGACCAACGCCTCCTTGCCGGCGGCGACCGCCGCCTCGACGGAGGCCTTGATGGATTCCAGGTTCTCCTCATTGGTACAGCCGAGCGCGACACGGACATGGTAGTCCCAGCTCTTGGCGACGAAGCAGATGGCATCCGACTTCGATTGCACGAGCGAGGTAAGGCCGGGATCGTTGGACGCCGATACCCCTGCCCGCTTGGTCATGCCGAAGGCGACGAATTTGGCGCGCGCCGTCCGCTTCTCCTGGAAGAAGGCTGTGTCGGTCGGATTGGCGCCGGGATAGCCGCCCTCGACATAATCGAGACCAAAAGCGTCGAGCAGTCTGGCGATGGCGATCTTGTCCTCGACGGAAAAATCGATACCCGGCGTCTGCTGGCCATCGCGAAGGGTCGTGTCGAAGAGGTAGAGGCGCTGTTTTTTCATTGTCCTGTGGGCGCGCGAGCACCCCCCTCTGGCCTACCGGCCATCTCCCCCTCAAGGGGGGAGATCGGCAGCTCGAATGCTCCGCCATCCCATGCTGCGCCGAATATTTGCGAAAGCCGAAATGCAAGCCAATCTCCCCCCTTGAGGGGGAGATGTCCGGCAGGACAGAGGGGGGCGAATGGCACTGTCATTTCTTCCCCGCAAATCTATCCGTCGCCCGGATCAGCCGATCCAATATCCCCGGCTCCGAATAGGCGTGGCCGGCGCCCTCGATCAGGTGGAAATCGGCCTTTGGCCAGGCCTTGTGCAGCGCCCAGGCATAGCGCGCCGGGCACGGCATGTCGTAGCGGCCGTGGACGATGGTGCCGGGAATGTGACTCAGCTTGTGCGCGTCGCGCAGCAACTGCCCTTCCTCCAGCCAGCCGGCATGGACGAAATAGTGGTTCTCGATGCGGGCGAAGGCAATGGCATAGTCGTCCTGCCCAAACGGTCCGCTGGTCTCCGGCTCCGGCAACAGCGTGATCGTTTCGCCTTCCCACAGGCTCCAGGCGCGGGCGGCCTCAATCTGCGCCTTGCGGTCGCTGCCGACCAGCCGATTGCGGTAGGCGGCCATCATGTCGCCGCGCTCGGCCTCGGGAATCGGCGCCAGGAACCGCTCCCACTTGTCCGGAAACATTTCCGAGACGCCGAACTGGTAGTACCATTCGAGTTCCGCACGCGTCAGCGTGTAGATGCCACGTACTACCAGCTCACTGACGCGTTCAGGGTGCGTTTCGGCATAGGCGAGCGCCAGCGTAGAGCCCCAGGAGCCGCCGAATACCAGCCATTGGTCGAAGCCGGCCATTTCGCGCAGGCGCTCGATGTCAGCGACCAGGTGCCATGTCGTGTTGGCTTCGAGCGAGGCGTTGGGCGTCGACTTTCCGCAGCCGCGCTGGTCGAACAGGATGACATCGTAAAGCTTCGGGTCGAACAGCCGCCGGTGTTTTGGCGAAATGGTGCCGCCCGGCCCGCCATGTAGGAACACCGCCGGTTTGGCGCCTTTGGTGCCGGAACGTTCCCAGTAGACCTGATGGCCGTCGCCGACATCGAGCATGCCGGAATCGAAAGCCTCGATCTCGGGATAAAGCGTACGCAATTGACTGCTCATAGTTGCAAACCTTTGGTCGGCCAGTCCGCTGTTTCATGGTCGGGGTGCTGGAAGGAGATGATGGATTCCTGCCTGTTATAGTAGTCGGGATCCTGGTGGACGGGCTGATCGAAGATCGTCTCCACCCACGGCAGCCGCGCGGCGTAGTTGACCTGAATCTGCGGGGCGAGATCGGAGCGGTCGTCGAAGGCACCGATGGCGATCTCGAGTCCGCCGGGCTGCCGGTAGGTCAGCGGCGTGCCACAGCGGGCGCAGAAGCCACGATCGATGTTGACCGACGACTGGAAATAGCTCGGCTCTTCATGGGTCCATTCGACGCCATCCCTGGGCACCGTGACCAGCGCACCGAAGAATGAGCCGAACTGCTTCTGGCACATGCGGCAATGGCAGATCGACGGACGGCCGAGCGCTCCATGAATGCGAAAGCGCACGGCGCCACACTGGCAGCCGCCGGTTCTTACTGTCTCGGTCATGATCTTTCCTTCGGCGGCCATTGTTCGGTGTCGTGGTCGGGGTGCTGGTAGGAGACGAGATCGGCCAGATAGGGAGCTGACGACATGTCGGCCATCGTCTCCTCCCCCGGCAATTGCGGGATCGAGTCGACATAGGGAAGTTTTGCCTCGGTGCCCCACTGGATCAGCGGCACTATTTCCGCCGGATTGTCGAACGCACCGATGGCGAGGCCAACGCCGTCCGGGGCGGTGAAGGTCAATGGCGTGCCGCAATTGGCGCAGAAGCCACGATCGACATGGTTGGAGGAGCGGAAGTATTTCGGCTCACCGCGCGTCCAATCGAGCCTGGCGCCGCGCACCGACACCAGTGGCGCGTAAAACGAGCCGAACGCCTTCTGGCACATGCGGCAATGGCAGATCGAAGCGTCGCCGAGCGCACCTTCAACGCGAAAGCGCACCGCGCCGCACTGGCAGCCGCCGGTGTAGATCGGCCGGTTGTCGAGGCTCATCGCCGCTCACTCCGGGGCATGGCAGACGGCCTCGACATTGTTGCCGTCGGGATCGAAGACGAAGGCGGCGTAGTAGTCCGGGTGATAGTGCGGGCGCAGGCCCGGCCCCCCATTGTCCCTGCCGCCGGCGGCGAGTGCCGCGGCATAAAAGGCTTCGACCTCGGCGCGGCTGCGCGCGGTGAAGGCGACATGCTGGTGATCCCTGGGCTTGTCCTTGCCGGTGCTCAGCCAGAACACCGGCCGGTCACGGCCATAACCACCGACCTTGGCGCCGCCGGTATATTCCAGCGGCACCATGTAAAGAAGTGCCGCACCTAGCGGTGCCATCGCCTTGTCGTAGAAAGCCTTCGAAGCATCGAAATCGGCAACGGTGATGCCGAGATGGTCGATCATGAAACGGACTCCCTTGCTGGTTCGCTCGCCTGGTTTTCGACACCGGCCAAACCGGCCACGATCACGATGTGCTGGCATACATTGTCGATATCGCGAATGACATCATCGTTCCAGAACCGCAGGATGGTCCAGCCCAGCGCTTCAAGCTTTCCGGTTCTTGCGGCATCCGATGCCGAAGCTTCGGCCTGGGCATGCTGCGAACCATCCAATTCGACGATCAGCTTTTTAACCGGACAAGCAAAATCCACGATGTAGCCGGCAATAGGCATTTGCCGGCGGACCGACAGGCTCATCAAACGATGCGCCCTGATCTCATTCCAGAGCTTCAGCTCGGCATCGGTCATCTGCTTGCGCATCTTGCGCGCATTGCCACGATTGACCGGAGGCACGCGATAGTGGGTCACCGCCGCATACCCCCCTCTGCCCTGCCGGGCATCTCCCCCTCAAGGGGGGAGATCGGCAGCTTCGGCGCTGATGTCGCTTCTTCAACGTTGAAAATTGACGAAAGCATAGATGACGTCCAATCTCCCCCCTTGAGGGGGAGATGCCCGGCAGGGCAGAGGGGGGTGCTTGGCGCCACCCTCACCGCTTGACCTCCCAAGTCGTCACACGGTCGCCCGTGACCGGGTCCTTGCCGTCCTTCAACTGTACACCTTGTGCCAGCAGGTCGTCGCGGATGCGGTCGGCCTCGGCCCAGTTCTTGGCGGCGATGAATGCGAGACGCTTCGCGATGGCCTTCGCCACGTGGTCTTCATCAACCTTCGCCGACGCGACATCGAAGCCGAGGAACAGCAGCGACGCCTTCAGCGCAGCCGCCGCATCGTTGCCGTCCGCTGCCTCGCCGGCCAACCGGGTCAGGACCTGGAAGGCGGCATAGGTGGCGAGATCGTCCGACAAGGCATCGATGACCTCCACCGGCACCTGCCCTGCCGTCGCCGGCGCGAGGTCCGCCGCCCGCTTCCATTTGCGCAGCGTGTTGTCGGCTTCTTCCAGCTTGCGCACGGAAAAGTCGATCGGCTCGCGATAATGCGTCATCAGCATCGCCAGCCGCAGCACCTCGCCCGGCCATTTGCGGCCGCCAAAGGTCTCGGTCTCCAGGAGCTCGTTGATCGAATAGAAATTGCCGAGGCTCTTCGACATCTTCTGCCCTTCGACCTGCAGGAAGCCGTTATGCATCCAGATGTTGGCCATCACGTCGGTGCCATGGGCGCAGCGCGACTGGGCGATCTCGTTTTCATGATGCGGGAAGATCAGGTCGAGGCCGCCGCCATGGATGTCGAAGACCTCGCCGAGATAGGCGGCCGACATTGCCGAGCATTCGATGTGCCAGCCCGGGCGGCCCCTGCCCCATGGCGAATTCCAGCCCGGCTCCTCCGGCGACGACAGCTTCCAGAGGACAAAATCGCCGGGATTTTTCTTGTGCGCGTCGACAGCGACGCGAGCGCCCGCCTGCTGCTCGTCGAGATTGCGCTTCGACAACTGGCCGTAGTCTGGCATCGACGCCGTGTCGAACAGGACTTCACCTGCGGCAACATAGGCATGGCCGCGTTCGATCAGGCTTTGAATCAAGGTGATCATGTCGACCTTGCCGTCGGCGCGAGGCTCGACGAATTCGGTGGCGCGCGGCTCGACCGTCGGCTCCAGGCAGCCGAGAACCGCGACATCCCTGTGGAACTGATCGGCGGTCTTTTCGGTGACGCGCCTGATCGCCTCGTTGAGCGAAAGCGTGCCGGAAGCGATCTCGCCGCCGAAATCGCGCAAAGCGCGGGCGTTGATCTTGTCGTCGACGTCCGTGATGTTGCGCACATAGGTGACGTGCGTCTCGCCATACAGATGACGCAGCAAGCGGAACAGCACGTCGAACACGATCACCGGCCTGGCGTTGCCGATATGGGCAAAGTCGTAGACGGTCGGGCCGCAGACATACATGCGCACATTGTCTGGATCGATCGGGACGAAATCCTCTTTCGTCCGCGTCAGCGTGTTGTAGAGGCGCAGGCCCTGCGATGCGTCAGACATTCGTGCCTTCCCGGTTCAGAACTCAATCTGGATGGAGCCAGCCTGCGCGAGACGCAAATCAAGCTCCAGCCTGCTGGCCGGGGCGTTTGTCCAATCTGGGGAAAGATGAGGCGAAAACGTCCGGACCAGCGCGAGGCTAGCCAATAATGCAAATGCCACAAATGGCGAAAGACGTTTTCATGGGCGGCTTTATCGCCTTGGCTTGTGTTGCCGTCAAGTCGCAAGTTTCGGCAAAAACGTCGCTGGATCACAGGTAATGACCCAGTGAAACATTTTATTAAACATGTCGGCACAGTCATGAAACATTCGTCGGCTAGATCAGCAGGCGTCACGATTTGGTCAGAATCAGCCATCAAACGCGGACACGAAAATGTTACCTGGGAAGAGAGACATGCCCCGAAGCAAGCAGGAATCCAACCGCGCCAAGCAACCGGCGCTGGCCAACCACTATCGCGCAATCGGTCCGGCCGCGATCGTCGCCGCCCTTCTCCACACCGCGAAGAAGAAGAAGCCGGCGCAGAAGATCGTATCGCCCCGCGCCGCCTGAAGCGGTGTGCGGCCGGCGCCAAAGGCGCCTGGCATGAGGGCGCTGACATGCGCCTTTGAAGAACAGGTGAGCTAGAACAACGTCATCTGACTGTCGTCCGCGCCGGGCTTCTGGCGCTTGACCTTCTCGGGCTCCGGCCCGATCTCGCCCCGCTCCTGAATCTCCGATCCGGTGTTGGCGACCTTGTTGACGAGGTCGGAGACGGGAATTGCCTCGAAGAAATCCAACTGTGCCGGTCGCAACAGGTCGGCGACATCGCGCGGCTCGAGCGTGCGGCAATCCAGCCAACGAGCGAAATCCCTGGGATCGATCACCACCGGCATGCGGTCGTGGATTTGGGCGATGTCCGCATTGGCGTTGATGGTCAGGATGGCGCCGGTGTCCATTTCCGAACCGCCCGGCTCGGCATAGGTCTCGATCAGGC
>NZ_RZRU01000031.1:21703-58797 GCF_003997495.1 Mesorhizobium sp. M7A.F.Ca.US.008.03.1.1 | reverse complement strand
TTGATGTCGTCTTCCATGAAGATGACGCCCGCACCCGAAAGGACAACGCCCCACAAAACCTGGCTATCATCCGAAGGCTTGCGCAAAACATCTTGGCTGCCCATCCGCTCGACAAACCAATCGCAAGTAAAATGCGAAGGGCAAACTGGAGCAAAGACTTCTTCCATGATCTCTTTACTCATATGCGATAGCCCTGCTCCGGAGGGGGGAGAGGTGGCGCTGCGAAGCAGCGACGGAGTGGGGGAAGCCGACCGTCGAAGGCACAGCCGCCGACAGGTGAGCACGATCGGACCGGGTCTAAATCTCGTACAGGCGCGCAACCAAGCGCTGGCATCGCCCCGGCTTGAAATAACAACTTCCGAGCCGGTCGACCCCCACTCCGTCGAGCTTCGCTCGACACCTCTCCTCCGATCGACGGGGGAGAGGAAAGGGCGCTCCTCAGCTCGCCAGCCGGCTCACCATTTCGTGCTGGGCGTAGGCGCGCCCGAAGCGGTTGGCGAGGAAGGTGTCGAGCGCGATGTCTTCCTGCTTGATGAAGCCCGTCGCCGGCAGGCTGCCGTCGGCCAGCATGTCGAGCACGGCGCAGATGCCGGAGGCGGTGGTGATCTGGATGGCGCTGCGCACCTGGTCGCCGACGCGCTTCGAGTAGATCTTGTTGGCGTAGGTCTCCTGCAGCAGGCGGCCGTTCTTGCGGCCGGAGACGGTGACGAAGACGATGACCACGTCCTGCAACGTCGCTGGCAGGGCGCTTTCGAAAATGTCCTTCAGCACGTCGCGGCGGTGGCGCAGGCCAAGGTCGTTGAGCAGCGCCTTCATGATCGCGGCGTGACCGGGGTAGCGGATGGTGCGGTAGTTGAGCGTGCGCACCTTGCCCTTCAGCGTCTCGGCCAGCGTGCCGAGGCCACCCGAGGTGTTGAACGCCTCGTAGGTGACGCCGTCGAGCGAGAACTCCTCGCGCTCCTCCAGCGGCGGCACCTCGACCAGTTCGCCTTCGACGATCGCCTCGCAGGGCTCGCAATATTCGTTGATGACGCCGTCGGTGCTCCAGGTGAGATTGTAGTTCAGCGCGTTGGATGGGTATTGCGGCAAAGCGCCGACGCGCATGCGCACGCTCTCCAGCGAATCGAAACGGCTGGCGAGATCGTTGGCGACGATCGAGATGAAGCCCGGCGCCAGGCCGCATTGCGGAATGAAGGCGTTTCTGCCCGAGCGCGCCAGTTCCTTGACCCGGCGGGTGGAGACAACGTCCTCGGTCAGGTCGAGATAGTGCACGCCTGCACTGGCCGCGGCCTCGGCGATGCGCGTGGTCAGATGGAAGGGAGCGGCGCTGAGCACCGCGAACTTGCCGGCGAGTGCGGCTTCCAGGGTCCCGGGGGCTTCGATGTCGAGCTCCAGCGCCGCAACCGTGGCCGGCACTTCGGCGGCAGCGAGCTGTGCTGCCGAGCGGTCGACGAGCGTGACCTGATAGTCCCCAGTGGCGGCGAGCATCTCGGCAATGGTCGAGCCGATCTTGCCGGCGCCGACAACAACAATTTTCTTCATGACCGATCCCTCACTGATTGTGATCCCAGATTCGCAGCTTGCCCGTCGAAAGGAAGCGTGGAATTGTTCGAAACGAAACTCCGATTGTGCAATCTGCCGACAGGAATCGTCGAAATGCTCAGTGACGCCGAACAAGCCCTGCTTTCCCTGCTGCGCGAGAATGCGCGCGCCTCGACCGCCGAGCTCGCGCGGCGGCTTGGCGTGTCACGCACAACCGTGCAGAGCCGCATCGAGCGGCTGGAACAGCGCGGCATCATATCAGGCTATGGTGTGCGGCTGGCGCCGGACTACGAGCAGGGGCTGGTGCGGGCGCATGTGCTGCTCACCGTGACGCCCAAGCTCGCCGACAAGGTGGTGCGCGGCCTGCGCGCTTTGGCGCCGGTCAGGACGCTGCATTCGGTCAGCGGCAATTTCGACATGATCGTCATCATCGACGCGCCGTCGATCCGCGACCTCGACATGCTGCTCGACCAGATCGGCGCCATGGATGGGGTCGAGCGGACCCTGTCGTCGATCATCCTGTCGACGCGGATCGATAGGTGAAGCGGCTGATCTCCCCCTCAAGCGGGGAGAAAACTCACCGCCACCGCAAGCCCAGGCTGCTCATCGCCTAGCGTAATCGATGCACCGTGCAGATCGGCGATGGCCCGGACAAGGCTGAGCCCGAGGCCGCTGCCTGATGTCGACCGGCTATGGTCCAGCCGGTAGAGCCGCTGGAACACTTTCTCGCGCTCGTCGGCCCGAATGCCGGGTCCGTTGTCGGCGACGCTGGCGACGACGCGTTCGTCCTGGCGCCTCACCGACAGCTTTATCGTCGTACCCGATGGACAATGGCGCAGCGCGTTCTCGACCAGATTGGCGAACATCTGCGTCAGCAGCTCGCGATCGCCATGGATCAGCTCCGTCGTTTCCTGCGGCTGCGCCAACGACAGCGACTTTCCGTCGTCCTCGGCAACATCGGCATAGATCTCGGCGATGGTTTGCAGCACCTCGCCCAGATCGACGTCGGTGAACCGCGCCCGGCGGGCGCCGGCCTCGATCTGCGCGATGCGCAGCAGCGCATCGAAGGTCTCGTTGATCTGCAGGCTCTCGGCATGCGCATCCGCCAGTTCAGCGGCGATTTTCCGGCCCGACAGGTTCTTTTCAGACGCGGTGTCGAGGATCATCTGCAACCGGTTGAGCGGCGTCTTCAGATCGTGGGCGATGTTGGCGCTGACCTGTTTCATGCCTTCGACCAGCGCCGACAGGCGGTCGAGCGCGGCATTGACCTGGCTGGAGACGATGTCGATGTCGTCGCCCTTGCCGGTCAGGGGAATGCGGGTGTCCAGCCGTCCATGCGAGACATCCACCATGGTGGCGGCGATGCCGTCTAGGCGGCGCTGGACGCGGGAGGCAAGCAGGGCGCCGCCGGCGACCGCCAGCCCGGTGATGATCAGGGTTCCCCAGCCAAAGCTCATCAGCACGATCCTCTCCAGCTCCTCCGTCTCGGAAAGGCTGAAGGCGACGGTCAGGGTGTTGCTGCCGACGGGGCCGGAATAGGCGCGGTACTCGGCGCCGGGCGGCACGCCGGGCATTTCGGCATCGAACATCGAGAAGCCGTCGGGAAGCCCTGCCGCGGTGAAGTTGCCGGCCAGGCGATTGCCCGTCGCGTCGGTCAGCGAAAACAGCTGCTCCTTCTTGAGGCTGCGCAGGGAGTGGCTGCCGACGGTCTCAACCAGCTCCTTGAGATCGTTCTCGGCATAGGTCGCGGCGACGACCGCGTAGGTCTCCTTGATGGTGTCGTCGAGCCGCTCGGCAAGATCGGCGCTCATCATCTGGTAGACGATGGCGCCAGACAGGACGAAGGCCAGCACGAACAGGAAGGCGAAGGTCAGGGCCAGCCGGAACGGTGTGCTGCGCAGCAGACGGGACCATGTTCCGGTCATGACGGCGCGTGCAGGCTGTAGCCGGTGTTGCGGACCGTGTGGATGAGCTGGGTTTCGAAGGGCTTGTCGACCTTGGCCCGCAACCGGCTGATATGGGTCTCGACGACGCTGGTCCTGGGGTCGAAATGAAAATCCCAGACGCGCTCCAGAAGCATGGTGCGGGTGATGACGCGACCTTCGCCGCGCATCAGCACTTCCAGCAGGCTGAATTCCCGCGGCTGCAGGTCGATCGGCTGGCCCTGCCTCGTGACCCGCCGCATGATCAGGTCCATTTCGAGGTCGGCGACCCGCAGCACGGTTTTCTGCTCCTGCGCCGCCGGCCGCCGGCCAAGCGCGTTGATGCGTGCGAGAAGTTCGGAAAAGGCGAAGGGCTTGACCAGATAGTCGTCGCCGCCGGCCTCCAGCCCCTCGACGCGGTCGTCGATTCCGCCGACGGAGGTGAGGAAGATCGCCGGCGTCCGCACGCCCGCGGCGCGCACCGCCTTGACCATCGACAGGCCGTCGAGACCGGGGATCATCCGATCGGCGATGATCACGTCGTAATTGCCCCGGGTCGCCGCGAACAGCGCGTCATGTCCGTCGCGCAGGAGGTCGCAGACATGGCCGGCCTCGGTCAGTCCCCTGACGATATAGTCGGCCGTCCTGTGGTCGTCCTCGACGAGAAGCAGTCGCATGAAAGGTCCGGTCCGTTGCCGAGATGGAGAGGCTATCACCGGCACGGGCTTGTTCCTAGGATGTCACGAAGGCGCAGGCATTCGGAGCAGCTTTCACCAACTTCGTCATCGTAGGGTCGGCGCTGCGTCGCTACCCTCCTTGCTCCGCGCGCGGATGACGAAGCCAAGGCTTCAGTCCAGGTCCAGCAACAGTTCATCAGCCTCGTCGGTTGTCCCCTTCAGGGTCATGTGCAGGACGAGGGCAACGATGCAGCCAAGGAAGAGCAGGCTGGTGAAAATGGTGCCGAAGCCCAAGCCGCCATGCCTGGCCGAACGCGACAGCAGGTCGCCGAACGAGGCGCCGAGCGGCCGGGTCAGGATGTAGGCGAGCCAGAAGGCCAGGATGCCGTCGAGATGGAGCAGCCAATAGGCGAGCAAGATGAGCGCGATGGCGCCGCCGAACAGCAGTGTGGTGCCGAGATAGCCCATGTCGAAGCTTTCGGCGACGAGGTCGCCGGCGGCGGTGCCGAGCGCGAAGATCAAGAGGATCGCCAGCCAGTAGAAGATCTCGCGCCTGGTGGTGAAGATGGTGTGGATCGACAGCGTCCTTTCGCTGGCGTACCAGACCGCGAACGTCGCGGCGAGCGCAACCGAGAAGGCGATGGTCGTCGTCTGCAGGTGCACGCCGAAATTGTCGACCAGGTTGTCGGTGATCAGCGTGCCGACGATGCTGATCAGCACCACCGCCGGCCAATACGCCCATGGCACATAGCGTTTCCGCGCAAACTGCAGGACGAGGGCCGCGATCAGGATGCCGGTCATGATCAGCGAGGTGACGGTCAGCCCAAGACCGATCGTGCCGGCTAGATAGTCCGCCGCGGTCTCGCCCGTGGTGACCGCCATCAGCTTGATCAGCCAGAAGTCGAGGGTGACGTCGGGAACCCTGTTGTAGCTCGGTGCGGCGGGTTGTTGCCTGTTGGGTGCGAGCATGGCTGAAGTCCAGAGGTCGACGTTTGCGGCGGGGCGGCGGCGATCCGCCCCGTGCACCGTAAGCAAACGAGTTCACACCGGCCTGTCCGGCGGCATACAAATTCGTAAGAATGGGGCGCAAAAAGCATTGCGAATGCCTGGCGATGCGTTTGATGGAATGCGGCGCCTTGCATCCGCCATCGCTGCTCAACGGCTCGCCGATGGCGGCCGCGGTGCCGGGCCTCACGTTTGGCCCGACCTATCTTTGCGCTTTGGCGATCAGCGGCTCTAGCTGCCGAGCGGATGCGGCATGTAGCCGACGAAGCCTGCTATCTTCCAGCTGCCGCCGAGCTTGCTGCAGAAATACAGCGTCTGCCATTTCAGGCGGTCGACGCTGCCGTCCGCCTTGGCGACCGAGCCATCGAATTTCTTGTGCAGCACGGCGCGGTCGCCGTCGACATCGATGTCGCGCATGTTGGTGACGCGAAACAGCGCCTCGCGCAGCGGCTCGGCGAATTTGGTCGCCGCCGTCTCCTTGGCCTGGCGCAGCCATTCGTCGCGATAGACTTCGAGCCTTGGAAACTGCAGCCGCCAGGCGTCGGCATTGCTGAGGAAATGCGCATGCATGCCGAAGAAGCTCTCGGCGACGAAATCATCCTCGACCATAGCCCAGTCCTGGCCGATGAAGGCGTCGATGTCGCGCCGCACCAGCATTTCCCAGAGCGCGTGGCGATCGGCATCGCCTGATGGAAACGGGTTCTTGTCGTAGGTCATTGCTGGGTGTCTCCGCTCTGGCAAATGGGTCTGTGCGTTGCGGCTTCCAAGCCGCCCGTCAGCGCGTACGATGCAAGCGCTCTTGTAATAAAGCAACGCGGATTTCGAAGAATGTTGCTTTCCAACAAGCCCCCTATGAGGATCGCCCCGATCGGCGTAAACGTCGATCGAAGCGGGCGCTGCCATGGCGCCCCGTCCTGTCATCAGAGGAGGCTTGTCCCTTGCCGAAACAGTGTTTTGGAACGTCGCATGTGCCGTTGTCGCCAGCCGTGCGGGCCGGCGATCTCGTCTATGTCTCGGGCCAGGTTCCCGTCGGCAGCGACGGCATCGTGGTCAAGGGCGGCATATCGGAACAGACCGAGCAGGTGCTCGCCAACATCAAGGCCGCGCTGGCGTTGGCCGGCTGCACAATGGACGATGTGGTGAAGACCACGGTCTGGCTGGAAGACGCACGCGATTTCGGCGCCTTCAACGCGGTCTATGCCCGGCACTTCCCCAAAGACCCGCCGGCCCGCACCACGGTCGAATCGCGGCTGATGATCGACATCAAGATCGAGGTCGAGGCGGTCGCCTACCGGCCTCTGTAGGCAAAGCAACGAAGCGGAGGTGACCCCCAATGCAATTCGACCTCCTGCTCAAGGGCGGACGGCTGATCGATCCGGCCGCTGGCCTCGACGCTCCGCGCGATGTCGCCATCGCCAATGGCCGCGTTGCCGCTGTCGATGCCGATATCCCGGTGGACAGCGCCGCGCAGATCGTCGATGCCGGCGGCTGCATCGTTGCGCCGGGCCTGGTCGACCTGCACAGCCACGTCTATTGGGGCGGCACGTCGCTTGGCGTCGATGCCGATCGGCTGGCCGCCAAGAGCGGCACCACCACCTTCATCGATGCGGGCAGTGCGGGAGCCGGCAATTTCCTCGGCTTCCGCCGCCACGTCATGGAGCGCTCGAAGGTGCGCATCCTGGCCTATGTCAACATTTCCTTTGCCGGCATTTTCGGCTTTTCGCAGACGGTGTCGGTCGGCGAGTGTAGCGACCTCAGGCTGTGCGAACCGCGCGAGGTGGTCGCAGCCGTGCGCGAGCACCGCGATGTCGTGGTCGGCGTCAAGGTTCGCTCGGGCAAGCATGCCGGCGGCACCAGCGGCATCGCCCCGGTGGATCTCGCGCTGGAGGCCGCCGACCAGGCCGGCCTGCCGCTGATGGCGCATATCGACGAGCCGCCGCCCGGCCGCTCGGAAGTGCTGCCGCGCCTGCGCAGGGGCGACATCCTCACCCACTGCTTCCGCCCGTTCCCCAATGCGCCGGTGTTCGCTTCCGGCGCGGTGCGGCCGGACATGCGGCTGGCGCGCGAGCGCGGCGTCATCTTCGACATCGGCCACGGCATGGGCTCGTTCGATTTCGCCGTCGCCCGCGCCATGCTCGGGGAGGGGCTGGCGCCGGACGTGATCTCGAGCGACGTGCATCTCTACTGCGTCGACGGACCGGCCTTCGACATCCTCGTCTGCATGTCGAAGCTCCTGGCGCTCGGCATGCCGCTGGTCGAGGTGCTGCGCGCCGCCACGCAAGCGCCGGCGCAGGCGATCGCGCGGCCTGATCTGGGCACGCTGGCGGTCGGCACCGTCGGCGACGTCGCCGTGCTCAGGCAGCGCCCGGGCCGCTTCACCTTCGTCGACGCGGTCGGCGCATCGCTGGTAGCCGACCAGCGGCTGGTGTCGGAAGGCATCGTTATCGGCGGCACATGGTGGCTGAACGAGGCGGCTGATCACAACGAGACCGAGCGTTTCGTGGCGCAGGCGTCGCATACGCATGTCGAGGTTGCGGCGCGGCACTTTGGGCACCGGCACGATTAGCTGATCTCGGCAGGGATGTGCCTGTCTGGCGGCGGCTGCGCGTTGGCGAGCGGCTTCCCCACTCCGTCACCGCTTCGCGGCGCCACCTCTCCCCCCCCGGAGGGAGAGGAAGGGCGTCAAGGTTGGCGAATGCGCGCCTTTTCCTCTCCCCCGTCGATCGGGGGAGAGGTGTCGAGCGAAGCTCGACGGAGTGGGGGTCGACCTTACCTGGCGTTGCTCACCGCCCCGTAAACCGGCGTCTCGATGCCCTCCATCCGCGCCTTGATCTGCAGGGCCACATATTTCGAATAGAAGCGCGATAGCGCCAGATTGCCGCCGTGGAACCAGAGCGCTTCCTGCGCGGTCGGCTTCCACATGTTGCGTAGCTCGCCTTGCCAAGGTCCGGGATCGCCCTTGACGCCGGAGCCGAGACCCCAGCACGGGCCGACCTTGTCGGCAACTTCACGCGAAACGATCGCCGCCACCGTCTCGTTCATCGACTGATAGCCGGTGCAGGCGATGATGGCGTCGGCGGCCAGCTCGGTTCCGTCCTCGAACAGGATGCCTTCAGGCGTCAGCGATTTGATGGCGACGCCGCTGCGGACGCCGATCTTGCGATCTATGATCAGGTCGGAGGCGCCGACATCGATGTAGTAGCCGGAGCCGGTGCGGTAGGCCTTCATCAGAAGGCCGGTCTCGTCATCGCCGAAATCGAGGGCGAAGCCGGCGGCGCGCAGGCGGTCGTAGAACGCGGCATCGCGCGCCTTGATCACCTCATAAAGCGCCCGCTGACCCTTGGGCACCAGCGCGAACGGCGTCGAGGCGACGATCATGTCGGCCTTCTCGGTGGTGATGCCGCGTGCCAGTGCGTCTTCCGAGAAGATCTCGAAGCCGACTTCCATCAGCGTGTCCGACTTGACCACTGTCGTCGGGGAACGCTGGATCATGGTGACCTCGGCGCCGCTTTCCCAGAGGTCGACGCAGACATCGTGGCCGGAGCTTGCCGCGCCGATGACGGCGACTTTCCTGCCGCGGAATTTTTCGCCGCTGGCATACTGGCTGGAGTGCAGCAACTCGCCCTTGAACCGGTCGGCGCCCGGAAGATCGATCCGCCGTGGCGGGCCATAGGCGCCGGTGGCGAAGACGATGTGCTTCGGCTTCAGCGTGATCTGGCGACCGACGCGGTCGACCACCACGGTCCAGACTTTTTCGGCCTCGTCATAGCTGGCGCTGAGGCATTTGGTGGCGACCCAGTAATTGAGCTCCATGACGCGCGTGTACATTTCCAGCCAGTCGCCCATCTTGTCCTTGGGCGTGAACACCGGCCAGTTCTCGGGGAAGGGAATGTAGGGCAGATGGTCGTACCAGACCGGGTCGTGCAGCACGAGCGTGCGGTAGCGGTTGCGCCAGGAGTCGCCCGGCCGCGCGTTCTTCTCGATGACGATGGTGGGCACGCCGAGCTGGCGCAGCCGCGCCCCCAGCATGATGCCGCCCTGGCCGCCGCCGATGACCAGGCAATAGGGCTGTTCATCAGTGCCAAGCTCGCGCGTCTCGCGCGCCCGCGCCTCCGACCAGGTCTCGCGCCTGGGATCGGCCTTGTGGCGCACGCCGAGCGGCCGCTTCGCCCCCTTGCGCTCCTCGAAGCCCTTGAGGTCGGTCATCGCCGTGAACAATGTCCGGCAGCGGCCGTCGCGCAGCCGCATGATGCCCTCTCCTGACGCCACCGCGGTTTCGAAGCTGAACCAGGCCTCGATGGTGCCCTCGTCCGAGATCGCTTCGCCGGTCAGATGCCACGCGCTCGGCTTCCTCGTTGCCAGCGTCGCCGCCAGCATGTCGGCGATCGCCGCGCGGCCTTCCATGGTGGTGACGTTCCAGGTGAAGGTCAGCAGATCGCGCCAGTAGCAATCGTCGACGAACAGGTTGGACGCGGCGGCCACGTCGCCGGCTGCGAGTGCATGCGCCAGGGATTCGAGCCATGCGGCTGCCTGTTTCGTTGGTGCTATCTCGAGCATGTCTTTCCCTCTTCCTGCGTGCGTCTGATCTGTGTTGGAATGATAACTGTCGAACCCGCCCCTCATCCGCCTGCCCGTCCTCCGCAGCAGCTGCGCTGCAGCTGCGGAGGGTGGACCGGCTCCTTCTCCCGTGAGCGGGGAGAAGGGAGCTAATCCCCGAGCGGCTCCATCTCCTTGCCGGTGCGGTGGATCTGGGCGTTGTATTTGATGCGGCGCACGGTCTCGCGGGCCGAGCCGTCGAGCTTGTAGGCCGAGGCCACCGCCAGAAGGTCGATTACCGCGAGGAAGGCAAAGCGCGACGCCGTCGGCTTCAGCGTGTCGGGGTATTCGGGCACCGCCACCGTCAGCCTGACGTCGCAGGCGCGGGCGAGCTCGGTGTCGGGCGCGGTCACGGCGATGGCATTGGCGCGGTAATGCTTGGCGAGCTCGACGGCCTCGATCACCTCGCGGGTGCGTCCCGTCGCCGAAATGGCGATCACCAGATCGCCGGGCTTGAGCGTCGAGGCGGTCATGCGCATCAGATAGGGGTCGCATTGGGCGCTGACGGTGATGCCGTAGCGGAACAGCCGGTATTGGGTTTCCTGCGCCAGCGCCGAGGAGCTGCCGCCGAGGCCGAAGACCGTGACCTGGCGCGCCTTGGCGATCAGCTCGGCGGCTTTCTGCAGCTGCGCCGGGTCGAGCTGCCGCTCGGCCTCCTGCAGCGCCCGGCGCGCCTCGCCGAACACAGCGTTCCAGAACGGCATGCCATTGTCATTGCTGACGGAAGGCGACTTGGCCAGATAGAGCGCACCGACGACGAGGCTCTGCGCCAGCTTGAGCTTGAAGTCGCGCACGCCCTCGCAGCCTATGGCGCGGCAGAACCGGGTCACCGTCGGTTCGCTGACGCCGGCGCGCTGGGCAAGGGCGGCGTTGGAAGCGTCCACGGCGTATTTGACGTCGTCGAGCACGACATCGGCGACACGGCGTTCGGCCGGACGCAATTCGCTGTAGGAATCCTTGACCAGCGAGATGATGTCGGGGATGCGTCGGACAGGGTCGCGCCCCTCGGTATCGGGGCCTGGAACAGGCTCGTCCTGGCTGCCAGCTTCGGTCATGGGGTCCTGGTCTTTCCCTGGGTTGCGAGGCTGTCGTCTTAGCATGTTTGCACGTCCTGGCTCCACGTGCCCGGCCGCATCGCAACCGCAGCGTGTCGTTGGGGAAAGCTCACCTTCCTCCGTTCCTCTCCGGCCCGTGTCAGTCCAGAAGTATGTAGGAAAGCAACATGCATTTCAAGGTCGCAAAAACAACATCAAAACAAGCAGATAGGTATATCACTCGATTTTCGTGATACAGTTATCATCGTCGGTGCTTGACAGGAAAGTAGGATAGTTACAGACTGATTTTCGCTGGGGATGAGCCAATGGATCATCGCACAATCTTCCCGGGGGGCAGATGAACACGGGCGATGCAAAAAAGCCGAAGCTTGGCGTGCAGGCAGCGACCAAGATCTATCACACGGCCTCCGGCGACCTGCTGGCGCTGGACCGCTGCAGCCTCGATGTCAGCGCCAATGAAATCGTCTCGATCGTCGGCCCTTCCGGCTGCGGCAAGACCACGCTCTTGTGGTCGATGTCGGGCCTGCACAGCCTGACCAGCGGCGAGATCCGGCTCGACGGCAAGGCCATCACCGGTCCGCATCCCGATATCGGCATCGTCTTCCAGGAAGCGAATCTCCTGCCGTGGCGCAATCTCGACGCCAACATCCGCTTTCCTTTCGAGATCAAGGGCGAGAAACCGGACCGGGCGTGGATCGCGCATCTGCTCAACCGGGTCGGGCTCGACGGCTTCGGCGGCAAGTTTCCGCGCGAGCTGTCGGGCGGCATGCAGCAGCGCGCGGCGATCGTGCGGGCGCTGGCGTTGAAGCCCTCGGTGCTGCTGATGGACGAGCCGTTCGGCGCGCTCGACAGTTTCACCCGCGAGGAGATGAACCGGCTGGTCGAGGAGATCTGGCTCGACACCAAGACAACCATCGTCTTCATCACGCACAGCATCGAGGAGGCGATCTTCCTCTCCGACCGGGTGGTGGTGCTGAGCGCCCGGCCGGGCCGTGTCGCCAAGGAGTATCGCGTGCCGTTTCCCCGGCCGCGCTCGCTGGAGATCATGGCGACGAAAGAGGTCTTCGACCTCACCAACCGGATCAAGATGGACATTGTCGGCGAACGCACGCGGCCAAAAGCCCCGGAGCGCCCGAGCGCCGAGATCGTGAGGATCAGGCCGTGAGCGGAGGCGACGCCATTCCCGAATTCTCGAAGTCCAAGTCGGGTGCCAAGTCGGGTGACGGCCACGAGGTCAGCCTGACCAATCTGTCGGCCTTCGCCAGCGGCCCCGGCATCAAATCGGGCAAGGAGGTGGCGGCCATTCTTGCCGTGGCGGTGATCATCATCGGCAGCATCGAACTGGCGCTGCGGCTGTTTCATGTGCCGCTTTACATCATGCCGCCGCCGAGCTCGATCGCCTATGCGCTGTTCGACGAGTTTCCGCTGATCGCGCCGCATCTCGGCTACACGCTGGTCGAGCTGGTGTCCGGCTTCACCATCGGCGCCATCGTCGGCCTGGTGTTGGCCGCCGTCATCACCCAGTTCCCGTTCGCCGAGAAGATCGTCGCGCCCTATATCCTGCTTTTGGTCACCACGCCGATGCTGGCGCTGGTGCCGCTTTTGATCCTGCGCTTCGGCTTCGGCTACACGCCGCGCATCATCGCGGTGGCGCTGGCTGCCGGGCCGATGGTGATGATCAACGCCGCCACCGGTTTCCGCCGCGTCGACAGCGCCAAGATCGCGCTGGCGCGCTCCTATGGCGCCAGCACCTTGCAGATCTTCTGGAAGATCCGCGCGCCGATGGCGCTACCGATGATCCTGGTCGGGCTGATGATCGGCGCCATCTTCGGCCTGTTGACCGCGGTCGGCGCCGAGATGGTCGGCGGTGGTTTCGGCCTCGGCAACCGGCTGACCACCTATTCGTCCATGATCCAGATGCCGCAGTTCTTCGCTGTGGTGCTGATCCTGTCGACGCTCGGCATCCTGATCTACGTGCTGTTCTTCCTGATCGGCAAGAAATGGGCGAGCTGGGAGGCTTGAGAGCATGTCGCCCAAAAGTGTGCAGCGGTTTTGGGATAACGGCATGCACAAAATAACAAGGGTAAGACGGCGCCCGGGAGGCGGGCGGCAAGAGACTGACATCAAACAAAAAAGGGGAATGCCATGACCAAAGAGAACTCGATCAACCCGGCGGGGATCAGCCGCCGCTATTTCCTGCAGGTCACCGGCGCCGGGCTGGTGACGGCCACGGCGCTCGGTGCCACCGGCCTCAAGGCCAGCGCCGAGGCTTACGGAAAGTTCACCTGGATTTCGCCGCGCGGCACGCTCGAAGTGCTCGACGACTATCCCTACTGGGCGGCCAAGAAGGCCGGCTATTTCGATGGGCTGGACACCGACATGCAGCCGGGACCGTCGGACGGCACCGCGACGGTGAAGTTCGTCGATGTCGGCCAGGCCGATATGGGCTTCCCCTCGCCCGGCGTGTTCTCCTTCGCCATCCAGAACGGCATGAAGCTGAAGTCTGTGTTCCACATGGGCGCCCGCGACACGTTCAGCATCGCCTTCCGCAAGGGCGAGGGATCGAACGATCTGAAGAAGCTGGAAGGCAAGACCATCCTGCTCGGCTCGGCTGCCTGGCAGTCGATTACCGACCCGCTGCTGGCCGCGCAAGGCGTCGACATCAAGAAGGTGAAGTATGTCGAGGCCGGCTGGCCGACCTGGGGCACGGCGCTCGCCGGCGGCCAGGGCGACGCTGCCCTGTCGTGGGAAGGCCTGCGCGCCGAATGGATCGCCAAGGGGCTCGACTTCGAATACTGGCTCGGCGTGCAGAACTCGAAGCTGCCGGCCAACACTTTCGTCGTGCGTGCAGCCGATCTCGAGGATGCCGACCGCAAGGCGTTCCTGGAAAAGTATCTGCGCGGCTGGGCGATGGGCCTCGAATTCGGCTACCAAAATCCCCGCGCGGCCGTCGAAGCGGTGTTCGAGCAGTTCCCGACGCTGGCCAAGAATCTGGGACCCGAGCTCGGCACCACATCGATCCTGCAGCAGATCAACGTTTTCCGCGGCGACATGGACAAGCGCGGCGGCTGGGGCTCGCACGACATGGCGAGCTGGCAGGGCTTCTTCGACGAGATCCACAAGATCGGCCAGATCACCGCTCCGGTGAAGGCCGAGGATGTCTGCACCAACGAGCTGATCGGCCCGGCCAATGATTTCGACAAGGCCAAGGTCAAGGCCGATGCCGACGGCGTCAAACTGTCGGAAGGCTTTGCCGCGCTCGATGTCGAGAAGATCAAGGCGCATCTGTTCGATTCGGCGATCAAGTAGGGCTGAGCAAACGAGGTCATGTCGCATTGCCCTGCCTTGGCTCCTTTCCTCTCCCTCCGGAGGCGGGAGAGGTGGCGCCGCGAAGCGGCGACGGAGTGGGGGAAGGCGTTAGCCAAACACGCAGTCGCCGCAAGACAGGCACAATCTGACGAGCAAAAAACCTCAGGCGGCGGCGACGGTCGACCCCCACTCCGTCGAGCTTCGCTCGACACCTCTCCCCCGTTCGACGGGGGAGAGGAAAGGGCCGGGCAACGAGCGACGGCGCTGACCTGAGATGGTTGTCCCGGATAGACATACGAGTGGCGACCGGTCGCGAACAATTCAATCAAGAACTGGGAGATGGCGGTGTCCGACAAGGTAAAAGTTCTGGTCGTGGGTCTCGGCAATATGGGTGCTTCGCATGCGAGCGCCTATCACCGGCTCGACGGTTTCGAGATCGTCGGCATCATGAGCCGCTCGATCAAGAGCAACACGAAAATCCCGGCTGAATTAGCCGGCTACCCACTCTACGAGGATTTCGACCAGGCGCTGCAGGAAACAAAACCGGACGCCGTCTCGATCAACAGCTGGCCGAATACCCACGCTGAATACGCGCTGAAGGCAATCGCCGCCAACTGCCATGTGTTCATGGAAAAGCCGCTGGCCACCAACAATGAGGACGCCGAGCAGGTGGTCGCGGCGGCGCGGGCCAGGAACCGCAAGCTGGTGCTCGGTTATATCCTGCGCGTCCACCCGTCATGGATCAAATTCATCGAAGTCGGCAAGACGCTCGGCAAGCCGCTGGTGATGCGGCTCAACCTCAACCAGCAGAGCAGCGGCAGCGCCTGGCACTGGCACAAGAACCTGATCGATTCGCTGATCCCGATCGTCGATTGCGGCGTCCATTATGTCGACGTCATGTGCCAGCTCACCGGCGCCAAGCCGGTGCGGGTGCACGGCATCGGCGCCAAGCTCTGGGCGGAAGCCGACAAGCAGAATTACGGCCACCTGCACGTCACCTTCGATGACGGCTCGGTCGGCTGGTACGAGGCGGGCTGGGGGCCGATGATGAGCGAGACGGCCTATTTCGTGAAGGACGTCGTCGGCCCCAAGGGCGCGGTGTCGATCGTCGCCGGCCAGCAGGCGAGCAGCGCTGCCGAGCCGGCAGAGGTTTCGAGCTCCGCCGACATCGACCGCCACACCAAGACCGATGCTCTGAAAATCCATTATGCCGCTGTCGACAGCGACAAGAATTTCTCCAAACCCGACGAGATCGTCAGCATGGAGGACGAGCCCGGCCACCAGGAACTCTGCGACCGCGAGCAAGCCTTCTTCCTGCGCGCCATCCGCGAGGATCTCGACCTCACCGAGCAGATGGATGCGGCGGTCAACAGCCTGCGCATCGTGCTGGCCGCCGAACAGAGCATCGCGCTGGGCCGGACCATCGACCTGGCCTGAGGCAATCCAGCTGGCCCCCTCATCCGGCCGCTTCGCGGCCACCTTCTCCCCGGTGGGGAGAAGAGACTGGCGCCGGCATCGATAATCTCCTCTCCCCTCGGGGAGAGGTCAGCCGAGCGAAGCGGAGGCTGGGTGAGGGGGCCGCTGCCCGAACGTGGCTATCGGCGGGCATCAACACAAAGCCATCGGCTGAGGATGAGAGAAACATGGTCACCGACAGTCTGCTGAAAACCTATGCCGAGTCCGACGCACTCGACCTCGCGGCACTGGTGAAGCGGGGCGATGTTAAGCCGGCTGAACTGGTCGAGGCGGCGGTCACGCTGGTCGAGCGGCTCAACCCGGCGCTCAATGCGGTCATCCACCGCCTCTACGACATGGCGCGCGCCCAGGCGCAGACGGTCGACACATCAGCGCCCTTCGCCGGCGTGCCGTTCCTGCTCAAGGAGCTGGCCTCGTCCTGGACCGGGGCGCCGAACACCAATTCTTCCTTCTACCTCAAGGACGTCGTCGCCGACTTCGACACCGAAGTGGTTCGCCGCATGAAGGCGGCCGGGCTGGTGCTGGTCGGCAAGTCGAACGCGCCGGAGAATGGCTGGTCGATCACCACGGAACCAAAACTCTATGGTGTGACCAAGAACCCGTGGAAGGAAGGCATCACGCCCGGCGGATCCAGCGGCGGTGCGGCCGCGGCGATCGCTTCGCGCATGGTGCCGATCGCCGAGGCCAGCGATGGCGCCGGCTCGATCCGCATCCCGGCCTCCTGCTGTGGTATCGTCGGGCTGAAACCGTCGCGCGGCCGCGTCAGCCTCGCGCCGTTCGGCGACTATTGGTATGGCGGCGCTTATTTCCTGTGCTGCTCGCGCACCGTGCGCGACACGGCGGCCTACCTCGATGCGGTGGCCGGCGCGCTGCCGGGCGACCCCTATACCCCGCCGGTGCCGGACGGTTCCTGGCTCGATCTCTCGGCACGGGCGCCGAAGAAGCTGCGCATCGGCTTTTCCGTCACGCCGCCCAACGGCACCGCGATCGATCCGGAGGTGAAGGCGGCGGTGCTGGCGACCGTGGCGGCACTCGAGCGCCTCGGCCACCATGTCGAGGAGCATGACATGCCGCTCGACGCCGATGCTGTGTGGAAGACCTACACCAACATGACCTGCGTGCAGACGGCGGCGACCTTCGACTACCTTGAAACCGTCATCGGCCGGCCGGTGACGCCAAACGACGTGGAGGCGGTGACCTTTGCGATCATCGAGCGTGGCCGTTCGACCAGCGGTACCAGGCACATCTCCGATGTCGAGCAGCTCAGGCAGGTCGGCCGCGACATCGTCGGCGACCTCGGCGCCTACGATCTCTTCATAACCCCGACGCTGACCCAGCTGCCGCGCCCGTTCGGCTATTACGACATGTCGGAGACGGATATCGACCGCTACAACGCCAAATGGGCGGACTCGGTGTTTGCCTTCCCCTTCAACATCTCCGGCCAGCCGGCGATCTCGCTGCCGCTCGGCTGGTCGAAAGGCGGCGTCCCGATCGGCGTGCAGCTCGTCGGCCGCTACGGCGACGAGGCAACGGTGCTGGCCGCGTCGGCGCAGCTGGAGCAGGAGATGCCGTGGAAGGGGAGGCGGCCGCCGGTGAGTGCATAATTGCTCGGCACGGTGTGCGCACGGCTTCGAGATTGGCCGAATCGCCGATCGCTTCGTCATCTTCGGGTCTCCGCGACGGAGCTTCGCTCCTGCTCCGCCCGTGGATGACGAAGGCAGAGAGGCTACGGTCAATCTCCAGCAGACTTGAAGCCGGCTAACCGATCCTCTCCAGCCGCCTCGGCAGTCGGTTCATGGCAACGGGACCGTCCGGCGTGATCAGGAACTGGTCCTCGAGATTGAAGCTGGCGAGACCGTCTATGTAGAGCGGGATCTCGAAGGCCAGCACCATGCCGGCTTCGATGACGACATCGCTGTCGGCAGCGATAAACGGCCATTGCTCTGAGAAGACCGACTGGCCGACGCCATGGCCGAAATGGCCGCGGCGGTAGGTGCGCAGCCCTTGCCGCGCTAGGCTTTCGGTGGCGACGCGATGCACGTGGGCGAGCGTGGTTCCTGGAACAAGGGACGCCAGCCCGTCGTCAAAGACCCGCTCGGCGATCGCGTGCAGTTCGGCCTGCTCGGCGGATGGTGGTCCGAAGGTGAAGTTGCGCGACATGTCGGAGGCGTAGCCACCGACCGTGCAGACCATGTCGCACTTCAGCGGATCGCCCGGCATGGCTTTCGCATCGGTGCTTTTGGCCCGGGCGCCGAGCGTCACATATTCGGCTGTCGCGACCGGATGGGACAGGCCTGACGCGGCCGTGGCGACGCCTTGCCGATAGAGGGCAATGAGATCGGCCTGACGCATGCCGGCCATCGCATCGACCTGCAGCCGCTCCAGCCCGGCCTCCGACAGGATGATGCCTTGCTGCAGCAGGTCGATCTCGCGCGGCGACTTGATGGCCCGCAGCCTGTCGAGCACCGCCGAGCCGTCGACCATGGTACAGGCCGGCAGCAGCGCCTGCATGACCGAGAAATCGGCGGCGGCGACGAAGTCGAGATCGACGCCGATCCTTGCGTGGTCGAGACCGAACCCGGTCAGGATCTGCTTCAGCTCATGGACGGAATTGGCGAGTTCGAATGTCGCGGGCCGGGTAACGGCAGATGTCCAGCCGGACGAGCCAAAGCCGGCCAGTATGCGCTGCGCCAGCCCTTGTGGCCTTGAGGCGTCAAACGTGGCGGTTTCGATCCAGATCGGGTGGCTGCGGATGACGGCGTCCGACAGAGCCCGTTGCAGTTGTCCGTTATTGAAATCCGCTACCACGACGCCGATCGGCAGGCCCTGGCTAGCCGGGATGACGACGAAGCCGGCGCCGGCGCGCCGGAACAGTCCCGCCGGTCCGATCGAGGCCCCGGTCGCATAGTGGAAGGCCTCGGGCGCGCACAGCACCAGCGCCGCGATGCCGGCGCGGTCCATCAGTTGCGCCGCGCGCCGGCGGTCGACAAAGCCTGTCATGGGTTTCTCCGATTGTCTGAAGCGACAACGGAGCATTCCGGGTATGAACAATCAAGCCGCTGACAGCGGCTACTTGATCGATACCAGCTTGGCGACGGCGGCGGTGAAGCCGGCCAGCGACACCGGAATGGTGACCGGCTTGCGCGTCACCGATTCCATGCCGATGTTCAGATTGGTCCCGGACTTCATGGCCTTGACGAGATCCGCCGACAGCGGCGTGGCGGCATAGGCGCCGTTCTGGTCGCTGGTCTGGATGGCAATTGTCGTCTTCTGGCCCTGGTCGATCTGGAAGGAGGCGCCGGACGGCAGGAACAGGCCGTGCGGCAGGGCAAGCAGCATGGCCAGGCTGCCATTGCCGTTGTCGCGGCGCACGGTCACGGTCAGCACGCGCTGCTCGGTCTTGGCCTCGGTCAGGTTCTGCGACACCTGACACTGAAGCTCGGTGGTCGCCGAGCCGCTGGAGCAGTTCACCGCCCACGGATTGGCATCGGCCGGTTTTGCATTGCTTTCAGCCGGCTTTGGCTGGGCCGGCTTGGCGTCTTCGGCAAGGGCCGGGCCGGCGGACAGGGCAAGCCACAGGGCGGCCAGCCCTGCGGCCACGCCAAGTAGATTAGACCCTGCTAAAGTAAATGCCATGTTGTTTTGCCGGATGCCTTGCATGTTTCCTCGCCGCGTCCGGTATTCTCCCGGGCATGGCTTGATACAACACTCGCGGCTGTTCCGAAAGCCGAGCAGGAGGCAAGCAAGCCGGCAAAATTACTGTGATCTTTCGGATACAGCGAACAATTTTGCAGGGAGATTGCAGAAATCGGAGCGCCCGAGACTCGCTATAAAATAGAATTCGAGTAAGGGTTTACACGGGGCGCGTGTAGTCCCCGAAGGACTCGCCAGGGATGGGAACTACCGAGACTTCTCGGCAAGTTGGTGAGATGGTGGCGCGTGGGGAGGATTTCCACGCTCGCGCCGGCCATCGCCGTTCGCCAATCGCAAGGCATCTTTGGAAGACGACGGCGCTGACGACGCTGGCGCTCGGCCTTTCCGGTCTGACGGCCCATGCCGATCCGAACGGCCTGTGGCAGCCGCAGATCCGCGCCATCATCGGCGCCGACAACAATGGCGGCAACGGCGCACTCGAAGGTTTCATTCCGCTCAAGCAGACGGCCGAATCCGTGCTGTTCCTGGATGTCCGGGCCAAGCACGATTTCAAGGATGGTTTCGGCCAGGATGTCGGCCTCGGCATTCGCCGCATCGTCAATCCGGACCTGATGATCGGCGGCTACGCCTATCTCAACATCGAGAACTACAACTCCACCCAGTTCACCGCGGCCACGCTGGGCGCCGAGGCGATCACGCCTCATTTCGATGCCCATGTGAACGTCTATCTGCCGATCAAGGGCGATTCGACGGATCACTCGACCAGCTCGACCCTGTCGATGGTCAGCAACCAGCTGATCGAGCAGATCTCGGTCCTCGACCACCGCGACTACGCGGCGTGGGGCATCGAGGGCGAGGTTGGCGCGCAGGTGCCGGTCAACCTGCCCGACAAGCATTCGCTGCGGCTCGACATCGGCGGCTATCACTTCGAGGATCCGCATGGCGACGACGGCAGCGTCACCGGCGCCAAGGCCGGGTTCGAGTATACGATCGGCGATGTCTTCGGCAGCAACACGGAACTGGTCTTTGCCGGCGAGGTCCGCAACGACAATCGCGACGACACCCAGTTCGCCGGCAGTGTGCGGCTGAACATCCCGTTCAATCCCGGCAGCGGCTCGGACAATGCAGACGCCGCCGGCAGTGGGCCGGAGCCGGTCTATCCGGTCAGCGAAGGCCTGCGCAAGCGCGTCAACGAGCGCGTGCGTGGCGACATCGGCGTCCGCGTCCAGTCGCAGACGCTGACCGGCGGCTCGACGACGCGTGTCGCCATCAACGCCGCCACCAATGCCGCCTTCGGCAAGTTCTACTACGCCGATGGCGGCCTGGCCGGCACCGGCACGCTGGCCGACCCGACGACGCTGGACGACGCCGTGACCAAGTCGGGTGCGAACGGCTTTGTCGTCGCGCTTGGCGGCAACGGCAATCTGACGACTGGCGGGGTGACGCTTGCCAATGGACAGACCGTCATCAGCGGCGGCGAAAGCGTCACCGCCAGGCTTTTCGGCGGCGGCACCAGCACCTTCAACCTGGGCGGCAGCGACGGCACGATCCAGGGCACCAACGTCGCCAACCCCGTCGTCACGCTGGGCAACGGCAACACGCTGAACGGCATCACCATCACCGGCGGCGCCAACGGCATCTTCGGCAACAACATCACCGGCGCGACGCTGACCAATGTGACGGTTACCGGTGCGGGCGGCAACGGCGCCGACTTCACGGGCACCTCGACCGGCATCACCGGCTCCAACTTCACCGCCACCGGCAGCGGCCTCGACGGCCTGCACATCGACGGCGACGGCACTTACAACTTCACCGGCACGACGCTGCTGCAGGGCAATCTCGACGACGGTCTCGATATCACCGGCAAGGGCACCTACACCTTCGCCATCGTCAATGCGCAGGACAATACCGACCGCGGCATCACCGTGCAGGGCACGTCGACCGGAGGCACGTTCACCACCACTGGCGGCACTATTTCCGGCAATGGCGGCATCGGCGTCTTCATCGATCCGATCACCGCCCATGTGGTGCTGGGCTCGATCAGCCAGAGCGGCGGCACGTCGGGTGTCGTGCTCGAGAATGTCGCGGGCAGCTTCACCGTCAACGGTGCGACGACGATCTCCAACACGACCGGACCGGCGATCGCCATTTCGGATTCGCCGGCGACGATCCGCTTCGGCGACATCAGCATCACCAACCCCGGCGCCGACGGCATCTCGTTTGCCGGCGTCAATGCGGCGGTGGTCGCCGGCAACATCGTCATCTCCGGACTGGGTGTCGGCACCGGCCTCGACTTCTCCGGATCCAAGACCAATTTCACCGCGCAGTCGCTCAATATCACCGGAACCGGTGCTGCCGGCTCGATCGGCATCGACCTGACATCGCCAAGCATCGGCGGCGCGGTCATCACCATCACCGATGGCGGCGTCATCACCAATGTCGATACCGGCGTGCGGCTGGGCATAGCCGGCACGCCGGGGGCCACGGCCAACGCCGAGTTTACCTTCGGCGGCGATTCCAGCTCCATCTCCGGCATCACCGCTTCGCTCGATGCGCGCGGGCTCAACGAGGGCAGCGGCCACTACGCCTTCGGCACGACACAGTTTACCGGCCCGCAACTCTACGATCTGCGCAACTACATCTTCGTCGCGGCCGGAGCTTCGGGCGGCGGCACGTCGATCACCGACCTCGCCTCGATCGATTATGCCGACAGCATTACCGCCAGCGACGCCATCATTGTCCTGGTCAACCGCGGGACAATCGACGACGCCACCGGCTTCTCGCTGAGCGACGGACAGGAACTGGCATCGTTCGGCAACGGCCGCGAGTTCTCGCTCGGCGGGGTGCCGTTGAATGTCACCGGCACCAACGTCCATCATGACGAATCCATCTCGGATTCCGCGGGCGCGGCAACGCTGACCACTTCCGGCGGCGGCGATGTCGTGACGCTGGGCAACGGCAACACGTTGCTCGATTTCAATATTTCCGGGGGCGCCGCCGCCGGCATCCACGGCCTGGGCATCAATGGCCTGACCGTCCAGGGCGTGACGGTCAGCAATGTCGCTACCGGCCTCTTCCTCGATGGAGTGACCGGTACGGTCTCGGTCGACGACCTGACTGTCCAGACCGCATCTCAAACCGGCATCGCGCTTGTCGGTTCGAGCGCGACCGTCAATTTCACCGGCAACACCAAGATCACCGACGCCACCAGTGCCGCGCTGTCCGCCAACAATTTCGACGGCATCGCCACCTTCGACGATCTCGACATCACCGGCGGCGGCGTAGGCATAGGTATCGTCGGCGGCTCCAGCGGAACCTTGACCTTCGAGATCGGGAGTTCCATCGCCAACACGGGCAGCAACGCCTTCTCCATCAGCAACTCGACGCCCAACGTCACCTACAACGGCACCATCAACCAGACCGCTGCTACCAGCGCGGTAGCGATCTCCGGCATGAGCGGCGGCAGCGCCACTTTCGGCGGAGCGATCACCGCCAGCACCAGCACCGCCAGTGCGATCAACCTGAGCGGCAACACCGGCAGCATCGTCAGTTTCAATGGCGGGCTCGACCTCACCACGACGACCGGCACCGGCTTTAGCGCCACCGGCGGCGGTACGGTCAATGTCGCGGCCGCTGGCGCCGAGTCGATCACCACCGGCACCGGCCATGCGATCAATCTCGACGGCGTCACCATCGGCACCGGCGGCATGGCGTTCGACAGCATCACGACAGGCGTTGCGGCAGCCACGGCGCTTAATTTCAATGCCGTCTCGGGCGGCCAGTTCCTGGGTGGCAATGTCACTATCGGCGGGACCGGTGCCGGTATCAACGGGCTTGCAATAAACGCTTCGTCATCGACCTTCACCATCACCAATCTGGTGACGACCAATGTCGCGGGCACCGATGTCAGCCTGACCAACAACACGGGCTCGATCACGATCCTCGGTGGCACCATCACCAATTCGGGTACTGGGGACGGTGTCGTCGTTTCCGGCGGCAGCGCGACAATCGGCGTAGCGGCCAACATCTCAAGCTCGGCAGCCGTGCCAGGCACGGCGGTCAAGGTCGATGGCACCACCGGCGGTTCGGTGGCTTTCAGCGGCAGCGTCACCTCGACCGGCAACGGCAATCTTTTCGCGATCGGCTCGTCGCTGTCCCCGGTCGGCGGCGCGATCAGCTTCACCGGCCCGACACTGTCCGCGACGGGCGGCGGTGGTGTGGTTGTTGTCGGCCTTGCTGGCACGGCGACGCTGAACGTCACCGCCCCGCTTTCGATCACCAATGCCACGACCACCGGCCTGGTCGTCGCCAATGTCGCCAGCACCGCATCGGCGACCTTCGGAGCGGTTACGGTTACGGGCGCTGGCGCCGACGGCATCGGCATCGGCAATAATGCCGGTTCAGTTACTTTCGGCACGACCCAGATCACGCTGGGCACCACGGCCGGCACCGCCGGCATCAACTTCGCGCTCACCAATGCTGACGTCACCTTCGGCACGACGACCGTCAGCAATGTCGGCGCCAACCAGACCGGCATCGATTTCAGCGGTTCATCGACCACGGCCGATTTCGGCGTGACAACGATCACCGGCACCGGCGCCCTCACCTCGCGCGGCATCGACCTGTCGTCGACGACGGGCAACAAGACCATCACCTTCCTGCGCGGCTCCAGCATTTCCAATGCTGGTGTCGGCGTCGAACTGTCGTCGGGCGGCATCACGGCGACGTCGGCCAACGCCAATTTCACCTTCGGCGACGGCGATGCGACTTTGCTGCAATCCTCGATCACAGCGGCCAGCGGCGGCTTCACGGTCAACACGATCGGGCTCGATCCGACGCTCGGCAATTATGATTTCGACGATGTCACCTTCACCGGCCCCGCCCATCTGGCCAGCGCGGTCGGCGGGGTCATCATGATTTCCCAGGACGGTGGCATCGTCCACGCCAACACGGACGGGCTTAGCGCCGACGTGACCACGGTCACGGCCGCCCAGGCCGATGCCATGACCGGCACGCTGACCTTCGCCTTTGTCGGCACGGTCGATCTCAGCGCCACGCCGTTCACGCTCGATTCGGGGCAGTCGATCGCCGGCTTCGGCAACGGCAGCTCGATCCTCACCTCCGGCACCATCCAGCCGATCAATGTCCAGGGCAATCTCGGCGCCACCGGCGGCAACGTCACCGGCGACGAGGGCGTGGTCAAGAGCACGGGCAGCGATACCTTGCAATTGCTCGGCAGCAATCAGGTGCGCGACACCGCGTTCGACTTCACCGGCGGCAGCGGTTCGGTTTTCACCATCGACCAGAATGCTGCCGGCTTCAGCAATGTCGGCGGCATCGTCATCCAGGGCGTCACGGTCAGCAATGTCGCCACCGGCCAGACGGCGTTCAAGGTCGCCGGCCTCGACACCAATTTGTCGATCACAGACAACAACGTCAACGTTGCCGGCACGCTGCTCGACGTCGATGGCGGCACCGGCAACATCACGGTCACGCGCGGCACCTTGCCAAACAGTGGACCGGCGGGCACTCTCACCGGTGGCGGCATCTCGATCGCCAACCGCAGCGGCGGCCTGGTCAACTTCACCGACAAGGTGACGGTCGGCGGCGATGGCGTTTCTCTCGTCAACAACACCGGCTCCACCGTCACCTTCGCGGATGTGGACATCACCACATCAGGCGTGACGGCATTCAGCGCCAGCGGTGGCGGCACGGTCAATGTCGCGACCGGCAAGATCAGCGCCACGTCAGCGCAAGCGGTGGCGCTCGATGGCATCACGGCCGGCATCAACTTCGCCTCGACCAGCGCGACATTCGCTTCCGGCAACGGCATCGACCTGCAGAACCTGACAGGCACGGCAAGCTTCGGCACCGGCACGCTGACCAACACCGGCACGGACACGTCGTTCAATGTCGGCGCGGCGGCCGCCACCAGCGGCGGCACTGCTGATATCTCCTATGGTGGCACGATTGCCACCAACGGCACCGGCGCCGCGGTCTCGATTCAGAGCATGACCGCCGGCTCGGTGACCCTGTCGGGCAATTTGACCGACAGCAATGCAGCGGCCGGCGGCAACATCGTCATTGCCGGCAACGACGCGGTAACGCTCACCTTCTCAGGTTCGACCAAGCAGATCAGCTCGGGCGCGGCCGACGGCGTCAACATCGGCTTCCCCGGCGGCTTCCCGATGGGCACGTCAAGCGACAACACAAACTCCGATATCAACTTCACCGGTGGTGGTCTCGACATAGCCACGACAACCGGCGCCGGCTTCGGGGCCTTTGGAGATTTCGCGACCGGTACCCTTACCGTCACGGGAGCGGGCAACAAGATCAATTCCGGCGCCGACGGGCTCATTGTCTTTGGCGCCAATGTCGGCGCTGGCGGCATCACCTTCGACAGCGTTGCAGCGGTATCGACAGTCAATGCCGCCGGCGTGTTGTTGCAGGGCATCGACCTTGCCGGCGACATCAACATCGGCGGGCTGCGGGATACCGGCTACATCGGCGCTTCGCTGGGCGGCCTGAGCGGCGCTGGCGTGGTCAATTTCACCGGCACGACCGATCTCGACGTCAGCTACAAGGGCTTCGACATCAGCGGCGCCCAGGTTGGCACCATAAACATCGCCAATGTCACCGGATCCACCTTGACCATCGATGGCGGCGAGGTCGGCATTGCGACGAGCCTCCAGAGTGGAACCATCAACGTTGGCGGCAATGGCGGCAGCGCCAGGATCGGCACGACGACAAGCACCAGCGGCTCGGCGATAACCCTCTCCGGCGGCAACGACCTTATCCACGCCACACTGAACTATAACGGCTCGATCAACGTCAGCGCTGGCAGCGTCGTGCAAGCCGGCGGCGGCGACTGGAGCGAGCTCAACATGAGCGGTTCGGTCGTTTCGACCACGGCAATATCGGGACTGGGGGCAGCAGCTTTCGTCTTCAGCGGCAACGCCGAGGGCGTGTACAATATTTCGAGCACGATCGATCATACCGGCACAGCGGTCGGCGTCCTGTTTGACGGATCGTCCGAGGGAACGGTCACCTTCTCCGGCACGTCGAAGATCTTCAACACCAGCAGCGGCACCAACGACGCCATCGTCAAGGCCCCCAGCATCGGCCCGACCCAGGACACGGGCACGCTCGCCTTCACCGGCGGCGGCCTCGGCATCACCACCAGCAGCGGCACCGGCTTCACCGCCAGCACCTTCGGCGCCGGCACGGTCAGCATCACCGGCCTCAACAACACGATCAGCACGACAACCGGAACCGCGCTCAAGCTCGACGGCGCGACGGTCGGCGCGGGCGGCCTCAACTTCAGCTCGGTTTCCGCCAATGGCGCGGCGACCGGCATATCGCTCAACAATGTCAGCGGCGGTGCAATCAATCTCGGCACGGTCAACCTGCAAGGTATCACCGGTACTGGCGTCCAGGTTTCCGGCACGCTCGGTGCGACGCTGAATTTCGCCGGCCTGACCATCGGGCTCAATGCCGCCAGTGCGGTCGGCCTCGACCTCAACGGCGCCGCGCTCGGCACCAGCAACATCACCGCGGGCGATTTCGACGTCGACGGCGGCGGCTTCGCCAGCACGATCGGCATCGACATGGCCGGCACCACCGGCACCGGTACGATCCAGCTCGGCGATACCGTCAACAACAATCCGGCCGGCCAGAAGTCGACTATCGCCAATGTCGGCTATGGCGTGCAGTTCTCCAGCGCCACCAACGCCAAGCTGGTGTTCGGCGACGGCGCCGGCCCGGCAGAATCGTCGATCGCAACCACCGGCGGCCAGGTCATCCACACCATCGACACCTTGCCGGCATCGGGCGACTACAATTTCAACGACGTCAATTTCAGCGGCGACACGTCGAACCTGTCGGCGATCAGCGTCTACTACGTCGTCGAGGGCGGCACCGGCGACGGCAGCCTGGCCAATCCAGGCAGCTACACGGACGCTCAGAATTCCACGGCCAATGTCATCGTGCTGATCGACCAGACCACTGGCGGCAGCCAGTCGACGATCGACATGAGCGGCACCTCGTTCCAGCTCGACGACGGGCAGGTTCTGCTTGCCTTCAAGCAGGACGACGCGGCGGTCGATGTTTCGCAGCTCGGTGTCGATGCCAGCAGCGGCGCCTCGGCGGCGTTCCATTTCACCACGGTGCAGAACACGCCGATCGTCTCGGCGCCGGGTGGTATCGATTCGCTGCGGCCCATCCTGCAGAGCAACACTGCCGGCTCGGTGGTCAATCTGGCGACATCGGGCAGCGGCGTCTTCACCGGCGGCATCGAAAACCTCATCATCCGCAACACCGGTACCGGCACCGGCGTCGCCGTGAACGCGGCGTCCGCCTCCAGTTTCTTCCTCCGCAACAACGACATCGCGGCCGCCGGCCGGGCGATCGATTTCGTCACCAGCGGCGGAGCGACGGCCGACAAGCTCCTCCTCTCGATCGACGGCAACACGCTCAAGTCGGGCGGGTCGGCACTGGCGGCGTCCTTCGTTGGCCAGAACATCGACACGAGCCACAACTCGATCGCCATCCGGTCGTTCTCCGGCAATAAGGTCCTCGGCGGCACCGGCGGCGGCATCGCCTTCACCAATGTCACTTTCGACTCCACTGGCGCCGGTGGCCCCGTCAGTGCCGGCACGCTCGACATCGGCACGTCGCTCGCGCGCGTCCAGGGTGACGGCCTGACTCTCACCAACACCAGCGGTACACTCAATCTCGGCACGTTCACCATCTTCAACAATCTTGGCACCGGCCTGCTGGTCGACACCAAGCTGGCGGGTACAACCTTTACGCTGAACAGCAGCGGCGGTTCGGTCGACACCACGACCGGCACGGCGTTCAATCTCGACCCGCTGACCGTCAACATGACCGTGGGCAGCGTCACCGCCACAGGCGGCGCCAGCGGCATCATCTTCGACGGCGTTGCCGGCACCTTCACGGTCACTGGCGCCACCGCTGTCAACGGCACTTCGGGCTTCGGCATCGATGCCATCGCCGGCAACACCGGCACGTTCAATTTCAACACGCTGACGGTAAACAACGCCGCGGCGGCCGGCGGCGGCATCCGTGCCTTGAGCGGCACGCTCAACGTCACCGGCCTCGCCAACATCGACACGACGAGCGGCACCGGTGTCTTCCAAACCGCGGCTTCGACCAATTTCAGCGGCGGCCTGACCATCGACACCACGAGCGGCAACGGCTTCACCGGACTCAACGCCGCCTCGATCACCGTCAGCGGCACCGGCAACACGATCACCACGGCAACAGGCCAGGTTGTACAGCTGCAGGTCGCCGTGATCGGCGCCGGCGGCATGACATTCGATACGCTGAAGGCGACGGGAACCGCCAGCGGCCTCGCCGGCGTGCTGCTCTCCAGTGTCTCGGGCGGCACCTTCGACGGCGGCGCCTTGTCCATCGCCGGCGCAGGCGCCAGCGGTCTCAGCATCCTGGCCAACACGTCGTCGACGGTCAATTTCGACAGCGTGGTTGTCAGTTCGGCAGGTGGCAATGGCATCTATGTCTTCGGCAACGTCACCGGCCCGGTCACCATCGGCACGGCGACGGTGGACAACACCGTTGGCGCGGGCGTGCGCGTGGAAAACACATCGGCTACCATCAACATCAATGGCGGCTCGATCGGCGCGACCAACGACCCGACCGCCGCCGGTGTCCAGGTTATCGGCGGTGCCAGCACCCTGAACATCGCCGCTTCGGTCACCAAGACCAGTGCCGGCAAGATCGTCGACATCGGCGGTGTCACCGGCGGCACGGTCACGCTGTCGGGCAATCTCAGCGCCACCAACGGTCTCGACAACGGCATCTCTATCCACGGCAATACCGGCGGTACCTTCACGTTCAACAGCAGCGGCGCCAACACGCTAGCCACCGGCGCCAACACTGCCGTCGACCTGGTGAACAATGGGGGCGCCACAATCAGTTTCGGTACGGGTGGACTGGGGATCACCACCACCTCCGGCACCGGCTTCAGCGCCACCGGCGGCGGCACGGTCAGCGTTACCGGCGCGACCAACACGATCACCACGACGACCGGAACCGCGCTGAACCTCAACGGCGCGACGGTCGGCGCCGGTGGCATCAACTTCAATTCGGTTTCGGCCAACGGCGCCGCAACCGGCATCGCCCTGACCAATGTCGCCTCGTCGGGCGGCGGCGCCATCGCGCTCGGCACGGTCAATCTGCAAGGCATCACCGCGACCGGCGTCGATGTTTCCGGCACGCTCGGTGCCGCGCTGTCCTTCGCCAATCTCGACATCGGCCTGAACAGCACCACGGGCGTGGCCTTCGACCTCAACGGCGCAGCCATCAACGCGGCGGTGACGGCCAAGGACTTCGACGTCACCAACGCGGCCGCCGCCGGCACTTCGATCGGCGTCGACCTGCGCGGCGCCACCGGCGGCCAGACGGTGCGGCTCGGCGACACCGTGATCGCCGGCAGCGATTCGAGCATCGCCGGCGTCAACACTGGCGTGTTCCTGAACAGCGTGACGAACCTCGGCTTCATCTATGGCGACGGCGAATCGACCGACCAGCTTTCGACGATCAGCGCCAATGTCGGCATCGACGCGACCAGCGCGCCGGTTGCCGGCACCTACAATTTCCAGGACGTGAACTTCCAGTCGAGCCCCGGCCTCGGCTTCGGTATCGGCAAGGTCTATTTCGTCGGCGCGGCGTCGACCGGCGACGGCAGCGGCAAGGACCAGAACAATCTGGCGACGCTGGCCGATGCCGAATTCAATGCTGTCGCCAGCGACATCATCGTTCTCGTCAACAATGGCGGTGTCATCACCGCACAGAGCACCAATGGCAACGACACGCTGGTGCTTGCCGCCGGCGAGCAGGTGCGCGGCTTCGACAATGGCAATATCAACCTGGCGCTGACTGTGCCGTCGACCATCCAACTGGCCAGCAACACTGTCTCGATCGCAGACCAGACGCCCGGTGGCACCACGACGCTGACAAGCGCGGATGGCAGCAGCATCATCACGCTGGGCAGCAGCGGCAACATCATCGACGGCTTTACCATCAATGGCAATGACACCGTTGGCGCGAATGCCGCGATCGGCATCAGCGGCGCGACGTCGGGTGCCACGATCCGCAACATGGCGATCACCGGCTACACGGCGGCCGGTATCGACTTCGGCACCGGCGCCACCGGCGCGACGATGCTGACCAATCTCACCATTAGCTCGGGGGCGACCGCGACCGGCATCAAGTTCGGCGCTGCCTCCGGAACGGTCACCGGCACCAATGTCGACTTCACGACCGGCGGCAGCGGCTTGTCCGTCATCGGCGGCAATGCGGCGTTCGGCTTCGACAACACGAGTTCGATTGCCAGCATCGCCGGCACTGCTGTCAGCATCACCGGCCGCAGCGGCGGCAGCTTCGGCTTTGCCGGCACGGTCGCGTCGAGCATCGGGGCCAGCGGCATCGCCATCTCCGGCGCGACTGGAGTAAACACGGTCAGCTTCACCGGCACCGTCAGCCATAACAACGGCAGCGGCACCGCTGTCTCGATCAACAATGGCGGCTTGGCTTCGACCGTCAGCTTCGCCAACCTCACCATTTCAACGGGCGCCGCCAACACGGCCTTCACGGCGACCAATGGCGGCACGGTCACTGTCACCACCGGCTCGATCAGTGCGGTTGCCAACCAGGCGATCAACCTCAACGGCATCGCCGCCGGCATCAATTTCACCTCGACCACCTCGGCCGGCGGCGTCAACAATGTCAGCCTTACCAACGTCACGGGCACGGTGAACCTCGGCAGCGGCGCGCTGAGCGGCGCCTCGGGCACCGCGTTCCTGGTTTCGGGTGGCTCGGCCAACATCGATTACAACGGCAGCATCTCGCACGCCGCCAACGCCGTCGCGCTCATTGTCCAGAACCACACCGGGACCGCCGGCGGCGGCAGCACGATCTCGTTCGATGGAACCGTGTCATCAACCGCAGCGAGTGACGGCATCAGCCTGACCAACAATGGCGGCACCAATGGCACGACGATCAATTTCACCAACACGCTGACCATCGATACATCAAGCAGCGGCAGCGCGGGCTTCAATGCGACGGGCGGTGGAACGATCAGCGCCACCGGTACCGGCAACACGATCAATTCGGGCCAAGGCACCGCGCTCAACGTCGCCAACACGACGATCGGCGCGAGCGGGCTGAAGTTCCAGAGTATTTCGGCCACGGGGTCGAGCGGTAATGCCGGCATTATCCTTGACAATACCGGCTCCCTGGGCGGCTTGACCGTGACGGGAACGGGCGCCGCCGGCAGCGGCGGCACGATCGCGAACAAGACCGGCGGCGATATCCTCAATGGCAGCACCGCAGCCGGCAACACCACGTCCGGCACCGGCGGCACCGGCATCTTCCTTCGCAGCACGGCGAACGTGTCGCTGGCCAGCATGCAGCTCAACGACTTCTCGAACTTCGCCATCTACGGCAAGAACGTTACCGGCTTCACGATGACCGGCACGACCATCAGTGGCGTGAACGGCTCCAACAATGCCGGAAATATCGAAGAAAGCGCTATCCGCTTCGACAATCTGCTCGGCAGCGCCTCGATCACCGGATCCAATATCAGCGGTGGCGCTTACGGCAACCTCGCTGTCTGGAACACCAGCGGCACGCTGAACCGGCTGACCATGAGCGGCAACACGTTTGGTCTGATCAGTTCAACCATCGGCAACGATAATGTCAGCTTCACCGTCTTCAACAGCGCAACCGCGAATGTTACGCTGGACAACAACACGTTCTCCGGCACGCGATCCGACTTCTTCGAGGCGATCGCCAACAACAACGCGACCATGGATGTGGTCGCCACCAACAATATTTTCCACAATGGCCAGACGATCATACCGGGGGGCGGCACCGCGATTTCGGTGCGCAGCGGCTCTGCCGGCAACGTGTCCGCCGCGACGACGACCTTCAACATCTCGAACAACGTCAACAGCGATGGCGGCGCCAATGCCTTCGACGCGGTCGGCATCTTCGTCGCCAAGGGCCAGGACCTCGGCACGATGACCGGCAAAATCGTCGGCAACACGCTGGTTGCCAAAACGGGCTCGAATTCCGATGGCATCTTCGTCCGTGCGGCAGGCGCGTCCGGCTCACTGACCACGCTTATCCAGAACAACACCATCACCGGCTGGGGCAATGCCGGTATCCACCTGCAGAACAACGATGGCGGCACTACGATGAACGCGTCGGTGTACGGCAACAGTGTGACGGCAACGGGTAGTGCATTCCCATTTGCCGCGTTCTTTGCCGACAATGGCGCCACTGCCACGGATACAAGCACGATGAACCTCGTCCTTGGCGGTGCTGGTGCGCAGCAAAACACCTTCGTCGGCGGGCCAAATGCAGCAGTGGACGTCAGCTTGAGCAACTTCAATGCCAGCACCCACTTCAATCTGTCTCGCAACGGCTCGGTTGCGGGTACCGCTGCAGGCGTCGTACAGGACGACAATGTCGGTACACCTACCTACGACGATACGGGTGGAGCGGGTACAATCGTGCTGGTGAATACACTGCCGGTAACACCGCCCTGATCAACCGGATCATTCAGTCGTAAGCAATGCTGATGTATTAACCCTTAGAGTCCGGCTCTATGCGACCGTTCTTATAGATCAGGCTGGTATTCAGCCATGGTCAGAAACGGCTCAGAGATAATGATTGCTCGCCTTTCTGCAGAAGCGTCTGCAGAATTTTAATAAAACGCAGCAGAAATATTTCGCTGTTAGCGATCGCAGTGACGTTGCGTAAGTTTGCAGTTGTGAGTTAGTATGTCTTAACAACGAGGGGGCGGCGATGTCGGAACCATTTCTTTCCGAAATCAGAATCATGTCTTTCATATTCGCACCCAAGGGCTGGGCGCTCTGCAATGGACAGTTGCTGCCTATCAATCAGAACCAGGCGCTGTTTTCGCTGCTGGGCACCACCTTCGGCGGCGACGGCCGGGTGAATTTCGCGCTGCCCGACTATCGCGGGCGCGTGCCGATCCATGTCGGCGGCAGCCATACGCTGGGCGAGCGCGGCGGCGAACAGGCGCACACGCTTTCGATCGCGGAATTGCCGTTTCATAGCCATGTCGAGCAGGCCACCACTGCCAATGCCGACACGCCAGTGCCCACCGGCAATTTGCTCGCAACCGTCGCCAACACCTATACGCCGCCCGGGAACGTCACGGCGATGGATCCCGGTACGCTGGCCCCTGTCGGCAACAACCAGGCGCATTTGAACATGCAGCCATTTCTGACCCTGAGCTTCTGCATCGCTTTGCAGGGCATCTTTCCGTCGCCGAATTGAGGGAGCGCAGCCATGGGACAACCCTTCGTTGGCGAAATTCGCATGTTTGCCGGCAATTTTGCGATAGCCGGCTGGATGTTCTGCGAAGGGCAGCTGCTGCCCATCTCGGAGAACGAGACGCTTTTTCAGCTGATCGGCACCACCTATGGCGGGGATGGCCAGAGCACATTCGCGCTGCCCGACCTGCGCGGCCGCCTTCCGATCCATCAAAGCACCGATTTCATTCTTTCCCAAACCGGTGGCGCGGAAGAAATCACGCTTACGCCGCAGCAGATGCCATCGCACACGCATCCGTTCCTTGCTTCGCTGAACAATGCCGGGGCAAGCACCCCGACCGGCAACATGACCGGGCAGGTCGGCGCGTCGCAAATCTATCGTGAGGCACCGGCGGTTGCGGCGATGTCCCCGCAGACGGCCGGGCAGACCGGCGGCAGCCAGCCGCATACGAATTTCCAGCCGTATCTCTGCGTCAATTTTATCATTTCGCTTTTCGGCATTTTTCCGTCGCCGACCTGAGAGGACATCATGGCTGACCCATTCGTCGCCGAAATCCGAATCTTTCCCTTCAATTTCGCGCCCAAGGGCTGGGCCTGGTGCGATGGCCAGCTTCTCCCGCTGTCGCAGAACACCGCGCTGTTCTCGTTGCTCGGCACCACTTATGGCGGCGACGGCAAATCCAACTTTGCCTTGCCCGATCTGCAAGGCCGCGCGCCGATGCACCCGGGGCAAGGACCTGGGCTTTCGCTGCACGATCTCGGCGAGCCGGGCGGTTCGGAGACAGTGTCGCTGCTGATATCGGAGATGCCGCAGCACGGGCACAATTTGATGGCCAACGTCAATCCCGCCAATCTGGCGGCGCCAAGTCCCGCACGATCCTTCGCGCGGACGGCTCCTGGGCAGTCCCACTCGGCGACCGCCACTTTGACGCCGCTCAGCGATCAGGCGGTGCGGCCGATCGGCGGCGACCAGCCGCACAACAATTTGCAGCCCTATCTCACCAGTTACTTCTGCATCGCGCTGCAAGGCGTCTTCCCGCCAAGAAGCTGAATTCCGAATCAAAGGGCAGGATCGTACGATGGCCAAGAACGCAGAACCGAAGTCGAAGGCCCCCGCGGCGAAGACGCCGGCGCCGAAAGCGGCTTCCAGGGCCAGTGCCCGCCCGGCGCCGTCCGGCCCTCCACCCATTTACCAGCACAAGCCGGCCGGCTCGTCCTTCTTCGAACTGTCGCGGCTGATGGTGGTGGGCATCGATTCAGCCAAGGGGCAGTTGATCCAGAAGGCGCAGCTTTCGCCGAACGGGCCATGGCCCTCGGCATGGTCGTTCATCGCGCCCGGCGCCTGGGTGATCATGACGGCGGGGCTGACCAAGGACGGCCGCGTCGCCGTGGTCGCGCAGCCTTCGGGAACCACCAACCTGTCCTTCATCTCCGAGGACGCCAACCAGATCGGCCCGGTCGAGAAGTGGACCGCGCCGATGAGCATAGGCACGCCACCCGGCGCCACCGGCTATCAGAAGCTTTCGATGGCGCGCGATGCCGACGGCCGCATCGAGGTCTTCGTCACCGACAATCAGGGCCGCATCTGGTGGATCTACCAGAATCCGGACCAGATCGTGCAGGTGCAGAAAACCATCACGCCTCCCGGCACGACGACACCGATCGTCGTCACCGTCGACGTGCTGACGCCGCCGGCCAAACCGTGGGGCGACTGGATCCAGATCCCCGGCGGGCTGGTGACGGTTTCGGCGATACGCCAGGGTGACGGCCGCATCGCGCTGTTCGGCATCAATTCGAACCTGCATCTCTATCGCTGCCAGCAGGCGAAGGCGCAGGCCTTGAAGGCCGCCGACTGGACGGGTTGGGTGCAGATCGACACGACCCAGACAGGTGGCTTCATCGAGATGGCGCCGGTGATCGGCCCGCTGGGCGCCACCAATCTGTTCGCCCTGACCCAGAACGGCCAGGTGCTGCACACCCGTCAGATGCCCGCCGGATCGGATACGTGGACGCAGTGGGCGACACCCGGCTACTCCAGGGCGTCCAACCTGGCGCTTGCCGCCGGCATCCAGGGCGACGGCGATATCGTGCTGGTCGCCGCCGACCAGCAACACTTCCTCCAATTCAACGCGCAGTGGGATGCCTACACCCAGAACTGGTCGGGATGGCGCGATTTCGGCGCATCACTTCGCTCGACGCGCCTGACGCTCAACTACAATGCCGACGGCCGGCTCGCTTTGTTCAGCCTGGCGCTCATGCCGGACGGCACCAACGGGCTGTGGACGATCAACCAGATGGGCATCGACAGCTCCGAATGGGAGTATAACTGGACGTCGCTGACCGACAACAATCTCAAGCAGATCGTCGTCGTGCGCGACCTGACGCCGCCGGTCTGACGGTTGATTTCCGGCAGCGTGGCGGAAGCGAAGCAGGCCCTTCGGGTCTGGTCCCGGTCTGACACGGCCGGGCTACGCTTTCGTGCGGCAGTGGAGGCGGACATGCCGTTTCTGTCGCGGCTCTATGCTTCGACGCGTTTCGAAGAACTCGCGGCGACGCCGTGGACCGAGGCACAGAAGGCCGAATTCCTCGGCATGCAATTCCAGTCCCAGCACGCGCATTATCGAAAACACTATCCCGAGGCCCACTGGCTGGTGGTGGAACGCGCCGGGCAGGACATCGGCCGTCTCTATATTGAGCGCTGGCCGAGCCAGCACCGCATCATCGACATTGCCTTCCTGCCACATCATCGCCGCCAGGGCTACGGCAGAGCGCTGCTCTCCGACCTGGTCGACGAGGCATGGTTAGCCGGCAAATCAGTTTCGGTCCATGTCGAGAAGAACAATCCAGCGAGACGGCTTTACTTGGGTCTGGGCTTCGCGGTCGTCGAGGACAAGGGCGTCTACGACCTGATGGCGTGTGCGCCGCCGGGCAGCGGTGCGGGCTAGGTGACGGCGAGCATTGCAAGTGGCGGCTCTCACCAGCAGAGGGGGGCTTCGGCCAACCCCAGGCTCCTGCGTCATGCAATTAGTTGAACACCGCCTCGTACAGCCGCCCCGTCGCATCGGCGGCGACCGGCACGATGAAGATCTCGTGGCTGCCGCTTTCCCCGGTGAAAAGATAGGTCGCCTGCGGCAGCGCGATGTCGCGCGGGCCTTTGAACAGCAGCGAGAAACCGCCACCCGGGCGCGGGCTGGCAGCGATGGGCTTGGCCGCGCTCAGTTCGAGCGGGATCTGCCGGCCCCCGGCTTCGATGGTGAAGGTTTGTCCCTGCTCGAAATCCGACACCGACGCCATCCCGTTTGCCTCAATCTGTCCGCTGGAGCGGTTCCGCGTTCGGATCGCTGATCCGCTCCAACTTTTGTTTCTTCGCAATTGCCAAAGGAAAACCGCTACACACTTTCCTGGAATTGCTCCAGCGGCGGCACTGTCGCCGCTTCGCCACAAGCTGTCCAGAGGCGGGCAGGCCGGCGGTCGTGCTCCCCAAGCCGCCCGACCGCCGCAAACCCCAAAATA
>NZ_RZRU01000031.1:0-21693 GCF_003997495.1 Mesorhizobium sp. M7A.F.Ca.US.008.03.1.1 | reverse complement strand
GGGGGTCGGCCCCCCCAAGCCCCCGGCCCGCCGCAAACCCCAAAATACGGCACCGCCTGTCCTTTTATGCGCGCAAGAGACGCTGTAGTACTTTGTTCCTGCGCGGGAATCCTTTCGATGCAAGATCGGCGCAAACAAGAACAGATTCCCACTTTCGGGATCATGGCGGCCTGGTCGGCTTGCCGGAGAAGGGACGGACGATGGCGGATGCAAAGATGGAAGTGACGAGCGATGCGTTGCCGCTGTTTTATTCGAGGCCCGAGGCGCTCAATCCGGCGCGGCACGGCTCGCTTGGCCTGACCGCGCGCAGTGACTTCGGCTTCGCCCGCACCGCGCACGCCATTCCGGTGGTCGCGTCGGAAATGCCGGCGGCGATGCGCTCCTACCCGATCGTCTTCATCGGCCCGGCCAAGTCGCCGGTGATCATCACCGGCGTGCGTCAGAACGAGAACTTGTTCGTCGATTCCGATGGCAAATGGACCGGGCCGCACTACATCCCCGCCTATGTCCGGCGCTATCCCTTCATCCTGGCCGAAGACCCGACATCGGCCGGCCGGCTGACGCTGTGCGTCGAACGGGCCAGCGACCGCGTCGTCGACCAGCTGCTGGCGCCGTTCCGCGACGACAAGGTGCTGCCCTTCTTCACCGGCAATGAGCCGACCGAAGCGACCAAACAGGCGCTCGCCTTCTGCAACCAGTTCCAGATCGACTTCAGGGCGACCCGCGAGATGGTCGAAAAGATCGATGCGCACGGCCTGTTTTCGCCGCGCCAGAGCAAGGTGACGCTAGAGGGCGGCGAGGTGCTCAACCTCACCGACTTCCAGGTGATCGACGAGCCGGCCTTCAACACATTGAGCGACGAGGCGTTTCTCGACCTGCGCAAATCAGGCGCGCTCGGCCTGCTCTACTGCCACCTCGCCTCGACCAACAGCTGGACGTCGCTGGTGCATCAGGCGTCGCTGCGGAAGGCGGGTGGTACGAAGAGCGCTTGAGAACTGCATCCCTATCGGCAGTATTCGGGAAACAGCGTCCGATTGATTTGTAAATTCAAGGCATGGGTTGCGACCTCGTGGCCGCAATCCCTAACGGTCAGCTCTTCTTCAGTCGGACCATGACAGCCTTTAGGCCGCCACCCGCACGCTCCACCTCGAGTATACCAGAAGCGCCAGCCAGATCGCTCAATCGCGCATACCCGTAGTTTCTAGCGTCGAAGTCTGGAGACTGCTTTGCCAAATGGTCGCCTACGCGCGCGAGGTTTGCGCGGCCGTCCTCATCTGCGGACGCCTCCACTGCCTTTTGCAGCATGCTCAGAGCGCCCTCGTCCAGCTTACCACTCGCCGCCCTACCCTGCGCTGGACGGGCTTTTTCCGCTTCGATTTTGGTAGATACGGCGGCAGCCGTAACGGGAATCCCGCTGGCCTTCTCTCGCGTGACCGGCGCCGTCGCCGGCGGCTCCGCTGCCGCGTCACCGAGCACGTCGACATATATGAACTTGTCACAGGCCGTTATGAACGGACGAGGCGTCTTGCGTTCGCCGAACCCATAAACGGTTACGTTCTGTTCGCGGATGCGTGAAGCGAGCTTCGTGAAATCGCTGTCGCTCGAAACGATGCAGAAGCCAGAAAATCGCCCTGTGTAGAGAAGGTCCATCGCGTCAATGATCATCGCGCCGTCGGTCGCGTTCTTGCTTGTCGTGTAGGCGAACTGCTGCACAGGCTGGAAAGAATGCTCAAGCAAGCATTCCTTCCAGCCATTGAGGTTTGGCTTGGTCCAGTCCCCGTATATTCGTCTGACGCTCGCCCTGCCGTAATTGGCAATCTCCGCGAGAAGCCCGGAGATAATCTTCGGTGACGCGTTGTCGCCGTCTATCAAAATTGCCAGTGTATCGCCCGCCATTTCCTAAAAGCTCCCCCTGCCTGCCACGCAAGATAACCTAGATTTCAGGCTTCCGGCATGTTCCAAAAGCCTTTTTCTCGAAACGTGTACGTGCGATTTTGGGCCCGGAGAGGAATGTAGGCTTGAGGGACGCGATCTTTGTCACCCCGAAAACGAAAAAGCCGCGGAGTTCCGCGGCTTTTCAATGCTTGATTCCCCCTGGAAGGAAATTGGAGCGGGTGAAGCGATTCGAACGCTCGACCCCAACCTTGGCAAGGTTGTGCTCTACCCCTGAGCTACACCCGCTCGCACGGCGTCTTGGCCGCAAGCCGGGCCTATATGGCTGAAGAGCGCGGCGATTGCAACAGGGAAATCGCAGGCTTTTTGCGACACGCCGCACGGGACCGGCAAGCCATCGGCGGGCGCGTGAGTGGCGGGCGGCGGGGGCGCCACCGCGAAGGGCGGTGCCGCTCACCGTGATATCGCATGACGGTCTTGTATCGGCGGCCCTATTGGCCGTAAACGGCTGGCTAGAGAAACGGGACGAAGACGAAACCGATGCCGAAGACCGAAGCCGATTTGATGGCCTTTCTCGCCGAACTCGGGATTGCCGCCTCGACGAAGCGCCATCCACCGCTCTACACGGTCGCCGATTCGCAGGCGCTGCGCGGCGAAATCGCCGGCGGGCACACGAAAAACCTGTTCCTGAAGGACAAGAAGGATAATTTCTTCCTGGTCACGGTCGGCGAGGACGCGGTCGTCGACCTGAAGCAGATCCACCAGGTGATCGGTGCCGCCAGCCGGGTTTCCTTCGGCAGACCGGAGATGCTGATGGAGCTGCTCGGCGTCACGCCGGGCGCCGTCACGGTCTTTGGCGTCATCAACGATACGGCAAACAGGGTCAAGCTCGTGCTCGACAAGGATCTGATGGAGCATTCGGTGATCAATGGGCATCCGCTGACCAATGAGGCGACGACATCGATCGCGGCGCGCGACCTGATCAGATTCGTCGAGGCAACCGGGCACGATGCTGCTATCTTGAAAGTCTCCGCCTGATCGCCACATGGATGGCTTGAGTCAGATGGTCTGAAGCATATGGCGCCCGGCTGCCGGCCGGCGGCGCCACGGAAGGGTAAAGAGATGAGCGACAACAATCCCTTTGGCGGCCCCTTTGGCGGCAATGGCGGCCAGTACACCACCTCGGTGCAGTATGGTGGAACCGCGCCGGCGCCGGCGAAAGTCGCGCTTGGCGATGCTCCCGCCGCTCCCGCCGCCCCGGTTGCCGATGTCATCAAGGACACGACGACCGCGGCCTTTGCCGCCGACGTCATCCAGGAATCGCGCCGGCAGCCGGTGCTGGTCGATTTCTGGGCGCCCTGGTGCGGACCTTGCAAGCAGTTGACGCCGCAGTTGGAGAAGGCGGTCAAGGCCGCCGGCGGAAGGGTCAAGCTGGTCAAGATGAACATCGACGACCATCCCTCGATCGCCGGCCAGCTCGGCATCCAGTCCATACCCGCGGTCATCGCCTTCAAGGACGGCCAGCCGGTCGATGGTTTCATGGGCGCCATCCCGGAGAGCCAGATCAACGAATTCATCACCAAGGTCGGCGGCAAGGGCAATGGCGCGCCGCCGGTGGCCGAAGCCCTGGCAGCGGCCACCGAGGCACGCGAGGCCGGCGACATGCAGACCGCGGCCGACATTTATGACGCCATCCTGGCGCAGGCGCCGGAGACGATCGAGGCGATCGCCGGACTGGGCGAGCTGTTGTTCGACGCCGGCGACACGGAAGGCGCCGAGGCGCTTTTGGCAACAGCCCCGGAGGCCAAGAAGGATGCGCCGCCGCTGACAGCCCTGCGCGCCAGGATGGCGGTTGCGGCGCAGGCGGCGGCTCTCGGCAATCCAGCCGAGTTCGAGCGCCGCCTCGCGGAAAATCCCAAAGACCACCAGGCGCGCTTCGATCTGGCCATGATCCAGAACGCCAACGGCGACCGCACCGCGGCCGCAGACAATCTGCTGGCCATCATCAAGGCCGACCGGGCCTGGAACGAGGACGGCGCCAGGACGCAATTGCTGCAGCTGTTCGAAGCCTGGGGCATGACCGACGAGGCGACGCTGGCGGCGCGCCGCAAATTGTCGGCGTTGCTGTTTTCCTGAGCCGGTTGACGGTTGTTTTGCCGCACGGGCTTGGCGTTGGCGATGACTGCCCCAGATTAGAGCCAGGATGACGCGCTTCTGATGAAGCGATCGGAGGAATGAGGTGCAAGCGGGAAACGCGCATTACCGGCTCGCCAAGGATTTGCCGTCGACGGTCCCGATCTTTCCGCTGGAGGGTGCGCTTTTGCTGCCGGGAGGCCGCATGCCGCTCAACATCTTCGAGCCGCGCTATCTGCAGATGGTGGACGAGGCGATTGCCGGCTCGCGGCTCATCGGCGTCATCCAGCCCAGTCTCGACGGCGCCTTGCGCGGCGATGGCGAGCCGGAACTCTGCAATGTCGGCTGCGCCGGGCGCATCATCGCCTTTTCCGAGAGTGGCGACGGCCGCTACCTGATTTCGCTGCAGGGCGTGTGCCGGTTCCGCATTGCCCACGAATTGACGGTCAAGACGCCGTTTCGCCAGTGCAAGCCCGCGCCTTTCCTTGCCGATCTCGATGAGGACCAGGCGGCGAACGAGATCGACCGGCCATCGCTGCTCAAGGCATTTCGCGCCTATCTGCAGGCCAACGACCTGGAGGCCGACTGGGAAAGCGTCAGCCGGGCCGAAAATGCCATGCTGGTCAATGCGCTGTCGATGATGGCGCCCTACGGCCCGGCCGAGAAACAGGCGCTGCTCGAGGCGGCGGACCTGAAGACCCGGGCCGAGACGCTGATCGCCATCACCGAAATGGCGCTGGCGCGCGAGAATGAGGACTTTGGGTCGAGCCTACAATGAGAGGTTGCTATGGCGGCGGACGGACGTGACGAGAGGAAGGTCGACCCCAAGCTGCTGGAGCTGCTGGCCTGCCCGCTCACCAAGGGGCCGCTGGCCTGGGACCCGGAACGCGGCGAACTGATTTCCAGGGTCGCCAAGATTGCCTATCCGGTGCGTGACGGCATCCCGATCATGCTGCCTTCCGAGGCGCGGACGCTTTCGGTGGAGGATGTGCTGGCCCCGCCCCCGCCACGCTTGGGTGGGCCGGGCTGAGGGGCACGTTCTTGTACCCGTCAATTTGCCGAAGGCTGGCGGGACAGCGCCCCCCTCTGCCCTACCGGGCATCTTCCCCTCAAGGGGGGAGATTGGCAGCTTTGGCGCTTCGCCAGCAACCGTGGAGATTGGCGAAAGCCGAGACTAAATCCGATCTCCCCCCTTGAGGGTGAGATGTCCGGCAGGACAGAGGGGGGTGCTGTCTCGCCGACATCGAAGTTTTTGCACTACTGAAAATTCCGCCCCTTGGGCATGACCCTTTCCGCTTCTTCCGAGAGCGTTGCGAGATCCTGACGGATCGGTGCGCCTTGTTTGGCGGGGCTGGAGCGATCCGAACGCTCCTTGACGAGGTCTCTCGGAGGGCCGCCAACCGCTGGTGCGGCCTCGCTGACCTTCTCCAGAAGCACGGTCAGCCAGGGCGTCAGATCCTCGATCCTCTCGGCGACGATGTGGACCACGCCCGATTCCGACTGCAATTTTCCGGTGACCTTGACGAACCGGGCGCCCATGACGATGGGCCGGTAACGGTCGAAGGTTCTTTGCCAGAAGATGACGTTGGCCACCGCCTTGTCGTCCTCCAGCGTCAGGAAGATCGCGTTGCCCTTGCCGGGACGCTGCCGCACCAGCACGAGGCCGGCGACGGAGACGCGCCTGCCATCGCGCACGGAAGGAAGGCTCGCATTGGGGATGACGCCGGCGCGGTCGAGCCGCTCGCGCAGGAAGGCGACCGGATGCGCCTTCAGCGACAGTCCGAGCGAGCGGTAATCGTGGATGACATGCTCGCCGAGCGGCATTTTCGGCAGCCTCGTCTCGGGCTCCAGCTCGCGCAGGCGAAGCGCCGGCTGGTCGAACAGCGGCAGCCTTTCGGCGGCGCTCTTGCCGTCCAGCGCGCGCACCGCCCACAGGGCTTCGCGACGATCAAGACCAAGCGAGCGGAAGGCATCGGCCTGCGCCAGTCGCTCGATCTCGCCGACATCGAGGCCGGAGCGCAGCCAGACATCCCTGACGGATACATAGCCTGAGCCGCGCCGCTCGACGAAAGCCTCCATGCGCTCCTTCGACAGGCCCTTGATCTGCCGGAAGCCGAGCCGAACCGCATGATTTGTCTGGATGACATCGCGCATCTCGGCATGGCGAGGGAGGATGCGGGCCGGATCGAAAGGCGCCTTTTCCAGCGTGCAATCCCACACCGAAGAGTTGACGTCGACGTCGCGGATGTCGACGCCATGGTCGCTTGCGTCGCGGACGAGCTGGGCCGGCTGGTAAAACCCCATCGGCTGCGAGTTCAGGATCGCGGCGCAGAACACGTCGGGATAGAAGGTCTTGAACCAGCAGGAGGCATAGACGAGCAGGGCGAAGGAAGCAGCATGGCTTTCGGGAAAGCCATATTCGCCAAAACCCTCGATCTGCTTGAAGCAGCGCTCGGCGAAGTCCTTCGTGTAGCCCTTGCCGACCATGCCATTGATCATACGGTCTCGGTAATTGCCGATGGTGCCGGTGCGCTTGAAGGTGGCCATGGCGCGGCGTAGTTCGTCGGCTTCGCCCGGTTTGAAACCGCCGGCGACGATGGCGATATTCATCGCCTGCTCCTGAAACAGCGGTACGCCAAGCGTCTTCTTGAGGATCGCTTCCAGCTCCGGCTTTTGATACTCGGCCTGTTCCTTGCCTTGTCGGCGGCGCAGATAGGGATGAACCATGTCGCCTTGGATCGGGCCCGGCCGCACGATCGCCACCTCGATGACGAGATCGTAAAAATTGTCTGGCTTGAGACGCGGCAGCATCGACATCTGGGCGCGCGATTCGATCTGGAAGACGCCGAGCGTGTCGGCGCGGCAGATCATCTTGTAGACCTGCCTGTCCTCCGGCGGCAGGGTTGCCAGCACATAGGGCTGCCCATATGGATCCCTCGCCTTCGGATAATTCTCAGTGAGCAAGGTGAAGGCGCGTTGCAGGCAGGTCAGCATGCCGAGTGCCAGCACGTCTACTTTCAGGATCTTCACCGAGTCGAGATCGTCCTTGTCCCATTCGACCATCTTGCGCTCGTCCATCGCCGTCTTGACGATGGGCACGATCTCGTCGAGCCGGTCCCGGGTGATGACGAAGCCGCCGACATGCTGCGACAGATGACGGGGGAAGCCCATGATCTCATTGGCACGCTCCATCACGTGCCTCGACACCGGGTCGGTGCGGTCGAGGCCACCGGCGCGGGCTTCCTTCTCGCCAAGCTCCGATGTCGACCAACCCCAGATCGAGCCGGAAAGCGATGCCCTGACATCCTCGGACAGGCCCATCGCTTTCGAGACCTCGCGCAGCGCCGAACGGCCGCGGTAGCTGATGACGGCGGCGGCAAGTGCTGTGCGCTTTCCGCTGTACTTCTCGTAGATGTACTGGATTACGGTTTCGCGTTTTTCGTGCTCGAAATCGACGTCGATGTCTGGCGGCTCGTTTCTCTCCTCGGAAATGAAGCGCTCGAAAAGCGAATCGATTTTTTCCGGGCCCACTTCGGTGATGCCGATGCAGAAGCAGACGACCGAATTGGCGGCTGATCCACGTCCCTGGCAGAGAATGTCCTTGCTGCGCGCGAACTTGACGATGTCGTATACAGTCAGGAAATAGCGGGCGTAGTTGAGGCGCTCGATGAGAGCCAACTCCTCCTCGATGCGCTTGATGGCCGAAGTCGGCACACCCGCCGGATAACGTTTGGCCGCTCCCTCCCGCGCCAGCCGTTCCAGCTCGGCCTGCGGCCCGAGGCCCGACTCCGTCGGCTCGTCCGGATAATTGTACTGGAGGTCGCTCAGCGAGAAGGTCAGCTCTTCCGCAAACCGCAGCGTCTCGGCCAGCGCCTGCGGATGCCGGCGGAACAGGCGGGCCATCTCCATCGGCGGCTTCAGATGGCGCTCGGCATTGGCGGTGAGTTGCAGCCCGACCTCGGCGACGGGCGTGTTGAGGCGGATCGCGGTCAGCACGTCCTGCAGCGGGCGCCGTTCGGCGGTGTGGTAGAGAACGTCGTTGGTCGCCATCAGGGGAATGCCGGCGCTCTCGGCCATCGCCGCTGCCTGCTCGATCCGGAAACGGTCATTGCCGGCATAGTCGGGCGAAACGCCAAGCCGCAGGTTCCTGCCGAACCGGCTCCTGAGTTCTCGAAGCAAAGCGAGACTGTCTGGCGCGCCCGCCGACAGACCGGGCAGGACCGCCAGCGACATCAGGTCACCCCATTCAAGCAAGTCGCTGCGCTGGAGAAGGGTGGCGCCCTTTTCGTTTTCGTCGCGCAGATTGGCCTGGGTGAGCATGCGGCACAGATGCCCCCAGCCCTTGCGGTCCTGGGGGTAGGCGAGAATGTCCGGCGTGCCGTCGCCGAAAACCAGCCGGCAGCCGGGATGATAGGAAAGCTTCTCGACCTTGGCCTGCTGCCAGGCGCGCACCACGCCGGCCACCGTGTTGCGGTCAGCAAGCCCGATCGCCGAGAAGCCCAGGAGCTTGGCCGCGACCACCAGCTCCTCCGGCTTGGAGGCGCCGCGCAGGAAGGAGAAATTCGACTGGATGCCGAACTCGGCATAGGGAATGACGGTCAGCGCGTTCATGCGAAGACCCCATGCAGGAACCAGCGCGGTGGCATTTGCGAGTTGCCGCCGTAGAGGCCTTGCCGGTAGAGCCAGTAGCGGCGGCCATCGGCATCCTCGATGCGGAAATAATCGCGCGTCGATGCCGCCTCGTCGCTTCCTGTCTCGCGCCACCATTCGGCGGCGATGCGTTCCGGCCCTTCGGCGCGCGTGACCCGGTAGAGCGCGCGGCGCCAGCGGAAGTTCAGCGGCGGTCCTTCCGGCATTTCAGTGGCGGGCACATCGATGGGTTCGGGCGAGCGGAACAGCCGGATCGGCCGTTCCGGCGGAAATAGGGTTTTTGGCGCCTGCAGCCTGTCTGGCTTCTTCGGCGGCGTGGTCCGGCGGGGCGCGTCGGTGAAGGGGATCGTCGCGACGGCACGCTCCGGCAGATGGCTTTCGACCGCGACCGGCCGGAGAACCGCCCCCTCGCCGAGCCGGGCGCGGATGCGGTCGGCGAACAGCGCGATATCGGCGCCGTCGTCGGTCACCTCGCCGGCAAGATCGGCTTGCTGCATGTCGAAGGTGGCTGCCGCCAACACCGAGAGCCGCACCAGATCAAAACCATAGCCGGCATCGATATCCTGTTCGAGCGCGGCCAGCCGCTCATGAAACAGTTTCTGGATCAGCATCGGTTCGCGCATCGGCCGCGAGGTGCCGATGGCGATGCGGCTGACGGCGCCATCGACGCGAAAGAGCAACAGCGCCAGTGTCCTGGCGCCCTCGCCGCGGCGCTCGAGATCGGTTTTCAGGGTTGCCGCCAGCATGCCCACCAGCCGTTCGATGTCCTCGGTCAGGGTGACGGGTTCGGCGAGATGGCGTTCGACCGAAAGCGGCGCGACGGGAAGGCGCGGCGACACCGCCTCGTCGAGACGGCCAAGCGCCTGGTCGAGGCGCAGGAGCAGCAAGGCGCCAAAGCGGCGGGCGAGCGGCGCGCGGGGTGGCGCCATGACGGCGCCCGCCGTGCGCAGGCCGACGCTTTCCAGGCTGGTGCGGGTCGCCGGCTCGATGCGCAGTGCGGCCAGCGGCAGGGGTGCCAGCAGCGCTTCCTCCTCGCCGCCAGCGACGATGCAGTCGCCGCAAAAGCGTGCCGCCGCCCAGGCCGCACCCGGTGTCGCGGCAAGCCCGGCGCGGACATCGAAGCCCTGGTGGAAGAAGCGCGACAGGATGTCGTCCAGCATGGCACGCTCGCCGCCGAACAGATGGGTGCAGCCGGTGACGTCGAGAAACAGGCCATCCGCGCCATCCAGCGCCACCAGCGGGGTGTAGCGATCGCACCAGTCGGCGAGGCCTTCGAGCAGGCGGCGGTCGGCTTCCGGATCGGCCTCGACGATGTCGATCGACGGATGCATGGCGCGCGCATCGGCAATGCCCATGTCGCGCTTCAGGTGCAACGCCTCAGCCCGCTCGTCGAGGGCTGAGATGCGCTGTGCGTTGCGGTCGCGATGGCTGATCACGAGCGGCGGGTGGGATGGGTAATCCGACGGCCGGGAACGCCAGGACCGCCCCAGACGCTGGCGTAGGATTCTTTCCACCGCCAGATAGGGAAACCACAGGGACAGGATTCTTTGTCCGGTCTCGTCCCTCGCTCCTTCTTTCGTCGCCCCATCTTTCGTCGAATGCGCGTTCATCGGGGTTCCACTCCAGTGTGAATTGTCCAGGCAGGGCCGTGCGGCTCTTGCCGATGGTGAGGGTGAAGGCCGGGCGGCCGATCGAGCCGGCCAGCGGCCCGGCGATGGTGCCGCGCGGCACCGCCGGCGCCGAAGCGACGATGAGGCGGACGGGTGCCGCCGTCGGTTCGGGTTCGGCCGCCTGCCGCAGCAGGAACACCGGCCGGCCGGCCGCTTGCGCCCTTGCATGCAGCCGGCGTGTCGCGGTCAGGTCCAGCCGCTGCGGATTGCCGCGGATTTCCAGGATGACGGCGGCCAGCGCCGTCATCCGGGCCGCCTCCTCGGCGACCCACAGTGCATCGACAAGCCTTGGCGCCTCGGAAAACAGCAATTGCTCCGGCTCGATGCCGAACGAGGCGTGAAGCCCCCTGGCATAGGGAAAGCCGGCCTCGCGAAAAATCTCCGATGTGCCGATCCACAGCACCGGCAGCCCCGGCATTTGTTTGAGGATCAGACTGGTGAGCGACAAAGCGAAGCCGGCGACGGCCCCGGCATCGCGGGTTTCAAGCCCATGGATTTCGCTCAAGGCTGCCTTTGGCAGGCCGCCGCTCAGGGCAGCATCGAGGCGCTCGACGCCGATGGGCAGGAATGCATCCGGCAAAGCGGCGGCAATGCCGCGCCGGACGATTGTGACATCGGCGTTGACGTCAGCATCTAGGGGCGCGGCGGCCGGCGCAGCCAAGCGCTCGGGCAGCGTTCCCTCGATTTTCGCGATCTGGCGGCGCAGGGCAAAAACAGTTTCCCGCGCCACGGCGGTCATCGCCATGACGGTCAGCTTCCACTCACAATTGTTCCTGTTATGTTCCCTAGGATTCCAGAGGGGACCCCAAGAGTCAAGCGGAGTCGTGGGGAATTTATTCCTCTCCGCCTGGATGGCGCAGGCGCATCGGCCCGTTCATTTGCCGATTCCGGTGCGAAAGCCTATATGCCGGGATCAAAGGACAAAGCATGGCCCGCATCTACAAGACCCGCACCTGGCACGACGAACTCTCGCCCTCGATGGACGAAATGGAGTTCCTGGCGCTGGAGGCGTACGCCCATCTGCCGGAGGATTTCCGCAAGCTGACCGGCGAGATCGTCATCCAGATCACCGAGTTCCCGACCGACGAGATCATGGACGATCTGTCGCTGGAGACGCCGTTCGACCTGCTCGGTCTGTTCGAGGGACGCGGCATCGCCGAGCGCTGGAATCCGCAGACCGGCGAGGGCCCGAACCGCATCACGCTCTACCGTCGCGCCATCCTCGATTACTGGTCCGAGAACGAGGAAACGTTGGGCGACATCGTCACCCACGTGCTGATCCACGAGATTGGCCATCATTTTGGGCTCTCGGACGATGATATGGAGAAGCTCGAAGAGGCTGCCGAGTAGCCCCATACCTTCGTCCTAGGGCGGAGCAAGGAGCGAAGTGACGCTGCGCAGACCCTAGGAAAGCGATGGCGACTACCAGTCGCTGAGCTTGGTATCCGGTCCGTATTCCTGGCCGTCGATATCCTTGACCACGGCCTGGCCGCAACGCATCGTCTTGGCCTTCTTGTCGTAGGCATAGGTCGGCGAGCCGAACAGGTGCCAGCCCTTGTTCAACGCCGCCGTCACCTTGTGGCAGAAGCTGGCATCGTCCGGAGCGGACAGAAAGCGGTAGAGTTTCATTTTCTCAAGTCCTGTCGTGAGTGCCCTTAGCCCGCGAGCATAGGGTTGATATCATGCGCCGATGGCGGCTGCCTTCGCCAGCAGTTTTTCGGCTTGCGCCAAGTGCAGCCGCTCGACCATCCTGCCGTTCAGCGCGATCACGCCCTTGCCGGTATTCTCGGCGAGCGCGAAGGCTTCCTTCACCGAGCGCGCCTCGGCCACGGCTTCCGTGGATGGCGCGAAGGCGCGGTTCGCGGCTTCGACCTGGGCCGGGTGGATGAGGCTCTTGCCGTCGAACCCCATGGCCGCGGCTTCCGTGCATTCATGGGTGAAAGCGTCGAGGTCGCGAAAATCGTTGAAGACGCCGTCGAGCATGTCGATGCCGCCGGCGCGCGCGGCCAGCACCATCTGCATCAGCCATGGCACGAGGTAGCGCCGGTCAGGCGTTGCAAGAATGCCGGTCTCCTTGACCAGATCATTCGTTCCGGCAACGAAACAACTAAGCCGCGAGGCCGGGTCGCGGCCAAGTTCGGCGATGGCGCCGATGTTGAGCATGGCCTTGGGCGTCTCGATCATCGCCCACAGTTTCACGCTGTCGGGGGCAAAATTGTCGTCGAGCATGTCGCCGGCTTCGAGCAGGTCGCGCGGCGTGTCGACCTTAGGCAGAAGAATGCCGTCGGGTTCGCAGCTTGCGGCAGCCAGCAGGTCGTCGGCGCCCCATTCGCTGACCAGCGCATTGATGCGCACGATCATCTCGCAGCGTCTGCCACTATGGTTGGCAACGGGATGGCCGGCGAAAATGCCGGCCAGTTTTTCGCGAGCGGCGATCTTGTCGGCCGGAGCGACGGCGTCTTCCAGGTCGATGATGACTGCGTCGCAGGCAAGCTGCGCGATCTTGGTCAAGGCCTTGTCGTTGGAGGCCGGGATGTAGAGCACGGAGCGGCGCGGGCGATAGGTTTCCATGTCTGATCTATGCCGCGTGCGGTTGTTGGAGGCAAGCGCGCAGGGCTGTGCGCCCACCCTCCCCCTTGTGCGGAGGGTCGCTGCGAAGCAGCGGGGTGGGGGCGGCGCGGACCCCCACCCGGACCTTCGGTCCTACCTCCCCACAAGGAGGAGGTAGGAGCTCGGCGCCCTACCCTGCACGAAAACTGCACAGGCCTGCCGAAAACCTCCTCGGATCCGCCGTATCGCTTCCCTGCCGGCCTGCGAGACAGGCGGCATGCACATGCAAAAGCGAGCCAAACTCCGTCTGCCTCACCGGTTGCGCAGCGAGGGCTGGTGGCTGGCCGATCCGCCGTGCGCGTGTCCTGTCGCAACCCTCATTCCCTTTGTCCGCAGAAGCCCGCCGGCATTCCGGCGGGACGCCATCAGGAAAGCCAGGTCATGACAACGTTGTTCTCCGCCGCGCCGAGCTATTGCAGCCGCTTCGGTGTCGCCATGCTGCTGGCGGCACTTGCAGATTTCCTGTTCTACGGCCAGCCCGCCGGAATCACGGTTTTCCTGTTCGCCCTGATGATTGCCGCCGCGGTTGTCGCCGTGCATCCGGCGGCTTTCAGCGACGGCAGGGTCTGGCTCAAGCCCATCGCCTTGCTTGTCGCGCTGCTGCCGCTGGCGGAAAACGTCAGCACCCTGTCGGTCTCGATCGCGCTGGCGGCGCTGGTCGTCTTCGCGCTTTCGCTGAGCGGGCGGCTGCGGCACAGCATCGCCCGCATTGCCGGGCAGATCGTGCTGTTCGGGCTGGCGGCGCCGTTCCGCTTCGCCAACGATTTCATCCGCTGGCGCAGGACAGCGCGGCGGTTCGGCGGGCGCCGCATCCGGCTGGCGGCGATCGCTGTCTGGGTGATGCCGCTGACGCTAAGCGCGGTCTTCCTGGCGCTGTTCGGTGCAGCCAATCCGGTCATCGACTACTGGCTGTCGCTGATCGATCTCGTGAGGCTGCTCGATCTCATCCAGCTGGCGCGGATTGCCTTCTGGCTGTTCGTGCTCGCCGCTGTCTGGGCATTTCTGCGGCCACGCCTGCCGCGCCTGGTTCGCCGCATCCCGCGCGCAGCGCCAGCGGTCGGCGCTCAAGCCGAGAAAACCGCCACCACCATCGAAGACATCCTGTTCGGCAAGGCCGCCATCCTGCGCGCCCTGATCGCCTTCAACATCCTGTTTGCGCTGCAGACGGCGCTCGACGCCACCTATCTGTGGGGCGGGGCGGCCCTTCCCGACGGGCTGAGCTACGCGGCCTACGCGCATCGTGGCGCCTATCCGTTGATCGTCACCGCACTGCTTGCCGCCGGCTTCGTGCTGGCAGCGCTGCGACCCGGAAGCGAGACCTCGGCCGATCCGCTCATCCGCCGCCTGGTCTATGCCTGGGTGGCGCAGAACATCATGCTGGTCGTCTCGTCTATCCTGCGGCTCGACCTCTATATCGGCATCTATGCGCTGACCTACTGGCGCGTCGCCGCCTTTGTCTGGATGGGGCTGGTGGCAGCAGGCCTTGCCCTGATCATTGCCCGCATCGCGTTGGGAAAATCTAACGAATGGCTGCTGTCCGCCAATCTTCTGACGTTATCCCTGACGCTTTATGCCGGCTGCTTCATCAATTTCGCAGCAACGATCGCCAACTACAATGTCGACCATTCCCTCGAAATGACTGGCCAGGGGATTCCCCTAGACGCCTGGTATCTGCGCTCGCTCGGCCCGGGCGCGTTTCCCGCACTCGATCGCTTCCTCGAGCACCAGGGCAAGACGGCAGCCGGCACTGTCCGCGAACTGGCTGGCGTGCGCGGCAGCGACGAAATCTGGTATCGAACTATCCAGCAGAGCTGGCGGGCCTGGAGCTTTCGCGACTGGCGGCTGTTGCGCACCCTCGACACGAAGGGGCCGCCCGTGATTCCCTCCGCTATCGAACCTTCCATGCCGGGCCGCTGATCCATGCCGCATCACATCCTCGTCGCCGACGATGACCCGCACATCCGCGAGGTGATCTGCTTTGCCTTGGAGAAAGCCGGCATGAAAACGACAGGAGTGGCAGACGGTGCCGCCGCCTTGCAGGCGATCGGATGCCGGGCGCCGGACCTCGTCGTGCTCGATATCGGCATGCCGGAAATGGACGGGCTGGAGGTCTGCCGGCGGCTGCGGCACACATCCGATGTGCCGGTGCTGTTCCTGTCCGCGCGCGACGAGGAGATCGACCGCATCCTCGGGCTCGAAATGGGCGGCGACGACTATGTGACGAAACCGTTCAGCCCGCGCGAACTGGTCGCCCGCGTCAACGTCATCCTGCGGCGCGCCCGCCCGGCGGCGCCCGAACCGTCCGACGACAGGCAGTTTTCGCATGGCAAACTGGCTCTTGCGCCGGCCAGCCATGCCGCCAGCTTCGACGGCAAGCCACTATCGTTGACCGGGATAGAGTTCTCGATCCTGAAAGGGTTTCTGGCGCGGCCCGCGCATGTGCTCGACCGCGACGCGGTGATGGCCAGCGCCTATGCCGCCAACATCCACGTCGCCGGCCGCACCGTCGACAGCCACATTCGCAACATCCGCGCCAAGCTGGCAGCCGTGGGTTGCCCTGATGTCATCGAGACGGTGCATGGTGTCGGCTTCCGGCTCGGCCGATGCGGCTGACGACTTCCAGCAAATGGATCGGCCGCAAATGGCGGCCACGGCTTGCCACGGTCGTCGTCGCCATCCTGATCATGGTGATGGCCTTGCCGCTGGTCGGCCTGTTCTTCTTCCGGCTCTACGAAAACCAGCTGATCCGCCAGACCGAGGCGGAGCTGATCGCGCAAGGTGCGGCCATCGCCGCCATCTATGCGCAGGATGTGCGCGACGCCGGCATCGCGCCGGAAAAACTCGGCGCGCCGATGCCGCAGCCAGGCGGGTATTCCAGCCGAAGCGCCAATCCCGACCCGTTGTACAGGCCGATCGAACCCAGTCTCGATCTCGCCTCCGACTATGTGCTGCCGACCCGGCCCGTGGCGATGCCAGCCGCCGCCGATCCCGTCTTCGCGGCAATCGGCGCGCGCCTGTCCGGCATTCTCGACGCGACGCAGAAAACCACGCTGGCCGGCTTCCGGCTGCTCGATCCCCGAGGCGTCGTCATTGCCGGGCGCGGCGAGGTCGGGCAGTCGCTTGGCGCGGTCGAGGAGGTGCGCGCCGCACTTGGCGGCCGCTACGCCAGCGCGCTGAGGCTGCGCATTCCCGACCAGCCTGCGCCGCCGCTCTATTCGGTCAGCCGCGGCACCAAGGTGCGTGTCTTCGTCGCCCTGCCGGTCGCCGTCGACGGCCAGGTCGCCGGCGTCGTCTATGTGTCGCGGACGCCCAACAACATCATCAAACATCTCTATGGCGAACGCGGCAAGGTGACGTTGGCGGCAATCGCCATAATCGGCGGCACGTTGCTCATCGGCATGGTTTTCCTGCGTACCGTCAGCCGGCCGATCTATGCACTGATCGACCGGACCGAGCGCATCGCTGCCGGCGACCGCACGGCGATCCGGCCGCTCGACCATCATGGCACGCGAGAGATGGCGGAGCTGTCCGCAGCCTTCCTCGACATGGCCGAGAAGCTTCAGGCGCGGTCGGACTCAATCCAGACTTTCGCTACCCATGTCTCGCACGAGCTCAAATCGCCGCTGACAGCGATCCAGGGCGCAGCCGAATTGCTGCGCGATTCCGGTGGCGCGATGGACGATACGGAGCGGCGGCGCTTTTCAGACAATATCGTCACCGATGCCGGACGGCTCAATCTTCTGGTTCGCCGCCTGCTCGACCTGGCGCGCGCCGAAAACCTGGCGCCGAGCGGCGAAAGCACATCGATCGGTGCGGCGCTGGCGCTGCTTCCCGTCGACAACAGGCTGGCGGCTAGAATCGGGGCCGGCGGCGACATCAGATTGCGCATATCGGCCGAGAACGCGGCTATCGTGCTGGCCAATCTCATCGACAATTCGGCCAGGCATGGTGCGACGGCGGTTTCTGTCTCGGCTACGAGCGCCGGCGGCATGGCGAACATCCTGGTCAGCGACGATGGCGCCGGCATTTCGCCCAGCAACCGGGCGCGCATTTTCGAGCCGTTCTTCACCACGCGGCGCGAGCAGGGCGGCACCGGCATGGGGCTTGGCATCGTGCTGGCCCTCCTGAAAGCGCATGATGGTATGATCGTGCTGGTTGACAGCGAACGCGGCACGCGCTTCGAGATCATTCTGCCGGCGGCGTGAAGGACACCATCGGCCGGATCGGAGAGAAAATGCGCTACGACATCGTCATCATCGGCGGAGCCATCGTCGGCTCCTCGGTCGCCTATTACCTGCGTGAGCAAGGGTTTTCCGGCACGATCGCGCTGGTCGAGCGTGATCCGCAATTCGCGCATGCGGCAACGACGCTGTCCATGGCCTCGATCCGCCAGCAATTCTCGATCCCGGAAAACATCCGCCTGTCGCAGTTCACGCTGAAGCTGTTCCGGCGGCTGAAGGAAGAGTTCGGGGATGACGCCGATATCGGCTTTCGCGAGGGCGGCTACCTCATCCTTGCCGGCGAGGACGGATTGCCGATCCTCAAGAGCAATCACGAGGCGCAGATCGCGGAGGGCGCTGACATCGTGCTCGAGGATGCCGACGCGCTGGTGCGCCGGTTCCCGTGGCTGTCGACCGAGGGCATTTCAGCCGGCGCTTATGGCCGCACCGGCGAAGGCTGGTTCGACGCGCATGCGATGCTGACGCTGTTCCGCAAGGCGCTGCGGCAGAAGAAAGTCGATTTCATCGCCGCCGATGTCACCGGCATCGCGCGCGATGGCAACCGCGTCACGGGAGTGAGCCTCGGCAATGGCGAGACGCTGGAGGTTGGCATCGTCGTCAACGCCGCCGGCCCGAACGCCGGCAAGGTGGCTGCCATGGCCGGGCTTGAGCTGCCGGTCGAGCCGCGCAAGCGCAATGTCTTCGTCTTTGAGGCGCGCGAGAAATATGCCGACATGCCGCTGCTGGTCGATCCCTCCGGCATCTATGTCCGTCCGGAAGGCTCGGTCTACCTCACCGGCGGCGCCGAACCGGAGGAAGGCGACTGCGCACCCGATCCCGGCGACTTCGAGGTAAACTGGCCGCTGTTCGAAGAGGTGATCTGGCCGGTGCTGGCGACCCGCATTCCCGCCTTCGAGGCGATCAAGCCGACCCGCGCCTGGGCCGGCCACTACGACTACAACACGCTCGACCAGAACGCGGTGATCGGTCCGCATCCCGAAGTCGGCAATTTCATCTTCGCCAACGGATTCTCCGGCCACGGCCTGCAGCAGGCGCCGGCGGTCGGCAAGGCGCTGGCCGAACTGATCGTGCATGGTGGCTACCGCACGGTGGATTGCTCGGCGTTTGGGTATGAGCGGGTGGCGGAGGGAAGGGCGTTCCGGGAATTGAACGTGATTTGAGCTGGCGCGCGTCTAGATGATCATCGCATCAACCTCGAGAGCATCGCCGAGTCCGTGCCCTGCCGCCGTGTTGTCGAAAATGCACCAAGCCTCAGCGCCCGAAGCGGCCGCCGCATTCACCTGCCGAGCGATCCGGTCGAGCGTTTCAGCATCGTAGTCCGAATAGTAGAGGCGCGGCGCGCCGTGCCAGCGGAAATAGGCAAGGCCGGGCCAGCCGCCCGGCACCGCCGCTGCAGGGACCGCAGCCGGGTCGGCGGCGACGCGCGCGACCTGGCGAGAGGCCAGAAGCGCATCGGCCTCCGCATCGAACCAACTTGGGTGGCGCGGCTCGCAGACCAGCCTTGCCTGGGTTCGCAACCTCAGCATGTCGAAGAACTCGCCGGCGACGTCCGGCTCGAACGGCAGGCTCGGCGGAAGCTGCACCAAAAGCACGCTCAGTTTTTCGCCGAGACCTCCGACCTGCTGGAGAAAGGCCTCGGTGACCATCTCGCAGTCGGCGAGACGACGTTCGTGCGTCATCGCCTTCGGTGTCTTGACGGCAAAGCGGAAATGCTCAGGGACGGAACGCGCCCAGCGCTCATAGGTCTCGCGGCGGTGCGGCTTGTAGAACGAGGTGTCGATCTCGACGATCGGCAGGCGCTGGGCGTAACGTTCGAGATGCGAGCCAGGTTGCGGGAAATCATCCTTGTAGCGGGTCGGAATTCCCCAGCCGGCCGTGCCAACGAAGCATCTCTGCTTTTCCATCCTTGCGATGTGGATCAAGCGGAATGCAGATCAAGACACTCGGTCATCGGCACGTGGGCTGGCCTCAGCCCTTGCGGTCGAACCAGAAGGCGTCGGCCATGTGCTTCATGCCGATACGCTCGTAGAAGCCGACGGCGTCGGGCATGGAGATCAGGCTGATGGCGACCGATGGTCCAAGCTGCCGCCGCGCCTCGTCCATCAGGCCCTTGCCGATGCCGAGCCCTTGCGCTGATTGGGAAACGGCGAGTTCGGAGATGTAGCAGACCCAGGAAAAGTCGGTGATCGCCCTGATAACGCCGATCAGCGGCCTGCCCTCGATGTCGAGGCGCGCGGTCAGCACCAGATTGGCGCCCGACAGCATCGCCTGCAGCCTGATGTCGTCATCGATGGGGCGCGTCTCGCCGAGGCCGGATTCGACCAGCACGCGACGGAATTCGCCGATGTCGAGCGCGGGTTCGCGTGTGTAGAGGACCTGTGCGTTTTCTGCCATGGCCGCCAGATTGCACCATCGGGCTGGCTTGTGCCACCGTGCACGAACAGTTGCCTTTTATTTGCCGCCGGCTTTGTGTAAACCCTGCCTCAGCAAATTCTCCCGCAACGAAAACACGGGCAAAAGCCATGGAAAAGTTCACCAAACTCACCGGCGTCGCCGCTCCGATGCCGATCGTCAATGTCGACACCGACATGATCATCCCGAAGGATTATCTGAAGACGATCAAGCGCACCGGGCTCGGCACCGGCCTGTTCGCCGAAATGCGCTACAAGGACGACGGCTCGGAAAACCCGGATTTCGTGCTCAACAAGCCGGCCTACCGCAAGGCGCAGATCCTGGTCGCCGGCGATAATTTCGGCTGCGGTTCCAGCCGCGAGCATGCGCCGTGGGCGCTGCTCGACTTCGGCATTCGCTGCGTCATCTCGACCTCGTTCGCCGACATTTTCTACAACAACTGCTTCAAGAACGGCATCCTGCCGATCACCGTCAGCCCCGAGGATCTCGAAAAGCTGATGGACGACGCCTCGCGCGGTTCCAATGCCACGGTGTCGGTCGACCTAGAGGCCAAGGAAATCCGCGGACCGGATGGCGGCGTGGTCAAGTTCGACCTCGACGACTTCAAGCGGCACTGCCTGCTCAACGGGCTCGACGACATCGGCCTCACCATGGAGAAGGCCGGCGCCATCGCTTCGTTCGAGAAGCGCAACGCCGAACAGCGCCCCTGGGCCTGAGCGGCACGCTCCGGGCGGCCGGCCGCTTCAGGCCGGGTTCGTTGCGACTGAGTGGAAGGACAGTCATGACACGTTCGCTTCTTGCCGGCGTTTGCGGGCTGGCCTTGTTGCTGGGGCCAACCGTGAGCGCGTTTGCGCAGACGCAGGCACCCGCCACACAGCAGGCTCCGGCGACGGAGCAGCCGTCCGCCGATCAGGGGACCAACGCCGCCGACGCTTCCGATGACGACAAGCAGGCCCCTGTCCCATTCGAAGGCGGCACGCTGACCATCACCCAGAAGGAACAGTATGGCGAGAAGGTGCTCGCCTATGACGGCCAGCAACTGGCCAGCAATTATGACGTCTTCTTCGACAAAATAGTCGAGGTCGGCGGCGTCAAGGTGGCGCTGTTCGATGTCGGCGACGGTGGCAATCAATGCGGGCCGGCGACGGTGATCGTCTGGAAACCGGATGGCGGCACGATCCAGAGCACCACGGTCGAGCAGGACCAGTGCGGCGCGCCGCCCTCGGCAGTGTCCGACAACGCCATCTATTTCGTGCCCTATCTGTTGCCGGGAGATCAGAAGCCGGCGTTGCAGTGGTCGCCGACCGACGGGCTGACGATTTCGGGCAATCTGACCTACATGCCGGAACCCGGCACGGACTGGAAAGACATCGATCCGGAAAAGTACCAGAACATCATCGACGCCTTCCACAACGAGGCCGTCTACAGGCTAGCTGAGTCGCTGCTCGGCAAGGACATGCCCGACATGGCGACCAGCCTGCTGGTCGGCGGCGGCACGGAAAAGACCGCTTCGGGCGCCTTCTACGCCAGCGGCTGCGTGCCGCATGACTGCGGCGGCAATGACGGCTTCATGGCGGTCGACCCGGCCCAGCACAAGCTCTACTTCGCCCGTCGCGGTGACAAGCCGGAGCCGGACGCCTGGCCGGCGCTGGCGACGTGGCCGGCGGATGTGAAGGCGGCCCTGGACAAGGCGCTGGGGTCGGCGAACTAGGGCGACCGCCGCACCCCCCTCTGTCCTGCCGGACATCTCCCCCTCAAGGGGGGAGATCGGCTCTCCTCCACTTTCGCCAATCTGCGAACGCTGAAAGAGGAATGGTCAGCTAAGCAGCCAATCTCCCCCCTTGAGGGGGAGATGCCCGGCAGGGCAGAGGGGGGCGCTGGCCCGCCGGCATCGAAACGGTTTTGCACCGCCAATCCATCTGCGTTGGCCCAGGTAGTGTGCTGAGAGTTCTGCAAATTCGCTGAGAGAGGGCGGTCATGGCAGGCTGGTGATGTTCAACGTCACCTGATTCCCGCGAAGGAACGCCACCATGACCAAGACAGAAGGTAAGACCGCCAGCGCTGCCGTCAAAGACATTCTGCTT
>NZ_RZRU01000002.1 GCF_003997495.1 Mesorhizobium sp. M7A.F.Ca.US.008.03.1.1 | reverse complement strand
CGCGAACTTCTCGCAGGATCGACAAAACCAACGGCATCACAGCCTCCTCTGCTTCGAGAAAGCCTCTCAAGAATCCTTCTTCTGCTGCTTGGCAATACACAATCAACTTATCTGCGATTCCCCTGCCCACAAGGGGGAGGGTGAGAAAGCGCCATCCCTTGAGGCGTGGAAAGGGTGCGCTCCCACCTCCCCCTTGTGGGGAGGTCGGACCGAAGGTCCGGGTGGGGGTGCAGGCGCAGACATTGCGGCACTGGGCTGCAAGCCTCTACGCCGTCCGCCACATCGGGATGATCGAGGCGGCGAGCACCAGTGCCAGCACGATGTTGAGCGTGCGCCATTGCCATTCGGTTTTCAGCAGCCGCGCCAGCACCATGCCGGCCACGCACCACAGTGAAAGCGAGGCGGCGGCGGCGAGGCCGAAGGTGGCGCCGAGCAGCAGCGCGAGCTGCATCGGACCGCTGGCCAATGCCGCGAACGACGCCGCGGCGCCCAGTCCCATCGCCCAACCCTTCGGGTTCATCCATTGAATGCCGGCGCCGCCGAGAAAGCTGTTCGGCCTGGCCATGGTCACATCCAGGTTGGGCGGTCCGCTGCGGCCGATCTTGATCGCCAGCCAGATGAGATAGAGCGAGCCGATGACCTTCATGGCCAGTTGTAGCGAAGGCATGGCGAGCAGCAGGCCGGCGAGCCCGGCGGCGGCGGCACCCGTGACGGTGGCGAGGCCGGCAGCGCTGCCGACCAGTAGAGGCACGGAACGGCGAAAGCCGAATTGCGCGCCGGACGCCGTCGACAGGGTGGTGGCGATGCCGGGCGTGGTGGTGGCAACGATCGCAAACAGGATGAGCGGGATGATGGGCTCGAGCATGGGGCGTCCTCTGTGAGAGGGCTGCGATCGTAGCCGCGCGTGAACTTCAGTAAATGCAATGTTTGCTATGGTCAGCATTAGGATGGATAATGCTGGTCATGATCCGAAATCTCGACATGGCGCTGATCCGCACCTTCATCACCGTCGCCGACAAGGCCAGCATGACGGCGGCGGCCAATGCGCTGCACCTGACGCAAGGTGCTGTCAGCCAGCAGGTCAAGCGGCTGGAGGAGGCGTTTGGCTCGAGCCTCTTTGAGCGTGACCGGCGCGGCTTGCGGCTGACGCGCGCCGGTGAACAGCTGTTCGGCAAGGGAAAGCGGCTGCTGGCCTTGAATGACGAGATTTGGGCCGAGATGGCTGGAACACCGGTGGCCGGCGAGGTGCGGCTCGGCGTGCCCTACGACCTTGTCGGCACCTTGCTGGCGCCGGTGCTGAAGACCTATGCCGAGACCTATCCGCAAGTCGAGATATCGCTGGTCTGCGCCTCGTCGCCGGAACTGACTGCTGCCCTTGCGGCCGGGACCATCGACCTTGCGGTGATCGAGGAACGCGTCGGCCCGTCGGCGGGCGAATGCCTTGCCATCGACCGGCTGGTCTGGGTCGGTGCCAAGGGCGGCATTGCCCGCGCCAAGCGGCCGCTGCCGGTCTCGATCGTCGCCGACACCTGCGCCTTCCGTCCGGCGGTGCTGGCGGCGCTCGGTGAGCATGGGCTGGAGTGGCGCACTGTGTTCGAAAACGGCAACATCGATGCGACGACCGCGACGGTGCGCTCCGACCTCGCGGTCACCACCTGGCTGGCTTCGACAGTGCCGGCCGATCTCGACATATTGCCATCGGAGTCCGGCCTGCCGCCGCTGCCGAATTTTGCCATCAACCTGCATCTGCCGAGGCATGGGGTAGGGCCGGCGGCGCAGGAATTCGCGCGGCATATCCGCGACGGTCTGGCGCGGCGGGCGCAGGCGGCTTGAGGTTCTACTCAGAACTTGGGCTCCTCTACCCCGTCGATCGGGGGAGAGGTGTCGAGCGAAGCTCGACGGAGTGGGGGTCGATCTTTCATCGCGGAGCGAGGAACCCAGTTCCTGCTACTTCCAGTTCTTGCGTCGCTCGAGCTCGGCGTCGGACGGCTCCCCTGTGACAAACGACCCGACCTCGATCTCGCCTGATCGTTCGTAGGTCGCCATAATGACGCCGGTGCTGGTTGTCTGCGACTTGACAAGCTTGAAGGCGGCCGGCATCGCGGCATCGCCGAACAGCCGCTTGCCCTTGCCCAGCAACAGCGGGAAGATCATCAGCCGGATCTCGTCGATCAGCCCGTTGGCGAGCAAGGTCTGGATCAGATCGCCAGATCCCTGGATGAGCAGGTCAGGTCCATCCTCCTGCTTGAGGCGGCGCAATGTCGCGACGATATCCGGCCCAAGCGATTGCGTGTTCTGCCAGGTGACGGTGTCGGGCCGATGCGTCGCGACATATTTGGTCGCGGGGTTGAAGGCATCCGCGATCGGATCTTTCTGATACGGCCAGTAGGCGGCGAAGATGTCGTAGGTTCTGCGGCCGAGCAGCAGGGCGAAAGGCTTGGAGAACAGTTCATTCATCGCCGCGCCCCCCGCCTCGTCGAAGTAATGGAAGGTCCAGCCGCCGAACTTGAAGCCGCCGACCGGATCCTCTTCCGGGCCGCCGGGCGCCTGCATGACGCCGTCGAGGCTGACGAATGTCGCAGAGATGATCTTTCTCATTCCAATGCTCCCGTTCTTCGATCCACGCCGTCGGTGGCCGGACTTCAGCCCAAGGACGCTCGGCGAGCCACCGGTCCGACAGGACATAAGAAATTTTGGCAAACCGCTGTCATTTGCGAGGTCCGGCTTCGATATTTTCCGATGAAAACCAGACATCCGCCGATATGGCGGTGGCGGTGTCGTCCGGCGCCTTGTCCTGCACCAGCCAGATCGAGCGGCTGCGCGCGGCCTGCTCCCGGGTGGGGATCGTTGCATCGGGGTCCGCGACCGAGGCGCCGACACAGGGAATGAACCACGACCGCATGAACGGATCGCAGGTGAAGCCTTTTTGCGTGCGGGTCGCCATCACCGCCAGCGGGACGCGCTCGGCCGGCCGCCAGGGAAAGATCATGCGGCCGCCGGGCCGCAGCGCCTTCAGCCATCCGGCCGGCGGCGCTACGACCCCGGCATTGACATAGATGATGTCGGATGGTGGCAACGGCGTCGTCACGGCATTGCCATGGACCACCGCCGCATTGCCATAGGCTTCGAGATTTTGTCGCGCGAGATCGGCCAGCTCCTCGTCGAGTTCGAAAGCGGTGACGGTGCCGCCTGGCGAAACCAGCCTGGCCAGCACGGCGGTGTAGTAGCCGGTGCCGGCGCCGATATGGCAGACCGCCTCACCGGGTTTCGGTTCAAGCTTTCCAATCCACATGGCATGCAGGAAGGGCTCGCCATTGTTGATGCCCTTATCGTCGTCGAGCGCCACCAGCACATTCTGGTAGATGTGCGCCGGATCGGCGCTTGGCGTCGTGACCTTGCCGTTGCCGGCGATGATCGTCCACGGTCCGGGACCGAGAAACGCTTCGCGCGGCACCTCGGCGAAAACCGCCTCCAGGCGTGGGTCGGGCGAGCCGGCATTGGCGGCCATCAGCCGCGCGTAGAATTTCCTGATGTCTTCAATCCGGGTCATGATGCCGGAGAACATAGCGCGGATTGCCGATTTGTCGCGAGACTAGCCCCCCTGCACAAAGGGCAGGCGATTTCCCGGCGGGACGGAGCTCAGCCGACCCCGAACATGGTATCGTAGAGCAGCTTGAAGTTGAGCACCAGGATGATCGCCGCGACCACCCAGGCAAGGGCTGCGACGCCGCGCGGAATGGCGAGGTTGCCCATCTTCTTCTTGTCGGAGACGAACTGCACCAGCGGGATGACCGCGAAGGGCAGTTGCATCGACAGGATCACCTGGCTGAACACCAGCAACTGGCCGGTGCCCTTCTCGCCATAGAGCGCGGTGACGATCACCACCGGGATGATGGCGAGGCCGCGTGTCAAGAGCCGGCGCGCCCAGTTGGGAATGCGCAGGCGCAAGAAGCCCTCCATCACAATCTGGCCGGCAAGCGTCGCGGTCACCGTCGAGTTCAGGCCGGAAGCCAGCAGTGCCACCGCGAACAGGATTGAGGCGATGCTGAGGCCCAGAAGCGGCGACAATAGCTCGAAGGCCTGGCCGATCTCTGCGACATCCTGATGGCCGGTGTTATGGAAGGCGACCGCAGACACGATCAGGATCGAGGCGTTGACGAACAGCGCCAGCATCAGGGCGATGGTCGAGTCCGTCGTTGCCCATTTGATGGCATCGCGCTTGCCCTTGTCGGTGCGTTCATAGGCGCGGGTCTGCACGATCGAGGAGTGCAGATAGAGATTATGCGGCATGACGGTGGCGCCGATGATGCCGATGGCGATGTAGAGCATCGCCGGATTGGTGACGATTTCCGACGACGGCACGAACATGGCATGCAGGATCGAGCCGGCCGGCGGGGCGGCGACGAAGATCTGGATGGCAAAGCAGCTGAAGATGATGATCAGCAGCGCGATGACGAAGGCTTCGAGATAGCGAAAACCCTTGTTCATCAGCAGCAGCACGAGGAAGGCATCGAGCGCCGTCAGCATGGCGCCGCCGATCAGCGGAATGCCGAACAGAAGTTGCAGCGCGATCGCGGTGCCGATGACTTCGGCCAGATCGCAGGCGATGATGGCCAGTTCGCAGGCGATCCACAGCACGAAATTGACCGGCCGGGGGTAGTAGGCGCGGCAGGCCTGGGCGAGGTCGCGGCCGGTGGCGATGCCGAGCCGTGCCGCCAGCGCCTGCAAAAGGATTGCCATCAGGTTGGACAGCATGATGATGAACAGCAGCGTGTAGCCGAACTGCGCGCCGCCGGCGAGGTCCGTCGCCCAGTTGCCCGGGTCCATATAGCCGACCGAGACCATGTAACCGGGACCCATGAAGGCGAACAGGCGACGAAACCAGACGCCCGAGTTCGGCACGGCGATGGAGGAATTGACTTCGCGCAGGCTGGGCTGCTCGTCCTCGTCGGGCCTGGCGAACCGCCATGAGGAACGGGAGGCTGTGGCTTCGGCTTCAGACATGAAGGAGGGCTTTCCGCGAGACTGGACGATGTTGCCTTAAGCTATGCCATGGCTCAACATTATGCAATATGCTATATTTCATTGTCAGTGCTTTTTGTTCTGCTGGCGGTTATCGGGCGAAAACCGCAATCGGAAGCCCGGGTTGCACCTGTTTCGGAATGCAAATAAACGGCCCGAAGAATCAGAGCCCGTGCTATGAAAGCATGGATGGCAAATAGTCCTGGGAGGAGCGCGTATTGGTGCTGAAAAACAGACCAGTTCCGCGCGAGCCGCTGCTCGACGCGGAAATTCATTCGGAGGGCTTCCGGCAGCAGCGTGAAGCGCGCCGCAGTGCGTTGGTCGAGGATTATGTCGAGCTGATCGCCGACCTGATCGAAGACGGCAACGAGGCGCGCCAGGTCGACATCGCCGCACGGCTTGGGGTCGCCCAACCGACGGTGGCCAAGATGCTGACCAGGCTGTGTGCCGACGGTTTGGTGTCGCGAAAACCTTATCGCGGCGTGTTCCTGACCGATGCCGGCCGCAAGGTCGCGGAGGAAAGCCGCATCCGCCACCAGACGGTGGAAGCTTTCTTGCGCTCGCTCGGTGTCAGTGCCGAAACGGCGCGCATCGATGCCGAGGGCATCGAGCACCATGTCAGCGCCGAGACGCTGGAAGCCTTCCGCAAGGCGATGACGGCGGCGCGCTGAACCGCACCGCCACCGGATTTCCCCAGCCTCCCGGAACCCTCGCACGCGAAGCACGTTGCTTCTGACACCCGCGCAAGTCGCGCGGCAAGGGAGGAAGCGATGGGCGTAGAACAGGCACCGACCGCAAAGGGCAAGCAGGCGGCCGAGGGATTGAAACAGGCGGCGGCGAGGGATGAGCGCAAGACCGAGGCCGAAACCGGCCACCCCCTGAAAAAGGGCGAGGCGCGTTTCGAGGAGCGTTCGAAGAGTTCCGACGGCAAGAGCGTCGGCGCCAAGCAGAAAGATTAGACGCCTCTCAGGCTGATGTCAGCGGTTCTGGTCCGAAAGCCGTCTGCCGGGGCATGGTGGCGGCGCTTTCAGCAAACCGTTCCTTCACTCACGGACATCCTGCACCCAACTGCGCGGGTGGCCGTCGACGCGGAACTGGAAGATGAAATAGGGCGGGATGCAGGTGCCTTCGCCGGCTTTCGCTTGCGCCAGATCGTCATAACCTGATGTGCAGATATAATCCTCGCGGCAGGGATGGGCCTTGTCGCAGGCGCGCAGGCCGGCTGTCTTGGTGAACTCCCTGGTTGCAGAATTTGTGGTCCTTGCCCGAGGCAATGCAATCGTTGAAGCCGGTCTTGGCCAGACGCCCGCACGTCGCCTCGGCCGAGCGCTGGCCCCAGCAGGCGGGTGATCGACAGTCCGCCGCGCTCCAGTGCCTGCAAGGTGGCTGGGTCGGTGACGGCAACGCTGGAATCGAGCATGGCGGCACGGGCGGACCCGATGCCGAAACAAGTCAATGCCGTCAGCAACAGCAGGAACAGGCCGATCGTCCGCAAGCGCCCTTCGCTTCCCCAATGGACGAGACACTGGCGGTCTTCCAAGGTCTCGGCCATGGGGACAATTGCACGCCGGCCACGCGACGCGACGAACCTGAGAAAGTCGGCCAATGGAGTGCGCCTCAGGATTGGCGTCGTAGCCGCTGACCGGCTTTCATGGCCTTGCGGCCACCGAAAAATGCTGTGACTTGGCGCAACCATTGGGATACTTGTTTGTTAGGTCGAGCCCCGCAACAATGGGTAGTTCGCAGCACGAGGAGTTGCCATGCTCTGGAAGGGCCGTCGTCAGAGTGACAATATCGAGGACGACCGCAGCGACAGCGGCGGTGGCGGACTCGGCGGCGGCGGTGGCCAGTTCCGCATTCCGATCGGCGGCCGCACCGGTGGCGGCGGCAGCATCTTCCTCGTCATCCTGGTGGTGCTGGCCGGATGGTATTTCGGCTTCGATCCTTCGACGATCCTGGGTGGCGGCGACGGCGGTCTGCTGCCGGGCGGCGGCGGCCAGATCACCGACAACAGCGGCCAGGACAACGGTGGCACACCGGCCAATGACGAGATGAAGCAGTTCGTCGCGACCGTGCTGGCCGAGACCGAGGACACCTGGACCGGCATCTTCAAGTCGCAAGGGTTGACCTATGAGGATCCCAAGCTGGTGCTGTTTTCCGGCCAGGTCCGTTCGGCCTGCGGCTTTGCCTCCGCGGCGGCCGGACCGTTCTATTGTCCCGGCGACCACAAGGTCTATCTCGACATGACCTTCTTCCAGCAGCTCGATCAGCAGTTCGGCGCCTCGGGCGAATTCGCCCGTGCCTATGTGATCGCGCATGAGGTCGGCCACCATGTGCAGAACCTGACTGGCATCATGTCCAAGTTCAACCAGATGCGGCAGAGCATGGGCGAGGTCGAGGCCAACCAGATGTCGGTGCGCATCGAACTTCAGGCCGACTGCTTTGCCGGTGTGTGGGCCCACTACACCGCGCAGAAGGGCATATTGGAGCAGGGCGATATCGAGAGCGCACTGAATGCCGCCAAGCAGATCGGCGACGACACGCTGCAGAAGAAGACGCAGGGCTATGTCGTGCCGGAAAGCTTCAACCACGGCACCTCGCAGCAGCGGCAGACCTGGCTGGCGCGTGGTTACAAGAGCGGCAAGCTGTCGGAGTGCAACACGCTGAGTGGGCCGATCTGATAGCCGCTTCGGGCACTGACCTGACGGACAAGACGCCGTCAGGGGCTGTCAGGATGAACGCATCCGCATTGTTCCCTTATTGTTCCTTGCGGCGGGCTCGCCTATAAGGTGCGTCCGCCTGCGCCCCAGGGCGAGCAGAGGAGCTTGACCCATCATGATCGACCCCAAAACCGCCAGACGGGGCCTTGCGCTCGTCTTCACCACGCTGCTGCTCGACATCATCGGCTTCGGCATGATCATGCCGGTGCTGCCGGCCTATCTCCGGGAATTGACCGGGGTCAGCATCAGCGGCGCGGCGATCGAAGGCGGCTGGCTGTTCTTCGTCTATGCGGCGATGCAGTTCGTCTTCGCACCGATCATGGGCGGCTTGAGCGACCGCTTCGGACGGCGGCCGATTCTGCTCGCCTCGGTGCTGACCTTCTCCATCGACAATCTGATCTGCGCCGTCGCCTGGTCCTATCCGATGCTGTTCATCGGGCGTGTGCTGGCCGGCATTTCGGGCGCCAGCTATTCGACGACTTCAGCCTTCATCGCGGATATCTCGAACGATGAGAACCGGGCAAAGAATTTCGGCCTGCTCGGCATCGCATTTGGCGTCGGCTTCGTCATCGGGCCGGTTCTGGGCGGGCTGCTCGGCACGTTCGGACCGCGCGTGCCGTTCTATTTCGCCGCAGGGCTCGCCTTCGTGAATTTCCTCATCGCGTTGTTTTTTTTGCCGGAAACGCTCGATGACAAGCACCGCCGCCGCTTCGAGTGGAAACGCGCCAACCCTGTCGGCACGCTCCTGCAGATGCGCCAATACCAAGGCATAGGCTGGATCGGGCTCACCTTCTTCCTGATGACGCTCGGGCACATGATGTATCCGGCGGTCTGGTCGTTCGTCTCCAACTACCGCTACGGCTGGAGCGAGCAGCAGATCGGCTTCTCGCTCGGCGCCTTCGGCCTGTGCGGAGCGATCGTCATGGCGACGGTGCTGCCGCGCGTGATCCCCAGGCTTGGCGAGTGGAAGACGGCGGTCATCGGTCTTGCGTTCACGGCGCTCAGCGCCTTCGGCTACGCCTTCGCCTCGCAAGGCTGGATGATCTATGCGGTGATCGTCGTCGGCTGTCTCGAAGCGCTGGCCGATCCACCGCTGAGAAGTCTCGCCGCCGCCAAGGTGCCGCCCTCGGCGCAAGGTGAACTGCAGGGCGCGATGACCTCGATCTTCTCGATCACCTCGATCATCACGCCGCTGCTCTATACGGCGATCTTTTCCTGGTTCACCGGGCCAAGCGCGCCGGTGACCTTCGGCGGTGCGCCCTATCTGGTCGGCGCGTGCTTCCTGACGCTGGCGGTCATCGTCTTTGTGACGAAAGTTGCGCGGCCCGCGGCGCGTACAAACGTCGCCGGCGGCATCGCCAAAGATGGGGCACAGGTGTGAGTCACAGTCGCATTGCGCTGACTCGGGACGGACTGTCGCTGTCGCGGTTGGTCTTCGGCGCCTCGCGTCTGCTCGACAGCGCCGCCCGCCGACAGCGATATTATAGCCAGCAGCCCTAAAAGGATCAGGCCCGCTCGGCCAGCAATTCCTCGCCGCGCTTTTCGCGGATCAAATTGACGAAGCGGCGGAACAGATAGTGCGAATCCTGCGGGCCGGGTGAAGCCTCAGGGTGATGCTGGACCGAGAACACCGGCCGTCCGGTCAGCGTGATGCCGCAGTTCGAACCGTCGAACAGCGAGACATGGGTTTCCTCGACGCCTGATGGCAGCGAGTCGGCATCGACGGCAAAGCCGTGGTTCATCGAGACGATCTCGACCTTGCCGGTGGTGTGGTCCTTGACCGGATGGTTGGCGCCGTGATGGCCCTGATGCATCTTGGCGGTCCTGCCGCCCAGCGCCAGCGCCAGCATCTGGTGGCCGAGGCAGATGCCGAACACCGGGATGTCGGTCTTCAGCAGGTCCTGGATGACCGGCACGGCATAGTCGCCAGTGGCTTCCGGGTCGCCGGGGCCGTTGGAGAGAAAAATGCCGTCCGGCTGCATGGCAAGGATTTCTTCGGCGCCGGTCTTGGCCGGCACCACGGTGACCTTGGCGCCGAGGCCGGCGAGCAGGCGCAATATGTTGCGCTTGACGCCATAGTCGATGGCAACGACATGCATGGAGGGCTCAGCCTGTTCGCCAAAGCCTTCGTTCCAAACCCACGGCGTCTCGCGCCAGACCGAAGACTGGCCCGACGTGACCTCCTTGGCGAGGTCGAGGCCGATCAGGCCCGACCATGCGGCGGCGCGGCGCTTCAGATCGTCGAGGTTGAAGACGCCATCGGGCGCATGCGCGATGACGGCGTTGGGCATGCCCTTTTCACGGATCAGCGCGGTCAGTGCGCGGGTGTCGATGCCCGACAGTGCGACGATGCCGCGCTTCTTCAGCCACTGGTCGAGACCGGTTCCGGCGCGGTAGTTGGACGGGTTGGTGACATCGGCCTTGAACACGGCGCCGACGGCGCCGGCACGGGCGGCCGGATTGAGGTCCTCGATGTCCTCGTCATTGGTGCCGATGTTGCCGATATGCGGAAAGGTGAAGGTGACGATCTGGCCGGCATAGGATGGGTCGGTGAGGATTTCCTGGTAGCCGGTGAGCGCCGTGTTGAAGCAGACTTCAGCGACAGCGGAGCCGGTGGCGCCCAGGCCGCGACCTTCGATGACGGTGCCGTCGGCCAGCACCAGAAGGGCGGTCGGCTTTTCCGTTGCCCAGGCGGGCGTCGAGGCGGCGGTCATCTCGGCCATGGCGGCACTCCTATCGGGCTGTGCGCTTCCATAGGCCCGGCGGGCCATCCGCGCAGCAAACGGCGCCAAGCAGCGATTTCGCAGCTTCCACGCAGTCAAGCTTCAGTTCATGCAAGGCCCAGTACATAGGGGAAGGGGGCAGGGCGGTCAATGATCATGCGAAATGCCGCCATGTTTTATTTCGCTTAGCAAAATCAGTGGCTTGCCACGACATATCAGGGTTTGCCTTGGCTCGCCCCCGGCGCTATTGTCCGCGCCGATGGAAGGAGAATGCACCATGCGCGGCAAAATCGCCGAATCCCTGAAGAGCGCGATGAAGGCGCAGGACAAGCACCGGCTGCCGACATTGCGGCTGATCCAGGCCGCCATTCACGACCGCGACATCGCCAATCGCGGTTCGGCCAAGGAGCCGGCCAGCGACGAGGAGATCCTGCAGATCCTGGCCAAGATGGTGAAGCAGCGCGAGGAATCCGCCAAAGCCTTCGACGACGGCAAACGGCCGGAACTGGCCGCGCAGGAGCGCAGCGAGATGGAGATCATCCGCACCTTCCTGCCGACACAATTGGACGATGCGGCGATAACAGTGGCGGCGCGTGAGGCGATAGCGGCGACGGGTGCGGCCAGCCAGAAGGACATGGGCAAAGTGATCGCCGCGCTGAAACAGAAATATGCCGGCCAGATGGATTTCGGCAAGGCGAGCGGCATCGTCAAGGGGCTGCTGCAGTAGGGTGCTCTCATCTCGTCGCTTGGACGACCCACCGGGCGCTCCCCTAATCCAGGTCCGTCTGGACTCCAAGTGCAGGAATTGGAACTCGGATACCGCCGAGATGTTTATCCGTCATGCAATTGGAGAGATGTCATGACTGAGAACGAAACCCGCTATGAAACCGGCGCGACGAAATATCCGGCAAAGACCGATGCCGACGTTTCCGATGAATTCTCCCAGGATGCGGCCGCCAACAAGAAGCCCGCCGGCGGAATGGGGCTCACCCGCAGGGTGGGTGAAGTGGAAGACCGAACCCGCCAGTCGGACGGACAAAACCCGCCGCGGCAAGCCAGGCCGAGCGCCGGCACCGAAAAGACGTCCGGGGCCGGCCCCGCTATCGCGGAGCGTTCAAAGGACGCCAAGGCTCCGAAGAGCGGCCGCCAGCCTGGAGCATATGTCAAGAAGTGATCGCTGGACGGGAACCGAGAGGTTCTGGCATTGCACGGCCGGTCATTAACGACCGATTTCCACTTGCTTCTTTCGCGATTGGTTGGTCGGTAGCTGTCCGGCGGGCCTCCTCGGCTGCAACGCGCGGCGCAATGCCGGCGCTTCTTGCTGGATATGATCCCACAGCCGGTTCGCGATCGGCCCATGCGGCCGGTCGCGGCGCCGCGCCACCACCAGTTCGTCGGTGCGGCCCGGCAGATGACGGCCGGCAATGGATTGCAGGCGCCCGTCCTGCAGTTCGTCCTCGATCAGGAAGCGGGGCAGGTGGCCCCAGCCAAGGCCCTGCAGGATGATCTCCTTCTTCATGCCCTGGTCGGCGACGAGACATTGCGGCGCGCCTTCGATCAGCGAATAGTTTTGTTGTGGGGAATGGCGGGCGCTGTCACGCATGACGCATTGGGTGAGTGCCTGCATCTGGTCCAGGGCGATCGGCTGCTCGATACGCTCGGGCAGAAAGCCCGGCGTCACCACGGGAATGAAGGACACCTTGCACAGATCGACCCATTCCACCCGCGCATCGCCCTTGTCGACCCAGTGCAGGATCAGATCGGCTTCGTCATCGAAGAGACGCTCCCATGGGCCGCCCACCGCTTCGAAATGCAGATGCAGGCGCGTGCCGGGGCACTGTGCGAAGAACCGCCCGAGCATGCCCAGAACCTGCGGACGCGGGCACAGGTCGCCTATCACCACATGGATCTCGCTTTCCTCACCCATCGCCAACTGGGCGGCATGGACGCGCAAACCCTCCAGCTCGCGCAGCAGCGATAGCGCTCGGCGGTGGAACGACAGCCCCGCCTCGGTCGGACGCACGCGATAGCCGCTGCGGTCCAGGAGGCTAAGGTCGAGCTGTCGCTCCAGCTTGGCGACGGCAGCGAATACCGCAGGATGCGAGCGATGCAGCACGGCCGCCGCAGGCTGAAAGCCTCCGGTGCGAACCACCGCATCGAAGCACTGAAGGTCGTGGAGGGTGAATTCGGCCATGACGGTTTTTACAAAGATTGTCCTACCTTTGTAATATCAACAAAATTGTCCCTCGGCTACGTTTGGCCTCATTCAAACGTTCCAGAAGGAATTTTCATCATGAACAAGCTGAATTTCGTCACAACGGGCGACGGCACGCGCATCGCCTACCGCTTCGACGGCGAGGCAAGCAAGCCGGTGCTGGTGTTGTCAAATTCCATCGGCACCACGCTGCACATGTGGGACAGGCAGATCGGCGAATTGTCGAAGCATTTCCGTGTCCTGCGTTACGACTTTCGAGGCCATGGCGGATCAAGCGTTCCGGTCGGTGCTTACTCGCTCGACCGGCTTGGCCGCGACGTCATCGAGCTGCTCGATGCGCTCGAGCTGCAACGCGTACATTTCCTTGGCCTGTCACTTGGCGGGTTCGTAGCGCAGTGGCTCGGCATCCATGCGCCTGAGCGGATCGACCGGTTGATCCTGAGCAACACCTCGTCCCATCTGGCGCCGGCAAGCTATTTCGACGAACGGATTGCCACCGTGCGACAGGCGCCGGACATGTCGAAAACCGCCGAGACGTTCCTGAGCAACTGGTTCCCCGCGTCGATGGTTGCCGCCAACGAGTCCGTGGTCGAAGATTTTCGCACCATGCTGCTGGCTATCGACCGGCAGGGCCTGGCGGGTCTGTTCGCGGCGGTTCGCGACGCGGATCTTCGCCGCACCGTAGCACTGATACCCCGGCCGACGCTGGTGATCGCCGGTCAGCACGACACGGTGACAGCAGCCAGCCACGGTGAGATGATTGCCGCGGCGGTGCCCGGCGCGAAGCTGCTAGTGCTGCCCGCGGTCCATCTGTCGAACATCGAGTATCCGGCAGAGTTCATCCAGGCAGTGGTCGATTTTCTGCGCTGAGCTGGAGCCCGAGAGAAAAGGCCGCCCGGCGCAGTCCGACGGTCGCCGAAGGTTCAAAAGACGCCATGGTTTAGAAGAGCGGGCGGCAGCCGGAGCCTGCCTCAACGTGAGCGCCGGTCCGAACCGAGCCATCTGGCGAAAGCTTGTTCGACGCCTTCGGAACGATCCCGTCACCTTGCCATTATCAGCACGAGGGCACCGGACAGGCAAGCGCCGTGACCCGACCTTAGGGAGGGCCGGTGACTTTCGAGCGCCAACACGAACACGCCGGAGGTAGCGATGACTGGACGCAAAACCCACGATCAACAAATTCGCATCATTGAAGAGCGGGAAAACACCAAGAACGCCGGTAAGGATTTCGATGCGGAGGCGGATCTGAAACGATCAGCGGCGGAACGCGAAGCGCTGCGCAAGGGATCGGACATGAGAACCGACACACCGGACCTCGTCGATCCGGACGACCGCAACATCCTTCGCGGCAAAAATCAGGAAAGCGTCCACCACAAGAACCGCCCTGACGACTAAAGCGTCGCGTTTCATTAGATTCAGGCGACGCGAAGCTGGGCGAGCGCGGAACACAGGCTGAAGGTGCAGCGTGGCGCGCATCGGTAGCAGGCCGTTGGTTCCACCCGCCACAATCGGCTGAACGTGGTGCCGGAAATTCTTTCCCGGCCAGAGCATTAAGCCAGTCTTGATCCGTCCGGCCGTATGCACACAGCTGTTTCGAGTTGCGACATCAGGAGAGAGGCGAGACGCCGGAGCTACTCGCGCGCTGCCTTGGAGATCGGATTGAATCATTGATGGTGGGTCGCAAGGGCTGCCGATCAATACGGTTCGCACGCCGAACATAAAGCAGCACGGTCTTAATCAACGCGGCGGTGCAATGCGGACTTCAAGACGCTTCGCAGATCGGCAGCGGCTGCGGCGGCGGTGCCGGGTGATCCTTCCGGTATTGGGAGATGATCGGCTCGAGGGTCTTTCGCGGCCAGAATTTCGGTGTCCCGATTTCCTTCAGGCAGGACGTGTTCCAGTAGGCGCCCGGCTGTGAATGGTTGGCGACCGCGGCGATGTCGCGCGATTCCGGGTAGATATAGAGCGTCGTCGGATTGTCCTTGACCATCGAGATGATCTGCTGGGCATCCGCCGGCGACCAGCTGGTGCAGCCATTGCTGCGGCCGCCGGCATAGTCCACCAGCTTGCCGAACGGCACGAAGCCGTCATGGTCGGCATGCGAGCTGTTCGGGCTTTTGCGCAGGCACATACCGTGCAGCACCTGGGCAGCGTGACCGCCGATCACCCGCTGCCTGGCGTTGGCGGCTTCGCCTTCGCCGTCGAACTGGATGAAGGTGCGCTGGAAAACCGCGTCCTTTTTCGCACCGGTGCGGTAATAGCCCTTGAACGAGGTTTTCGCCTCGCTGGTCATATAGGCGCCGCCGGCGGTCAACGACGAATCCATCGCATTGCCGAAGTTCTTCGCACACCGCCTGCCATTTGAAAAATCGACGGCGCCTTTCAAATTCCGGCCGCTGCCATGGCCCGACGAGATCGCGCGAAACGACTGGCTGGCTTCACAGATGACGTAGTAGCGACGGCCAAGCACGCCATTGCCCAGATCGCTGGGGCGTGTGGCATCCATGGCGAAGTAGCAGGGGTTCTTGACGGCGCCTTGCGCGACCTTCTTCCGGTAAAGCGCGAGGGCTCGCTCCAGCACCACTCGTGAGATCTGACCGTCGCTGTCGCCGACATGCGCCTGCAGCCAGGCGGGAACATCGGATGGCGCGGCAAAGGATCGAGCCGACATCGTCAAGGCAATGGCGGCGACGAAAAAGCTGGCGACGACGCCAAGAGAAACAGAGCTCAACCGCACCGGATCAATTCTCCTGTCGAAGTGTTTTGCGATTCCTTGCGGTATTGCCGCGAGAGTCGATCATAGATGGCCTCGCATTATCAGGCGAAACACATCTTGTTTAGCGCACCCTTTGTTTAGCGCGCCCTCCGCAAGCCCGCACGGAGAGCCATGAAGGGGGTCGACGCGCGCCAACGCTCCTACGCCGGGATGCTGGCGCCAGGCTTGCAGCGGACTTCTCGGCATCTTTGAATGCCCGCGATTTTCGATACGCAGGGATTGAGCTATCATCTGATTCTGGCGTGCCCACGCCTCCTCCCTCCGCCGGGAAAGCATCAATCATGCGGGGCACTCTCATCACCGAACCAACTGTTCGAGCACAGCTGCCAAACCGTATGCGGTTTGGCATGGCATAAGGAGGGATTGCGAAAACGGCTCGCACCAGGAGGTTTGCAATGAAGTTGTCCGCGCCCATCTACCATCTGAAGCGTCAAGCCAGGCTGTTGTCCCGCGAGAGCAAGATTGCGCTCCACGAAGCGCTTGATCGTGTTGCGGCAGAAGAAGGTTTCAGCAGCTGGAGCCTGCTTGCAGCCAAGGCAGCCGAGGCAACCGAGGCGGCGCCTGCCGGCAGATTGTTTGCGCAACTGGCGCCTGGCGACCTGGTCCTGGTCGGCGCCCGGCCTGGCCACGGCAAGACGCTGATGAGCCTCGAACTCGCGGTCGAAGCCATGAAATCAGGCCATCGCGGTGTGTTCTTCACGCTGGAGTATACGCAGCGGGATGTGCTCGACCAGTTTCGCGCCATCGGGGCGGACCCGGTGCAGTTCAACGACCGGTTCGTGTTCGACAATTCCGACGCCATCAGCGCCGACTATATCGTCGGTACGCTGGCGGCGGCGGCGCGCGGTACGCTGGTGGTCATAGACTATCTGCAACTGCTCGATCAGAAGCGGGAAAACCCGGATCTGATGGCGCAGGTTCGCACGCTGAAGGCCTTTGCCCGCGACAGGGGATTGATCCTCGTCTTCATCTCGCAGATCGATCGGTCATACGATCCGGTGAAGAAGCCATGTCCCGATATCAGCGATGTGCGGTTACCGAACCCTCTGGACCTGTCGCTGTTCAACAAGACCTGCTTCCTGAACAAGGGCGAAATCCGGTTCCACGCGGCAGGCTGACGATCCGGTCAGCCAGCCTTCATTGGGCCGCTGCCGGTAGATTCAGAGGCTGCGCAAGCAATGCCGAACTGTGCTGCGCGCGCAATGCTTCGGCCGCTTGGCGAACCACTTCGGATATAAACAGCAGCTGTTTGGCGATCGGGCTTGTCTTGCGCCAGATCATGCCGATGGTCCGCGAAGGTTGGGGGTTGGCGAAGTGGGCGATAGAGACCGACGCCGAGCGCGTCTCCACCGGCACGGCCATTTCGGGGATCAAGGTGACGCCGACGCCGGCGCCGACCATCTGCACCAGGGTCGACAGCGAGCTGCCGTCCAGCAACTCCCTTGGGCGCGCCGAGTGCATGTTGCAGAACGACAGCGCCTGATCGCGAAAACAATGGCCCTCCTCAAGCAGAAGCAGCCGCATCTCGCGCAGCATTTCGCGGTTGGGCACCGGCTTTCCCTCATCCTCGCCGGGCCGGACCAGCACGAAGTTCTCGGCAAACAGCACGATTTCCGTCAGCGAGGGTTCCGACACCGGCAAGGCAACGATGGCCGCGTCGAGCCGCCCGTCGGCCAGTTCCTGGATCAGCTTCTGCGTCTGCGTTTCGCGCACGTGGATATCGAGCCCGTCATGCATGCGGGCGAGGTTGCCGATGATGGCAGGCAGAAGGTAGGGTGCGATCGTCGGGATCACGCCGATGCGCAACCGTCCCACCAGCCGGTCGCGCGAGGCGCGGGCCAGATCCGTCAGCTCATCCACCGAACGCAGGATGTCGCGAACGCGCAAGGCGAATTCCTCGCCGAAATTGGTCAGCCGGACTTGGCGTGGGCCTCTTTGGAAAAGCTCCGTGCCCAGCGTTTCCTCCAACTCCCGGATCTGCACCGAGATGGCGGGCTGCGAGATCGCGCAGGCATCGGCGGCCCGGCCGAAATGATTGTGTCGGGCCAGCGCCTCGAAATAACGCAACTGCTTCAGCGTCAGGTTTGTCATAATGTCATCTTATCGCTGTAATCAGGAAATCCAACTTAAATTAATCAAGCGGCTTTGCTATAGGAGTCGCAACGAAGATGAGGAGCAGCCGGGACCGCCTGGTGAGGCGCATGCCCGCAGCAACAGGACATCCAACATATTCGGTCGCGTATCGGGCATATGGTCATCGCGCCAGCCATGAAACGGACCGCCTCCAGGGACATTTTTGTGTCCCTGTTCACGCAGCAGTTGAACAGCTCAACACAGCCACGATCGGAGAAGAACATGGACGCACAGACCGATGATCCCAGCGCCGGCAAATGCCCCGTTGCACACGGATCCTCCAGCAGGAGCAACCGTGACTGGTGGCCCAACCAACTCGATCTTGGCGTTCTCCATCAGCAATCGAACCTTTCGGATCCGATGGGCGAAGAGTTCGACTATGCCGAGGAATTCAAGTCGCTAGATCTCGCTGCGGTGATCAAGGACCTGCACCACGTGATGACGGATTCGCAGGATTGGTGGCCGGCCGACTTCGGCCATTACGGGCCGCTGTTCATCCGCATGGCCTGGCACAGTGCCGGCACTTACCGCATCGGCGATGGCCGTGGCGGCGCCGGGGCAGGCCAGCAGCGTTTTGCTCCGCTCAACAGCTGGCCGGACAATGCCAATCTCGACAAGGCGCGCCGGCTGCTATGGCCGGTCAAGCAGAAATATGGCCGCAAGATCTCCTGGGCCGACCTGCTGATTCTCACCGGCAACGTCGCGCTGGAATCGATGGGTTTCAAGACCTTCGGTTTCGCTGGCGGTCGTGCCGACGTCTGGGAACCCGAGCAGGACGTCGATTGGGGTTCGGAAACCAAGTGGCTCGACGACAAGCGCTACTCCGGCGACCGCGAACTCCAAGGCCATCTCGGCGCCGTCCAGATGGGACTGATCTATGTCAATCCGGAAGGGCCGAACGGCAAGCCGGATCCGCTGGCCTCGGCACGCGACATTCGCGAGACGTTCAGCCGCATGGCCATGAACGATGAGGAGACCGTGGCGCTGATCGCCGGCGGCCACACCTTCGGCAAAACCCACGGCGCCGGCGATGCCTCGCTGGTGGGTGCGGAGCCGGAAGGCGCCGGCATCGAAGCGCAGGGCCTCGGCTGGTCGAGCAAGCACGCCACGGGCATCGCAGGCGATGCCATCACCTCGGGCCTCGAGGTGACCTGGACCACGACGCCGACCAAGTGGAGCAACAACTTCTTCGACAATCTGTTCAACTTCGAATGGGAACTGACCACGAGCCCGGCAGGCGCGCATCAGTGGACGCCGAAGGGCGGCGCCGGCGCCGGCACCGTTCCGGATGCCCACGACCCGTCCAAGCGCCGCGCACCTGCCATGCTGACCACCGATCTCGCGCTGCGGGTCGATCCGGCCTACGAGAAGATTTCGCGGCGCTTCCATGAGCATCCGGACCAGTTCGCCGACGCGTTTGCCCGCGCCTGGTACAAGCTGACCCATCGCGACATGGGTCCGGTCGTTCGCTATCTCGGCCCGCTCGTGCCGAAGGAAGAGCTGATCTGGCAGGATCCGATCCCGGTGGTCGACCACGAACTGGTCAGCGAGCAGGACATTGCGTCGCTGAAGGCGAAGATCCTGGCATCGGGCCTGTCGGTTTCCGAATTGGTCTCGACGGCGTGGGCCTCGGCCTCGACGTTCCGCAATTCCGACAAGCGCGGTGGTGCCAACGGTGCACGCATCCGGCTCACACCGCAGAAGGATTGGGAGGTTAACCAGCCGGCGGAACTGTCGAAGGTGCTGGCGAAGCTGGACGCCATCCAGAAGGAGTTCAACGCGGCACAGACCGGCGGGAAAAAGATCTCGCTCGCCGATCTCATCGTTCTCGGCGGTGTCGCTGCGGTCGAGAAGGCGGCGAAGGACGGCGGCCACGAGACCAAGGTGCCGTTCACGCCGGGCCGCATGGATGCTTCTCAGGAACAGACGGATGTCCATTCCTTTGCCGCGCTCGAGCCGAAAGTCGATGGCTTCCGCAACTATGTCAGGGGCAAGCAGCCGATGTCGGTCGAAGCCATGCTGGTCGACCGGGCGCAATTGCTGTCGCTGACGGCGCCGGAGATGACGGTGCTGGTCGGCGGCTTGCGGGTGCTCGGCGCCAACACGGCCAAGTCGAAGCACGGCGTGCTCACCGACCGGCCGGGGACGCTGACCAACGACTTCTTCGTCAACCTGCTCAGCATGAACACGGTCTGGGATCCTGCCGCCGGCTCTGTTCCGGGTTCGGAAGAGGTGTACGAGGCGCGTGACCGCAAGACCAAGGCGGTCAAGTGGACCGGCACCCGTGCCGACCTGATCTTTGGCTCGCACGCCCAATTGCGCGCACTTGCCGAGGTCTACGGGTCGGCGGACGCCAAGGCGAAATTCACCAGGGATTTCGTCGCGGCATGGACCAAGGTGATGAACGCCGACCGCTTCGACATCGCCTGAGATCGCTAAAGGTGCTCCGGCGCGGCCGCGCCGGAGCACCGGTCCTCCCAAGGACCTAACGCCAGGGCCGTGTTTCCAGTGATGGGAGCGCGGCCCTTGTCGTAAGAGGCCGCGGTTTGGTGGACCGAGCCTTCCCGGGCAAAGATGCTATTTTACCGGCGTAGCGTCTCCACGGTGCACTATGATCGAAATCGTCAAACCCGCGCTTGAACATCTGCCGTCCTATAAGGCGGCGCTCGAGCGCGGCTGGTCGCCGGACAATGTGCGATTGCTGGAAGCGACGCGCGAGCAGCTTGCGGCAATCGAGAAGGATCCGGTGGCTTTTCTCGCCGACCTCGATGATCCCCAGGCCAAAGGCGGTCCGATCAGCTTGCCCGACGGCAGAAAGGTGCCGCGCCTGCCGGGCTTCCGCCGCTGGATCTGGGACGGCGAGGCGTCAGGCTCGATCGGCTTCCGATGGCAGAAGGGTACGGCGGAACTGCCGCCGCATGTGCTTGGCCATATCGGCTATGCGGTGGTGCCGTGGAAGCGGCGGCGCGGCTACGCCACCGAGGCGCTGCGGCTGATGCTGGACGAGGCGAGGGCCGTTGGCCTGCCCTATGTCGAGATCACCGCCAAGCCGGGCAATCCGGCATCACACAGGGTGGTCCTTGCCAATGGCGGCAAGCTCGTCGAACGCTTCTTCGAGGACGCCGCCTATGGCGGGGTGGAGAGCCTGCGGTTCCGGATAGCGCTGTAGGATGTGTCTCAACCGTGCTCATCGGCGCACAGTGCGTGGTCGGACAGCGCGCGGATGACGTAGCAGTCGCCGACCGTCTGGCCATTGCAGCAGGTGGCGATGCGTTCGAGCTCGGCCTCCAGCCGCTTCAGCTGGGCAATCTTCTCCCGCACCGAGATCAGCTGTTCCTCGGCGATCCGATCGGCGTGGCCGCAGGGCTGCTCGGGATGACCGCTCAGTTCGATCAGCGAGCGGATGTCTTCGACGGCGAAGCCGAGGTCGCGGGCGTGGCGTATGAAGGCCAGCCGCTCCAGCTCCTGCCTGGAATAGCGGCGCTGGTTGCCTTTCCGAGCGCTCGGGTGCGGCAACAAGGCCCATCTGCTCGTAGTAGCGGATGGTCGGCACCTTGACCCCGGTGCGGCGTGAGAGATCACCGATCGAAAACATGAATTTTGCCTCTTGAAGCTCTAGTGACTAGAGCAATTACAGTGCCAGCATTCAAGACCCATGCGGCGACGCCGCGCGGGCAAGACAGACAGGTGATGTGATGACGGCTCCCCTCAAGCGGGAAACAATCGGGCAGACACGGTTCAAGATCGGCGGCATGGACTGCGCCTCCTGCGCGGCCAAGATCGATACGGCGGTGCGCCGCATCGAGGGCGTTGCCGATGTCTCGGTTTCGGTGACCGGCGCCAGCATGACAGTCAGCCACGGCGGCGCACTGCCGGAAGACAAGGTGCTGCAACAGGTGGCAAGGCTCGGCTACGGCATCGTCAGAGCCGAGGCGCACGTATCGCCGATGTCAGACAAGGCACACGCCGATCACGTCCACAATGACCATGAAGACCACGATCATGCGGGCCACGATCACGATCATGGCCATGCCGAGCCGGGGCAGGCGTGGTGGCGTTCCCGCAGGACGGCGTTGACGCTGGCTTGCGCGGCAGCGCTTCTCGCCGCCTACGGTATCGGCCATCTGTTCCCAGTGGCCGAGCGCTGGGTCTTCCTGGTCGCTTTGCTGGTCGGCCTGGTGCCGATCGCGCGGCGTGCGCTGATGGCGGCGCTGGCCGGTACGCCGTTCTCGATCGAGATGCTGATGACCATAGCGGCGATAGGTGCTGTGATGATCGGCGCCACGGAAGAGGCAGCCGCCGTGGTGGTGCTGTTCCTGATCGGCGAGCTTCTGGAAGGTGTCGCCGCCGGCCGGGCGCGGGCGAGCATCCAGGGGCTTGCCGATCTGGTGCCGAAGACCGCGCTGGTCGAGCGGGCGGGTGGCACATCAGAGGTTCCCGCCGAACAACTTGCGGTCGGCGATGTCATCGTGGTGCGGCCGGGCGACCGCATTCCGGCCGATGGCGAGATTGTCGAAGGGGCGAGCGATATCGACGAGGCGCCGGTGACCGGCGAGAGCACGCCGAAGCGCAAGGGCGTCGCGGACGCCGTCTTCGCCGGCACGATCAGCACCGACGGCGTGCTCAAGGTGCGGGTGACGGCGGCCGCGTCGGACAACACCATCGCCCGGGTGGTGCGGCAGGTGGAGGAGGCGCAGGAAGCCAAGGCGCCGACCGAGCGTTTTATCGACCGCTTCTCACGCACCTACACGCCGGCGGTGCTGGCGGTTGGCGCGCTGGTGGCGATGCTGCCACCGCTGCTTGCCGGGGGCGACTGGAATGAATGGATCTACAAGGGCCTGGCGATCCTGCTGATCGGCTGCCCCTGCGCGCTGGTCATCTCGACGCCGGCAGCAATCGCCGCTGGCCTTGCTACCGGCGCGCGGCGTGGCCTGTTGATGAAAGGTGGTGCGGTGCTGGAAGGCTTTCGCCGGATCACGGCGGTCGCCTTCGACAAGACCGGGACGCTGACCGCGGGCAGGCCCGTGGTCACCGACATCATGGGCTATGGCCGCGATGAACGCAGCGTGCTGTCGCTGGCGGCGGCGCTGGAGCAGGGCTCCAGCCATCCGCTGGCGACGGCAATCCTCGACAGGGCCAAGACCGACAAGGCGCCGGTGCCGCCGGCCCTGGCGGCCAAGGCGATCTCGGGCAAGGGTGTTGAGGGCAGCGTTGGCGGTGTCGCCGTCTTCCTCGGCTCCGGCCAGGCGGCGGGCGAACGCTCCGACATGACTGAAGGGCAGCGCCTTGCCGTCGACAGCCTCAATGGCCAGGGCAAGACCGTGTCGGTGCTGGTGGCCGATGGCGTGGTGGCTGGGCTGATCGCCATGCGCGACGAGCCGCGGCCGGATGCGGCGGCCGGCATTGCGGCGCTCAAGGCCGAAGGCATCCGCGCGGTGATGCTGACCGGCGACAACCGCCGCACGGCGCAAGCCATCGCCGCATCGCTCGGCATCGAGGCGCGGGCGGAGCTGTTGCCGCAGGACAAGCAGCGCATCGTCGGCGAATTGCAGCGCGAGGGGTTCAAGGTGGTCAAGGTCGGTGACGGCATCAACGACGCGCCGGCGCTCGCCGCCGCCGATATCGGCATCGCCATGGGTGGCGGCACCGATGTGGCGCTGGAAACGGCCGACGCGGCGATCCTGCATGGCCGCGTCATGGACGTCGCACGCATGGTAAAACTGTCGCGGGCGGTGATGGTCAATATCGGCCAGAACATCAGCGTGGCGCTCGGGCTGAAGGCGGTGTTCCTGGTCACCACCATTTTGGGCATCACCGGCCTGTGGCCGGCGATCCTGGCCGATACCGGCGCCACCGTTCTGGTCACCGCCAACGCCATGCGCCTGCTGCGCTGGCGCGGGTGAAGGTTTTGTTTCGTGGTCTATTCGGCCGGGGCCGTCAGCGGCGGCGTGGCGTTGCTGCGCCCTTCCCAGACATAAGAGGCGAGCGCCACTGCCACGGCGACCAGCATGGCGATGACGCCGAGCAATGGCAGGCTGCGATAGCCATAGCCGCTGTTCAGCATGGCGGCGCCCAGCGAAGCGGCCAGCGCGATGCCGACATTGAAGCCGGACGGAATGAGCGACGAGGCGAGGTTCGAGGCGTCGGCCGTCCAGGCCAGGATGCGGGTCTGGATCGGTGTGCCGATGGCGAAGTTGAGACCGCCCCAGATGACGATCGCCACAACCATCGGCAGGGGATAGGGGCTGACGGCATAGATCACGCCAAGCGTCACCGCCTGCAGGGCCAGCATGGTGATCAATGACGGCATCAGCTTCCAGTCGGAGAGCTTGCCGCCGAGGAAGACGCCGAGCGTCGCGCCGACGCCATTGAGCAGCAGCACCCACGGCACCAGGTTCTCGTCGAGCCCGGTGACCTCCAGCAGTGTCGGGGTAATGTAGGTGAACAGGCCGAACTGGCCGATCATCAGCATCAGCATCAGGATCAGCGAGGTCCAGACCTGCTGGCGGGCCAGCACGCGAACCTCTCGGGCGAAACCGGCTGGCCTGGCCGACGATCCGGTGGTGCGCGGCAAAAGTGCCGCCATCGCAAGCGTTGCCGCCACGCCCAGCGCGCACATCACCCAGAAGGTCGCGCGCCAGCCCCAGATGTTGCCGATCGCGGTGCCGGCGGGCACGCCGATGACGTTGGAGACGGTGAGGCCGGACAGGATGACGGCAACCGCCATGCCGCGCTGGTCCTCGCGCACGAGGCCGACGGCGACGACCATGGCGACGCCGAAATAGGCGCCATGCGCGACCGCCACGGCAATACGCAACAGCAGCATCGAGGTGAAGTCGGGCGCCAGCGCGCAAGCCGCCTGGCCGATGGTGAAGGCGATGGCGAGGCCGAGCAGCAAGCTCTTGCGCGATAGCGACTTGGTGGCAAGCGCCAGCAGCGGACCGCCAATGGCGATGCCGCAGGCATAGCCGGAGACGAGATAGCCGGCCGAGGGAACCGAGACGCCGAGCCCCTCCGCCACTTGCGGCAGCACGCCGGCGATGACGAATTCGGTGGTGCCGAAGGCAAAGGCAGCGATGAACAGGGCGATGAGCGGAAGCGACATGGGGAAGCCTTAGCTGGAAGGGCCTCAAACCACGGATGGGCTTCGCGGGCAATCCAGAAATTTTTGGCGCCGGTTTAGGTTTTCTTCAATGGGGCACGGCGATGAAGCGCCAATCTCCCCACGGAGGAGGGAGATCGGCTGTTCATCAGCTCGCCTTCAACCGCGACCCAGTGAGCAGGCCGCGCTCTTCAAGCACCGGATAGGCCATCGAGGCCAGCAGCGAATTGATCTGCTTCAGGTCGCGGATGGTGTCCAGATGGATCGAGCTGGTCTCGACGCTCTTGGCGGTGCCGTCGCGCAGGCGAACAAAATGGCTGGCGCTGGTTTCCTTTTCGCGATCGCGAAGCCGGTCTTTTTCCAGCACCAACTGGCGGGCGGTCTCGGGATCGCGCGACACCAGAACGTTGAAGGCAAGCCGCGCATTGGCCAGCACCGAGCCATGGAAGGCGCACAGCTCGGCCCAGCCCTCGTCGGTGAATTCCAGCCCGCGCTCGAACTTCTTCTTCACGTGCACCAACATGTTGCGCACGATGATGTCGCCGACCTGCTCGAGCTTGACGCAGGCGCCGATCAGTTCCTGGCAGCGCAGCGCCTCGTCCTCGGTCAACGGGTTCCTGGTCAACTTGGCGAGATAGAGCTTGATCGCGGCGTGCTTGCGGTCGACGCGGTCGTCGAGTGCGGCCAGCGCTTTGATCTTGTCGGCATCGGTACTTTCGTAGAGCTCGATGATGCGCTTGAGCATGATCTCTATCGTCTCGCAGACCCGCACCACCTCGCGGGTGGCATTGGCCAGCGCCTGGCTTGGCACGTCGAGCGCGCTTTCGTTGAGCGCGGACAGCTCGACGACGTCAAGCGAGGTGGCCGGCACGGGCTTGGTGCCAACTGCGACGATCTTCTCCGAAGCGCGGTAGACGAACCCTGCCAGCGGCAGGCCGGCGAGCAGGATCAGCACATTGAACAGGATGTGGGCATTGACGATCTGATCCGCCGCCGTCGAACCGAGAAAGGCGAAGTGCGGCCTGAAGATCATGACCAGGATCAGCATGACCAGCGAGCCAAGCCCGCGCATCAGGAGATTGCCGATCGGCACCACGCGCACTTCGGGGCTCGACGAGCGGGTCAGCATCGGCGCGATGATCGAGGAGCCGAGATTGACGCCGAGGATGAGAACGACACCGAGTTCGGGCGTGATCAGGCCACGGCCTGCCAGCGTCGCCATCAACAGCACCGCCGCGATGCTCGACTGGAACAGCCAGGTGATCAGTGCCGCCAGCAGATAGGCGGTGATGGAATCGGTCGAGAAGTAGTTGATGATGACCGGCATGAGCTGGCTGTTGCGCAGCGGCTCCGACGCCTGGCCGATCATCTCCAGCGACAGGATCAGAAGGCCGATGCCGACGAGGATGCGGCCGGACTGGCGCCAGTCGCGCCGCTCGGTGGCCATGAACATCACCGTGCCGGTAATCAGGCACAGCGGCACCAGCAAGGTGAGGTCGAAGGTCAGCAGCTTGACCACCAGCGCCGAGCCGATCTCGGCTCCGCGCACTGCCAATTGGCCCGCGGCGCCCGAGACGATGCCAGAGCCGGCGAAGGAACCGACCAGCAGCGTGACGGCGGTGGAGCTCTGCAGGGCGATGGCAAGGCCGGTGCCGGCCAGCACCGCCATGATCGGATTGCGCATGGTGGCGCGCAGGCGATGGCGCAGCACGTCGCCATAGGCGCGCTCTACGCCGGTCTTCACCATGCGGGTGGCAAACAGCATCAGCGCCACGGCGCCGGCCAGATGCAGAAGGACGACGGACCCGCTCATTTCGTCCCCCGCGTGCAAACAGGATGCGCGCCCTGTTTCGTGTGGCGATCAGAGGGGAAAACGAGGGTACGAATCATGTTCATGGCGGTGACTTATAATAACTCGAATATTTTAGCCGGATAATAAAATCTTGTCGATTTCAAGGGCCGTTGCCGCGCGACGGGCGGTGTCGGAAAATGGACGGACACGAAAATGGTTGCATTGCGGGGCGGGCGCGAAGCGGCGGATGGGCCGAGTTTGCGATGCGACTGGTTCCTGCCCTTGCGGGCATGTTCAGCTTTCTTTGGTAAATCAAGGAATTCATTACACAATTGTAATCCGTGCGTTCAGTTTCGGTTCATCGATGGGCCGCTATTGCTTTGATATCGACAACCAAGGAGACTTCTCATGAAACGCATTGTCCTTTCCGCACTCGCTTTCTCGATGCTGGCCGCCACGTCGCTCACCGGCCAGGCCGCACCGCTGAACGCGCCGAACGCGCCGCAGTCGAATTACAGTCACGTCGACTGGCAGAAGCCCGGCCACCACAGCGATGTGAGGAAGCGGGTCTTCAAGAAGAAGGTCGTCGTCGTGAAGCGCAACAACTGGCGCAATGGCCAGAAATATTCCAGCTGGAAGCGCCACCAGCCGATCCGCGATTATGGCCGCTACGGCCTGCATCGTCCCGGCCGCGGCCAGGAATGGATCCGCGTCGGCAACGACTATGTGCTGGTCGGTGTGCTCTCCGGCGTCATCTTCGGCGCGCTTGCCGCGCATTAATCGACCCCCAGGCGGATATTGGAAAAGAGGCGGCCGGCAACGGTCGCCTCTTTTGCCTGTGGAAACCGGGTATGGCCCGTATTAGGGGTCGTCGGGCTTCGCAGGCATGATTATATGGTGGGGAAACGAGTTCCCCGATGCGCTTTCCACCCGCCTTCCTCGACGAGATACGCGACCGCGTGCCGATTTCATCGGTGATCGGCCAGCGCGTCGCGTGGGATCGCAAGAAGACCAACGCGCCCCGCGGCGACTATTGGGCGTGCTGCCCGTTTCATGGCGAGAAGAGCCCTTCCTTCCACTGCGAGGACAAGAAGGGCCGCTACCACTGTTTCGGCTGTTCGGTTTCGGGCGACCATTTCAAGTTCCTCACCGAACTCGACGGGATGAGCTTCCCCGAAGCGGTCGAAAAGATCGCCGACATGGCCGGCGTGCCGATGCCGGTTCGCGATGCGCAGGAGGAGCGGCGCGAAAAAGAACGCGCCAGCCTGACCGACGTCATGGAGATGGCGACCGCCTTCTTCCAGGAACGGCTGCAGGGGCCGGAAGGCGCCAAGGCACGTGCCTATTTGCGCGACCGCGGACTGACGCCGGCGACGCAGCAATCGTTCCGGCTCGGTTTTGCGCCCGACAGCCGCAATGCGCTGAAGGAGCATCTCGCCGCCAAGGGCGTGCCGAAAGCCGATATCGAGGCCTGCGGGCTGGTGCGCCATGGCGACGACATTCCGGTTTCCTATGACTGGTTCCGCGACCGCATCATGTTCCCGATCCCGGATTCGCGCGGAAAGATCATCGCTTTCGGCGGCCGCGCGCTGGCCCCCGATGCTTTGGCCAAATATATGAACTCGCCCGACACAGAGCTCTTCCACAAGGGCAACGTGCTCTACAATTTTGCCCGCGCCCGCAAGGCGCTCGCCAAGGGCGGCACGGTGATTGCCGTCGAAGGCTATATGGATGTCATCGCGCTGGCACAGGCCGGCTTCGAGAATGTCGTGGCGCCGCTCGGCACCGCGCTTACCGAGAACCAGCTCGAACTGCTCTGGCGCATGGCGCCGGAGCCGATGCTGTGCTTCGACGGCGACAAGGCCGGGCTGAAGGCAGCGTGGCGGGCCGCCGATATGGCGCTGCCATCTGTGCAGGCTGGCCGCTCGGCGCGTTTCGCGCTGCTGCCGGAAGGTAAGGATCCCGATGATCTGGTCAAGGCCGAAGGACCGGATGCATTTCGCCGCGTTCTGGCCGAGGCGCGGCCGCTGGTCGACCTTTTGTGGATGCGTGAGACGGCGGGCGGCGTCTTCGACACGCCGGAGCGGCGGGCCGAACTCGAGAAGACGCTGCGCGAACTGACCAGCCGCATCCGCGACGAAAGCCTGCGGTACCATTACCAGCAGGAGATGCGGGAGCGTGTGCTGAGCTTCTTCGGCTCGCAGCGCAGTGCCCGGCAACCTCGGCAGGACTGGAAACAGGGCCAGGGCAAGACGGCCGCGCCCGGCGGGCAGTTCGCCAAGGCCGGCAGCGGCCGCATGGCGATCACCGAAAGCCTCGGCCAGTCCGCTTTGGTCAAACGCGGCAGTGAGGGGATGTCGGTGCGTGAGGCGACGATCATAGTCGCACTGATCAACCATCCGGCGCTGATCGACGAGAATTTCGCCCATATCGAGTTCCTCGATCTCGCCAACTCCGATCTGAAGCGGCTGCATGCGGCGATCCTCGATGCAATGGCGCATGACATGGCCAATGACCGGCAGGCGGTGATTGCGACGATCGAACGCGCCGGCTGCGCCGAGATCTGGGAGCGGGCCATCGGGCTGATCCGGCGAATGCGGCAATGGCCGGCGCTGGAGACTGCTGCCCTTGAAGATGCTCGCGATGCTTTCAGCCAGGCGTTGCACTTGCAGCGCAGCGCGCGCACCTTACATAAGGAACTGAAACAGGCGGAAGCGGCGCTCGCCACCGATCCCACAGACGAAAACTACCGGCACCTGATCGAAATTCAGGCGCAATTCCAGGATGTGCAGGCCACGGAAGCGCTGATCGAAGGGTTCGGCGTCTCCTCGGGCAGGGCAGGGCGAGCTTAGTTGGAAGCGAGTGAATTGAGAAAGCGTCGTTGCGCGTCCAAATGGCGCGTAACGGGCTAAGTCGGGGTAATTGATTCGCTTTTTTGATGCGAATCATGCGAGAGGCGCTTGACCTTCTGGCAGATTGGCGGAATCAGGACGATTCGAAACGTTAACCCGAACCCGCGTCGACGGGAAATAAGCGATGTGAGGTACTGGTCACTGGACAGGCAGCCCGCCTGCCACAGATATCAGGGTTAATCTGGACTTAATGCATGTCGCCCAAAAGGGGGAACCCGGTTTTGGGGCAACGACATACACCAAACGAAACGAGTTGATGCAGTTACTGGCCCGGTGAAGCGCGTTTCATAAGCGAGCGCATCCGATTTGACTGGTCCGACAGCTTACGCGGCTTTGAAGTTCGGCCGCTAGGAGAAGATAAAGACTATGGCGACAAAGGAAAAGGAAGAGGTCGAAACCGAACGCGAAGGCGCCACCGATGGCCCTCTGCTCGACCTTTCCGATGATGCTGTCAAGAAGATGATCAAGGCCGCCAAGAAGCGCGGCTATGTCACCATGGACGAGCTGAATTCGGTGCTGCCCTCCGAGGAAGTGACCTCCGAGCAGATCGAGGACACGATGGCGATGCTGTCCGACATGGGCATCAACGTGGTCGAGGACGACGAGCAGGGCGAAGAGCCCGAGGCCGCCGACACCGCGGCCGATGCCGAGGAAGACGCCAACGAGCTGGCCGAGCAGACCGGCACCGCGGTCGCCGCCACCACCACCAAGAAAGAACCGACCGATCGCACCGACGATCCGGTGCGGATGTATCTGCGCGAGATGGGCTCGGTCGAGCTTTTGTCGCGCGAGGGCGAAATCGCCATCGCCAAGCGCATCGAGGCTGGCCGCGAGACGATGATCGCCGGCCTGTGCGAAAGCCCGCTGACGTTCCAGGCCATTATCATCTGGCGCGACGAACTCAACGAATCCAAGATCCTGCTGCGCGAGATCATCGATCTCGAAGCGACCTATGCCGGCCCCGAGGCCAAGCAGGCGCCGGTGGTCGAGCGCGTCGAGGAAGCCAAGGTCGAGGACAAGCCGCGCCGTTCGCGCGACGACGAAGACGACATCACCAATGTCGGCGCCGATACGCGTGGGCTGACGGATGACGACGACGAAGACGAGGACGAAGCGAGCCTGTCGCTGGCCGCGATGGAAGCGGAACTCCGCCCGCAGGTGATGGAGACGCTCGACGTCATCGCCGACACCTACAAAAAGCTGCGCAAGCTGCAGGACCAGCAGGTCGAGAACAGGCTCGCGGCCGCGGGCACGCTGTCGCCCAGCCAGGACCGCCGGCTGAAGGAGCTGAAGGACCAGCTGATCAAGGCGGTGAAGTCGCTGTCGCTCAACACGGCGCGCATCGAGGCGCTGGTCGAGCAGCTCTACGACATCAACAAGCGCCTGGTGCAGAACGAAGGCAAGCTGCTCAGGCTGGCCGAAAGCTACGGCGTGCGCCGCGAGGAGTTCCTGAAGGAATATCAGGGTTCCGAGCTCGACCCGAACTGGACGCGCTCGATCGGCAATCTGACATCGCGCGGCTGGAAGGAATTCACCAAGAACGAGAAGGATGCGATCAAGGACCTGCGCGCCGAGATCCAGAACCTCGCCACCGAAACGGCGATCTCGATCCTGGAATTCCGCAAGATCGTCAACCAGGTGCAGAAGGGCGAGCGCGAAGCGGCGATCGCCAAGAAGGAAATGGTCGAAGCCAATCTGCGCCTCGTCATCTCCATCGCCAAGAAATATACCAATCGCGGCCTGCAGTTCCTCGACCTGATCCAGGAAGGCAATATCGGCCTGATGAAGGCGGTCGACAAATTCGAATACCGCCGTGGTTACAAGTTCTCGACCTACGCGACGTGGTGGATCCGGCAGGCGATCACGCGTTCGATCGCCGATCAGGCGCGCACCATCCGCATTCCGGTGCACATGATCGAGACGATCAACAAGATCGTGCGCACCTCGCGCCAGATGCTGCACGAGATCGGCCGCGAGCCGACGCCGGAAGAACTGGCCGAAAAGCTCGCCATGCCGCTCGAAAAGGTGCGCAAGGTCTTGAAGATCGCCAAGGAGCCGATCTCGCTCGAAACGCCGGTCGGCGACGAGGAGGATTCGCATCTGGGCGATTTCATCGAGGACAAGATGGCGATCCTGCCGATCGACGCGGCGATCCAGGCCAATCTGCGCGAGACCACCACGCGCGTGCTGGCGTCGCTGACGCCGCGCGAGGAGCGCGTGCTCAGAATGCGCTTCGGTATCGGCATGAACACCGACCATACGCTGGAAGAAGTCGGTCAGCAGTTCTCGGTCACCCGCGAACGTATCCGCCAGATCGAAGCCAAGGCGCTGCGCAAGCTCAAGCACCCGAGCAGGTCGCGCAAGCTGCGCAGCTTCCTGGATAGCTGAGACTTACCGATGCAAAGAGTTCAAGGGCGCCGATGGCGCCCTTTTTTGTTGTGGGGCGCACTCTTGCGGCGCAGGTCCTTCGGGAGGATACTTTCGTGTCGGATGCATTTTCTGGGCGACAACCCGGATGCCCGCCCCGGCGAAGCCGCCGTGCTCCGTGGCCCCGGAGGGAGGTATGCCATGACAAGCTACATCGTGCTGATGAACTGGACGGAGCAGGGTGCCAGAAACGTGCGCGAGTCACCGAAGCGGCTCGATGCCGCCAGGAAGCAACTGGGTGACATGGGCGGATCGTTCAAGGCGTTTTACCTGACCATGGGCGAACACGATATGGTGGCGGTGGTCGAAGCGCCCGACGATGCGGTGCTGGCGCGCTTCTCGCTGATGCTGGCAGCGGCCGGCAATGTCAGGACGCGGACGCTGAAGGCCTTTCCCGAATTAGCCTACCGCGAGATCGTCACCTCGCTCGGATAGGCACCGCAGTGAAAGGGCCGGACCGGCTGGTCCGAGACAGCCTCGTTCGTGCGCAACCGCTTGAGCGACGTCTTGACGGCGCCTGATCGTTCGTGGTCCTTCAGGTTGCGCTATCAACCCAATGCCGGGACCATGCTGACTGTCTGGTACAACACGCGCTGCCCGGTCTGCGATGCCGGCATAAGCAGGCAGAAGCGGCGGCTGATCGAAGCGGTCAAGGCCGGGCGGATCGAGTTCCGTGATATCAATTTTGAACCGGCAGCGCTTGCCGGACATGGCGCGTCGCTTGACGATATCCGCCGCCGGCTTCACGCCACCGACGCTGGTGGCCAATTGCTGGTCGGTGCCGATGTGGCGATTGCCGTGTGGAAGTTCACGCCGGGGGAAGGCTGGCTGGCGACTTTGTTCGGCAATCCGATTGTCTTGCCGCTGACACGCTTTGCCTATGATCGTTTCGCCGACCTGCTCTATGCCTGGAACCGGCGCAAGGGTCGCTGGTAGCGCTTCGTGATTGATGACCAGAAGCGCAAAGGTCCGGAGGACATCTCCGGACCTTTTTCGTGCGAGCTATCGGCTGGCCGGCTCGCATAGCGCGCCGACGATGCGGCGTACCACCGGCAGAACCAGCAGCAGCGTCGGACACGCCACCAGCCAGGACAGGCCCCAGGCGGTCAGCCAGATGGACGGCAGCTCGGGGTGGAAGCCAAGGCTTTTCAACGTCGAGATGAACGAGACGATGAAGGTCATCAACAGCGACAGTACCAGCGGGCTAAGAACAGCGGCATAGCGCGCAGGCAGCTTCCTGCGCTGATGTCTTGCAGTCATTTTGAGAGTTTCCCTGAAGTATCCGGTCCGTCGCATTGGCATCCATTCGCCGGTGACCGGCTGAATTGCCCGGAAAGACCGGGTTGGATGCGTTGCTTGACGTCAGACGCTTACGGAGCAGCCGAGGCGCTCGCGGGTCTTCTAGCGGCACGTTCCGGTGAAAGCAAGCCTCTGGCGCCGCATTCAGATACATCGTAAGATATATCTTGACTCCATCGATTGACCCGCCTAATTAAGATATATCGTAAGATACAACTCAAGGAGCAATCAATGCACAAACATTTTGGGAACAACCATTTCGGCGAGCGCATGTTCATGCACATGGCCGGCAAATTTGGTGGCAGAGGGGGCGGCGGCTTCGGCCCGTTCGGGCATGGCGGTCGCGGTGGCGGGCGCGGCGGCCCGGGCGACATGTTCCGCGCCGGGCGCATGCTGGCCGATGGCGACCTCAAGCTGATCACGCTGTCGCTGCTGGCCGAGGCGCCGCGCCACGGCTACGACATCATCAAGGCCCTGGAAGAGCGCACCAGCGGCATCTACAGCCCGAGCCCGGGCGTGGTCTACCCGACGCTGACCTTCCTGGAAGAGGCCGGCTATGCCACCTCCGCCGCCGACGGCAACAAGAAGGTGTTTTCGATTACCGAAGCGGGCCAGGCGCATCTCGCCGACAACCGCGAGATGATCGACGGCGTTCTCGACCATCTCGAGCGCTTCGGCCGCAAAATGGCCAAGGCGCGCGACTGGTTCGGCTGGAACGACGAGAGCGAAGAGGGCGGGCGTCGTGGCGGCCGGGGTGGCCGCGGGGATCGTTCGGAAGCACGCGACGAATTCCGCGCAGTCCGCCACCGGCTGCGCGCGGCTCTGGGCGACTTCGTCGACGCCCCGGCCGACAAACAGGCCGAGGCGATCGCCATCCTCGAAGCCGCCGCCGAGGCGCTGGAAGCGCTGTCGCACAAGTAAGCTCCTCCGGCCGATGGGACGCCGCCCTTGCCCGCCGGGCCAAGGACCGATAGTGAAATTCATCCCGCATCACTCTACATGGTGCGGGATGAATGCTGTTGGAGGAAGTCCGATGTCTTTTCTGAAGCGTCTTTTCGGCGGTGGCGGCGGCGGAACCCAGACGGCCGAGCCGACGAGTGCAGCGCCAGCCAAGCAGGTTGAGCACAAGGGCTTCCTGGTCAGCGCCACGCCCTACAAGGCGGATGGCCAGTACCAGACATGCGGCGTCGTCTCCAAGGAGATCGACGGCGTGGTGAAGGAACACAAATTCATCCGCGCCGACCGCTTCGCCGGGCTCGACGACGCTGTCGACATCTCGATCAAGAAGGGCATCCAACTCGTTGACGAGCAGGGCGAACGGATTTTCGGGTAGGGCCGAGGGCGGATCATCGCCGCCGGAGCACCGCGTAACCACGCGGGCGTTGCGACCTGTCGTTCAGGGGTTGACGTGCGGCCGCCAGCGGGTCAATTCGTTCCGGCGGGATCGATCGACATCAGGCGTGCCCTGGCCTCGATCAGGTGCCTTTGAGCGGCCCTTATCCGGCCGCACAATGCCAGATTAAGGGCGACGCCGGCTTCCTCGTCCAGCAAGTCATTGGCGCGCTTCAAAGAGTTCTCTGCTCTTCTTATGCGCAGTCTGGCGTTGGCCGCTTCGATGCTGTGAATTTCAATCATTGTGCCGCGTCCTTTGCGGTTCCGGTCCCTTCATGGACTAAACCGCCGGTGATCCTATTGGTTCCGGCGCTGTGACTATGGCTGCGGTTTCGGCTATTTCGTTGTCGTGTTGAATTCACGGTTTGCCGCATAATCGATAACGAAGGTGCCCTCGGGAGCGCGAACTCCCTGCCTCACATTTGAGATGGTCACCGTCGTGGTAAGTCCCTTCTCGTCGGTGAGGCTCCATCTGCGCAGATCGAGCGATTTTCTGTCGAACACCATGGAGATGTTCGAATTGCCGAAAGCCGATCTGTCGGCCAGCTTGACGGTAACTTGGGCGCCATCGTCTCTGATGCTTTTGAGGCGACTGCCGGAGAAGTCGACCTTGTTGTCGAGCAGCAGCTTAAGCGGCGTCTTCGAGAGAGCATAAAGCCGCGATGTCTTCAGTCTCCTGTTATAAACAACCAGGGATTTGCCATCCGCGATCACGCTGACCCCAGATTGGCCTGCATAGTTGAACCGGATCTTGCCTGGGCGCTGGAGAAAAAACCTGCCGTGTTTTCTTTCCGCTTTCGGGCCTGATTGCACGAAATCCCCCGACATGGATTTCACCGATGAGAAGTGATCGGCAATCGTCTTTGCTTCAACCGGCGCGGCGGAAATCGCAATCGTGGACCCGGCGTTCACCGCGGCAGCGCCGACAGCGGCAAACAAGAAACCCAGCAGCTTTTTGATCCGATAGGCCATTCGATTAACCCCAGCAGACGCGTGATCGAAGGAGATCACGCGCCTTGAGATCAGTAGCCGTTCGGGCACCGCGCGACGTAAACCCGGCCGTACTGATCGCGATATCTGCACTGGCCGGCTTCGCTGGCGTGGCCGATGACGGCCCCGGCTATCGCTCCAACCGCACCGCCAACAACCGCCCCTTCCACAGGGTCTCCGGCCACTGCGGCGCCTACGGCCGCGCCACCCAAGCCGCCGACGGCGGCACCTTGTTCGGTACGGGAGCACGCCGAGAGCGGAATGAGCAGGCTCAAAACGAGCAGCGTCTTTTTCATTGGTTCTCTCCTGGGGCCACTATTAGCCAAGGCTTAAATGCTCAAGAGAGCTTTTCGATCCATCGCCCGTTGCGTGTCATTCAAGCGCCAGACCGGCGGAGCCGCGTGCCGGGACAGGATCCGCAGCGAACGAACGGGCCAGGCTGATTGCGTGCCTGGCCAGCAAGGTTTGGGAAATCGACCCGGACTAAGCCACCTGCAACTCTTTGCGCGGCAATGGCGGGAAGGCGATCGCGATGCCGACCGCGCCGAGCCCGATGATGGCCGAGCCGATGAACAGCCAGTGGTAGTTGGCGTAGGCATCGAACACCATGCCGCCGGCCAGCGGTCCCAGCGCCATGCCGAGGCTGGACAGCATGGTGGCGGCGCCGAATACGGTGCCGAGGATGCGCTGGCCGAAATATTCGCGCGCCAGCACCGCATAGAGCGGCATGACGCCGCCATAGGTGGCGCCGAAGATGACGGCCAGCATGTAGAACTGACCGAGCTGGCTGATCGAGAGATAGGCGGCAATGACGATCGCCTGGATCGCCAGGCCCGCGATCAGCACCGGCTTGACGCCCAGCCGGTCGGCCAGCACGCCGTAGAACAGCCGGCCGCCGAGGCCCGCCAGGCCCTCGACGCTGTAGATCGAGACGGCCGCCATGGGGGCGACGCCGCACAGCATGGCATAGCTGACCATGTGGAAGATCGGCCCGGAATGCGCCGCGCAGCAGGCAAAGAAGGTCAGCCCGAGCACGATGAATTGCGGCGAGCGCAGCACCTGGCCGACTGTCAGGCCGGCGCCTTCGGCAACCGGCGCGGAGCCAGTATCGGCCGCCACCGGCGTCGGCGGCTGGCGGACCAGCAGAACCGCCGGCAACAGCAGTATCCAGGCCGTAATGCCGATGTCGAACATGGCGGTGCGCCAGTCATAGGCCGAGATCAGCCAGCGGGCGAAGGGCGAGATCGTCATCGGCGCCACGCCCATGCCGGCCGAGACCAGCGAGACGGCAAGGCTGCGGTTGGTGTCGAACCAGCCCGTGGTCAGCGCGATCATTGGCGCGAAGAAGGCGCTTGCCGCGAGGCCGACGAGCACGCCATAGGTGATCTGGAAGCTCAGCAGCGAGCCGGCGCGGCTGGCCAGCACCAGCGCCAGCCCAAGCAGGACCGCACCGATCGTGACGACGATGCGGGCGCCAAAACGGTCGGAAATGGCGCCCCAGGCAAAGCCGCCGAGGCCCATCACCAGGAAATTGAGCGTCATGGCGCTGGAAATGCCGGCGCGCGACCAGTTGGTGTCGATCGCCATCGGCTCGAGGAAGATCGCCAGCGAAAACATCGTCCCGATGGCGACACAGGACATCAGCGCGCCAGCGGCGACGATGACCCAACGATAGGAAAGGCTCATTCAAATCTCCCATGCCAGAGGGCAGCGCTCAGCGCTGCTTGCACCCGAAGGACGCTGGCACCGAGGCCGATCCTACAATCCGGTTGCATTTTTTATCCAGTCTAGCCCGGCGCCGTTTTCAGCAGCTCAGATCGGCAATTCCGACGTGTATTTGATCGTCTGGCTGGGGACGTCGGTCTTGACGTTCTGCACGCCCTTGATGCGGCTCAAATGTTCCGACTGGAAGCGGCGGTAATCGTCGATGCCGGCCGCCACCACGCGCACCATGGCGTCGCAATCGCCGAGCATCAAATAGCACTCCATCACCTGCGGCAGCTTGGCGACTTCGGTGGCGAAATGCTCGATCGTGTCCTCGTCCTGCGTTTTCAGCCAGATGCGGGTGAAGAAGGTCAGACCCTTGCCGATGCTGGCCGGGTTAAGCACGGCGACATAGCGGTCGATGACACCGGCCTCCTCCAGCAGCTTCACGCGACGCAGGCAAGGCGATGGCGACAGCCCCACCTCATTGGCCAGATCGTTGTTGGCCATGCGGCCGTCGCGCTGCAGCGCCCGCAGGATCCGCTTGTCGATCTCATCAAGTTTCATGATTTTGGATTCCATGTATTGGTAAATTTGTGACATTTAATGCCAAGATTACGTAAAACTCAACAATCTTTGCAACCAAATTGCGAGCAAATATCGGTATGTTTGCCGCCGACATCAGTTGATTTCAGACGCAGGAAGCGGCGGCCGCCAGGCCGGCCGATGAGTAACCATGAGCATTTCACAGACAGTCGAGGCGGCGGGCGATGGCTCGGGATCCGAGTTCCGCCGTGGCGTGACGTCCTGCGCGCCGGTGCTGTTCGGCACCATCCCTTACGCGCTGGTGCTCGGCGCCCAGGCCACGCAGAAAGGGCTGAGTACGGTCGAACTGTCTATGATGACAGGGCTGAACTTCGCCGGCGGCTCGGAATTCGCCGCGATCCAATTGTGGACGTCGCCGCCGCACATCGTGCTCATCGTCGCCATCACCTTCCTGGTCAACAGCCGTCACCTGCTGATGGGTGCGGCACTGGCGCCGTTCCTGCGCCACCTGCCGAAGCGCAAGGTGTTTCCGGCGCTTTTCTTTATGTGCGATGAAAGCTGGGCGCTGGGCCTGGCCGATGCCAAACAGCGCGCCGCCGCCGGCATCACGCCGGCCTTCAGCCCGCGTTACTATATGGGCGCGGCGCTGGCGATGTATCTCACCTGGGTGGCCTTCACCACGCTGGGTGCCTTGCTCGGTCCGATGCTGGGCCATGTCGAGACCTACGGTTTCGACATGGCGTTCCCGGCCGTCTTCCTGGTGCTGATGCGCGGCATGTGGACGGGTATGGCGGCGGCGCGGCCCTGGCTGGTCAGCCTCGTCGTTGCGGCACTGGTCTATCTCTTCGTTCCGGGTGCCTGGTATGTCGCTGCGGGTGCCGTGTCGGGGCTGGTCGCGGCCTGGCTGATGGCGGGTGATGCATGATCGACATGGCGACCCTGCTTACCATCGTGCTGATGGCCTCCGTTACCTACCTGACCCGGACCGGCGGCTATGTCGTGCTGCGCAACCGCACGCTCGGTGCCCGCGCCACGGCGGTGATGGAGGCGGCACCTGGTTGCGTCCTGATCTCGGTGATCGCGCCGGCCTTCGTGTCGAAGTCCCCGGCGGATATTCTGGCGCTGGCTGTCACTCTGGTAGCCGCCATGCGGCTTTCCATGCTGCCGACTGTGCTGATCGGAGTCGCTTCGGCGGGGGTGCTTAGGCATTTCATCGGCTAGAAAGGCAGCGGCCAGTTGGCTCACAGGCTCTTTGGCCACTGTTGGGCGGCGTGTATGACGGTAAGTATTTCGACCGCATCTTCGCTTACGCGATAGGGGACGATATATGGGAAATCGGCCAAAACGAGTTCTCGCGTCGCCTTGATGCGTCCAACGCGCCCCATAGCCGGCTGTTCGGTGAGCAACTCCGCTGCGGACAAGATGCGCCCGATGACACGAGCGGCAGCTTCGGGACTGTCTTTCTCGATATGCGCGCCGATTTCGCCAAGCCGACGCAAAGCCCGCTTGGTCCAACGGATTGTCTTGCGGCTCATGGATCAGCCGGCGGGCTTGACGTACTTCCCGATCACGGCGGCCAACTCTTGTTCGCTGGCGAATTCACCGCGCTCGGCCTCGGCCAACCCGGCCTCTATCTCAGCGAGCTGCCATTCTTGACGAGCTACAAAGTCTTCGATGGCCTTGGCGGCCACATAAGAGCGCGAGCGATCGAGCTTTTCGGCAAGTTGGTCGAGCCTGTTTGTCGTGTCGTCGGGAAGCCGCACGGTGAAAGCTGTCATGGTTTCGATCCACTTTGGTTCATTGTGATTGTGAGTGAACCAAAGTGGATCGTCAAGTCACACCCAAAGGACTCTGGTCGCTTTGCGCTGTTTACTGTCGGCAAAACAAGCGGGGTCTGCCCTTCAACTTAAGTCTTTCCCTTACGCCGCCGCCGCGACGCCTTGGCTGGCGGCCACCACGGCATCGACCTTGGCGGTCGCCTTGGCGAGCGCTGCGGTCACCGCGTCAGGACCCATGCCAACGCCTTCGATGCGGATGACATCGACATCGGTCATGCCGAGGAAGCCGAGCACGCCACGCAGGTAGGGAATGGCGTGATCGAATTGCACGGCCGCACCTTCGGAATAGATGCCACCCGAAGCCAGCACGATATAGACCTTCTTGCCGGTGACGAGACCCTTGGGGCCGTTCTCGCCATAGGCAAAGCTCTTGCCGGAACGGGAGATGTGGTCGACCCAGGACTTCAGCGTCGAGGAGATATTGAAGTTGATGAAGCCTGTGGCCAGGATCACCGTGTCGGCGGCGAACAGCTCGTCGAGCACCACATCGGAGACGCCGACGGCTTCGGCCTGGCGTGCAGTGCGAGCTTCTGCCGGCACGTAGATGCCGCTGGCATAGTCGGCGTCGATATGCGGCAGCGGGTTGGCGACAAGGTCGCGGACGACAAGCGTGTTCGACGGGTCGGCGGCGACGAGCTTTTCAGCGAATTCGGTAGCGATGCGGGTCGAATGCGAGGCCGCGCCACGCGGGCTCGAAGTGACAAGAAGAATGGACATTTTGGGCTCTCCAGCGGTTGAATGATTTGTCCCGCCAGATATGGGGCTATCGATCCATTCGATAAACTGGTATATTTTATATACGATCCATCCATTAAATAGATATGGTGATGCAACCCAATCCGACACTCGACCAGCTTCAGATCCTGGTGACGGTCGCCGAGACCGGCAGTTTCTCGGCCGCCGGTCGCAAGCTCAACCGGGCGCAGTCCGTCATCAGCTATGGTATCGCCAATCTCGAGGCGCAGCTCGGGCTGAAACTGTTCGAGCGCGAGGGCACGCGCGAGCCGCAACTGACGGAGATCGGCCGGGCGATGCTGGAGGATGCACGCCGCATGGTCGGCGTGCTGCAGCGCATCCGCTCGCGCGTCGACGGCCATCATCAAGGCCTCGAGGCTGAAGTCGCGCTGTCGGTCGACGCAGCGTTGCCGTCGCCGGTGCTGGTGCGGGTGCTGAAGGCATTCGAAGCGCAGTTTCCGACCGTGATGCTGCGGCTGCATATCGGCACACTCGGCCTGATCCCCGATCATGTCGTCAGCGGGCAAGCCGATCTTGGCATAGGCGGCCTGTTGGGCGATGTCGACGTGCATCTTGTGCGCATCGGCTTCATGTCGATCGTGCTGGCCGCCGCGCCCAGCCACCCGCTGGCCTTGCTGCCGAAGCCGGTGGCAATCGAGGATGCGCGCGAACACACGCAGCTTGTCGTCACCGACCAGTCGGAGCGCACCAAGGGGCGCGACTTCGGCGTCTTCGCCTACCGCACCTGGCGGCTGACGGATGTGCGCACCAAGCATACGCTGATGCGCGAGGGGCTGGGCTGGGGCGGGCTGCCGCGTTGGCTGATATCAGACGACCTGGCGAGTGGCCGGCTGGTGGAAATCGACCTCGAATCCTTCAGGGAGGTGAGATCGCCGCTGTTTGCCATGCACCGCAACGATCGCAGCCCGAAGCCGGCGGCGGCCTGGCTGATCGACCAGTTCAAGCGCCAGCTCGGCTGCTTCAACGAGTTCGAACCGGGCGAGGTGCCTGATGAGGAGCACGAGACAGTCCATCGATCAGTGCCATGAGCACGGCGCGGTAGTCCTCGGCCGACGCGCCGGCCTCGATGGCCAGAGCGGCGCGGTCGAAGGCGGAGCCGAGCAGTGCGGTCAGCGCGTCGGCCGGCAATCTCGTCATCGTTTGCGCCCGCATCGCCGCGACCAGCCCTTCGCGCAGCGAGCGGTTGCCGTGGCGATTGTCGATCGCGTCCATGGCGGCGCGGCCAAGCACGGCCGGGCCGTCGAGCAGCAACAGCCGCGTGCGGCCTGCCGCGCGCATGGCGGCGAGATAGGCGTCGGAGCCGGCAATCAGCGCGTCGCGGGCATCAAGCGTAGGCGGCGAGGCGCGCTCGATCTCCTCGGCGACCGCTGCCGCCTCCTGCTCGACCACGGCGGCAAACAGCGCCTGCTTGTCGGCGAAGTGATGATAGAGCGCTCCGCGCGTCACGCCGGCGGCGGCAACGATCTCCGGCGTGCCGGTCTCGGCATAGGATTTTTCGGTGAACAGCTTTCGCGCGGCGGCGATCAGGTCGGCGCGCGTCGCCTCGGTGCGGTCACGATTAGAACGACGCGCGGAATCGTGTTGCATACATGCAGCCTGTATGTTAATCAAATTTACATGCAGATTGTATGTTAATTGACGGGAGAAGGAAAGATGAAGACGACGAGCTATTACCCGGTGCTGATGACCGGTGACGTCGCCGGCACGACGGCTTTTTATGTGAGGCATTTCCGCTTCCGGCCGCTGTTCGAAAGCGACTGGTACGTGCATCTGCAATCGGTGGAGGACAGAAGAGTCAATCTCGGCATCGTCCAGGGTGACCACGAAACGATCCCGCAAGAGGGGCGGGGCCGCACTTCGGGCCTGCTGATCAATTTCGAGGTTCGCGACCCGGACGCTGTTTATGAGCGCGTCGTCGCCGCCGGCCTGCCGATCCTGCGCTCTCTACGCGACGAACCTTTCGGCCAGCGCCATTTCATCACCAAGGACCCCAATGGCGTGCTGATCGACGTGATCAAGCCGATCCCGCTAAGCCCGGAGTTTCAGGCTCAATTCGTTGAAGGGGCCGTTGCCTAGATCAGAAGACGAACGGCCTCAACTTACCCTTGGCACCGGCGTCACCGTCACCTGGCTGACGCCGGTGCGGCGCACGACTGTGCACAGCGTCTCGCGGCCGATGCGTTCGGCGTCGAGCATGCGCACGAGGTCGTCGACGCCGGTGACCGGGCGGCCGTCGATCGCGGCGATGATGTCGCCCTCCTTAAGCCCGGCCTTGGCTGCCGGGCCGTCCTTTTCGACGCTGCGCAGGCGCACGGCGGTGCTAGTGGAGACTTGCGACAACAGGGCGGCGCGGCGCGGCAGATTGGCGGTGTCGGCCGAGACGCCGATGAAGGCACGGCGCACGCGGCCGAAGCGGATGATCTCCGAAATGACGAAATTGGCGGTGTTGGAAGCGACCGCGAAGGCGATGCCTTGCGCGCCGTGGATCACGGCGGTGTTGACGCCGATGACCTCGCCCGCCGACGACACCAGCGGCCCGCCGGAATTGCCGGGGTTGAGCGCCGCGTCGGTCTGGATGACGTCGTCGATCAGCCGGCCGGTGGAGGCGCGCATAGAGCGGCCGAGCGCCGAGACGACCCCGGAGGTGACGGTCCATTCGAAGCCCAGAGGGTTGCCGATGGCAATGGCGATCTGGCCACGCCTGAGCCGCTTGGAATCGCCCAGCGGCGCGACATCGGCAAAGCTGCCGTCGGCGCGCACCAGCGCGATGTCGGTGTCGGGGTCGCGGCCCAGCACGCGGCCTTCGCTGGAAGCGCCGTCAGGCATTGAGACGCGCACTGTCCTGGCATCACCCACGACATGGAAGTTGGTGACGACCAGCCCGTCCGGCGCGATGACGAAGCCGGAACCATGGCCACCCTGGCCGCCAACGCGCTCGATGCGGCAGACGGCCGGGCCGATGCGGTCGACGGCGTCTGCCACCGTCATCGAATAGGCGTCGAGCAACGTGTCATCAGATTGGAATTTGGTGGCGGCGAGGGCCATGATCAGGCTCCGTGTTTTCAGGCGAAAGGATGACTATATGTGCGGAGCGGGCCGAACCGTCGCGACCTGACCAGATGGCCAGTCAAACCAGCAACTAGCCGTCAGGCGAGTACCTCTGAACGCGCTGTCGAGCGATATCTGGGGCACGAACAAACCCAGGAGACCAACATGAGCGACTTCAATCTGAGTGCGTTTTCCGAGGCGATCGCCGATCTCGCGGCGAAGGCGGCGCCGGCAACGGCGAGTTTTGCCACGCATCATCACCGCACTGCGAGTGCCTTCCACTGGCGCGACGGTTATTTTGTCACCGCCGAAGAGGCTGTCGAGGCCGGCGAGGAGATCGAACTGGTGCTGGCCTCCGGCGAGACGGTGAAGGCCGAACTGGTCGGCCGCGATCCGTCGACCGGCGTTGCCCTGCTGAAGCCGGCGGGGGCCGTCAGCGCCGCGCCGTTGGCTAAGGCCGATGCGGTACGGCCCGGCAATCTCGCCATTGCCATCGGCAACAGCCAGGGCTCCGCTCTGGCCGTGTCGGGTTCGGTCGGCGAAGTCGGTCCGGCCTGGCGCTCGCTGCGCGGCGGCGGCATCGACCGGCGCATCAATCTTGCCGTCGGCGCCGGCGGCCGCTTCGAAGGCGGCCCGGTGCTCGACGCCAAGGGCGCGCTGATCGGCATGATGTTGTTCGGACCGCGCCACAGGGCGCTGGTGATGCCTTACGAGACGATCGAGCGGGCGGTAGCGACCCTGCGTGAGAAAGGTCATGTCGCGCGCGGCTATCTCGGCGCCGGCCTGCATCCGGTACGGGACCGCGACGCGCATGGCGCGATGGTGATGAGCCTCGATGACGAGGGTCCTGCCAAGGCCGCCGGTCTCTCGCTCGGCGACATCATCGTGGCGTGGAACGGCGAGGCCGTGCATGGCCCGCGCGACCTGATCCGTAGACTCGGACCCGACAGCGCCGGCGCTTCGGTGACGCTCGGCGTGGTGCGCGGCGGCGAACAGCGCGATGTCGCGCTGACGATCGGCGAAAAGCCGCTTTCCTGAGAGGAGTGATGGACACGCTCACCAGCGACCGGATCATGACTGACGGTGCCGTCTCGCGGCGGCTGGTGGTGCTGATTGCGCTTGGCGATGCATCGCGTGCCGAGCGCCTGGCGGCCTCGCTTGCGGCGAGCGATGATCTGTCGCCGGTCGTGGTCGGCAGAGCCGATGTAGCCATCGTTGACGACAGCAGCGGTGATGCTGTGCCGGCCTCCATTCCACGGGTGCTGTTGTCGGGACGCGCCAACGTCGAGCGGCCCGCCGGTGAGGTGCTGGCCGTCCTGCCCGCGGGCGCGGACGATCTGTTGATCGCCGCGGCGGCGCGGCTGGCCGCGGCCGGCTATCGCATATCGGGCGATGGCAGAAGCGGGCGCCATGAGCGTTTCAATACCGGCGACGGCGAGCCGTTCGAGGATGAAGCCTCCGACGAGCATGTCGTCCGGCCTTCGCTGTCGCCGCGCGAGGGGGAAGTGCTGGCGCTGCTGGCCGAGGGTGCGCCCAACAAGGTGATCGCGCGCCGGCTCAATATTTCGGTGCACACGGCGAAGTTCCACGTCGCCGCAATCCTGATCAAGCTCGGTGCGGCCAACCGCACCGATGCGATCGCCATTGCGATGCGGCAGGGGTTGGTGCTGGTCTGATATCGATCACACCGCCGCTTCAATGTCGGTGAGGCGGAAATCATCACCCTTGAACAGCAACGGCATGGCTTCGAGCCGCGCTGTCGCGTAGGCGATGCAGTCACCGAAGTCCAGCGCCGCCGGGTGCCGACCCTTACCGTAGCACAGGAACGCCTGGCGGACGACGGCGGCGTGGTCGGCGGTAAAGGCGATCAATCGAGGAGCTGCGTAGGAAGCTATCGAGGCGATCCAGGATTTCATCTTGCCGGCCGCTTGCGAGCACCATTGTCGTTTCAAGGAAGGTTGGCGCGGCCAGTAGCCGTCTCTTGGCCTGCGCGATCGCCAGCACGAAACGTTCGTAGCCTGGTTCGAGACGCAGAATGGCGACCAGGGCCGAGGAATCGATGATCATTTCGTCGGGATTCCGAACTCATCGTAACCGAGGATTTCGTCATCGGTCATCGCATTCTCACGTCTGGGGACTTTTCCGGCGCTGTCGGCAATCGCCATTAACCGCTGAAACAGATCAGAGGTTTCTTCGCGCGGCACCAGCCGTTCGCGTGCGCCAGCCTCCGCTGCGTCACCACGGCTTCCCGCCGCAAGCTCTTGTAACCGATGGCGCCACAGGCAAGGATCGCGCAACAAGACAACGCACGCGGAGGAAAAATGTCGCTCAAGGGAAAGACGCTGTTCATCTCCGGCGGGTCGCGCGGCATCGGGCTGGCGATCGCGTTGCGCGCGGCGCGCGACGGCGCCAATGTGACGATCGCCGCCAAGACCGCCGACCCGCATCCGAAGTTGCCGGGCACGATCTACACGGCGGCCGAAGAGATCGAGCAGGCCGGCGGCAAGGCGCTGCCGGTACTGTGCGACATCCGTGAAGAGGCACAGGTTGCCGATGCGGTCGCCAGGACCGTGGAAAAGTTCGGCGGCATCGACATCTGCATCAACAATGCCAGCGCCATCCAACTCACCGGAACGCTGGAGACCGACATGAAGCGCTACGACCTGATGCATCAGATCAACACGCGCGGCACCTTCCTGGTGTCCAAAATGTGTATTCCGCACCTGAAGTTGGCACAAAATGCTCACATCCTGAATCTGGCGCCGCCGCTCGACATGAAGGCCAAATGGTTCAAGAACCATGTCGCCTACACCATGGCCAAGTTCGGCATGTCGATGTGCACGCTTGGCATGAGCGCCGAATTCGCCAAGGACGGCATCGCGGTCAATTCGCTATGGCCGATCTCGACCATCGACACGGCGGCGGTGCGCAATCTGCTTGGCGGCGCGACGGTGGCGGCGATGAGCCGTTTGCCCGACATCATGGCCGATGCCGCGCATGCCATCTTCATGCGGCCGGCGCGCGAGACATCAGGCAATTTCTACATTGACGAGGAGGTGCTGCGCGCCGAGGGCGTCAGCGACTTTTCGGTCTACGCGCCGGGAGCGACCGGGCCACTGGCCGGCGATTTCTTCGTGCCGGACGACGTGTTTGCGCGGACGGACACGAAGATAAAGGGAATTTATTAGGGGCTCGAGGCAGCCAATCGGCAATCATCGAGCGCCGGGAAATCCTGCCCATGCAAGGCGATAGAGCTTCGATCCTGCCGGAATGATTCAACGCCTGGCGGGCGTCAGCCCTCCTCGTCCTTCTTGCCTTTGCTCAGGCCCATCAGCCGGTCGATATAGGCGAGCATCAGGGCCGAGACGACGAAGGCGAGGTGGATGATGGTCAGCCACATCAGTTGATCGGTCGTGTAGGACGACGAGTTCAAGAACACCTGCAAGAGGTGAATGGACGAGATGGCGACGATGGTCGAGGCGACCTTGACCTTCAGCGAGCCGACATCGATCGTGCCCAGCCAGTGCACGCCGCCGTCCTGGTCGTCGAAGCGGCTGACGAAATTCTCGTAGCCCGAGATGATGACCATCACCACCAGCGAGGCGACCAGTGCGGCATCGATCAGGCCGAGCATTTTCAGGATCGTGTCGGTGTCGCCGAGCGTGAACGCCAGGGTGATGAATTCATAAAGCTTCTTGCCGAAGGACAGCGCATAGATCGCCAACGCCACGCCCAGCCCGAGATAGAAGACGACCAACAGCCACCGTGAAGCGAGAATGATCGATTCGATGGCGAGTTCGAGACGCTTCATGAGGTGGTTCCGGTCTGTTCTCTACGGGGAGCAAGCCGTATTTCGGCTAGGTCGCCCCGGTTTGCAAGACAAAGTTTGCAAAGCAAAAAGCCCCGCCGGAAAGGGTCCGGCGGGGCTCAATGCGTCCCGCTGGAGTCGGGACGGGGCAGGGAACGCCCAGCCTTGAATCTGGGGTAGGTGCGCCTTCTATTCAATGAGCCCGGTTGCATACCGGTACAATTCTTGTTGAACCCGGCATGTCGATCCATCCCCGGCATGGCCGGGGATGGATGCTTCTCGTGCCGATTCCGCAAACCAGGTCATGGTTTTGAAATCATGGCCTAATTGTTGCTGGCGACCGGTGCCACCAGCGAGGTGATGCGGCGAATGCCGACGCGCCGGTTCTCGCGGTTCGGCGCCGTCGTATTGACCTTCAGATACTCCTCGCCATAGCCCTGCGTCGTCAGGTTCTCCGGCGGGATGCCGAAGGCGTTGGTCAAGGCCTCCGCCACCGCTTCCGCGCGGCGATCGGACAGAGCGAGGTTAGCCTCCGGTGTGCCGACGGCGTCGGTGTGACCCTCGATCAGGAAGGTCTCGGCCGGGTTCTTCTTCAACAGCTTCTCCATGGCCGTCGCGACGCCCTCGAGCTTCTGCACCTCGGTGTCGGAGATCGAGGCCGAGCCGAATTCGAAGTTGAGCGTGTCGAGATCGACGCGACGTGCGATGTCGCGCACGCGGGCCGAACGTTTGACCTCGTCGATCGAGTAGAGGCGCTGGACCTTCTCCACCGGCGGCTGTTCGAGGAAGGTGTAGTAGTCGTCCGGATCCTGGACATCCTCGGAGTCCAGAATGTACTCCTCGCGCGGGATGGTCAGCCGCATCGGCGGCAGATCATCGCCGGGATCGCGCCAGTCGCTGTCGTCCTGATAATGCCGCTCGTCGACATAGCTCAGCACATATTCGCGTCCATCCGGCGCAATGCGCGAACGCTGGATGACGTCGCCATAGCGATTGCGGATGGTGACGATCTGAACACCGTTGTCACGCTCGACGATTTCCCGGGTGCGGTCGCCCGACAGATCCTCATAATAGACGTTCCTGGCACCGCGGGTCATGCGCGGGGCGTCATTGCTCTCGACGAATGTCTGATTGTTGAACTGCAGGATGACGCGGTCGCCGAGTTCCCTGACGACGTCAACGCCTTTCGGACGCCGGCGGTCGCGGACGTTCTCATCGGGTGCACGCTCTACGCGCGTACCCTTTTCCTCCGTCACCGGAGCGATCTTCTCGGGCTTGATCTCCTGCTGTGCGGCCTTGTCGTCGGTCGGAGGCGGACCCTGGTCGACGGGAGCGGCCACCGGCTTTTGCCCCTGATCGCCGCTCTGCTCGGCATTCTGCCCACCATTCTGCTGCTCGCCATTCTGCTGGGTGTTCTTGTCGCCATGTTTCCGGCCGCCGCCCTTGCGCTCGGCGTCCTTCTGGCTGTCCAGGATGGGAGCGGCGTTTGGATCGGCCGGAGCTTCGCCCTGCACCGGTTTTTCGCCCTGTACCGGTGCCGCCGTCTGACCATTGGCTGGTTGTTCGCCCGTGGCTGGTTGTTCGGCTGTCGCCGGCTGCTCGCCGGCAGGTTTCCTGACACGCTTCTTCGTCGTGTCCTGGGGCTGCTCGCCCTGGGCCGCGGGCTGTTCGCCGGCAGGGGCCGTCGCCTCTCCAGCGGGAGCCTCCTTCGGTGCCGGGGCGACTTCAGGTTGGGCCTGCTGATCCTGCTTGTTCTTCTTGCGCGGCTTGGCTTGCTCGCCGGGCTGATTGTCGTTGGCCGGTTCCGCCTGGCCGGCCGGCGCCTGCTCGGTCTGCTGCTGCTGATCACGCTTCTTTCTGCGCGGCTGCTGTTCCTCTGCGGGTGCTGCCTGGCCGGCCGGCGCCTGCTCGGTCTGCTGCTGCTGATCACGCTTCTTTCTGCGCGGCTGCTGTTCCTCGGCGGGTGCTGCCTGTTCGGCCGGCGCCTGCTCGGCCTGCTGCTGCTGGTCGCGCGTCTTCTTGCGCGGCTGCTGTTCCTCGGCGGGTGCCGCCTGTTCGGCCGGCGCCTGCTCGGTTTGCTGCTGCTGGTCGCGCTTCTTCCTACGCGGCTGCTGTTCCTCGGCGGGTGCTGCCTGTTCGGCCGGCGCCTGCTCGGTTTGCTGCTGCTGGTCGCGCTTCTTCCGGCGTGGCTGCTGCTCCTCGGCGGGCTGCTCGTTCTGGGCAGGCGCGGCCTGCTGTTCAGGCTCGGCCTTCTTGCGCTCCCGCTTCTGTTCGGGCTCCGCCTGCTGCTTCTGCGCACAGGCTTCGGCCGGTTCGCCCTCCGCGCACGCTGCTTGCGCCAAAATGAATGGGGCTGCCGTGCGCTGGGCAAGGCCGGACGCGACACTTCCCTGAAGCGGGAACGCGCCCAACGGCGCGGATGCCATCAACAGGCCAAGTGCGGTGCCTGCCAGAATCCGTGGTTGGCGTTTCATCGAAATTCTCCTTGTGGGGTCCCATCCTTGCCGAAACCGATCTTGTGCCGATTGGTTCCAGTCTGGCACGGATAGAGGCCGTACGGGGCAATTGACCGACCTTTTGAAGGCAACTTCATGTCATTCACCTGACGATAGCCGCAATTGCGACCATTGCCGCGCTTGACCTTGCCTGCGGCCGGGGCCACATCCCGGAGATGGAAACGCCATTCTGGAAAACCAAGGCGCTGGAGTCGATGAGCCCGGCCGAATGGGAATCGCTGTGCGACGGCTGCGGTAAATGCTGCCTGTCAAAGCTCGAGGACGAGGATACCGGCGAGATCTACTGGACCAGCGTCGGCTGTCGGCTGTTCGACGCCGACACCTGCCGCTGTTCGGACTACGTCAACCGGCTGGCGCGCGTTCCCGACTGCGTCGGGCTGACGCCGCAGAATGTGCGAACCATCAGCTGGCTGCCCAGTACCTGTGCCTATCGGCTGGTGGCCGAGGGCCGCGACCTCTACTGGTGGCACCGGCTGGTGTCCGGCAGCGCCGAGACCGTGCATGAAGCCGGCATCTCGATGCGCGGCCGGGTCGAGGCGAGCGAAACCGATCTTGCCGAGCCGGAAGACTATTTTGACTACGTGCTGGACGAGGAGCCGTAGGACCAGCGGCGGTGAGCGAGAGCCCCGCGTTCGAAGGCATTCGGCCAATCCGAGGCGTCGGAACCGGGCGCCGAGTCAGGCGTTCTGGGCTTCACCAAGGGCTGGGGACGGTGGCGAATAGCCGGAATTTTCCTTCTTCCCGCCATATGAACCGGAGATGAACGGCAGGTTCGTAAAGAGTTCAGACAGGCAAGCGCATTCTCCCCCCATCGGTTCACGAGGACGGGCGAAGGCCCGCAAAAAGGAGAGAAGACGATGTTCAACACGATCAAGACGGCAGCCCTTTCGGCCCTGGTCGGTCTCGGCACGCTGGCGGCCGTTCCCGCTCACGCCGACAGCCTCTACCTCGGCTTCGGCAACAACAACGATCCGCGTTTCGGCGTCTATACCGGTGACGACGGTTATCGCCATCGCCGTGACGAGCGCCGTGGCGACTGGCGCCGTGGCTGCTCGCCGGACCGCGCCCTCGACAAGGCCGAACGCATGGGCCTCCACCGTGTCCGCATTGTCGACGTCAGCCGTCGTACGGTGAAAGTGGCGGGCCGCCAGGATGGCGACCGCGTCGTCGTCGTGTTCGCCAATGAGCGCGGCTGCCCGGTTATCTATCGCTAAGCTCGGGTTTGGCCGAATCCTGGAGGGCCGATCCTCTGTGAGGATCAGCCTGGAGACACGGGTGGGCAGCATGATCTTAGCAAGATCAGCTGGGACTAGCGGAGCCCCTTTCCGTTTGAAGGGTGTGGCTCGAAAAAACCCCGCGGGAGCAATCCCGCGGGGTTTTTCATGCGCGCTATTGGCTGATGATTGCCGGGGCCAGGCTCAGCCACGGATCGTCAGAGCCGCTCACTTCAATTCGAAGGTGACGGTGACTTGCACATTGTAGGAATTCTCGCCAGCCTGCACGGGAGCCGCGGCACCCGCCGCGTCGAAGGCCTTGGCGTTGATCGGCATTGGCGTCGGCGCGATGTTCTGGTCGGTGATCTCGAGCACCCGGCCTAGGCTGACGCCCGCTGCCCCGGCCAGCGTCTTGGCTTTGGCCATGGCGTTGGCGACCGCCTTCTTGCGCGCCTCGGTGACCGTTGCCGCCGGGTTGTCATTGGTGAAGGCAATGCCGCCGCCCTGATTGACGCCAAGCGACACCGCCTTGTCGAGGATCTCGCCGGTCTTGTCGACATCGCGCACCCGCACCGACAGCGTATTGGTCACCTGATAGGCGACGAGTTCGGCTTCCTGGCTGCCATCCGGCTTGTTGGTGTAGTTGTAGCGCGGGTTGATCTGGATGCCCGCGGTCTGCAGGTCGCGGTCCTGGATGCCGGCCGACTTCATCGCCGCGATCACGGCGGCCATGGCATCATTGTTGGCGTCGAGCGCGGCGCGCGCGGTCTTGGCCTCGCGCATGACGCTCAGCGTCAGGACCGCCAGATCGGGGGCTACGGTTGCTTCGCCTTCGCCCGACACGACGATGCGGGGCGGCGTCGGCAGATCGGTGGCTCCAGCCATCGCCGGAAAAGCGATTGCAGCGGCGAGCGCGAGAGGCAAAAGATGTCTGGTCATGAAAATCTCCTTGGTCTGCGATCAAGTCGCAGACGTCGCGTAGAGCGCGATTATGGGTTGATTTGGGCGATCTGGGGAAGCCCATCGGGAAAGCCTTGTGCCGCGATGCGAAAAACATTAATCCAGCCCGCGTGGGGCCTGTAGCTCAATGGTTAGAGCCGGCGGCTCATAACCGCTTGGTTGGGGGTTCGAGTCCCTCCGGGCCCACCATTCAGTCTGTGTCCAGCCCGGGGACATGGCTGACAAACCTCGAGGATACGTGGCCACGAGCGGGGTTGCCGCAACCCGCGACGGCAATCCCATGGTGGCTCGGGAGCGATTGTTCATCCGCTCGAACAAAGCTTCGCCCATCCGGCGCGTTTCGGCCGAATTGACATCCATCTCGGCCGCCTCCAAACGCCAGGCTTTGTCTGACCAGCCTTCACAAAATATTACGTGAGGGAACGTTCGCGTCCGACTCTTCTTAGGCAAGGGAGGCGGTTGTCGCCTCGTGGATTGTGAAGGAGAAGAAGAATGCCCAATCAAGGTGGTAGCCACGAACAGCACGTGAAGGCAGGCCAGCAGAGCCACAAGAACGCCGACAATAAAAACCGTCAGCAACAGCAGGCAGCTGGTGGTGGCCAACGGCAGCAGGGCGATGGATCCGGCATGCGTGGTGGAACCCACGAACAGCACGTGAAAGCTGGCGAACAAAGCCACAAAAACCGCTGATCGCGGGTGATTTCAGCAGACCCACCCCGAAGTTTCGGGGTGGGTCTGATCGCATCTGAAGGGGGTAGCGACGACGCCGCGACAAGTCGCGAAAGTCGGTCAGGACGTCCAGTCAGGCAGCTTGCTCCAGGGCGCGCTCATTGACACCGCCTTCGCCCAACCCGGAAAGCGCTTCGTCCGTCGCGACCTCCTCTTTCAATGTCTCGTTGAGGAGCTTGACCACGTCGCTCTTGCCAAGCTGTTCAGCCCACGCCACCAACGTGCCATAGCGCGCGATTTCATAATGTTCGACGGCCTGTGCCGCGCCGACCAGCCCTGCATCCAGCGCTGGGTCGCCCTTGTATTCGTCGAGAATTTCCGACCCTTCCTCAAGAATGCCGTCGATCGCGGGACAGGTCTTGCCGCGGGCCGGTTTATCCATAAGTTCGAACACTTGCTCCAGCCGATCGACCTGGCCTTCGGTTTCCATGCGATGTTTCTCAAAGGCTGCGGCCACCTCCTCGGATTCGGCGCCCTTTGCCATCTTCGGCAAGGCTTTGAGTATCTTCTTTTCGGCGTAGTAGATATCCTTCAGCCCATCGAGGAACAAAGCCTCCAGTCCCTTTGTCGTCGCTCTTTTTGCAGTCGCCATGATTTGTCTCCCTTGGATTATCATGAAAGCTCACCGGCGGTGTAGCCATGGACTAACTTTCCATGGAAGCAGTTGTTCCCTGGGAGCGACGTGAAAGGGCAGCACGTCAAACACCGCTTTTGTCGAGAGCCGATCGATATCAAAAGGCGATGGCGATGACGGTGCGAGAGCCGCCGGCAGGGGGCGAAGAGCACCGGGATTCGTCGCGCCATATGGAGCAGATGGTGAAAAGAAACACTTCCGATGGGTTCATATACAAAATCATATTTACATATAAAACAAATCATGATGATCTTGCGGTTGTGCAACGGCAGCTAAGGTGGTCGGTTCCGGCGCCCGTCGCCGAGCCTGAATGCCGGCAGATGATCGTGCACAATGAAATCAACATGATGTCGCGGTCGAGTAAGCCGTGCATTGGTCGGATCCAGGGAGTGCGGCATGCCCTTTGATGTCATCGTTGTGGGAGCCGGCGCAGCCGGGGCTGTTCTTGCCGCCCGGCTCACCGAAGATGCGGCCACGAACGTGCTTTTGCTGGAAGCAGGGCCGGACTACCGGAGCGGCGAGCAACCTGCCGAGATGGCGAGTCCAAATCCCTTCAACCTGCTGCTTCCCGATCATTTTCAGCAACAATACATGTATCCCGACCTGATGGCTCGCCGCACCAAGCGGCAGGAGCATCGGGTCTACTGGCGCGGCAAAGGGCTTGGCGGTTCGACGGCCGTCAATGGGCAGATTGCCATTCGCGGCGTGCTCCATGCCTTCGACCGCTGGGAGGAAATCGGATGCAAGGGCTGGTCGGGAGCCGACGTGCTGCCCTTCTTCTGCCGCCTGGAAGACGACCCGATCGCGGCCAATTTTCACGGCAGCGATGGGCCGATTCCGATCTACCGAGCGCCTGTCGAAAGCTGGGGAAGCGTCGACAAGGCCATGCGCCAAAGCGCGATGGCTCTCGGCCATCCCTGGCATGACGATCTCAATGCTCCGGATGCCGAAGGGGCTTGCACCTATCCCATCAACAGTCGAGCCGGCAGGCGCGTGTCGGTCAATGACGGCTATCTGGAAGCTGCCCGCGACCGGCCCAACCTCACCATCATCGGGCAGGCGACGGTGGACAAGGTGCTTTTCGATGGCAAGAAAGCGATCGGCGTTTTGGCCATCGTGGCCGGTCAGGTTCGCAAATTCGAGGCGCCGCTGGTTATCGTCTCGGCCGGCGCCATCCACTCTCCGGTGATCCTGCAGCGCTCGGGCATCGGTCCGGCGGCTCTCTTGAATCGAAAGGACATCGAGGTGCTTGCCGACTTGCCGGTCGGCGAAGGTTTCTTCGACCATCCTTATTGCCGGATCGAACTGAAGCTGAAGCCCGAATTCAAGGCGACCGATGTCGACACGCGGCATACCAACTGCTGTGTGCGGATGAGTTCCGGCGTGCCGGGTGCCGAGCGCGACGACATCCTCTACGTCGCCATGAACCATGGCGGTATCGGGGTGGAATCCGACAGCGCCCAGTTCGGCGAGGCCATGGTCAATCTGATCCTGATGGAGGCCAAAAGCCGCGGCACCGTGCAACTGCGTTCCGCCAATCCCTTCGACCAGCCGATCGTTGAAGAGAACATGCTGGACGATCCAATGGATCTTCAGCGCATGCGTATCGCTTATCGCCACCTCGGCGAGATTGCCCGGCAGGCGCCGATCCAGGCGATCGCCGAGCGCGTCCTGCTGGGGGATTCCGATCTGCCTTTGTCATGGCTCGAAACGGCAAGCGACGAGGAGGTCGACAATTTCCTGCTGGCGCAGTCTTCCGATGCGCAGCATGGGATCGGAGGCTGTTGCATGGGGCGGCCCGGCGAGGCCGTGGTCGATCCGGAATGCCGGGTCTACGGTTTTGAAGGGCTGCGGGTTATCGATGCGTCGATCATGCCGCTCGATTGCCAGGCAAACACCAACCTCACCTCGATCATGATTGGCGAGAAAATGGCCGACAGGCTGCGCCGGTCCATCTGACAGCTCGCTGCTGGACGGCATACGGTCGCGAGGGTAGGTCTGCGCACAAGAGCATGATGCCGAAGAGTGCGAAGCGGTTTTCGGACGGCATCATGCTCTATGTCTTTGAGTTAGAGCCGGATGATTTCAGGTCGTATCGACCTGAAATCATCCGGCTCTGGGCGCGGGCTTTGAATGTCAGCGAGTGACATCCACGGTAATCGTCTTCAGGTCGCACATTTCCATCAGCGTGTGTCGACCCCCGGTGCGACCGAGGCCGCTCTGCGTCCCGGCGGCGCCGCCGGCAGGGATGTGCGGCTCCCAATAACAGCTCATCTCGTTGATGTTGACGATGCCGACCTTCAGGTTTTCAGCAAAGGCAAAGGCACTCTTGATGGTGCTTGTGAAGACCGCGGCCGACAGGCCGTAGGGGCTGGACGCCGCAAGTTCCATCGCCTCCTCGTCGGTCTCGAAGGTCAGCACGGGTGCGATCGGCCCGAAGGATTCCTCGACATTGAGCAGGCTTTCCCGGGTCAGTCCTGTGACGATCGACGGCTCGAAATAGAGATTGGTGGCAAAACCCGACGCCACATTGCCGCCGGTGACGATCTCGGCGCCACGTGAGCGGGCGTCCGCGATGTGGCAGAGCACCTTGTCGACGGCCACCGCATTGTTGATCGGACCCATCGTGGTCGCCGGATCGAAAGGGTCGCCCATTTTCACCTTCGAAGCCGCTTTCACGAGACCTTCGATGAAACGGTCGTGGACGGATTTGTGCACCAGCACGCGTTCGGTGGCCGTACAGATCTGCCCGGCATTGGCAAAGCAGCCGGCTCCCACCTGGGCGGCAGCCATGTCGATATCGGCATCGGCCAGGACGATGGTCGGACCGTTGCCGCCCATTTCGAGCAGAAGCGGCTTGCCCGCGCCACGCCGGGCGATCGTCGCGCCGGTGGCGGAACTGCCGGTGAAGCCGATGGCATGGGTGCCCGGATGAACGACCGCCTCGTCGCCCACCTCCGCGCCGTCACCCAGAACGAGATTGATGACGCCGTCCGGCAGTCCCGCCTCGATGAAGCATTCGACGAGTGCCGTGGCGATCAGCGACGTCGTCGGCGCGGGCACCCAGACGACGGTGTTGCCCGTTGCGACGGCCGGTCCGAGATAATAGAGGCAGGGCAGGGCAAGCGGGAAATTCCAGGGCGTGATGATAGCGAAGACGCCCTTCGGTTGCAGGAAGCTGAAGGCTCGCTTGTTGGCATCGGCAAGCGGAAACGCCGCCGTCTCCAGCCACTTCATCTGCTCTGCCGCATTGCGGAAACCGAGAGCTGCTGCCGACGCTTCGGCCTTTGCCTCGCTGTGGAAGGGCTTGCCCTGTTCCAGGCAGAGCAGGTGCGCCAGCTCCTCGGCGCGCCTGTCGATCGCGTCGGCAATGCGCATGCACAGCTGAGCGCGCGCGAAGGTTCCCATCTTGCGCATGGCCTCGCGTGCGCCTTCGGCGGCTTTCACCGCGCGGCCGACATCGGCGCGGGTGGAAAGGGAGAGATAGCCGAGATGCTCGCCCGTCGAAGGACTGTCGATTTTCAAGAATTTGCCGGAGCTGCCGGCAATCCACTCGCCGCCGATGCGATTGATGCCGATGCGGGCGGCGGCCTCCGGCTCCGAGACGATTGCCATGCCACGCAGGTTGGGGCCTTCGAGAGAAGATTTGAAATGGACTGTCATCATGCGTTCCTTTGGCCGAATTCGGATTGGATGTTCAAAATGGCGGCGCGGCTGCGCTCCACGGCTGCGTTGAAAAGTCTGCTGCCCGCCTCCGCGCTCGCCTCCGACGGCGTACCGATGACGCCGTTGTCGCGGATGGCTTCGAAACGGCGCCAGACGGTGACGGCCGGCGCGGCGTAAAGGTGAGGATCCGGCCAGGATGGCGGGGTGCCGCCTGGCGGGATGAGATCGCGGCGAACGCTGTCGCCAAGCACATGCATCATCAACGAGGTTTCAAGCGCGCAAGCGTGACCGGTGCCCGTGGCGGCATCGGGCAGGGCCTGCGCCGCCACGTCGGCGATGAGATCGAAATACGAGAACCCCGCCGTGACGATGCCGCGCTGGCCAAGGGTGGTGATCGCCACCTGGATGGCGGCGCGGTTTCCGCCGTGGCCGTTCAGCATGACCGGCAGGAAGCCGTCATCGGCAAGGCAGCTGCAGAGATCGACGAGAACGGCGATGAAGGTCTGCGGACTGAGGCTCATCGTGCCGGAGAAGGAGCGATGATGCTCGGACGAGCCATAGGCGAAAGGTTCGGCAACACGGATGGAGGCCTGTCCTTCCGCCGCGGCGAGAGCAACCGCTTCCGCAAGCCAGCAATCGACGCCGAGCGGCAGATGCGGGCCATGTTGCTCGACGGCGCCGAGCGGCAGAATGACGACGGGTTTGTGCACGCCGGCTGCCGCGTGTCTTTCCGTATCCGGCGAGGTCATCAACGCAAAGCTGGACCTGGGCGGGATCGGCAAGGCCGGAACTGGCTCGCTCATCGTGCTGCCTCGACAAGCCGGGCCTTGGCGTAGGTCATGCCGGAATCGGCCAGGAGAGCGACCATGATGATTGCCCCCTTGTAGAGTTCGAGGCTGGACGGGTCCGTGCCGAACACCCGAAGCGCCGTCGTCAGCAGGCTGACGATCAAGGCTCCGACGACCGCGCCCCACACCGTTCCCCGTCCGCCGAAAATACTGGTGCCGCCAAGCACGGCAGCGGCGATCGCGTCCAGAAGCAGCGAGGTACCGCCGATATTGGGCGTCACGACCGGCACCCGGCTGATCATGATCACAGCCGTCAGGAAGACGAAGATACTGGAGGCGCAATAGACGAGGATCGTGTGTTTCGTCACCGGGATGCCGGCAAGTTCCGCGGCTCCGGCATCCGACCCGAGCGCATAGGTACGCAGCCCGAAACGGCTGTGCCGCATCAGGATTGCTGCTACGGCAACGATCAGGAGCGTTGCGAAGATGACATTGGGAATGCCGAAGCTGCGCTCGATGCCGACCGCGCGAAGCGCCGGATCCTTCAGCATCAGGACGCCTTTGGAGGCAACGGCAAGCGTTGCGCCCTGCAGCGCGACCATTGTGGCCAGTGTCGTCACGAAGGGCGGTATCTTCAACAGTGCGATAACGGCGCCGTTCGCGAGGCCGATCACCACCATCACGGCAAAGCCGACAAGCAGGGCAAGCGGCAGACCGGCGCCGCCGTCGATCAGGCTGGCGATGAAGACGGCACAGAAGGCGACGCCGACGCCGGCGGACAGGTCGATGCCTGCCGTCAGCAGAACGATCAGGGCGCCAAGCGCCAGTATGGCGATCGGGGTCGCCTGTGCGACGATGTTGATGAGGCTGGCGGTTGAAACGATGCGGGCGTCGATGAGCGCGAAGATCGCCAGCAGGATGACCAGCAGGATCAACGGCGAGAGATCGAGAAAGCGCCTGCACCAGATGTTCTGTTGGCGGGTCATGAGGGTTCTCTCATCGGATGTGCCAATCTTCGACCGGTTCGCGCAAGCCTGATTTGACGCTGCGCAGGATTGCGTCATTGACGGCGACGGCGCGCAGGGCGTCGCCGAGCGGCATCACGAAGGGGGTGTCGTCGCGAACCGCCGTTATGAAATGGTGGACTTCCTCGAAGAGATCCCCGGTGATACGACCATTGACGGTCGGCCAGTGCAGGGCGTCGGGTTGCGACCACTGTCCACGCGACAGGATGCGTAGCCCGTGGTCGCGCACGTCGAGGTCGATCATGCCTTCGGTGCCGATGATTTCAGTGCGTGCCCAGATGCCGGTCGGAACGGTCGGTGGCAGTGTCCAGCCGAAGTAGAGCTGTCCGCTCATTCCGTTCGACAGCTCGACGGTGGAGAAGATCGCATCTTCGGAGCGAACCCCGAGCGAAGGCATGAGCTTGGCGACGGGCCGGGAGTAGACGGCGGTGATGTCCGAACCCGAGATCCATTGCAGCGCATCCACGTCGTGCACGCCGAGGTAGAAGCAGACGCTCGAGTTTCCGTTCATGCGAAGACCGACTTCGCGATTGGTGAAACGGCCGCTGCTGCCGTGGATCGGCTCACCGATCCGCCCGGATTTCACCGCTGCCGCGGCCTCGCAATAGCGCGGGTCGAACCGCAGGATGTGGCCGACCAACAGGCGTGCGCCGCTTCTTTCAGCTGCTTTCGCGATCGCCTTGGCGGCGGAAAGATCATGAGCCATCGGTTTTTCGAGCAGCACCGGCTTGCCGGCATCGAGCAGCGTGCGGCAGACGTCTTCATGCAGCGTGTCGGGTGCCGCCACTATGAAGGCGTCGGCGGCATTGGCGGTCAGCGCGGCGGCGGCATCGGTGAAATGCCGGACGCCGAAATCGGACGCGGCCTTGCTTCCCGTGGCAGCATTCGGATCAACGAATGCCGACAGTTCCGCGACAGGGCTGGCGGCAACCACCTGCGCATGCAGGAGGCCCATGTAGCCGGCACCGACGATGGCGATCTTCAGCTTGCTCAAAGGGTTTCTCCTTACAGGCATGGTGCAAGGTTGGATGCTGGCCGGGGTGCGCAGGCTGGCGGTGTGATCGTGCGATCACCGAAGGCCAGCGTCATCACGTCTTCTTCCGTCGCCCCACGCGCCAGCGTGCCGACAGAGTGGCCTTCGCGCATGACGACGATGCGGTCGGCCACGCCGAGGACTTCGGGCAACTCGCTCGACACCATGAGGATCGCCGCGCCCTCGGCCTTCAATCTTGCGATCAGGTGATGGAGTTCGGACTTTGCGCCGACGTCGACGCCGCGTGTCGGCTCGTCGAGCAGGATGATCTTCGGCTTGGTGGCAAGCCATTTGCCGATGACGACCTTCTGCTGATTGCCGCCCGAAAGCTCGATGGTCATCTTGTCGGGCTGGGCCGGCCGCACGCCGAGTGAGCCGATGAGATCGCGGGCGAGAGCCAAGATGCGGCGAGGTCTCAGCAGGCCGAAGTGGCTGTTGTCGCGAATCCAGGCGAGGGACAGGTTATCCCTGATCGACATCGTGCCGACGAAGCCTTCCAGATGCCGATCTTCCGGTATGTAGACGATGCCGGCGCGGTTGGCGGCCTTGGTGTCGCCGCCGGTCTGCTGCCCGCCGAAAATTCTGAGCGTGCCGCCGTGCATGGTCTCGAAGCCGGCAATCAGCCTGAGCACTTCGGAGCGGCCGCTGCCCATCAGGCCGGCGAGCGCGACGATTTCGCCCCTGCACACGCTGAGTGTCGCCGACTTCAAGAGCTTGCCATCGGAGATGTTGCTGATCTCGATCGCGGTTTCGCCAACTTGCGCTTCGAGATAGGGGAAGATGTCGCCGACATCGCGCCCGACCATCATGGAGACGATCTCGGCCTCGTTGGTCTGGCGGGTCTGGCGCTCGCCGATGAAGCGTCCGTCACGCAGAACGACGACGCGGTCGCACTGGCTGAAGATCTCTTCCATCTTGTGGGAGATGTAGAGAATGCCGGCGCCGCGAGCTCTCAGTCTGTCGATCAGGTCGTAGAGTTGGTCGCGCTCGCGGTTGGAGAGCGCGCTGGTCGGCTCGTCCATGATGAAGAACCAGGCATCGGACAGAACGGCACGGGCAATTTCCACCATCTGCCGTTGCCCGACGGAAAGCGTTCGCAGCTCCGCGCCAATGTCGATATCAAGCGACAGCTCGTTCATGATGGTTTTCGCATCGCGCCGCATCCGGGCCCGGTCGAGAAATCCCAGGCGGGTGTGCGGTTCGCGGCCGATGAAGAGATTCTCCGCCACCGTCAGGTCCGGCGAAAGGCTGAAATGCTGATGGATGACGCTGATGCCCTTGGCGTCGCTGGGGGAGTGGAACTGGACGGCGTTGCCGTCGATGACGATCTCGCCCTCGTCCGGGCGATGCAGACCGGAAATGCACTTCACCAGCGTCGATTTCCCGGCCCCGTTCTCGCCGGCAAGTCCCACCACCTCGCCGGCCGAGACGGCAAAGCTGACACCGTCGAGTGCCTTGACGCCCGGAAAAGACTTGCCAAGCCCGCGCAGCGCTATGCTGTGTTTGCCGGCCGGTGTTGCGGCGGCGTTGCGGGGCGACGGGGTGGACTTGCGGCCACCGGTCTTGAACAAGGCGGCGACACTCTCCGGCTGGCTGGTGAGAACGGCCACCAGAATGAGGCTCGCGGTGACGAAATAGATCAGGATCTGCGGCACCTGCAGGAAGGACAGGCCGGTGTTGATGACGCCCAGCAGCAGCGCCCCGATCGCCGTTCCCCAGATCGAGCCCTGGCCGCCGGACAGTTTCGTGCCGCCGATGATCGCGGCTGTGATGGCCGTAAATTCAAGGCCGGTGCCGGCAAGCGGCTGTGCCGAACCGAGGCGGCCGATGGTGAGGATCGCGCCAAGCCCAGCTGTCGCACCGGCAATCAGGTAGACGGAAATGCGCACGAGGTCGACGGGAACCAGAGAGGCCCGCGCTGCTCCCGCATTGCCGCCGATCGCATAGATCCAGCGCCCGTACACCGTGCGATTGAGCACGAACCACCAGAGGCCCAGGCAGATGGTGGCGATGATGACGGAGACCGGCAGGAGGCCGATCGTCTCGCGTCCCGCGAAAAGCAGGACCGGATCGGCGACCGCGATGCTGGATGCGCCGGAGAGACTGAGCGCCAGGCCGCGTGCAAACGCCATGGTGGCGAGGGTTGCGATGAAGGGAGAGATGCCGGCAAAGCCGATCAGCGCTCCATTGAGCAGACCGATTGCGGCACCGCCACCGATCGCGGCGAGAAGGCTCAGGCTCGCCGAGCCGGTTGCCGTGTAGGCAAGACCCGCGGCGATGCCGGAACAGGCGAGGTTGCTGCCGACCGAAATATCGATGCCGCGCGCGATGATCACGGCCGTCATTGCAAAAGAGATGAGGGCGATGACCGCACTCTGCTGCGCGATGCTGACAAGATTGCCGGTCGACAGAAAACGCGGGTCGATCCAGCCGAAGACGGCGATGGCGACCAGCAGCACCGCGATGAGAACCGGTTCGTTGCGCCGCAGTAACGGAGAGGTCCAGGACTGGAACATGGGTCGGTCCTCTTGTCGAGCATCATGCGCGGTCACCACGGAAGCGGCGACGGCGATCGTCAGGAAAAGGGGACGCCGGATGATATGTCATCCGGCGCTTGAGCCGCTTTAGGCTGTTACTTTGCCAGGGTCATGGCGGTCGCCGGAACCTTGGGACCGAGTTGTTCGGTGTAGTTCTTGGCTTCCACCGCCTCCTTATCGGTGTTGATGTATTCGAAGGTGAGGCCATCCGCCTTGAGCTTCGCCGCCGTCGCATCCGAGGTCACGAAATAGGTCGGCATGTAGAGATCCTGCGGCAGCTTTTCGCCGTTGGCCAGGCGAGCGGCAACGGCGATGTTCCAGTAGCCGACACGATAGGCGCCGGTCAGCACGTCCATCACCATCTTGCCGTCGTCGATCAGCGGCTTCATCTCGGCGTCGCCGTCGTAGCCGCCGTAGAGCAACTGGGTTCCCATTGAGCTGGCAACGGAATCGGCTGCCAGGCAAAGGCTGTCGGAGATGCAGCCGATGGCCTTCAGGTCCGGATAGGTGGTGAGCCATGTCTGGGCGGCATTCGTTGCCTTGGCTGCGTCCCAGCCGGTCGGCTCGATGCCGACGACCTTGATGTCCGGAAACTCCTTTTTCAGGGTTTCGACAAAGCCTTTTTCGCGCGTGTCGGACACGAAGTTGCCACGCGAACCGACAAGCAGGGCGACTTCGCCCTTGCCGCCAAGCGACTTGCCGAGCGCGCGGGCAACCATCGACATGTTGTCGTAGTCCGGATAGAGCGTCGAATAGTTCGAGCCGGCCTCGACCTTGTTGCCCATGGTGATCACCGGAATGCCGGCGGCGGTAGCTTTCTGGATGACCGGAATGACCGCATTCTTGTCGATCGGATCGATCAGGATCGCGCTGACGCCCTGATTGATGAAATTCTCGATGATGCTGACTTGTTTTTCCAGGCTGCCCTCGGCGCTCTGCCAGGTGGATTTCACCCCATAGTCGGCGGCAGCCACGTCGCCCGCTTCCTTCATGCGGACGAAGAAGGAGTTCTGCAGGTCGATTGCCGCAAGCCCAAGAACCTTTTCCGCGGCAAGCGAGGGCGTTGCGATGGCGAGTGCGAGCAGAGCAATGGATGCTTTCAAGGAAATGCGCATGTTTCAATTCTCCTCTTGTTGCGACAGGGCGATTCTTCGCCTCTTTTTCATGTTCCGCACGACGACCGTCCCAGCGACAGGCATTCCGGCGGTATTCCGCGGCACTCGTGCCGTATCCATGTCAGGGCCGCGTCCTGCGTGGACCGGCCTTTCTCAACCTCGGCCGTTCAGGCCTTCGACACCGGCGCCACAGACAAGCCCGGCGATGCGGGCGCCGCGCGGTGGCTTGAAAGCTCCGCTCATCAACGCGGCCAGCGATGCCGCGCCGCTGAGGTCGGCGGCGATGCCGAATTCGAACCAGAGCAATTCAGCGGCCTTCTGCATGTCGGCATCCTCGACAAGGACGATGTCGTCGACGTGCTTGGCGACGATCGCATAGATGCTCTCGTCCGTTCGGCCGCAGGCCATGGTCGCCACCTTCGTCGTTATTTCGGGCAAGCGAACGACATGGCCGGCAGCCAGGGAGGCGTGAAGGGTCGGTGAACCGGTCGGCTCGACACCAATGATCCTGGCGTCGGGTTTGACGTGCTTCAGGACTTCGGACATGCCGCTGATGAGGCCGCCCCCGCCGATCGCGACGATGTAGATGTCGGCATCGGGAATCTGATCGACCATCTCCAGCGCCACAGTGCCCTGACCGGACACGATCTGCGCATCGGCGAAGGGATGCATGTAGAAGGCGCCGCACGCCTTTGCCTTGGCCGATGCCGCCTCATGCGCTTCATCCCAGACATTGCCTGCAAAGCGAACGTCAGCGCCCCATTTGCGCAGTTTTTCCGCCTTCAGCGGGCTTGCATTGTTCGGCAGGTAGATGGTGGCGGGAACGCCGGCCTGGGCGGCCACATAGGCGGTGGCCAGGCCGTGATTACCACCGGATGCGGCGACCAGTCCGTTTTCGATCCGGCTTGGCTCGAGCGTTTTCACCCGGTTCGTGGCGCCCCGGATCTTGAAGGAGCCGCTCACCTGGAGGCACTCGAGTTTCAAATAGACGTCATTTTGAAGGTCTGCGCCCGTGGCATGGTCGAGCTTGACGACCGGGGTGCGCCGTATGAAGGGCGCAATGCGCCGGGCAGCCGCCATGATGTCTTCATGGCTCATCGGTCAGTGCCTCCGGATATTCGTTGGCAAGCACGAAGCAGCAATTCCCCGGGCGCACGCGGCCGGGCTGACGCTTGGCGAAAACGATGCCGTCGATGGGGTGAAGCAGATCGATGGGCGCGCGCGACGGCGTGTGGAGGAAGTGAATGCGTCCGGCAAGGTCGCCTTTGCTGACGGCACTGCCGAGCGGGCTCAAGGGTTCGAAGACACCGTCCTCCTCGGAAAGCAGATAGCCTTCGCTTCCGGGCACCTTGAGCACGCGTGCGTTGGCGCCAGGGGCAATGTCAGGTGAGCCTTTCAGGACGCCTGCATGTTTCAGCACATTGCGGATGCCCCGGCGGCAGATGGCCAGCGCATCCTGACTGACAAGGCCGCCGCCGGCCATCTCACTGCCGATGACGATCAGCCCCTGGTGGTTAGCGGACGCGGTCGAGGTCCGGGTTTCACCGAGATTGTCGACCATGACAACGGTCGGCGCCCCGAAGGCGAGCGTCGCCTTGATGTTCTTGCGATGCCCCTGCGCGGTCGGGGAGGGCTCGATGATCGCGCTCGGCAAGATCATCAGGGACGAGCCGCCGGAGTGGAGATCCAGGAAGTAATCGGCCTTCGGAAACAGGATGTCATGCACATAGGCCGCGATCTGGCTTGTCAGCGCGCCGTTGAAATCGCCCGGAAAACTGCGGTTGAAATTCAACCCGTCGACCGGGGAGGTGCGGGTGCCGGCCTCGACGGCCCGAATGTTGATGGCCGGAATCGCAATGATACGACCGGCAACATCCCGTGGATCGATCTCGCGCAGAAGCTCGCCGAGCGCGATCGGTCCCTCATATTCGTCGCCGTGGTTGCCACCCTCGATCAGGACCGTCGGACCGTCGCCGTTCTTGATGACGGCTAGCGGAACGCGGACCGTGCCCCAGGCATCGTCGTGCGGCGATTGGGGCACATGGAAGGAGCCGATCTGCTTGCCCTCGCGATCGAAATCGACCGACGTATAAACACTGTTGTTCCGGGGAGTGATGGTCGCGCGGACAGTGTTTGCAGGTCTCTGTACGGTCATCGGGTCGGCCTCGAAATTCATTGTCCCCGTCATCATGTCAGTTTTATATATGGTGTCAAGTTTGGATATAAAACCAATGGCAATTCCGATTTCTTGTCTCTATCGTGCGTGGACCACCGGGGATTCTTCGAATGGCAGATGACGCAAAAGAGAGTGGCAAACCGACCTATTCGGCCCCGGCGCTGACCAAGGGACTGGATGTCCTGGAGCTGCTGGCGGAGGCGCGGGCGCCCTTGACGATGAAGGAGATCGCGGAAGGCCTCGGCCGTTCGAAGAATGAAATATTCCGGATGCTGATCGCGCTGCAGGAGCGACGATATATCGAGCGCAACGCCGAGACCGACGCCTATTCGTTGACCGACAAGCTTTTCAAGCTGGGACTGCACACGCCGAGCGCTCAGGATCTCATGTCCGCCGCCATGCCCGAGCTGACGCAGATTGCCGGGGACTCAAATCAGTCGCCGCACCTGGTCGTCTTCAATCATGGCTTGACCGTTGTGACCGCGGCCGTTCCCGGCGGCGAGGACATGGCGTTCACGCTGCGCCTCGGCTACGGCCGCCTGGCTACGGACGCGACCTCCGGCCATGTGATTCTTGCCTTCCAGCCGCCAAAGGTCGCGACGCGGATGATCGATGAATGTGCGGCGCATTCGCCGGCGCCGCTGGATCGTGACGCGCTGGAAAAGCAGCTTCGTATCATCCGCGCGGACGGCTACTGGATGCGCGAGAGCCGTGACTTCGTCGGCATCACCGATATCTGCTGTCCGGTCATCGGACCGGACGGCAGCGCCGTCGCCTCCATTATCGTCGCCTATATCAATCGCCATACGCGTGAAAGCCGCCATGCCTATACTCTGGAGGTCCTGCGTGCTGCCTGCGACCGCATCTCAATGAAGCTGTCACCGCGGGTTCGCTGAGGGATCGTGGTGCGCTGAGGGCGCGGACGAGGCACCGTCCGCGGGCCGTTTGCACCGGATTGATAATACCAGTATAGGTCCAGTCAGGAATGTTTTGATCCTGGGTGCTTCTCGCGCGGGAGGAAGGCAATGACAACCGTGAACCTGATCGGGCTTGTCAGTCGGGAAATGGAAGCGACAGCGTCCGATGTGCCGCTTTACAGACGGTTGAAATCGGCGATCGAGGCAGCGATCCGCTCCAATGCGTTGAAGGCCGGCGCGGTTCTGCCGGGCGAGCGGGTTCTGGCGGAAGCCCTGTCGATCTCGCGTGTCACTGTGAGAAAAGCTCTGGCGCTGCTCGAAGAGGAAGGGCAGCTCAATCGCCGGCATGGTTCCAAAACCGAGATCGGGTCGCGGGTCGAAAAATCGCTTTCGACGCTGACGAGCTTTTCGGAGGATATTCTGGCGCGCGGCCTGAAGCCTGGATGTCTATGGCTTTCCAAGCAGATAAGCCGTCCATCCCCAGCCGAAATGATGGCCTTGGGTATTGCGGGCAATACCAATGTGGTTCGCATGCGTCGTGTGCGGACAGCCGATGGCGCGCCAATCGCCGTCGAGGTCTCGGCCGTGCCGGTTCGCTTCCTTCCTTCGCCCGAGATGGTTCAGGACTCCCTTTATGAAGCGCTTGATGCACGCGGCCTCCTGCCTCAGAGGGCAATCCAGCGCATGCGCTCGCGCGGCGCGTCGCTGGAGGATGCAAAACACCTTCATTGCGAGGCGGGTGCACCGCTGCTGATGACCGAGCGCCGCTGCTTTCTCGCCGACGGACAGATCGTCGAATACTGCGAGACACGATACAAGGGCGACGTCTACGATTTCGTCTTCGAGCTGCAAAGGTAATACCAGTTATGAACTGGTTGTAATCTGGTATTTTCCATCTATCGTGATGGCGACAGGGGAGTGCCGACGTGCAGCGCCAAGACATCGCCAACAGTCTCATCGTGTCCTGCCAGCCGGTTCCCGGCGGCCCGATGGACAGTGCGCAATTCGTGACAGGTTTTGCCAGGGCCGCTCTTGAAGCCGGAGCCAAGGCCCTGCGCATCGAATCCGTGCCCTATGTCGCGGCCGCCCGCCTGGCGGTCCGCGTGCCGATCATCGGTATCGTCAAGCGCGATCTCACCGACAGCCCCGTGCGCATCACACCCTATCTGGCCGATGTCGAGGCCCTGGCCGAGGCGGGCGCCGATATCATCGCTTTCGATGCGACGGACCGTGTCCGTCCCGTTCCTGTCGAAGCGCTTGTGAAAGCCGTCAAGGCCAGGAACAAGCTGACCATGGCCGATTGCTCTTGCCTTGACGACGCGCGCCGAGCCCTTGCCGCGGGTGTCGATTTCGTCGGCACGACGCTTTCCGGCTATGTCGGCGGGCCGGAGCCGGAAGATCCGGACATCGCCCTCGTCGCTCAAATGCGAACCCTGACGCCCTACGTCATCGCCGAAGGGCGTATCCGGTCGCCGGAGCAGGCGGCTGCCGCCGCGCGCGCCGGCGCCTGTGCCGTGGTTGTCGGCTCGGCGATCACCCGTACCGAGCATGTCACCTCATGGTTCCACCAGGCGATTTCCGACGCCTATGCGGCAAGAGGCGCGCAAACCGTTCTTGGCCCAACCGTGCCGGGCCCAACCGTGCTGGGCATCGACATCGGGGGAACCAAGACCATGGCCGCGCTGGTCAGCGGCGGCAAGGTGACCGAGGACACGATCGTGCCGACCGCGCGAGAGACTGGGCCCGACACCTGGCTGGCATCCCTTGCGCAAAGCACGTCGGCATGGTCCGGCCGCTTCCGTCGCGTCGGCATCGCGGTGACCGGACTGGTGCAGGATGGACGTTGGTCGGCGTTGAACCCGGCGACGCTTGGCATTCCCGATGACTACCCGCTGGTCGAAAGGGCATCAGCTATTTTCGGCAAGCCGGTCTGTGCGTTCAACGATGCCCAGGCAGCTGCCTGGGGCGAATACAAATTCGGCGCCGGGCAAGGTCGCGACATCGTCTTTCTGACCATCTCGACCGGAATTGGCGGCGGCATCGTTTGCAACGGCCGATTGCTGTCCGGTCTAGCCGGTCACTTCGGTCTGATCCGTGGCCTGTCTGAAGACCGGGCTCCGCTCGAAGACGGCACCTCTGGCCGCTGGATCGCCTCGCAAGCCCTCAAGGCCGGCTTCAAGGCCGATGCCGCCGATGTGTTCGGGCGTGCGCTGAAGGGGGAGGCCTGGGCCGGCGCCATCGTCTCGCAGAGCGCCTCGCGGGTCGCGACGCTGTGCCGGGACATTCAGATGATGTTCGATCCGAAATCGATCGTCATCGGCGGCAGTATCGGTCTTGCCGAGGGTTATCTCGACCGGGTGCGCGCGCATCTGAGCGACGTTCCCTCGCGCCTTTCCCCCGATCTCGCAGCGGCAAAGCTCGAAGGCCACGCCGGCGTCATCGGTGTTGCCGACCTTGCCGAATGGGCAAGGTAACGGCGTCCCCGGTCATGCCATGCAAAAATCATCAAAAAAGAAGGGAACGATCATGAAATTGAGCAGGACGTCTTTTGCGCTTATGGCCACCCTCCTTGCGGGGACGGCTTTGCCGACCTTTGCCAACGCAACCGTGACCGTGCTCGGCTGGCCTGGCGGCTCCGAGGAAACCGCACTGCGGGCAACCGTGGAAACCTACAACAAGCAGGCAAGCGATGCCGACAAGGTGGAGCTGCTGTTCTTCAACCGCGAAGGCTTTTACGACAAGCTGCAGGCCGACATGGCGGCCGGATCCAGTGCATTCGACGTGAACCTCGTCGCCACCTATTCCCTCGGTCGCTACGCGCCCTATATGGAGCCGGTCGATCTTGGCGCGGACGCGGCCAAGGTTTTCGGCGAATCCGTTCTCAAGACGATGCAGTTCGACGGCAAGCAATACGGCGTGCCGACAGACCTTTCGTTGCACTTCATGTACTACCGCAGGGATCTCATCGACGCCTTGATGAAGGATGATGCCGCCAAGAAGACCTATGGTGAAATCGCCCAGAAATATCTCGGCAAGCCGCTGCAGCCGAAAGACCCGGACAGTTGGACCTGGGACGACTGGGCGGCCACCGCCCTCTATTTCACCAAGCAGGTGAACCCCGACAGCCCGGTGCGTTACGGCACGGTCCTGCAGATGAAGAACCTGCTGTTCAACATGATGGTCTTCCAGTCGCTGCCGCGCTCCTACGGCGGCGACTGGATGGACAAGGACGGCAATGTCACGGTGGATTCCGATGCCTACAAGACCGGCCTCGAGCTCTACAAGAAACTCTATGATGCCGGGTCTTCGCCCAAGGATTCGCTGAGCTACGAATATGCTGAAACCAACGCGGCCTTCGCATCCGGTCAGGCCGCGACGGCGCTGCAGTGGAATGCCGCGGCGGCGGATCTGACCAGCACCGAAAAATCCCCGGCCGTCGCCGAGGCGACCGGGATCGTCGCGCCGCCGGCAGGTCCCGATGGACGCGCTGATCATATCCACGGCCTTGGTTTGGGCCTCAACAAGAACGCCAAGAACAAGGAAGGCGCCGTCAAGTTCCTGAAGTGGCTCGCCACCGAGGATGCGGCCTTGCTCTATGCGCGCAGCGGCGGTTCGCCGGCATTGTCTCCCGATGTCGTCGCCAAGGTTGCGAAGGAACGTCCCGACCTCGTCAAGCTTGGCGAATTCGCCAGCAAGTACGGGTATGTCATGACCGGAGCGACGTCCGCGGGTGCGCTTCCGGTCTATGAGCTGCAGGCAAAGGAGTTTACCGGCTACTGGTCCGGCCAGCAGAGCCTCGAGGATGCGTTCGCCCACACCAAGGCGGGCATGCAGGACCTTCTGAAGAAATGAACCATTTGCCGGACGCCGGGCCGAGGCCCGGTGTCCGGCGCGTTTGGCGGATCGACATGGCCCTTGTGACACGTGCCGAAGGCAGGATGTATCTGACGCCGCTGGTCGGCTTCCTGCTGCTGTTCCTCGGCTTTCCGGCGATCGTCAATCTGATCTATTCCGTTTCGACCGTCACATTCGAGACGCTGCGCAGTCCGGTGTTGAGCGGTTTCGGCAACTATGTCGCGGTGTTGAATGACCGCGAATTCTGGAGCTCGGCCTGGTTCTCTCTGCGCTTCGGTATTCTTACCGCATCAGCGGAATGTCTGATCGGTCTGTTCCTAGCCATCTTCCTGGCGCCGCTTCTGAGCAAGCGCCCAGTCCTGATGGCGCCGTTGATGCTGCCGCTGATGGTCGCGCCGGCCATGGTCGGTCTCATGTACCGGCTGGTGCTGCATGAATTCGCGGGGCCCATCCCCCACTATCTGTTCGAATGGTTCGGCGACAGCCCGGCCTTCCTCGACATCAACAATGCGTTCCGCACCCTTGTCGTCGTGGAGACGCTGCAATGGACGCCTTTCGCCTTCCTGCTCTTCTACATGGCCTATTCGGCCATACCGCTCGACGTGCGCGAAGCCTCCTCGCTCGATGGCGCATCACCGTTTGAGATCGTCCGCTGGATCGACCTGCCGTTGATGAAGCCGACGCTGGTCATCGCGTTTTTCATCCGTTTCATCGACGGTTTCCGGGTGTTCGACAATGTCTATGCGCTGACCGGCAGCGGTGCCGGCGGCTCGACGACATCCCTGTCGATCTACGTCTACCAGGCCTTCTTCAAGGAAGGGGCTATCGGCAAGGCGGTCGCCGCCTCGGTTGTCCTGTTTGTGGCGTCGTTCATCGTTCTCCACGGCCTTAACCGGCTTGCCGGCCGCGGCAAGCTTTGACGATGGTCAGGGTACTGCGCTGGATCGTTTTTGCCATCGCCGTGCTGGCGATGAATTTCCCCATTGTCGTGACGCTGATCACATCGCTCAAAAGCCAGCGCGAGCTTTCGACGAACCCCGGTTTGTGGATCAGCCAGCCGACGCTCGACAACTATCTGGAGGTCCTGACGCAGACCAGCCGCTTCAACATCTATGCCTATCTGCTGAACAGCACCGTGGCGGCGCTGATCGGAACCGGCCTTGCGATCGTGCTCGCGTTCCCGGCTGCCTATGCGATCGCGCGCAGCGAGGCGGGAAAGCGCTTGGTTCTGCCGATCGTCATCAATCTTCGTGCCGTGCCGCTGATCATCTTCGCGATCCCGCTCTACATGATGTACCAGTGGCTGGGCCTGCTCGATACGCGGATCGGGCTCGGGCTCATCCTGACCATCGTCAACGTGCCGCTTGCACTCGTCATCCTGGTGAACGCGATTTCAGATGTGCCGGCCGAACTCGACGAGGCGGCGAAAGTCGATGGCGCAAGCTCCTTGCAGGTGATGATGATGATCGTCCGGCCCGTCATCCGACCGGCGCTCGTCACAACCTTCATCTTCGGCTTCATCACCGCCTGGAACGAATTCCTCTTCGGCCTCATGCTGACAACCAGCCGTGCCGTGCCGATGACGGTCGGCGCGTCCTTCTTTTTCGCCGCCAGCGGCGGTGGCGTAAAATGGGGAACCGCTTCCGCCGTCATGATGCTGGGCGCCTTGCCGCCGGCCTTGCTGGGGCTTGTGATGTATCGGCAGATATCAGGATCCATGACCGCTGGAGCGGTCAAAGGCTAAAGCAAGAAGAAGTTCGTCTTTCTGACAAGCTGGACAACCCTCTCCGACAGGGCGAGCGCACTTGTCAGGCCAGGTGACTCGATCCCGAAAAGACTAATCAGCCGTCCGGACGGATCTGCCAGAATGTCGAAATCGCCGAACTGCAACCCGTTCGTTTTAGGCCGCAACCCGCAATAGCTCGGCTCCAGTTCCCCGTCTCTCAGCCCCGGCCAATAGCGTCGGATGGCCGCGTAGAATGGTGTGGCCCGATTTGGGTCGACCGCGTAGCCGATCTCATCGACGGGCTCGACGTCCGGCCCGAAACGGACGGATCCGGCCATATCCAGCGTCAGGTGAACTCCGAGGCCGCCTGGTTCCGGAACCGGATAGACAAGGTGGTTGAAGGACGGGCGGCGTCCAAGCGCAAAATAATTGCCTTTGACGTAGGTGACATCTGGGATTTTGCCGCCATACCCTCCCGCAAGGCCCCGGGCCATGAGATGGGCTGACAATCCGGCCGCATTGATGACGAGATTTGCGGCAATCCGATAGCCTTCCATATCGCCGCCAAACTGGAGTTCGCAGCCCGTTTCGGCGACGCTGCCGCCGAGAACCGGCGCGCGAAACGCAAAGGTGGCACCGGCATTCTCGGCATCGCCCTGTAACCCCAGCATCAGCGCGCGGCTGTCGACGATCCCCGTGCTCGGGGACAAAAGCGCGCCGGCGACATCCAGTTCAGGCTCAAGCCGTTCGACATCCGTGCGGCCGAGCATCTCCAGGTCTGTAACACCATTGTCCGCAGCCTTGGTCCGGATCCCCTCCAGGATCGGCAATTCCGCGTCGCTGGCAGCGACAATCAGCTTGCCGATGCGTTTGTGCGGAATCCCGTGCGCTTCGCAATAGCGGTAAAGCGCGTTCTTTCCTTCGACGCATAGCTGCGCTTTCAGGCTGCCCTTCGGATAGTAGATTCCGGCATGGATGACCTCGCTGTTGCGGCTCGACGTGCCCAGCCCAGGGCTGTCCTCGGCCTCCACGACAAGAACTTCGCGTCCATCGAGCGCCAGCCGCCGCGCAATCGCCAGGCCGACGACGCCGGCGCCGATGACAATGCAATCGACTTTCTCGTCGGGGCTCCCCATCGTCAGTCGCCAGACCCTAGGAACAATGCAGGGCGTGCAAGCAGGCCTCACCAGAATTCCGGCCCGCCGAAGGCATTACAAGCATGATACGTCACTCCACCCGCCGAGCAAATAGAACGATGTGTCCAGGCCATCGAGCGACAGCACGAAGCCTCAGGCTGCCCAATATATCCGCACCAGGGCTGATGGGAAATTGCCGAGTCCTACCTCTTCACCTGACCAATATCGGAGTAGTGGAAGGCAAGGAAATCTACCGGCTCTATGCCCGTTACGGCAAGCCAAACGGCGAATTCGCGAACTGAAAGGTTTCTGCAAGGTTGCGCTGCTTCCAGGCGAGAGCCGCAAGGGTCGCCGTCGAGCTGACGGCGCAGGATCTCTGCGCCTTCGATCCGATGCACGGGGACCGGACGCTCGACAACGATACGATCGCGATCGGTGCGTCCTCTCGCGAACACGGCTGGCGGCGGATCTGCGAACCGTCTCAGCCGTCTCGGCGCATCGAAAGGGCAACCCGTCTTCGTGCTTCAGAATCCGGACGCACGGCAAAAGTTCATCGTCTTTCTGCAAGGCCAGTTCGGCATCTCCGCGCAGGAGGCGGACACGATGCTGGAGCACCGCGCCAACTCGTTCGTGGGCATCTTCACGCCCTTCGACCGAACGTTTCGCCAGCGGTTCTCGAAGGCCAACGTCGAAAGGCTGCTGCGCGAGATCAACGGCGAGACGGATGGCGGGACGATCAAGCCGCTTGAGTTCGAGGGCGCACGTGCTCGCTTGAGGCTGGCGCACCGCTGAAAGGAGGCGGTTCAGAGTTTGATTCATCGAGCCGCTCCAACTCCTTGTTTTCACGCAATTCCCGACGGAAGGCTGCCATACGCTTTTCCCGGAGTTGCCCAGCAGATATTGGGTCCACGATCGCTGGCGCGGTCTAAGGCTGGAGTCTGGAAATAGATCCGCGTTGCTCCCAGGCTGACCGAGGAAGAAATGGCGCAGCTTGCTGAAGGCGAAATCGCGAAGGCGCAGACGCAGACGCAGTGCGGTCTGGTTAGGTCCAGCCTAAGCCGAACTACTGAAAATCATAATTTGTGCAGCGCACCCAACGTGCTTTGCTCCGGCATCGGCTGAAAGAGAACAAGAAAAGAACGTCAGGCGACAGGCTTCGGCGATGCGTCCGGAGCGGGTTTCGTTCGGGCCGGGATAACGCCCGACTTCAGAAAAACAGGGGAACGTGATGACAACAATAATCTCGAAGTTTCGCCGGGCCGCGCTTGTGGCCGGCATTGCCCTGAGCGCCATATCGGTGAGCCTCCACGCCGAAGCTGGCAGCTTGAAACTGGGCATGACGACCTGGGTGGGATACGGGCCGCTCTTCCTTGCCCGTGACATGGGCTACTTCAAGGAAGGTGGGCTCGATGTCTCGCTCGAAATCATCGAGGAAGCATCGCTGTATATGGCGGCTGTTGCCGCGGGCGAGCTCGACGGCAGCGCCTCGACCGTCGACGAGATCATGAAGTATCGTTCGAAGGATGTCTGCTTCAAGTCTGTCTATGCGCTGGATGACAGCCATGGCGGCGATGGCGTGCTCGCGCCTAGCGGGGTCAAGAGCATCGCCGACCTCAAGGGCATGGACGTTGCGCTGAACGAGGGGTCAGTGTCGCAGTTCTGGTTCAATGTCCTGCTCAAGCAGGCCGGTCTGACCCAGGCCGATGTGAAGATCACCAATATGACGGCGGACGATGCCGCCGCCGCCTTCATGGCCGACCGCATTCCCGTTGCCGTCACCTGGGAACCGCATCTGACGCTGGCCAAGAAGGAAAACAAGGGCCAGGTGCTGATCGACTCCTCCAAGACGCCCGGCTTGATCGTTGATGTGGTGGCGCTCAACTGCGACTACATCACGAAGAACCCCGGAGATGTCGAGGCGCTGGTGAAGGGCCTCTACAAGGCCAACGAGTTCATCAAGGAGAATCCTGAGAAGGCGTATGAGGTGATGGCCAAAGGCGTCGGCGGCTGGCTGAAGGATCCGAAGGACTTCGCCTCCTCGGCCGCTGGCGTGAACTTCTACGGCAAGCAGCGTAACGCCGAATTCTTCGCCGGTGGCGAGACTGGCGAAGCCGGCAAGCTGATCAAGCTGGGTGGCGATATCTGGGGCGGCTTCGGCAAGCTCAAGATGGACATCAAGTACGACGACCTAGTCGATACGTCCTTCCTTGCAAAATAGCTTGGCCTTGGAAAGTAACTTGGCCTTGCAAAGTGATTTGGCTGAACCGGAGGCGGACCTCGCGCCTCCGGTCCAAGCGGCCCAAAAGGGTATCCCGTGACACTAGCACCGAACACGAGCTCTCTGGTCAGCAATGGCGTGACCGCGAGAGTGGAAGCAGGTCAGGCCGGTCGATCCGTCCTGAAAGTCATCGCCACACCGTTTCGGGCTGTGCCGCGCTCTCTTTCCATCACGCTGGGCTTCATGGTCTGGATCGCCGTCATCGGCGGCTGGTTCGCACTGACCTATTCCGGAGCGGTCAAGGAAATGTTCCTGCCTCGCCCCGAATCCGTGTTGTCCACCACCATCAGCATGGCGCTTGACGGGTCGTTGTGGGAGCATGTTTTCGCCAGCGTCCAGGTGGTGTTGATCGGCTTCGTCCTTTCGAGCATCGTTGCGGTGCCGCTTGGATTGACGATGGGCACCTACCGCATCGTCCAGGCCGTTCTCGAACCGTTGGTCAATTTCATACGCTATCTGCCGGTGACATCCTTCGTGCCGCTTTTCATCCTGTGGATCGGCATCGGCATCGAGCAGCGCGTTGCCGTCATCGTCTTCGGCGTCTTCTTCCAGCAGCTCGTCATGGTCGCCGACAGCGCCCGCAGCGTCCAGCGCGACCTCGTCAACGCAGCCTATACGCTCGGCACGAAACGAGGCGACACGGTCTTCCACATCGTCTTTCCGGCCACGCTTCCGAGCGTGCTGGATGTGCTGCGCGTCACCATGGGCTGGGCCTGGACCTATCTCGTCGTGGCCGAACTCGTCGCCGCCCGCAGCGGGCTTGGCTACATCTCGCTCAAAGCCATGCGCGGCTTTCAGGTCGACGTGATCTTCATGGCCATCGCCATGATCGGCATCCTTGGTCTTTGCACCGACCAATTGTTCCGGGGCATCCGCCGCCTCGTCGCTCCCTGGGCCAATTGAGGAACGCGCACACATGGACGCCCTGAATCTTACGACGAAACCAAAGAGTTCCGACATAGGCATCGACAATGTGGTCCTGCGCTACGGCAAGGGTGACAATGCGGTGCTGGCGCTGGATGGCATTTCCTTTCATGTCGTGCCCAACGAGTTCTGTGTGATCGTCGGCCCATCCGGCTGCGGCAAGTCGAGCCTGCTTTATCTCGTCGCCGGTCTTGAGGAGCGCACCGGGGGCATGATCGTTGTCGGCGGCAAGCCAGTCACCGAGCCGGGCCCGGATCGCGGCATGGTGTTTCAGGCCTATACGCTGTTTCCCTGGCTTACGGTGGCGCAGAACGTCGAATATGGCCCGAAGCGGAAGGGCATTGCGCCAGCCGAGCGCAGGGCCATTGTCGAGCATTTTCTCCGCGAGGTCGGTCTGGCAAAGTTCGCCAACCATTACCCGTCGCAGCTCTCAGGCGGCATGAAGCAGCGCGTTGCAATTGCGCGCGCGCTCGCCAATGATCCGGACGTGCTGCTGATGGATGAGCCTTTTGGAGCGCTCGACAGCCAAACCCGTCACAGCATGCAGGAGCTTCTGCTGAGGATCTGGGATCATTCCAAGAAGACGGTCCTGTTCGTTACCCATGACATCGACGAGGCGATCCTGCTGGCGGACAGGGTGCTCGTCATGTCCGGCCGGCCCGGTCAGATCAAGAAGGAAATCCGCGTAGGCCTCCCGCGCCCACGCAGCATGGATCTGGTCATGGAGCCGAACTTCATCGCCATGAAGCGGGAGATCCTCGAGCTCCTGAAGAACGACGAAGACGACGAGCACTAATGCATGTCGCCCAAAAGTGACCCCGGTTTTGGGAAGACGACATGCATGAAACAGACGTCGGCAGTCTTCGGTGTGGATCACGAAACGGGCAAGGCATGAGCATCGAGGCGACGGAATTTGACTATATCGTCATTGGTGCGGGTTCGGCCGGCTGTGTCTTGGCAAACAGGCTGAGCGCAGACCCGGCAGTTCGAGTCTGCCTGATCGAGGCGGGCGGTAGCGACGACCGCACCAGGGTGCGCGTGCCGGCCGGCATTCTCTCGCTCTACGGCAATCCGAACTTCGACTACGGCTACAAGGGTGTGCCGCAGCCGCTGCTCAACAACCGCCGCATACCGGTCAACCGGGGCAAGGTTCTTGGCGGGTCGAGTTCGATCAACTCGATGGTTTATATTCGTGGCGCCGCGCAGGACTACGATGAATGGGCAGCGCTTGGCTGCGCCGGGTGGTCCTATGCCGATGTCCTGCCGGTCTTCAAGAAATTGGAGCGGAACTGCCTGTTGCAGAGCCCCGCCTATCATGGATTCGACGGCGAATTGCTGGTCGACAATCCGCGCGATCCCAGCGTCATATCCAGGCTGTGGGTTGAGGCGGGCAGAGGCGTAGGCCTGCCCGAGAACCGCGACTTCAATGCCGCTGGCCAACTCGGCCTCGGCATCTACAACGTCACCCAGAACAGAGGCGAGCGCTTCTCGGCCTACAGCGCCTTTGTCCGGCCGGTTCTCGGCCGCTCGAATCTGCGGATATTGTCAGGCGTCGAGGTTCTCGATCTGGCGATTGAACGCGGGCGCGTCACCGGCGTCAACGTTATCAGGGACGGCGCAACCCAACGGTTAGGATGTCGAGCCGAAGTGGTCCTCAGCGCGGGTGCGATCGGATCGCCGCGCATTCTGCTTGCTTCCGGCGTCGGCCCGGCCGGGGAGCTGAAAGCAGCGGGGATTGAACCGGTCGCGAACCTGCCGGGCGTCGGCAAGAACTTGCGCGACCATGTCGATGGCATGATCACGGTGCGATCGAACAGCCGCAAGACGCTCGGCCTTTCGGTCGGCAATCTTCCGGCGATGCTGGCGGCGCCGTTCCAGTATTTCGCCCGGCGCAAAGGCATGCTGACGACCAACTATGTCGAAGCCGGCGGCTTTGCCAGGACGAAGTATGCCGGGAGCATACCCGACATTCAGTTCCACTTCGTGCCGGGCTATCGCAGCCATCGCGGCCGGCTCGTCGAATATGGCCACGGCTATGCCGTGCACACTTGTGTGTTGAGACCCGGGAGCGTCGGCGAAATCACGCTTCAACGCGACGGCACCCGCCGCAATATGCTCATAGACCATCGCTTCTTCAGTGACGAACAGGATGCCCTGACCCTCGCCGAGGGCATAAAGGTCGCGCGTTCGATCCTTGCTTCGCCGGCTTTTGACGGCATCCGCGGACCGGAAATCCTGCCTGGACCTGACGTGAACACCGACGACGAGATTCTCGCCTATCTGCGTGCCGAGGCTCTCACCGTCTATCATCCGGTTGGCACGGCCAGGATGGGCAACGACGCCATGGCGGTGGTTGATCCCGCCGGCCTCAAGGTGCGCGGCTTCGACAATCTGCGCGTCGCCGATGCCTCCGTCATGCCGACATTGATCGGTGGCAACACCAATGCGCCCTCCATGATGATTGGCGAAAAGGCGGCTATGGCAATACTGGCGTAACCGTCTGCGCGCGGCCAATTCAGCATTTAGGGACAAGCTAACCACTGCCACGTGAAATCGTAATTTTCGCTGTCCGGTCCCTCCAGTAAACCAATGACCAGACCTCCGCCGCATGCGCAGAACTCTCGGGGAGAGCCAGAAAGGGCCGCTGAAATGCCAGTCGAAACAGTAGACACGCTTGTTGTTGGCGGCGGCCAGGCGGGGTTGGCCATGAGCGAGCATCTGAGCAAGTGCGGCGTGCCTCATCTCGTCCTCGAGCGGAGCCGCATCGCCGAGCGCTGGCGTACCGAAAGATGGGACTCGCTGGTTGCCAATGGTCCCGCCTGGCATGACCGTTTTCCCGGCATGGAATTTCCCAATGCCGGCCCGGATGCCTTTATCGGCAAGGAGAAGGTCGCCGACTATTTCGTCGCTTACGCCGACATGATCGCTGCCCCCATCCGCTGCGGCGTGGAGGTCAGGAAAGTGCAAAGGCTTGTCGGCCGTCCCGGCTTCCAGGTCGAAACCTCGGATGGCTTGATCGAAGCCAGGAGCGTGGTTGCCGCCACCGGCGCTTTCCAGCATCCGGTCATCCCGGCCGTCGTTCCCGGTGATGTCGGACCGATGCAGATCCATTCCAGCGCCTACCGCAATCCCGGCCAGCTGCCCGAAGGGGCGGTGCTGGTGGTCGGCTCGGGATCTTCCGGCGTGCAGATCGCCGACGAGCTCCAGCGCGCGGGAAGGCGCGTATATCTCTCGGTCGGGCCGCACGATCGGCCGCCGCGGGCCTATCGCGAGCGTGACTTCTGCTGGTGGCTTGGGGTTTTGGGCAAGTGGGACGCCCAGGCGCCGGCGCCCGGCACCGAACATGTCACCATCGCGGTCAGCGGTGCGCGGGGCGGCCAGACGATCGACTTCCGGCGTCTTGCCGGGCAAGGGATGACGCTGGTTGGCCGGACGGAATCCTACAGGGACGGTGTGATGACCTTCGCGCCCGATCTGGCTAAAAATATCGCGCGCGGCGATGCGAATTACATGTCGGTTCTGGACGAGGCAGATGCCTATGTCGCCCGCAACGGCCTCGACCTTCCCCCGGAGCCCGAGGCCCGCAAGATCGGCCCGGACCCGCAATGCATGACCGATCCCATTCTCGAGCTGAACCTGGCGGAAGCCGGGATAGGTTCGATGATCTGGGCAACGGGATTCACCGTCGATTACAACTGGCTGAAGGTCGATGTGTTCGACGAAAAGGGCAAGCCCAGGCACCAGCGCGGTGTGTCGACCGAGCCTGGGATCTATTTCCTGGGCCTGCCTTGGCAATCGCGCAGGGGGTCGAGCTTCATCTGGGGCGTCTGGCACGACGCCCAGCATGTGGCCGACCATATTTCCACGCAGCGCAAATACCTGGCCTACCATGCGTTCGCAAAGCGCGAGACCAAGGTGGCATAGAAGACGGCACCTGAAACGGACATTCCGACCTCGAGCCTGATCCGACGGAGACCAAGATGGCGCATACAAGAATTCGCAAGTTCAATACCAAGGACACCTATCCCGAGCAGAAGCTCGACAATGATCTGTGCCAGGCGGTCGTTACGCGGGGCGGCAAGACCGTCTATCTGCGTGGCCAATGCCCGCAGGATCTCGACACGGCCAAGAACATCGACAGCCATGATCCGGTCGAGCAGACGCACAAGGTCATGCAGAACATCCGCCAGCTGATCGAGGAGTGCGGCGGCACCATGGAGCATTTGGTCAAGGTGGTGGTCTACATCACCGACGTGCGCCATCGCGAAGCGATCTACCGCACCATGGGCGAGTACATCAAAGGCGTGCATCCGGTTTCGACCGGCCTTGTCGTGCAGGCCCTGGCGCGGCCGGACTGGCTGGTCGAGATCGATGGCACCGCCGTCATCCCGGATGATCGCACTTCGATCATCCCGGATTAAAAGTCATGACATTCTCCATTGTCGCGCGGTGCAGCCGCACCGGCATGTTCGGGGTCGCGGTGTCCTCCTCGTCGCCCGCCGTGGCTGCGCGTTGCGCCTATGCGCAGGCAGGCGCCGGCGCCATTGCCAGCCAGAACGTCACCGATCCGACGCTGGGCCTGCGCGGCCTCGAATTGCTGGCGCGCGGCGCGTCGGCGGCGGAGGCGATTGCCATATTGAAGCGCACCGGCGCCTATCCTGAATACCGGCAGGTGCTGGCTGTCGATGCCGCCGGAACGACCGCGATCCATTCGGGACCCAGGGCGCTTGGCATCTGGGCGGAGGCGCGAGCAGACAATGTCGCCTGCGGCGGCAACATGCTGGCCCATGACGGCGTGCCGCAAGCCATGGTCGAGGCCTTCCTGGCGTCCGAGGGGCATCTCGGCGACCGCCTCGTCGCGACTATGCGCGCCGCGCTGAAAGCCGGCGGCGAGGCCGGCCCTGTCCATTCCGCCGGGATGAAGCTGGTGCGCGAGGTTGCATGGCCGGTGGCCGACCTGCGCTGCGACTGGACCGACGACTGCCCGATCGAGCAACTGGCAAGGTTGTGGGAACTCTACAAGCCACAGCTCGATGCGTATGTGACCCGCGCCATCAACCCATCCGACGCGCCGAGCTACGGCGTGCCGGGCGATGAATAGTCAAGACAGGGGTCACCTGCGATGAGCGAGCTAAGTCACAAGGACTGGATCGGCAAGGCGTCCGCGATCCGCTTTCGCGACAAGGCGTTCATCGACGGCAAGACGGTCGCGGCGCGTTCGGGCCGGACCTTCGCCAGCGTCAATCCGGCAACCGGCGAGGTGCTGGCAGAGGTGGCGTCCTGCGGCGAGGAAGACATCGATCTGGCGGTTGCCGCCGCCCGGCGCAGCTTCAACGCCGGCGTCTGGTCACGCACCAGACCGGCGCACCGCAAGGAGGTCTTGCTGCGGCTGGCGCAGCTGCTGCGCGAAAACCTGCATGAACTGGCCCTTCTCGAATCGCTCGACATGGGCAAACTCGTCAGGGATGCAGCCTCGGTCGACATTCCCGGTTCGGCGGCGATCTTCCAGTGGTATGGCGAGGCCATCGACAAGATCTATGGCGAGGTTGCGCCGACCGGCGAAGGCGATCTGGTGCTGGTGCGGCGCGAGCCGCTTGGCGTGGTCGGCGCGGTGGTGCCGTGGAATTTCCCGCTCGACATGGCGACCTGGAAGTGTGCACCGGCGCTGGCGGCGGGCAATTCGGTGGTGCTGAAACCGGCCGAGCAGTCGCCTCTGTCGGCCCTGCTTCTGGCAGAGCTAGCGATGGAGGCGGGCCTGCCTGCCGGCGTGCTCAATGTGGTGCCCGGCCTTGGCGAAACCGCCGGCCAGGCGCTTGGCCGCCATATGGATGTCGATTGCCTTGCCTTCACCGGTTCGACCGCGGTGGGCAAGATGTTCCTGCAGTATTCCGGGCAGTCGAACATGAAGCAGGTCTGGCTGGAAACCGGCGGCAAGAGCCCGAACCTCGTCTTTGCCGATTGCAGCGATCTCGACGCGGCGGCCGACATGGCGGCGTTCGGCATCTTCTTCAATCAGGGCGAAGTCTGTTCCGCCAACTCACGCCTGCTCGTCCAGCGCGGCGTCAAGGATGCCCTGGTGGAGAAACTGGTGCAGCGCGCGGCGGCCACACAACCCGGCGATCCGCTCGATCCGGCTTCGAAGATGGGCGCGATGGTCGATAGCCGCCACGCGGCCAATGTCATGCGCTTCGTCGAGGCCGGCAAGAAAACCGCGCGCCTGGTCGCGGGCGGCGACCTGGTCATGGTCAACGGGCGCGGCAGCTTTGTCCAACCCACCATCTTCGACGATGTCGCGCCTGCCGATCCGCTCGCCCGCGACGAGATCTTCGGGCCGGTGCTTTCGATCATCGCCTTCGACGACGAGGCCGACGCGATCCGCATTGCCAATGACAGCCCCTACGGGCTCGCCGCATCGCTGTGGACGGACAGCCTGTCGCGTGCGCATCGCATCGCCGGCCGGCTGCATGCCGGCACGGTTTCCGTCAACACGGTCGATGCGCTGAGCCCGATGACGCCGTTCGGCGGTTTCAAGCAATCCGGCTTCGGCCGCGACCTGTCGCTGCATGCGCTCGACAAATACACCGCGCTCAAAACGACATGGATCAAATACTGATGGGCGCCCAAAGCGCATCGCGATTGAACGGATTCAAGCAATGCGCTTCAGGCCTTTGCTCCATGCATGTCGTTTGCGCAAAACCGGGGCCACTTTTGCGCGACATGCATTAGGCTTGATCGAAGCCCTCAAACCGGCAACATAGCCAGCCATGCCGCTACGCTTCACGCTCAGACAGCTGGAATATTTCGTTGCCGTGGGCGAAGCCGGCTCCATCGCCAAGGCGGCCGAACAGGTCAATGTGTCGCCGCCATCGATTTCGGCCTCCATCGCGCAGCTGGAAACCGAGTTCGGCGTCCAGCTTTTTGTCCGCAAGCATTCGCATGGCCTGTCGCTCACCGCCGGTGGCCGCATCTTCCTCAAGGAAGCCGCCCGGCTGCTCAACGATGCCGATGCCTTGCATGACGTCGCCGGCGATTTTGCCGAGAAGGTGCGCGGCCCGCTGGCCGTGGGATGCCTGCTGACCTTTGCGCAGATCGTGCTGCCGGCGCTGCGGATGCGGTTCGAGCGCGCTTATCCCGATGTGCGCGTGCGCCAGTTCGAGCGCAATCAGGGGCAATTGCTCGAGATGCTGCAGCGCGGTGAAATCGACCTTGCCCTGACCTACGATCTCGAACTGTCGCAGGACATGACCTTCGAGCCGCTGATGCTGGTGCCGGCCTATGTCATGCTGCCGGCGGGGCATCGTTTCGCGGCCAAGGCGTCGATCACGACGGAGGAACTGGCCGACGAGCCGATGGTGCTGCTCGACCTGCCGTACAGCCGCGAATATTTCCTGTCGGCATTCCACCAGCGGGGTATCCGGCCCAACATTGCCGAGCGCACCGGCGACATCGCGGTCATGCGCTCAATGGTGGCCAACGGCTTCGGCTACGGCATCGCCAATATGCGGCCGCTCAACACGCTGGCGCCGGACGGCAAGCCGCTGGTCTTTGTGCCGCTGGATGGTGATCTGCGGCCGCTGACCATGGGCGTCGCGCTGCCCAATTCCGAACACCGGACGCAAACCGCCCAGGCGTTCATCGACCACTGCCGGCATTTTGTCGTCGAGCAAGGTGTGTTCGGCGCCGAGCGGGCCGTCGGCCAGGCAGCGCTTCCGCAGAAGTAGCGCCCGGTTCGGCTATTCAGCGGAACCGGAATCGTCCGGCTACGCCAGCTGAAGCTGTTGGTCGGCAAGCCGCTGCAGCAATTTCTCCAGCATGTCGTCGCAGCGGCGCATCTGCTCGACGCTGACGAATTCATCCGGCTTGTGCCCTTGCGCCATCGATCCTGGCCCGCAGACGACCGTCGGTGTGCCGAGATCACGGCTGAACAGGCCGCCTTCCGTGCCGAAGGCCACCTTGATGGTGTTGTTGGCGCCGGTCAACGATTTGATGAAGGCGACGGCCTGCGAACTGGCTGGCGTGGCCAGGCCGGGATAGGTGTTGGTGATGTCGATGTCGATCGCCGCCTCGGGCGCGATGATCGAGGCTTCAGCGGCAATGCGCGTGGCCTCCATGCCCAGGCGGTCGAGAATCTCGTGCGGATCGTCGGCGGCGACATTGCGGATTTCGAAGTCGACCTGGCAGAGGTTCGGCACGATGTTCAGTGCCACGCCGGCATTGATCTTGCCGACATGGACGGTCGTGTAGGCAATGTCGTAGTCGCCGTCGCGGGCGCCATCGCGCACCAGCCTGTCCTGCTCGCGGCGCAAGGCGGCGACGAAGTCGCAGCCGAGATGGATGGCGTTGAGCGCCAGCGGGGCCAGCGCCGAATGGCCTTCGCGTCCCTTGCACAGGGCGCGTGCGGCAAGCTTGCCCTTGTGGCCCGTCGCCACATGCATCTCGGTCGGCTCGCCGACGATGCACAGCAACGGCCGCTGCGGGGCCGCCTGCAGCATGTCGATGAGGCTGCGCACGCCGATGCAGCCGATCTCCTCGTCGTAGGAAAGCGCCAGGTGCAGCGGTGTCCGCAGCGTCATTTTCGAGGCCTTGAGGCAGGCCGAGAGCGCGCAGGCCACAAAACCCTTCATGTCGGCCGCGCCGCGTCCGTAAAGCTTGCCGTCGCGATTCGTCATCTCGAAGGGCGGCAGCGTCCAGGCCTGGCCGTCGACGGGAACGACGTCGGTGTGACCGGACAGCATGATGCCGGAAGCGTCGGCCGGTCCGATGGTGGCAAAGAGGTTGGCCTTGTGGCCGTCCTCGCTGTGGATGATGTGGCTGGCAATGCCATGCGCGTCCAGCATATCCGTGACATAGCCGATGAGATCGAGGTTCGAGTCGCGGCTCACCGTCGGGAATGCGATCAGCTTTTCAAGAATCCGGATGCTGTCCATGCGTCTCATGTCTCGTTGGCCGTGCGTGTATCTAGCATCGCGCGGCAGTGGCCTTGAAGTCGCATTTGGCTCAGCCGGGATTCAGCGGATGCTAATCCCGGTAAGTGCGATTAGGCGCGGCCTAACCGGCACAGAAGAAATCTGTTGTTTTCCGGCGCTTGCCGCAACTTATGAATGGTCTCACGGCATCAACCCACTGAGCTGGGCCGCTTGCGCTACGGCTCGAACCATGATCGGGCATGCCGCAGGCGACGCTGGCAGGAAGGCACGTTCCATGCGCGATCCACGCTACGACATTCTGTTCGAGCCCGTGAAGATCGGTCCGGTGACCGCCAAGAACCGCTTCTATCAGGTTCCGCATTGCAATGGCGGCGGCTACCGCGACCCCTCGGCCGCGGCCGAGATGCGCCGCATCAAGTCGGAAGGCGGCTGGGGCGTCATCTTCACCGAGCAGACCGAGATGCACCATACTTCGGAGATCACGCCCTTCATCGAACTCAGGCTCTGGGACGATGCCGATATCCCGGCCCTGGCGAAGATGGCCAAGGCCATGCACCAGCATGGCGCGCTGGCCGGCATCCAGCTGGCCTATTCAGGCATCAACGGACCGAACCTCTACACCAAGGAAGTGCCGCGCGGACCGTCGGCTCTGCCGATCCGGACCTTCACCAACGATCCGGTGCAGGCGCGCGCCATGGACAAGCAGGATATTCGTGACCTGCGCCGCTGGCACCGCAATGCCTTCAAACGCGCCAGGCTGGCGGGCTTCGACCTGGTCTGCCTCTACGGCGCGCATGGCTTCGGCATCATCCAGCACTTTCTGTCCACGGCCACCAACCAGCGCAGCGACGAATATGGCGGCTCGCTGGAAAATCGCTCGCGGCTGATGCGCGAGCTGATCGAGGAGGGCAGGGATGCCATCGGCGACACCTGCGGCCTGACGCTGCGGCTGTCGCTGGACGAGATGATCGGCGAGCTCGGCTTTGCCAATTCCGAAGTCCGCGACATGATCGAGATGCATGCGGACCTGCCCGACCTCTGGGATCTGGCGCATGGCGCCTGGGAGGATTGTTCGGGGCCGTCGCGGTTCAAGGAGGAGGGGGCGCAGGAGAGCCTGGTGTCCGGCATCAAGAAACTGACCTCGAAGCCGGTCGTCGGCGTCGGGCGGTTCACGTCGCCTGACGTGATGGTGAAGATGATCAAGTCCGGTACGCTCGATTTCATCGGCTGCGCGCGGCCGTCGATTGCCGATCCCTTCCTGCCGAAGAAGGTGGAGGAGGGGCGGATCGAGGACATCCGCGAATGCATCGGCTGCAACATCTGCATCACCGGCGACATGACCATGTCGATTTCGCGCTGCACGCAGAACCCGACCTTCATGGAGGAGTGGCGCAAGGGCTGGCATCCCGAACGCATGCAGCCCAAAGGCGACAGCGACAGTGTGCTCATCGTCGGCGCCGGTCCCGCTGGGCTGGAGGCCGCCCGGGCGCTTGGCCTGCGCGGCTATCAGGTGGCCATCGCCGAAGCCGGCACCGAGCTCGGCGGCCGCGTGGCGCGCGAATGCCGCTTGCCCGGTCTCTCCGCATGGGGACGCGTCCGCGACTATCGCCAGTATCAGCTCAGCCAGATGTCCAATGTCGACGTCTATTTCGAAAGCCGATTGTCGGCCGACGACATACTGGCCTTCGGCTTTCAAAACATTGCCATCGCCACCGGCTCGACATGGCGCCGCGACGGCGTGGCGCGCGCGCATGTCGTGCCCATGCCGGTGGACCCGGCCATGCCGGTCTACACGCCGGACGATCTGATGGGCGGCAATGTGCCGACCGGCAGTGTCGTGCTGTTCGACGACGACCACTATTACATGGGCGGTGTTCTGGCCGAGCTGATGGCGCGGCAGGGCGCGAAGGTGACGCTGGTGACGCCGTCGGCCTATGTGTCCGACTGGACCCGCAACACACTGGAGCAGGGCGCCATCCATCGCCGGCTGGCCGAGCTCGGCGTCGAGATCGTGCTGAACCGGACCGTGACGCGCATCGTGGCTGATGGGGTTGTCACTGCCTGCGCCTATACGGGCGCCCGAAGCGACATCGCCGCTGACGCGGTCGTGCTGGTGACGTCGCGCCAGCAGGACGACGGCGCCTGGCACGAGCTGAAGGCGCGGCGGGACGAATGGGCCGACAGTGGAATCCGCTCGATCAAGGTCATCGGCGACGCCGAAGCTCCGGGTCCGATCGCCTGGGCAACCTATGCCGGCCACCGCTTCGCGCGCGAGTTGGACGAAGCCGATATCGGCGACGCACTGCCCTTCCGCCGCGAGGTGACGGCGCTGGCGGCGGATTAGGCTCCTGCAGCGCGGTCGGCGAATATCGGGTTGTTCAACCATACCGCATTGCACAATTCCTTCGCTTGGTCACAATGCAGGCATGGTTCGAACCGCACTCGCCGTCCTGGTGATCGATGAAAACCGCATCCGCGCCGCGATCATCGAGGCGGGGCTGCGCGAGGCCGGCCATGAGCGGGTCACCGTCATCCATGACGTGACGGGCATTGCGCGGCGGATCGCCGAGATCGAGCCGGACGTCATCGTCATCGATCTCGAAAACCCGAACCGCGACATGCTGGAAAACATGTTCCAATTGTCGCGCGCCGTAAAACGGCCGATCGCCATGTTCGTCGACCGCTCCGACCAGGCCTCGATCGAGGCGGCGGTCGATGCCGGCGTTTCAGCCTATGTCGTCGACGGTCTGCGGCAGGAGCGCGTCAAGCCGATCCTCGACATGGCGGTCAGCCGCTTCAACGCCTTTTCGCGCATGGCGCGCGAACTGGAAGAGGTTCGCGGCGAGCTCGAAAGCCGCAAGGTGATCGACCGCGCCAAGGGCATCCTGATGAAATCGCGCGGCCTCTCCGAAGAGGCAGCCTACACGCTGCTGCGCAAGACGGCGATGAACCAGAACCGCAAGATCGGCGACATCGCCCAGAGCCTGGTGACTGCCGCCGGGCTGCTCGGACCGGCGGAGGACGAATGAGCATGATTGCCGCGCACCAGGTCACCGCCGGCTTCATGCCGCTATTCGACAGCGCAGTGCTGGTCGCGGCCGGCGAGCTCGGCTTCGCGGCACGGGAAGGCATCGACCTCACCCTGCACCGCGAGACGTCCTGGGCCAACATCCGCGACCGCATCGCCATCGGTCACTTCCATCTCGCGCATATGTTGGGACCGATGCCGCTCGCCTGCAATCTCGGGCTGACGCCGCTCGCTTCGGAAACCATCGTGCCGTTCTCGCTCGGGCTTGGAGGCAATTGCGTCACCGTCTCCAACGCCGTTTGGGCTGGGATGGTGGCGCATGGCGCAGAGGCCGACCTCGATCCGGCGCGCGCCGGCGCCTCCCTTGGCGCGCTCATCCGCGAGCGCGCTGCGGCCGGTGGCGATCCGCTGCGTTTTGCCGTGGTGCATCCCCATTCCGGGCACAATTACGAATTGCGCTATTGGCTCGCCGCCTGCGGCATCGATCCGACGCGCGAAATCGAGATCGTCATCGTGCCGCCGCCCTTCATGGCGGATGCGCTGGCCACGGGCCGCATCGACGGCTACTGCGTCGGCGAACCCTGGAACAGTGCTGCGGTGGCCGCCGGTACCGGGCATATCGTCACCGTCAAGGCGCGGATATGGCGTAACAGCCCGGAGAAGGTGATCGGCGTGCGCAAGGTCTGGGCAGACGAAAACCCCGAGGCCTTGGCGGCGCTGCTGCGCGCGCTGCATCACTCGGCGCGCTGGTGCCAGGATCCGGCAAACCATGGCGAATTGGCAGCTGTAATGGCGCAGGCCGGCTTCCTCGGCCTGCCGCCGGCCGTGCAGATGCCGATCCTGACCGGCCATCTCCGACTGGGCGGCGGCGGGGAGCGGACCATCGACGACTTCTTCCTCCCCTTCGACAAGGCGGCGAACTTTCCGTGGAAGAGCCATGCGCTGTGGTTCTACACCCAGATGGTGCGCTGGGGGCACGTGGCGCACACGCCTGAAAACCTTGCCATCGCCCGCGACTGCTACCGGCCAGACCTCTATCGTTCGGCGCTGAAGCCGCTTGGCGTGGCGCTTCCTGGCGCCAATTCGAAAGTCGAGGGCGCGCTCAAGGTTGCAACCGCGGTCGGCGCGACAGGCGCTGGCCTCGTGCTTGGCCCGGACGGGTTCTTCGACGGCCAAATCTTCGATCCGGACGAGATCGACGCGTACATTACCGGCCTGAAATCGGCTCGCGCAAAAGCCTGATCATTTCCGCGCCATTCTTGTGCATTGCACAAAAATTGTGCGGCCGATTGCTCTAATGAACAATCTTTTGCCTGCCAGCCATAGGCCCCGACGTGTCGGTGACCGGCATGCATTGCTGATTTCATTGATCTTTTTCATTCCTATCGAAACTGGCACGGTTCCTGCTTTGAAATAGACAGGCCCTTCGCGGGTCACGGAACAGGCGTCCAATGGCGGGCGCCACAGGCAAAGCTGCCGCTCAGGTCAATGCGCGCTCCCGGTCACCCGGACGCGAAGACCTGGCTGGCGGCTTTTTTGTTTTGATCAACACGCAATCGACGACGCGGATCCCAGGCCGCGCCCAACCGGAGACGACGATGACGAAACGGATCAGGACTGGAACGACCCTCAAGGACATGACGCGCCGCGATTTTCTGGTCAGCAGCGCGATGACGGGGGCACTGTTCGTGGCGGCCCGCAAGCTCTTCCCTTCCGGCGCCTATGCTGCGACCGCCACTCCGGAGGTCAGCGGCGCCAAGCTCGGCTTCATTGCGCTCACCGATGCGGCACCGCTGATGATCGCCAAGGAGAAGGGGCTGTTCGCCAAGTTCGGCGTGCCCGATGTCGAAGTGCTCAAGCAGGCCTCCTGGGGTGCGACACGCGACAATCTGATGCTCGGCGGCGCGGCCAACGGCATCGACGGCGCCCATATCCTGACGCCGCTGCCTTACCTCATGCACACCGGCAAGGTGACGCAGAACAACCAGCCGATGCCGATGGCGATCGTGGCGCGGCTCAACTACGACTGCCAAGGCATTTCGGTCGCCCAGGAATATGCCGGCACCGGTGCCGGCCTCGATGCCTCGAAGCTGAAAGACGCCTTCGCCGCCAAGAAGGCGGCCGGCAAGGAAATCAAGGCCGCCATGACCTTCCCGGGCGGCACCCATGATCTGTGGCTGCGCTACTGGCTGGCCGCCGGCGGCATCGATCCCGACAAGGACGTTTCCACCATCGTCGTGCCGCCGCCGCAGATGGTTGCCAACATGAAGGTCGGCAACATGGACGTGTTCTGCGTCGGTGAGCCGTGGAACGAGCAGCTCGTCCACCAGGGCGTCGGCTTCACCGCCGCCACGACGGGCGAATTGTGGAAGGGGCATCCGGAAAAGGCGCTCGGCTTGCGCGCCGAATTCATTGACAAGTACCCGAACGCCACCAAGGCGATCCTGATGGCCGTCATGGAAGCCCAGCAATGGTGCGAGGCTGCTGAGAACAAGGACGAGATGGCCGCCATCATCGGCAAGCGGCAATGGATGAACGTGCCCGTCGCCGACATTATCGGCCGCCTCAAGGGCGACATCAACTACGGCAATGGCCGCGTCGCCAACGGCACCGATCTCTACATGAAGTTCTGGAAGGGCGGCGTCTCATATCCGTTCAAGAGCCACGATACGTGGTTCCTCGCCGAGAACATCCGCTGGGGCAAGTTCGCGCCGACCACCGACATCAAGGCGCTGGTAGATCAGGTCAACCGCGAGGATCTGTGGCGCGAGGCGGCCAAGGATCTCGGCGTCGCGGCAGCCGACGTTCCGGCGTCGTCGTCGCGCGGCGTCGAGACCTTCTTCGACGGCAAGATCTTCGATCCGGCCAACCCGTCCGCCTATCTCGACAGCCTGAAGATCAAGGCCTCGGCGTAGCCTAACAGCAAGCGGCGCCCTGCGCCGCTTGCGATCACTACCTGCCCCCAAGGAGTTTTCCCCAGACATGTCGATCCAGACTATCGAGGACACCAAGGTGAAGGCCTTTCCTGCGAAGCCGGCAGCGGTCATCGCCTTCACCGCCAGGGCGCGGCGTCGCTTCGATCCGCTCGCCATCGCCGGCAAACTGGCGAGCGCGCTGGTACCGCCCATCGTCGTCATCGCGCTGATGCTGGTCGTTTGGCAGATCGCCTGTTCGTCGCCGACATCAAGCCTGCCGCCGCCGACCCAGGTGTGGAACGAGGCCTACGATTTGATCGCGCATCCGTTCTTCGACAATGGTCCGCAGGATATCGGGCTGGCATGGCGCGTGCTGATCTCGCTGCAGCGTGTCGCCATCGGTTTCGGCCTGGCGGCGATCGTCGGCGTCGCGCTCGGCGCGCTGGTCGGCCAGTCGATCTGGGCGATGCGCGGCCTCGACCCGGTGTTCCAGATCCTGCGCACGGTGCCGCCGCTGGCCTGGCTGCCGCTGTCGCTCGCCGCGTTCCGCGATTCCAGCCCGTCGGCGATCTTCGTCATCTTCATCACGTCGATCTGGCCAATCATCATCAACACCGCCGTCGGCGTGCGCAACATCCCCGAGGATTACCGCAACGTCTCGCGCATCCTGCGGCTCAACCAGTTCGAATTCTTCGTCAAGATCATGGTGCCGGCCGCCGCGCCCTACATCTTCACGGGCTTGAGGATCGGCATCGGCCTGTCCTGGCTCGCCATCGTCGCCGCCGAAATGCTGACCGGCGGCGTCGGCATCGGCTTCTTCATATGGGATGCGTGGAACTCGTCGCGGCTGCCCGACATCATCGTCGCGCTCGCCTATATCGGCGTCACCGGCTTCTGCCTCGACCGGCTGGTCGCGGCAGTCGGCGCCTTCGTCACCCGCGGCACAACGGCAAAGTGAGGAGAGCGGCGATGACGGCCTATCTGAAGCTCGACCATATCGACAAATCCTTTGCCCGTGGCAATCAGGTCAGCGAGGTGCTGAAAGACATCAGGCTGACCATCGACAAGGGCGAATTCGTCTCCATCATCGGCCATTCCGGTTGCGGCAAGTCGACCTTGCTCAACCTGGTCGCCGGGCTGACCAAGGTGTCCGCGGGCGCCGTGCTGCTCGAGGACAAGGAGGTCGACAGCCCCGGTCCCGAACGCGCCGTGGTGTTCCAGAACCATTCGCTGCTGCCGTGGCTGACCGTCTACGAAAACATCAACCTCGCGGTATCGAAGGTTTTCGGCCGTTCGAAGAGCAAGGCCGAGCGGCACGACTGGATCATGCGCAATCTCGATCTCGTGCAGATGGCGCATGCCAAGGACAAGCGCCCGGCGGAAATCTCCGGAGGCATGAAGCAGCGCGTCGGCATTGCCCGGGCGCTGGCCATGGAGCCCAAGATCCTGCTGCTCGACGAGCCGTTCGGTGCGCTCGACGCTCTGACGCGCGCCCATCTGCAGGACGCGGTGATGGACATCCATTCCAGGCTCGGCTCGACGACGATCATGATCACCCATGATGTCGACGAGGCGGTGCTGCTGTCCGACCGCATCGTCATGATGACCAACGGCCCGGCCGCGACCATCGGCGAGGTGCTTGCCGTGCCGCTGGCGCGGCCGCGCCGGCGCGTCGAACTCTCTTCCGACCGGACCTTCCTGCGCTGCCGCGAGGCGGTGCTGAAGTTCCTCTACGAACGCCACCGCTTCGTCGAAGCCGCGGAGTAGCACCATGAGTGAAAGACTTGTCATCATCGGCAATGGCATGGCCCCTGGGCGCATGCTGGAGCACCTGCTGGAACAGGCTCCGGGCCGCTACACCGTCACCATCTTCAACGCCGAGCCGCGCGTCAATTACGACCGCATCATGCTGTCGCCGGTGCTGTCGGGCGAAAAGGCCTATGAGGAGATCATCATCCATGGCGACGGTTGGTACATCGCCAACAACATAACCCTCTACAAGGGCCACAAGATCGTCGCCATCGACCGGACGGCGAAGACCGTCACCTCCGACCATGGCGTCACCGAGCCCTACGACAAGCTCGTCATCGCCACCGGCTCGGTGCCGTTCATCATTCCGGTGCCCGGCCACGATCTGCCGGGCGTGCTGACCTATCGCGATCTCGACGACGTGCAGGCGATGATGCTCGCCGCGCAGTCGCGGGCCAAGGCGGTGGTCATCGGCGGCGGCCTGCTCGGGCTGGAGGCGGCGGCGGGCTTGAACGCACAAGGCATGGACGTCACCGTGCTGCATGTCATGCCGACATTGATGGAGCGCCAACTCGATCCGGCTGCCGGTTATCTGCTGCAGCGTGCAGTGGAGCAGCGCGGCATCAAGGTCATCACCAAGGCCAATACACAGGCGATCACAGGCAAGGGCAAGGTCGGGCAGGTGGAACTGGCCGACGGCACCATCATTCCGGCGACGCTGGTGGTCATGGCCGTCGGCATCAGGCCGAATTCGGCGCTGGCCAAACAGGCCGGCATCGCCGTCAACAGGGGCATCGTCGTCGATGCAGGCATGCGCAGCAACGATCCCGACATCTACGCGCTCGGCGAATGCGCCGAGGTCGACGGCCAGGTCTATGGCCTCGTCGCACCGCTCTACGAGATGGCGCGGGTTGCAGCCAGCCAGCTTGCCGGCAACGAGGCGGCGGCCTTCGTCCATATGGACACGCCGACCAAGCTCAAGGTCACCGGTATCGATCTGTTCTCGCTCGGCGACTTCGCCGAGGGTGAGGACCGCCAGGAGATCGTGCTGCGCGACGCGGCCGCTGGCGTCTACAAGCGCCTGGTGCTCAAGGACGACCGCATCATCGGCACCGTGCTCTATGGCGAGACGGCCGACGGCGCCTGGTTCAACGATCTGAAGAAGAAGCAGACCGACATATCCGAGATGCGCGATACGCTCATCTTCGGCCAATCCTACCAGGGGGGTGCTCCGCTGGACCCTATGGCGGCCGTTGCAGCCTTGCCGGATGATGCGGAAATCTGCGGCTGCAACGGCGTTTGCAAGGGAAAGATCACCGGCGCAATCACTGCCAAGGGGCTGACCTCGCTCGACGATGTGCGCGCCCACACCAAGGCCTCTGCCTCGTGCGGTTCCTGCACCGGGCTGGTCGAGAAGCTGATGGTGCTGACCATTGGCGACAAATACAATCCGGCGGCGGTGCAGCCGATGTGCGGCTGCACCACCCTCGGCCATGACGAGGTGCGCCGGCTGATCAAGGCCAAGAGCCTGAAGACTATTCCCGCTGTCATGCAGGAACTGGAGTGGACGACCTCCTGCGGCTGCGCCAAATGCCGGCCGGCGCTCAACTACTATCTCGTCTGCGATTGGCCGGACGACTATGCCGACGACTACCAGTCGCGCTTCATCAACGAGCGCGTCCATGCCAACATCCAGAAGGATGGCACCTATTCGGTGGTGCCGCGCATGTGGGGCGGCGTGACCAACGCCGCCGAACTGCGCGCCATCGCCGACGTCGTCGACAAGTTCGAGATCCCGATGGTCAAGGTCACCGGCGGCCAGCGCATCGACATGCTCGGCATCCGCAAGGAGGACCTGCCGGCGGTGTGGGCCGATCTCGGCCAGGCCGGCTTCGTCTCCGGCCATGCCTATGCCAAGGGCCTGCGCACGGTGAAGACCTGCGTCGGCTCGGACTGGTGCCGCTTCGGCACGCAGGATTCGACAGGCCTCGGCATCCGCATCGAGAAATTCATGTGGGGCTCGTGGACGCCGGCCAAGGTGAAGATGGCGGTGTCGGGCTGTCCGAGGAACTGCGCGGAGGCGACCTGCAAGGATGTCGGCGTTATCTGCGTCGACTCCGGCTACGAGATCCATTTCGCGGGGGCGGCCGGCCTCGACATCAAGGGCACCGAGGTGCTCGGCCTGGTCAGGACCGAGGATGAGGCGCTTGAGCATATCGTGGCGCTGACGCAGATGTACCGCGAGCAGGGACGCTATCTGGAGCGCATCTACAAATGGGCCAAGCGCATCGGCATCCCCGAGATCAAGCGCCAGATCATGGACGATGGCGACAAGCGCAAGGCGTTCTACGAGCGCTTCGTCTTCAGCCAGAAATTCGCCCAGGTCGACCCGTGGTCGGAACGCGTTTCCGGCAAGGACAAGCACGAATTCCGGCCGATGGCCTCGGTCGGGTTTGCGCAGGCGGCGGAGTGATGGAGATGTTTTCGCGAGCCACCCCCCTCTGGCCTGCCGGCCATCTCCCCCTCAAGGGGGGAGATGGGATGTTACACCTGCTTTCGCCAATCTCCAGTGTTGAAGAAAAGGCGCCGGGAGTGAAGCTGCCAATCTCCCCCCTTGAGGGGGAGATGTCCGGCAGGACAGAGGGGGGTGCCTTGGCGCATTCAGATCAAGCAAAGCCGAGGAATGCCCCATGAACTGGATATCGATCGGCTCCCTTTCCGACATCCCGCGCCGCGGCGCACGCTGCCTCGCCACCCCGGAAGGCAAGGTCGCGATCTTCCGCACCCAGGACGATCAGGTCTACGCTATCGATGACCAATGCCCGCACAGAGGCGGACCGCTCAGCCAGGGCATCGTGCACGGCACGGCGGTGACCTGCCCCTTGCACAATTGGGGGATTTTGCTGGAGACGGGCAAGGCGCTCGGCGCCGACGAGGGCGCCGTGCGCACCATTCCGGTGCGGGTCGAAGGCGAGCGTCTGTTCATTGCGCTGGAAGCGCTGGCCAGCCGCGCGGCCTGAACTCATGGAGATCGACGAAGCGCGCGAGGTGAGGACCACCTGCCCCTATTGCGGGGTGGGCTGCGGCGTGCTGGCGAAGGTCGCCGCGGACGGGCAGGTGTCCGTCCGCGGCGACCCCGACCACCCGGCCAATTTCGGCCGGCTCTGCTCCAAGGGCTCGGCACTGGCCGAGACCATCGACCTCGACGGCAGGCTGCTCCATCCGGAGATCCACGGCCGCCGCGCCGGCTGGGACGAAGCGCTCGACCTGGTCGCCTCGACCTTCTCGCAAACCATCGCCCAGCATGGCCCGGATGCGGTCGCCTTCTACGTCTCCGGCCAGTTGCTGACCGAGGACTATTACGTCGCCAACAAGCTGATGAAGGGCTTTGTCGGCTCCGCCAACATCGACACCAATTCGCGCCTGTGCATGGCCTCCTCGGTCGCCGGCCACCGCCGCGCCTTCGGCTCCGACACCGTGCCGGGAACCTATGACGATTTGGAGCTTGCCGACCTGATCGTGCTGGTCGGCTCCAACCTCGCCTGGTGCCATCCGGTGCTCTACCAGCGCATCGCGGCGGCCCGGGAAAAGCGGCCGGAGATGAAGATCGTGCTGGTCGATCCGCGCCGCACCATGACCGCCGACATCGCCGACATGCATCTGGCGATCGCGCCCGATGGCGACGTCGCTTTGTTTACCGGCCTGCTCGCCTATCTCGGCCAGCACAATGCGCTCGACCGTACCTACATCACGACGCACACGACCGGCTTCGGGCAAGCGCTGTTCGCGGCATCGGCGCTCGACCTGGCCGGCGTCGCCGCCGCCACGGGCCTGAGCGAGGACGAGCTTGGTCGTTTCTACAGCCTGTTTGCTGCGACGGCCAAGACAGTGACCGTCTACAGCCAGGGGGTGAACCAGTCGTCTTCGGGCACCGACAAGGTCAACGCCATTATCAACTGCCATCTCGCCACCGGCCGCATCGGCAAACCCGGCGCTGGGCCGTTCTCGGTGACAGGCCAGCCCAACGCCATGGGCGGGCGCGAGGTCGGCGGCATGGCCAACATGCTGGCCGCCCATATGGAGATCGAAAACCCAGACCATCGCGACCGTGTGCAGCGCTTCTGGAACGCGCCTGATATCGCGCAGAAGCCCGGCCTGAAGGCGGTCGAGATGTTCCAGGCGTTGGCCGACGGGCGCATCAAGGCGCTGTGGATCATGGCCACCAATCCGGTCGATTCGATGCCGGATGCCGGCGCCGTCGAAGCGGCGATCAAGGCGTGCCCGTTCGTCGTGGTGTCAGACGTCTTGGCCCAGACCGACACCGTCCGGCACGCCCATGTCCGGCTGCCCGCCGCCGCCTGGGGCGAGAAGGACGGCACCGTCACCAATTCCGAGCGCCGTATCTCACGCCAGCGCGCTTTTTTGCCCGTGCCCGGGGAGGCAAGGCCCGACTGGCGGATTGTCGCCGAGGTGGGCAAGCGGATGGGATTTGGCGAAGCGTTTTCCTATGCGTCGCCGGCGGGGGTGTTCGCCGAGCACGCCGCGCTGTCGGGGTTCGAGAATGACGGCGTGCGGGATTTCGATATTGGGGCTCATGCCGGGATCGATACGGAGGGGTATGAGGCGCTTGAGCCCTTTCAATGGCCAGCGCCGAGCCAAGACGCCCCCCTCTGGCCTGCCGACCATCTCCCCCTCAGGGGGGGAGATCGGCTGTCACTACAGCTTTCGCCAATTACCAACTTCGCAAACCAAGGGCAGTCGGCGAAGCTGCCAATCTCCCCCCTCGAGGGGGAGATGGCCGGCAGGCCAGAGGGGGGCGCTCAAGCTGGACTTAAACCAGGGGGCGAAAACACCCGCTTCTTCGCCAACGGCGATTTCTACACGCCCGACCGCAAAGCGCGCTTCATCGCCATCCGCCCGACCACGGAAGTCCGCACCAGCCCCGACTATCCGCTGATCCTCAACACCGGCCGTATCCGCGACCATTGGCACACCATGACGCGGACGGGGAAAAGCCCGCGGCTTTCGCAGCACATCGCCGAACCCTTCGTCGAAATCCACCCGGCGGATGCGCAGCGCTTTGGCATTGGCGACGCCGACATCGCACGCGTTTCCAGTCCGCGCGGCGACGTGCTGGTGCGTGCGTTGGTGACGGCGCGCCAGCGCCAGGGCAGCCTGTTTGCACCGATGCACTGGACCGATCAGTTTTCCGCCAAGGGCCGGCTCGACACGCTGACCGCGCCGCTCACCGATCCGATTTCCGGCCAGCCGGCGCTGAAACATGTCGCTGCCCGTATTGAGAAATTCACGGCAAAGGCCTTCGGCTTTGCTGTGACGCGGCAGAGACCGGCGCCTGATACTGCGGCCTACTGGGCCATGGCCAAATGCAAGGGCGGCTGGCGGGTCGAACTTGCCTTTGCCGACGACCAGATCGACTGGGCCAGCTTTGCCGGGTCGCTGTCCGGCGCGTCACCGGGCGCGGAAATGCTTGCCTATCACGACCGCGACGCCGGCCAGCATCGCATCGCCGCCTTCGACGGGGATCAACTGTCCGGGGCCTTGTTCGTCGCACCCGGCCCGGTGGCCGTGTCGCGCGGCTGGGCGGCGGAACAGTTGAGCGCCGATCATGTCGATCGGCGCGGCAGGCTGGCTATCGTGGCCGGGCGGCCGGGCGGGATCGACGTCGACCGCGGCGCCATCGTCTGCTCCTGTTTCGGCGTCGGCGCCAACCAGATCGCGGAAGCGGTGCGCGGCGGCTGCGGCAGCGTCGCGGCAATCGGTGCGGCCCTGAATGCCGGCACGAATTGCGGCTCCTGCCGCGCCGAGATCAGGGTGATCATCAACGCACAGAGTCTCCAGGCAGCCGAGTGATCGTCCTGACCAAAGGGGACCTGCGCGACGACGCTGGTTGGGCTAAGGTGGTGCAAGCTTGCAGTGTCGAGCACGAATCGTCTTCAGTCAGGGGCACCCAATGGCAAATCCTCCGCGCCGACCGACAAATCCAATGACGGCCGCCGAGGCGGCTTTCAAGCCAGTAAAGAAGCCGGCTGCCCCGGTTCGTGAGCCTTCGGCCGCTCCAGGCGTCAGGGAGCTTGTTTCGATCCGGATCGACCGCGCCGTGCTTGACCATTTCCAGGAGGACGGTCCCGGTTGGCAGGACCGCATCAACGACGCCTTGCGGCAGGTGATAGAAGGCAAGCCTGTTGTCACCGAGAGCAATCGTTCAGACGACGAGTAGCGGCTGTACCAGCCGGATCACGCCTCGAAGTGCAGGATGTAGAGCTTCCGCGTCTTCTCGTGGATCGTCCATTCGCCTTTCCAGCCTTTCGGCAGCACCAGCATTTCGCCCGGGCCGACGTCCTCGCTGCGGCCATCGGGACCATGCAGCGAGACGCGGCCCGAGACGATGTGGCAGGTTTCGGAATTGCTGTCGCGCGAGGCCGTGAAGCGGCCTGATGTGCACTCCCAAACGCCGACTTCCAGTGTGCCGTCCGGCGAGGTCCACAGCGTCTTCGACGCTTCGAGCTGATCGCCGCTGATCGAGGTCGGCTTGGGTTCGGGCTCGCCGAGATCGATCGAGGCGAGGTGGGCGAAGATCTGGAAGTCAGTCATGGCAGTCTCCGGGCAGGCACTGAAAATGCAGAAGGTTTTTGGACTTTTGCCGAAGGCTCAATGCCCGGTGATGCGGTCGGCGATCGCGGCCAGTTTCGACGTGTGCTGGAGGCCGGCTTCCTCGCGCTCGTCGGCGACGCGGTAGAGCTGATACATCGAGTGGACACCGAGCCAGCGCATCGGCTCGGGCTCCCATTTGCTGACCTTTCGGTTGACCCAGGGCAGGCGGGGCAGTTCGGTGTCGCGGCGCAGGATGAGGTCGCGCAGCGTGCGGCCTGAAAGGTTGGAGCTCGAGACGCCGAGCCCGACATAGCCGCCAGCCCAGCCGATGCCGGTTTCAAGGTCGAGGCCTGATGTCGTGCACCAGTCGCGCGGCACGCCCAGGACGCCGCACCAGGCGTGGTCGATGCGAAGCCTGGCTGTCTGCGGCAGCAGCCGGGTGAGGATGGCATGCAGGCTCTCGATGGTCGCCTGCTGCGTCTGGCCGCGCACATCCGTTTGCGATCCGTAGCGATAGGGTACGCCGCGTCCGCCCATGGTGATGCGGCCTTCCCTCGTGCGCTGGGCATAGCAATAGGCGTGCGCGGCGTCGCCCAGGAGTTCATGGCCTTGCCAGCCGATCTCGTCCCATAGCGACTGCGGCAGCGGCTCGGTGATGATCTGCGCGCTGTTGAGCGGCAGCCAGAGCCGTTCGTTGCCTGGTATGCCGGCCGTGAAGCCTTCCGTGGCGCGGATGATGATCGGCGCGCGCACCGTGCCGCGGTTCGTCATGACCTTGCCCTTCTCGATGCCGGTCACGGTGGTCTGTTCGTAGATCGGCACGCCAAGCCGTTCGACGGCTTCGGACAAGCCGCGCACCAGCTTGGCCGGCTGCACGCGCGCGGTGCCGTGGTGGATATAGCCGCCAAGCACATTTTTGATGTTGATGCGGGCCTTGGCGTCTTCTTGGCCGATCAGGCTGACGCGGTCCTGCGGCACGCTCCAACCGATCGCATCGGCATAGGCGGCCTTGATCCGTTCGAGCTGCGGCGGGTTGGTGGCGACTGTCAGATTGTCGACGCGGCGGATATCGGCATCGATGCCTTCGGCCTCGGTCACCTTGATCACTTCGTCGACCGTGCCATGCATGGCGGTTTCCATGTCGATGACGGCGCCGCGCGTCGACGTCTGCAGATATTTCTCGCGCGACCAGCTGAAGCCGCCGGACAGCCAGCCGCCATTGCGGCCCGACGCGCCGAAGCCGGCGAACTCCCGCTCGACGATGGCGATGCGGATCGATGGATCGGCCTGCTTGAGATAGTAGGCTGTCCATAGGCCGGTATAGCCGGCGCCCACGATGCAGACATCGGCTTCGAGGTCGCCCGGGAGCGGCGCGCGATAGGCCGGCAGACCGATGTCTGCATACCAGAACGAGACGTTGCCGTTGACTTTGGCGTCCATGTCTAAAATTCCTGCGGGGAAAAGAGCGATCAGGTCATCGTCATGTCGGCGCGGTCGTCGTCGGCAAGAAGTTTTGCATCGACGACCGACCAGCGCAGATCGACCGTGTCACCAATCGAGAACGGTGTGGCTTCCAGCGACGAGCGCACGATGGCGACCGAGCCGTCGCGAAGCGTCACCTGGTATTTCGAACCCGACCCCAGATAGATCGCTTCGCTGACCTCACCGGTGAGGCTGTTCTGCCCGGCAGCGGGCGGCGTGTTGGTGCCGGCAAGCGAAAGCTTTTCCGGGCGCAGCAGGACCACCGGTTTGCGGCCGCCGGCAAGCTTGCCGTTGGCCACGATCTTCTGGCCGGCGATCGTCAGGCTGGTCTCGTTTCCGGACGTCTGGGCCTCGCCGCGCAGGCTGGTCGATTCGCCGATGAACTTGGCTACGAACAAGGTCGTCGGCTCGTCGTAGAGCTGGCGGCCGGTTCCGACCTGTTCGATGCGTCCCTGGTTGAACACGGCGATGCGGTCGGACAGAACCAGGGCCTCTTCCTGGTCATGCGTGACATAGACAAAAGTGGTGCCGAGTTCGCGGTGGATGCGCTTGATTTCCAGCTGCAGCCATTCGCGCAGTTTCTTGTCGAGCGCGCCGAGCGGCTCGTCCATCAACAGCAGCGGCGGATCGAAGACGATGGCGCGCGCCAGCGCCACGCGCTGTTGCTGGCCGCCTGAGAGCTCCGAGGGATAGCGATGCGCGAAGTCGGCCATCTTGACCATGTCCAGCGCGCGTACGACGAGACGGTCGCGCGCCTGCTTGTCCATGCCGCGCAAGGTGAGGGGATAGGCGACGTTCTTGCCGACCGTCATGTGCGGAAACAGCGCGTAGTGCTGGAAGACGACGCCGATGTTGCGCTTGTGCGCCGGCAGGGCGACGATGCTTTTGCCGCCGACGGCAAGATCGCCTGATGTGAGGTCGGTGAAGCCCGCAACGACGTTGAGCGTGGTGGTCTTGCCGGAGCCGCTAGGCCCCAGCAGCGTCATGAACTCGCCCGGCTCGATATGCAGGGTGACATCGTCGAGCGCGGTGAAATTGCCGTAACGCTTTGTTGCGGCCTTGATGTCGATGGCCGCGCCACGTTCCCTCGCAGTCATCTCAACTCCTCGTCGATTTCGAGCTGATGATCAGCCCCGCGCTGATGATCAGCGTCGTGGCAATGAAGATGATGGTTCCGACGGCCGTCACCGTCGGGTCGGCGTCTCGGGTGATGCTGGTGAAGATCTGCACGGGCAAGGTCTTCAAATACGGGCTGGTGATGAACAGCGCGACGATGATTTCATCGAAGGAGGTGACGAAGGCAAACAAAAGCCCGGACAGGATGCCGGGCGCGATCAGCGGCAAGGTCACGGTGCGGAAGGCGGTGAAGCGGTCGGCGCCGAGGCTGGCCGCCGCCGTCTCCAGCCGCACGTCGAAGACTTCGAGGCTTGCCGATACGGCGATGATGACGAAAGGGATCGCCAGCATCGTGTGCGCGATGACGAAGCCGGTGGTGGTGCCGACGAGCTGGTAGTCGAGGTAGACGGCATAGATGCCGATCGCCAGCACCACGCCGGGCACGATCATCGGCGTGATCAGGATGGCGCGCAACAAGCCGGCGCCGGAATGTTTCATGCGGCTCAGGCCGAGTGCGGCCAGCGTGCCGATCAGCGTGGCGGCGACGGCGACGAGGCCCGCGACCCTGAGCGAATTGAAGAAGCTCGACAGCCAATCTGGGTTGGTGAAGAAATTCTCGTACCATTGCCAGGAGAAGCCGGAGGGCGGGAAGGCAAGCGACTTCTTCTCGTTGAACGACATCGGGATGATGACCAGCGTCGGCATCACCAGCCACACGGCGACCAGCAGGCAGAACAGGCCGAGCAGAATGCGGAACGGAGCTAGTCTCATGATCTGGACGCCTGCTTGTGGCGCTGGCGCATCAGCGGGGCGGCGAGCGCCAGAAGCACGAAGGTCGCGACCAGCAGCACGACGCCCATGGCGCCGCCGCGGCCCCAGTTGAGCAGGCTGAGCACCTGGCTCTGCACCAGCGTCGACAGCATGGTACTGCGCGGGCCGCCGAGCAGGGCTGGGGTGATGTAGAAGCCGAGCGACAGGATGAAGACGATGATGGCGCCGGCGAAGACGCCGGGCAGCGATAGCGGCAGGTAGATCTGCAGGAAGGCGCGTGCCGGGCGCGCGCCGAGGCTGCGCGCCGCCTGCACGAGGCGCAAATCGATGCCGCGCATGACCGAATAGAGCGGCAGGATCATGAACGGCAGCAGCACCTGCGCCATGCCGATGACCACGCCGGTCTGCGTGCGGATCAGCTTCACGCCGTCAAAGCCGAACAGCCTGATGACCGAATTGATGATGCCGGAATCCTGCAGCAGGATGACCCAGGCCAGGGTGCGCACCACGCCGCTGACCCAGAATGGCACCAAAACGCACAGGATGAGGACCAGCCGCAGGCGCGGCCCGACGGCCGTCATGAGATAGGCATAGGGATAGGCTGCGATCACGCAGACGATGGTGACCCAGGCGGCGATGGAAAAGGTGCGCAACAGGACGGTGACGTTCACCGGCGTGGAGAAGAACCAGACATAGTTCTGCAGGCCCCAGGCCGGGTCCGAAAAACTGCGCAGCGTGACGGTCAGCAAGGGATAGCCCATAGCCGCGATAAGCAGGAGCAGGGCCGGCATCGCCAGCAGCGATGGATAGGTGGCAAGGCGCAGGCGCGGCTGCGGCCCCTGCACGGCACCTGACGGCCGGGGATGATCACCCCCGGCCGTCGGCGTATGCGATGTCTGGCTCACGCCGTCACCTCAGTGGTAGCCGGCTCAGTTGCCGGCCATCAGCGCCGTCCACTTGTCGGACGCGGCGGCGAAGTTGGCGACCCAGAACTTGATGTTCTGCTGGTAGCCGAGCTTGGCGTGGTCCGGCGTGTTGGTCAGGAAGGCTGCGACGGATGCGTCGACCTTCGGCTGTGCCTCGTTGTTGATTGGCGAGTAGGAGGTCTGCTCGGTCAGGATTTCTTGTGATTTCTTGCCGAGATAGGCGTTGATGAGCGCGTAGGAGGCGTCGGTGTCCTTGGCGCCGACCGGGATGGTCAACTGGTCCATGACGACCAGCCAGTCCTTCCACACCGGCGTGTAGGCAGCGCCATTCTTGACCGCCGTCATGGCGCGGCCGGTCCACATGATGATCATGTCGGCCTCGCCGGATTCGGCGAGCTGCTGGGATTCTGCGCCGGTCTTCCAAAAGATGGTGTCGGGACCGATCGCCTTGATCTTGGCGATGCCCTTGTCGATGTCGGCCGGCGTCATGGCGTCGACTTTGCCGCCATCGGCCAGGATGGCCTGTTCGATCAGGCCTCCGAGCGGGCTGCCGCTGCCGTCGATGGCGCGCGTGCCGGGGAATTTCGCGGTGTCGAAGAAATCCTTCCAGTCCTTCGGCGGATTGTCCTTGTACTTGTCGTTCTTGTACATCAGGACCATGCCGTAGTTCATCGCCGGCACGCTGCACTCACCGACCTGGCCCGCCGGGATGTGCGAGATGTCGAGTTTGGTCAGGTCGAGTTTCTGGAACAGTTTTCCGCAATGCACGAAGGGCGGAAAATCGTCCGTATCGACGACATCCCAGGTCACATTGCCTGATTCCACCTGCGCCTGGAGCTTGGCGATTTCGGTCGGCCCGTCGTTCAGCAGCTTGACGCCGCTCTTGTCGACGAATTCCTTGAGGGCGGCGACCTGGCCGTCCTGGTAGATGCCACCATAGGAGACGAAGGTCAGCGTCTTGCCCTTCAGCGACCCGTCCACCACGGTCCCGGCCGGCGGTGCGTTCTGCGCGTGAGCGGCGGCCGCAAGCAAGGCCAGTGCGGCGGCGCCGACGAACCCGGCCAATCTTGATCTGCTTCCCATTTTCTAACCCTCCGATGGCTCGCTGTTTGATTTTGGCAGACCGGGCGCGAGCGTTTTCCGGGCTACATATTGGTCGAGGTCGATGGCGCCGCTTGTCGGCGGCGCAATGATCCACAGCACTTCGGCCACCGTATCGCCGACATTGATCGTCCGGTGGGGCGTCGAGGTCGAATATTCGATGCTGTCGCCCTCTTCGAGGGTGAAGCTCTCGTCGCCGAGCGTCAGTTGCACGCGTCCGCGCAGCACGAGGAACATCTCGTTTGCGTTGCCGTGCGTGTAGGGCACGTCGCCGGTCGAGCCGCCGACGGCGAACTCGCCGCAATAGACTTCCATCTCGCGGATCGGCCGGCGCGACAGCAGCGTCTTGCGGTAGCCCTCGCTGGTCGGCAGCGCCGGCCGCTCGGCGCGTGCCAGCACCGCGTGCGGCGACACTTCGCATTCGTCGAAAAGATCGGCGAGGCTGATGCCGAGCGCATTGGCAATCAGCATCAGCGTGCTGGTGTTGGCTCCCGAAAGGCCGCGCTCGAGCTGGCTCAGGAAGCTGGCGGTGGTGCCGATCATGTCGCCCAGTTGGCGCAGCGTCAGGCGCCGCGTGGTGCGATAGGCCTTGATGCGATTGCCCAACACCGTCGAGCGACGCGCTTCGGCGCTGGTCGCGGCATTGTCGTTGAGTGCGTGATCCGCAGCGATTTTCATGGCGATCTCAGGGTTCACTTAACATGCTATTAAGTGACGCCTCCTGGCAAGCGGATTCGCTCGGGTCACCTGAAAATCATCGATGGACCTGCAGCGGGGCATGATCGGCCGACCGGCAGCCCCGGTTCGGCTCGATCACTGGATCATGAAGCGCGAACTGAATGGCAGGCTTGCCGCGCCGACGGCCTTCGGGCTGATGGTGACGCGCGCCGGCAGCGCTTCGATGGCGGGGAATTCCCGGCCGATGTCGTCGCACAGGGCCTCGGCGATCTTTTGCGGGGCATAGCTGGACAGGACGACCGTCCTGAATTCGACAAACTGGGTCAGCGCTGAGATCGACGTTTTCAAGCGGTTTGAGCATTCCCCCAGCCATGTGCTGTAGGCCTCGCCCAGACCAGGCCACTCAGGGCTGCTGCTCCAGATGATTTCGGACGGTCGCCCGCGCATGGCCAGTTCGCTCTCCAGGCGCATCAGGCCGTGATCGAAGCTGGCGCTGGAGTTTCCCTTGTAGATTTGGTGGTTGAGGATGAGCCTGCTCTGCAGCCGTGCACCGAGATAGAAGAACAGATAGTCGTTGAGCGGCTTTGCGACGCCGAACATGCTCTCGCCGCCGGCTGCCGCGGTGATGTCGTTCTGCACGAAAACCGGCAGCTTGATCTGTTCCTCGATCTCAGCCTGCAAGGCCTTCAGCGAGGTGCTCGATCCGTTGCGGGTTGCAGCCATCGTGTCGACATCGTCGGGGACGGCCAGCCCGATGCCGGCGACCCGGCTGCGCGCCTCGACCGGCAGGCTGGTCATGGCTTGCCTGATCGCACCCAGCAGATCGCCGCTTTGCGGAAAGGGATTGGCTTCATCCGCCGGCAACTGCATGTGGAAGCGCACGGTGCCGATGAAATCGATGAGCGCGATGTCGATCCTGCGCCGGCTGAAGCCGACGCCAACCGCATAGGCGCCCTCCGGGTTGAGTGAAAGCGGGATGGTGGGCGGCCCGACGCGGCCGCGCTGCGCCTCGCCCTGCGAGACCAGGCCTTCCTGTTCCAGCGAGCGGACGATGACCGAGGCCGTCTGCGCCGACAGGCCGGTCTTCTCGCCGATTTCCATCCGCGAAATGCCTTCGTTCTGAAGCAGCAGCGAGAGCACCAGCCGCTCATTGTAGCTGCGCACGCTCAATGCATTCAGCCCGCTCGCACGATCGGCGATGCGCAAGGGGTTGGGTGGCGCGAATCTCATGTCAGGCAAGGGTCGCCCCGTCGGTAAGAGCGCGTTGCCTGGCGGCGCTATGGTCGCTCATGTCGAGCGGCTCCAGCCGATGGCGTCGACCGCGCGGGCAAGTGCGGTGCCCAGCAATCTGTGCGCCTCGGCATCGATGTGAAAGCCGTCCGCTTCGCTGCAGGACACCACCGAGCCGGCATCGAAAAAATGCAGTTCGAGCGAGTCCGCCAGGACCTCGAACTCGAGCGCCAGCAGGCGCGATTTCTCCGGCGCGCCGGCAAAGATCGACTTCCATTCCTTGACGTCGTCCTGCATCGGCGGCGGCGCCACGATCATGATCTCGGGCGTCGAGCCGCCCGGCCCGGGCGCCAGCTCCTTGATGTCGTAGACGAGGCAGCCTATGCCCATGGCCACTTCCGACGGCGGTTTGTTGAAGCGGATCTTCAGGTCGTTGGTGCCGAGCATGATGATGACGAGGTCGAGCGTCGCATGGCTCTGCAGGCATGGGCGAAGATAGGTTCGGCCGTTCTTGTGTGCGCCCTCGATCGGGTCGTCGTGGACGGTGGTCCGGCCGCTCAATCCCTCCTCGATGACATACCAGTCGGGACCTAGCTGAGAACGCAATATGCCCGGCCAGCGCTCATCTGGACCATAGCGCTCGAGCGGCCCCCTGCCGGGGATCTGGCCGTGCGTGTTGGAGTCGCCGTAGCACAAGACTGATCGCATGTTTTTCCCGCCGGGACTGACAGCGCGCCGATGCCGGCGAGCGCCATTCATGATGGATAGCGGAGCGGTGAAAGGCAAGCAAGGGAATAGTCATTCAACATGACTAACTATTGACAGGGCGAATCCGCTGTGCTTCTAAAGTGGCCGGAGGAGTTCTCAACCGTCATCGTCGTCCAGCCTGTGTTGGGGCCTCGCCACGCATGTGGTCGGGGGCGGGAGAATTGCGTGCATCGGTCGGTTTGCGACGACGAGCATGCATTGGGAGAGCGTCTCGCGGCCCGTACGCATTCGTACCTCCGGCCATACGAATTCGTAGGCCGGGGCAACCACAAGGAGGAGAGTTCAATGTTAGGATTGCTGAAAACCGTCGGTCTGGGAGTGCTCGTCGCATCAGCGCTCGCCGTTACGTCCCTGGCGCATGCGGAAGACGTCAAGCTGATGGACGGCGTCGCGCCGCGCCCCGACGACACGCGCATGACCGCGGCCGGCGCGTTCAAGAAGGATCCGCCCTGGATCATCGGCATGAGCGACTTCGGCGTCAACGCAAACACCTGGACGGTGCAGGTGGCGCATGAGGCGGAGAACGCCGCGGCCAAGGACAAGCGCATCTCGAAATTCATCCTGCTCGATGCCGGCTTCGACCAGAAGAAACAGGTGGCCGACATCGAGGACCTGATCGCACAGCATGTCGACGCGATCATCGTTCAGCCGGTGACCAGCACGTCGGCGAATGCCAGCATTGCCAAGGCGGTCGCCGCCGGCATCCCGGTCATCCTTCACACCGGCCGCATCGATTCCGACGCCTACACCACAGAAATCCAGGGCGGCGCCGAGCATTTCGGCAAGGTGATGGGCGACTGGCTGGTGAAGACCGTCGGCGACAACGGCAAGATCTGGGTCCTGCGTGGCCTTGCCGGCCATCCGGAAGACACCAACCGCTACAACGGCCTGCTGGAATCGCTCAAGGGCACGCATGTGCAGATCATCGCCGAGGAGCATGGCGACTGGCAGTACGACAAGGCCAAGAAGCTGTGCGAGACGCTCTACCTGAACAATCCGCAGGTCGACGGCATCTGGTCGTCCGGCGCTGACATGACGCGCGCCTGCGTCGATGTCTTCAAGCAGTTCGGTACGCCCATTCCGCCGATTTCGGGCGAGGGCAACAATGGCTATTTCGGCCAGTGGATCACGGACGGCTTCAAGTCGATCTCGCCGGAATACAGCCCCGCCCAGGGCGCTGCCGGCGTGCGCGCCGCTGTCGCTTTGCTCCAGGGTCAGCAGCTCTACAAGCGCTATGTCTACAATCCCGACGGATGGGACCAGGACAAGGCCAAAAAATACTATCGCGACGACCTGACCGCCAACGTCTGGTGGCCGAGCGAACTGCCCGAGGACAAGCTCAAGGAATATTACGGCAAGAAGTGACGGCGCCGTGGCTGGCGGGGAGTGGACAAGCATTCCCCGCAGGCCGTTCCATCTGTTGAATCCGGTTCGTTCGAGGGCTTCGTGACCAATCTTATCGAGATGTCCCACATTTCGAAGGCGTTCGGAGGGAGCAAGGCGCTCCATTCCGTTTCCCTCGATCTCAAGGCGGGCAGTGTTCACGCCCTGATGGGGGAGAACGGCGCCGGCAAATCGACGTTGATGAAGATCCTGGCGGGCGTGCATCAGCCCGATTCCGGCGAGATCTTCATGAACGGGGAGAAGCTCGATCTGAAATCGCCGCGCGCCGCGCTCGATGCCGGCATTTCGACCGTTTTCCAGGAGCATTCGCTGCTGCCCAATCTGTCGATCGCCGAGAACATGTTTCTCGGCCGGGAGCCGACGACCCGGTTCGGCTCGATCGACTATCCCGCGATGTACAGCCAGACCGCCAGGGCGCTTGGCGAACTCGGACTCGCGCTCGACCCGTCGCAGCTCGTTTCCAACCTGACCATAGCCGAGCGGCAATTCGTCGAGATCGCGCACTGCATCCAGGCCGACGCCGGCGTGCTCATCCTCGACGAGCCGACGGCGGCGCTCAACGCGGCCGATGTCGATGTGCTCAACCGCAACATCCGCCGCCTGCGCGATAAGGGAAAGGCCATCGTCTACATCTCGCATCGCATGGAGGAGATCTTCGAGCTGTGCGACACGGTGACGGTGCTGAAGGACGGCGCATTGGTCGGTACCAGGATGGTGTCCGAAATCACCACCGACGAACTCATCGCCATGATGGTCGGACGCGAACTCCAGGACCTTTTTCCCGATCGTACGGGCGACAAGGGCGACGAGATCCTGCGCGTCGAGAACCTCAGGATCACCGAGACTTCGCGGCCGCTGGCGCTGACATTGCACAAGGGCGAGATCGTCGCCCTGGCCGGGCTGGAAGGGCAGGGCCAGCAGCGCTTCCTGAGATCGCTGATCGGCCGCTACCATCCTTTTGCCGGGACGATTTCCATCAACGGCAAGGCGCTGAAGATGCCGCTCCCGGCATCATCAGGCGTTCGCCATTTGCAGCGGCTGAAGGTCGGCTTCGTTCCCGAGGACCGCAAGGAAGAGGGGCTCTTTCTCGCTTTGCCGATCGCCCACAACATCGCCATCGGATTGCATTCGAGGCGACCCGAACTTGCGCCGGCGCGGCCGTATCGAAACGTCATCGCCCGCATGATGGAGGTCATGAACATAAAGGCGGCAGGGCCATCGGCTGCGGTCGGCTCGCTGTCGGGCGGCAACCAGCAAAAGGTCCTGCTCGGCCGCTATCTCGCCGCAGATCTCGACCTTCTGCTGGTGGAGGAGCCGACCCGCGGCGTCGACATCGGCGCCAAGTCCGAGATCTATCATCTGCTGCGCGACTTCACCCGCAAGGGTGGCGCCGCGCTGGTGCTGTCGCGCGAGACGATTGAATTGATCGGCCTATGCGACCGCATCTACGTCGTCCACCAGGACACTATCGTTGCCGAAATGCCGGCAGTGCAGGCGACCGAGCACAAAATCCTCGACGCGGCCCTGACGGGCGGCTCCGCGCGCCAGCATTAGGGGCCTCCATGCATCGTTCGCTTTTCAACATCCTGAGTGGCCGGAATACGCGGCAGGGCCTGTGGGGCCTGCCGCTGCTGGTCGCCTTGCTCATTTCGCTGTGGCTGACCGTCGAGACGACACAGTTCGCCACGGCTGAAAACCTCTTCAACCTGGTTGCCCAGGCGATGCCGCTGATCATCGCGGCCATCGGACAGCTCGTCGTCGTGCTCATCGGCGGGCTCGATCTATCGGTCGGCTCGGTCATCAGCTTCACCACCGCGGTGCTGGCGCTCGACCAGCCGGCGATCGTGTTGATCCCGGCGGTCTTCGTGCTAGCGGCACTCATCGGGCTGATCAACGGCCTGGCGATCACCCGCTTCAACGTCCATCCGATCATCGCGACGCTGTCGACGCAGTACATCGTGCTCGGCATCACGCGCATCTTGCGGCCCGTCTCCGGCGGCACGGTGCCGGAGATCGTCATCGATGCCGTCTCGGGCAGTTTCCTCGGCATTCCCTATCCGGTTTTCTGGGGCATCATCGTGATCCTGGCAGCGTGGAAACTGCTCTACGGATCCCGGTACGGGCTGCATCTGTTTGCGATCGGCGGCGGCATCTCGTCCGGCGCCGAGAGTGCTGCCCGCAACTTCGGCGTCTCCGACCGCCGCAACATCATCCTCGCCTATGTGGTCTGTTCCTGTTTCGCGGCCGTTGCCGGCGTCTTCCTGGCCGGGCGCATCGTGTCGGGCGATCCGAATGTCGGGCTGCTTTTCGAACTCGACACCGTCACCGCCGTCGCCCTTGGAGGCACCCAGCTCTCCGGCGGCATAGGCAGCCTGCACGGCACGGTGATCGGCGCGCTGGTCATGGCGCTGCTGGCCAATGGCATGAACCTCGCCAACGTCTCGCCCTTTGTCCAGACGGCGATCAAGGGCGGCATCCTGCTGGCGGTGGTCGGGCTGCAATCCCGCAAGAAGATGGGGCTCTGAAAGATGGCTGCCGTTCTCGCAAATCCGATCGCCCGGCGCCTGCTGCGCATACCGCCGTCCTATTTCGTCTTTCTCGTGCTGCTGGCGACGCTGTGGATCGCGCGGCCGAACATGCTCAACCTCAACATCATGGGTATCTTCGTCAGGCAGATCGTCCCGCTCGGCATTCTGGTGCTGGGGCAGCTTGTCGTCATGCGGGTGAAGTCGATCGACCTCTCCGGCGGCGGCATCATCCTGCTCATCAACTATTTCATCTCGTCGGGCACTTTCCCCGGCGCGTCGATGCCTTTCTTCGTCGTGCTGGCGCTCGCCACCGGCCTCGTCATCGGCCTGTTCAACGGCTTCATGATAGGGAGCCGGCGCGTGTCGGCGGTCATCGTCACGCTGGCGGTCAGCATCATCCTGGTCGGGCTGGTGCAGTTCCTGTCCAGCGGCAATCCGCCCGGCGATGTGCCGAAGCTGTTCAACGACCTCTACAACACGAAATTCCTGTCGGTTCCGACGCCGGTGCTGTTCTGGGTCCTGCTGACCGCTTTGGTGTGGCTGCTTCTGTCGCGGACCGTCTTTGGCCGCTACGTCGCCTCGGTCGGGGAGAATGCCGAAGCCGCGCATTTTTCCGGCGTTCCGGTCCAGCGCACGGTCATCCTGGCGCATACGCTGGCCGGCCTGATCGCGGCGATCGCGGCCCTGGTGCAGACCGGTTCGATCGCCGTCGGCAGCGTTCGTGTCGGTCTCGACCTGCCGATCCTGGCGGTCGCGGCAACGATCCTCGGCGGCGTCGTCTTCGGTCGTGGCGACGGCGGCGTCTGGGGGCCTTTCTTCGGGGCGCTGTGCTTTGCGTTGCTGTTCGTGGTGATGACGGTGCTCGGCATCGACGAGCCCGGCAAGCTCATCGCGCAGGGCGTCATCATTCTCGGCGCGGCGATCTTCTACGGAGTGCGCGTGCGAAACTCCTGACTTGAGACGGCGAAAGCAGGCGCGCCAGCGTTCAGACAATTGCAAACAGATGGAGAAACATGGATGTCACCGCCAAAAAACATCATGTGCTACGGCGACTCGCTGACCTGGGGCTGGGTTCCGGTCAAGGAGGGGTCGCCGACCTACCGCTACCCCTATGACCAGCGCTGGACCGGTGTGATGGCGGCGGCGCTGGGGGAGGGGTACCACATCATCGAGGAAGGCCTGAGCGCGCGCACGACCTGTCTCGACGACCCCAACGATCCGCGCCTGAACGGCGCCAATTACCTGCCGTCGGCCATCGCCAGCCATCTGCCGCTGGACCTGGTCATCGTCATGCTCGGCACCAACGACACCAAGTCTTATTTCCGCCGGACGCCTTATGAGATCGCCAATGGAATGGCGAAGTTGGTCGGGCAGATCTTGACCAGTGCCGGCGGCATCGGCACCCCTTATCCGGCCCCCAAGGCGTTGGTCATTGCGCCGCCGCCGCTGACCCCGATGCCCGATCCGTGGTTCGAGGGCATGTTCGGCGGCGGGCACGAAAAATCCAGGGATCTTGCCAGGCAGTACAAGGCGATGGCGGATTTTATGAAGATCGATTTCCTCAATGCCGGCGATTACCTCACCACGGACGGTGTCGACGGAATTCATTTCACCGCCGCAAACAACGCGGATCTGGGACGCGCGGTGGCCGGCAAGGTCAAGTCGATCCTCGAGCCGGGCCAGGTCAGCACCGCCGCCTAAATCCGCCACGCCCGTAGGCTTGCGGCACACAGGCCCACGGCGCAGGTGTATCGCAGGTTCCTCCGGCGATACACATCGATGCGGGGCCGAACGATGCGTTTGGCCCCGTATTGATGTGGCCAAGCCTCCGGCGGATGTGCATCGATCTAGGGCTTTGGCCCCAGAGGAATATCATCGGCGGACGCTTTGGTTTGGCGATCGAAAACGACCGCCAGCCCGTTCTTGACGGCAAGCGAGGCGACCATGTTGTCGAGTTCGCGATCGGGAATGGCAGGTTTGAGGACGTGCCGGATGGCCTGATAGGCCTGCTCGGTCGACACATAGTCGTAGCGCTTTTTGCGCGCTTCCACATACTGCTCGATGAGAATGCCCAATCGGCGGGCGGCGATGTCATCTGTTTGCTGCAAGGGAGGCTCCTCAAGCTTCGATCGTTTGCAGACCCCAAAGATGTAGAAACCCACGCTACGAAAGTTAAGGCCTGCGGTCGGCTTGAAGCTCAAAAAAATCCACTGCCTTCGTTGGACCAACCACGCCGCAGAGTGACTGGGGTGTCCGGACTGGTACAGCGCAGCCGCAAGGGGCAGGTCATTGGTCAGTCCGTCCCGAATCCCGACCAAAGCGTGTATTCACAACAGCTCCGACAGAGCGGCCATGAAGTGGTCGTTCTCCGAAGCCGAACCGATGCTGACGCGCACATAGGTGTTGAAGCCTTGCTGCTTCCACGGTTTGACGATGACGCCTTGGCGCAGCAGGCTCTCGACGATGACGGAAGCATCTTGCCGGCAGTTGAAGAACAGGAAATTGCCCCTGGAGGCGGCGACGTCGAGGCCCTTGCTCCTGAGGAAAGTCTCGACACGTGCTCTCTCCGCCGTGGCCAGCGCAACGACCCTGGCAAGATGATCCTCATCGGCCAATGCCGCCAGTGCGGCGGCCTGGGCCATGGCGTTGGCGTTGAAAGGTGTGCGGACACGGTCGAGCAGCGCGCGCAGTTCCGGGTCGCCGACAATGCCGAAGCCGATCCGCAATCCGGCCAGGCCGAATGCCTTGGAAAAGGTCCGTAGCACGATCCATGGCCGGTCGCATCGGCTTAGGTAAGGCGGGGACGACGTATAGTCGTCGCCCACGGCATATTCGGCATAGGCTTCATCGATGACGATCAGCGTCTCGTCGCTCGTCGCATCCAGAACCCTCGACAGATCGCCGCCGGAGAGCCAACTGCCGACCGGGTTCATCGGGTTCGAGAACAGCAGCATGCGCGGCCGTTCGCGCACCGCCTCGACCAGCGCATCGACATTGATGGTGAGATCGTCGTTGACGACAACGCGCTTGACGGTCGCCCCCATCAGCGTCGCGTAGTCCTCATGCAGCGGGAACGACGGATAGAGCGTGACGACGGCGTCGCCCGGCCGCAACACGGCACGGCTGATGATGGAGAGAAGGTCTTCGGAACCGTTGCCCAGGATAATCTGGTCCTCGGTGACGGCATATTTGTCGCCGATCGCCTGGCGCAGCTTGCGCCCGGCAGGGTCCGGATAGAGGCGGAACATTTCGGAGCCGGCATGCATCATCGTGGCAAGGGTCGGGCTGGGTCCGAGCGGATTTTCGTTCGAGCCCAGTTTGGCGATCCTGGCCGGCGCGTATCGTTGTTGCACCTCGTCAATGGTCAGCCCCGAATTGTAAGGCGACAGGCGGTTGACTTCGGTGCGGACCATATCCGAGGCTTTCGACACGGGCGGGCTCCTCTGCGGTGGATTCCGTCATCCGTACCGTAGCTGAGATAGTTTGTATATGCTTGTATATGTAACCTGATCTGGTAGTCTCGACGTTGAAGCGGAAATCGACACCGGCAAGGAGGATCACATGCGCAATGCTTCTCTCTTCGATCTCTCCGGCAGGAAGGCGCTTGTCACCGGCGCAAGCCGGGGCATCGGACGCAGCATCGCCGAAGCGCTGAGTGCTGCCGGCGCCGACGTCGCGGTCACGGCGCGCAGCCTGGCCTCATTGCAGGACACAACGACGGCCATCCGCGCCGCCGGCGGGGTGGCGCACGCCGTTGCCCTCGACGTCACCGATGTCGGCCGCTGCCGCGCAGCCACCGACGAGGCGGCCGGCCTGCTTGGCGGCCTCGACATTCTCGTCAACAATGCCGGGATGGAGGAAGTCCGGGCCTCGCTCGACGTCGACGAGGCGCTGTGGGACAGGATCGTCGACACCAATCTGAAGGGAGCGTTCTTCTGTGCCCAGGCCGCCGCGCGGCAGATGCGGGACGCCGGCCGTCCTGGTGCCATCATCAATCTGTGCTCGCTGACATCCGAAGTCGGAATCCCCACCGCGGTGCCGTATGGCTCGTCGAAGTCGGGCCTGCTCGGCATGACGCGGGCGCTGGCGGCGGAGTGGGCGGAGCTTGGCATAAGGGTCAACGCCATCGCGCCGGGCTATTTCAGGACCGCGATGACTGACGTTTTCTACAGCAACGAGGCATGGCAGCAGTCGATGCTGGCCAAGATCCCGCAGCGCCGTTTCGGCGATCTCTCCGATCTGCACGGCATCGCGGTGTTCCTCGCTTCGGATGCGGCGACCTACATAACCGGCCAGTCCATTCCAGTCGATGGCGGCTTTCTCGCCTCGATCTGATGACGCGGTTTGTCTCCGCAGTTTCGACGGGAAGGACGATGGAAAAATTGCTGGCGACCATCATACATACATGTATATACTTTTAACCCAGTGAAGCCTCTCGACGGCTTTGATCCTTGTCCGGGTCGGCCTGTCGGCCGATATGGCCGACCTGCGCCAACCGTCCTTGCGTTCCAAGAGTTCCAGGAGAACGAGCAGCCATGTCCGACATCAGTTTCCACGATTTGTCATCCGTCGATGCCGACCAGCGCGCCAGTCTGCTGAAGCGCGCCGAGGCCGATCTGACGGTCTTCGTCGAGAAGGTCCGGCCGATCATCCAAGCCGTCAAGGACGAAGGCGACGCCGCCTTGATCCGCTTCGCCAGGGAACTCGACAAGGCCGATGTCGCCGAGGGCGAACTGCAGGTGTCGGAAGCCGAGTTCGACGCGGCGTTCGACAAGGTCGAAAAGGATGTCGTCGAGAGCATCCAGTTCGGCATCGACAACATCCGGCACTTCCACGAAGAGCAGAAGCCGGAAACGATGTGGCTCAAGGAAGTCCGGCCGGGCGCCTATGCCGGCGACCGGTACACGCCGATCGCGTCCGTCGCGCTCTACGTTCCGCGCGGCAAGGGCGCCTTTCCGTCGGTGACGATGATGACGTCGGTGCCGGCGGTGATTGCCGGCGTGCCGCAGATCGCCATCGTGACGCCGCCGACATCGGATGGTTCGGTGGATGCGGCAACGCTCGTCGCCGCGCGCCTCGCCGGCGTCGGGACTGTCTACAAATGCGGTGGCGCGCAAGCCGTCGCCGCCGTCGCCTACGGCACCGAGACGGTGAAGCCCGCGCTCAAGATCGTCGGCCCCGGCAGCCCGTGGGTGGTGGCGGCCAAGAGCGTCCTGTCCTCGGTCATCAACACAGGCCTTCCGGCCGGCCCGTCGGAAGCGATCATCTTTGCCGATGACAGCGTCGACGGCGGCCTTGCCGCGCTTGATCTTCTCATTGAAGCAGAGCACGGGCCGGATTCCTCGGCCTATCTGGTGACGCACAGCCGCAAGGTCGCCGAAGCCGCCTTGGCTGCGCTTCCGGAGCACTGGTCGCGGATGACCGAGCAACGTGTGGAGTTCTCGCGCGCGGTGCTGACCGGGAAGCGCGGCGGCATCGTGCTGACGGCGTCGCTGGAAGACAGCTACCGCTTCATCAACGATTATGCGCCCGAACATCTCGAAATCCTGTCGAAGGAGCCGTTCGCGCATCTTGGGCGCATCACCGAGGCGGCCGAGATCCTGATGGGTCCGCACACGCCGGTGACGCTGGCCAACTTCGTGCTTGGACCCAATGCCGTGCTGCCGACCAGCCGCTGGGCGCGAACCTACGGGCCACTTTCGGTGACGGATTTCGTCAAGCGTTCGTCGGTCGGCTATGTCACCTCGGCGGCCTATCCGGAACTCGCTCTGCACGCCCGCAGGCTCGCCCGCTACGAAGGGTTCAGCTCGCATGAGAACGCGGTCTCGGAAATCCGCGACCGCTATCTCGCCGGCTGAGCGGAAACGATCGCGATGAAGGCCGCTCGACTTTATGGACCCGGCGATCTGCGCGTCGAGGACATCGCCACGCCGGGCGCGCCGGATGCGGGCTGGGTGAAGCTCAGGGTCGCCGCCGCCGGCATCTGCGGCTCGGACCTGCACAATTTCCGCACCGGCCAATGGATAAGCCGGTCGCCTTCGACGGCCGGCCATGAGCTGACCGGCACGGTGACTGCCGTCGGCGCGGGCGTCGATACCATTGCCATCGGCGACAGGGTGGTTGCCGATTCCAGGTTCTGGTGCGGAGACTGCGCGCAATGCCATGCCGGCAGGCGGCATCTCTGCGCGTCACTGGGCTTCGTGGGAGAGATCTGCGACGGCGGCTTTGCCGAACAGGCGGTGCTGCCCGCACGGCTTTTGCATGTCATCGATGCCGCGCTCGACGAGCGGGTAGCGGCGATGGCCGAGCCGCTGGCGGTGGCGCTGCACGCGGTGCGGCGGCTGCCGAAAACGGCAGGCGCCGTGCTTGTCGTCGGTTGCGGGCCTATCGGCGGTCTCGCCGCTCTGCTGCTGTCGCGGATCTTTGCCGGCCCCGTGCTCGTCGCCGACCGCAACCAGGCTCGCAGCGCCCGCGTGGCGCGGGTGACGGGTGCCACGATTGTCGATCTGAACCGGGATGCCATTGCCGCCGCAACCGCCAATGCCCCGCTGCTCGCGGCCATTGAGGCGACCGGCAGCGTCGCGGCCCTCAATCAGCTGCTCGGCGTTCTCGATCCCGGCGGCACCGTCGCCATGGTCGGAATCTTCCATGACCGCCTCGACATCGATCCCAATAGTCTGGTCGAACGCGAGATCGGGTTGCTGGGATGCCACGCCTTTGCCGAGGAACTGCCCGAGGCCGTGCGGATGCTGGGTGAATTGAGCGAGCCGCTGCTGGCGCTGATCGACCAGGAGATCGGCCTGGATGACATTCCGGCTGCCTATGAGCGGCTGTTGGCGGGGCGCAGCGACGGCTTGAAAACAATCATCCGCATGCGGCGGCCTGTCGAGCACTCGTGATTTCCGATGAATCGCCGGAAAGGACTTTTGAAATGATCACTTTGCCCGACACGGCCAGCCCTCTCTACGAGAAGGTAAAGGACTACATCCTGGCGAACATCGGAACGGGCCGGTGGGGCAAGGATCGCAAGCTGCCGTCCGAGAATGAGTTGGTGGCTTCACTCGGCGTGTCGCGGATGACGGTCCATCGGGCCCTCAGGGAGTTGACCTCGGCGGGGTTCCTGATCCGTCTGCAAGGTGTGGGAACCTTCATCGCGCCGCCGCGGCCGCAGTCGACGCTGATCGAGATCAACAACATCGCAGCCGAGATCGTCGAGCGCGGCAACAGGCATCGTTCCGAAGTCCTCGTCCTCGAAACCATCATGCCGGCAAAGGAGCTGGCGCTGTCGTTCGAGTTCGCAAAGCGCGTCTCGATCTATCATTCCGTCGTCGTCAATTTCGAGAATGATTTGCCGGTGCAGCTCGAAGAGCGCTTCGTCAATCCGAGCCTCATCCCCGACTATGACAAGCAGGATTTTTCGAAGACTGCGACCTATGACTACCTCATGCAGAAAACCCCGGTGACCGAGGTCGAGCATATCATCTCGGCAATCCCGGCCGACGCCGAGACGGCGCGACATCTCGGCATCGATGTCGGCGCCTGCTGCCTTTTCCTGCACCGCCGGACATGGACGGGCGCGGTGGTGGCGACGATCAGCAAGCTGACTTATGCCGGCAGCCGCTACTCGCTCGGCAGCCGCTATTCCCCTTCAAAAAGCAGCTAACGGAAGCAGGTCGAATGCAAGTCGGAGCGGTTTCGCTGCCAGTGTATATACATGTACTGATGAGAACGGCTCCGTCCTCGGCGGACGAACTGGCCGGAAGGAGCGACAGATGACGCCGACACCGAGCCGCACGGCGCGGATCCGGGCACTCGCGCAGCATGATGTTACCGAAGCACAAAGCGCGCTGGCGGCATTGCTGGGCGACCTGTTCGCGATGCGTCCCCGCAATGTCCGCATCAACTTCGATAAATACAGCCTCAATTCGTTGAACGGCTTCTTCGAAGACGACGGCAACCCCTACTTCTTCAAGTTCCATCAGGAGGAGCGGGAAGAGGCGATGACGGGCGAGTATTACCGCGCCGAGATTCTGTCGCGCGCCGGCCTGCCGGTCGACCAACCCGTGCATATGTCGGCCCAACCCGGCGAGCAGATCCTTGTCTATCGCCGCCGCACGGATCCGAGATTTTCGGATGTGCTGTTCGCGCTGGATGCGCAGGACGATGCCGGCAAGCGGCGAGAAGCCGTTCTTGCCGAGCGCGACCTGTCAGCCACGCTGCTCAAGGTCTATCTCGAGACGCTGCATCCGGTGACTGTCGAAGACGTAGCGGCGGAGCCGATCCACAGGCTGTTTCATGAGCGCCTGATCGATGCCGAGACACGCTTGTCGCCAGGTGGCCGGCTGGCCGATTTCTATGTCGGCAAGCCGTTCGTCTTTCCCGGTGCGGAGCTGGATTGGGATCGGTTTTCCCGGCTGAAACTCGTCATCAACGGCCAGCAGTACACCGATAGCGTTGGTGAGCTTTTCGATGCCGCGGCGGTGCGCTTGCGGCCGGAGCGGCTTGCCGATGCAGGCGGCGTGGTCGCGCATGGCGACGCCCACAACGCCAATGTCTGGTACACGGCGAAGGCGGGGAGGGCGGAGCTGTCCTTCTTCGATCCCGCCTTTGCCGGCTCGCACATCCCGACGCTGCTGGCGGAGGTGAAGGCGACGTTCCACAACATCTTCGCCCATCCGTTCTGGCTCTATGATCCGGCGACCGCGACAGAGGCTTTTCGCGCCCAGGCGCGGCTGGACGGAAACCTGCTCCATGTCGACACCGACTGGGACCTGAGCCCGGTCCGCCGCGATCTGCTGGAGGTCAAGGCGATCGCGCTGTGGCGGCCATTGCTGCTGGAACTCAAACGGCGCGGCATGCTGCCGGCCGATTGGCGGGCGGTGTTGCGGGCAGGTCTTTTCCTTTCGCCGACGCTGGTCATGAACCTGCGCGCCGGTGCGCGCAGCCACACGCCGGTCTCTTCCCTCATTGCCTTTTCAGTGGCGGTCATGGTCGGCAGCGAACCCGTTGCCGGGGCCGATCGGGTGACCGGTTTCCTCGACCGGATCGATCCGGAAAAGCGTGAAAATTAAGTCTTTCCAACTTGTATATGCATGTATGTATTTTAGCCTTGACATCCGCGCCCGCTGACGCTGAAATATGTCAGCACTTCACCATGAAGTGGCAGGTAAGACGCCGAGGCACAGTGCCGCAAGAGCAGAAACCCGCAGTCTCACCAGACCGGCTACCTCAGTTGGAAAAAGCGGTCTGATCATCAAGGGGAACAAAGATGATGCGTAACCTAACAGGACAATTTCGCGCGCTCGTGATGGCCGCCGCCATCGGGCTCGCCGCCGCCCCGGCAGCCTACGCGGCCGATGCGGCCATTCCCACCACGCCCGAGGCAGGAGCGTTCAAGATCGGCCTCGAGCCCTGGCTCGGCTATGGCCAGTGGCATGTCGCCGAGGCCAAGGGCCTGTTCAAGACAAACGGGCTGAGCGACGTCCAGATCGTCAACTTCGCCGAGGACAAGGACATCAATGCAGCACTTGCAAGCGGCCAGCTCGACGCCGCCAACATCGCCACCCACACGGCGATGGGCATGGTTGCGGCCGGCCTGCCGGTGAAGATCGTGCTGCTGCTCGACGTCTCCATGACCGCCGACGCCATCATCGCCGGCAAGGACGTCACCTCCATCACAGACCTCAAAGGCAAGCAGGTTGCCTTCGAGGAAGGGACGACGAGCGACATCCTGCTCAAATACGCGCTCGCCAGGAACGGCATGTCGATCGACGACGTGAAGCCGGTTCCGATGCCGGCGTCCGATGCCGGCAGCGCCTTGATCGCCGGTCAGGTACCGGTCGCGGTGACCTATGAACCGTACCTCACCGTCGCCATGGCGCAGAACAAGGACCTCAAGCTGCTGTTCACCGCCGGCGAGGATCCCGGCCTGATCAGCGACGTGCTGGTTGTGCGTGACGAGGTGATCAAGTCGCGGCCCGGCCAGGTGCTGGCCATGATCAAGAGCTGGGACGCGGCGCTCAAGGATTACAATGCTGATACGCCCGGTGGGCGCGCCATCATCGCCAAGGCTGTCGGTTCGGACGTCAAGGACCTCAACACCGCCTTTGACGGCGTGCGCTACTACTCACTCGCCGAAAACAAGACGGCGCTGATAGGCGACTTCACCACCAAGACCTTCGCCGATGTCGAAGCCGCCGCCAAGAACGCCAAGCTGCTGCAGGCCGATGTGACGCCGGAGCAGATGATCGACCCGGCCTTCGTCAAGGCGGCGGAATGATCAAGGCCGGATCGCGGTGGTGACGCAGATGCCCGGGGAGCGACCGGCGCCAGGACCGATCGCGAAACCGGCGAGGCGCCGCCGATCCTCCGGGATCGGCGTGCCCATCGCCAGGTCGCGCTTCCTGGTGATCGCCGTGGCCGTGTTCGTGGGGCTGGGCCTTGCCTGGTGGGCGGCGACCGGACTGGGGTTGGTAAAGCCGATCTTCCTGCCTTCTCCGGGCAGCGTCGCGACGCAGATCGCCAAGCTCGCTGCCGACGGCACGTTGTGGCTGGACCTCAAAGCCTCGATGTATCGCATCTCCATCGGCTTCCTCATCGCCTCGGCGCTGTCGATACCGATCGGCGTGCTGATCGGCAGTTTCCGTTCCTGGGAAGCGGCCATCGAGCCGCTGGTGGATTTCATCCGCTACATGCCGGTCGTCGCTTTCGTGCCGCTCTCCATCCTTTGGGCCGGCACCGGCGATTCGCAGAAATTCCTGATCATCTTCATCGGCACCTTCTTCCAGCAGGTCCTGATGATCATGGACAATGTGAAACGGGTTCCCGCCGATTTCATCGGCCTTGGGCGCACGCTCGGCCTGCCGGATCGCAAGATCCTGACGCGCATTGTCGTGCCCAGCGCCTTGCCGGGCATCTGGGATACGCTGCGCATCAGCCTGGGCTGGGCATGGACGTGGCTGGTGCTGGCCGAACTCGTCGCCGCGACTTCGGGGCTTGGCTATCGCATCACCGTGTCGCAGCGCTATTTCCAGACCAACACCATCATCGGCTACATCCTGCTGCTTGGTCTGCTCGGCCTCATCACCGACCAGGTGATGAAGGCGCTGGAAAAGGTGCTGTTCAAGCAAGAGGGCCGCTCGCAATGAGGTCCAGCCGATGAGGCCCCCCAAATTGCGGATCGCCGGTCTCCACAAGAGCTTCGGCACCGGCGAGCGGCGCACGGAAGTGCTGCGCGACATCAACCTCGATCTTGCCGACAATGAGTTTGTCTCCCTGGTAGGCACGTCGGGTTGCGGCAAGAGTACGCTGCTGTCGATCGTGGCCGGACTGCAGGACTTCGATGTCGGCGATCTCAGCATCGATGGCGCGCCGATCCTGCAGCCTGGTCTCGACCGTGGCGTCGTCTTCCAATCCTACACGCTGCTTCCCTGGCTGACGGCGCGGCAGAACATCGAATTTGCCCTCAAGGCCGCCGGCTACGATCGCGCGACCTGCCGCAGGATCGCGCTGGAGCATCTCGAACTCGTCAAGCTGTCCGACAGCGCCGACCGCTATCCGGCCGAACTCTCGGGCGGCATGAAACAGCGCGTCGCCATCGCGCGTGCGCTTTCCTATCGCCCCAAGATGCTGTTGATGGACGAGCCCTTCGGCGCGCTCGATGCCTTGACCCGGCATCAGATGCAGGAACTGCTCACCCAGATCTGGGAGGAACACAGGTTGACCGTCCTGTTTGTCACCCATGACGTGGAGGAGGCCGTCTATCTGTCGGACCGCATCGTCGTCATGGGCATCGGGCCGGGACGCATCACGCAGACCTTCAACGTCGATATCGAGCGCCCGCGCCGCGAAGAGGTGATGGAAAGCCCTGCATTCATGGATCTGCAGCGCGGCGTGCACAAGGCCATTCGCGAGGGTTCAAAACGCCCCGAAATGGCATCGGTGGGGTGACGCATCCGCGCCCCGGAACGATTGCGTGCCTGTGATGACTCGGGACGTCGTGTCTATGGCGCGGAGTTCTCAGGTCGGATAGGCTGCAGATTGGTTGCGCCAAGGGCGGGATGCGTGCTTTCCAACTGACCGAGGGCGGGGCCGCCCTCGGAGGTCGGCTTTAAGGACGCAAGAAAGCCAGGATTTCTGTCGCGAGCGCATCTGGCGCCTCCTCAGCCATATGGTGTCCACAGGCGATGCCTTTCCCCTGCAAGCTTGTCGTCCACGGGCGCCATACGCCGAGAACATCGCCATAGAGTCGTTCCAGATCATCGCGCATCGACCATAGAACCATGGTGGGACATTGCACCCGTCGGCCGGCCGTTCGGTCGTCCGCGTCGTGCAGATGGTCGATCGAGAGGCCGGCCCTATAATCCTCGATCATCCCATGAATGACACGAGCGTCGAGAATTGCGGCTGTGTAGTCCGCAAACGCCTCCGCGCCCATCTGAGCGCCGGAACCGCCATACCAGGCTTGCGGGTTGGCCATGATCGCCTGTTCCGGCTTGTCGGGCTGGGCAAAGAAGAACCAGTGCCACCACTCGGCAGCGAAGCGGGCGTCGCATCGCTCAAGCGCCTCCAGGATAGGAACGCCGTCCAGAACGATGAGATGCGTTACCGCGGTCGGATGATCCATCGCCGTGCGGAAAGCGGTATAGCTTCCGCGATCGTGACCGGCGACCGCAAAGCGGTCAAAACCCAGACGGCGCATGAGCGCGACACAGTCTTTTGCGTTGGCGCGCTTGGATGATCCTATATGATCGTGTGTGTCCTCGGGGATCGAAGACTGCCCGAAGCCGCGCAGGTCGGGGCAAACCACCGTGTGGTTTTCGGCTAGAAGCGGCGCAACACGATGCCAGGTGACATGTGTACGCGGATGGCCGTGCAGAAGCAGGATCGGCGGTCCTGAACCACCGTGTCTGACCCGAAGAGTCGCCTCGGGTAGCTGGATTCTCTCAAGCTGGAAACCTTCGAACATCAAGCTGCTAACCTCGGCTGCGGTCGGAGGTTCCACCTCTCATCGGAACCTTGGCCTGTCGTCGAAGGTTGATGTACCAGACTGGGCGGGCGGAAGAGGCCGAAGCCGAACCAGACTATCCCTCATGCGAGGCACAAATGGCCTACGCGAACGGGGGCCGTTGGGCTGATCATGCTTGATACATCCATTGGAACAAGAATGCCGTGCGAAACGTTGGTGGATGTCAAAGTGACAGGAACAATTCATGCCCTACGGGGCAAGAGCGGCGACGGCGAAATCCGAGCGCGCTCAGGAGGTTGCATATGGATATCACCACAATTCTGGTCATAGTTCTTATTGTTATTGTTCTGGGCGGCGGCGGCTTTTACGGTCGCGGACGCTGGTACTAGGTCCGGTAACGGATAATCAGCGCAATAGCATTCAAGAGGCTCGCTGGCTTCTTGCCGTACCTCTCTCTCTCTCTCTCTCTCTCTCTCTCTCTTGTTCTTACGGTGCTTTTGGCCAGCTGCGTCCTTGCCTGAACCGCGTCAGTCGGTACTCCTGAAGGGCCCGTGTCTCTGGCAGAGAAGCGCGGGCTTTTTCGAACATCAAGATGCTAAACCTTGGCGGTGAACCGGAAGTTCCACATCCTGCATTTGGAATTGCCACCCTCATGGCCGTAGCGGCGTACCAATCCGCCCACCTTGCGCCGGCTGTCCAGTAGGCTGTCGCTGTGACCAGAGGCGCGCCAATCCCCATCGCCGCAGATGTTATGGCGAGCTGACGCGAGGGAGATCGGGTTGTCAGGCGGTTGCGGTTGGTCGAGGCTGGGCCATTCACGTCGCCTTGCCGACCGCCGCTTCCAGTTCCATCTCGCCTTCCGAAATGTCGTCGAAGGAGGCGTAGTTCATGTTGTAGAGGCGGGCGTAGAGGCCTTTTCTTGCCATCAGCTGCTCGTGGTTGCCGCTTTCGACGATCTCGCCGTTCTGCAACACGATGATGCGGTCGGCGCCGCGGATGGTCGCCAGCCGGTGTGCGATGACCAGCCCGGTACGGCCTTCCAGCAGTGTTATCAGCGCCTTCTGGATCAGCATCTCGGTGTAGGAATCGATGCTCGCCGTGGCCTCGTCGAGCACCAGGATCTTCGCATCCGCCACCAGTGCGCGCGCAAAACTGATCAGCTGGCGCTGGCCGAGCGAGAGATTGCCGCCGCGCTGCTCGAGTTCGGTGTCGTAGCCGTCGGGCAGGTTCTCGATGAAATCGTGCGCACCGACGGCCTGTGCAGCGCGCACCACTTCCTCGCGGCTGGCTGATGTCTTGTGGTAGCGGATGTTTTCCAGCACCGAGCCGGAAAACAGGAACGGCTCCTGCAGCACCATGGCGACCTGATCGCCGAGCGAATCCTGCGTCAGGTCACGCACATCATGGCCGCCAACCAGGACTTCACCCGACCAGACATCGTAGAAGCGGTGCACCAGCGCCATCGAGCTCGACTTGCCCGACCCGGTCGGGCCGACAAGGGCCACGGTCTCGCCCGGATTGACGCGAAACGAGATGTTCTTCAGCACTGGCTGGTTCGGCCGATAGCCGAAGGTGACGTTCCTGAACTCGACCGAGCCGTCCATGTCGCGCGACAGCGCCACGGCACCGTGCCTGTCGCTGACATCGACCGGCACGTCGAGCACTTCGGAGATGCGCTGGCCCGAAGCCATGGCGCGCTGCATGACACTGTACTGCATGGTCAGCGAGCGGATCGGGTCGAAGAAGCGCTGAATGTAGAACAGGAACGCCACCATGACGCCGATGTCGAGGCTGTGCGACAGCACCATCGACCCGCCGACGACGATGACCGTCGCCATGGCGATGCCGGTCAGCGTGTCGACGATCGGCACCATTACCTGCGCGTATTTCGCCGACCTCAAATGGGCATTGAGGTTGGCCAGCACCTTCTCGTCATAAAGGTCGAAATTGACGTGCTGGCGCTCCAGGCTCTGCACCGTGCGCACGCCGTGGATGCCTTCGGCCAGCGCGCCATTGGCGATCGAGTTGGTTTCGTGCGCGGCCATGAAGGCGACCTTGGCGCGCGGCAGCCAGAACAGGCGCACGATGAACAGCACCGGCATGGTCGACAGCGTCAGCAGACCGAGCCGGAAATCCAGCCACAAAAGCACGCTGACGATGCCGAACAACAGCACGATGTCGCCAACCGACATGACCGACGTTTCGAGGAATTCCTGCATCGAATTGACGTCGCCCTGCAGACGCGACATCAGCCGGCCGACCTCGGTCTTGTCCATGAAGCTCAGCGAGACACGCTGCAGATGGCTGAACATGGCACGGCGCAGGTCGGAGAGCACATTTTCGGCCACCTTGCCGACGACGCTTTCCTGTACATAGGAGGCGGCGTAGTTGATGAGGATGATCACCGTGAAAGCGCCGATCGCGGCGATCATCACCGACCGGTCGAGCCTGCCTGCCGTCATGCCGTGGTCGATGGCGTAGCGGATGACCAGAGGGATCGCCAATTGCGTCAGCGTGAACACCAGCACCGCGGCGACCGAGATGAAGATCCGGCTCTGGTACGGCCTCACGAAGCTCCAGATGCGCCTGACGATGTGTGGATCGTAGGCCTTGCCGAAAACCTCTTCCTCGTCGCGATGCGAGCCGACGACAGCCTTTGTCGGCCGCCCGCTGGTGTCTTCCTTGTCGTCTTCGCTCTGTGTCGACATCACGCGGCTCCCACCAAGGGCCGATCGTCGTCCGGGCGCAGTTGCAGGTCGTAGAGCGCGCGATAGCGGCCACCGAGCGCCAGTAATTCCTCATGCGTGCCGCGCTCGACGATCCGGCCGCCCTCGACGAACAGGATCTGGTCGGCATGCACCAGCGAGCTCAGCCGGTGCGAGATGATCAGCGTGACACGGTCCCTGGCGAAGCGCTTCATGGCCGCCCGGATGCGCTGCTCGGTGCCGGCGTCTATTGCCGCGGTCGAATCGTCGAAGACCAGCACCGATGGCCGCAGCATCAGGCTGCGCGCGATGGTCAGGCGTTGCCGCTGGCCGCCGGAAAGCGATGCGCCGCGTTCGCCGACGACCGTGGTGTAACCGGCTGGGAGGCCCATGATGTAATTGTGCAGTTGCGCGTACTCGGCTGCCTGCCCAATGCGGGTCTCGCGCGCCCAGGGATTGCCGTAGGCGATGTTGTTCTCGATCGAGGTGGTGAACAGGAACGCGTCCTGCTGCACCACGCCGACCGCCTTGCGCAGCGATTGCAGCGTCACCGCACGGATATCCTGGCCGTCGATGGTGATCTTACCTGAGGTGACGTCATAGAAACGCGGGATCAGGTGCGCGATGGTGGACTTGCCGCTGCCCGGCGGACCGACGATGCCGATGGTCTCGCCGGACCGGGCCTCGAAGAAGATGCCCGACAGCGTCGGCCGATCGCCCGCGCCCTCATAGCGGAAGCCGACATTGTCGAAGCGCAGCACGCCATCGGTGACGACGAGGTCCTTGGCATCAGGCGCGTCCTCGATGTCGAGCTCGGCGTCGAGCAGCTCGAACAGCCGGGTGCCGCAGGTCGAGGCGCGCGCGAAGGAGTTGACCATCAGCCCGAGCTGGCGCACCGGCATCTGCAGGATGGTCATGAAGGTCAGGAACTGGGCCAGCGTGCCAACGCTGATCTGGCCTGCGATCACCTTCTGGCCGCCGAACCAGAGCACCAGCCCCATGGCGGCCAGGAACGAGAAGTTCATCGCGCTGGTGTTCGAGACGCGGATGTCGACGCGCTGATTGGCAAGCTCCAGCGCCGACAGCTTGGCGCGGTCGAATTTTTCCAGTTCGTGCCGCTGTGCCGCGAAAGCCCGCACGACGCGGATGCCACCGAGGTTCTCATCCATCACCCGGCTCAGCACCGACAGGCGCTCCTGCAACGTCAGCCAGGTGCTGCGCAATGCCAGCTGGGTGACCGAGGACCGCCAGGCGACGAAAGGCACGAAGCTCAGGCTGAGCAGCCCGAGCACGAGATCGGTGCTGATCAAGAGATAGGCGCCGACGCCGATCAGCACGCCGAGCAGCACCACGCGCAAAATGCCGGTGGAAAAGAACATGCGCACGCCGTCGAGATCGAGCAGGCCGAGCGTGATCAAGTCGCCGGTGTGGACCCTGTCGTGGTAGGCGAAGCTCAAGCGCTGGATCTTCTCGTAGAAAGCCAGGCGCAGTTCATAGCCGGTGCGGTGGCCTACGGCCTCGCCATAGTAGTTCTGCGCCATGGTGAAGAGGCCGCGCAGGATCGAGACGACGAGCAGCGTCAGCGCCGTGTTCCACAGCGCTTGTTCCGCCGCGGCTCCGGCACCGGTGGCCATCACGCCCTGCGCCTGGTCGATGGCGCGTCCCAACAGGCGCGGAATGAAAAGCTGCAAAGTCGCGGCGATGAAGGTCGAGACGATGGTGATGGCGACCTGCCAGGGATGGCGCAGCGTCATGCGCACGATGCGGAGCAAGGTGCTGAGGCCCTTGCCCCACGACGCTTCCGCGACATGGGCAAACGATTTGCCGCGCTCCGGCGCGCCGCCGATTGCTTGCGTGTTCAAGGGAAATATCCAAACCAATCCGGAGGTTAGCCCGGACTAATAAAGCAGACTCAATCCAGATGGCGCGATGTTACGCGTGTCCGACTTGGCCGTTCAAGAGCCAATTCCGGTATCGCACTGTGCCTGAACGGAAAGCGAGCATGCGACTGCGACCCGGCTGGCACCAGCGGCGGGATCCTGCCGATCTTGCTGAAGGGCCGGACGAGGCCAGCACCCGGCTGTACGCAAGCGACGGCCGGACGGCGTGCGACCTTCCATCCGGCCGGAATGCGGTCTGCTAGGCAGGTATCAGCACGGCGATACGATGCACGCCGACCTCCTTGCTTGTATTCGTCGCCTCGTCTGTCTTGCCCTTGGCGCAGGTGTACATGTCACCTGTCTTGAGCTTGAATTCCTTGTCTACTTTCTTGATGGTGAATGCGCCTGATGTAATGGTGCATACCATGTCGTTGTCCATCATCATTTGAGGCGCGTGTGCTCCGGGCTGAAACACCACGTCGACAATCGCGATGCTCTTGTAGGCGGGAATGTCGGAGTTGCCGGTGCTGACCTCAACCACTCTGACACCGGGCGCAATCTCCTTGCCTTCCTTCGGGCCGTATTTCTTGACCTTCGCGGACGCCACCAGGGTGAACAGAGGCGTTATCGCGGCAACCGTCACACCGAGAGCAATCGCAGATCTGCGATTCATGGTTTTCATCGCATCCTCCCACATGTTCGTCATGAACGAATGTGCATGACCTCTATATATTAGCACAAACATATATACTTGTATGCGAAGAAGCACCCAATCCCGGCATGGTGGCATGAACTTCGCAGCAGCCGTCGGAGAGGTTCCATTCATCGACGATTTGCTTGCCGCCCTGCCGCTGCGGACCTTCGGACTGCTGTAGGGCCGTTCAAAAACCCTGGCCGTGCCGCCAGCAGGCAATCCGGTGGCCGGCTGCGACCTCCATGGCTGATGGTTCCGCCTTTCGGCACTCGGGCAGGACAAGGGGGCAGCGGTCGGCGAAGGCGCATCCCGTGTTCGGGACAGCTGTAGCCTCGATCTCGGCTGGAGGGGACAGTTTCGGCTCGGCGTCATCGGAGGACGCGGCCAGAAGCAGGGCCGTATAGGGGTGGTTGGGGCCGCGAAAAATCTGGTCGGATGAGCCGGTTTCGACGAGGCGGCCGCGATAGAGCACGCCGATCCTATCGGCCATGTAGCGCACGACCCTGAGGTCGTGGCTGATGAACAGATAGGTGGTGTCCTTGTCGCGCTGCAGGTCGTTGAGCAGGTTGAGAACGGTCGCCTGGACGGAGACGTCGAGCGCGGAGGTTGGTTCGTCGAGCACGACGACCTTCGGCACCCCGGCAAAGGCCCGGGCGATTGCCGCCCGTTGCCGCTGGCCGCCGGACAGCGACCGCGACTTCTGCTCGGCCGTGGCCCCAGTGAGACGGACCGAGGCCAGCAGATCGCTGACGCGGGCTCTCACCTCGCTGCGGCGCAGCCCGGCGAGCCGGCGCAGCGGGCGGCCGAGGATCCTGCCTATCCGCTGGCGCGGATTGAGCGTGCGGTCCGGCGACTGGAAGACCATCTGCACGTCGCGGCGTTCGGCAAGGTCTCTCTTCTCGACGCGCGGCGCGACCGTCTTGCCGAACAGTTCGACCGATCCGGCGCTGGGCGTCTGCAGGCCGGTAACGATCCTTGCCAGTGTCGACTTGCCGGAACCGGACTCGCCGATCAGCCCGAAGGTCTCGCCCTGGCCGATGTCGAGATCGACGTGGTGCAGCACTGGCTGGCTGCCGAAGGCATGGCTGATGCCTTTGCAGACGATCGCGATCCGGCGTTCTTTTGGCAGGCCGGCGTCTTCGCCTTGGGCTGTTAGGTGCGCTGGCACGCCGTCCGTCTCCGCCAGTCTTCCGTCCCGCTTGGTGTAGTTGAGCGCCGGGATCGAGGCGATGAGCGCCTTTGTGTAGACATGCGAGGGGTTGTCGAAGACATCGCCCGCAACGCCGCTTTCGACCACCGTGCCCGCCTGCATCACCGCCACCCGGTCGCAGGAGCGGCGGATCATATTGATGTCGTGGCTGATCAGCAGGATGCTGGTTTTGTGATCCTTGCGCAGGTCGGAGAGGATGGCGATGATCTCGGACTGGACGCTGGCGTCGAGTGCCGTCGTCGGCTCGTCCAGCACCAGCAGCGACGGGTCGAGCGCAATGGCGATGGCGATGTTGGCGCGCTGCTGCATGCCACCGGACAGTTCGTGCGGATAGAGCCCCAGCACACGCTCCGGATGACTGACGCGGACGCGGCCGAGCAGTTCGACGGCACGCTCGCGCGCCTCGTCGAGGCGAACCGGGCGGTGCCGCATGATCGTCTCGGTGATCTGCCGGCCGATCGTCATGCTTGGATTGAGCGCCGCGCCCGGATGCTGGTAGACGGCGGCGATATGATCTCCCCTGAGCCGGCGCAACTGTTCGGTGGAGAGATGGCGGATTTCCTGGCCCTGGAATTCCAGCGCCGACGCCGCGATGCGGGCGTTCTTCGGCAGATAGCGCAATATGGCGAGCGCCACCGAGCTTTTGCCCGATCCGGACTCACCGACCAGGCCGAGCGCTTCGCCTTCGCCGATGTGCAGCGACACGCCGCTGACAGCGGGATGCGATCCCTTGCGCCCGTCATAGGCGACGGACAGCTGGTCTACGTTCAGAACCGAGGAGGACATGGGGACTTGAAACCACTTTCTTCCAGCGCCGCCATCAAGGGCAATCGCTTCCGCTTTTGCAATGCATTATCTCTATAAAATTACTCGGATTAAACCGGAGCGCAATCTACCTTTCTCGGCTCAGGAGAGATTGTCGCCGTCTGCCGAGGCAGCGGGACCGTCTCCGGAGCAGATCTGGAAGGAGGCCTTCATGGCTCGAGACCACATGATCCTCAGCGCATTCTTCTTCAATCCGCAGGGTGATCATCGGATGTCGTGGCGCCATCCGCGGGCGCCGGGCCGGGAAGTGCTGGATTTCGAATTCTACCGCGATCTCGTGCAGGCGGCCGAACGCGCCAGGATCGACACCATCTTCGTCGCCGACCACGTTTCGATCTGGGATTCGGTCAAGAGCGGCGTCGCCCACTACGCCAATGCCCGCCTCGAACCGCTGACGCTGCTGTCGGCGCTGGCCGGCGTGACCAAGCATATCGGCCTGATCACCACGGCGTCGAGCTCCTACAGCGAGCCCTACAATGTGGCGCGCATGTTCGCCTCGCTCGACCATATCAGCCAGGGCAGGGCGTCGTGGAACGTCGTTACCTCGGCGATGGACGAGGAGGCGCGCAATTTTGGCCGCGACGGCAACATCGAGCATGCGTTCCGCTACGAGCGCGCGGCCGAATTCCTCGATATCGTCAAGGCGCTGTGGGACAGCTGGGAAGACGAGGCGTTGCTGATCGACAAGGCGTCAGGCTATTTCGCCGACCCCGACAAGGTTCATCCCATCGATCACAAGGGCAAGCATTTCAAGGTACGCGGGCCGCTTAACGTCTCGCGGTCGCCGCAAGGCCATCCGCTGATTGTCCAGGCGGGCTCCTCCGAGGACGGCAAGAACTTCGCCACCGCCCAGGCCGATGCGCACTTTGCCATCTACAGCACCAAGGAGGATGGCATCAAATACCGGCAGGACATCAACGAGCGTCTCGCCCGCCACGGCAGGCGGCCGGAGAGCTTCAAGATCCTGCCCGGCATCCTGCCGATCGTCGCCGCCTCCGAGGCGGAAGGCCGGGAGAAGCAGGAATATCTGCAGACCTTGCTGCCCGACCAGGTCGGCATAGACCTTCTGTCGAGCTGGAGCGGGCTGGACCTGTCGGTGTTCCCGCCGGACGGGCCGCTGCCGCCGCTGCCGGACGAGAGCACGTTCAATGGCGGGCGCACATCGCTCAACCGGGTCAAGCAGTGGGCAAAGCAGAATCTCAGCCTGCGCGAGATCGCCCGCAAGCTCGCCAACAGCGGTTCGGTACCGACCGTCGCCGGCACGCCGGTACAGATCGCCGACCAGTTGCAGGACTGGTTCGTTTCCGGTGCCGCCGACGGCTTCAACCTGATGTTCCCGCTGCTGCCGGAGGACTGGGTGAACTTCGCCGAACAGGTGGTGCCGGAGCTGCAGCGCCGCGGCGTGTTCCCAACCGAATACGCGCCGGGAACGCTGCGCGACCGCTTCGGCCTGGCGCGGCCTGCCAACCGCTTCGCCGAGCAGCGCGACAATGCGCGCGCCGTGTCCTGACCGGGAGAACAATCATGACTGTCGCACCAAGATTGCAGCCGCGCGAAGCGACCGCTCCGCAGCTTGTCAATGTCCTGCACAGCCCCAAGCGCGTGCGCGTCAAATTCGGCGGCCGCACCATCGCCGACAGCCGCAACGTGCTGGTGCTGCGCTCGAACCATTTTCTGCCGATCTATTTCTTCCCGCCGTCAGCGGTCGACCCGTCGGTGCTGAAACCCTCGCTGCATCGCGAGCCGCACCCTGTCGGTGGCGAGACCGCCTATTGGGATATCGACAGCGGCGACAGGCGCAGTGCCAACGCGGCGTGGTCGTTCGTGTCGCCGCCGGATGAAAACCTGGCGCCGCTGGCCGGCCGCATCGCCTTCACCTGGAAAGCCGTCGACCAGTGGTTCGAGGAGGAAGAGGAAGTCTTCGTCCATGCCCGCGATCCCTACGCGCGCATCGATGTGCTGCAGAGCTCGAGCCACGTGCAAATCTGGTTCGACGGCGAGCCGATCGCCGACAGCCACCGCCCGGTGCTGCTGTTCGAGACGCATTTGCCGACGCGTTTCTATCTGCATCCAGACGACGTCAATCTGGAGCGGCTGACGGCGTCCGCCGCAACGACGCGATGTCCCTACAAGGGCATCGCCTCCTACTGGTCCGGCCTGCTGAGCGACGGAACGGTGCGCCCGGACATCGCCTGGAGCTACCGGGATCCCATCGAGGAAATGCCCAAGATCAAGGGCCTCATCGCCTTCTATCCGCAGGCCGTCGACCGCATCCATCTCGACGGCGAACCCGTCGCATAGCTTTTCAATCTTCATTTCAGAGCAGGGGTTTAACATGACTAAACAGAGAGATATCGACTCAGTTCGTAACCTTTCGGGGGACATCTGGAATGTCGCCGTCGACGAATACCAGGGCGGCTTTCTCAAGCGCCGCGATCTCCTCAGATATGCCGCACTGCTCGGCCTCACCGGCTTTGCCGTCTCGCAGGGGCTTGGCTATCCCGGCGTGGCGCGCGCGGCGGGTGCCGGCGGCGGCACGGTGCGTGTCGGGCTCGGCCAGCCGACCAAGGCGATTGATCCGGTTTCGGTCACCGATCCGGCCAGCATCGGGGTGATCAGCCAGGTCGGCGAGTATCTGATCCTCGACGACCCGAAGGATGGTCTGCAGCCGAAGCTCGCTCTGTCCTGGGAGGCCAACGAGACGGCCAGCCGCTGGACCTTCAAATTGCGCCAAGGGGTGAAATTCCACGATGGTCGCGCGGTCACCGCTAGGGATGTTGTGGCGAGCTTCGAGCGGCTGGTCGATCCAGCCAGCGGCTCGTCGGCCTTGTCGGCCTACAAGGGCATCCTGTCCAAGGGCGGCGCCAAGCTGGTCGATGACGAGACGGTCGCCTTCGATCTCGACGGCCCGAACAGCAACTTCCCCTTCTATGTCTCGTCCGACGTCTACAATGCCGTCATCCTGCCGGCCGACTATGCCGGCGATTTCGAGAAGAACTTCAACGGCACCGGCCCGTTCAAGCTCGAATCTTTCCGCCCCAAGCAGGGCGCCAGCTTCGTGCGCAATGAGGATTACTGGGGCGACAAGGCATTGCCCGACCGCGTCGAGATCAAGTTCTTCGACGACGAGCAAGCGCAGGTGCTGGCTTTGCAGGCCGGCCAGCTCGACGTCATCCCGAGCACGACGCGCCTGGAACTGGCGATCGAGGGCAATCCCAACTTCAAGCTGCTCAGCGTGCAGGCAAGCTCGCATGACCAGGTGCATCTCAGGACCGACCAGGCGCCGTTCACCGACAAGCGCATCCGCCGCGCGCTGGCGCTTACCATCGACCGTGAGGCGGTGGTCAAGGGCCTGCTCAAGGGCCGCGCCATCGTCGGCAACGACACCCCGTTCGCGCCGATCTTCCCTTCGGCCGATCCATCTGTGCCGCAGCGCAAGCAAGACATTGCCGAGGCCAAGCGCCTGCTTGGCGAGGCGGGCGTACCGAACGGCTTCGAGGTGACGCTGACCACCGAGCGCGCCTATGACATCCCCGATTATGCGGTGATCATCCAGAACTTCGCCAGGAAGGCCGGCATCGACGTCAAGCTCAATGTCCTGCCGCAGGACGCTTATTACGGCTCCGCGACCTTCGGCAGCTCGCCATGGCTCGATTCGGTGCTCGGCATCACCGACTACGGCCATCGCGGCACGCCCGACATCTTCCTCAACGCGACGCTGAAGAGTTCAGGAGCCTGGAACGCGGCGCATTTCAACAACCCGGCCTATGATGCGCTGCTGCTCGACTACTCGAAGGCGCGCGACCTGCAGGCACAGCGCCTCGTTGCCGGCAAGATCCAGACCTTGCTGCTCGACGAGACTCCGGCGATCATCAGCTACTTCTCGCAATACAGCCGGATCGTCAGCTCCAAGGTCGAGGGCGTGCGCTTCACCGCGATTTCGCATCTCCTGCTCGACCGCGTTTCCTTCGTCCAGGCATGATCGCGACATGCTGACCGGCCGCATTCTGTCAGCGCGCCTGGGCACACTTGTCCTCACGCTATGGCTGGTCAGCATCCTGGTGTTCTTCGCCGGGCAGGTCCTGCCCGGCGATGTCGGTCGCGTCATGCTCGGTCCCTTTGCCGATGCGCAAGCGGTGGCGGAACTGAACAAGCGGCTGGGCGCCGACCAGCCGGTTCTCGTCCAGTACTGGCTCTGGTTCAGCAAGGCCGTGACCGGTGATTTCGGCACCTCGCTGTCGATGCGCGGGCCCGTGGCGCCGTTCGTGCTGGAAAGTCTCAAGCGCTCCGCGGCCCTTGCCGGGATTATTTTGCTCTTCCTCGTTCCGCTGGGCGTTGGTGCCGGCGTCATCGCCGGTCTCAATGCCGGCCGCTTGATCGACCGGCTGATCGTGATGGCGGGCGTCTCCTTCGGCATTGTGCCTGATTTCGTTTCCGGCCTGATGCTGCTCATTGTTTTCGGCCTGTGGCTGAACTGGTTCCCGATCTCCGGCGTTGCGCCCGATGGCGCGGGCTTCTGGACGCATGGCTACTATCTGATCCTGCCGGCGCTGCCGCTGGTGCTGAACCTTGCCGGCTACATCGCTCGGATGACGCGGGCAGGGGTGATCGAGGCGATGGCCGCCGACTACACGCGCACCGCCGTCCTGAAAGGGCTCGAGCGGCGTGAGATCATCTTTCGGCACGTGCTGCGCAATGCGCTGACGCCGACCGTCGCGGTGCTGGCGACACAGACCGGATACATGCTTGGCGGGCTGGTGGTGATCGAGGCGTTGTTCGGCATCCAGGGGCTTGGAAATCTGGTCCTGAACGCGGCCAAGGCCCGTGATTTCCCGATGCTCGAGGCCGGCGTGCTGGTGATGGCGGTAATCTTCGTGCTGGCGGCGGCGGCGGGCGACCTCGTGCTGGCCCTGCTCGATCCGCGGCAACGCCGCCGGACCTCGCCATGACGGATCTGGCGGAGTTTCCCGCACCGCGGCGCGCGGTGGCCAGCTTTGCGGTGGCGCGCAGGATCCGCAGCACTTTCTCCGGACTGGCCCCGTCGGTCGTGGTCGGATCGCTGCTGCTATTGCTCTGGGTCGTTTGCGCGCTGTTCGGCAACCTCTTCGTTCCCTACGATCCCTATGCCGAGGATTTCCTGGCGATGCTGACGCCGCCCGACGCCTTGCACTGGTTTGGAACCGATCAGCTCGGCCGCGACGTGCTGTCGCGCGTAGTCGTCGGATCGCGCGATATCCTGCTGGTTGCGCCGCTGGCGACGCTGGCCGGCGTTGCCGCCGGCAGCATCATCGGCCTGGTGCTCGGCTATTTCGACGGCCTCACCGATGCCATCGGCGCGCGGCTGCTCGATACGCTGATGGCGTTTCCGTTCATCGTTCTCGTCACCATGACGCTGGTGGCGATTGGGCCGTCGAACCTGACCGTCATCCTGGTGATCGGCATCGCCTACGCGCCGCTGGTGGCGCGCACCGTTCGCGCCGCCGTGCGCGAGCAGAAGCAGCGCGACTATGTCAGCGCCGCCCGGCTCGGCGGCGAGGGCGCGCTTGCCATCATGTTCCTGGAGATCCTGCCCAACATCAGGGAGACGATTCTCATCGAGCTTGTCACAAGGCTGGGCTACGCTTTCTTTTCGATCGCGACACTCAGCTTTCTCGGCCTCGGCATCCAGCCGCCATCGGCCGACTGGGGACTGGCTGTCGCCGACGGCTACGGCTTCCTGACCGGCGGCAAATGGTGGGTCGTCGTCTTCAATTCCGCGGCAATCGTCTCGCTGGTCATGGCGACGAACCTGATCGCACAAGGCATCGGCGCCTTCGAGAACATCGATGCATGAGCCTGATCGGGTGCGTCGAAAATCTCTTTTCCATTGAAGCCTGACGCGCATCCTTATATCGCATGGCTATGAAGAAAATCGGTTTCCTGTCATTCGGGCACTGGACGCCCTCGTCGCAATCGCAAGTGCGCTCGGCTTCGGACGCGCTTTTACAATCCATCGAGCTGGCCGTCGCCGCCGAGCAGCTGGGCGCGGACGGGGCCTATTTCCGCGTGCATCATTTCGCCCGCCAGCTCGCTTCGCCGTTCCCGCTGCTGGCCGCCGTCGGCGCCAAGACCAACCGCATCGAAATCGGCACCGCCGTCATCGACATGCGCTACGAGAACCCGCTCTACATGGCCGAGGATGCAGGTGCGGCCGACATCATCGCCGGCGGGCGCCTGCAGCTTGGCATCAGCCGTGGCTCGCCCGAGCAGGTGATCGATGGCTGGCGCCATTTCGGCTACGCGCCGCTGGAAGGCAAAAGCGACGCCGACATGGCGCGGCATCACGCCGAGGTCTTCCTCGAGACGCTGCGCGGCGAGGGGTTCGCACAGCCCAATCCGCGGCCGATGTTCCCCAATCCGCCCGGCCTGCTGCGGCTCGAGCCGCATTCGGAGGGTTTGCGCGAGCGGATCTGGTGGGGCGCGGCCACCAACGCGACGTCGGAATGGGCGGCGAAGCTCGGCATGAACCTGCAGAGTTCGACGCTCAAATTCGACGAGAGCGGCAAGCCGTTCCACATCCAGCAGGCCGAGCAGATCCGCATCTATCGCGAGGCCTGGAAGGCCGCCGGCCACAAGCGTCAGCCGCGCGTCTCGGTCAGCCGCAGCATCTTCGCGCTGGTCGACGATCGCGACCGTGGCTATTTCGGCCGCGGCAACGAAAGTCGCGACCAGATCGGCTTCATCGAGGAGAACACCAAGGCGATCTTCGGGCGCAGCTACGCGGCCGAGCCGGATGTGCTGATCAAGGAATTGGCTGCGGATGAGGCGATCGCCGAGGCGGATACGCTGCTGCTCACCGTGCCCAACCAGCTCGGCGTCGACTACAATGCGCATGTCATCGAGGCGATACTAACTCATGTCGCGCCGGCTCTGGGCTGGCGCTGACGCCTGATCGATCGAAGCGGAGTTTTCCAGGGAGGTAAAGTCATGCCGAAGAAGGCCCTGATTGCCTGGGGCGGCTGGGAAGGCCACACGCCAGAGCGCAGCGCCAACGTCGTGCGCGCGCTGCTTGAACGCAATGGATTCGACGTCACGCTGGGCCAGGGCACGGCGATGTTCGCCGATCCGCAGCTTGCTTCCTTCGATCTCATCGTGCCTGTCATCACGATGTCGACGATCGAGAAGACCGAACTGCAGAACCTGACGCTTGCCGTTCGCGGGGGAAGCGGGCTCGGCGGATTCCATGGCACGATGGGCGACAGTTTTCGCAACGAGCCCGACTATCAGTTCATGACCGGCGGCCAATGGGTCGCGCATCCCGGCGACATCATCGACTATCACGTCGCGATCACCAGGCCGGATGACCCGATCACATCAGGCGTCAGCGATTTCGCCTATCGGTCGGAGCAGTATTACATGCATGTCGATCCGAGCAACGAGGTGCTGGCCACGACCACCTTCACCGACGCGCATTTCCCGGGGATAGGCGGCGTCGTGATGCCGATCGTCTGGAAGCGTCGCTATGGAGCGGGGAAGGTTTTCTACAGCGCCCTTGGTCACACGGCGGATGAGTTCGCGGTGCCGGAAATGGCGCTGATGGTGGAGCGGGGTTTGCTTTGGGCGGCGCGGGGCTAGCCTCTGTCGGCACCAATTGCGAAAGGCGAGCGGCGAACCGTGGAGCAGCGGTGTCTGAGTCCCTGCAATGGCTAGAAAGCCGGCCGCTGTTGAACTACCATCCGGTGAACAGCAAAGGGGGGGGCGGAATGGATCATCAGCGGACAGTATTTTTGGTCGGAGGGGGCACGGGCGGAGACGAGGAAGCCGTGTTTACACTGCATGTAGAGGGCGCCGTCTGCAGCCTGACATGCGGCTACCGGGACAAGGTGATCAGGGCCGAAGAGGAAGACTTTTTCGAAGCTCTGTTCCAGATTCGTCAGGGCCTCGAAGCCGATGGTTTGCTGCCCTTCTGCTACGGGGCGAGTGCCAATGTTTATCCCGAAAATATAGTGATGGAGAAGAGTCGCGGATTGATGGCCTGCAAGGTGAAGATGGGACAATTTCCCCAAGAGACGGATCTGGTCGATATATTTGACGACGGCGTCGACGTGGTTCCGGTTTTCGTCCACATGCAGCAGGAATTTTGGGAAGAATGGCTGGCCTCTCTGCCCTCCTAGTGCCCAGCACTCATTTTATCCCGCCGGTGACCGCAAAGGCGCCAGTGGTGCGCCCATCCTCCAGCCGCACCACCGCTATGACGATCGAACCGTAGGAGCCACGCCAGGCGCTGTGCAGCCGCTGATGCTCTGCGGCCGGGACGAGTGCGCGGCCGCTGAAGCACGCACCGCTTCGCTGCAGCGCGACAGACTCTCCGTTGACATGTACCTTGAGGCTGGCCGTCCCAGACACCTCATTTGGCAGGTTGAGCGTGATGAAGATCTCGTCCTGATCGCCGGAAGGCCGCGTCTCGGCGGCAAGCGTGATGGCGAACGCTGGCGCCTTGCTGTCGTCGGCTCGGGCGGGGCGGCCTGAAAATATATCGTCGGCAAGTTCTGGCGTGCGCGGCGGGCTGGCGCGGCGCTGCGTGGCACGTTCGAAATCACCGGCCATGCGCAACAACCTGACATCATCATAGGCCTTGCCGGCGAAAGTCAGGCCGACCGGCATGCCGATATCGGCCATGGTTCCCATCGGCACGGTGACGGTGGGGATGCCGAAATGGCGCCAGACCAGATTGCCGTTGGCGACCCAGGTGCCATTGCGCCAGGCAAGGGCGGCGGACGCCTCGTCGATGTCTGCATCGGCCGGTCCGACATCGGCGGCGGCGGGCAGCACCACGGCGTCGATGCCTTGCGCGTCCAGCCAGTCCTCGAAATCGATCCGCCTTGTCGCTTCGAGGCCCTTCAGGCCTTCTTCAATCGTCGGGATTTCCGTGACGGGCGTGACGCCGGACCGCGCCCGCTCGACATATTTCCTCAGGTCGAAGCCGCCCTCATAGCGGTCGGGCAGCGTGCCCGGCGGTTGCGGGAAGATCTTTGGGCCGTCGACCGAGACGAGATCGGGCAACGCCGGGTCGGCATTGGCGCGCAAAAAGTCGTCCCAGCCCCAGATGCAGAGATCCCAGAGTTCGCGCTCGGCGAAGTCCTGGGGCACCAGCCCGCGCTCGAGCATGGTGCGCGCGCCGGGGCGGTCGCGCTCGTAGTTGGAGACGAGGGGAAAATCGACCTCGACTACCTCGGCGCCAAGCCGCCTGAGATCGGCCGCCGCCTGTTCCCAAAGGGCAAGCACCGAGGCGCGGGTTTCGATCGGCGCATCCGCCTCGCTGTCGCGGCCGATATACATTCTGGGCACGCCCAGCCGCTTGCCTTTCAGCGACCCGGCCAGCGTGAGATCGGTATAGCGCGGCGGCCGCACGTCGGAGCTTTTCGGCAGCCTGACCCAAGGCTGCGCGCGCCAGAAATCGCCTCGCGTCTCGGGATCGTCGGCGACGATGATGTCGAGCAGTTCGAGCATGTCGGGGACGCTGCGCGTATGCGGCACCACGACATCCATGGTCGGCACCAGCGGCCAGTTGCCGCGCACCGAAATGACGCCGCGCGACGGCGTGTAGGCGACCAGCGCGTTGTTGGTGGCCGGCGCGCGCCCGGACGACCATGTTTCCTCGCCAAGCCCGAAGGCGCAGAAGCTGGCTGCTGTCGCCGTGCCCGACCCATTCGACGAGCCCGATGCGAAGGCGGCGGTGAGATAGTCGCCATTGTACGGACTTTCGGCGCGGCCATAGACGCCGCGCTGCATGCCGCCATTGGCCATCGGCGGCATGTTGGTCAGGCCGATCAGCACGGCGCCGCCGGCGCGCAGCCGGGCGATGGTGAAGGCGTCCTCATTGGCAATGAGATGCTCGAAGGCCGGCGAGCCGGCGGCCACCGTCAGGCCTGATACCTTGTAGCTGTCCTTGGCGGTGTAGGGGATGCCGTCGAGCGGCCCGAGCACGGTGCCGTTGCGGCGGCGCTGGTCGGAGGCCGCCGCCTCCTCAAACATGTCAGGGTTGAGCACTGGGACGGCATTGAGGCTGATACCGTGCCGGTCGAAATGCGCGATGCGCCTGAGATACGCCCCGACCAGTTCGACGCTGGTGACGGTGCCGTCATCGAGCGCGCGGCGCAGTTGGTCGATCGTCGCTTCGACGAGGTGAAGGCTGGCGTCGGTCATCACGGATCCCTCATTTCCACGCAGCATGGATGAGCGAGGCAGCCGGCTTCGGCAAGAGCCTATCGCGGCCATCTCCGGAACTTTTGCCCGGCTGGCGGTTTTGGATGTATGGTGTGATTGCGGAATGGCCAGGAGGGTATTGGCGATGACCACGAAATACGTTGCGATCCTAGCTCTCGCTGTCGCCATGGGCGCAAGCGTTTGCGATCTGGCCTTGGCTGGCGACCGGCATCACGACCGCCGGGTCCACTCCGAACGCTACGTTCCCGCCGAAGGCGATCTCATCGACATCCTATTCGGCGGCCCGCGCTACTACGATCAGCAGTTGGTGACGACGGCGGCCGGCGCGTGCTCCTATCATCGAGTCGGACCCGACGCGAATGCGGTGAACAAGATCAACGATCATCACTGTGGGAAGTAGGCGGCAGGCAGCGCCTCAGAGCCCGCCACTCTCCTTCATCCGCTCGATGATTTCGGCCATCAGCGCCAGGTCGCGGCGTGAATCGGCGAGGTCGGTCAACGGCTTTGTGCCTTCGGTGATGTGGCGGTGGAAAATCTCGAGTTCATTCGAGAAAGCATCGCCGTAGAGAGGCCCGAAGGTTTTCGTCACCGGGCCGAGCGGGCCAGCATCGGTGACCTCCAGCCGCGTCGGCAGGCTGCGGATGTAGGGCGTGTCGTAGATGATGCGCACGCGCCTGGTGTTGGAGCGCACCTCGATCATGGCGTCGAACAGGCCGAGATCGTCGACCACCGCGTCATACAGGCAAGCGAAATGGCCATAATCGAAAGTAATGCTGGTGTTGGCGCCGCCATTGGTGCGGTGCGCGGCCAGCACGCGTGCCGGCTCGCCGATCAGCCCGCGCATCGCCGAAATGTGGTGCGAGGAAAGCGCCGTCAGCCCGCGATAGGCGCGCACCAGATCGGCCGGCGCATCGGCGCCAACGGCGCAAGGCCAGTCCGATGCCTGGCGCGACAATCCGCCAACAGGGCTGCTGCCCGCCTGTGGTGTGCGGACTGCAGCCCCGGTTCGGGCGTTTTTCGATGTCAGGCATTGCTCCTCCCAGAGCGCCGGCTGATGCCATGCCGGCGTTTGCGCATGTTTTATAAAAAATTGACACGCGTCAAGATTTAAAATGTGCGTAGCGGTTTTGACTGTGCGCGCCCTGCGGGCATGACTGTCCTGCCGGCATGCGCTACAACCAAGGCGCGAAAAAAGTGCCGGCCTCAGGGAACCACTTGGGGGATGTCCGCGTTGGTCGCTACTTTTGTGCAGAGGGAGGTTTCGGGTGGGGCGTTTCGAAATCGTGGAAGAGCCAACGGGTACGTTTTCGATTTTCGACACAATCACGGAATTGCCGGCAACGGTCGAAGGGGGCGTTTGCATTGGGCTTTATCGACACGAAGTGGCGCTGGCGCTGCTTGCAGCGGTTGAAACGGTCCAGCCCGGCGATTTTTCGCTGCTGCCCTCCTTGTCGGTGTTGAACGACTGGCGGGCTCATCGAGACGATCTGCTGGCATGAGCAAAGCTGCCCGATGTCGCATCGAAAATCATACCGTATGGAAAATCACGCCCTGTTGTCGAAAGCGGCGGTGAGGCATGGAAAGCAAGGGGAGGTTGCAGTGCGTCGGGAGGTGAAGCGATGTCTGATCAGGACGAGCTGATCCGAGCTGCCATCGGACGGCTGCTCGCCGAGAAGACAGGCGCCACCGTCATATCGATGAGAGAGAGCATCACCGAGCTTCTGGCGCTGACCGGTGCCGCGCTGGATGAAAGACTGCAGGACCTGCTGCTGGAAATGGCCGAAGTCCGCGGCATGAGGGTCACTCTCGACGTTTAGGGGCGGGCGCGGACCGCCCCGAGGGTGGTGCGCCGCCTTATCCCTCTGTCCTGACGCAATTGCGGTTTCACACTTTTCCTGGAATTGCGCTAACGCTGCTCGATCAGCGTCTTCGCCGCGTCTTTCCCCGCCGAGAGGATGCGATCGGACAATTCCGTTCCGCCCACGGCGCGGGCCATTTGCAGCGTGCCGAGGAGCGTTGCAAAGACAGCCAGCGCCACGCCCTCCGGATCCCTGGCCCGCGGTAGCGCTTGCGCCAACTGGCGCACCAAAGCCAGCAGGTGGTCTGTATAGGCTTCACGCGTTTCAGACGGCTGACGGGCGAGTTCCGGCAGTAGCGCAGCTGACGCGCAGCCCTTTCCGGGATTGTCCCGGTGCTCGGCCGACAGATACGTGTCGATGGCCATCTCCACGCCCGAAGCCAATGCTTCCGCCAGTTGCTGCGCCTGAAGCTCCATCGCCGCCGCCACGCTTTCGCGGACAAGCTGCGCCTTGGATTGAAAGTGCGGATAGAAGGCGCCGTTCGTCAGCCCGGCGTCGCTCATGATGGTCGCCAGTCCGGACGCGGCTATGCCGTCGCCGCGAAAGCGTTCCGCTGCGACCTCCATGATCCGTCCGCGCGAGGCGTCCTTCCGACCCTTTTCGTAGCGCATGGCTGCTATTCCTTTCTGCTATTGCATTATGTTCATAATCTGATAGTATGACTGTAATGCAAATGGCTCGAAAAAGCTAGCCTGACGATTTTGGAGCGCGAAATGAATACAAATTCCGGAAAAACCGCTGTTGTGACAGGAGCCTCTTCAGGCATCGGCCGCGCCAGCGCCGAGTCCTTGGCGCGTGCGGGGTTCACTGTCTTCGGAACGAGCCGCCGCAAGGCCGACAATGGCCCGGGCGGGGTGACCATGCTGGCTTGCGACGTGACCGACAGTGAGGCCGTTGCCGCACTCGTTTCGACGGTGCTGTCGCAGACCGGCCGAATCGACCTCTTGGTCAACAATGCCGGCGTCGGCCAGCTTGGAGGCGCCGAGGAATTCTCGATTGTACAGGTGCAGGCCTTGTTCGACGTCAATCTGTTCGGCGTCATCCGCATGACCAATGCGATGTTGCCGTCGATGCGGCGGCGTGGCGAAGGGCGCATCGTCAATATCGGCTCGGTGCTCGGCCTGGTGCCGGCGCCGTATTCAGCGCACTATTCGGCGGTCAAGCACGCGCTCGAGGGCTATTCGGAATCGCTCGACCACGAAGTTCGTGCCTTCAATATCCGCGTCTCCGTCATCGAGCCGGCATTCGTTCGTACTGTCTTCGACCAGAACGGGATTCAGCCGGATTCTCTGTTGAAAGAATACGATCGGGCTCGAGCCGGGCTCGAAGCGCTGCTTCGCGATGTGATGCCTGTAGCCGACCGGCCGGAAGTGGTGGCGCAGGTGGTCGTCAAGGCGGCGACCGATGCCAATCCGCGACGGCGCTACACTGCCGGCAAAGCAGCGCGGCAGGTCAGCCTGTTGCGCCGCTTTGCCCCCGCAGGAGTATTCGACAAGAGCCTTCGCAAGCAGTTCCGCCTGCCGGTTTGAAGAACTGCGAGCAGAAGGTTTCACCCACATGCGACTAGCAACGACACAATTGCCCGAGCCCCACCAGATGGAGGTGCCAAGCATGACGCATAGATTCAATCAGTTGCCCCGCTCACGGGTATCGTTCCAGGATACGCCAACGCGCTCGGTGGATGTCGGCGGCACGGCGTTCGTCTACCGGGAGCTCGGCCCCAAGACCGGCGTACCGGTGATCCTGCTCAACCATCTCGGCGCTCAACTGGACAATTTTGATCCACGCATCGTCGATGGCCTCGCCGCGAACCGTCGAGTGATTGCCTTCGACAACAGGGGCATCGGTGCTTCGGGCGGCAAAACGCCGTCAAGCATTGCCGAGATGGCACGGGATGCTGTCGCCTTTGTCCGGGCGCTTGGGTTCGATCAAGTCGATCTCTTCGGTTTCTCACTTGGCGGCTTCGTGGCGCAGGAGATCGTACTGACCGAGCCCACGCTTGGGCGCAAGCTAATCCTGGCCGGCACCGGGCCGGCCGGTGGCGAAGGCATCGACAAGGTGACGCCGTTGACGATCGTCGACATGATCAAGGGGGCGCTTACTCTTCGGGATCCGAAATACTATCTCTTCTTCACAAGGACGGCGAATGGGCGCCGCGCCGCAAAGGCGTTCCTGCAGCGGCTGACGGAGCGCCAGGCCGATCGCGATAAGCCGGTGTCGCTGAGCGCGTTCGGCGCGCAACTCCGGGCGGTGAAGGCTTATGGACTGCAGGCGCCGCAAGATTTGAGTGTCATCCGCATCCCCGCGCTGATCGCAAACGGCGATCACGACAGGATGGTGCCCAGTGGCAACACCCACGATCTCGCCCGCCGCATTCCGGGGGCGCAATTGGTGATCTATCCGGATGCCGGCCATGGCGGGGTGTTCCAGCACCACGCGGATTTCGTTCCGAAAGCGTCGGCCTTTCTCGAGGCCTGACACCTTTCATCGGGGCGGTTTCGTCCCGGAACATCAACAATCTCTCAGAAAGTCACTGCCATGAAGGCATTCGTCGTCGACAAATACAGCAAGAACGGCACTCTGCGGCTGGCCGAAATGCCGGAGCCGACACTCGGGGACAGCGATGTCCTCGTCGAGGTCCACGCCGCGGCGGTGAACCTGCTCGATTCCAAGGTCAAAACCGGAGAGTTCAAGCTTATCCTGCCCTATCGCCGGCCCTTCATTCTGGGTCACGACGTGGCCGGGAGGGTTGTCCGCGTGGGATCGAAAGTCCGCACATTCAAACTTGGCGACGACGTCTATGCGCGGCCGCGCGATGGCCGGATCGGTACGTTCGCCGAGTTCATAGCCATGGATGAAGCCGACGTGGCCCTGAAGCCCGGGAACCTCAGCATGGAGGAGGCGGCCTCGATCCCGCTGGTCGGCCTGACCGCCTGGCAGGCGCTCATCGAAAGGGCCAACCTGAAGAAGGGACAGAAGATCTTCATTCAAGCCGGCTCCGGCGGCGTGGGGACATTCGCCATCCAACTGGCGAAGCATCTCGGCGCGACCGTCGCGACCACGGCGAGCGCGGCGAGTGCCGGTCTGGTCAAGGGACTCGGCGCCGATGTCGCCGTCGACTACAGGAAAGACGATTTCGAGAAAATCCTTTCGGGCTACGACGTCGTCTTGAACAGCCAGGACGCCAAGACACTTGAAAAATCACTGAATGTGCTGAAACCGGGTGGCAAGCTCATCTCCATCTCCGGCCCACCGGATCCGGAATTCGCCAGGGAAAAGGGACTGAACGTGGTGCTGAGGCTGGTGCTGCGCCTGCTGAGTCGCGGTATTCGAGTGAAAGCCAAGCGGCGTGGCGTGACGTTCTCGTTCCTTTTCATGTGGGCGCAGGGCGAGCAGCTGAGCAAGATCGCATCGCTCATCGAATCCGGCGCGATCCGCCCGGTCGTCGACCGGATATTTCCCTTCGAGGCGACCAATGAGGCGCTGGCCTATGTCGAAACAGGACGCGCCAAGGGCAAGGTCGTCGTCAAGGTCAGATAGCAACTCAGCTGCGATAGAGGTCAGCCGCGCCGGGCTGCGTCGATCGCCGCGACGTCGATCTTCGTCATCTCCATCATCGCATCAAAGGCGCGTTTGGCTTCCTCGCCGCCGGCCGCCATGGCCTCGGTCAGCGTGCGCGGCGTGATTTGCCAGGACACGCCCCATTTGTCCTTGCACCAGCCGCACACGCTCTCCTGGCCGCCATTGCCGACGATGGCGTTCCAGTAGCGGTCGGTTTCCTGCTGATCGTCGGTGGCGATCTGGAACGAGAAGGCCTCGCTCTGCTTGAATGTGGAGCCGCCGTTCAATCCGATGCAGGGAATGCCGGCAACGGTAAATTCGACCGTCAACACGTCGCCTTTCTTGCCGGACGGAAAGTCGCTCGGCGCACGGTGAACGGCGCCCACGCTGGTGTCGGGAAAGGTCTCTGCGTAGAAGCGCGCCGCAGCCTCGGCGTCCTTGTCGAACCAGAGGCAAATCGTGTTCTTTGGCATCTTTGGCATTGCGTGTTCCTTTCGGGGTCGGAGTTGATCTGTCAGCCCAGAAGATTGCGTGCCGTGCGCATGAAGATCCTCGACCCGATCGGGATCAGGTCGTCGGGAAAGTCATAGTCGGGATTGTGCAAGGCAGGGTGCCGCTCGCCTGCACCGAGGAAGAACATCGCCGACGAAGCACTGTGGCCGAACAGGCCGAAATCTTCCGAGGCGCGCATCGGCAGGGCCTCTTCGCCGTGCGATATGCCCTCTTCATCGAGCGCGCGCCGCAGATGCTCCACCGCGTCCGGCGCGTTGACGCTGGCGACGAAGATCTCGTGATAGTCCCAGCGGGCGGAAAGGCGATGCTCGCCCGCGATCCTGGCGACCAGTGCTTCGGCAGCAACGCACAGGTTTGCCATGCGCTCATCACGCCGGGTGCGCAGCGTTGCCCACACCTCGGCGTGAGCCGGCGCGATGCCGAACACGGCTTCGCCCATCGCGGCGTGGGTGACGGTGACCATTGAGAAGTCGTCATCGGCGAAGGTTCCGCGCCCGAGCGCCGGCAGCGCCGGCATCAGCTCACTGATCGCCAGCATTGGCGAGATGCCGGTCTCCGGCATGGACGAATGGGCGGTCTTGCCCTCCAGCATGATGCGCATGCCGCGTGAAGCACAGTTGACCACGCCGGGCTTGAGCCGCACCTCGCCGAACGGCACGCCAGGCAGGTTGTGCAGCGAGAAAGCGAAATCCGGCGCGATCTCGCCGAAGCGGGGATCGGCGACGACGCCAGCCGCACCATTGCCGGTTTCCTCCGCCGGCTGGAACATCAGCACGATGCGGCCGCTTGCAGGCCGCTCGCGCCCCAACTGCCGGCCGAGGGATGCCAGGATCGCGGTGTGTCCGTCATGGCCACACATATGCGACTTGCCCGGCACGTGGGACGAATGCGGCACGCCTGAGAGCTCTTCGATAGGCAAGGCATCGAGTTCCGAGCGGAACAGCACCGTCGGCCCCGCTTTGCCGCTGTCATATATGGCCGCTACGCCGTGCCCGCCGAGCTGTGTCAGCACCTTGTCCGGTCCCGTGTCGGCGAGGAAGGCGACGACCTCCTTTGCCGTCTTCTCCTCTTCATTCGAGATTTCCGGATTCTGGTGCAGCTGGCGCCTCCACGCCGTCAACTCGACGATGTCTCGATTGGTCAGAGTCATGCTTTTTCAGCCTCCGCTGCATTCTTCATCGACACGTCCGTCACAGGGGGTGTCAAACGCAATGATGAATTGCTAGCGATAAAGGGCAGTTCCCGCCACAGTCCAAGTTTCAGGCTTCGGCAGGCCAGAAACGACCGTTCTCCCAGCCCTTGCCGCCTATTGATTGATCTCGGGCTCGACGAGCTTTGCCAGATTTCTGAGTGACTCCTGCCAGCCGAGATAGCAGGCCTCGACCGGAATGACGTCTGGAATGCCGGCCTGGGTGATGTCGATTTCTGTGCCGACCGACACTTTTTTCAAGACCACGGTCACCCGTATCTCGCCGGGCAGGTTGGGATCATCGAACCTGTCGGTGTAGAGCAGGCGCTCGCCCGGAACGAGTTCGAGATACTCGCCGCCGAAGGAGTGGCTGTCACCGGTGGTGAAATTGCGGAACGACATCTTGAACGTGCCTCCGACCTTTGCCTCGAAATTATGGACCGTGCAGGTGAAGCCGTTTGGCGGAAGCCACTTGGCCAGCGCGTCCGCTTCAACGAAGGCGCGATAGACCTTTTCCGGGCTGGTCGTCAGAACGCGGTGCAAACGTACGGTGCCGGGCATATGCTGGATCCTTTCATAAATGCCTGTTCGATACCCCAAGGACGAACAAGGCGTAACCAGTCCGACATTGGTTTGCGAATTTTTTCGACGGGATGCGGCCTGCCTGCGCCGCGGGCATGCCGTTCGACCCCGCACCTATCAACACGAAGCTCGGGCGGCCGTTCGCGCCGATCGGTAAAACCGCGCCTGAACAACAAGATGGCTCAGGAACCCGATTTAGCAGGTGAACGCCAGCTTCAGAGCCGGTGCGGTTCGTCCGCCGCCTCCAGCGCGTCTTTGCCGCCCACGTGCCGATCATTAGAATTTGCATCAGATCAGAGTTGATTTCCTATCAGGCCGTTAATGCGGCCATGCTGTTAATCAGCATTTGCTAATGAGTCTTTCGAACCTGAGGCAAGCAATGACCAAGAATCTCGGCAATGCACGCTATACGCCGGCGAAAGACCAGCAGGCCTCCCTTCTAGGCAGGGCCGCGCCAGCGCTGTTTCCGCTGGTCGTGGCGGCACTGGGCTACATGATTGGCAAGCAGTTCTTCGGTATCTAGGCGCGAAAATCCGTCTCCTGTGAAAAGGCAGATCAGGCGTCGATCTCGGCAACCACCTCTGCCCTGGCCTCCGCGGAACGGATACGCTCGCTGGCCAGCAGCACGACGGGGCAGGTAACGACGTCGAGCACCGCCGTCGCGGTATCGCCGAAGAACAGCTCTTCGCCCGGCCTTTGCGTGACACCCATCACCACCATGGCAGCGCCCTTGGCCACCTCCCTGGCGATCGCCTTGTCCGGCGTGGCGCGGGTGCGGATGGCAGTGTCAACCTGCACGCCATAACGAACCGCCAGATCGGCAATGTCTTTCAGCATGGCTTCCTCGCGCCGATGCGAGACGGAGGTGGTCTTGCCGCCTTGCCGTGCCGCCTGCGACACATAGAGCACCTTGACCCGCGCCCGGTGCGGGCGCGCCAGCGCCAGGGCCAGATCGGCGGCGCGGCGTGACACTTCGGTGCCGTTGACGGGAACCAGTATGGTGGTTCCGGTCCTCAGCACCGGCATCTTGCCGGTGGATCTGGCGCCGTTCAGCACCAGGCATAGCGGGCCGTCGAACCCTTCGGTGATGTCGTTCAGCGCCGGTGTGAACGACCCCTTCGCCGTGAACGCATTTTCCAGGCCGAGCAGCAGCAAACCGTAGCCCTTGCGGGCTTCCTCGGCGATCGTCGCGGCGGTGGCCTCGGATTCGGTGCGGGTGGTCAGATGGACTTTCTCGACCAGGGTGTCCTCGGCCTTGCTGACGGCCTTGGCGCTTTTCTGCGCACCCTTCTTCACTTCCCGCTCGGACCGCTCCGGGCCCTTGTCGCGGGTCGGGCTGGCGAGCTTGCCGTCCTTGAGATGGAGCAGGGTGGTCGGCATGCCGCTACCGCCGCCAACCAGTCCGGCGAGATAGGCGGTGAACTTGCCGGCCGGGCTGTCGTCGACCAGCAGCAACAGCCGCTCCAGCTTCGAGACGAAGCCGCGTTCGTCGAGCAGCTCGCGCTCGACGCGCTGCTTCTCGCCATCGGCGACGGGCAGGCGGCCGAGCGCCCAGCGCAACATTGGCGGCATGGCGAGCGTGGTGATCACGGCCATGGTGACGATCATGGTGAAGAGGTTGTGGGAGAGGATGTTCATCGACAGGCCGATGCTGGCGACGATGACCTCCGTCGAGCCGCGCGCGTTCATGGCGCTGCCGACGGCGGTCGCCTCCTTCAGCGACATGCCGGCCAACCGACCGCCGATAAAGGCGCCGCCGAACTTGCCGACACTGGCAATCGCCACCAGGGCCAGCGTCAGCAGCGCCAAGGTCGGATCGGTGAGCACGGTGAGGTCGGCCGACAAGCCGGCCATGCCGAAGAAGACCGGCATGAAGAGTGCCGTGATGACGCCGCGCAACTGGCCCTCGATGTGGGCGGAAAGGATTGGCGATTCGCCGACCAGGATGCCGGCAACGAAGGCGCCGAGCACGGTGTGGACGCCGATCAGATTGGTGATCAGGGCCATCACGCCCATGATGATGAGGATGACTGATATAACGGCGTATTCGCTGCGGAAAGAGTCGTTGCTCCAGCGGATCAGCGTGAACACCAGACGGCGGCCGATGGTGAAGGAGAACACCATGAACAGCGCCACCTCGGCGACCGTGGTGATTAGCGGCAAAATCTGCAGGCTGCCATTGGTGGCGATACCGAAGGTGACGGCGATGACGAGCCAGCCGATCGTGTCCTCGATGATCGCCGAGGAGATGATGACCTGACCGAGATTGCGGCGCATGAAATTCATCTCGCGCACCACCATGGCGACGATCTTGACCGACGAGATCGACAGTGCCGTACCGAGGAACAGCCCGGCGACGATGCGCTGCGTCGGATCGGGCAGCAACGTATCAGGCAGGAACTGCGCCAGCGCGAAGCCGCAACCGAAGGGCACGACGACGCCGGTGATCGAAATCGAAAAACAGGCCGCACCCACCCGGCGCACCAGCCGCAGGTCTGTCTCCATGCCGGTCAACAACAGAAGCAGCAGAATGCCGAGCTGCGAGACGGCGTCGATCATGCTTTTCTGCGCCGGATCGGTCGAGAAGATCAGGTGCTGCGCCTCGGGCCACAGCCAGCCAAACAGGGAAGGGCCAAGCAGGATGCCACCGATCAACTGACCCATGATCGCCGGCTGGCCGAAGCGTTGCAAGATCTCACCCAGGCCGCGGCCGACCAGAAGCAGCAAGACGATCTCGGCGACGAACAGCCCCTCCGCCGAGCCGCCCATGCCAGAGGCGTGGCCGACCGGCTGCGCGGCGAAGGCATTGCCTGCCGACGCCAAGCCGAATATGGCCAGCGCAATGCTGCGTGACGTCGTTGCCGATCGACAGGTCATGGATTCCCTCAAAACGCCTCGGCGGACTGACCATCACAACGCGCGGGCGGCCATTTGCGTTGCAGCCGCCTGTCGCCAGACATCGACGTCAAACATGGACGTCGCCGAAGGAAAGTTCGCCGTCGTCGCCGGCCGCGAAGAAGGCAAAGGCGAGCAGCCCGACATAGAAAGCCGCCACAAAGAACACGATCGCCACACCGGGAATCGGGCCTAGGGCAGCGCTGTCGATGGCCTCGCGAAGCGAGCCGACAAAGCCGGTCCTGACACCTGAGGCCTGAAGGCTGGGGGTTGATATCTTCAGCACCCAGGCCAGCAGCAGGATCAGGAAGAGATAGAGGTAATTTCGCCGCAGGCGGCGCGCCAGCGCGACACGTTGCGACAGCAGGAATTTCGGCGCGCGCAGGCCTTCGCCGACGATGAGCAGCCAATCCGAGGCGAAGTCGGGTTGCGGAGAGAAGATCTGCGCGAAATAGTGGCGCTCGAACTGACGCACGCGAGCCCGATAGAAATCGAAGAACCGATAGCGGCGCGCCTCGATCCACAGCAGCAGCAGGATGAGCAGCATGGCGAACAGCAGCACGCCGTGATGCGCACTGGCTGTCGACAGCGACACAGAAAGCAGCGCCGCCACTACGGTGATCGCCCAGTTGGTCGTCCTGTCGAGCCGATCGCGCCATCCCGCCATGCGCGCGATCTCGGCACGGTGAAAATGCGACAGCGTGTTCACGCGCTCCGTCGATGAAAGGACGGGGCCCGCGGGCTTTGCCGACGCATCGTTCATGATATCCTCCGGCGAAGACTAGAACAGTTTGCCGGCAACATTGTTCCCTGTCGCGTCGCGTCGCGCGGAGCGGAATCGGCCGGTCGACCTATGTCGGCTGCACGGCCCCTTGAGAATCCTCCGGCCTTCGGCAACATGGCGGTGGGGCTGGGAGCGTGAGGATGAGCAAGGCCATTTCCGCCGCATCGTTGAGGACTCCGCGAAAAGCGCCGATGGCGCTGACCGAGGCGCTGGTCGCCCGCACCATGCGCGTGGTCGAGGATGCCGGGCCGACGCCGGGCATGGTTCACATGACCGATGCCGACTATGCGCGCATCCGCGACGAGGTGCTGGCCGGCGCTCCGGCCGGGCCGCTGAAACTATTTGCCTATGGCTCGCTGCTGTGGAAGCCCGCCGGCGAGGTGAGGGGCGGAGAACGCGCAGTGGCCAGCGGCTGGCATCGTTCGTTCTGCTTCACGGTGCAGCGTTTTCGCGGCACGGTCGAGCAGCCCGGCTTGATGATGGCGCTCGATCGCGGCGGCCAGTGCCAGGGCATGGTGTTCGAGATCGCGGAGCCGGTGGCGGCTAACCTCGAAGCGCTGCTGCGCCGCGAAATGACCATCCTGCCCGCCGTCAACGTGCCGCGCTGGCTGCAGGTCAGGACCGAAGGCGGCCCATGTCGCGCGCTCGGCTTCGTCGTCGATCCCGCCAATCCGCGTTATGCCGGCAAGCTCGACAAGCAGGCGATCGCGGCGACGCTGGTGACAGCCGTCGGTCATTGGGGCTCGGGCGCGCAATATCTTTTCGAGACGATCCGCCACCTCGAAGCCTGCGGCATCCGCGACCGCAATCTGTGGCGATTGCAGGAAATGGTGGCCGAGGAGATCGGGCTGACCATCGCCCAGAAGTGATCCGCTCAGACGCGGCACGATTCAGTCGTGTTTGGCCCCGGATGCTTGCAGGCCACGGCACCTTGCGAAGCAAATCTCTGATTTCGGAAGTCTCCGCAGTGAGGATTTAATGAATTGAAAACAGTTCTGGCCCAACGATGACCTGAACACCGGCGCAGGACACGGTGCGCGTGGGCACATCATGAAATCCTCGACCGGAGAGCATTATCCAGCGCTGGATCATATTCGTGGCCTGGCGGCCTTTCTAGTCTTTAGCTGGCATTTCCTTCATGCTTCTCCTGAAGGCCCCGTGCCTTATGACTTCGTGCCGGCTCTTCCCATCTTCAGCGTTCTGGATGAAGGCCATACTGGCGTTTCCCTGTTCATGGCCCTTTCCGGCTACCTGTTCGCCAAGCTGCTCCATGGAAAACAGATCAATTATCTGCCCTTCTTTGCCAACAGGGCACTCAGGCTGCTTCCGCTACTGCTGGTTGTGATATGGATCGAGGCTTGCCGCAGGTACCTGGCCGGCCAGTCCCTCGACGGGTATTTCACGGGCGTCGGCTTGGGGGTTCTTCTTCCCACCCTTTCGAATGGAGGCTGGTCGATAACGATCGAAGCGCACTTCTACCTGTTGCTGCCGTTTTTGCTGATGGCATCCAGGCGGTTTGTGTTTGCCCCCTTGCTGTTCATCGCGGCAGCCATTGTGCTGAGGTCCGTCCTCTATGTGCAGATGGGCGAAGTGCAGTCAGCGGCGTCCGTCACCATCATAGGCCATGCGGATCAGTTCCTGGCCGGCATTCTTGCCTTCCAACTGCGTGCCTACGCGAAGAACCAGCACTGGTTGGCGCTGGCCGTCCTCACGGCCTTTTCGGGGGTCTTCTGGTGGTTCGATGCAGCCGGGGGATTTTACCACCTGGGCCGTTATCCGTCGCCTCATTGGATATGGATCATCCTGCCAACCCTGGAGGCGGCAGCCTATTCATTCGGCATCGCCTACTACGACACGAGCTTTTCGAGAAAGCGAACAAGCGCGCCGTTCAGGATATTGGAGAAGGCGGGGGCCTACAGCTATTCGATCTACCTTCTGCACCTGTTCTTCGTCATGCAATGGGCGGCGTTCATAGATACGAATATTATGAGCATCAGCAATTTCTACGTCGCATGTCTCTGGTCCGCATTGTGCTTCGTGGCGACGATCCCGATCGGTTACCTCAGCTACACCTGCGTCGAGGCGCCATTCCTGCGCCTGCGAATGCGCTATGTGGACCAAAAGCCCGGAACCGCGGCATCGATCGCGACCGAGATTGGATCGGTCATCGCCGATACACCGACCTCGCTCACCCGTCCCTGAGCCACACCAGCATTTCGCCGGGTTCGCGGTTGTCCCAGGCGAAATAGGGAATGGCGGTCAGGCGCGTCTCGGCGGTGGCCGGCGGCTCGGGCCTGTAGAGCCCGTCCTGCCAGCCGTCGGAGACATCGGCAAGCGCCGCGGTCGACAGCGTCACCACGCCGCCGAGAAGTTCCGGACGGTGCTGCGCTTCGATGGTGGCCGTCCGCGGCAGCGTCAGGCGATGCGGCTGGCCGTCATTGTCTGATGCCTCGACGCAATAGATCAGCGGGCCGCGTGACAGCGCGACGCGGCCGGCATCCTGGCGCACCTGCGGGTTGGCATAGAGCCGCTCGATCGGCATTTCGAGATCGAGCCGGACATTGTCGCCCTTTTTCCATGTCCGCTTGATCGCGGCGTAGCCGTCGCTGGTGATTTCAGCCAGCGTGATGGCCTCGCCGTTTACCTTCAACCCGGCACTGGCGCTCCAGGCGGGAATGCGCAGGTGCAAGGTGAATTCGACCGGCGCCTGCGGTTCGAGCGTGATCTCGACGGCGCCGTCCCAGGGATACCTGCTCGCCTGGGTCAAGCTGACCGGAACGCCCGATATGTCGAAACGGGCGATCGAGTCGCCATAGAGATGAACGGCCAGCGCATCATCGGCCAGGCTGTAGAAATAGCTGCCGATCGAGGCGACCATGCGCCCGATATTGGGCGGGCAGCAGGGGCAGCGATGCCATTTCCACCTGTTGTGCTTGCCGCGGCTTTCCAGCGGGTTTTCATAGAAGAACAGTGAACCGTCGAGCGACAGGCCCGAGATTGAGCCATTGTAGAGCGCGCGCTCCATCATATCGGCGTAGCGGGCGTTCGGCCCCATGCCGAGCATGCGGCTGGCCCAGAACACCAGCCCGACGGCGGCGCAGGTTTCGGCATAGGCGCTCTCGTTGGGCAGGTCATAGTCGCTGGTGAACCCCTCATTGTGCGCTGACGGCCCCAGTCCGCCGGTGATGTAGAGGCTCTTGGTGGTGAGATCGTCCCACAGAAGGTCGAGTGCTGCTCGCAGCGTATCGTCGCCATATTCGGTCGCGATGTCGGCCATGCCGGAATAGAGGTACATCGCCCTCACCGCATGGCCGACGACCTTGTCCTGTTCTCGCACCGGGATGTGCGACTGGCTGTATTCATAGGTCTTGAAATGATAGGCCTTCGGGTCGGCGCCGCGGGCGCGAGCCTCCTCGTCGAAATAATGCGGCTGCTGACCGCGCTGATCGATGAAGTATCTGGCCAGCTCCATATATTTCCGCTCGCCGGTCACCCGTGCCAGCTTGACCAGCGCCAGCTCGATCTCCTCGTGGCCGCAATAGCCCTTCTTCTGGCCGGGCTCGGGGCCAAGCACCGACGCGATGTGGTCGGCATAGCGGCACATGATATCGAGCAGCTTGCGTTTTCCCGTCGCCTGGTAGTAGGCGACCGCGCCCTCGATCAGGTGGCCGGCGCAATAGAGCTCGTGGCAGTCGCGCAGATTGGTCCAGCGCTTGCCGGGCTGGATGCGCTGATACCAGCTGGAGAGATAGCCGTCTTCCTGCTGCAGCCTGCCATACATGTCGATGACGGCATCGATCTTCTTCTCCAGTTCGGGATTCTTGCGCCGGTAGAGCGAATAGGCTGCGGTCTCGATCGTCTTGCCGAGATCGGAATCCCAGAACATCTGCGTGGTCACCGTCGATCCGGTGAATTCCGCGCCCTGGCGGTCGGCTTCGTCGGGAGAGGGCGAGTGGAAGGGGATGACTATGCCGGGCGAGGGGCGGTCCGGATCGATCTGCTCCAGCATGCGGGCCTCGACGCAGCGCTCGTAGAGGATGTCGGCGGTGCGCGTGGCCACAGCGTCGGCGCGGTCGCCCCAGAAGCCGTGCACATCGACCTGCGGCACCGGCAGCGGGCGGAAGGCGAGCTTTGACTTGGCCGATTTTGTGGATGGCGCCGATTTTGTGGATGGCGATGCGGTCATGAACTTACTCCATTCTATTTGACGGCCCCGGCCATCAGGCCGCGGATGTAGAAGCGCTGCAGCGCCAGGAACAGGATGAGGCAAGGCACCATCATCACGGTGACGCCCGCCTGCACCGCGCCCCAGTCGATGGCGCCGAAGCGGCCCGACTGCAGTGCGGTCATCATCACCGGAAGCGTGAACTTGGATTGATCGGTCATCAGCACGAGAGCGGCGAGGAATTCGTTCCAGGCGCCGAGGAAGGCAAACAGGGCGATGGTGACGACGCCCGGCCAGACCAGCGGCAGCATCACCTTCAAAAGCATGGTGAGATTGCTGGCGCCGTCCATGCGAGCGGCCTCCTCGATCTCGCGCGGCACCGCGTCGAAGGCGTTGCGCATCATGAAGATCGAGAACGGCAGTTGCAGCGTCACATAGACGCCGACCAGGCCGGTCAGCGTGTTGTGCAGGCCAAGCTTGGTCAGCACCAGGAAGATCGGCGTCAGGATCGACTGGAACGGGATCATGATCGTCGACAGGATGAGGATGAAGAACAGGTCCTTGAACGGAAACCGGAACCGCGAAAAGCCGTAGCCGGCCAGCACGCTGACGGCGACCGACAGCACCACCGTCATCACCGAGACATAGATGCTGTTTTGCGCCGAGACCCACAGCCCGTCGCCGAAGCTGTTGAGCGTGGCATAGTTCTCCAGCGAGAAGCCTGATGTCGGCCAGGGCGGCAGCGGCGGCTGGCGTGCTTCGGCCGCCGGCTTGAACGCCGACAGCACCGCCCACACGATCGGCGCGGCAAACAGCACCGAGGCGATGATGCCGGTCGAATGCTCGCCGATGCGGGCGAGGAGCTTGCGGTTACGGGATGCGGCCTGCGCCATCAGTCGAGGCCCTCCGGTTTGCGCAACAGCCAAAGCTGGACGAGGCTGAGCGCCACGAGGACGACGAGCAGCACCATGGAGAGCGCCGCGCCATAGCCTAGCTTGAACGACACGAAGGACTGGTTGAAGATCCAGTAGACCGCCGTCAGCGTCTGGTTGCGCGGGCCGCCTCGCAGGATGATGTAGAACTGGTCGAAGGCGAGGATCGAGCCGGCGACGGACAGGATCAGCGCCAGCGCCAGCGTACGGCGCATCAGCGGCAGGGTGATCGCCCTGAACCTGGCGAAAGGCCCGGCACCGTCGATGACGGCCGCCTCCTGCAGATCCTGCGGGATCGATTGCAGGCCGGCCATCAGGATGATCATGGTGAAGCCGGCGACCTTCCAGACGACCATGACGATGATCGACCAGAAGGCCGGCTGGAAGGTGGCCAGAAGGTTGAACTTCCTGTCGATCAAGCCGAGGTCATAGGCGGCCGGGCTGAACAGGCCGGAATCGACGTTCAACAGCCATGACCAGAGCAGGCTGGCCGAGGCGAACCCGACAACCGCCGGCATGAAGAACATGGTCCGGTAGAGATTGGTCAGCGGCCGCGGCCGTTCGACGAACAGCGCCAGAGGGAAGGCGACCACAAAGATCGCGATGGTGACGATCACAGTGTAGTAGCCAGTGAAGCGCAGCGCGTTCCAGAACCTGATGTCGCGCAGGATGGCGACATAATTGCCGAGGCCGATAAAGCTGTGCTCGCCCATCAGCGGCCAGTTGTGCAGCGACATCCACGCCGTCATGCCGAGCGGGATCAGGAAAAAGACGACGACCAGCGCGACGGCCGGCGCGACATAAAGCAGGCCGATCCATTGTTGGCGGCTGGCGACCTTACGGGCGCGGGGCGGGGCAGGGGTTGCTGCGGTTGTGATAGAGCTCATGCCGTGCCTGTTCTTCCGTCGGATACAGTTGGCCGCCCACCCCCCCCCTTTTCGGGAGGGTAACGAACGCGCCGGCCACCCACCCAGGGAGACGGGCGGGTGGCCGGGTAGGCGGCCGCTACTTCTGCGGCGCCTGGTCGATGATCGACTGCATCGTCTCTTGTGCGTTGGCTATGGCACCGTCGACATCGTCGCCGAAGAAGACCTCGTTGATCATCTGCGTCCACGGCCCGTTGGCGGAGTTGATCAGATCGTTGAACACCACCGAATAGGGTGTCTTGCCCTTGGCCATGGCCTCGGCGGCGACCTGGTAGCGCGGATCGAGATCCTTCAGCGCCTCCTTGGCGATGTCGCCGCGCACCGGCAGGCTGCCGTATTTGGCAAGGATTGTCTGGCCTTCAAGCGAATAGGCGAAGTCAAGGAACTCCTTCACCACGGGCAGTTTCGTGGTGCCCTTGGTGACGACGAAATTGTCGCCGCCGGCAAAGGACGACCAGCCGCTGTCCTTGCCCGGCAGAAAGGTGACGCCGTAGTCGATATCGGGATACTGGGTGTTGAGCGCGCCGATGGCGAAGGCGCCGGACGGCGAGATGCCGATATTGCCGGCGGCAAATGCCGCAAAGAAGTTGGCGCCGGTATCGGTCTGCGCGCCCGCCGGAACCAGATCCTTCTTGACCATCGAGCGGTAGAGATCGATGGCGCCGCGCAGCTGCGGGCTGTCCAGCGTCGCTTTCGAACCGTCCTCCGAGAGGATGTCGCCGCCCGACGCCCAGATCAGGGGCGTGAAGGTGAAGATGTTGCAGCCGCCGCAATTGCCGGAGAAGTAGAAGCCCTTGATGTTGCCGCCGAGCGCGTTGACCTTCTCGGCATCGGCCGCGATCTCGGCCCAGCTGACAGGGCCTTTTTCGGGGTCGAGGCCGGCCTGCTTGAACAGCTTCTTGTTCCAGATCAGCACCGAGGCGTCGGCGGAGAAGGGCAGGCCGTAAATGTGGTCCTTGTAGGTGCCGGTTTTCACATGCGCCGGCGACAGGCTGGTAAAATAGGGCAGGGACTTGGCCCAGTCGGTGATGTCCTCCAGCTGGCCGGCGGCGGCGAAGGAGGGCGTGTAGATCAGGTCGAGCGACAGCGCGTCGGGCGCCGTGCCGCCGGCGGCAGCGGCACCGTATTTCGGGATGATCTCGGCATTGGGAATGATGTCGAGCTTGACCTGGTTGGTGTGCGCCTTGTTGTAGGCATCGACGATTCTCGGCATGAAATTCGAGCCGTCGGCGCGCACCCAGATGTTGGCGGTCTCGGCAGCGGCAGTGCCCAGACCGCCACCCAGAACGGCAGCGGCCAGGGCCAGTTTGGCAATCAGGTTCCTCATGTTCTCCTCCTCCAAGGTTGGCCGCGATCCGCGGCTTGGCGCCGATTGCGCGGCGCTTCGTTTTCAGCCACCCGGTGGATGGCCGCATGACTGCCGCACCACCAGCCGGCACGGCAGTTTTCGAATGCCCGGCGCGGCGGGCTTGCCGCCGACCAGCGAAAGCAGGGTCAACCCGGCCTCGCGCCCGAGCGCGACCAGGTTCATGTCGACAGAGGTCAGTGGCGGGCGCGTCGCCTCGGCCACGATCTCCCAATTGTCGAAGCCGATGACGCCGACATCCCTGGGTACGTCGAGGCCGCGTTCGCGCAGAGCATCGATGACGCCGCGCGCGATCTGGTCGTTGCCGCAGAAGACCGCATCCGGCCTTTCGCTTTTGCCGTCGAACAGTTGCGCAACCGCCTGGTGGCCCCAGGCTTCCGACCAGGGGCCGAGCAGCGGCTCGCTGACCGTGAGGCCGTTTTCGACGAGTACGTCGCGGTAAGCCTGTGCGCGCGCGTGCACCACGGCAAAGCTCGCCGGCCCGGTGACGTGGGCGATGCGCTTGCGGCCAAGCCGGCAGAAATGCTCGACGGCCAGCCGGGCGCCGCCAACATCGTCCGAGACAAAGGCGACGGCGTCGGGGTCGGGCTGCGTGAAGGCATAGATCACCGGGACGCGCAGATTGGAGAGGTCGACAGGCAGGTGGCGATCGATGCGCTTGCCGGTGGCGATGATGCCGTCGACGCGCTTGTCGAGCATGGCGTCGACATGCATCTGGCCCAGCCGCGGATCCTCCTCGACATTGCACAGGAACACCGAGACGCCATTGTCGACCAGCGCGTCCGAAATGCCCGACATCAGCGGCAGCGAGAAGCGGCCATAGGTATCGTTGGTGAGCAGGCCGACGGTGAAGCTGCGGCGCCGGAGCAGGCTTTGCGCCAGGCTGTTCGGCCGGAAGCCAAGCCGCCGGGCGGTCTCGCGAATGCGTTCGCGCGTCTCGGCTGTCATCCGGCCCTGGCTGTTGAGCGCTTTGGATGCGGTGGCGACGCTGACCCCGGCCTGCGCGGCCACGTCACGCAAGGTGACTGGCTTGGAAAAGACCGGAGCAGGCAGATCGTCCGATGGCATCGCGCCGAGAGTCCCTTAGTTGGGAAAAGGTTTTCTCTTGCCGACCTGAATGAGGCCCGGCAGGTGGCCGGGTCCGATCGAAATCGCTTGAGAAAACCTTTTCTCAGCTGAAGCTAGGCCAGATTGGATCGCCGTTCAAGGGAAAAAGTTGATTGGGCCTCGGCTCCTCTTCCTCCGAATGCAACGCGGGGTAAAGCAGTGCAGGCAGCATAGCTCAGGGGAAGAGCGCCAGTCGCAGTGCTGGAGGCCCTCGGTCGAGACGGGGCGGGCTGCCGCCTGAGGCGTGAAGGATCGCGGCGCGCGCGGAAAGCGAGGTCCGGCAAAGGGTTGGCGCGGCCGGGCTGCAAATCTGGCCGCCACATGTGCTGGCGGACGCTCTGAAGATCGTGCCGAAAATTCTGAACAATCCCTCGGGATTAACCTTTCCGTAAATATTAGGCCGCTACTTCAACAGCCATGGCCTCGTGGCGGAGCGGCTACGCTGGAGACGGCAAATCTCTGAAGCCTCGGTTCGATCCCGAGGCGAGGCCTCCAAAATTTCGCGTCGAGCTGCAGTCCCAATCTGCCCCAAGGGCAGTCCCCACGAATAGATTTGTGCGTTACGAAGGCGGTGCGGACGGCCGTTAAAGCGTCTTGTCTTGCATTTGGCATGCCGGCACTCGCGAAAAGAGTGCTATGGAAGGGAGCCGAGCGTTCTTGCTTCGCTTTTCCCTGACATTCGAGGCCTTTCGTGCGTGAACCGTCGCTGCTGCCTGTCTTTGGAAAACTGGGCCTCAAGGTCCCTGTCGCCTTCGCGGCGGCGCGGGTCCGGTCGGCGGGTGTCGTGTCGCGCCTGCGGGAGTTTCTGGCGCGCATGGCGGCATGGTGCTGAAACTGTCGATCATCGCCTGGACGGCGCTGATCCTGGGCGCCGTGTTTTTCATGATGCAGGGCTGACCGGGATGGCCAACCGCTACACGCTGCGCATGGAGCTTCCCCAGAGCTGGAGCATCATCGATGTCTTCACCGGCCAGCCTGCGGTGGTCCGGCAAAAGGTGATGGTCGGGATGGGGCCGCGCGAGGCCGAAGACATGGTCGTGCAGATGAATGTCCGCGATGTCAAACGCCGCGAACGGGCCGAGCGCAAGACCTGATCACGGTCAGCGCCAACTCGCCGCCGTTTCAGCCGAAATCGGCCGCCGTCAGCACATACATGCTCCTGTGGGTGCGGTCGTAGGCCTTCGACGCCACCTCGCGGATGGCGCTGCTCTCGGTGTCGAATGTCTGGAGATAACCGGCTTCATCGGCAGCAGTGCCCGGCCGCATCTTGGCCATCGCGTCAGCGGCAACGGAAAACGAGATCTGGAACATGCCGTCATGGCCGACGAAACGAATGCGCTGGCCCGCTTCGTCATAGCTGCGGCTGCGGTTGGGGAAGGTGAGGGTCATGTCTTGGCCTCCGTGACTTTCTTGGTCACCCGCTTTTTCTTGGGCGTCGGATTGAGGGCCTCGGCGACACGGTCGGCCTCTTCCTTGGCCAGCCGAAGCTCCCTCAGCCTTGCCGTCTTGATCTCCCTGGCTCTTGCCTCGGACATATATTCGGCGGTCGCCTTGTTTTTCTCCGCTGTCTTCTTCTGCTTGTCGACAAAGCGGGCTTCAGCTTTTTCCATGATCGTCTGATTGCCTTCAGCCATCGAAGAAATCTCCCTTGTGCCTGAAATCGTGAAAGTGAACTTGTCCGATAAATAGGCACTCGATCGGCAAAATTCAATCTTTTGAATTATTTGACATTCTGCGGATATCACGAAACGGCCAGCCAAAATAATACTTTTGAATATTTATTGTGGTCCGCGAATAATTTTTGGCACTCCTATCTATCGAGTGCCAACGCGTCTATAGAGGACGGGCGTGGCCGCCTGTGCCGGCCCCAGAAAGAAAGTTCCCATGAAATTTCGGCCACTCCACGACCGCGTCGTCATTCGTCGCGCCGAAGGCGATATCAAATCCAAGGGCGGGATCATCATCCCCGACACTGCCAAGGAAAAGCCGCAGGAGGGCGAAGTCATCGCTGTCGGCCCTGGCGCACGCGACGAAAACGGCGCGCTTGTTCCGCTCGACGTCAAGGCCGGCGACTTCATCCTGTTCGGCAAATGGTCGGGCACCGAGGTCAAGATCGACGGCGAGGACCTTCTGATCATGAAGGAAGCCGACATCATGGGCATTATCGACAAGGGCGAGACGGCCGCAACCGACAAGACCGTGGCCGCCAAGAAAGCTGCCTGACCTCATTTTCTCCGAACGAACTGGATAAAAATCATGTCTGCCAAGGAAATCAAATTCTCCACCGACGCGCGCGACCGCATGCTGCGCGGCGTCGAGATCCTCACCAACGCGGTGAAGGTCACGCTCGGCCCCAAGGGCCGCAACGTCATCATCGACAAGGCCTATGGCGCGCCGCGCATCACCAAGGACGGCGTGACGGTGGCCAAGGAAATCGAGCTTGCCGACAAGTTCGAGAACATGGGCGCCCAGATGGTGCGCGAAGTGGCCTCGAAGACCAACGACCTCGCCGGTGACGGCACCACCACCGCCACGGTGCTGGCCGCCTCGATCCTGCGCGAAGGCGCCAAGCTGGTCGCCGCCGGCATGAATCCCATGGATTTGAAGCGCGGCATCGACCAGGCGGTTTCTGCCGTGGTCAAGGAAATCCAGGCGCGCGCCAAGAAGGTCAAGTCGTCGGCCGAGATCGCACAGGTCGGCACCATCGCCGCCAATGGCGATGCCAGCGTCGGCGAGATGATCGCCAAGGCGATGGACAAGGTCGGCAATGACGGCGTCATCACTGTCGAGGAGGCCAAGACCGCAGAGACCGAACTCGACGTCGTCGAAGGCATGCAGTTCGACCGCGGCTATCTCTCGCCCTATTTCGTCACCAATGCCGACAAGATGCGCGTCGAGCTGGAAGAGCCCTACATCCTCATCCACGAGAAGAAGCTCGGCAATCTGCAGGCGATGCTGCCGATCCTCGAAGCGGTGGTGCAGAGCGGCAGGCCGCTGCTGATCATCTCCGAGGACGTCGAGGGCGAGGCTCTGGCGACGCTGGTCGTCAACAAGCTGCGCGGCGGCCTCAAGGTCGCGGCCGTCAAGGCGCCGGGCTTCGGCGATCGCCGCAAGGCGATGCTGGAAGACATCGCCGTGCTGACATCAGGCCAGATGATTTCCGAGGACCTCGGCATCAAGCTTGAAAACGTCACCATCGAGATGCTCGGCCGCGCCAAGCGCGTGCTGATCGAGAAAGACACCACCACGATCATCGACGGTGCCGGCACCAAGGCGACGATCCAGGCGCGCGTCGCCCAGATCAAGGGCCAGATCGAGGAGACGACCTCCGACTACGACAAGGAAAAGCTGCAGGAGCGGCTGGCCAAGCTCTCCGGCGGCGTTGCCGTCATCCGCGTCGGCGGCGTCACCGAGTCGGAAGTCAAGGAAAAGAAGGACCGCATCGACGATGCGCTGAACGCGACGCGCGCGGCGGTTGAAGAAGGCATCGTGCCCGGCGGCGGCGTGGCTCTGCTGCGTGCCCGCTCGGTGCTTGGCGGCCTGACCGGCGCCAATGCCGATGTCACGGCCGGCATTACGATCGTGCTGCGGGCGCTCGAAGCGCCGATCCGCCAGATCGCCGAGAATTCCGGCGTCGAAGGCTCGATCGTCGTCGGCAAGCTCACGGACAGCAAGGACCACAATCAGGGTTTTGACGCCCAAAACGAGGTCTATGTCGACATGATCAAGGCAGGCATCGTCGATCCGGCGAAAGTGGTGCGCACCGCACTGCAGGACGCCGGCTCGATCGCGGCCCTTCTGATCACCGCCGAAGCGATGATCACCGACATCCCGGCCAAGGATGCCGCGCCTGCGGGTGGCGGCGGTGGCGGCATGGGCGGCTACTAAAACCCGGGACTTGTCCGATCTGTTTGAGATGTGAATGGCGGCCCCGATCGGGGCCGTCATGATTCTCAAGATGATCCATCGCAAAGTTTACGCATAGCTGCCTTGCCGCCCCGGCTCAGTGCCGGGAGGCACTCCTGATCTTGCGGCTTTCGGAGGGGACGCAATCCACGTTAGACTGTCCAGGCGGCCGTCTGGTTGCGGAGCTCGCCCGACTTTGGCAAGCGATCGGACGAACCGCTATCCTCGATACGGAGACACGTTCATGTTTGCGGCCAAGGCCATCAGCACCTCAGACAAGGCCGCGTTCTACCGCGACCTCGCCACTCAGCTTAAGGCGCTGCTCGACGGCGAGCGCGATTCGATCGCCAATGCGGCCAACACCGCGGCCCTCATCTTCCAGATGGTGCCGGACCTCAACTGGGCCGGTTTCTATTTCCTGCAGTCGGACGAGGAAATGGTGCTCGGGCCGTTCCAGGGCAAGCCGGCCTGTGTACGCATCGCCGTCGGCAAGGGCGTGTGCGGAACCGCGGTCGAACTCGGCACCTCGATGTTGATCAAGGACGTGCACGATTTTCCCGGCCATATCGCCTGCGATGCCGACTCGCGCTCGGAACTGGTGGTGCTGCTGGAGGACGATGAAGGCGTCTTCGGCGTGCTCGATCTCGACAGCCCAACGCCTGGTCGGTTCGACAGCGCCGACCAGGCCGGCATCGAGGCGCTTGCGGCGATCTATGCCGCGGCGAGTTCGTTCGAGGACTGAACGACGCGCTGGCAGGAAGCGGCCACACCTACGGACCGGTCTTCAGCGCACGATTGAAAGCCGCGATCGCCATGTCGATCAGTTGCGCGTGGATTTCACCGCGCGATCGTCCGCCACCATCGTCGCACACCGGATCGCCGATCTGTTCGGATGCGATGATGCCGGGAGCGCCGGGTTTGCATTCAGCGAACATGCTGTAATGGCTAGCATCCTCGATCGTCGCATAGCTTGCCTTTGAAATTGCCTTTGCGATCCCGGATGCATCGGCGGTCACGGGGATCTTCCCCGGACGGCCAAGATTGACGATATCGACCGGAATTTTGATGCCGGCAAAGCTCTTGGCGTCGAAAACATCGGATGGGGCGGGATCGATCGCCATGGCGAATTGAATGCGCTCGTCCCTGTTGTCACGACCGGCGGGCTGCAAATCCATGGCATGAAGATCAACGCCGCTTTGCAGGACCCAGTCGCAAAGCGAAGCATTGAGCAGGTCCGTATCGCAATAGGCCGCGAGCAATTTCGGGTCGACGCGGGCACCGGCTATCGCCAACGCCGTGTTGCCGCCCATGGAAAGACCGAGGACGCCTGCTTTGCCTTGCTCGAGGTGCTCTCTGAAGAAGGCGTCCTTCTCCATCGCGGTCAGGGTTGCCGTGAGGTCGGCGGGCCGCAGCCAGAGTTTCATCGTCTCGGCGGCGGATTTGTTTTTCCCCGTATTTCCCGGATGTGTGGGAGCGGCGACGACAAATCCCTGCCCGGCCAACGGCGTTGCGATCCAGCTCAGGGCTTGCGGGGTTCCCGCGAGGCCGGCGCCATGTGAAAGCAGGATGAGCGGAAATTTTCCGCCGGCGATCGGCGCATCGCGCTGGGCCGACGTTCCGACGAAAAGCGCGGTGTCGCCAAGCGTGGTTCTCTCGCCGCCCGGCTGCGCCGGATACCAGACCGTCACATCGAGATCGGTGCCGCGTTCCACGGATGGGGCGGGAAGCTGGTGAACGCCGACATTGCCGCCGGCGTCAGCCGCGTGTTGCATCAGCATTGTCGAGACAATGACGGTGCAAAGCATGGTCCAGAATTTCATTGAAATCTCCGTTGTCGAACGCGCCGCCATGGCAGGAGCCCAGAAGCTTCAGCGTCCGGACAAGCTGGCGGTCATGTTCGATTGCTGTGTTGACGCCGTGATATCGGCGGATCGGCGCGAAGCCCGCGACCTCGATCGCGATCGAGGACGTGCCCTATCGCGATTGAGGACGGTTCAATGGGGAATGGCGCTGCCGGTTTCAGCCACCCGCCGGGCTCGCAAGCGAGGGCGGCATGCCAGGCGCGTTCCGGTCCCGCCAGGCGACCGGCGTCATATCCGTCAGGCGGCGGAACTCGCGGTTGAAGTTCGACTTGGTCTGGAATCCGACCGCAAGCATGATCTCCGTCACCGACTGATCGGTCTCGGTCAGCAGCCGGCAGGCCTCGGTGATGCGGTATCCGTTGACATATTGCGAGACGTTCCTGGCCGTGGCCCGGTTGATCGCCGCCGAAATCTGCCGTGCCGGAGTTCCGGCGCGCCGGGCAAGGCGGTTGAGGTTGAGATTGGCGTCCCGGTAAAGCTTCCTGTCCTGCATCATTTCATCGACCCGACGGATCGTGTCGGCGTCTTGGCTGGCGTCGGGTGGGGACGAAGCCTCGGCGGGCTCGGCGGCATTGAGCGGAACACGACTTTGGCTGGCCGCCGCGGCCGCCGCGCCGACAATGACGAGGATGAAAAGATTGGCGAAGCCGATCACGGTCGCCGCGCGAGCGCCATGCCCCGACGCGAGGTCGAAAGACACCAGCATATCGACCATTCCCGACACGCACAGTGCCGCCGCTGCGAAAAGGATGGCCCTATAGACCGGGACCGCGCCGTCGAAAGGGGCAAGGCGAAGCCCGTCCGCGCCGGAGCGAAGCAGCCAGAGAATGGCGGCGGCGTAGATAACATCGATCGATATCAGCGCCACGTCGATCGCGTCGCGCCAAAAAACCACCAGCACGATGACGATGGCGGCGGGCGTTGCGTGGAGCGCAAGCAGGGTCGGCCATCGACGGTCGCTGGTGCGGACAAGCTTCGAGACGCCGGCATGGAGCAGCGACGGCAATATTGCGGCGGTAACCGGAGCGATATAGCCCACTTCGCTTATGCCGTAGCCCCACCGCAGACCGGTGAACACCGATTGCAGCGCGTTGAGCAGGATCAGGCCAAGAAACGGCAGGTTTGGCGCTGCCTCATCCTCGCGCCTGGCGACGACCCAAAGCAGGATGAACAGCAACAGGGCGACGACAAAGGGCAGGGGAACAAACGGCATGAGTCCGTCGAGTGCTGGGGTGTCGGTCTTTCAGCGGACCCTAGCCGATGTGGTTTTGATTCCCAATGGGTTACGTGGCGCCCACTTGCCAGACCTAGGCTCCGACCTCCCCACAAGGGGGAGGTGGGAGCTAGGGCATCGCCCAGCTTAGACCAGCTTCACCAGCATCAGGCTGAAGCAGCCGATGAACAGGAAGGCCGAGAAGGCGAGCGCCAGCGGGCGCAGGCCGCGCGAGCGCAATTGCGAGATGTCTGCCTGCAAGCCCATGGCGGCCAGGCCCATGGTCAGCATGATGGTGGTGGCGAGCGCCATTGCCGACTTCACCTCGGCTGGCACCGTGACGAGGCTGTTCAGCGCCACGACGGCGACGAAGGCGGCAACGAACCACGGCATGGGCGGCCGCGCCGCCACCTCACTGCTGCTCCTGCGGCGCGCCATCAGGCCGAGCGCGACGACGATCGGCGCCAGCATGGCGACGCGGGTCAGCTTGGCAACGGTGGCGATCTCGCCGGACTGGGTGCCGTTCTGAAAGCCGGCGCCGATCACCTGCGCCACTTCATGGATCGAGGCGCCGGCCCACAGGCCGAAAGCGTGCTGGTCGAGGCCGAGTATGGGCGCCATGAGCGGGAAGCCTAGCATGGCGACGGTGCCGAACAAGGTGATCGAGGCGACGGCGTAGGTGACGTCCTCGTCACGCGCATCGGTGACGATGTTGGTGGCGACGATGGCCGAGGCGCCGCAGATCGAGGTGCCGGCGGCAATCAACTGTGCCAGCTTGGCGTCGACGCCGATCAGCCGGCCAAGCGTGATGGTGAAAACGAAAGTGGTGCCAAGCGTCGCCGCGACAATGCCGACGCCGCCGGCGCCGATCGAGACGACCTGGCCCAGCGTCAGCTGGAAGCCGAGCAGCACGATGGCGAAGCGCAGCAGGCGCTTTTGCGAGAATGCGATACCGGCTTTGGCGTGCACCGGCGTGCCCAGCACGTTGGAGTAGATCATGCCGGCGACGACGGCGAGGATCATTGGACTGAACAGCGCGAAGCCGGAAACATTGCGGGCCGAGAAGGCGACCGCAGTGATCATCGTCACAAGGACGATGCCGGGGACGATGCCATTCCAATTGAGGGATTTTCGCCCTTTTGTCAGATCGGCAGGAAACGCGCTTTTCGGAATATCGTTCGCGAAGTGGGAAACGGAAGACAATGCAATGCTCCAAGCGAGTACGCGGGGAGAATGTCATTCCTTAACCAATCTTTCCAACGAATTATTTTCGTTGGAACGATCGATTTTTACGAACGATCGATCGGGCATTGGCTGTGCAGACGTCGCCTTCTCGCCGACCTGGATTAAAGCTGCGCTTCGATGGCCGCCTTGTCGATCACCGACCAGACGTTCCTGATCCTGTCGTCGAGGAATTCATAGAAGACGTTCTCGCTGAAGGAGACCTTCCGGCCGTTGATGGGCAGGCCGAAGAAGGTTCCCTTCGGCGTGCAGTTGAACTGAAGGCGGCTGGCTATGAACGGTGGTTCGGCGATCAGCAGCTGGATGTCGAAATAGAGGTCCGGGATTTCCCGAAAATCGCGCTCCAGCATTTCCTGGTAACCCGACAGCCCGACGCGGTCGCCATTGTAGTGCACCTCGTCATGAACGAAGCGATGCAGCTTCTGCCAGTCCTGATTGTTGAGGCAGGCGATGTAGCCTCGATAGAGGTCGGTCACTGTCACGGCGATGGCTCCGGTGCTTGGTCTGGGTCCAGCAAAAGATAGAACGGCTGCGGGTGCAGTCCAGATGGAGAGCCTGTTCCCGAATCCGGATGGGCTCTATCTGCTCGTTTCGAGCATGATTTTTCCGGAAACCCGGTTCCTGTTCTAGCCGCGGTAGCGCAAGGCGTCGACCATCAACGAGAAGGCCGGCGTCGCTTGCCGGCGGCTGGGGTAATAGAGGTGGTAGCCGGGGAAAGGCGCGCACCAGTCGGCGAGCACACGCACCAGCCGGCCGTCGGCGAGATGGGCCGTCACCTGTTCCTCCGGCAGATAGGCAAGGCCGAGGCCGGCGAGCACCGCGTTCATGCGCAGCGCAGCCGTGTTGAACACCAGCTGGCCTTCGACCCGCACTTTCAGTTCGCGCCCGGCCTTCTCGAACTCCCAGGCGTAGAGCCCGCCATAGGTCGGCAGTCGCAGATTGATGCAATTGTGGGTGGTCAGGTTCTGCGGCGTGCGCGGCTTTGGCCGGGTGGCGAAATAAGCCGGCGATCCGACCACCGCCATGCGCATGTCGGGGCCGATGCGCACCGCGATCATGTCGCGCGCCACCTGCTCGCCCAGCCGCACGCCGGCGTCGAAACGCCCGGCGACGATGTCGGTCAGGCTGTAGTCGACGATGATTTCGACCTTGATGTCGGGATAGGCTGGCAGGAATTTCGCCAGGGCAGGCCACAGGATCGCATCGGCGGCATGCTCACCGGCGGTGATGCGGATGGTGCCGGCGGGTTTTTCGCGCAAGGCGCTCAAGGCGGTGAGCTCAGTCTCGATCTCGTCCAGCCTCGGTCCGATGGTGCGAACCAGTCGCTCGCCCGCTTCGGTCGGCGAGACGCTGCGCGTGGTGCGGGTCAGAAGCCTGACGCCCAGCCGTTCCTCCAGCGCCCGCACCGTGTGGCTGAGCGCCGATTGGGAAACCCCTAGCTTGGCCGCCGCCCTGGTGAAGCTTTCCTCGCGCGCGACAGCGAGGAAGGCGGTTAGCTCATTCAGATTGTCACGCGGCATTCATGAGCTCCTCTCATAAGATCATGCTGGATATAGCACCTAATCGGCACCAATCGCAGACCCTAGATAGGCGTCATCGCACCGGGCGCCTCTGAAGACCGGCGGTCGTGTCGTGCCTGTCGCCAGGAAGGGACAAAACCATGGACATCACGCGAAACGGCTCTCACGCCTCGGCCAAGGGATCGGCCGACTATTTCACCGGCGCGGTGCGCATCGACGCGCCGTTCAAGGGGAGCGAGCCCGCCAGGGTCAGCGGCGCCACCGTGACTTTCGAGCCCGGTGCGCGCACCGCCTGGCATACGCATCCGCTTGGCCAGACGCTGATCGTCCTCTCGGGCGAAGGCCTGGTGCAGCGCGAAAGCGGCCCGATCGAACCGATCCTTCCCGGCGATGTCGTCTGGTTCGCGCCCGGAGAGAAGCATTGGCATGGCGCCGCGCCGACCACGGCGATGAGCCACATCGCCATCGCCGAAGCGCTCGATGGCAAAGTCGTCGACTGGTTGGAGCATGTCAGCGACGAACAATACGGGATTTGACCAGGCATCGGCGCGTGGCGCCGAATTCAACGCCCGAACTCTACGAAGGAGACCACCATGACCGATGTTCCAGGGCTAAAAAGCCCATTCTCCGATATCGCTCCCGCGCTCGGCAGGTACACCGACGAGGTGTTGTTCGGCGACGTTTGGGAGCGCCCCGGCCTGTCGCCGCGGGACCGCAGCCTCGTCACCGTCACCAGCCTGATTTCGGGCTACCGGGTCAATGAAATGCCTTTCCACATGAAGCGCGCGCTCGACAATGGTGTCACCCGCGACGAACTCATCGAAACCATTACGCATCTCGCCTTCTACGCCGGTTGGCCAACGGCAGCCACGGCTCTGGGCATTGCCCGCAAGGTCTTCGAGCAAGCCGACGCCGAGAAGAAGGGATAACGACAATGGAGAAGCGCACACTTGGAAACAGCGGTCTCGAAGTTTCGGCCATCGGGCTCGGCTGCATGGGAATGAGCCAGTCATACGGACAGCCGATGGAGACGGCGGATGCAGTCCACCTGATCAGGGCGGCGTTCGAACGTGGCATCACCTTCTTCGACACGGCGGAGGTCTATGGACCGTTCACGAACGAGGAGGTCGTCGGCGAGGCGCTGCAGCCGATCCGCGACCAGGTGGTGATCGCCACCAAGTTCGGCATCGACATCGCCGGGACAGCCGGACACGATGGCATGGACAGCCGGCCGCAGCATATTCGTGACGTCGTCGAGGCCTCGCTCAGACGACTGAGGACCGACCACATCGATCTTCTCTACCAGCACCGCGTCGATCCGGTCGTGCCGATCGAAGAGGTGGCGGGCGCTGTGAAGGACTTGATCAGCCAAGGCAAGGTGAAACATTTCGGTCTCTCCGAAGCCGGCGTGCGCACGATCCGGCGCGCGCATGCGGTACAGCCGGTCGCCGCAGTCCAGAGCGAGTATTCGCTCTGGTGGCGTGAACCGGAAGAGGCGATCCTGCCGGTGCTTGAAGAGCTGGGGATCGGCTTCGTGCCCTTCAGCCCGCTGGGCAAGGGGTTCCTCACCGGCGCCATCGATGCCAGCACGACATTCGACAGCAGCGACTTCCGCAACACCGTGCCGCGTTTTGCGGAAGACGCCCGCAAGGCGAACCAGGCGCTGGTCGACGCGATCGGCGAGATCGCGTCCGAGAAGAAGGCGACATCAGCACAGGTCGCGCTCGCCTGGTTGCTGGCGCGGAAGCCCTGGATCGTTCCGATCCCCGGCACCACCAAGCTCAATCGCCTCGAAGAGAACATCGCATCGGCCACTGTCGCGCTGACGGCGAACGATCTTGCCGACATCGAGAACGCGGTATCGGCGATCGCCGTACAAGGAGCGCGCTATTCTCCGCAACAGGAAGCGAGGATCGATCGCTAGAGCCAGGCGCAGGAGAGCCAGATGCGTCAACCGGTCTCAAGACGGGTGCACTTATGACCATGCTTGCATAGCCACTGGGTGCCGGATTGAATGCCGGATCGAGCTTGCCCGCCAGCGTCACCGAGGCCGATGTCGCCGAAGGCGTGCGTGGCACTCTACGACAGGGTGGCCATCCCGCCGATTCCTTTGCCGGAACGGTGGTGTTTGCCATGAGCCGGCCCGACGAGGTCGACATCAACGAGATACTGTTCAGGCCGACGGCGCAGGAGTATTAGAAGCCGTTGTAGGTGTCTTGACGCGCCGCTCTTCCTGTTCCCGCTTGGTGCCATGTTCGTCCTCGCGCCAGCCATCACCAAGCGACGCCGCCGCTGCACAGTGCGGAGCGGTAGACTGATTGCGCGACGACAAAGGCCGGCAGGATAGATCCGGTTCGTTCGTTTCCAGCCCCGCCCACCTGAACAGGTCGGCGGGGTTTTCCATATCTGGAGCTTTGTTATGTCCAATAATTCTTCCATTCGGCTTCGTCCGGCCGCGCCGACCGATGCCGCCGCCATCAGGGATACCGTTCGCGCCGCCTATGCCAAATGGGTGCCGGTGATCGGCCGCGAGCCGCTGCCGATGCGCGCCGATTACGACAAGGCGTTGCTGGAACATCAGTTCGATGTTGCCGTCGAGGATGGCCGCATCGTCGGGATGATCGAAACCATGCTGGCCAACGATCATCTCTGGATCGAGAATGTCTGTGTGGCGCCGCACGCGCAGGGCAGGGGGATCGGCCGGCTGTTGCTCGAGCGGGCCGAGCGCAAGACAATCGAAGCAGGCCGTGCCGAGCTTCGCCTGCTGACCAACGGCGCCTTCGAGGCCAATGTCTCGCTCTACAAAAAGAATGGCTATACGATCGACCGCCAGGAGCCGTTCATGAACGGCGTGACGGTCTATATGAGCAAGCGGCTAGCCGGGTAACGCCGACTATCCAAGCTGGCCCAAAGCGCTCTGGCTCAATCACTGCCGCACTGGCTCAACCACTTCGGGGGTTGCGTTTGACAGCGGCGTTTGTGCATCGTTATCTCCACCCAGATATGACGGCCCGGCGCGGCCATGCGGCCAAGGAGAAAACCATGTCACACAATCTGCAGTTCTATATCGATGGCGCGTGGGTCGATCCTGTTGTGGCCAACACATTGGACGTCATAGATCCCTCGAATGAGGACGCCGTTGCGCAGATTTCGCTAGGCTCCAAGGCCGATGTCGACAAGGCGGTGGCTGCCGCCAAGCGCGCCTTCAACAGCTTTGGTTTCACCGAGGTCGGCGAGCGGCTCGAACTCTTGAACCGCATCATCGCTGTCTACAAGAAGCGCAGCGCCGATCTGGCGGTTGCCGTGTCGCGCGAGATGGGCGCGCCGCGCCAGATGGCGTTGGACAGCCAGGTCGGTATCGGTCTGGCGCATCTGCAGAAGATGGCGGATGTGCTGAAGAACTTCGAATTCCGCCACGTCAAGGGCAACCATCTCGTGGTCAAGGAGCCGATCGGCGTCGTCGGCCTGATCACGCCGTGGAACTGGCCGCTCAACCAGATCACCTGCAAGGTCGGTCCGGCGCTTGCCGCCGGCTGCACCATGGTGCTCAAGCCCTCCGAGATCGCGCCGCTCGACGCAATCATCTTCGCCGAAATTTTGGACGAAGCCGGCGTGCCGAAGGGCGTGTTCAACCTCGTCAATGGCGACGGACCGGGCGTTGGCCAGGCGCTGTCCAGCCATCCCGACATCGACATGATGTCGTTCACCGGCTCGACCCGCGCCGGCATCCTGGTGGCCAAGGCCGCCGCCGATACGGTCAAGCGCGTGCACCAGGAGCTTGGCGGCAAGTCTGCCAACATCCTGTTAGGGGATGTCGACCTCGCAAGCGCCGTCAGCAAGGGGGTCGCCGGCTGCTTCAGCAACAGCGGCCAGTCCTGCAACGCGCCGACGCGCATGTTCGTGCCGCGCGATCGCCATGACGAGGCGGCCGCCTATGCCAAGGCGGCCGCGGATAAATTCACCGTCGGCCCCGCCGACGCTGCCGGCACCAAGCTCGGCCCGGTCGTCAGCCAGGTCCAGTTCGACAAGATCCAGGACCTGATCCAGGCCGGCATCGACGAAGGTGCGACGCTGGTCGCCGGCGGCCCCGGCCGTCCGGCCGAACTCAACCGCGGTTACTATGTCAGACCGACGGTGTTCGCCGACGTCACCCACGACATGCGCATCGCGCGCGAGGAGATCTTTGGGCCGGTGCTGGCGATCATGCCCTATGACAGCGTCGACGAGGTGGTCGAGACCGCCAACGACACCGTCTACGGCCTCGCTTCCTATATCCAGGCCAAGGACATGAAGAAGGCGCGCGAAGTGGCGGCGCGCATGCGCACCGGCAATGTCTACATCAACTATCCCACCTGGGACGCCGGCCTGCCGTTCGGCGGCTACAAGCAGTCGGGCAACGGTCGCGAATATGCCGAATATGGGCTCGAGGATTTCCTCGAGATCAAGGGCATCGCGGGGTATGAGGCGGCGGAGTAGGTACCAACAGCGCGCCGCGACATGCGGTGCGCAACTTCTGGATCTGGGCCAATCGCCCAAAGTTGGCGCCGCCCCTCACCTGCCTGCCGGCATCCTCTCCCCGTATAGTGACGGGGGGAGGATGCTCTCATCGCCGGTTTCGCCAATCACCAGCGTTGCAAGTAGGGCGCCAGCGTTGCGGCCAGCCCCTTCTCCCCGTCACTATACGGGGAGAAGTGCCCGGCAGGGCGATGAGGGGCGGCGCTGGCCTCGGCGATTGGTGGTCCGCCAAGGTGGAAACGATCATCGTTGCGAACCAGTTTGCCTGCCTCGCAGCGCTGCTCTTTGCCAATTGGCAAATGCATGCTATATATCTGCCAATAGCGAGGCAACAAAATGCAGCTTCAGTCCATTGTCACGACACCGGCCACGGTTGGCAGCGTCATATCGGATGACGAGGCTGGCGCTCTGGCGCGCACCACGGTCAATCTGTTCAAGGCCTGGAATCTCACCGACCTGGAGGCCTGCATCCTGCTTGGCGGTATGTCAGCACGCACATGGGCACGCTGGAAGGAAGGCGGCGTCGGCAGGATCGACCGTGACCTGCGCACCCGCATGGCGCACCTGATGGGCATCCATAAGGGCCTGCGCTATCTGTTCACGGAACCGGCGCGCGGCTATGCCTGGATCCGCAAGCCCAATGCCACTTTTGGCGGCCAGTCGGCGCTTGACCTGATGCTGCGCGGCGAAATTTCCGATCTCTCGGCGATGCGCGAATGGCTCGATGCGGAGCGTGGTGCATGGTGAGTGGGCTTGCGGTCCGGCGCGGCGTCCATTGGCACCAGACCTTCCGCATCATCCGCTCCATCCACCCGCCGATCGACCTGTTCGAGGACATTGCTGATCCGCGCGACTGGGAGGCGCTGGCCTCGGTCGAGGCGAAGACCAACCCGCGTATAAGGTTCGAGATCGGCGACCTCGGCAAGGTGGCTGCCGCAAGGCGGATTTCCGGCCCCGGCGCCAGCTTCGTGATGGCGCCCTTCGTGCACTGTTCGACGCTGCGGCCCGGTCGCTTCTCGGATGGCAGCTACGGCATCTACTATGCCGGCGACAGCGAGGACGTCGCGCTCGCCGAAACCATCCACCACCACCAGAAATTCATGCGGGCCACCAACGAGGGGCCGGGCTGGACGGCGGATTTCCGCGTGCTGATCGGCAGCGTCGACCGCGACCTCGATGACGTCAACGCCGTGCCCGGCGTGCTCGATCCGGACGACTATTCCGCCTCGCAGGCGGAAGGGCGGGCGCTGCGGGCGGGAGGCAGTGACGGGCTGGTGTGGAACAGCGTGCGCATGCCGGGCGGCAGCTGCATCGGCATCTTCTGGCCCGATGTCATTACCATTCCGGTGCAGGGCCGCCACTACAGCTACCACTGGGACGGCGCCCGCGTGGACTTCGTGCGCCAGCACGATACGGGAAAGGTGCTTGCCGTCACGTGATGGCGGGCGGATACCCTTTACAGATCCTGGGGGAGTCGATATTCACGAATCCATAAATCCAAGGATTCGGATATGGATAAGAAGGGCACTTTGAACGCGCTGGCCGCACTTGGCCAGGCGACGCGGCTGGATGTCTTCCGGCTGCTCGCGCGTGCCGGGCCGGAAGGGATTCCGGCGGGCGAGATCGCAACGAGACTGGACACGGTCCAGAACACCATGTCGGCGCATCTGAAGGTGCTCGCCCATGCCGGGCTGATCCGCCCCGAACGCGACGGAAGGACCGTGCGCTACGTCGCCGACATGACCGGCTTGCGCGACCTGCTGGCCTATCTGATGGAAGATTGCTGCAACGGCGCGCCGGAGCTCTGCCGTCCGGTCATCAATGCCGTGACCTGTGACTGCTGAGCCGCGCATGGCTGCCCGGATATTCAACATCTGTCGCGCGCCGTCCAAAAAAGGAAAATCATCATGACCGATCACGCTCTGACCGCGAGTGAGGCGGTGCGGCCCGGCATCGGCTTCGTCGAGAAATATCTGACGGTGTGGGTGGCACTGTGCATAGTCGCGGGCATCGTGCTCGGTCATCTGCTGCCGGGCGTGTTCGGCGCCATCGCGTCGGCCGAGATCGCCAGGGTCAACATTCCCGTCGCCGTGCTGATCTGGCTGATGATCGTGCCGATGCTCTTGCGCGTCGATTTCGCCTCGCTGGCCAGGGTCGGCACCTATTGGCGCGGCATCGGCGTGACGCTGTTCATCAACTGGGCGGTGAAGCCGTTCTCGATGGCGCTGCTGGGCTGGCTCTTCATCGGCTGGCTGTTCCGGCCGTGGCTGCCCACCGTGCAGATCGATTCCTACATTGCCGGGCTGATAATCCTCGCCGCGGCGCCCTGCACGGCGATGGTTTTCGTCTGGTCGAACCTGACGCGCGGCGAGCCGAATTTCACGCTTTCGCAGGTAGCGCTCAACGATGCGATCATGATCGTCGCTTTCGCGCCTATCGTCGGCCTGCTGCTCGGCCTGTCGGCGATCACCGTGCCATGGGGCACGCTGATGCTGTCGGTCGGGCTCTACATCGTCGCGCCGGTCATCGTCGCGCAGCTGGTTCGGGGCCGGCTGCTGGCGGCGAGGGGACAGGCCGGACTCGATGCCCTGCTTGCCACGCTGCAGCCCTTGTCGCTGATTGCCTTGCTGGCGACGCTGGTGCTGCTGTTCGGCTTCCAGGGCGAGCAGATCATCGCACAGCCGTTGGTGATCGTGCTGTTGGCAGTGCCGATCCTGATCCAGGTCTATTTCAACTCCGGTCTTGCCTATCTGCTCAACCGCCTTAGCGGCGAGCGGCACTGCGTGGCTGGGCCATCGGCGCTGATCGGCGCGTCGAATTTCTTCGAGCTGGCGGTGGCCGCCGCGATCGCGTTGTTCGGGCTGAATTCGGGCGCGGCCCTTGCCACCGTCGTCGGGGTGCTCATCGAGGTTCCGGTCATGCTGTCGGTGGTGTGGATCGTGAACCGCAGCAAGGGCTGGTACGAGAAGGGCGGCGCCGTCCGGAATACCATGTCGACTGAGAGGGCCTCGAAATGACCATCACCATCTACCACAATCCCGATTGCGGCACGTCGCGCAACACGCTGGCCATCGTCCGGCAGTCGGGCGAGGAGCCGGAGGTGATCGAATACCTGAAGACGCCGCCGTCGCGACAAAGGCTGGTCGAGCTGATCGCGGCGATGGACATGACGCCGCGCGACCTGCTGCGCGAGAAGGGCACGCCCTATGCCGAACTCGGCCTTGCCGACCCGAAATGGTGCGACGAGCAGATCCTCGATTTCATGCTGGCTCATCCGATCCTGATCAACCGGCCGATCGTGGTCAGCCCGCTCGGCGTCGTCCTGGCACGGCCGTCGGAAAGGGTGCTGGACATCCTGCCCAACCCGGAGATCGGCGCGTTCACCAAGGAGGATGGCGAGGTGGTCATTTACGCTCCAGGCAAGCGAGACGTCTGACACTATTTCCATAATTTTCGAAATTGAGTTGACGGCGCGAAAAGTCTCGCATAGCCTATTTCCATGAAACTCGAAAAAGCAGCCGCCCAACTCGAAGCGCTCGGCAACCCGACGCGGCTTCAGCTCTATCGCATCCTGGTGCGCGCCGGTGATGACGGGCTTGCCGTCGGCAGTGTCCAGGGCAAGCTCGACATTCCGTCCTCGACGCTGTCGCACCACCTCAAGCGGCTGGTCGACACCGGCCTTGTCACGCAGGAGCGGCAAGCGACGACGCTGATCTGCCGCGCCAACTATCCCGGCATGAATGCGCTGATCGGCTATCTCGCCGACGAGTGCTGCGCCGACGCCACTTGTGCGCCCGCCGTCGGCAAAGCACTGGCTTGATTTTTTTGCGCCTTTAATTCGAACATACCGGAAGGATCGAACCTATGGACATGATGGCAAACCTACCCGTCGCGGTGATCGGCGCCGGCCCGGTCGGGCTGGCTGCCGCGGCGCATCTGGTCGAGCGCGGCATCCGTCCGCTCGTCCTGGAGCGCGGCGAAAGCGTAGGCGCCGCGTTGCTCGAATGGGGCCATGTGCGGGTGTTTTCGCCGTGGGAATACAACATCAATGCGGCGGCGCGGGCGCTGCTCGACCGCTCCGGCTGGACGGCGCCGGACAGCCAGGGCCTGCCGACCGGCGGCGAGATCGTGCGCGATTATCTGGCGCCGCTTGGCCGGCTTCCCGCGATCGCCGCCAATTTGAAGCTTGGCGCCGAGGTGACCGCGATCACCCGTCAGGGACATGACAAGGTCGCCAATGAGGGCCGCAAGGACGCGCCCTTCGTCATCCGCTATCGCGATGCCGGCGGCGAACACCGCGTTCTCGCGCGCGCCGTCATCGACGCGTCCGGAACATGGTGGCGGCCAAATCCGATCGGCGTCGACGGGCTGCCGGTTGCCGGCGAAGGCGAGGCGTCGGCACGCATCGCCTATGGCATTCCCGACGTGGTCGGCAAGGCGAGAGAACACTATGCGGACAAGCGCGTCCTGGTCATCGGCGGCGGGCACTCGGCCATCAACGTCGCGCTGGCGCTGATGGAACTGCAGGATGCGGCGCCGGGCACCGAAATCTTCTGGGCGCTGCGCCACGCCAGCATCGAGAGATTGCTCGGCGGCGGGCTGAACGACCAGTTGCCGGAACGCGGCGCGCTTGGGCTGGCCGCCAGGCAGGCGATGACGGACGGCAGGCTGAACATGCTGGCGCCCTTCGCCGTCAACCGCATTGAGGCCCAAGGCGAAGGGCTCGTCATCGACGCCAGCCTGGGTGGCAAGCCGTTCAGCCTGCCCGTCGACCGCATCGTCGTCACCACCGGCTTCCGGCCCGATCTGTCGTTCCTCAGCGAAATCCGCATCGCGCTCGATCCCGCCGTGGAAGCGCCGCCGGCACTGGCGCCGCTGATCGATCCGAATTTTCATTCGTGCGGTACAGTCCCCGCGCATGGGATCACGGAACTCTCCCATCCCGAACCCGGCTTCACCATCGTCGGCTCGAAATCCTATGGCCGCGCCCCGACCTTCCTGATGGCGACCGGCTACGAGCAGGTCCGCTCGGTGGTGGCCGATATTGCCGGAGACCATGCCGCGGCCCGCGAGGTGCGGCTGGTGCTGCCGGAGACCGGCGTGTGCAGCGCCGTCGGTGTCGTGACGGTATCGGAAAGCGCCGGCTGCTGTGGCGGGCCCGCCCCCGCCGCTGTCGATGCCTGCTGCGTCAGGGATGCGGACGCCAAGGCAACCGGCGCATCGGGTTGCGGCTGCGCCACCGCGCCGGCCACCGAGACGCGAGAGAATATGGCGGCCGGCGTCGATGCCTGACCGATCCGTCCTGCGCAAGGCGATCTGGGCGCTTGGGCTGACCCAGATCATCGGCTACGGCACGCTCTATTACAGCTTCTCGATCCTGGCGCCGGCAATGGCCAAGGAGTTCGGCCTGACGGAAGGCTGGGTATTCGCAGCCCTGTCCGCCTCGCTGTTTGCCGGCAGCCTGTTCGCGCCGACTGCCGGGCGGTGGGCCGACCGCTTCGGCGCCGGCCGCATGATGGCCGTCGGCTCGGTCGCGGCCGCGATGGCGCTGGCGCTGTGCGCCGTCGCGCCCGGCCGCGTGACCTTCGTCCTGGCACTGCTGGCGATGGAACTGGCCTCCAGCTTCGTCCTCTACAGCGCGGCCTTCGTTGCGATCGTGCAGATCGGCGTTCCCCGACCGCAGCGCAGCATCACCCATCTGACGCTGATCGCCGGGTTCGCCTCGACCCTGTTCTGGCCGCTGACCTCGGCGCTGCATGCGCAGCTGACATGGCGCGAGGTCTATCTCTTGTTCGCCGCGCTCAATCTCGGGCTCTGCCTACCGATCCACGCCTGGATGATGCGCCTGTCGAGCCGTCACGTGACGGCCGCGAGCCAAGAGCGCGGGTCGTCCCATGAAGCGGGCGCGCCGCTCGATGCGCGGCGCAGCCGGGCCGCGTTCCTGCTCATGCTGGCGGGGTTCGCCACCGAGGGCTTCGTGCTGTCGGCGATCCTCATCCACATGGTGCCGCTGACGGCGGCCCTTGGGCTCGGCACCGCCGGCCTCTTCGTCTCGACGCTGTTCGGGCCGGCGCAGGTCGCCAGCCGGTTGATCAACATGTTGTTTGGCGGGCGCCTGCAGCAGACGCACCTTGCCGTCATCGCAGCCTTGCTGCTCACGGCCGGGCTGTGCGCGCTGCTGCTGACCACGCCATGGCTGCCCGGCGCCTTCCTGTTCGTGTTCTTGTTCGGCCTCGGTTCCGGCCTCACCAGCATCGTCGGCGGCACCTTGCCGCTCGAACTCTTCGGCCGCGAGGGCTACGGTGCGCGGCTCGGCTGGGCGAGCGCTGCCCGTCAGTTTACCTCGGCCTTCGCGCCGTTCGCGCTCGCGTTCATGATGGCGCGGACATCCGTCGCCAATTCGCTATGGGTGCTGGCGGTCGTCGCGGCGAGCGGCGTCATCGCTTTCCTCGCCATCGCGCTTTTGAGACGGCGCGCTGGCCGGGTCGCGTTCGCGATTGGCGGCAGCCCGGAAGAGGCGACCTGACCGACCCTGCTTCAGTGCCGCAGAATCTTGCTCAGGAAAGCGCGGCTGCGGTCGGTCTTCGGGTGCGAGAAGAATTCTTCCGGCGTGCCGCTTTCGACGATGGCGCCGGCGTCCATGAACACCACGCGCTGGGCGACCTTGCGGGCAAAGCCCATTTCGTGGGTTACCACCATCATGGTCATGCCTTCCTCGGCAACCGCGACCATGACGTCGAGCACTTCGGAAATCATCTCGGGGTCGAGTGCCGAGGTCGGCTCGTCGAACAGCATGATCTTGGGCCGCATGCCCAGGCAACGCGCGATCGCCACGCGCTGCTGCTGGCCGCCGGAGAGCTGTGCCGGATAGGCGTTGACCTTGTCGGCAAGCCCGACCTTGGCCAGCAGTTCGCGGCCTGCTTTTTCAGCTTCAGCGCGCGGGATCTTCCGGACATGGATGGGGGCGAGCGTGACGTTTTCGAGCGCGGTCTTGTGCGGGTAGAGGTTGAACGACTGGAAGACGAAGCCGATCTCGGTGCGCAGCTGCGTCATGTTGGTGGCGGGGTCGCCAAGGCGCTGGCCATCGACGACGAGATCGCCGTCCTTGATCGCCTCCAGGCCGTTGACGCAGCGGATCAGCGTGCTCTTGCCGGAGCCGCTCGGGCCGCAGACGACGACCACTTCTTTCGGTTCGACGCTGAGCGTGATGTCCTTCAGCACATTGAGCGAGCCGAACCATTTGTTGACGCCGCGAAAGTCGATCATGCCGGTTTTGGTCATGCCGGTTTTGGTCATGGCGGTTGGCCCTTTGGGATTGGCTGTCACAACTGTACCTCGCCATGTGCGGCACCCATGCGGCGTTCGAGCCGGCGGGCCAGCATGATCAAGGGATAGCAGACGATGAAATAGCCGACGCCGACGAGGAAGAAGACCAGGAGGCCGTTGGGCACACGCTGCACCACCAGCCAGCCGACGCGGGTGAGGTCGGTGAGGCCGATGGCGGAGACAACGGAAGAATCCTTGATCAGCAGCACATATTGCCCGACCAGCGGCGGCAGCACGATGCGCATCGCCTGCGGCAGCACCACCTGGCGCATGCGCTGCCAGCGCGACAGGCCGGACGCGAGTGCCGCCTCGACCTGGCCGGTCGGCACCGAGCGGATGCCGGCGACGACGATCTCGCAGATGAAGCAGGCGGCCAGATTGGTCAACGCGATAATGCCGGCGGTGAAGGCGTCGAGCTCGATGCCGAACTCCGGCAGGATGAAGAAGATCAGGAAGATCTGCACCAGGAATGGCGTGCCGCGGATCAGGTCGACCCAGGCCCCGATCAAGCCCGAGATCAGCCGGTTGCCGCCGGTGCGCAGGATGCCGAGGCCGAAGCCGAGCAAGGTGCCGAGCACCAGGCTGATCAGCGACAGCACCACGGTCATGCCGAGGCCGCGCAGGGCCAGCGGATAGGAGCCGGCGAGGCTTTGCAGCTGTTGCCAGATCATGTCCGCGCCCCCGCTGTGCCGAGCCAGCGGCTGGAGAGGCCAGCCAGTCCTTTCAGGCCGTAATAGAGCAGCAGGTAGAAGGCGGCGATGGTGAGGAAACCTTCCGCCGGCATGAAGCGGTCGGAGGCGAGCAATTGGCCGGCGCGTGTCAGTTCGGAAACCGAGATCAGCGACAGAAGGGCGGAATCCTTGACCAGCACGATCGCCTGGCCAAGCAGCGGCGGGATCGTCACCTTGAAGGCTTGCGGCAGGACGACAAGGCGCATGCGCTGGACATAGGTCATGCCCGAGGCGACGCTGGCCTCGACCTGGCCGCGCGGGATCGACAGGATGCCGGCGCGAATGATTTCAGCGATATAGGCGCCGCTGTTGAGCGACAACGCCAGGATGCCGACGACCAACTCAGGCAGGACGAAGCCGAGCCGGGGCAAGCCGAAATAGAGGAAATAGAGCTGCGCCAGCAAGGGCGTGGCGCGCACGGCATCGATATAGGCCTTGGCCGGCACGCGAAACAGCCAGCCGCGCTGCAGGTTCATGGCGCACAGCACGATGCCGACGATGAGCGCGCCGACAAAGGACAGCGCCGACAGCCAGACGGTCGTGACCAGGCCCTGTCCGAACAGCGGCAGGTATTCGACGATGGTGCGGAAGCTGAAATTTTCGAGCATCGTTGGGTGAAAATCCCCAGAGCACGGGAAGGGCGAATAGCGAGTAGGGAATTAGGGAGCGGCAAAGTATGGCCGGAACGGCCATTCGCTACTCGCTACTTCCTACTCGCTAATTCCTTAGTGATCCTTCTTCCAGGCGTCGGAATTGACCCAGTAGTCGAGGTTCTTCTGCAGGCGGCCGTCGATGGTGACCTGGTTGAGGAACAGATTCATCCAGATCAACAGGTCCGGCTCGTCATAGCGGGTGGCGAAGGCAAGCGGCTCCTTCGACAGAAGGTCCGGCATGATGGTGAAGCTGCCGGCCGGATAGGCGGTCGACTGGCCCTTGACCGCCGAGACGTCGTTGACGCCGCAATCGGCCTGGCCGTTGTTGACGGCGTCGAGCAGCAGCGGACCGCCGCCCTTGTAGCTCTTGATGTCGGCGTCGGGGAAAGCGTTCTTGGCTTCCTTTTCGCCGGTGGCGCCGAGCAGCACGGCGATCTTGGTGCCCTTGGCCTTGCAGTCCTCGGTGGTCTTGAACTTGCTGTCGGCCTTGGTGAAGACGGTGCTGCCCGTGTACATGTAAGGCGTGGTGAACGCGACCTTCATGCCGCGCGCCAGCGTCGGCGTCATGTCGGCGACCAAGAGGTCGGCCTTGCCCGACAGCAGTGCCGGGATCAGGCCGTCCCAGTCGAAGTCGAGGAAGGTGATCTTGACGCCCATTTCCTTGGCCATCAGTTCAGCAAGTTCCACCGAACTGCCGGTGCGTTCGCCATTGGCGCCGACCAGCGAGAAGGGCGGTCCCTGGGTTTGCACCGCAACGCGCAACTCGCCGCGCTTGGTGATATCGTCGAGCGTTCCGGCACTGGCCGCGGCGGTGAGGCCGGCAAGCGCAAGTCCGGCGATGAAAAGTCTGGCAATCTTCATTTCGGTATTCCTCCTTGTTTTATTGTTCCACGTTGTTGTTTCACCCCTGGGGGGTGCTTTTTGAGCGGCAGCGCCGTTGCCGGCGGCAGCCACCGTTCGAAAATCTTTTCTCCTCAGTCCCGTGCCACCGTCTCGGAAACCGTGATGCCACGCTTGGCCAGCTCATCGAAGAACCTGATGTCGGGCACATCCAGCAGCGGGTTGAGCAGGCCAGGTCTGGTGATCTCGCCGCGCGCCAGCATCTGCGCCACGATGCTTGCGGGATAGCCGACACCGAGGCTCATGCCGAACAGGCCGGAAACGAGATCGCGTTCGATGATCAGGTCCGACGTCACTGTTTTGGTGCGGCCGCCTTCGAGGCCGGAGAAGACATTGCGCATTACGCAAAGATCCTTTTCGCCGGGGCCATATTGCAGTTGCGGGCCGAGCAGCCGGCCGAGGAATTCGCGCGGGCTGTTGGAGGTGCCGGGCACCTTGTCCTCAGAGAGGAAACCAAGCTCCTTCAGCGGCGCCCAGAAGGCCGACCACCCCGGCCAGCGCAGCGTGTAGCGGCCGGAGCGGCGCAACCCTTTTGCGGCGTCCAGCATCTCGACATAGTGCAGCGCGTCGCCATTGGGGAAGGCTTCGAGCCTGCCGAGGCCGGCGACCTCGATCTCATGGATGAAGGGGTTGTCGTGCTGCTGGCCGGCCGGCACCGCGACGCGTTTTCCGTCCTCGATCATCACGCTGTCGCGGTTCTGGCTGACCAGGACCATGTCGAAATTCCAGCTCACCTTGTAGCACAGCGGCTTGGCCATCGCCTTCGGTTCGGGGATGCCGCCGCAATAGGAATCGATCGAAGAAATCGAATCGAACTGCCTGGCGGCGCGCGCGTAGAGCACGAGGTCGATGCCGGGGTCGAGCCCGCATTCAGTCATGATCGAGACACCGGTCCGTTCGGCGGCCGGGGCCAGGTCGGTGATCGACTTGGCGTAATTCGTGGTGACCAGCGGTGTGCGGGTGGCGATCGCGGCCTGCACCGCCTCGCGCATCAGCGGCTGCGGCAACAGGTCGATGGCGGCGTCAACATCACCAAGCACACTGGCCAGCGCCGGTCCGATCGCGCCCTCAGGCACGACGAAGCGCACACGGGCAAGATCGGTCAGGCCGGCAAGCCGGGCCGGGCCATCCGGCGCGGTGTCCACGCAGACGATTTCCTCGACGCCGTCGCTGGCGACTAGGTCGGCGATTGCCGCCCGGCCTTGCAGGCCGAGGCCGCCGAGTACCGCGATCTTCATGCCGGCTCCTTGCGGTCGTCCGACCAGCAGCCTTCCGGCAGGCTGACCCATTTGTTGCAGGACGCCATGACGACGAAGGTTTCGCTGCGCACGACTTCGCCTGGCTCGCCGGCGCCCGGGATCAACTCGCTGGTAACGCGGTAGAGGTCGGCGACGTCGCCGGCCACCGTCACGTCGACGATGATGTCGAAGCGCCCGGTGACCACCGAGGCCGAGTTGACGAAGGGCAGTTCGGCAATGCGCTGCGCCAGTTCGCGAGCCCGGCCGCGCCCCTGTGCGTTGATGCCGACAATGGCCGAGATTAGTTCGGGCCGCTCGGTCAGATTCAGCAGTCCGACGATCTTGACCAGGTTGCGGTCAAGCAGGTTGCGCAGCCGCGTGCGCACCGTCGGCACCGAAATCGCCAAGATCTCGGCGAGGCGGTTGATCCCCGGCTGTGCATCCTGCGACAGCTGTTTGACCAGCCGCCGATCGGTCAGATCGAGATGTTCCCGCAAAGTCTCGTCTTTCACAAAAGGAAAAAAGATTGGCGATTTTTTTGCCAATGTGCAAACAAGCTACGTCACGAATATTTGAAATGCAAGGCAATGATTCAGCGCTGCTGGGGATGGTCGCTGTCAGGGCTCAGACCAGCGCGGCGGCCAGCAGCTTCGCCTGTGGCGTCAGCTCGTCGAAGCGGCGGGCGCAGAGGTTGAGCTGGCGCGTCGCCCAGTCGTCGGTCAGCCGCAATGTGCGCAGTGTCCGCGCCGAGCGGCGGGCGGCACTTTCCGGCACGATGGCGATGCCCGCACCTTGCGCGACCAGCCCGCAGACATTGTCGAGTCCAGGCACACGGATGCGAAAATGCAGATGGCCGCCGAGGCGGGCGGCTTGGCGGGCGATGTGCTCCTGCAGCGCATGGCCGGCGCCGAGGCCAACGAAGGATTCGCCGAGAACCTCAGCGAGGTTGGTGGTGCGGCCTTCGAGGCCTGGCCAGTTCCGCGCGGCGATCACCACCAGCCGGTCGATGAAGAACGGTTTCTGCTCGAGATGCGACAGGCCGGCCCAGGTGGCGGCGATGCCGAGATCGGCGGCGCCGCTGGCCACGGCTTGCGCGATCTCGTGGCTGGGGCGCTCGTCGAGATCGATGTCGATCCGGGGGTGCGAGACCAGGAAGGCGGGCAGGATTCTGGACAGAAGCTCGCTGGTGGCGGCGGTGTTGGCCATCAGCCGCACGCGGGCGCGAAGGCCATCGGCATAGGCGGCGAGGTCGCCGGCCATCGCCTCGACCTGGTTCTGTACGGCACGCGCATGATGCAGCAGCGCCTGGCCGGCGGCCGTCGGCACCACGCCACGGCGGCGGCGCTCCAGCAGCGGTGCGCCGAGCCGCTCCTCCATGCCCTTGATGCGGGCGCTGGCCGAGGCCAGGGCCAGCCCGGCAAGCTCGGCGCCATGGGTGATGCTGCCACGTTCGGCCACCAGCAGGAACAGCCTGAGATCGACCAGATCGAAGCGCATTGTTTTGCTCCTGCGAATATTCGGCGCCCGGGAAGGCGGTCGGCCCTCCAGCCTTCGTCTTGGCCGAAGGCTGGCAGCGCAACGTCCACATTGTGATCGGCCGGGATCTTCGTCAAACAGTTTCCAAGGAGAATTGTGATGAACGAACGGACATCAGGCGGCTCGGCATTCTTGAAAGCACGGCGATCGTGTTGGCCATTGCCGTGGCGGGCCTTGCCATGGCAAGAGCAGAATCAGGCCTGCGGGGATACGCGGCGACGGTCGTATCCACCAACCGCGATGCGGCGCCGGCAAAGGCCGCCAGCCCGGATGCCGACGCAACCGATATGCTGCTGCATGACTGATCCGGCCCTGAAGATACCATCATGCTGAGCGCCGGCGTCCTCGCCTGGATCTGCGTCGTCTTCCTCGCCGCCGGCTTCGTCAAGGGCGTCGTCGGCATGGGGCTGCCGACCGTTGCGATGGGCCTGCTGGCGGTGACGATGCCGCCAGCGCAGGCCGCGGCACTGCTGCTGATCCCGTCGCTGGTCACCAATCTCTGGCAATTGCTGACCGGCCCCTCCTTCGGCCGCCTGTGCAAGCGGCTGTGGACGATGATGGCCGGCGTGATGCTCGGCACCGTTGCCGGCGCCGGCCTGCTGACCGGCACGCATACGGGCGCGGCTTCGGCCGGGCTGGGCGCCGCACTGGTGCTTTATGCGATCCTCGGCCTCGCCAAAGCCGGCTTCACCACGTCGGTGCGCCACGAAGCCTTGCTGTCACCGCTGGTCGGGGTGGCAACCGGACTGGTCACCGGCGCCACCGGCGTCTTCGTCATCCCGGCGGTGCCCTATCTGCAATCGCTGCGGCTGGGCAGGGAAGACCTGATCCAGGCGCTCGGCCTGTCCTTCACCGTGTCGACGGCAGCGCTCGCCATCGGACTGTTCAGGACCGGCGCCCTGGCGTCGCCGAGCGCGCAACTGGTGGGGTCGGTCGCAGCCCTCGCGCCGGCGCTGGCCGGCATGTTCGCCGGCCAGGCGCTGCGCCAGACGATGAGCGTTGAGACCTTCCGCGCGGTATTCTTCGTGGGGTTGCTGGCGCTGGGGGGCTATCTCATGGGTGACGGTATTCTGTAGCTTGTGGCAGGCGTTCAGAATGCAGCTATTGCCTTAGCGATCGCGGCGAAAGGCAGGACTAGGGACAGCGGCGCGCCACCGCTTTGATGGCTTTGACGCGCGGATAAGGCGGTTGGTCGGGGAGGGCGGGTTTTCAAGCAGGTCGAGGACGCGCAGACTGTCCCGTTCTGACAGTGCAAGAATGTTCCGCGCGTTCGATCGCAGCCTGGGCGTCACGCAGTGCGGAGCGCGTAACGAACTCGGTCAGGCCGACATTCGACAAGACGGCCGCACGTGCGATCACGGCTTTCGCTTCGGGGGAATCCGTTGCGAGGCATGGCTATTTCCTTTGTCTGTTACCGCACCACCAGAACCGCAATCTCCGTGTAGGACAGCACTTCCGCCGTCTGGCTGCCGAGAAGCAGCTTGCCCAGTCCGCGGCGGCCATGCGAGGCCATAACGATCAGGTCGCAGCCCAGGGCCTGCGACAGTTCCAGGACGGCTTCGGCGGGCCGCTTGTCCTCGACATGCACGACCTCCGCGGAGACGCCGGCGGCATCCGCCGTGGCCTTGCATTTGGCGAGCACTTCCTTGGCATAGCGGCCTGCCTCTTCCTTGTAGGCGACCAACTCATCGCCGGCGGCGTAGCCGGCCATGGCGCCGCCCCAGGCGAAGATCGGGAATGGTTCCGAGACGGTAACGAAGGTGACGGAGGCGCCGAGGCCCTTGGCCAACGTCAGGCCGTGGGCAACGCCCTTGTCGGCCAGTTCAGATCCGTCCGTGGCGATGAGCAGATGTTTGTACATGATGATCTCGACTTGTTGTGCAAGGGCCGATGCCCTCGTGGTGGCGGGAGCCTTGTGGAGGCTGGCCTTGATATAGTTGCGACGTAGGGCTGATCACAGGGCCGGCCCGCCGCGGATCAAGGCAAGGCGACCACGCAGTTTTGTGCCAAGCGGATTCCCCTTTGCCGCATCGTCGCTTAAGGTGCCGGCGACACTGAAAGGCACTCCATGAGCAACGCGTATCCCCAAATCCATCTGGTCCGGCATGGTGAGACGGCATGGAGCCTTTCGGGGCAGCATACCGGCCGCACCGACATGCCGTTGACGCCGGTTGGTGAAGCCGCCGCGCGGGGTGTCGCGGACAGGCTCAAGGGCCTGTCTTTTTCGGCCGTATGGTCGAGCCCGTCGCAGCGCGCCTACAACACCAGCGTGCTGGCCGGCTTCAGCGCGCAGAGCGTCAAGAAGGACGATCTGCAGGAGTGGGACTATGGCGCCTATGAGGGGCTGACGACAAAACAGATACTGGCCGAGCGCCCCGGCTGGAATGTGTTTCGCGATGGTTGTCCAAAGGGCGAGATGGCGGCCGATGTGGGCGCGCGGGCGGATGTGGTCGTCAGACAGTTTCATGAAGCTGGCGGCTCGATCCTGGTATTTTCCAGCGCGCATTTTTTGCGCGTGCTGGCGGCGCGCTGGATCGGGCTGCCACCCGAGGGCGGCGCGCTGCTCGTGCTCGATACGGCCAGCATCAGCGTGCTCGGCTACGAGCATGATTTGAGCGAGCCGGTCATTCGCGAATGGAACCAGAAGTAGAGCAGCTTCGGCCGGCGGCGCGGCTTCCGCCCTACCTGTCGAATTTCCTGATCGCCTCGGCGGTTACCGGCGTGAAGAAATTCACCAGATTGCCATCGGGGTCGCGAAACAGCAGCGAGCGATTACCCCAGGGCATTGTGGTCGGCTTCTGCACGGTAACATCCCTTAAGATGTCCGAGAACCTGGCGAATTCAGCATCGACGTCGCCGACGCGGAACTCGATGATGACGGTGTGGTTGTCGGCGGGGCGAGCGATGTCGCCGCCGAACAGCATCAAGGTGCGCGTGCTGCCAATCGCCAGCGTGCAGGCCGGTGTCACCAGTTCGGCGAAGTCTTCCGTGTAGACCGTCACGGGCATGCCGGTGATCTCGCCGTAGAAGCGCACGAGACGCTGAACGTCTGACGTGATGATGCGGACAGAGACGAAATTCATTGTTTTGCTCCTGGATTGGTGGAGCCGCGGCCCGGCCCATGAGTCACCTATAGGCCAGGCCTCCTGACAGCTTCCTGTCAGGAGGTGGCGCGGATGCAAGGCCGCCGACATCGACGACACGCGGGGATCACCCACCCAGCAGCGCCAACTCTTCTGCTGTCAAATGCCGTGCCGTACCCTTGGCCAGGTCGCCGAGCGGCAGGCCGCCGATGGCGATGCGGATGAGACGCTTGACTTCGACGTCGTGCGTGGCGAGCAGCCGGCGGATGTGGCGGTTGCGGCCTTCGTCGAGCACGATCTCCAGCCAGGCGGTGCGGCCGCCGCTGCGCAAGAGTTCGATCGAGTTGGCGGTCAGGTTCTCGCCGTCGACGGTCGCGCCGGCGCGGAATTTGTCCAGCATCGCCGCATCCGGCACCGTGCCGATCTGCACGTGATAGGTCTTGGGCAAATGCGAGGCCGGGTCCATCAGCCGGTTGGCAAACTGGGTGTCATTGGTCATCAACAGCAGGCCTTCGCTGGCCTTGTCGAGGCGGCCGACCGGCGAGACGAAGGGCAAATCGAGCCCTTCCAGGCAGGCATAGACGGTGTCGCGCTGTTGGGGGTCGTCGCGAGTGGTGACAAGCCCGCGCGGCTTGTTGAGGATGAGATAGACCTTGCGCTCGGCAACCACCGGCCTGTCGTCGACGACGATGCGGTCGCGGTTGAGGTCGACGCGCAGGGCTGCATCGCGCACCACCTTGCCGCCGACGCGCACGCGGCCTTCGACGATGAGCACCTCGGCCTGCGTGCGTGAGCACAGGCCAAGCTTCGACAGCGCGCGGTTGAGACTGACGCCGGGCGCCGCCTGCCTGCCGCTCTGCCGTGTCTGGCGTGGTGTCATGCTGCCCGTCTGTGCCGGTGGAGCCGACAGATGCCACGGGCCGCGATCGCTTCGCAAGCGTGATGCTGCTGCCTTCGTACGCAGGGGAAGGGGCAATGACGGCATCCGCGGTTCTTGGACCTGCGATATTGTCGCCGCCGCATCCGCGATAAACTTGCTTCGCATGAGTGAGTCTCCCGACATCTCGCCGATCATCAAGACCGTCGTCATCGGTGCCGAGCCGGCCACGGTCTGGCGGATACTGACGAGGCCAAAAATGATCCCGCAATGGATGTCCGACGAGGAGTTGACCGTCAGCCTGCAAGGGCATACCGGTGGCGCGATCATGATGCGCGGACTGCTGCACGGAATGCCGTTCGAGAACCATGGCACCATCCGCGCTTTTGAACCGGAAAAGAGCTTCGCGTACGGCTACTGGAGCACGCTGTCGGCCTCGCGGCTGGCGGACGTGCCCGAAAACCACACTGTGGTCAGCTTCGATCTGGCGCCGGCGGATGGCGGAACGCTGTTGACACTGACGCTCAGCGACTTCGCCGAACCGGCTATCCGTCCGCACGCCGATCTCTACTGGGGTCCGACCTTGCAGATCCTGAAGGCTGTCTGCGAGCGCGCTTGAGGGCGGTCGTCATCCCCGCGGACGTCCGGCCCTATCCTTTGGGGTGTCGGGCGAGAGCCAGCGCGCGGATGCGGTCGGCGACCGCGCTGTCGACCGGGTTGTAGACGGTCAGGCTCAAATCCGGCCGGCCATCGACCGCGAACCCCGAATATTCCAGCTCGATGTCACCGAGTTCCGGGTGCTTCAGGCGCTTTGTCCCGTCGCCGTGGCTGAGCACGTCGTTTTCCCGCCACAGGGCGGCAAACTCGGGGCTGACGCTGCACAGTTCGTCGACGAGCTGGGCGACCTCTGAAACCGCGCCGGCGCGCGCCGCATCGGCGCGGAACGAGGCGACCACGAAGCGGGCCAGGTTTTCCCAATCGTGCTGCCTGGCGCGGATGACAGGGCTGCGGAACATGAAGCGCAGGATGTTGCGCTCGCCTTCGGGCAGGGCGCTGTAGTCGGTCAGCACGACCCGCGCGGCGCGGTTCCAGGCAACGACGTCCCAGGTGGCGGTCCTGACTATGGCGGGGCTGGCATCGAGCGTATCGATGAGGCGCTGCAGCCGTGGGCTGACGCCCTCGACGCCCCTGTAGCGGACCTCGGGCGGGCGCCCGAGCCCGAGCATGAAAAGATGTTCGCGTTCCGCCTCGGTCAGCAGCAGTCCCTTGGCGATGCGGTTGAGGACATCGGCGGAGGGCGCACCGCCTCGGCCCTGTTCCAGCCATGTGTACCATGTCGGGCTTATGTTGGCGCGCTGGGCGACCTCTTCCCGGCGCAGCCCCGGCGTGCGCCTGCGCCCGGAAAACCCGAACGACGCCGGATCGAGCCGCGTGCGCCGGTCTTTCAAGAACGCTGCCAGTGAGCCGGTGGAATTGGAGGGCATCCTGTTAGCCATTATACCATGATAAGGTCACCACTTTAATAGAATAATAGACCAACGATATTACGCAGGCAACTGTGCAGGAGATTTTGCATGCGTATCTTTCTCACCGGCGCGACCGGTTTCATCGGTTCGGCGCTGGTTCCCGAACTCATCAAGGCTGGCCATCAGGTGGTCGGCGTGACCCGCTCCGACGCCGGCGCCGAGGCGCTGGCCGCCGCGGGTGCCGAGGTGCACCGGGGAACCCTCGAAGAGCCCGAGACCTTGCGCGACGGCGCGGCCAAGGCGGAGGCCGTGATCCACACGGCGTTCGACCATGACTTTTCCCGGTTTGTCGAAAATTGCGAAAAGGACAAGCACGTCATCGCAGCCCTCGGCCAGGCATTGGCCGGCTCCGACCGGCCGCTGGTGATCACCTCCGGCGTCGGCATGGGCAGCCCTGGGCATGGCCAGTTGGCGGTCGAGGACGTCTTCAACGCCAGCCATCCCAATCCCCGCATCGCGTCGGAACTGGCCGGCAATGCCTTGCTGGAGGCCGGCATCAATGTCTCGGTGGTGCGCCTGCCGCAGGTCCACAACCCGGTCAAGCAGGGCCTCATCTCGCCGCTTATCGAGATCGCGCGTGAAAAAGGCGTCTCGGCCTATGTCGGCGAAGGCCGCAATCGCTTCTCCGCCGGCCATCTGCTCGACGCGTCGCGCCTCTACCGGCTCGCCGTGGAAAAGCGGCAGCCCGGCGCGCGCTATCACGCGGTCGGCGAAGAAGGTGTCGACGTGCGCGCAATCGCCGAGGCGCTTGGCCGGGGCCTGAAATTGCCGGTCGTTTCCATCGCGCCGGAAAAAGCGGCGGAGCATTTCGGCTGGATGGCGATGTTCGCCCCCATGGATCTGCCGGCTTCCAGCGCGCTGACCCAGGCAAGGCTCGGCTGGCATCCGACCGGCCCGACCCTGATCGCCGATCTCGACGCCATGCGGTATTGAGGCGCTTGGCAACGTTCGAGGTGAGCCGAAGCCTCTGAACTTCGTCATCCTCGGGCAAAGCAGGAGCGCAGCTCCGTCGCGGAGACCCTGGGCTCCATGCCACGACCCTAATCGTAGAGTGCAGCGGAGCAGAATGCTGCACCGCTGCGGGGCTTCCGAGTCCCGGCATGGATCCTGGGGTCTGCGCTGCGTCGCTTCGCTCCTTGCTCGCCCCAGGATGACGACTTTTAGGGATCATGCTCCAGGGCTGACGGCATAGCGCAGATGGACGAGCCCATGCGCCAGCGCCTCGCAGCTCTTCAGCGACAGTTGCATCTTGCCTGCCAGGCCGCTCTCGCCGAACTCGACGAAGGCCTGGTTTGCCGCGCGCCCATCAATGGCAGGCGCCACGAGAAGGCTCAGCTCATCGACAAGCCCGGCCGCGAGGGAAGAACCGTTGATGCCGGCGCCGCCCTCGAGCAGCAGCCGGCGGATGCCGAGTTCACTCCCGAGCACCTCGAGCATCGCAGCGAGATCCATGTCCGCCGTTTCCGCGACGATATAGGACACGCCGTCGGATGCGAGTTCGGCCAGATGGCTGTCGGCAACGTCACGCCCAAGCAACACCACGACATGATCGCCGCCGATGTCGGGTTTGGAAAAGTGAAGCTTGCCTGAGGCATCCAGCGCCACGGCATAACTGCCCGCACCCATTTGCGCGAAATGATAGGGCCGGTCGACCTTGCCGGCATTGGCCGGCGGATGCGCGCCGGCCTTGCTCATCTCGGCCATGGTGACGCGGCCGACGATCCAGGCGTCGCCCGCAAGGTCGTTGTGGATCTGCTCATAAAGGCTTGACCACTCGGCCCGGGTGCCATCGGGGCTCCTGGTATAGCGGCTGGGGTGGAGGCCGCCGTCAAGGGATGCAAGCATATGGCAGATGATTTGCGGCTTCATGCGGGTTCTCATGTCAGGAGTTTCGAAAGCTCAGCTGAGTTCAAAGTAGCGCTGGGCCGAAGAAATGAAAGCAGCGATCGGCTTATCGGCCCGGTCACGCAGCCCTTGTGCGCATATCGCGACAATTCAAACCCGCGCCGTAACCCTTTGTTTTCTTGCGCGGCGTATCCACAAGGGCCGCGTCGCCTATGGTCGACGCATCAATGGACGCGCGAAGCATGGGTTCACCCTGGTCCGAGTTGCTGGCCAATCTCGCCGTCGTGGCGATGTTCGTTTCCGTCTGGATCCACACCCATGTGTGGCTGGACCGCAAGGCGGCTTTGACTCGGGCGACGGCTTTCGGTCTGCTGATGGGAGCCGGCGCCATCATCCTGATGCTGACGCCGATGCAGTTGCAACCCGGCGTCTTCGTCGATCTGCGCGGCACGATGATCGCATTGGCGGGCTTCTTCGGCGGCCCGGTCGCCTGCGTCGTCGCCGGGCTGCTTGCGGTTGCTTTCCGCTTTCATGAAGGTGGCATCGGCGTTTTCGCGGGCGCCATGGGCATTTCTATTTCCACCTTGATCGGTATTGCCGGCCATCTCGCCCTGAGAGGGCGCGCGCCCGGCCGCGTCGACATCCTGATCCTGGCCGCAACGGCCGCCGCCAGCTCGCTGCTCAGCCTGCTCGCCCTGCCAAGGGAGATCATGCGGGCGGTGCTGCCGGAAGTGGCGCTGCCGACGTCGCTGCTGATCTTTCTTTCGATCATACTGTCGGGACTTGCGCTCTACCAGGAACGGCGCCGCATTGAGGCACTGCAATCGCGGCGCATCTACAAGGCGGTCGTCGAGGCGCTGCCCGATTGCCTCAACGTCAAGGATCTGGAGGGCCGGTTCATCGCCGCGAATCCGGCTACCGCGAGACTAATGCGGGCCGTGAATACCAACGCGCTGATCGGCAAGACCGATTTCGATTTCTATCCGCGAGAAACGGCCCGGAAATTTCACGAGGACGAGCTCGCCATTCTCGCGGCCGGCGTACCCTCCACCATCGAGCAGCGCCTTCATCACGGAGACGGACCCGACGGCTGGCTGTCGACGCTGAAAGCGCCGTTCCGGGATCAGAGCGGAACCATCGTCGGGCTGATCACGCACAATCGCGACATCACCACGCGCAGGCAACTGGAGGACGAACTGGCTGAAAGCCGTGTCCGGCTGGCGGACGCCCTGACGCATATGGCCGACGGCCTGGTGATGTTCGATCGGGATGGCAAACTGGTGCTCAGCAACGCCCAATACATTGCCTTGTTTCCGCAGACGACCGACATCCGGATAGCCGGTGCCGATTATCGCGATATCCTCCGCATCTCGGCCGCGCGCGGCGAGCAACTCGTGCCGCCGGACAGGGTCGAGGACTGGATCGGCGGCATCGTGGCATCGCGGAAGCTTCCCAGCAACCGCCAGGAGGTCAGGCTTGCCGATGGACGCTGGCTTGATGTCAGGACGAGGCCGACCGCCAATGGCGGCAGTCTCAGCGTCTATTCCGACATCACTGATGCCAAGCATGTCGAGGCCGAATTGCTCGCAGCCAACGAGAAGCTGAACCTGCTGGCCAATCGAGACGGCCTGACCGAACTGCTGACGCGCCGAGCCTTCGATGAAGCGCTGGCGCGCGAACATGCACGCGGCAAGCGGAGCATGGCGCCGCTGAGCCTGCTCATCATCGACGTCGACTGGTTCAAGCGGTTCAACGATCACTACGGCCACCCGGCCGGTGACGAGTGCCTGCGCGCCGTCAGCGGCTGCATCAAGGCCATGGCCCGCCGGCCGGCCGATGCGGCAGCCCGCTACGGGGGCGAGGAGTTCGCGCTCATCCTGCCCGAAACCGATGCCCGCGGCGCCTTCGTGATCGCCGAAAACCTTAGAGCCCGCGTTCGCGACCTCGGGCTTGCGCATGCTGGTAGCGAAAAGGGCATCGTCACGATCAGCATCGGCGTCGGAACCTTTGCTACCGGCAGTGCCCCGGTCGAGATTGCCGATCTGCTGCGGCGTGCCGATGAGGCTCTCTATGGCGCCAAGGCTGCCGGGCGGGACCGGGTCCACGGCTGGCGCCCGCATGTGAGCGAGCCGCACGCGACAGGCGCACGAGGCCGGCCGTGAGGGCTCAGCCTGGGTAGTGGCGTCCATGCCCGCAAACCAAAAATCCGACAATTCCGATAATTTGCTGGGCAGCCCTGTTATATCGATGTTGCACAAATGGTTGGCCCTGGGTTAGCATCCCTGCGCAGGCGTCGGTGGGAGGCTCTTTTTACAGCGGCGGCCAGCTGGAGCGGCATGCGTTTTCGGGCGCAGGGAGGATGCTCCACACTTTGAACCGACGCATGATCCTTCCTGAAACCGATCCCGGTTCTCGGGTCGTGCGTTCTTGTGGAGGAAGATCCCATGAACAGACGTGAATTCCTGCTGTCGTCCGCTGCTTTCGGCGCCATGATGGTTGCCGCGCCTTCGGTGTTTGCGCAGGACAAGCTCACCATCCTTGGCTCGGTGCCCAGTCTCGGCTTTCCGTTCTTCGTGCACATGCTGAACGAGATCAAGGCGGAAGCCGCCACGCAAGGCGTCAATCTGACCGAAAGCGACGGCCAGAACTCGGCCACCAAGCAGACCGCCGACATCGAGGCCGCCCTGGTGCAGAAGGTCAACGCCATCGTCATCTCGCCGCTCGACGTCAACGCACTGGCGCCGGCCATCGAGGAAGCGGTCAAGGCCGGCGTTCCCGTGGTGACGATCGACCGCCGCGTTGACGGCGTCGAGGGCATCCTCGCCCATGTCGGCGCCGACAATGTGAAGGGCGGCGAGGCGGAAGCCAACGCCGTGGTGGCGGCGTTCCCCAACGGCGCCAAGCTGTTCCATCTGCAGGGCCAGCCCGGCGCCGGCCCGGCGATCGACCGCAACAAGGGCGTGCACAATGTGCTCGATCCCTTGAAGGACAAGTATCAGATCGTCTTCGAACAGACCGCCAACTTCGCCCGCGCCGAGGCGCTGTCGGTGACCGAGGCCGGCCTTGCCGCCAATGGCAAGCCGGACGCCATCGTCTGCGCCAATGACGACATGGCGCTGGGCGCCATGGAGGCCTGTGCGGCGCGCAACTTCACCGACGTCAAGATCTACGGCTTCGATGCGTTGCCGGAAGCGCTGGTCGCGGTGCGCGACGGCAAGCTTGCCGGCACCGTCGAGCAGTTTCCCGGAGAGCAGTCGCGCACCGCGGTGCGCATCGCGGTGGCCTTTGCCAAGGACAAGACCGAGCCGAAGGAGAAGCTGGTGCTGCTGACGCCGATCGTCATCGGCAAGGACAATCTCGACAAGGCGGAGCGGATTGGCGAGACGAAGTAGGCGCTTACGGTTGACAAGCCGGCGGGACAGCACCCCCCTCTGTCCTGCCGGACATCTCCCCCTCAAGGGGGGAGATCGGATGTCGCTTCTGCTTTCGCCAATTTTCAACGTTGAAGAAAAAGCAGCGAAGGCGAAGCTGCCAATCTCCCCCCTTGAGGGGGAGATGTCCGGCAGGACAGAGGGGGGTGTTCAAGCGCCGACATGAACTGCATAAAGGGAGGGACCTTTGTCATTGGCTGAAGCATCCTCGCCATCACCCATCCTGCTTGCCGTCGAAGGCATCACCAAGCATTTCTCGGGCGTGACCGCGCTCAGCGATGTCTCGCTCGATATCCGCCCCGGCGAGATCCTCGGCCTGCTGGGCGAGAACGGCGCCGGCAAATCGACGCTCTTGAAAATCCTCTCGGGCGTCATGCCGCCGTCGGGCGGCCGCATCATTTTCGACGGTGCCGATTATCATCCGTCCAGCCCGCAGGATGCCAAGCGGCTCGGCATTGTCACCATCTACCAGGAACTGAGCCTGATCCCGACGCTGACTGTGGCGGAGAATATCTTTATCGGCCGCGCGCCGATCGGCCGGTTCGGGCTGGTGAGCTGGAGGCGCATGGAGCAAGAGTCGCGTGCGATCATTGCCCGCGTCGGTCTCTCCATAGATCCGATGACGCCGGTGTCGGCGCTGTCGGTGGCCGAACAGCAACTGGTCGAGATCGCCCGCGCCCTGTCGCTGAAAAGCCGGCTGATCATCATGGACGAGCCGACCTCGGCGCTGACCGAGACCGAGGTGCAGCGGCTGCTGTCGATCATGGATCGGCTGCGCAAGGACAAGGTCGCCATCATGTTCGTCACCCACCGGCTGGAGGAAGCGTCCGCCATATGCGATCGCATGACGGTGCTGCGCGACGGGCGGCTGGCCGGACATCTCGACCGTGAGGGTGGACCGATCGCCCTGCCCAAAATCATCGAGAAGATGGTCGGCCGCGCGGCGTCCGAGCTCTACGCCCGGCCGGCGCAACGCGCGGCGGCCGGCGATGTCGTGCTGTCGGTGCGCGGCCTGCGCACCGTACGCGACCCCGAGGCGCCCCACGCCATCGTGCTAGACGGCGTCGACATCGATCTCAAGGCCGGTGAAATCCTCGGCGTTGCCGGTCTCGTCGGCTCGGGCCGCACGGAACTGGCGCGCGCCATTTTTGGGGCCGACCGCATCGCGGCCGGAACCATCACGCTCGACGGTATCAAGATCGCGCCGGCCTCGCCAGCCGACGCGATCGCTCTCGGCATCGGCCTGGTGCCGGAGGACCGCAAGCACCAGGCTATCTTTGCCGCGCTGGGCATCCTGCCGAATTTCTCCATTGCTTCGCTGGGCAGCTTCAGCAACGGTTTCGGCTTCATGGCTGAGCGGCGCGAGCGCGATGCGCTGGCCGGGTTTCGCAAGATGCTGTCGATCCGCATGGCCTCGGCCGAGCAGGCGATCGAGGGCCTGTCCGGCGGCAACCAGCAAAAGGTGATCCTGGCGCGCTGGCTGGCGCGCGATCCCAAGGTGCTGATCGTCGACGAGCCGACGCGCGGCGTCGATGTCGGCGCCAAGACGGAAGTACACCAGATCCTGGTGCAGCTTGCGGCGCGCGGCATTGCGGTGATGATGATCTCGTCCGAATTGCCGGAGGTGCTGGCGGTGTCGGACCGCATCGTCACCATGCGCCGGGGACGCATCACCGGCCAGATGCCGGGCGTCGAGGCAAACGAGGAAAGACTGATGGAACTGATGGCACTCGACCGCAAGGAGACACTATGAGCGTGGCGGGGGAACAGGATCAGCGCGGCGGCATCAATTTCGCGCGGCTTTTGATGAGCTTCGGACCGCTGCTGTTCCTGGTGGCGCTGATCATCGTCTTCACCGTGCTGAAGCCGAGCTTCATGGATCCGATCAACCTGTTCAACATCACGCGGCAGATATCGATCACCGGGCTGATCGCGCTCGGCATGACCTTCGTCATCCTCACCGCCGGCATCGACCTGTCGGTCGGCTCGCTGCTCGCCTTCTGCGGCATGGTCGCCGCTGTGGTCGCCAAGGGCGGCTCGGCCAACACACTGTCGCTGTCGACCTCCGGCACGCAAGGTTTCGGCTGGTTCGCCGCCCTTTTGGCCGCCGTCGTGGTGGGTGCCGCCGCAGGCGGAGTGCAGGGGCTTGTCATCACCCGGCTGAAGGTGCCGCCCTTCGTCGTCACGCTGGGCGGGCTGACGGTGTTTCGCGGCCTGACGCTGACCATCTCCAATGGCGGCCCGATCTCGGGCTTCGACGCCTCGATGCGCTGGTTCGGCACCGGGCTGATCGGCCCCGTGCCGGTGCCGGCGCTGATCTTCGCGGCGGCCGCCATCCTGTGCCACATCGTGCTGCGCTATACCCGCTACGGCCGCGCCGTCTATGCCGTCGGCGGCAATGCGGAAGCGGCGCGGCTGTCGGGCCTGCGCGTCGACCGTATCCTGGTCTCGGTCTATGTCATCGTCGGCTTCTTCGCCGGGCTCGCCGCCTTCGTGCTGTCGGCGCGGCTGAACTCCTCGGAAGCGGTCGCCGGCATCGGCTACGAGCTGACGGTCATCTCGGCCGTCGTCATCGGCGGCACCTCGCTGTTCGGCGGCATCGGCTCTGTCGGCGGCACGGTGGTGGGCGCGGCGCTCATCGGCGTGCTGCAGAACGGGCTGCAGTTCAACAACGTATCGTCGTATACGCAAAGCATCGTCATCGGGCTGATCCTGATCCTGGCGGTGGCGTTTGATCGCTGGCTGAAATCGCGGGTGAGACGGTGAGGGACGGAAGGCCTGCCCTTACCCCCCCCTCTGTCCTGCCGGACATCTCCCCCTCAAGGGGGGAGATTGGATGTCATGACTGCTTTCGCCAATTTTCAACATTGAAGGGAAAGCGGCGAGGACGAAACTGCCGATCTCCCCCCTTGAGGGGGAGATGTCCGGCAGGACAGAGGGGGGCGCCTCGCACCTCCCCCTGATAGGTGACCCCCTCCCCATTCCTTGCAAAACAATCATGCTTTGCTAGAAAGGTTTTGGCGGGTGGCATCGTGAGAGAACCTCATGTTTGCCGATATGATCAGACCGATCACCCTAGGTTTTTCGCTGCTGCGGCGATTCTGGCCGCAGCTCATGGCACTGGTGCTGATCGGCGTGCTGGTCGGCGATCTCCTGATGCAACTGGCGGCACGCGTGGCGCTGGCCAATCATTTCGCCGGGCTGGCCATGCTGACCCTGGTGGCGCTGGCGCAGCTGGTGGTGACGGTGGCGATGTTCCATGTGCTGCGCCCCGGCCTGCCGCATGTGCTGGCCGCGCAGCGCAGCGCCGACAAGGCCGCAACCGCTGAGGCGCAAACGGAGCCGGGTGCCGAGGCGGACCGGCGCGGCTCGCGGCTGGTGCGCATGATCACCATCGCGCTGCTGCCGTTCTTCGCCTATTACGCCGCCTGGGGATTTCTGGGCGACATCGTGCGGCAATATTCGCGTGCGACGCTCGACCAGGCCGATTTCGGCCAGAGCGCCAATGTGCTCGACGTGCTCGATTCACGCTGGCTGCTGGTCTCCGTGGCGGTGTCGTGGCTGATCCGCCGGCTGGCTAAATTCATGCAGGCTAAAACAAGTGCCGCCTCGTTCTGGCAGATCGTCGTGGTGATCTGCGAGACCAACTGGATCTTCGTCGGCCTCTATGTGATCAGCCGCTGGAAGGACACGGCGCTGCAATGGCTGATGAGCCGCAATTTCTGGTCGGCCCTGCAAGCGTCAGTCGACGGGCTGGCGAGCCCGGTGCCGATGGCATCGGCCGCACCCATGGTGCCGGTCGAGTCGATCGCGCCGTCGACGGTGGCGATCAACCTGTTCTTCTTCATGCTTCTGCCGCTGATCTGGCTGGTGATGGCGGCGCTGATCTATGGCTATGACGTGCGCGACGATGCTGCCCTGATGCGCGTGCACGGTCGGCTGGAGCGCGCCGGCCAGCGCTATGCCGGCCTGCCGAAATTCCTGCGCGATTTCGTCGAGCATTTCATCGCCGGCTACCGCTCGCGCTATCTGCCGATCGCCAACGGCGTGCGGCTGACGGTGAGCTCCAGCCTGGTGCTGTTGTGCACGCTGGTCGTCGGTTACCGCCTGCTCGACTGGGGCGCTGCCTGGCTATGGCTGTGGGCGACGCGGCTGATCGGCCCGCACGAGCTCGACGTCTGGCAGATTTTTTCGCATGGCGTGACGCTGCTGTTCGGCAGCCCGTTCCAGGATTCCTCCACCGGCATCCTGATCGAGCCGCTGCGCATCTGCTTTCTCGCCGCCGTGCTGGAGACGGCGTTTTCGATGGCGAAGGGGGGCGGAAAAGGTTGAGGCTGCGGGGTAGGGCGAGGGTGTTGGAGCGCTTCCCTTCTCCCCGTCCCTATACGGGGAGAAGGTGCCGGCAGGCGGATGAGGGGCGGTGCCTACGCGGCAGAATTGAGAACCTGGAGGTCAGGCTCGAAAGCCACTTGCCGTAGCGTTGGCGCAGCCCCTCACCCTTACCCTCTCCCCGTATAGAGACGTAGAGAGGGGGGCGTCAGCGTCGGAGCTACTTCGGCGGCCGCTGAAAACGCAAATACCAGGGCCGTTCGCTGCCCAGCCCAACAGCCGGGCGGATGGTCTTGACTGCATCCTCGGGCACGATGAAGGTTTCGCCGACGGTGATGATGTCGCCCTTCTTGGCGCCGGAGAAGATCGCCGAGGTGCAGTTCATCACGCCGTCCGGCAGGCTGACGCCGGAGATGAAGTCGGGCAGCCAGCGGCGCCCGGCGGCGTCGGTCAGCATCACCTTGCAGCCCAGCCACTGCTTTTGCAGATCGGGGTCGCCAACCGTCACGGAGAAGGTGGCGATGACGGCGAAGGCGTGGTCGGGCAAGCGGCCGGCCTTACCGCCGCGCAAATCGGCCAGCCGCCAGTCACTGCCGCCGAACGGCATGGATTGGCCAAATTCGACATCCCTGGCGATGAGGTCTTCGCCGTGCAGCCATTCGCGGACGCTGTCATAGCTCGTTTCGGCCAGCGTCAGCGGCAACAGGATGGCGAGTGCGACAAGACCGCGCCGACGCCATTTTGTCTCGCCACCGCTGGCTGGGTCTATGTCGGTTGAAACCGTGCTCATGTCTTGCCCTGCTGCGTCTGGCCCTGCTGTGTCTGGCCCTGCGGTGGTGCAGGGGCGTCGAGATCGTATAGCGGCAAGACATCTGTCGGCTGGCCGTCGGCGCCGGTCGGTACCGCGTCGAGGCTGATGCGGGCTTGGGCGTCGAGCGGGGCGAAGCGGCGCGCGGCGACCAGCAGGCTGGCGCCGCGGATCTGGTCCGGCGGTACCTCGAACACGAACAGGCCGTTTCTTTCCAAATCCGGATCGACGGCATGCGGCGGCATGTCCTGGCGATAGCTGAGTCGCTCCGTGTGGTGGTAGCGCAGGCCGGTCGGGCCTTGCCAGGTGCCGCCGGCCACCGTGGTGGAGGTGCTGGTGGCGGTGAGATCGGCCGTCACCACCGCCCACAGGCCGCTGGTGGTCAGCAGCCTTTCCTGGCCGAACTGGTTGGTCTTCAGCGTTCGCGCAAAGACCACCTTGTCGAGGCGGACATCGAAGCTGCGCGCCCGCACCGTGTCGTGCATGGCGCCATCGATCGGGATCGGTGCGGTGAGCTCGGCATAGTGCGGCTTCGACACCTGCATGCCGTAGCTGAGCGCCACGGTGGCGCATAGGATCAGGAGATTGCCGATGGCCCGGATCTTCATGAGCCGCTCTCGGGCAGGTCGGCGACCGGCATGGCGACGGTGCCGAGCCGATAGGGATTGAACCAGCCCGGCGTGCCGTAAAGGTTGTCGCGCGGCTTGAAGATTTCGGCGGTGACGCCGAAGCTAAGATTTGCCGGCACGGCGGCGTCGCGGGCAAGCGGCCAGACATAGGCCATGCGTTCGGTCATACCGGGATGCAGTTCCGGCGTCAGCGTCGAATCGCGAGCAAGCGCGATCATCGGCAGGGGATCGGGCAGGTCGATCCCGTCCGGCTTGAAGACATTGAAATAGGCCTTGTCGGATTGCGCCGTGCGGTTGGTCATGTCGGCCTCCAGCACCAACGCCTTCTGGCCTGGTTTCAGCGGCACGCCATAGACCTTGGCGCGGCTGACATAGGCGCGCACCGGCTGGACACGCCAGGGTCCGGCATCGATGGCGGCATCGGACGGCAATTGCGGCGGGGCGTGGGCGGGCAGGGCGCCGAACGCGCCCATCAGGCCGGCGACGAGCAGGGCGGCGATGGTTCCCGCGCCGGCCGTTATCCAGGTTTGAAATTTTGAACGGGCAGTCTTGAACATTCCACACTATGCACGTCGAACGATCAGCCACCCCTGTGCAGTCTAGAAAGAAAAAATTGCTGATGGAACCCGCAAATGGCTGGCCCAGTCCTCACGCTGCTTCGCGCGCCCACAGAAGATGGCCATGGCGACGAAAATAGCGCGCCACCAGCCGTTGTTGCTTGGCCCTGATCAGGTCGGGCAGGCGCCGCTCCTGGCGCCAGCGCGGCATGTTGCGCCAGCAGGCGATGAAGCGGGCGGCGTCCTCGATGGCTTCGTGCGCCGACAGCGCCGGGCCAATCGCGGCCAGGAACAGCGCCTGCGACTGTTTCAACTCGTCGATCACCGCCTTGCGCTTGACGTGATCCTGACGGGCGTGGGCGATGCCGTTGCGGCGGATGGCTTCGAAGGCTTCAAGCAGGGCAGGGCTGTCGCCGGTATAACCGCAGGCGCGGGCAAAATCGGCGGCGTCCATTGTCACTCCCGGACTTGATGTGGCGGTGGGGCACGCCCCGACTCACATTTACGATCTAATATAAGCATAACTCAAATAAATCTAGAAGAAAAACTTTTGGGACTGTTTGAAAACTGCGACTCGACTCCCGGCGCAAAACGCAGGAATATGCGAACAAATCAGGAACAAAAGACGCAGGAGGGGCGATGGCATTGCCGGGCAGGGAACCAGTGGTCGCGCATGTGGCCTCGATCTCGGTGGAGTGCACCGATTGCGGCCGCAACCGTTGGTGGCGGCCCGATCAGCTGAAGCGGTTCGGGGTGACGGGCAATACGCCGCTGGCCGCCCTGTCGGGCCGCATCGTCTGCTCGGCCTGCCGCGCCGACGGGCTGCCGGGCGCTACCGTTACGATCCAGGCGGCATTCATCGACGAGCGCCAGCGCGTGCTCAGCGAAGCGCGGATGCTGAGCGACCGCGAGGTGCCGCTGGAGGGGTCGCGGCGGGCTTGAGTTTTGTCGAAAGGAAGTGTGCTGGTTTTACCTTCTCCCACAGGGGAGAAGAAAGAGCGCCCCGTCCTCAATACCCTAGCAACTCCTTCAGCGGAATCACGCGCCAGACGTGTTTTATGGCGTAGCGGTCGAAGGTCAGCGTCTTCGGCGGGTTGTACTGCTCGACGACCAGCTCACCCGCGGTGCGCTTGACCAGCTTCTTGATGAAGGCCTTGCCGTTGCGTTCGTTTTCCTCCGGGAAGATCTCGATCACCACATGGTCGCCGGGCACCGCGTCGCGGCCGCCGCAATAGATCAGGTCGCCGGGCTCGTAACGCGGCACCATGGAATCCGAGAGCACGTGCAGGGCGAACACCTTCGGCAGGTTGCGCACGCCCGGCGGGCGCTGGACGTAACCCGCCGGCTCGCCGTTGAAGGTGAAATCGCCATCGTCGCCGCCGACGGCCGCGCCCAGCACCTCGATATCCATCGACCCGGCGGGTAGCGGACCGGCATCGGTGACGATCTCCGCATCGGCGACCGGTCCGGCATCGTCGAGGAAGACGACCTGCCCTTGGCCCAGCGCCACCGGGTCGACGCGCAGGAAGGCGGCGGTCTTCAGGAGGTTCTCGGTCTTGGGCAGATTGCGGCCGGTTTCCCAGTTGCCGACGGCGGCGACATCGGTGTCGTTGTGCTCGGCAATGTGGCGCATGACCAGGCCGCGCTGCTTGCGCGCCTTGCGGATCGCCGCCCCGACCTTGATCGACAGTTCCGTTTTTGCCATGGCACCCATGTGAGCGATGAAAGTGGCTCTCGTCTATGAAAGAATGGCTTGCATAATGTTTTGAGTTATGCTTATATCCAATCATGCAAAACCTGTCCAGCTTCCATGGCGCCGAGGCGCCGACCTCATGCGAGGCGCCGGCCTCATGCGAGGCGCATCCGGCGACTGTCGCCGGCACCCATTCCCTTTCGCCGCGGCCGTCCTCCTCCCCGGCCGGGGTGAAACCCGAGGCTCGGTGCTTCAATGCACCAGCCTCGGGTCCGGTTCGCCCGTCTCCGGCGACCGGAACGGCCGGAGCCGCCGCTCCCAACGGCTCCGGCCCCCAATTCGACCGGCATGGCGCCGGCCGGCCTGCTCGGTCGTGCATCCGCACCGAGGATGGCACCGTGATCCTGCTCGACCTGGCAACGGGCAGGGCGATTTCCGCGCCCGACAGGAAAACCGCCGAAGCGCGGCTTTCGAGCCTGCGATCGGCCCAATCCCGGCTGAGACTCGCTGGCTGGGATTGGCCCGCAGAGGCTGACCCGGGCGCCAAGCCGGCTTGAAAAAGACAACCCCGATCGCGGCCCGGCCAACCGGGTCAAACCCTGACGCTTGCCTGACGACGCGCGGCCGAAGGCAGAACTTTGGATGGAACTGGATATGGCAAGCTATAGCGACGCGGAATTGCACGAGATCGGCCGCTGGCTGAAGGAAGGGCTTTCAGCCTCCAGGCTTGCAGTCGCGTTCAGCGCGCTGCGTGGCAGTCCGGTGTCGCGCGACGCCATTATCGGCATCGTGCACCGTAACGCCGTGCTGGGCGCGATCGGTTTTGCCAATGGCAAGGGGCCGCCGCCGCGAGCCAGACAGGCCGGGAGCAAGCGCGCTGAAGGCAAGCGGGCGAATGGCACGCCGGCGACTGCGACGCCTGTCGTCGGCAAGATGCATGGCGTGCTTGCCGCCAAGGACATCCATGCGCGTGAAGTGGCCCGGCCCAGGCGCGCCCGCTCGTTCGTGCGCGAGGCGGGTGTGCTGGTCGCCGACGGCGTAGCCTATCGCCTGGAGATGCCGGCGCCGCCGCGCGCGGCCAGCGGCCGGCAGCCGCACGGCGTGGCGATGCGCTTCATCGATTGCCTGTTTTCACGCTGCCGGGCGCCGCTGGATCTGACGGTGGAAGTGGATCCGGACAGCTCTATTGCCGAAGAGGGGGATGCGCTAGGCAGCCGCCCGGACGCCAACATGCTGTGCTGCGGCATGCGCACCAAGGGGCTGAAAAGCTATTGCGCCTATCACGAGGCGCGCTTTCGCCGCCGTGTTTTTGTGGCGGCAGGGTGAGTGAAGCGTCCCTTCTCCCCGTCACTCACGGGGGGAGAAGGTGCTGGGAGGCGGATGGGAGCAGCACCGACGTAGGGGGTGAAAGCAGATATGAACTTCAAGCATCTGGCTCAGGAGCGACTTACCGAAGCGCTGGCGCCGCTCCTCACTGCCTTGCCGGGCGTTCGCTGTTCGAAAAGCCAAGCAATTGGCTTTTCGTCCGCTGCGCGGACCACGCCTCACCCCCGTGAACGGGGAGAAAGAGGCGGCGGCCTTATCGTCAAAACCCTATTTCGGCATCTGCCGGCCCTGCTTGGGCGTGCGGCTCTGTACGCTCCGTGCGTCCATCGCCATGGCCGGGTTGCCTTCGGCGATCAATATGCCGGTCACCCGGGCAAAGCCGGTAAACACCTTCATGGCGTCGGCTTCCGAAATCTGCGCGGCGATCGCCGCGCTGCAGGCGTTCAGCGCGCTGCGGTACACATGGCCGCGCCGCTCCAGCGGCCAGCGCTGCAGAAAATCGGCGGCTTCGCTGACGCTGTCGATCTCTTCGATCTCATCTTCCACCCGCACTTTGAGCGGCACTCCGGTTTTCATCGTACCCACGGCGTTCACCTTCGCTTTGCGCGCGGCTCCAGCTACCGCATCCATAAACGCGCCCCGATGGCGGCGGGTTGCATCAATTTTTCGGCCGGCGCGCGATCCTCACGGGCTAGCCACTGCATCCAGCCAGTCATGGGCGCGGCTTTTGGGCCTAGCCACCAGTATGTTCTGCTGCTTGGCCGCCCTGGTGAAGGCCTCGAACGCGATGCGCGGGCAGCAGATGCCGTCGACGGCGAGCGCAACCAGCCGGGAAGCCTCGACAAAGCCAGGTGCTGTCTTGTCGGGCCATTGGTGGCGCAGTGCCTCGGCGGCCCCGGCCACCGAACTGACCAGCATGGTTTTGTTATCGCAAAAGCGCACGGTAACCGGCATGAAGGCTGTCATCGGCGAACCTCCCCTTGGCATGGACGCGACATAACGTCGAAAACTCGCGCCGGTTCCATCAGCCTGGATGCCGGGCGGCAAGGATGCTGGCGCAGTGGCGAAGAGGTGATGACCTTCGGTTCATTGAAGGCCAACCCAACGGCGGCCCGCTCCGCTCTGTCGACTGCGGGAGATGCCCAGCAGGGCGCCAGGTGCGCGAAGGATCGCCACTTGCCGGCCTTCCACCATCCACCCCAACCAGGAGCCTCCCATGAGCAAAAAGACCAGACCCGCAAAACCGCAGGCGCCGAAATTGCCGAAGGGCGAGGCCGAGCAGGTGCGCATACGTCGCGAGATCGGCCATGATTTCGCGCTCAGGGATGACGCCTTCGGCCGCAAGCGGCTGGCGGCGGGCACGCTGGAGGCTGCCCGTGTCTACGAAGTGTCGAATGACGGCTACGCCGCGACCGGCGGCATCGTGCGGGTGCGCGCCATCGATGCGCTCATCGGCATCACCTCGCTGTCGCGCCAGCAGCGGGAGGCCGGACTGCGCTACCGCGAGGATTTCCGCTGCAGCCAGCAGGCGAGCGTCAAGCCGATGCGATGGACCGAGCGTGTCGACGGCGGCCGCGAGGGCGGCGGCATCGCCGACAGCGTTCTCGACGCCGGCAGGGCCTATGCCGCCGCCACAAGAGCGCTAGGCCATTGGGAGGTGGCCGCCGTGGTGCGACAAGTCTGCTGCGCGGACGGTTCCCTCAAGCGCCTGTCCGAGCAGACCGGCGAGGGCCGGAACGTGGTGACGAAGCTGCTGAAGGTGGGGCTGGATCTGCTGGCGGTGCATTATGGGATGATGATGAGGCGGTGAGGGTGAAATGGATCCGGCCGGGGATGCCGGCCGGACCCGTACCAAATGATCAAGTCATCTGCAGACGCGGATTTTTTCGATGATCCTGTGGTGATGGCGCCAGTGCTTGATCAGCTTGATGCGGCAATGGTGGCGGTTGTGGAAATAACGCGGTCGGTAGTCATTGTCGTAGACGTCATACTGATAATAGGGGCGATGGACGTAGCGGTCACGATAGACGTAGCGATCACCATAGTCGTAACCATCGTAGTAGTCGTCGCCGTAATAGTCATCTGTATAGCCGCCAATGCCGATAGTGATACGGCTGCGGGCATCCGCAGGGGCAATCATCGCCGCCGCCGAAGCAATGGCGATAACCGAAACAAGCAGGAGCTTCTTCATAGCTGCCTCCTTTTAAAGGTTGAGCTAATATAACCCCTGAGCTGCGGCCCCGTTCCGTAGATTCGCAAGATGTGATGAACAATGCGGACCGGGCGCTGACCGGGCGCAGCGCCTAAAACAAGGCTCGCTCCAGTGGCCCCTCCAGCGTCTCGGCAAATGCCGTCGCCAGGTGATGGCGGTCGCGGAAGGCGATCTTGCCGCCGATGAAGACGTGGCAGGTGGTCTGGTTGCAGAACTGGTCCGTCATGTCGACATAGCTGGCGTTCGGAATGCTGCGCACGATTTCGCGCTCCACCGAGGCCATCGCGTCGTTGGCGGCATAGGCGCGTGTCTGGTCGCAGAGCGACGGCGACTCGCTCCGCCACAGCGCTCGCGCCACGCAGGTGTCGACCTGCTCGTCGTTGAAGGGGACGTCGCGGATGAAGGCGACCTTCAGCCCGGCGTTGCTGAACGTATCCAGCGTCGAGCGCAGGCCCGCCTTCCACTCCGCGTCCTGGCTGTCGGGCTCATCCTTGCCGGCCGCCATCTTGCGCGAACTGGTCAGGGCGATCTCCGAGATCACCACCAGTGCCGGCCTCAGCGCGAGTATCTCCTTGATCGACTGCTCGCGCCACTGGTCGCATTCTGAGTAGTCGCGCTTCAGCTTGCTCGACCATGTCGACAGCCGAGACGCCCGGCACGAGGACTTAAGCCAGGTAACCACCTCGTAATCGCGCTTCTGCGCAACCTCGATCAGCGGCGTCGACCAGTGGTCGGCATGTGAATCGCCAAACAGCGCGATGGTGCGTTTGGCATTCTTGGCACCAAACACGCAGGGCTTAGGGGTCACGGTCTCGTAGTCGAGCACGCAGCCGCCCCTGGCGCGCGCGGTGGAAGGACGCGCCGCGGTTTCGGCGATGACGCGCTGTTCCGGGTCGAGTTCGTGCACGGCAAGCCTGGCGTTGGCGTAGGCCGCGACCACGCCGGCACCGGTCAGCAGCGCGGCGGGGATGAGCGCGCGGGCGGCGTTGGCCATCAGCCAGCCATTGCGTCGCACCGGGTTCTCGATGACGTGATAGGTGAAGATGGAGAGCACCAGCGTCAATGCCAGGCAGGCAAGCCTGTCCAGGCCTGAAAGCTCCGCGGTGACCATTCCGGCATAGACGATGACCGGCCAGTGCCAGAGATAGAGCGAGTAGGAGAGCTTGCCGATCCATTGCATGGGCGGCAGCGACAGGAGAGCCGCGAGGCTGCCAGCCTGCTTGCCGATCTCCCGGCCGGCTTGGTGCTCGCTTGCCCCGCTGACCAGCAGCAGCACCGTGCCGGCGACCGGCAGCAGCGCCAGCAGGCCGGGGAAGGGCAGAGCCTCGTCCAGCAGCAGATAAGCCGGCACGATCAGCGCAAGGCCGAGCCAGCCTTGCACGGCGCGCAGCCGCGGATGGTGCTGCAGGAAACTTGCCGGCACCATGCTGGCAAGCCCGCCGGCTGCGAACTCCCAGGCCCTCAGCGGCGAGAAATAGAAGGCCCAGGGCTGCGCCACGCTGGTCAGCCAGGCGCAGACGGCGAACGACACCAGCCCGGTGACGCCGATCGCCACGATAGCCATGCGACGGCCCGGCCGCAGCCATGCGGCGAACACAAGCAGCGCCGGCCATGCGAGGTAGAACTGCTCCTCCACCGACAGCGACCAGAAATGGATGAACGGGTTGTTGGCGGCGTCGGAGGCGAAATAGTCGAACGACCAGCGGATCAGCCACAGGTTGATCATATAGGCCGAGGCAAACATCGCGCCCTTCGAATAGAGCGCCTGTTCCTCCGGCGACAGGATGAAGGCGCCGGCCACCAGCGTGGCGAGGATCACGAACAGCGAGGCCGGCAGCAGCCGCCGGGCACGGCGGGCATAGAAGCGCCACAGGTTCAGCCGGCCGCTGTCGCCGATCTCCTGCAGCAGGTGTCTTGTGATGAGATAGCCGGAAATGACAAAGAAGATATCGACGCCGGCAAAGCCGCCGGGCAGGGCGGTTAGGCCGAAATGAAAGGCGACGACGCCGCCGACGGCCAGCGCGCGCAATCCTTGTATGTCCGGCCGGAACGATGCTGCCACGACGGCTCCTTCGTGCAAGCCCAGCCCTTGCGCAGTGTCGCTCGGGCAGGCCGATATCGCAATGCAATAAATTTGTCGCAGTGCAACATGGCGGGAAATGGGAGATGGGCCGGCGTGCCGGCCGGGCTCGATCCTTGCGTGGCTGGCTTGTCTACACGGCCTGCGGCAGACGCAAAAACAGCCCCGCTAAGGGGCTGTTTCGCATCGGTTCGCTGGATTGCTACTTGCTGCCGCCGTTCGCTTTCACGCTACTGCAGAATTCGGGATGGCTGTTGGCCGCCGTGGCGTCCTTGGCCTCGTCCTCGCAGGCCTTCATCATCGCGGTCTGGTCGTCCGGCGTAAGGGCCTTCCAGGCTTTCACGAAGTCGTCGTTGCTGACCATCGTCTTCATGCCGCTATCGGTGTAGAAGGGCTGCATCTTGGCCGGATCGTCGAGAGCGGACGTGCCGGTGTTGCCTGCGGCCAGCGCGGAGCCGGCAACCATCGAGAGCGTCATCGCGCCGAAACAGATCATCTTGGTGTTCATGGCGTATTCCTCCTGTTGCTTTGGGATCGTCGAAGCAACGATCAGTTGGAAAACGACAGGTTTGGGTGAAAGTTCCGGCATTTTTTGCGCAAAAATCCCGAAACGAAGAAAAATATAGTCGAAAAACTTGAAACTTTCCCCGATTTTTCCCGCAAGAAGCGAGTTTAGCGGGTCTCTCGTGCAAGACTGACCACCAGCCGATCGACGCTGGGATCGTCGAGACTGATGATATGGGCCATCTGCATCGCTCGCCTCATGCTGATCCTGGTGACGTCCTGCCGCATGATGACCGACACAAAGGCCGGCCCGGATCCGGTGAGGACGATCGCCCTGCCGACCAGAACCGGTTCGGAGATGGGAGCCCACTGTACGGTCATGATCGAGGGCTCGCTTGTCTGGCGGCGGTTGATGCCAGTGAAATAGATCCAGTTCAGGCGCGAGATCGCCACGCCATAATGGTTGCCGGGTATTCTCGCGCCACCCTGGCCATCGCCCGGAGCCCAGCGCGTCACTCGCCTGAAGGTGACGAGATCGGCCTCACGCCGCACGAAGGTGACCGAGCGCATCAAAAAATCGGGTCGGCCGGGAATCGAAAAATAGGTGAAATAGGTGCCTCCGGCGATGGCAGGCGACGGCGGCCGCACCATGTTCTCGTACAGTGCCTGGCGCAGCGTTGCATTGCTGTCGCCCTTGGCTGCCGCAGCGGCCGGCTCGCGATACAGCACATCCTCGCCGATCTTGAAATAGTCGCAGATCAGCTTGGCGGTGGCTTTGTTGGGAACCGCCTTGCCTTGCAGATAGCGCTCGAATTGGGTGCGGTTGATGCCAAGCTCACGGCACACCGCGCTGACGGAAGCGTGGCGTTGGACCAGCCGCCTGAGATTGGCGGCGAGATTCTCGCGAATTGGCACGACATCTCCCCGACAGACGTACGGACCAGTATTCAAGCGATAGCTTATATACACTTGCATGACATAGCGAGGGTGCGAAGATGGACCTTTGGCCAATACGGCAAGGATCCGGTAGCGCGCCGACTGTACGATTGTGACAGTCCGGCTATGCAAGCCGCGTAAATGGGCGTATTTCGGTGCCAAGAGCGACCTCAGATCGGCCTCTCGACATCCTGCAATGGAGGGCGGTTTGGATCATACCGGCCTGGTCGAGCTTCTGGACTACACACAAGCGCAATTGACGAAGATCCGCAAGGCGGTCGCGGCAAGCGAGCACGCCGGTGCCATGTTCACCATCGACTGCCTTGTCGGAGCGGCGGCCGAGCAGACGAAGTGCAAGCTTGCAAATCTGGAGCATGCCGGCTTGCCGATCGGCAGGGATGGGCCGATCGGCAGAGATGGGCCGATAGACAGGGATGGACCGATCGACGGGGATGGGCCTATTGGCCGAGGCGCATTTGAAGGCGGTGCGGCGCCGCCCGGCAAGGCTTCATCGGGCAAGCCGGATGCCGGCGGCAACCGCTCCTGATCAGGCCGCGCCGATCTCCCCGATCAGCCTTGCATATTCGGCCTCGGCTTCGCCGTAACTGCCATTGGCGAGTTCCAGCAGCCCGGCGCGGTCACGAATGACGATCTCGCCCCGACGCGAGCGGATCAACGCGCGGCCTTCGAGCAGCTGGAGGGCGACGGTGACGCCTGGCCGCCTGACACCAAGCATAATGGCCAGGAATTCGTGGGTAATGGCGAGATGTTCGCCGGCCACGCGGTCGTCGCACATGAGCAGCCATCGCGCCAGCCGCTCCTCGAGCTTCAGCCGCGCGTTGACGAGGGCGGTGCAGCCGGCCTGGGTTTGTAGCGCGTTGACGAAGCGCAGCAGGAACATGCGCAAGGTCGCACTTGCCGCCAATGCTGCCTTGAAAGCGCCAGCTTCGATGCGGATCGCCTCGCCTTCGAGTTGGACATAACAGGCATGCGGCGCGCGGTCGTCGCCCATCACCAGGGAGTATCCCGTCATGCCTTCGAAGCCGATGAAGCCCACTTCGGCCTCTTGGCCGCTCGCCGTGCTGGCGACCACCGAACCGATACCCTGTTCGATGAAGTAGACGGCCTCGATCGGGGTTTGTCGCGTCACCAGCATCATGCGCAACGGCAGGTCGCAACGCTGCATATGCGGTTCGAGCAGCGCTAGGTCAGCCGCGGGCATCCGCCGCAGCAGCTGATTTCGGTATTGATGGTTTTTGTTGGGATCAGACATGGCGTGGCCCAATGCAGGGCAAGAGCCATCCAGTCTCCCAGCCGTCCGTGCCCGTAAAAACGTGCGGACGATGGCCTGAGTATAGGGGCGCAGGACGAATAAAGCTATGAATGCGATGTGAGATTCGAAGCACGGCGCCCCCCAACGCCCGTTCGCATATGAAAAGATCGGCCTGAATGTTAGTGTCGGAAACGTACCAAAGGCCACTTGGTACAAAACCGACATATTTCTTGAGAGCGTCGGATCACGGTGAGGTCGATAAAATCCCGCCGGCTAATGACAAAGCGCCATGTCGCGCCGGGCCTGAGAACCGTTCGAAAAAAGAGGGGCGGACCGGCGGGAGAATTGTACGATACTTACTGTGATGAGGCCGATGTTGACTCTTGCTCAGTCCGATTTCATTTTTTGAGCTACAGCGTCAAGGAAGTGGTCGCTGCTCCGAAAGGGGCTTCTTATGTCGGGCCTTCATAAGCGCAATCCCGGTTTCCATCCTTCCGATCTGCAGCTGTGCCAGCGCGTCTTCGATCGGGTCTGCCTGGAGCGCAAACTTGACCGCATGTCAGGCGAATCGGACGTGCAGCGGCTGGCAGCCACGGTGTTTTCGCTGTTTCAGAATGGCTGCCGCAATGAAGGCGAGTTGCTCGAAAGTTTCAGGCGGACCCGCCAATGACCAAGGCCAGGATCACGTCCGCGACACCGGCAGCCGAAAACGAACCCTACGACGCTGCGGTCTTCGCCCGGAAATACGGCATGTCGCGGAAGGCCGCGGAGGTCGTGCTGTCCGCGAACGGACCGTCCAGAACGGCTTGTGACGCTGCCGCCCGCTCTTTTATGGAAGCGGTTGCCCGCAGAGCGAAGAGCAGCCATGAACACTGAAGTTGCGAGCGACTGCCGTTTCGCCGCCGACCCGCGGGCACATCCAATGCTGCCTTCATTGGACGCCGTGAGGCGTCAGCCTGTCGGGCCTGTCGGCCCTATCGCTCCTGAAGTGGCTTGCTGCGCCGTCACGGCGGAGAGTTTCTGCCGTTTGAACAGCATCGGTTTTTCATAGGTCTTCTTCATGGCTTCCCTCCTGAGAGTTCGATTGCGGCAGCGTCATCGCCGGCCGCACTCTTGTCTAGCCGACCTGGTCGAGGGTCGGCCGACCGGGACGAAATCCACGCCTCAATTCCTGTCGGCCGGCTTGGAACGCATGCGCGAAACCGTCTCGCGCTCAGCGCGCTTGGAGCGCAGCGGCGGCAGGCCGCGGTCGATCAGGTCCATGTCTTCCAGCACCATGTCGCCCATGCGCTTGAAGGCGATGTCGAGCGCGCCAGCTCGGTGAGCCGAGCGCAGGAAGCCGGGCAGGGCGCGCACCGGATGGTCCCGCGCCAGCGGTTCTTCGGGGAAAACGTCGCTGGCGGCGACGATGTGGCCGCTCTTCACCGCCGCCATCAGCGCAGAAAAATCGACGACGCCGGCGCGGCTGAGCAGGATGAACGCGGCGCCCTTGCGCATCGAAGCAAAGGCGTTCGCGCCGAGGAAGCCCTGGTTCTCGCTGGTTACCGAAGCGACGACGAAGACGAAGTCGCTGCTCGTCAGCACCTCGTCGAGCGAGGCCGGCTCGACGCCATTGTCGATGAGGATCGACGGCGGCAGCCAGGGATCGAAGACCTTGGTGCGGGTGCGGAACCCCGACAGCAGCCGGTTGAGCGCGCGGCCGAGGTCGCCGAACCCGATGATGCCGACATCGGCGCCGGACAAGAGCCGCGCCGTCTGGTTGCCGTCGCCGCCCCACAGTTCCTGTCCCTGGCGGAAGGCGAGGTCGGCATCGACGATGTTGCGGGCGAGGTTGAGCGCCATGGCAAGGCCAAGCTCTGCGACCGGCTCGGCGAACACCAGTCCGGTGGTGACGACATGGATGCCGCGCGCGAACAAGGTCTCGTAGGGCATGTTGTTGATCAGGTTGGTCTCGACATTGAAGACGCAGCGCAGCGCCTTCATCCGGTCGAGCGTTTCGGGCGATATGGGCGGCTGGCCGATGATGTAGCGCACCTCGGCCAGCACGTCGGCCGGCAGTTTCGCGACGCCGTCAGCGGTCGTCTCGACAATGCGATAGTGCGCCTTGAGCCGCGCCAGCTGCCGGGCTGTGAAGATCAGGTCGAGCGTGCGTGGTTCCGGCGCACTGATGACCAGCGGCAAGGCGCTGTTGGACATAACTATTCCCTCTGTTCCCAATAGCCAAAATACCTTGGATGAAACGATTTACAACACCGCGCGGAGTGCCGGCAATGCGACAGTGAAGAACCGTTTGACCACGATGGCGCGGAAACGCCGTAAGGACCAGTAATGACACAATTGACACGAGGCACGGAATTGGTTCTGCTGGTGCCGTACCAATTTGGAGGGCACTTACAGTGAAGAAATACGAGAAACCAACCCTGCAGAAGCGCGACAGGCTTTCGGGCGTCACGGCCCAGGCTGCCCCATCGACACCTCCGCCGATCCTCAGTGATTGATTGGCGCCTGACTCATTCGCCTGACAAGGGCAATCAATAGCGGCAATCGATAGGCGACTGGTCGCGCCCTATCGTATATTGGCCACGGGTGCCCGCCGTTGTCCCAGATGCCGGACCTTACGGCCGACGATCATCAGCCGGCGCGCGGTGTTGTTGCGCAGGCGTCTTACGCGCCATTCCAGGCCGGTGTCGGCAGTAATCGACTTGGCATAGTAACTCACCCGCATGCCATCCTCATCGGCAGCCACCTTGACCGGGTCGTCATAGAAGGCGTTGATCTTGTCAGCCGCCATGCCTGGTGTTTCGAGCCAGCGTGGAATGTGAACCGAATGGAGCTGGTCGACATCGGTCATCACGCGCCCGATGCCGACGCCCGGCGTTGGACACGTCGTGCAGAAAGCATCGCCGATGAAGATGACCCCGTCGCGGCGGTGGCCTTGCGTGGTGCTCAGACTGATCTGCCTGACCTCGACAGGACTTGCGACTTCGAAGTTGCCGCATCGCGCTGCTATTTCGGGCATCAGTTCGCAGAGCATCTTTTGCGGCTCCTGGCGAAACGCCCGCGTCCACGGCTCGGCCACATTGCGATAGAGGAACATGTTCGCCCGCATCTTGTCGCCGAGGGGAAAGACGCTGATGTAGGCGACACGGTCGGCGGCCCGCCTGCTGTAGCAGGTGACGGACTGATGACCGAAATCGCGCGGCGAGATGGCGAGGTCGAATCCCATCGACAGTGAATGCGCCTTCGATTGCTCGATACGCTCAACCCCGACGGCGCGCCGCACCGCCTCGCCGTGACCGGTTGCCACCACCAGCAGGCGGGCATCGATGACGGTCCCGTCGGCCAGCACAAGCCGCTGCCGGTCCGGTCCAGTCGAGACCTCGGTCACTTTGCCGACCGTCAGCGGCACCTGCGGAGGCAAGGCGTCGCGCAGGCCATTGATCAGCGCGCCATAGGAGAATGTGAATTCAGTCTTCTTCTCATGCGCGAAGAACTGGCCGAGGCGAAAGACATGCGTGTCGGTCGTCGAGGTGACGAGACGCTTCACCGTCGCATCGAGGCCGAGCTTTTCGAACAGCAGCATCTGATCCATGCCGATCTTCTCGGCCCGGAACTCCTCATGATGGACGCGGTGCGGATCGATCAGCGCCACCTTGCGCCCGGCTTGTCCCAACACCATTGCCAAGGTGGTGCCGGCCATTCCCGCGCCGATGATCGCCACTTCGACTTCAGTTTGGCCAGCCTCTGCGGTACTCATCTTGCTGCCCTTTCTGGTGGCAACTGCACGTTTCACAATCTCCGGTAGAAAATGTCTTCCGGACCTAAATCAACCGCAAGCAACCGGGGCGCGTGCCTGGTAGTAACCAATGTTTAGGTTAATCGCGGGCCCGCTGCTTCCAGCGCGGTGCGATCGCCGAGCCGTCGATGAATTCAAAGCCGCCAGCCTCGTTCAGTGTGTGAAGTTTGCGCCCACTCCATAGCGCACCCGGATTTAAGATGGTTTCAACGACTTGCTCCATGCCGATCAAATCAAGGTGAGAAATGCGTGCGATGCCAAGCGCCGCGCCATAGCTCCTGCGGCAGTCCTGGACCGGGCGCAGCAGGTCGTCGCCGCGCCTGACCATGCGACCGGCCGGCCGCGCCGAGGCGATGTCGATCAGCACGGGATTTTTGGGGTGCGGCGTCCAGGGGCCGCGAAAATCCGGCGCCGACCACAGATGCAGCGCGTCGGAGAAGGCGCCGCCGCCGTCGCGGACGGTGGCGAACAGCCACCAGGCGCCGCCATGCTCGACAAGCGTGGCGTCGCTGGCGACGACACCGGACAGAAGCGTCGCCTCCTTGACCCATCCGCCGGGGAAGGCAGTGGCCCGGTAGAGATCGACCGTGCCGTTGGCGCAGCTTTCCGGCACCATCCAGACCTCGCCGTCGCGCTCGAAGACGAAGGGGTAGGAGAGATGGTAGGGCAGCTCCAGCACCGGCTCAGGGCGGCCGAGCGGGCCTGCCGGGCCGAAGGGGACGGCGGAGATGATGGCCCGGCCGAGCCGGTGGATATAGTCCTCGACGAACAGGGTCAGCTGGCCCTGGTAGAGGATGGGGAACGGATCGGCGTAGAAGCGGCTGCCGTCGTCCGGCAGCTCTTGCCAACCCGACGCCGGATGCGCGCGCAGGTCGAACAGATCGCGGCCCCCGGTTTGCCGCCAGCCGACCTTCCAGTGCGGCGCGTTGTAGCAAAGGTGATAGATCTTCTGAACGATCCGCCGCGCCAGCGCCTTGCCGGCTCTGACCCCAAGCTTGCCGGCCGAGGGCATCGGTGGCGGGCCTGCCCGCGCCGGTTCGGGCAGATCAGGCACGGACTTTGCCGCGCCCGACAGGGCAGCTATGATCAGGCTTGCCGTGCGCGCCAGCATATCCTGGAAGGACGCCAGCGCGATGCCGCCATATTCGGTGCCCAGACGCCCGGCGGCGATCGCAACGCCGTTCTCCTCGATGCGGGCAAGCGGCGTGCGACCTGCGAGGATCAGGGCCAGCAAGGCCGCTTCGCCGCTGGCGCCGTCATAGGTGACGCGCCAGGCCCGTATGCTTTCCAACCTGACATCGCCGCAGAGGTCGACGACCAGGTCAGGCGAAGCGGGGGACTGCCGGTAGGGCGCGAGCGCCGAAAGCGGCACACGCTTGGCCAGTCCATCATGGGACAGTCCGTGGATCGCCGTTTCGAGTTGAAACAGGGCCGCGGCGCTGCGCGGAATGCCGTCGCCCGCCGGCCTGATATCGACGGACAGTTCGACGTCGTCGAGCGCGGCGAGGCGCTCCAACAGTGTGACGTGAAAGGCGCGGACGCAGTCGCCGTCCAAGCGTAGGCTTATCTGCATTTTGGAGGTCCGAAAAGGCGGTGCCCGGCCTTGTCGGCCAGGCCGGTCCGGTCAAATTGTAACCCCATTTGCATCCGTCTCCGCTCGCTGCGTAGCCAACATCTCGATATGTATATTTTTAAGCAAACCGCGTGCCAAAATTCACCTCACCTCTCAACATAATTAACAATGTTTTAACAGTTGGAGGAATAGCTAGGTTAGCGCCGCAAACTGATCTTGCCGGCCTATGGAGTATTGTCGGAGGCAGCCATGCAATCATCCCTGCCCATGGTTCCTCAGCAACACTCTCCGGATGCGGCGCGCGCGGGATCATACGCTGCTTCGACTGTCGAACTGGGTGATCTGAAGCGCATCCTGGTGCGCCGCCGGTTCTGGATCTTCGGTACCGTCGCACTGCTGACGCTGGCCGCCCTGCTCTACGGCCTTTTCACGCCCGCGCTCTACAGCTCGGCTGCGGAAATCCTGATCGATCCGCAGGATCTGCAGGTGGTCACCAACGACGTCAATCCCAGCCGTATCTCACCCGATGGCGGCATCACGCAGGTCGAGAGCCAGGTCAGCGTGGTCCAGTCGACAGGCGTGCTGATGCGGGCGATCGCGGCGACAAACCTGACGCAAGATCCGGAATTCAACGGGCAGGGCTTGCTGTCGCGCCTGCTGGGTTCGGCATCAGCCGAGGGCGACAGGTCGGTGCAGACACTCGACGCGCTGCGCCGGCGCCTGGCGGTGAAGCGGGCCGACAAGGTGCTGGTCCTCGACGTCATCGTCACCGCCAAGAGCGCCGACAAGGCCGCCCTCCTGGCCAACGCCATCGCCCAGGCCTACCTGGTCGACCAGGCGAGCGCGCGCGCGAAAATGGCCAAGGACGCCTCCGAGTCGATCACCGCGCGGCTGGACGAGCAGCGCAAGCGCGTCCAGCAGGCCGAAAACGCCGTCGAGGCCTACAAATCGGCCAACAATATGGTGATGGCGGCGGGCAATCTGGTCAGCGACCAGGAACTGACCGAGATCAACACGCAGCTTTCGGCGGCGCAGAGCCGCACCGCGGCGCTGAAGGCGCAGGTCGACCAGATGCGCCGGCAGAGCGGCACGGCGGACGCAACTTCGGAAGCAATGCGCTCGGCGGTGATTTCGAGCCTGCGGGCGCAAGAGGCGACGCTGGTCGACCAGGTCTCGCAGCTCGGCACGGAGCTGGGGCCGCGTCATCCCTCGCTGATGGCAGCCCAGCAGCAGCTGCGCGACACGCGCCAGCTGATCGCGCGCGAACTCGGCCGCATCGCCACCGCCACCGAGACCGACTACGAACGGGCGCTGGCCAACCAGCAGGCGCTGGAAGCCAAGGTCACGGGCATGAAGAGCAAGTCGCTCGACACCGACCAGGCCTCGGTGCGGCTGCGCGAATTGCAGCGCGATCTCGAGGCGCTGCGCTCCGTCTACTCGAACTATCTCCAGCGCGCCCAGGAGACGCGCGAGCAGATCAATGTCGACAGCACCAATGCGCGCATCATTTCCAACGCCATGCCCGCCTTGAAGAAGAGCTGGCCGCCTTTGCCGCTGCTGTTGCTGGGTGCGATATTCGGCGGCCTTGGGCTCGGCACCGGTCTGGCGCTGATCGCCGAATATTCCTCGCCGACAGTGCTTTCCAGCGCCCAGATGCAGTCGGCCATCGACGCGCCGGTGCTGGGCGTGGTGCCGGCAAAGTCAGACACCGGCGCGCGCTGGTGGCCTTTCGGCGGGGCGCGCGCCGCCGCCTCCAGCCAGAAGACCGATGCCGTCGTCGGCCTTGCGCTGAGGCGCATGTTCAGTTCGGGCCAGCGTCCGGCGGACTGGCCGCTGGTGCCTTCCATCCTGGTGACGTCGTCGCCGGGCGAGGGGGCGCAGCGCAGCCGGGTGGCGCGGCTGCTGGCCAATGCCGCGGCGTCCAGGGGCAGCCGTGTGCTGTTCATCGATGCCAATGCCGGCGGCGGCGACCAGAAGGATCCGCAGCCGGGAATCCTCGATGTGCTGCGCGGCGAGTACGCCTTCGAGGCCGTCAGCCATTACGCCGCCGGCAGCAACGTTGCCGTGCTGGGCAGGGGCCGCTCAAAGGCGGTCTTCCAGGAAGCGCATGGCATCTATTTTGCGCAGCAGATGCTGGCGCGGGCCAGCCGGAGCTTCGAGCTCGTCGTCATCGACGGCGGCGCGCTGGCCGACAATCTCAATGCCTCGCCGCTGGTCGCCATGGCCGACGAGATCGTGCTCGTCGCCACGCTGAACGCCACCCCGATGCGCGACGTCACGACGACGTCGCAGGCGGTCTCCGTCATGGGGCGCCTGCCGACAGCCGCCTTGCTGGTCGACGAGGCCGCCTGATATGGCGGCCAGCTGGAGCGCAAGCGCTTCGAACCATGGTGCTGCCGCACCCCGCGCCGGCACATCGGTCGATGCGCTGACGCGCTTCGGACTGATCGCGGCGGTAGCGGTGCTGTTCAGCATCTCGGGCGGCATGCTGTGGCTGGTCGGCTACAATTATGATGGTCTGTTCGGCAACCCGGCGACCAAGATCCATCCGTCCACCTATCTCATCGTCCTCCTGTTTGTCTGGCGCTCCTGCGCATCAGGCAATCCGGTCGGCCATATCGCCCATCTCGCCGACAGGCGGCCGGCCAGCGCGCTGATGGCCGCCATATCGATCGTGCTTCTGTTCGTCGTCATCGCAAGGCAGCGGCCCGGCATGGCCGGCATGATCGATACGTTCGTGGCCGCGGCACTTCTGGTGCTGATGCTCAGCGAGGACGACGAAAGGACCTTCGCCGGGCTGCAGACCGTCGTTCACGTGGTCATGACGGCGAATGCGCTGCTTGCCCTTTTCGAGTTCGCCACCAAGACGCTTATCTTCCCCTATCGCCTAGACGGCGTGGCGTTTACCACCGATCTGCGCTCGAGCGCGCTGCAGGGGCATCCGCTTGCCAATGCCATGGTGACGTCGATCTATGTGCTTGCGCTGCTCTCCGGTGCCAGATCCCTGTCGATGCCGGTGCGGATAGGGTTGATCGGACTGCAATGCGCGGCACTCGTCGCCTTCGGCGGCCGCACCGCGATGGTGACGACGGTGGTGCTCGGCGGCTGCTACCTGCTTTTTCAGGGCACCACCAAATTGCGCCAAGGCCGCGTCAATCTCTTGGGTGCGGCACTCGGCTTCATGCTTGCCGCGCTACTGCCGGTCGTCATCATAGTGGCGGCATATCTGGGCTTCTTCGACGCGCTGCTGGAGCGCTTTGTGTCGGACAGCGGCAGCGCCAATGCCCGCGTCGAGATGTTCGAACTCTTCAAGCACCTGGAATTGCGCGATCTGATCGTCGGACCGGATGTCGAGCTGATCGACAGTCTGCGCCGCATCAACGGTCTCGAACAGGGCATCGAGAACCCGATCATCCGCACGGTCCTCTATCAGGGCGCCTTCTTCACCCTTTTGCTGACGTTCGGCTTCGTGCTGTTCCTGTTCGAGGTGGCGCGCCGCTGCCATCCCGGCATCTGGCTGCCGATGCTGGGCTGGGTCATCCTGATCAACACCTCGGAAAGCGTCGCATCGAAGACGACGCTGCTGACCAAGTTCGTGGTGCTGGCATTGGTGCTCTACCGGCCGGCGCGGGCAGCGTTCAGGCCGGTCAGTCCGCCGGCATGGTCAGGCCAAGCGCCGCGATGATATCGGGGTCCAGCGCCCGGGTGGTGTCGTCCATCATGCCCATGCCATCGAAGAGATCCCACAGTGCCCAAGCGAAGCCGAGTTCCTCGGCGCTCCGCCTGACATCGGCGATGTAGCGCCCGCGATCCGGGTTGGGCGCGGCGACATAGCGGGCGTCGGTGCGCAGCGCGCCGAACTCGCCCATGATGATGCGTTCCGGCGCAAGGCCATGGACATCTCCCCAGTCGCGAACCTGGCGAAGATACTTGTCGACAAACCAGCGGTCGGGCTGGGCGTCGAAATAGACTTTCAGCACACGCTCGGTCTCGGCATAGGCTGCTTGCTTGGCATCTTCAGGGGTTTCGGTGTCCTGCGCCATACGCGCCCTGACCGATGCCAGCGTCTGTTCCAGCGAGCCGGCGGATGCCGGCCACGGCACATTGTTGAGCGACCGGTAGACGGGCTCGCGCATCCAGGGCGCGCCCTGATGGCTGAACAGATAGGGCTCATAGAAGTGGAAGGTGAACAGGATCGGCTCGAAGGGCGACAGCGGTGCCGGATCGAGCGCGGTCAGTCCGCTCACCATCGAGCCGCAGCCTCCGGTGACGACCAGCGGCAGGCTCGCTGCCGATGCCCTTGCCGCGGTCAGAAGCGCGAGCTGAATTTGCAACCAGACGTTCGACGCGCAAGCCTGCGCCGGTTCGTTGACCGGCTCGAGCGCCACCCTGCCGGGCTGGAACCGCGCCAGCCTGCCGGCAAGCTCGCCGACCAGCCCGCGATAGAGATCGAAGGCGGGTGCCACGGTGCTGGAGACCATGCGGTCGGGGTTCCAGTAATGGGTGGCGGCATTGGCCTGGATGTTGACGATGATGCCGAGACCGGCGTCGAGGGTGGCCGTGACAGCCGCGTCCAGCATGTCGAGCAACTTGCCGCGCGTCTTGGCATCGGCGGCCAGGAAAGGGCCGGGATCGACGGGCAGACGGATAAAATCGAGCCCGGTCTCGCGCAGCCGACGCAGGTCGTCTGGGGTCGGCACCGGCCGTTGCGACTGGAAGGGCGGCCAGCCATAGTCGGTACGGGGGGCGGGAAATTCGCGCGTCAGCGAGAACCAGGGCCAGGCGTTGACGCCGCGCCGAAACCGCGGCCCAGCGGCGGCGCGAGCGATTGGTGCGACCGGGAGCGAGCCTAGAGCCGCCGCAGTGGAAAGCGCCGTCCGCAGCACCCGCCGGCGCGACCAGCCTGTCATATGGTTCCTGGCGATGCGTGGTCCATCGCGGTGGTCTTGGCGATGGTCACGCCGAGCAAATGATAGGCCTCGTTTTCATAGGCGAGCAGGACATCGTCCCAGCGAAAGGCTTCGTGGGCGCGCGCCCTGGCGGCAACGCCGCAGGCCTTGACCAGGACATCATCGTCCAGCGCCTGCTGCATCCGCTCGGCGCAACTGTCCTTGTCGGTGAAGTAGATCGCCGCCGCTCCCGCGGTCCACCTGTTGTAGGGATTGTCGTGCGCGATCACCATGTTGCCGGCCGCCAGCGCCTCGACCAGCGACGGGTTGGTGCCGCCCACGGTGTGGCCGTGCAGATAGGCGCGGGCGTGGAAGCGCAGTGCCTTCACCGTTGCCTGGTCGTAAATGGCGCCCGGCAGGACCACCGAGCCGTTCGCCGCCTTGCGGATGGCGGCATGGTAGGGAATGTCGTCGGACAGCGTTCCCAGCACCACCAGCTTCATGTCGCGCTTGGCGGAGCAAAAGGCTTCGACGATCGGCAGGATGTTGTTGTCGGGTTCGATGCGCGCGATCGAGACCAGATAGCGCCCGGGCTCAAGGCCGAGCGCCCGGACCGGCGCCTCGGGCGCTGATGCCACCGGATCGGCGCCATAGGCGATGGTGGCGATGGCGCTGCGCGGCCGGCGCGTCGCCAGGTGATCGGCGATGGCGGGATGATCGGCGACCAGCCGGTGCGAGGCCCAGGCGCCGATCCATTCGTTGAGCCAGAACCAGGTTCGCGCCGCCATCCCCCATTTGGGGCGACGCCACTCGATGCCGTCCATGTTGGTGAAGATCTTGCGCCGCTTCAGCCTGAGCCAGGTCAGGAAGACCGCGCCATTGTAGCCGAGCACCAGGCAGACGCCCGGTCGCCTGGCGGCGTCGCGTGCGCATTGCCAGTCGAATTCCAGGGTCGCGCGCGGTCCCTTGGAGGCGACCTGGACGTGAATAAGCTCGATGCCGCGCCAGGTTTCGCTGCGCACCCTCTGGTCGATCCGCTCGACCTCATCCTGGCAATAGACGCCGACCTTCCAACCGCGCCCGACAAGAAACAGCGCCAGTTTTTCGGCAAAGGTTTCAAAGCCGCCATGGGCCGCGGGTATGCCGCGGGTCCCCAGGATCAGAATGGCGGGCGTTTCTGGTTTCATGGCCGGCGGCACTTTCACATGTCTCTGTATATTAGATATAGCTTAATTTATAGGAAGAGACGGCAACTTCCGTGCCATCTCCCGATTTCGGTATCCTGGGAGGGGATCATCGCGCTGGGTTGTAAAAAAACGGTGTTGAACCCGGTGGTTGTTTCATTCTCGGTCAACCCTTCTGTGCGTAGCTGTATCGAAACGAAGCAATGCCAGGGGCGTACGGCTGGGAGTCGGACGTGTCGAGGCGATAGTCGGACATATCGAACCGATAGTCGGACATATCGAACCGGGCATGATTCTTGCGGACGGGCTTCTGCCACAATCGCCCAGCGCGATGGTGGTAGCACCCGGCGGGATATAAAGATGCGGATTGCCTGCGTTCATCAGGGTTATGAACTCTATGGTTCCGACCGCAGCTTCGCGGAGAGCGTTGCCGCGCTGCGCGCCGCATTTCCGTCGGCCGACATCGAAGTGGTCTTGCCGCGCAGCGGGCCGATCGTGCAGATTCTGGAAGCGCATGCCAGCCGGATCGTCTTCGAACCGCTCTGGGTGCTGAGGCGCCAGGCCATTGCGCGCCTTGCGACAGTCGAGATGGCGCGATTGCCGGTTGCCGTGTTCAGGGCGTGGCGGCGCCTCAAATCTTGCGACCTCGTCTATGTCAACACATCGATCGTGGCCGACTATGCCCTGGCCGCGCGCTTGCTGCCTCACAAGGCCGTCCTGCACATCCACGAAATCCCCGAAGGCGCCATGCGCAGGGTACTTGTCGGCCTGATGCGCTGGAGCCATGCGGATCTGATCTTCAATTCACGCGCGACACGCGCCGCGTTTGGCGATCCCAAGTCGGCGCGCGCATATGTCGTCTACAACGGCGTTGCCGGGCCGGCGGCGGTCGAACCGATGACGTATGACGGCACGCGCCCATTGCGGGTGCTGCTGCTCGGCCGTATCAACCGGATCAAGGGGCAGGAGGTCCTGCTGGAGGCGATCGCCTCGATGCCGGCAGCACTCCAGGCGAGGGTCGAGGTGCGGCTGGTCGGCGGCGCCTTCGAAAGCACCGAGCGCGAGCGTGCGCTTGCCGAACTGGTCGAAACCATGGCGCTTACCGGGCGCGTCAGCGTCCTGCCTTTCATTCCCGACCCCTCGGAGCATTATCGCTGGGCCGACATCGTCACCGTGCCGTCGCGGCGTCCGGAATCGCTGGGCCGCGTCGCCATCGAGGCGATGGCTTATGGCCGGCCGCCGCTTGTGTCGGCGATCGGCGGGCTGGTGGAAGTGGTCAGCGACGGGGAGACCGGCTGGCATGTTCCGCCCGGCGACGCAGCGGCTCTTGGCGCGAAATTGCAGGAGATCATCCTCGCCCCTGAGGCCTGGCGCGGGTTTGTCGCTGCCGGGCGTGCGCGCTACGAAGCGATCTTCAGCGAGCCGGTCGCGGCCGCGGCGATCATCGCGATCGCCTCCGACAAGCTGAGGACGGCCATCGCGCGGCCGGGCAGGGAGCCTGCTGCCCGCGAAGCGGAGACACGGCCGTGAAGTTAGCGTTTCCGAGCCATCTGGTTCGACGCCTCGTGCTGATGATCGGTGGCGAGGCGATGCAGAGCGGCTTTCATTTTGCCCTCAACATCATGCTGTTGCACATGCTGTCGGCGCAGGGCTACGGCCTCTTCGCCATCGGCATGGTGATGGGCGGTGTCGGCCTTTCCTATATCAGGTCGCTCACCGCCGTTCCCGCCAGCATCTGGATGAGCAAGAGCACCAACAGCGCCGGCGTCGACACCTATGACGTGGCGTTCGGAACGGCGGCGCTGATCGTGGCGTTGCTGATGGCCGTCGGCACGGCTGTTCTGATGCATGTCCTTGGCGATCCAAGCGGAATTGCCGCAGGCTGCTTCGTCGGTGCCTGGTCGTTGCGCAGCCATATGCGCACGGCTTTCTTCGCACGGCGTCAGCAAGTGGTCGTCTCCATCAGCGATGGCGCTTTTACAGTCGCCGGCTGTGTCCTGACCGGGCTGTCGATCTGGTTGGTCCAAGACCCGCTGCAGACCGTGTTCTATGCACTCGCCGCGGCAAATGTGTTTGGCATTTTCGTCCTGGTCCGGCTGGCTCGGCGCTCACTTCGCATCAGCTTCCGCACGCCGACGCGGCGACGCTATGTCAGACTCTGGCCCCAGCTGCGCTGGTCGGCATTCAGCGCGACCACCACCAATATCCAGGGTCAATGTCTGGCGCTGCTGGTCGCCGGCATTGCCGGGCCAGCCGCCTACGCTCCGCTGGCGGCTGTTCTGGTGCTGTTTGCTCCGCTGCGCATCATCAGCCTTGCGTTCGTCAACATGACGCAGCCGGATCTCGCCAGGCTGATGCGGAACAATGAAACAGGCCGTGTGTGGATGCAGGCCAAGATCTGGGCGCTCGTCATGGGGCTCGGCGGCCTTGCTTATGGATGTGCGATCATGTTCGTCCTGCCGATGATAAAATCCCAGGCTCTCCAGGACGCTTCGATCTGGTTCATCGGACTTTTCGTGATCGCGAATTTTGTCCCGATCATGCTCTATATCATGCCCCGCATCGTGCTTGAGATACTCGGCGATTTTCGGATCGTCGCGTTCATCACGACGGGCGGCGCGGTCGTCGGGCTGGCGCTGATCGCGGCCCTGCTGGCAATCGCCTCTCCGCCGTGGGCGTTGTTGGGTTCCGCCGTCTCGGAGATGTTCGTGCTCGTGGCATCGTGGTATTTCGCGCATCACCGCATGTGGAATATCGAGCATCCCGATGAGGCGCGCGACAGCCGGTTGGGCGCATGGCGGCGGACGCTGCCGTTCGCTACGGCAAAGCGATAGGAAAAACATGGCAGTCCAGGCGGTGCAAATTCCTGCGGTGACCGGCTCGCCCGATGGCCAGTCCCCCCATCCGGCCACCGTCGTCGCCGACGATGCCTACACGGCGCGGCTCCACACCAGCCTGGAAGCGGTGAGGCCGCTCTGGCTGCGCCTCCAGGCGGACGGTGTGTGCACCGCCCACCAGAATTATGCCTGGGCCGAGGGGATCGTCGCGCGGCTGATGCCGCAAGGTGCGGAACTGCTCATCGTGGAGGTAAACGATGCCGTGACGGGCGCGCCGCGAATGCTGGTGCCGTTGATACGGCGACCGGCCTTCCGCCATCGGGTGATCGAATGGCTGAGCTGTGGCGTTTGCGACTATTCGGCACCGCTGCTGGCCGATGACAGCCCGTGGACGACGCAATCGGCGCAGGCCGCGTGGGCCGCGGTGCGTTCCGTGCTGCCGCCCGCGGATCGCATCCAGATCACGGGAATTCCGCAATCGATCAGCGGCGTCGCCAATCCGCTGGCCTTGCTCGCGGCCACGCGCGATTCCCTGCATACCAGCTTCGGCCTCGCCATTGATGGCGACCCGGAAACCGTCCTCAAGCGCTTATGCAGGCCATCCTTCGTCAAGGCCTTCAACAAGGACTGGCGCCGCCTCGAACGGCTTGGCGACGTGGAACTGGTCGAAGCCAACACGCCGGCCCTGGTGGAGGTCATCTTCGGCGGCCTGGTCCGGATGCGGCTCAGCCGCTTTCGCGAACTGGGCCGCTTCGACCTGCTGACGCAGGCGACAGTTGTCGACTTCTATCGAAACGCTGCTCTCGAGGGCCTGTCGGATGGGTCGGTACGGCTCTTCGGGTTGCGTGTTGGTGAAGCTCTGATCGCGGTACAATACCTGCTGATCCATCAAGTCACCGTTCATGCTCTGCTGATCTCAATCGATCAGGGCGCGGTGCCCAATGTCTCGCCGGGACTTCTGATCATGGGCAAGTTGATGAGCTGGGCGCGCGGTCGCCGTTTCGATTATTTCGACCTGTCGGTAGGCAACCAGAGTTATAAGGAACATATGGGTGCCGTGGGTTCGGGCCTGCGCGAGCTTTGCCACGGGATTACGGTGCGAGGCAGCGCCGTGAGCGCAGCCATCGAGGTCCGCAACCGGACCGAGGTGTTCGTGCGCTCCAAACCTCGGCTGCTGAAGAGGCTCCAGGGACTGATGCGGGATTTGCGGCGCCTGCGTGGGGGATCAGAATGACGGGAGAAGCATGTGGCAAGCTACGCGACGGGAACGACTCCGACAACGGATTTGCCCGGTGGGCTGTTTTCCCCGGCTGTCGCCAACGCTGATGCAACCGCGCGCTTCACGGCTCGGCTGCACACCAGTTTCGACACCGTAAGGCTGCTATGGCTGCTCCTTGAGGCGCACGGCGTCTGCACTGCCCATCAGCACTATGCCTGGGTCGAAGGAATCGCCGCACGGCTGATGCCCAAAGACGCAGACCTGGTCTTCGTCGAGGTGAGTGACGCCGTGACCGGCGCGCCGGCCATGCTGCTGCCGCTGATGCGGCGCCGGGCCCTCGGCCACCACGTGATCGAATGGCTGAGCTGCCGCGTGTGCGACTACTCGGTGCCGCTCCTGGCGGAGGGGAGAGTGTGGACCAGGCAGAGTGCCGACGCCATGTGGGCGGCGGTCCGTGCCGTGCTGCCACCGGCGGATCGCATCCATATCGCGGGTATCCCGCAGCAGATCCACGGCGTTGTCAATCCGCTGGCATTGCTTTCGGTGGCGCGCGATTCCATCCAGGTCACTTCCGGCCTCGTCCTGCATGGCGACCCGGAGACGCTCATCAAGCGGATCTGCAAGCCGTCCTTCGCCAAGGCCTTCCGCAAGCATTGTCGCGGCTTCGAACAGCTTGGTGGCCTCGCTCTGGTCGAGGCCGACACGCCTGATCTGACCGAGGAACTCCTGGATGTGCTGCTGGAACTGAGGCTGAAGCGTTTTCGTGAACTCGGGCGTTTCGACCTCCTGACGCAGACCCCGGTCGTCGATTTCTACCGCGCCGCGGCGCTGCAAGGCCTGTCCAACGGATCGGTGCGGCTCTTCGGGCTACGCGTCGGTGAAGCCTGGCTCGCCTCCATCTATGTGCTGGTCAGAAAAGGCACACTTCACGCCCTCCTGCTCGGCATCGACCAGGATGCGGTCGCCAATGTCTCACCCGGCCTGACGACGATGGGCAAGCTGATGATGTGGGGATGTGAGCGGGGCTTCGACTATTTCGACCTGTCGGTCGGCGGTCAGGGCTACAAGCAACATATCGGCGCCTCAAGCTCGGTTCTGGCCGAGATCTGCGAACCGGTGACGGTGCGGGGCAGGGCTGCGAACGCAGCCATTTTGCTGCGCAGCCGGGTCGAAGGCATGACGCGGTCGCGTCCCCGGCTGCTCAAGGCCGTCCAGGGCCTGACGCGCCGCTTGCGGCGATTGAAGGATTGAGGACGAGCGTTTGCCGGTTCTGCCGACGACCGATGCAAAGAGGCACCAAGGCCGGCACGGCAAGCTTGTTGACAGGGTTGGTTAGCTCTATATTTGAAAGCGCCGCTTGACGTTCAGAAATGAGTGTCCCCAGCGGATTTTTTTAAGTTGGCGTTTTCGGCAGATCATCTTGATGAATGCAAGTCTAGGAGATGGGATTCGTTCCATCCTCATTATTCAAACTAAGTACATTGGAGATGTCGTTCTGACATCTGCTTTGGTTCGCAATCTGCGTCTTGCTTATCCACAAGCATCGGTAACCATGCTTTGTGCGCCGGGTCTCAAGCAGTTCATTGTCGCGCAAGGGATCGCCGATGTTGCCGTTGGCTTTGAATCCCGTGGCAGAGGAAGGACTCTGCTCAAGCGTTTGAGCGACTATCGTGGCGTCATCTCTGATCTGCGGCGTCGAAGATTCGATCTTAGCATCGACCTTACCGATTCGAAAACCTCGCGGATCATGCATCGTTTGATCGGGGCTCCACTTCGCGTCGGCTTCGATCCTTCCGAGCATCCGATGAAGTTCTGGGAAATCCAGCTTGCAAACGTTCTCGCCGCGACCTTCGGACATGGCGGACCCCATTATCTCTACAGGAACCTGTCTCCACTCCGCGCCCTCGGGTTGGATTGTCAGGACCCGACGCCTCGGCTGCAGCCGACCAGGACTGCCGAGGAAGAGTGTGCCAGGCTTCTTGCGGAAAACGCTTTGGCTAAGAAGTCATATGTGGCCGTTCATGCCGGCGCGAGGTTTGAAGGGCGCTGCTGGCCGCCGCAACATTTTGCCGCCGTCATCGATGAGGTATACGCCAAAACCGGGCTGCGATCTCTGCTCGTTGGTGGGCCGGATGAAGGGCTTGCCGCGCAAAGGATCCTTGAAATGGCAGCGTCGCCGGTCGCAAGTGTCGTCGGAAAAGCCTCGCTTGAGGTTCTGACGGCATTGTTGGCCGAAGCCTCAATCTTTCTTGGCAATGAGAGCGGGCCGATGCACATCGCGGCATCTGTCGGGACTCCAGCGGTGGGGCTGTACGGTCTGACGTGGCCTGAGCAATGGGGACCGTTCGGTGTCCCCAGCCGAACGCTCCAGCCGTCCATGCCTTGTCCATGCATCGCACCAGGTTTGTGTAAAGAAAACAACGCCGGTGGGGTCTATTGCGTCCAGCGGCTTCAGGTTGCCGACGTCGCGGCGGCGACACTCGATCTCATCGGCACGGAAGTTCAAAAATCTACTCATTCGGGCATATCAGCCGCGCAGCAGAGCGGCAGCGACGGACGATAGTTTGGCGGCGCGGTCGTGCACAGTTTATCACTCGTGTGCTTCACCTCTTGATTCAGGCCAAGGGCCCAAGGACCGTCAAAAGATTGGTAAAATTTAGCCGGACTGTACCCTGCGCCGTCCGCGAAATTGACAGGACACCTCGTCTCCGTCATCCTTGAGGCCAGTCGCCAGGCTGCGGACAGCCGCCGCGTTGCGTGTCAGGGCGACCGAGGGCAGTGTTATGTTCAGTCCCGTCACAGGTCAGAATTCCAAGCGCTCCGCGGTGCGCAAGGCGCTCGATCGTCACAAGGTCTACATCACCGCGCGGCGTTTTTCGGCGGGCACCTACCAGGCCCGGGTTCTGGTCGACGGCGAGGCCTATTGGGTCGATGAATTCCGGCTAAGCCAGTTGCAGCAAGGGCTGTCGCCGGCGGAGCTCGAGTTGACGCCGGCCGCCGACGATTGAGAGCGTGACTGGCTTGTTCCTGGCCGCCGTGCTTCGATCCTTGCGATGACGACTCCACCAAAGCTCAAAGCCTATCGCGCCAAACGCGAATTCGCCAAGACGCCGGAACCGGTTGGCGGGCTCGTCAGCAGCGACGGCAACCGCTTCGTCGTGCACAAGCACCACGCCACCGCAGACCATTATGATCTGCGACTGCAGGTCGGCGATGTCTTGAAGAGCTGGGCTGTGCCGCGTGGGCCTTCGCTCAATCCGGCCGACAAAAGGCTGGCGGTCGAGACCGAGGATCATCCGCTCGAGTATATCGACTTCGAGGGCGTCATTCCCGAGGGCGAATATGGCGGCGGGCCGATGATCGTCTGGGACACCGGCAGCTGGGCGCCGATGGACGATGTCGAAAAGAGCTTGCGCACAGGCGCCTTCAAGTTCCGGCTGGCCGGCAACAAGCTCAATGGCGGCTGGATGCTGACCCGGCTGAAGCCGAAACCCGGCGAAGACGAAAACAAGAAGATCTGGCTGCTGTTCAAGGAGCGTGACCTCGCCGCCGACACCGCGCTTGACATACTCACGGTCCGGCCGGAAAGCGTCAAATCCGGATTACGCATCGAGGAACTGGCGGCGCCGGCAAAGCCCGCCGCCAAACCCGCGCCCAGACAGGGATCGCTGAAGCCCGGCACGCTGCCGGGCGCGTTCAAGGCCCCCATGCTTGCCCGTATCGAGCCGCAACTGGCGACGCAGGTGCCAAAACCACCCGATGGCGAAGACACCAAACAAGTCTGGCTGCACGAAATCAAATTCGACGGCTACCGCACCATGGCGCATCTCACTGACGGCGTGATCAGACTGATCACCCGTGGCGGCATCGACTGGACGAAGCGCTATGGCGACCTGCCGCATGCGTTCGCGAAGCTGCCCTGCCGCGATGCCATCATCGACGGCGAGATCGTCGTGCTCGACGCCCAGGGCATCAGCCGCTTCGCGCTGCTGCAGGATGCGCTGGCCGAGGGCGCTGGCAGCAAGCTCCATTTCTACGCCTTCGATCTTCTCCATCTCGACGGCTGGGACCTCACCAAGGTGCCGCTGGTCCGGCGCAAGGCGCTGCTGGCGCAGATGCTGTCGGGCCTCGGCGCCAATTCCGCCATCCAGTTCTCCGACCATGTCGAGGGCTCGGGGCAGGGGCTCTACGACCAGGCGTCGGAACTTGGGCTGGAGGGTGTCGTCTCAAAGCGCGCCACGGCCATCTATCAGAGCGGCCGAAGCAAAAGCTGGACCAAGACCAAGGCGCTGCTGTCGGAAGACTTCGTCATCGCCGGCTTCACCATCTCCGATGCGGCCGAAGGGTTGGCGGCGCTCGGTATGGCAGAGTTCGAGGATGGTGAATTGCACTATCGCGGCAAGGTCGGCACCGGTTTCGATGCCGCCACCGCCGGTGAGTTGCTCGCCAGGCTGGAGCCGCTGCGGGAAGGCGCCACCGCGCCCGAGGGTGTCCCGCGCGAAATCATGCGCGAGATGAACTGGGTGCGGCCGCTGCTGTCGGCGCGGATCCACTACGCCAACCGCACCTCGGACAATGCGCTGCGCCATGGCGTCTTCCGTGGTTTGAGGGATGTCGGCCTGTCGACGCCGGTCTCGTTCAAACGCAAGCGGCTGATCGCCGAGGCCGACCTTGCCACCATCTGGGTGACCAACCCGACGCGCCGGCTGTTCGGCAAGACCGGCCCGACCAAGCTCGACATCGCGGTCTATTACGCGCTGGTCGGCGACTTCATGCTGCCGCACATCCTCGGCCGGCCGGTGTCGCTGGTGCGCTGCCCGACCGGCCTGCCGAAGGATTGCTTCTTCCAGCGCCACGCCTTCACCGGCATGCCGCCCTCGGTGGTGACGTTCGAGGCGACAAATTCCGAGGGCGAGACCAAATCCTATCTCTCGGTCGAAGGCGCGAAAGGGTATCTGGCGCTGGCACAGTTCGGCGTCGTCGAGTTCCACACCTGGGGCAGCCACCGCACCAGCCTCGACAGACCCGACCAGATCGTCCTCGACCTCGATCCGGGAGAAGGGATCACCTGGCGCGAGGTGGTCGAGGCCGCCGTGCATATCAAGGGCGAATTGGAGCGCCTGGGGCTGGTGCCGTTCGCTAAGACCTCTGGCGGCAGCGGCATCCACATCACCGTGCCGGTGACGGGCAAGCAGGACTGGAAGAAACTGCACCATGCGACCAGCGCGATCGCCACGCATCTGGCGACAACGGCGCCTGATACTTTCACCACCACCATGGGCAAGGACAACCGCAAGAAGCGCATCTTCATCGACTACCACCGCAATGCGCGCGGCCACACCTCCGCAGCCCCTTATTCCTTGCGCGCCCGCACCAATCTGCCGGCCTCGACGCCGGTCAGCTGGAGCGACCTCGAATCCATCGATGCGCCGCAGGATCTGAACTATTCCTCCCTGCCGGGGCTGCTGGCGACCTCGGGCGATCCGTGGGCCGAGATCGATGAGTTCGCGCGGGATTTGCCGGCCTTGAAGAACTAGGTTCCTCTCCCCCGCGTTGCGGGGGCGAGGAACCCAACGCCATCGACGCTTCCGACAATTTGAATTATTCTCTCCGCCACGACCTCAAAAACGTGGCGGAAGATTTCGTCAGGGATTTGCCTGTATCGTGTGGGGTCGGTGTAGGATTTGCGCGGCGCCAATCGTCCTTCGGACGAAAGTGCTGCAGCAAATGTCAGTGCATGGCCGCGTAGGAGTGTTTCATGGCGCCCAGGGCAAGTTGGAAAGGTTACCTCAAACTCAGTCTGGTCAGCTGTCCGGTGCGGCTGTATCCCGCCACCAGCGCCAGCGAGCGCATCAGCTTCAACCAGCTGCACAAGAAGACCCACAACCGCATCAACATGAAACCGGTCGACCCCGAATTGGGGCTCGTCGAGCGTGCTGATCTGGTCAAAGGCTACGAATACGAGGACAAGCAGTACATCATCATCGATGATGCCGATCTCGACGCGGTGCGCATCGAATCCAATCACACGATGAACATCGAGGCCTTCGTCGATGAGGACGAGGTCGATGTCATCTATCAGGATGCGCCCTACTACATGGCGCCCGACGGCGCGATGGCGGAGGAGACCTTCGCCGTGCTGCGCGAAGCGATGCGCAAATCCGGCAAGCTGGCGATCGCACGCCTTGTGCTGTCCAGCAGGGAACGCGTGGTGACGATCGGCGCGCGCGAGAACGGCATGTTCGTGTGCACGTTGAGGAACCCGAACGAAGTGCGCGGTACAGCTGAATATTTTGGCAACATTCCGGCCGGCAAGCCCGACGCGGAAATGCTGCAGCTCGCCGAAGCGCTGATCAAACAGAAGGAAACCACCTTCGATCCGAAGAATTACGAGGACCGCTACGAGGCGGCACTCATGACGATGATTCGCGAGAAGCTGAAAGGCCACAAGCCGATCATCGCGGCGGCACCGGAGCGGGGCAATGTCATCAACCTGATGGATGCGCTCAAGGCGAGCCTGTCGCAATCGAAGCCGCCGGCCAAGTCGAAGAGCAAGGCCGACGAGGTCGCCAAACCAGCCGCGAAGAAGGTGGCAGCGGGTGGTGCTGCTGAAAATCCGCTGAAGGCCAATCTGCTGAAGGCGGTCGGCAAGAGCAAGAAATGACGGCACAAGCGGTCCCGGGGGCTGTCTTCGGCACCATCGGCGCGCTGGCGGCGTTTCCGCTCAGGCTGGCAGCGCGTGAGGTCGAGCGTCAGTACGGTCAGCTGCGGCGCGGCGTCACCAGGCGCACCACGCATGTTGTCTTCGGCCGCACTCTGCTCGCCAAGGCCGGGCTCTCCAGGAACGGCGATGCCGAGATCGAGCGCCGTGTCGCGGCCGAGCGCGCGGCCGGGCGAACGCTGATCAGCGAGAACGGGTTCCTGCGCGTTCTCGGACTGATGAAGACACCGGAGACGTCTTCGCTGTTGCGGCAATCGCTGATCGAGCAATCGCGGCTATCAGGCTCCGACCTCGACCTGCTCAGCCTGTTCGATGCGTTCGAGCATGGCGCTGAACCCTATTCCTTCCGCGACCTGATCCTGGCGCGCAAATATGCCGGGCTCATCGCCAGCGGCGCGACTTGGGGGGCGATCGCGCGCTCCGTCCACCGCTCCGGCCCGGTGGCGTCGCTGACCGCCAAGTCGCTCAATGTCGGCTCGCAGCATGGGCGCGCCGACGCGATCTATCTCGAAGGCGGCCAGAGCGAACTCGACGGGCAGTTGCTGTTCGATTTGGGCAACGCCGGTTCGGCAGCCGACGACACGCTGGAAGAGTTGTTTGCCGAGGCGGAAGCAGCGGAGGAGGGCGGCGACCATGATGGGGCCGCCGCACTCTACCAGCGCTGTCTTGCCATCGACCCGAGCGATGCGATCGCCGCCTTCAACCGCGCCAACTGCCTGCGCGCCGGCGGCCATGCGGCGGACGCCGCACACGCCTATATCAATGCGATAAAACTCGACCCGGCCTTCGTCGAGGCCTGGTTCAACCTGGCCGGGCTGATGAGCGAGCAAGGTCGCGAAGCCTCGGCGCGGAGGCACCTGCAGAAGGCGATCGCGCTCGACAAGACCTATGCCGATCCGGTGTTCAACCTGGCGAGGCTGGAATTCGACGCCGGCGATCTGCCGGAGGCGCGGCGGCTGTGGGCGCGCTATCTGGAGCTCGACGCGGATTCGGAATGGGCGCGGGTGGCGGCCAAGGGGGTGCAGTTCGTGGATATGCAGCTGGCGCGGACGGCGGGGTGAGTGATGCTGGCGCTTGAACACCCCCCTCTGGCCTGCCGGCCATCTCCCCCTCAAGGGGGGAGATCGGCTGCTTTGCTGTCTCGCTCGCTTTGCTACTTTGGCGATTTGCGAAAGCGATGGCGACATCCGATCTCCCCCCTTGAGGGGGAGATGTCCGGCAGGCCAGAGGGGGGCGCCAATGAACTCGGCCTTTATGGAAAGGCTTCCCCATGACCACCTTCCTCTTCGACGGCGACGACAACGCCCCCGTCACCATCCTGCTCGCCCATGGCGCCGGCGCGTCGATGGATTCCCCCTCGATGACCGCTACCGCCAAAGCGCTGGCCGCAGCCGGCTTCCAGGTCGCGCGCTTCGAATTCCACTACATGGCCGCCCGCCGCTACGGCCACCGCAAGCCGCCGCCGCGGGCCGAGACGGTGAACCCGGAATATGTCAAGGCGATCGCCGATCTCAGGGCCAAGGGCGTGACCGGTCCGCTCATCATCGGCGGCAAGTCGATGGGCGGGCGCGTCGCCTCGATGGTTGCCGACGAGATGTTTGGCAAGGGCGAGATTTCAGGGCTGGTCTGCCTCGGCTATCCCTTCCATCCGCCGGCCAAGCCCGAGCAATTGCGCACCAAACACCTCGCCGATCTGAAGACGCCGACGCTGATCTTCCAGGGCACGCGCGACGAGTTCGGCACCAGGGACGAGGTTGCGACTTACGACCTTTCCGACCGCATCGAGGTTATCTGGCTGGAGGATGGCGATCATGATCTGAAGCCACGCAAGAGCATCTCGGGATTTTCGGCGGCCGACCATCTGAAGACACTGGCCGAGACGGTGAAGGCGTGGTCGGGTCGGATCGTTTCCTGACCTTCGATGAAGATCGCCACCTTCAACATCAACAACGTCAACAGTCGCCTCGAAAATTTGCTGGCATGGCTGGCTGTAGCAAAGCCCGATGTCGTCTGCCTGCAGGAACTGAAGGCACGCGACATGCAGTTTCCGCGCTCGGCATTGGCGGCGGCCGGCTATGGCGCGGTGTGGAAGGGCGAGCCGACCTGGAACGGCGTCGCCATCCTCGCGCGGGGTTCGGAACCGGTGCTGACCCGCGATGCCTTGCCCGGCGACGATGCCGACAGGCAGAGCCGCTATATCGAGGCGGCGGTGGATGGCATTATCGTCGCTTGCCTTTATGCGCCGAATGGCAATCCGCAGCCCGGTCCGAAATTTGCCTACAAGCTTGCCTGGCACGAACGGTTGGAGGTGCATGCCGAACAGCTGCTCGACACCGGCCTGCCGGTGGTGCTGGCCGGCGACTACAACATCGTGCCCGAGCCGCGCGACATCTACGCCACCCGCTCCTATGACGACAACGCGCTGGTGCAGCCGGAAAGCCGGGCGTCGTTCCAGCGCCTGCTCGACCAGGGTTGGCTTGATGCCCTGCGCAAGAAGCATCCGAAGGAAACACTTTACACATTCTGGGACTATCGCCGCAACCGCTGGCCGCGCGATGCGGGCCTCCGGCTCGATCACATCCTGCTGTCGAAGAAACTGGCACGTCGCCTGACCGCCGCCGGCATCGACCGCGACGTGCGCGGCGAGGACGGCGCCAGCGACCATGCGCCGGTGTGGGTGGAATTGAAGTAAGGCGACTGCTTTCATGCGTCGCGCTTGAACGGATCCATGCAACGCGCTCTAAGTCTTTTGTCTTGATGCATGTCGCTGTCCCAAATCCGGGTTCGCTTTTTGGCGACATGCAAATAACCTGTCGGCAAAGTACTCCAACGCAGCCGGATCGCCCATGAACGCAATCACCCACAAGATTCGTGAATCGAGGCTTCATGCCTGACTTAGGCGCTGTCGAGATACTGTCCGCCGCCATTTTGCTGCTTGCGGCTGCTGTCGTTTCCTGGCTGCTGTGGCGGAAGCGCAGCCGCCGCAAGGGACGGCGGCAGACCAATCCGGCTGCCGACTATGCCGTCCGTACCGATTGGAACGCCCGCGGGGGTATGCTCAATTACTCGTCCTTCGTCTATTTCGATGTCGATCGCGACGGCAAATACGGCGCCGGAGACCGGCCGATGGCCGGGATCATGGTGCGGCTGTATGACGAAGCCGGCAAGCTCGCCGCGTCCGCGCGCACCAACAATGCCGGCTTTGCCAATTTCCCCATGTCGGTGAAAAGCAGAAAGGCCGTGATCCGCAAGCCGGGCAACTGGCGCTTTGTGGTTTCGGTGCCGCCCGGCTGGCAGGCGAAAAGCGAAAATGACATTCAGTCCCGACACTTCCAGCCGCTGCCGGGTTCGCCGGCCGGGATGGTATCGCAGGAGATGCTGCTGCCGGTCGGTCTGGCACCGCCGCGCCGCGTCAGCGGGCGCGTTGCCGGCGATGGACCAGCGACCCTCTCCGTGTCGGGGAATGGGCATGTCCTGGAGACGCGGGCACTGGCGCCGGGTGCGGTCTTCAGCTTCGACCTGACCGATGGCGCCGACACGGTCAGCGTCAGTGGCGGCGGCCTGGAGCGGCGGCTGACGCTGTCGCCCTATCCGGCGGATCTCGGCCTGCTGTCGCCGCAACGCGCCGGCATCGCCACTGAGGCCGCTCTCGAAACGATCGGTTTCGACGATGTGACGTCGCGCACCTTCAGGAAAATTCCTGGCGGTCATGCCGGATTGGCGTGGCGCAACCTGAATGCGATGGCGCGCGACTACACCAAGGACAGCCAAGGTTATGTCAATGGCAATGTATCCGGCGACTTCGTGCTCTACACCAGCAGCGGGCTGCCGGCCGAATTCAGCTGCGAACGGCCGTTCGGCTTTCACTCGGTCATGCTGAGCGCCGCCTGGCTGGCGTCGGAGGGCGAGGTGGCGCTGATCGAAAGCTGGCTTGGCGAGCAACTGATCTCAAGCGATCAGATCACGCTGTCAGCGCTCACACCGCTCCATTACGCCCCGATGCTCAAATCAGTAACGCGTGTTCGCCTGTCGACGAAACACTATTGGCAAATGGTCCTGGACGACCTTGTCTTGACGCGTTGAGGCTTGGAAGCGTCAGGATCAGGCGGCGCTGGAATTATTGCGGCGTCGGATTCGAGGCGCCGTTTAACGCCGTGATCGCGGAAAGACGCCCTTTTTTCAAAAATGTCGGCTTTGCATAGGTCTTCTTCATTTCAGACTCTCCTAAAATCCCACCCTGATGATGCCAGACTGCCACCGTCTGTCAACCACGCGGGCTGAAAGTAATAAATCTATAATAAATCCAATGGCGAGCGACAAGGCGCCCTCTCTCCAAGTCGTTGTTTAATGCAATTCCTGCCGGAAAACCGTTGCCACCTTTCCAGGATTTCTACAGCATCGGCGCAATCCGGCCAAAGATGCGCCGGGACTATAGTATGGGGCTACTTGAGCCGTTTGCCGTGATGGCTGAAAGCTTGCCCTTCTTGACGAAGGTCGGCTTCGCGTAAGTCTTCTTCATTGTGATTTCTCCTCATCCCCAGGCGAGAATGGCAGATGCGACACCGGCGGCAACGACCGCACCATCCGCGACTGGCCGCCCACCAGCGGCGACGGCGTGGTGTTTTTTGCCGGCGCGCCGGAATGAGCGAAATCTTGATCACCTTGTCCGCCGTGTTATGTAAAGCCCATGCCAGCACCCAGCCTTCCAGACAACGCCCCGCTCATCGTCATCGATCTCCAGACCGGTATGTTCGACGGCGTGCACGAACCGCCGATCCATGATGCGCCTGATATTGTCGAGCGCACCAAGGCGGTGATCGACTGGGCGCGGCGCGGCGGGCGCAAGGTCGCTTTTATCAGGCATGACGGACCCGAAGGCGATCCGTTGGCACCGGATGAACCGGGCTGGCCGGTTTGGCCCGCACTTGGCCAAGCGGCGGACGAGCCGACCTTTGCCAAATCCGTGCGCGATGCTTTCAGCAATCCCGCCTTCGGCGACTGGGTTGCCGGGCAGAGTGCGGGTGCTGTCGTGCTCCTGGGTGCACAGACCGATTTTTGCGTGGCCGCGACGGTCAAGGGCGCGATCGCCAGAGGGCTCGGCGTGACAGTGGTATCCGATGCGCACAGCACGCTGGACAATGCCGGCGAGAGTGCCGAGCAGGTCATCATCAGGCACAATGGCGAATTCGCCGAGGCCGGCGTCAATCTGGTGACCACAAAGGCGCTTGTCGGCGGCTGAAGCCCGAACGTCGCCGCAGGCCGCGTTATCAGGCGGGCCGGCTTGAGGACTTCGCGAGGGAAGACAGCGCCAAACGGCTGCCGTGGTCGACGCGGACGGGGGGGCGCATTGTTGGGATGGCTCGGGCGCCCGCGTCAACCAGGGCGGCTCGTACCGCCGCATTAGCAACATTGCACATTGCAGGCGGCTCGAAACTTCCGCGAAAGCGGAATAGGCCGGAGCAAAAGTGCGGATTCGGCTGAGACTTTCGGCGCGCTTTCCCGGTACAGGGAATCAAAAAGTCTGCTGGTTGTCGGCATGCCGCTCAGGGCGTTTGCCAGTCCCGCATCGGATCGGCGAGGAACGACGCCGCAATCAGGTCGTCGCCATCGATCCGGCCGTGACGATCTTCCATGATGGCCGCGACCTTTTGAAAGGTTTTCATGTCGGCATCCGTCACCCGCGCATCATGCATCCTGGCCTGGAGATCGGCCAGGCGAACGCCCAACGCGGTGGATGTCACAGCTTTGCTTATCATCTTCACTCGTCCTGATTGGAAGCTGGGCAACCCGCCGCCACGGCTGGCGGCGGGTTGGGTCAGTTCGAGATTCAGTCGTAGACCTTGATGATCTTGCGGGTGCCCGGATCCACCAGGACGGTGCGGTTGTCGACCACCACGTAGCGGTATTTGACATTGGGAATCTCATGAAGCTCGACCGTGTCCGGCAACGCGCTACCAATATTCAGTTCCACACCGGGAACCTTGACCGAAGCGAGGGGCTGCTTCTTCACATACTCGCGGATGACCGTGTCCTGTTCAGGCTGAATGACAACGTCCTGAGCGGCAACGGCGCCGACTCCGGCCAATAGCAATAGCGCCGCTGCGGCGCCCGTTAGGTGCATTTTCATACCGTTTCTCCTTGCGACTCAGCATGACAGAATCGTCCAACGCTGACGGCAACTGAACTTGAGCCAAATGAAAATGTTCCCCCGCTGGGGCTTCGGTCGGATAGGACCTGCGACTTAAGTCTGGTCCGCGAGCGCATTGGTCTTACCGACGGGAACGGCTCTCTGTTTACGGCTGTTTGTCTCCCGGAATTCGGAGAAACAGATGGACAAAAGTGTTGGCCAAGCGCGCTGGTTGCTCGCACCGATTTTCGCGACGGCCGTCACCTTTCTGGTGATAGGGATAGTCCTGGTCTGACATGTCGTCGATCGGCGCAGCAACGTCCCTTCCTGCGCTGATAGGATTCGCAAGCCGCTCCGGCGGCTGGCGAATCCTCTATTTTTCACCATGCGCCGGCCTGCTCATTTGGCAAGCGAGCGCTTCGTCAGCTTATGCAACATCGGAGGTTACTATGGATCGGCGATCCTTCTTGACGGCGATGTTTGGCATTGCATCTCCGGTGGACAAAACACCGTCCGAAGCCGTCCGCTCCGCTGGCACCATCCCCAGTACGGCCGCCGCGTCGCAGCAGCGGCAATGGCGGTTCTTCCTGGCCGAAGCCTGGAGAGCCGTGCGGCGTCAACCTCGCTATCGCTCAGCAGTTGCTCGTTCAGTTTGCCGCTTTGCTGTCGGTCACGTGTATCGATCGAGCGGGCGGCGAAGACAGGGCACGTTGATCCGCAGGCTGCTCACTGAAGTAGAGCGAACTGCCGAGGACGAGGAACACGATGCCCACCGCCGTCAATCCAACCATGAGCACGGCGATCGCCGTTCCTGGGCCATGGCCTGTCCTGATGATGGTGGATCGGTGGGGCATCGCCCTGTTCTCCAAGGCATGGCACCCGGCGTGCCGAGCCTTTGCGACAAACGACAAGCGAGGCCCGATGTTCCCTCGTTGGAAGCTTCAATCGGTCACGCCGGGCTTTTGCTTTTTCCTGTAGGACCAAGGTCTTATCCGTCGTGCGCAAAAGTCCAAGGGGCCTTGTTCAGTTCCGATAATGTCCCTTGGATGTTCCGCTATTTTAGGTAAATCTGATATATGCCTAGGCGGAAAACTTAGCCGGCCAAGCACATTTGCCCGCAAACCGGGCATGGAAAATGTGGCTTTGGCAAGTTCAACAACAGGCAGTCATGTCTGGGCGACGAATGGCTCACGTCTCGTCGAATCGGCCCTCGCGGGTCTGATCGCGCGTGATTGCGGCTTCTTCCTCATCATCGGGGAGGGCGTCGTCGCTGTCCTGGTACGCGTTGTCGTCGTTCTCGTCGGGCAGATCGCCGTCTTTTTCGGTGCCGTAACGCATGTCGCCGTTTTCCGGCACGGACTCTGGCAGGATCTCGCCGCCCTTGATCGCATCCCAATCCTGCTGCTCGATGGTAGGCCCATCCGCCTGCGGTGCGTCATCTTCGATGTCGGCGCTTGGTTTGTTGCGCGGTGCCATGCTGGCCTCCTGTCCTTGAAAAAACTGGAGGCGAAACTCGGCGTGCCTGCGTTTGTTCCCATGCTCGAAGTGCAAAGCCGCGTGCTTCTGGATTGTCGACGGCTGGCGCATCAGCCCAGCCCCCGCCGCGCTCCGGATCGCCACCGTTGCCAAGTCGCGCAAGGGAGAGCGCGTAGCGGCGACCGGCCGCTTACTTGCGAAGTTGCTAAAATAGTGAAATATTGTCCGCGGGAAATGGGAATGAGGCAGGGACTGATCGGAACAGGCGCGGTTTCGATGGTTTTGGGAAAACATGTATTTTGGACAGTTTCTCGTAGGAATGTCAGCCACGGCCATCATTGTCGCGGTCTGGACGTATATGGCCACCGGCTCCTTCTGGGAGGCATTTGCCTGGACGATAGCGACGCTGCTTGTCCTGCAGGTCGGCTACTTCGTGCTCATCGTGAGGCTGATCTTCAGGCGCACACACGATATCGTGCCGAGCCAGGATCCGGTAGACGTCTTCCCGCCATTGCATCGCGACGGTGTCCAGCTTTGAGACCGGGTAACCGAGACCGATCAGGAATGGCGTTTCCATACCAGGCTGTCCACTCGCGCGCGTGCGCCGGGGCAAACTCGGGGAACGTCGCCGCCAGCGCGATCACGACCGACGGCAAGGTATCTGGTCACTGAGACACTGCCAGGTCTAAGCATATCCCTGCTGGAGATTTCGGCACAGCGCCAATCATGGGAACATGATGCATGCGCGACCGGCTTCGCATCTTGCTCAGGCCGACAGGTGGGGAACAAGTGCTGATGCTTCGCGTTCTCTGGCAGTACCGATGAGGTTGCCACCTCCATCGATACCGTCATGGTTCGCTCTTCTCCCGGCGGGGCGAGCCTTTTTCGTGCCGGAGCCGTTCACATCGTCCAGATGAGGGGATGCGAGGCCGATTGGCTCGCCAATCCGGCTTCAGATAGAATTTTTCGCCCCTAAATATCCATACATATTTGTGCAAGTTTTCATGCTTTTCCGTGTTGCCTGCCGAACGTCTGATCAGCAACAAATCAATATCCGGACCGAAATCGCAATATCTTCAATTCTGAAGTTACGATGGAACCGCACGGCAGCGGTGGAGTTTCCAATGAGGGCGGAATTTAATTATCACCAGGAGAATGGTCATGAAGCTTTATCTTACGAGTGCGGCGGCCGCCGTCGCCCTGATGGGCGGCATTGGTGCGGCGCTGGCGGAAAACGTCGTCGTCGTCCAGCCGGAGCAGGAGACGGTCGTTCGCGAATACATCAAGAGGGAACCGCTTGCCTCGGTGAACCTTCTGGGAGTCGAACTCAAGCTCGGATCTTCGGTGCCGGACACTGTCGAACTGCGTGAGGTGCCGGACGTCAAATACCGCGTCGCGGTGATCAATGACCGCACGGTCCTTGTCGATCCGGAGACCCGCCAGATCGTGGAAGTGCTGCACTAAGAGGGTTCCCGCAGCACTGGGCCTTGGAAAAAACCCGCCCCGACGTCGCGTCGGTGGCGGGTTTCCTTTGCCGCGACCCGCGATGCCCTATTCGGCGGCCAGTCTATCCTGCGTCTTCGTCTCGAAATCGCCGGCGTCGTGGCGTTCATGCAGTTGCATGGCAGGCTCGCCGAAAGCACGGTTGACCATGCGGCCGCGCTTGACCGCCGGGCGGGCGTCGATCGCCTTGGCCCAACGCTGCACATGCTTGTACTCCTGCACCGACAGGAACTCGCCGGAGTCATTGTACATGCGGCCGAGCGCCAGCCCGCCATACCACGGCCACACGGCCATGTCGGCAATGGAGTAGTCCTTGCCGCCGAGATATTCAACCTCGGCCAGCCGGCGGTCGAGCACATCCATCTGGCGTTTCACCTCCATCGAGAAGCGATCGATGGCGTATTCGAACTTTTCCGGCGCATAGGCATAAAAGTGGCCGAAGCCGCCGCCCAGATACGGCGCCGAGCCCATCTGCCAGAACAGCCAGGACAGCACCTCGGCGCGGGCCGGCTGTTCGGTCGGAAGGAATTCGCCGAATTTTTCGGCGAGATAGACCAGGATCGAGCCGGATTCGAAGATGCGCACAGGTGTGGTGCCACTGCGGTCCATCAGGGCCGGAATCTTGGAGTTTGGATTGACCTCGACGAAGCCGCTGCCGAACTGGTCGCCATCGTTGATCCGGATGAGCCAGGCATCGTATTCGGCACCCTTGTGGCCGCGCGCCAGAAGCTCTTCCAGCATGACGGTGACCTTGACGCCGTTCGGCGTCGCCAGCGAATAGAGCTGCAACGGATGCTTGCCGACCGGCAGTTCCTTGTCATGCGTCGGCCCGGCGATCGGCCGGTTGATGCTGGCAAAGGCTCCGCCGCTCGGCTTGTTCCAGGTCCATACTTTCGGCGGTGTGTAGTCGGTCATTTCGTGGCCTCGTGTCGGGGAAGGATGGCAGGTCGCCATAAACTAGGGCTGCGGATGTGTAAGTTCAACTTGCGTTGAACTACTATCGATGCCCGGAGTGCCAACATCGGCAATTGGGCTCTTCCTCACCCTTGCGCCTTCTCCTGCGTGGCATACCTATAGAAGATGTCACCAAAGCCCACCCAGGACAAAAGCATGACCATCAATCCCAATCCGCGCTCGGTCGTTGCCGTGCGGGCCACTGTTCCCGAAGATGCCTTTACGGCCGGGGCGCTCGGCACGCTCAGGGAAGGCAGTGGCGTCGTCATTCGCAATGACGGGCTGGTGCTGACCATCGGCTATCTCATCACCGAGGCGGAAGAAGTCTGGCTGACCAGCCATGACGGCCGCGTCATCCCCGCGCACGCGCTGGCCTATGACCAGGAATCGGGTTTTGGGCTGGTGCAGGCGCTGGCGCCGCTCGGCCTGCCGGCCGTGGCGCTGGGCGATGCCGGCAAGGCCAGGATCGGCGACGCCGTGGTGCTGGCCGACGGCATCGGCCAGTCGGTGCAGGCCAGGATCGTCACCAAGCAGGAATTCGCCGGCTATTGGGAGTATCTGCTGGACGAGGCGATCTTCATTGCGCCGGCGCACCCGTCCTGGGGCGGTGCCGGGCTGTTCGGCGCTGACGGCTCGCTGCTCGGCATTGGTTCCCTGCGCCTGCAGATGAGCCGCAACGGCGAGGTCGCCGATATCAACATGGTCGTGCCGATCGATCTGTTGCCGCCAATTCTCGACGATCTCCTGACGCGCGGCCAGGTGGCCAAGCCGCCGCGCCCGTGGCTCGGCGCCCTGTCGGCCGAAAGCGACGGCAGGGTGGTGGTGATGAGCGTGACCGAAGGTGGTCCGGCGGCCAAGGCCGGCCTGCGCCAGGGCGACATCATCTCGGACATCCGCGATGGCGCGGTCGATGGGCTGGCCGATTTCTATCGCAAGCTGTGGGAGAGCGGCTCGGCCGGTGCAGAGATCCCGATGCGCGTGTTGCGCGACGGCCGCGAAACCTGGCTGCGCGTCAAGTCCGCCGATCGCGGCAGTTTCCTGAAGAAGCCGCAGCTGCAGTAGGCGAGTCAGCCACGCGATGCACCCAAGACTGCTCAAAACCTTCCTGGCGGTGGCTCGGAGCCGCAACATCACGCGCGCCGCAGAAGTGGTCCACCTTGCGCAATCGAGCGTCAGCGACCAGATCCAGGCGCTTGAAGCGGAGCTTGGCGCAGCCCTGTTCACGCGCGTGAAGTCAGGCCTCGAGCTGACGCCGGCTGGGCTGGCGCTGAAGCCGATCGCCGAAGATTTGTTGCGGCTCGATGGCGAGGCGCGCGCGGCCGTGCAGGCGGCGGCAGGTTCGACAAGTGGGCAGCTGACCATCGGCGCGCTGGAGACGATCGCGTCCGCCCGGCTGGCGCGTTGGCTGCCCGGGTTCCAGGCCGACCATCCCGACATCACCCTGCGGATGAAGGTGGCGGGCAGCGGCGCGCTGCTGCGCCAGTTGGAGGACGGCGAGATCGATGTCGCCTTCTGCTTCGACCGCCGTGATTTCGCGAAGGACAAGTCCGATGAACACTTTGCCAAGCGCACGATAGCAGCCGAACCGCTGGTGCTGGTCGCGGCTCCGGGGCAAGGCGGCGCAGAGCATGACCTGGCCACCCTTGCCACACTGCGCTTCGTGGCAACGGAGCCCGGATGCATCTACCGGCACATGTTCGACACGGCCTTTGCCGAGGCGGGCGTTGCCGCTCCCAGACTTGCCACTGAGGTCGGCAGCATCGGCGCCATTGCGCGGCTGGTGGCGGCCGGCGCGGGGCTCGGTCTCGTTCCACGCCTTGCCGTTAGCGACGCGCTCGCGCGTGGCGACGTCGTCGAACTGCCATGGCCCGGCCAGGCACAGACGGCGCCGCTGGCGATGATCTGGCGCCGCCGGCGCGTCCAGCCGCCGGCGCTCAAGCAATTGCTCACTGCCGCGCGCGACACGCTGGTGCCAGTCCCGTCGCCCGCCAAGGCTGGTTCAGGACTTGAATCGGCGAACCGCTCCAAGGCCTTGTTTGCAAACAACTCCTGACGGAAGCGGCGGCGATCTAGATCAGGCGATGGCCGCCCTCGACATGCAGCGTCGTTCCCGTCGTAAAGCCATTGCCGATCAGGAAGGCGATGGCGTCGGCGATGTCGTCGGGTTGGCCGATCCGCCCGACCGGCAGCCGCTCGGCCATCGCGGCCAGCGTCTCGTCCTTGCGATCGCCGGCCACCTGCGCCCAGATCGTGGTGTCGACCCAGCCGGGTGACACGGCATTGACGCGGATCGGCGCGAGTTCCACGGCCAGCGCCCGCACCAGCCCTTCGAGCGCCGCATTGACCGATGCAACGACGGAGCCGCGTGCGGCCGGCCGGTAGGCGGCAATGCCGGAAACGAAGGTCATCGAGCCGGTCGCTGCCAGCCGCGGTGCGCCGTGCTTGGCGAGCAGCAGCGGGCCATACAGCTTGCTCTCAACCACCTTTTGCGCCGCCTTCAGGTCAAGCTCCGGCAATAGCTGGTAGGCGCCTTCGATGTCGGCGGCGGTGCTGACGATGTGGTCGAGCCCGCCGATACGCGCGAAAAGTGCGGCGACCTGGTCTTCCCGGGTGACGTCGACGGCCGCCACCTCCAGGTCGGCGGGGTTGCCCAGCGCCTTGCGCGCCTGTTGCAACCGGTCCTCGCCGCGCCCGGCGATGATCAGCTCGGCGCCGGCCTCGACGCAGCGTCTGGCCAGAGCCAGACCCATGCCGGAGCCGCCGCCGACGATCAGGATTTTTTGATTTGAAATGCTCATTTCGCTCTGCCTTTGCTTGGATGGACAAGGGCAGGGATTGGCAGTTCGGCGTGGGTCAAGGGAACCGATGGCACCATCGGAAATACCGATCGTGTCAGCCGCGCAGGGACGCCGTCTCTGGTTCAGCGCACCAGCGGACTTTCCCAGACGACAAACAGCAAAGCTTTCAGCTGGGCAAAGCGCTCCGGCCCAAGTTCGATGCGCCACTCCTCCTCTATGTCGCGCAGGATATCGACCATTTTCCAGAAGGCGGCATGGCCGCGTTCTGTGGATCGCACCACGCGCGCACTGCCGTCGCCGGGAATGTCTGAGCGGACGAGATAGCCGTATCCTTCGAGGCTGCTGAGCAGTTGGTTGATGGCCTGTTTGCTCATACCGGCACGATCGGCGATGGTGCCGGGCCGCGCGCCGTCCGGTCCGGGAAACTGCAACACCGCCATATGGGGCAGGCGCAATTCGTCGAAACCGGCAGCGTTGAGCTCCTTGATCAGCCGCCGCTGGATCGCTTGTGCCGGCACGCGCAGCAGGGCGCCGATCAACAGGTTCTCGGTCTTGGTCTTCAGAACTTCCGTTGAGGTGGTCATTGACGATCCGGTAAATTAAGTTTACTGATGACTAGTAAATGTAGTTTACCGGAGGGGTTTGCGCAATGTCGGTCATGAATCTTCAGGTCAATCCAGCCAACGAAATCATCGGCACCACCGGTCTGTCGGTTCGCTTCCTGGTGACGGGCGACAATTCGAACGGCAGCGTTGCTGCCTTCGAGCTGATGGTGCCCGGCGCGCAGCGGCTGCCGGCGCCGGCGCACAGCCATGACCACTATGAAGAGACGATCTATGGCATTGACGGCGTACTGACCTGGACCGTCGATGGCAGGCCGATCGAGGTCGGACCGGGAGAGGCGCTGTGCATTCCGCGTGGCGCTGTCCACCGCTTCGACAACAATGGCAGCATGGATGCGAAGGCGCTGTGCGTCATCTCGCCGGCGGCGATCGGCCCGGACTATTTCCGCAAGGCTTTCGGCTTGCTCAACGCCGCCGCCGGCGGTCCGCCGGACAAGGCCAGGATGATGGAGATCATGCGCCGCCACGGGCTGACGCCTGCTGCGCCGCCGCCAACCTGAAGTCGGTCGAAGAGGGCGCCGGTCACTCGCCGCAAGCGGTGAAGGTGGTGCCCGGGTTCCAGTACTTGAAGGCGATGGTCTGGCCTTCGACCGAGACGGTCTTGTGCTTCGTGCTGCCGTCCGGCTGCTTTTCGCTGCTGGTGCCTTTGCCGGTCAGCACATTGTACGCGCAGGCGCTTTCGGCATTCTCCTTCAAATAGTCATAGTGGTCATAGGCAAAGCCGGCGACGATGAAGGCATCATTGCGCCAGGCGATGGTCAGCGTCATGTCGGTCCGTTCGCTGCCGATCTCCATCGCAGGCAGGTAGAATTTGATCGAACCGTTGGGCAGCATCGTCAGTTCTGGCTCGGTGTCGGAGTTGTTGTAACCCGGCCGGTCGTAGCCGTTCCATTCCCCGTGGATCTGCTCGTGCACGATCTCGACGGGTTTGAGGTAATTGTGCTCCTTGTCCCTGAGGAAGAAGTGGACGTCCATCGGATGGCCGGGCTCGGTCTCCACCACCATGGCAAGATCGACGGCGCCGTCGCCGTTGAAGTCGCCAGTCACAGCCGTGATGATTTTCCGGGTTTCGATCGGCTCGGCGCGGGCGACCGTGGGGAGAAACAACGCAAAGGCGAGCAACAGAGATTTCATGGCGTATTCCCCCGGGAGCGAGATGGCGTGCCCGAGCGCGAGCATGGCAGGTATTCCGGGATTTTATACAGCGGGGCCGGGAGAAAAATGTTCAGGTCGAGGGGCGTGAAGGAACGCCGTACCTGCCCGCCAAGTTTGCTGCCGGAAACTGACAGCGACTCGTGCCATTCTGGTCGATGACGATGGGCATGATGCCGGAGGCAGGATGGCAGTGAAAACAGAGGACATGATGGCGCGAGCGACACCGAACAGGCAGGCCAACTAGTGGCGCCGATCAAGGTTGATCCCGACAAGGTTCATGAATTCCCGGATCCGGGCAGTTTCCACGCGTGGCTCGGCAAGCACCACGCCACGGAAACCGAAGTGTGGATCAAGGTTCACAAGGCAGGGTCGGGACTGAAGTCGATCACCCCCAAGCAAGCCATCGACGTGGTGCTGTGCTTTGGCTGGATCGATGCGGTGCGCAAGGGGTTGGACGACAAGAGCTTCCTGCAGCGCTACACGCCGCGCGGCAGGAAGAGTATCTGGAGCCTGATCAACATCGACAATGTGGCGCGGCTGGTCGAGGAGGGCCGTATGACCGAGCATGGGCTCAAACAGGTCGAGGCGGCCAAGGCCGACGGGCGCTGGGCGCGCGCCTATGGCAGCGGCAAGCAGATGAAAATTCCCGATGATTTGCAAGCAGCCATAGACGCCGAACCCGCTGCGAAGGCCATGTTTGAAAAACTCAGCGCGCAAAACCGCTTCGCGCTCGCCTTCCGCACCCACAACATGAAGACCGAGGCCGGGCGCAAGAAGAAGATCGAGGCGTTTGTGGCAATGCTGAAGCGCGGCGAGACGATCCATCCGCAAGGCAGGAAGTGAGCCCCTCAGGCGTCCGAGTGCGGATGAATGCTGTGAGGATGGACCGGGTAACCCTGACGGATGGCGTCGTGCACGCGGTGGGTCCGTATGACGAAGCCGGGTGTTCTGAGAAATAGATGCTGCAATCCTCGGCGCTATGGCCATAGGCATAGACGGCGGATGTCACTGGTTCAGGTCGACCGGTGTCACGCCAAGGAGTTTCAGGGCGTTGGCGTAGGTCCTGATGCCTTGGGCCTGTTTGCGCTCGGCACAAAACCGGTTCGCCTTGTCCTGGAGCGCGGTTGCCTCGGCGATCTGGCTTGCGCTGGCGCCTGGGGTGGCCTTCGTTTGGATGGCTCCGTCGAGTTGAAGGCCGAGCCGGCTGCAATATTCGCTCCGGGTGACCGTCGCATCCGCACCCGATTGCGCGACCGCCACCATGGCGAGCGAAATGCCTGTCAGGGCACCCATCCATCCGGTCGAACGTCGTTGCATGTTTCGGGACCATTTCTTCGCGTTGTGCCGCAGGCCGCTTGACCGCCGCGAGGGTGGTTATGACAGGCGATGTTTTCGCGAGTTTTTCCCGGATGTTGAATCTTGTTTCTGGAGTGTGTCTGAGGTGCGCCGACCCTCCCCACAAGGGGGAGGGTGAAGCGCTGCGGCGCTTGCGCCTCTTTCTCTTACGCCAGTCATCGCGTATGGCCCGGGGAAAATCCTCCCAATTCCAATTCCCCGGACAACGCATGATCAGACTTGAAAGCATCAGCAAGCAGAACGGCCGTCAGCTTGTCTTCATCGAAGCGTCGGCGTCCCTGCAGAAGGGCGAGAAGGTCGGCCTCGTCGGGCCGAACGGCGCCGGCAAGACGACGCTGTTTCGCATGATCACCGGCCAGGAGCAGCCTGATGAAGGCCAGGTGCAGGTCGATCGCGGCGTCACCATCGGCTATTTCAGCCAGGATGTCGGCGACATGGAAGGCCACAGCGCCGTGGCCGAAGTGATGAACGGCGCCGGGCCGGTGTCCGAAGTCGCGGCCGAGATGGCAGCGCTCGAGGCGGCCATGGCCGATCCCGACCAGGCCGACCAGATGGACGAGATCATCGAAAAATATGGCGAGGCTCAGCACCGCTTCGAGGAACTCGACGGCTATGCGCTGGATGGCCGCGCCCGCGAAGTGCTGGACGGTCTCGGCTTTTCGCAGGAGATGATGGACGGCGATGTCGGAAAGCTGTCCGGCGGCTGGAAGATGCGCGTGGCGCTGGCCCGCATCCTGCTGATGCGGCCCGACGCCATGTTGCTCGATGAGCCAAGCAACCATCTCGACCTGGAAAGCCTGATCTGGCTGGAGTCCTTCCTGAAGAATTATGATGGCGCGCTGTTGATGACCTCGCACGACCGCGAGTTCATGAACCGCATCGTCAACAAGGTGGTCGAGATCGACGCCGGTTCGCTGACCGCTTATTCCGGAAACTACGAATTCTACCAGCAGCAGCGGGCGATCGCCGACAAGCAGCAGCAGGCACAGTTCGAGCGCCAGCAGGCGATGCTGGCCAAGGAGATCGCCTTCATCGAGCGCTTCAAGGCGCGCGCCTCGCATGCCGCACAGGTGCAGAGCCGGGTGAAGAAGCTGGACAAGATCGACCGCGTCGAGCCGCCGAAGCGCCGCCAGACCGTGTCCTTCGATTTCCTGCCGGCGCCGCGCTGCGGCGAGGATGTCGTGACGCTGAAGAACGTCCACAAGGGCTATGGCAGCCGCACCATCTATGAGGGGCTCGACTTCCAGGTCCGCCGCCGCGAGCGCTGGTGCATCATGGGCGTCAACGGCGCCGGCAAGTCGACGCTCTTGAAGCTGGTCGCCGGCGCTTCCGAGCCCGACACCGGCACGGTCGCGCGTGGGCCAAGTGTGAAAATGGGCTACTTCGCCCAGCACGCTATGGAAGTGCTGGAAGGCGAGCGCACCGTGTTCCAGACGCTGGAAGATGCGTTCCCGCAGGCCGGCCAGGCGCCGCTGCGGGCACTCGCCGGCTGCTTCGGCTTTTCCGGCGACGAGATCGAGAAGAAATGCCGTGTGCTGTCAGGCGGCGAGAAGGCGCGGCTGGTGATGGCGCTGATGCTGTTCGACCCGCCCAACCTTTTGGTGCTGGACGAGCCGACCAACCATCTCGACATCGCCACCAAGGAGATGCTGATCACGGCACTGTCGCAGTACGAGGGCACCATGCTGTTCGTGTCGCACGACCGGCATTTTCTGGCGGCGCTTTCCAACCGCGTGCTGGAGCTGACGCCCGAAGGCATCCACACCTATGGCGGCGGCTATACGGAATATGTCGAGCGCACCGGGCAGGAAGCGCCGGGGCTTAGGAGCTGAACTGACAAGAGGGCGGTGCCGGGTCGAAGCCGGCACCGCCCCTTGGATATCGTCCGTGTGGGAATGACCGCCTTACTCGAACGAGATGGCCATGCCACTGAGGTCGGCGTTGACCTGCAGACCGACCTGCTTGCCCGAGAGTTCGAGTTGGGCACCCTTGTCGTTGGTCATGAGGATCACCTGGGCGCCCTTGCCGATCGTGCCGCCGCCGCCGGCCGCTCCGTAGACCCCGGTCACGTCGCGGGCGCGTCTGATGTGACGCACGGTGCCGCGGAAATATGTCTTGGACACGCCGAAGGCCAGGCCTCCGGACACGGCGCCGATCGAGATCGGGTAGCTCTTGCCATGGAATGTGAAGGTGCCCTTGCCTCCGGAACCACCGACGAAGAAGGCCGCCTTGTAGACGGAGAAGCGGATCGTGCCGCTGTCGGCATGCGCGGCGCTGGCAAAGCCGATGCTCGCGGTGGCGATGGCGGCAACCGCGATGGAACGAAATCCGGATGAAATCTTCATGGTGAGAACTCCTCAATGTCGCCGCTTTGCCGGCCGGGATGTCAGCGTGGGGTCAAAGTTACAACTGAACAGTCTCGCCCGTGATTTGGTTCCAGGTCCCGCGATTTGGTTCCAGTATGGGTTCGAATCCGGCTGCGGGAAAGCCGGGGAGAGGGCGGCGGGTTGCGGAGGGGGGAAGGCGCCCGACCGCGGCTATCGCCTTGTGGGATGAAGAGGTCTATGCAGGCCCTTTACAAGGCTTAGGAGAGGCTTCGGATGAGAATCGCAATCTGCCTCGCATTGACTGCGGCAGTGGCCGGATGCGCGACCTCCCCGGTCGACTATGAGGCGTCGCTTTCGCAGACCGACCAGAAATGGGCTTCGCCGGCATGCCAGCAGGCCCGCATGGCGGCTTCGGATTACGAGGCTCGCGAGAAAGAGCATCCGGGGTGGGGTTTCGGCGTCCTGCTTGGTCCATACTCGATGGGGCTCGTCGCAGCCATCAAGGAGCATGAGCAGAAGCAACGAAAGCTGTTCGCCCGGGAAGTGCACCTGCAATGCTCAAGCCTGCCGCTGCCGAAGGAACTGCAGGGCGATTTGAACCCTGGGGTGCCGCCAACGAAGTATCCATAGCCCTGCGGCGCCTTCCAAGCAGAAGGCGCCGGGGCAGCGAAGCGGCGCGAGTGATGGAGAGCCACCGTTGGGCCTTAGTGATCTCCAGCATGCTCGCCGGCATCACCGGCCTGCTCCATATCGCCTGATCAGACGCCATCGCTGTCGCTCGCCGAACCGCTGGTGCTGCCCTCGGTTGCCCGCTGTGGTCGGCGGCACCTCGATCTTCGGCGGCCGCGGCGGTTACACCGGCACCATCATCGGCGCGCTGATCCTGATCGTGCTGACGACGCTCTTGACCATCCTGCAGATGCCGGAGGGGGCAAGGCGGATCTTGTTCGGGCTGATCGTGCTGTTCGTGACGTCGGCTTATTTGCGGATTGTGGAGGAGAGTAGCGGATCGCGCCGGGCGGCTGGCGACCCGATCGAGAGGTTGGTAAAATTGAGCGCAGCGGTCAAAGGCCGACCCTGCCCTGCGCGCCCAGCGGCTCGCCGCCGCTTGTCATCGAAGGGGAGCATCGAATTGAACGAAGACGCCGCCGCGAGATCGCCCGATCCGTCCAATCCCAGACAACTCGCCGAGATCGCCAGCTATCACGCCCATGTCTACTATGACGGGCAGGCCGAGCGGCGGCATGCCGAATGGCTGCGCCTGCGCATCGGCGAACGTTTCCGCGTGCGCCTGGGCGCTTGGCACGACAGACAGGTCGGTCCGCACGGACAGGCCATGTACCAGGTCTCCTTCGCCACCGGGATCTTTGCTTCGCTGGTGCCGTGGCTGATGCTGAACCACCGCGGCCTGAGTATCCTCATCCACCCCAACACCACCAACCCCAAACGCGACCATCTGGTCGACCCGATCTGGATCGGCCGCCCGCTGGCCGTGCATGGCGACAGCCTTGGCGAGGACGACGAGGCGGAAGAGGCGCTGGAAGTGAATACGGAGCCGACGCTGGGGGCGTAGGCGAATCGGCGCCGGTCACCTTCGCCGGTCGGTCAAACGCGCGCGGATACTTCTCGCCGAGAAGGCCCACATCATCGTGGGGCCACGCTGCAATTGAGTATGTTTCGGTGTAGGCTTCGAGGAGCACACCCGAACGACAAGTTTGCCTGCAAAGATCCTTCGTGCGAAAAGCGACTCGGGCATGACTCGGGCGAGCGTTGTAAGTAATGCAAAAACTGATGGAAATGAGTTCCACCGAGGCACGAAACCTCGTGCGCGGCATCATAGCCTCTCGCGACGAAGCTGTCTCAGCAGACGTTATAGATCGCTTATACTCGATTTGTACTGGAGGCGATTTAGAAATCGCGCTCGCCGTTATCACGGAATCCCAAGCTGACGGCCGAGTTATTGTCTCGCTGCCGTTTCCGACAAGACCTCCTCGTATAGGGCACCTGACTCCGCTAGACCATCTGAGTCAGTCCGCGCTTACTTCGCTACTGGTGCGGCGCATCACCCGACACTCCCGACAACTTCAGACATATCTGACCGCTGTGGCTGATTTGAATCGATCTGTGCAAGAACGAGATACCAAATCACTCCAAGAGGTAACAGCGATTTTTACTAACGAAATCGGCTACTCATTTCACGTTAATAGAAAATACCTTTGCCTTTCGAGACGGTTTGAAAATGACAATTCAGTTATTTCTGCAATACGCCCTTACATCGACTCTGTAAGAGATAATCGCGATGCCGTTCACAGAGCCGTGGGTGAGTCCTACGCCTTGGACCGGGACTATATTGATTCTCGAAGAATGTTTCTTCGACTAGCGAACGACAAGAGGCTGTCATTAATTTCAAGACGACTGCTCCACTACCATTTATCTCCGTTGGGAGGAGGCGACGAGAGCTGAGTTCAGCATCTAAGGGCACTTTCCTCCTATTCTTTGCCCGATACACTGATGTTTATTCTTGAGAGTCGTACTCTTGGTAGTACGCTTGTTTTGACAAATGATGCCGCGCAAAAAATAAATCTTCCAGCGGAGTTGAGCGAAGCCTATCTCGCAGCAAGAACGACAGGCGTATTTGACGCTCTGAACCTTGCGGCAACTGGTGACCTTCTCGACGGGCAAGGTGCATTCTGTATGGCAAGTGCATGGCTTTCAGACGAGCGGCTGGCGTCGTTCTACGGACCAATCGAAAGATATGCTGGCCCTCGATTTGACGGCGTCTTTGGAGTCGAGCGGCCGTTTCTTGAAAGCGCTGACCATGACTCATTGGTTCGCTCGGTAATGGCGCAACAGGGTATTCAGCCACCGAAGGCGGCTGATGCGGCGATAATTCCTGACGACGAGTTCCAGCGAACACTGCGGCTCGTTCATCTCGTTGAGCATGGATATTCATTGGGTAGCTGCAATGGCCTTGAACTCGTGACCCTTATGAACGTCACGCAGAACGTTCCACAGCTATTGAGCGAGGCGGAGCTTGATGCGGCACTGCCGTCAAAGCCGGAGGACAACCTGTATGAGTTAATCAGAGCGAGTCTAAAGTTTGAGTCGGCGCCAAAAATAAGCACGGAATTCAATATGCGAAGCGCAACCGAGCGAATAGTGATCGCAAATTTTGGTGGCAGCATATTGTCATTACTTAAATTTATTTACAAAACGGCGCCTCAGGTCGCAAAATTCTACATGGCAATGTGGAACGAATCCTTCCTTATCCAATGCTATAAGTTATACAAGTCAGCCTATGAAGTTAACGTGGCCTCCACGTCGATACTGGATTGGTATGGCCATCAAACGGACGATAAGGTATTGCTGGAGAGAGCGAGGTCTCTTGCTCTAGAAAATAAGTTAGTTTTGATTCGACATGATATAGATTCTCAGAGATTGTACGTCGATTCGGTTCGCTTCAAGCAATGGATGTTTGAAAAGCTGGCGGGGCCGCTTAGGCAGGCCGACCTTACCACCGTAGATCAGAGTATTCCTGCCCAAGAGGTCAAGATCGACGACCAGATAGAGATCCTTATCGACCCATCTCTTCAGGTAGCTAGCATAATTGATGCGGCTTACAATGAGTTTTGTTGCAACAAAGCCTATGGTGTTGATTCATACATAGGGCGCCGAATAAGGCATGGGACATTTCACGGAACTCTAATAAAAAGCGCATCTGACTTGGTCGAAGAACTACTAAATCAATGCGGCACTGATCGCGTGAACTATGAGCATGGTTTGCGATTTTGGTTGGCGCGATTCGGCGACGAGGTGAAACTGTTTCCTCGAGAACGACTCCAGGTGAAATCTGACAAAAAACCCAGAGGGTTACTTGTGCCTCACGTACGAGGCGCAGAGTATAATATGCTTGAATTCTCCGTGCGGCAGGTCTGCGAGTCGTTATTGAGCAATAATTCGATACCTGAGGCAATTGATATAATTTTTCAGTCGTGTTGGTTACTGTTGCAGCCTAACCTCACCGAGATTCAGCGAGAGTTAGAGAGATGGCGCGGTGAAAAGCTTCTGCTAAAGAAGGAGGATCTCCGGCGAATGCCAGAGCCCGGCGCTGACGATGACCAAGCAAGAGCAATTGTGCGAAGGGTGAATGAGAAAGTCGCGGAGACACTCCAGCAAATTAGTGCATGGTTTGCTGCTCCAAAGGAAACGACGCCCTCTGCTACGTTACAGGAGCTATTTCAGGTAGTACGAATGGAGGTAGCCGAGCAGGTCGCAGGTTTTGCTCCTGAGGTGTCTGAACCCGAAGAGTCGGGTACCCGAATTGTTGGCCACCGATATCAATACGTATACGACGGTTTGTACATTCTGGTGCATAATGCTGCTCGACATGGTCAGATTGGTGGGGCCCTTGAACTGAGCGTCAGCGAAAAGGTCGACGGCCCTGTCACGACGATCTATGTAACTGTGGTGTCGCAGTTTGAAGCCGGGCGTGAAAGCTATTCACGCGAAAGAATTGAGCACGAGATGACAGCCCCTATGGACGACGCGCTTGTGACAGAAGGATCAACAGGGATTCGCAAGTTGAGGGCGCTAACATCAGCGAAAACCGATATCTCAGATGTTTCGGTGTCGTTCTCTCCAAACGGCGTCGCCTTCACATTCAGACTGACCCTGACAACGCTTTGAAGCCAATGAACGTTCTGCTGGTTGAGGACGACCCGTTCAAGGAAGAAGCCATTAGCGTTGCACTCAACGAAATCATTGTAGTTGATCATATCGCGTGCGCACGAGCTGTTCAAACGGCTGTCGAGAGCGTCTGCGCCGCCTCGTATGATTTGATAATCCTGGATATCGCTTTGCCCAGTCATGATCGTGCGCTGGGCGTGGGGAATCCAAAGTCCATGCCATCTGGCGGAGTTGAAGTGCTATTGGAGTTGAACCGACTGAGGCGTAGCGACGCCGTTTTGATTGTTACGCAATACCCAGAGGTGGAAATCTGGGGCGAGTTGGTTAGATTACCTGAGGTGATTAGCCGCTTGTCTGAGGAAGTCAGTGTAAATCTGATTGGAATCATTCACTTCGATCAGTCGAGCACGAACTGGCGACTTAATTTTGCTCGATTTATCGGGGAGCTTTGATGACTAAGATACTTTTACTTGAAGATGAAGATGAAAAGGCAGAGGCAATAATAGGTGTAATAAATAAATACATCGATATCGATGACGTTGAGATAGACCGCGTTGTAAGTTTTTCGAAGTTCACAGCGATATTATCTATTTCAAGGTTTGATCTTGTTATACTTGATCTTATGGTGCCTATGAGGGACGGCGATGTTCCATTTGACATCACGGATCACGTCATCGAACTCATACGGGCGAGTAACCTAAATGCGAAGGCAGCCTATGTCGCGATAACGCAACACGACGATCTGGTGGTAGCTCGTAGTAGGGAGCTTGCCGGGCTCGGAATAGCGACTGTTGAGTACTCTGACGGGGCGCACTGGATTCCAGCACTAGAAGTGAGCTTGCAACGTGCATTTCGATTTCAAGAGCATGACTTTGTAATCATTTGCGGATTGCCTCTTGAACGTCAAGTGCTGCAAAGCACGAAAGCGGAGATTGGAAAGCTCTTCTTTCGAAACGGACTGAATTGTCTCGAAATAGACATCGAGAAGCACACTGGAGTCGCAGTGGTGCTCCCTCGGATGGGCTTGGTTGAAGCCAGTATTGCGACGGATAAGGCTATTGAAACTTTCCGCCCCAAGCTCGTTTTGATCGTCGGAATATGTGCAGCGTTCGAGGGACGCGCAAAGCTTGGCGACATTCTCATTGGCAGCCCAGTATGGGAGCACCAAGCCGGCAAGTGGTTCGGGAACGAATTCACGTTGGAGATGTATCAAGAGCCAATTCCAGATCGCCTAGATACTATAATCAAGCAAGAGATCGAGCGGAGCAATCACTTTAAGGATATTAAGGAGGACCTGAAATCGCTCAACGACCCTGAGTTTTTTGAAAGCAAGGCTATGGTGGCACCGATGGTTAGTGGCTCTGCTGTAATCGCATCAAAGGACATGGCAGCAATGATCGCAGAGGCGCACAAGCGGGTGCTCGGCCTAGATATGGAAATGTTTGGTGTTTATCGCGCGGCAAAGCGTTCTGTGGATCACGTCGATTTCTTCGGAGTCAAAGTAGCAGTGGATTACGCGAATGAGCACAAAGAGGACAGATATCAGCGCCACGGAGCCATTGTCGCCAGCCGTGTAGCGGTCCAACTTATTCCGCTAATCTTGGCTCAAGACGGGCAGACGCTCAAATAGCCATCCGTTAGTACAAAGCGCGAAGTGCCATTCCAGACGCCAGTTGCGGACACCTGCCCCGGGTCGATAGCGCAACCTCACTACCCCCCCGCCAGCCGCGGCAACAGGAAAATCTCCGCCCCCTCCGGCAACTCCTTCGACCAGGTATCGCGATAGATCGTCCCGTCGATCGCAACCGCGATCCCACGATCGATCCAGGGCTCAATCCCGGGATACTGTTCAGCCAGCTTCCTGAACAGCTCCCTTATGTCCTTGGCCTCGATCTCGACCTTGCTGTTGCCTCCGGCGGTCGCGGCGAGCGAGCCCCAGAGCGTTACTTCGACCATTCCCGTTCCGCCTCGATCGCCGCCAGGATGCGCGGCGGCGACATCGGGATGTGCGTCATGCGCACGCCCGCGGCGTTCGACACCGCGTTGGCGATCGCCGCCAGCGGCGGCACGATCGACGTCTCGCCGACACCGCGCACTCCGTAGGGATGGTTGGGGTTGGGGATCTCGAGGATCTGCGTGTCGATCATCGGCAGGTCCGAACAGACCGGGATGCGGTAGTCGAGGAAGCCGGCGTTCTGCAGCCGCCCATCCTTGCCGTAGATATACTCCTCGTTGAGCGCCCAGCCGATGCCTTGCGCCGCACCGCCCTGGTACTGTCCCTCGACATAGGTCGGGTGCACCGCCTTGCCGGCGTCCTGCACGACCGTGTAGCGGATGACCCTGGCGGCGCCGGTCTCGGGATCGACCTCGATGTCGCAGATATGGGTGGCGAAGGAGACGCCGGCGCCATCGGCGACGAGTTCGCTGTGGCCGGCGATCGGTCCGCCGGTCTTGCCCGACTCGACCGCGATCTCCTTGAGCGACAGCTTGCCGAGATTGCCGTGCTTCTCGCCCTTGGCAATCGCGTGGCCCTTTTCCCAGACCACGTCGTCGACGGCAATGTCCCACATCTGCGCGGCGCGCTCGCGCAGGATCTTGATGGCGTTGCGGGCGGCCGAGATCGTCGCCATGGACGACGAGAAGGTGCCGCGGCTGCCGTCCGTCATGTCGTTGTAGCCGAGGCTGGAGGTGTCGGCGACGATCGCCTTGACCTGGGAATAGTCGATGCCGAGTTCCTCCGCCGCCACCAGCGACAGCGACGCGCGCGAACCACCGACATCGACCGTGCCGACGGCCAGCGAGACCGAACCGTCCATGCCGATGTTGAGGTCGGTGCAGGTCTGGCCGCCGAAGTTGAACCAGAAACCGCAAGCCATGCCACGGCCCTGGTTCTTGCCCAGCGGCGCCTTCATGTGCGGGTGGCTCTTCACCGCCTCCAGCGTCGGGCCAATGCCGATCGGGCCGTAGACCGGGCCGTAGGAGGATCTTGTGCCTTCCTGAGCCGCGTTCCTGATGCGGAAGTCGACCGGGTCCATGCCGATCTTCTTGGCCAGCTCGTCGACCGCGCTTTCCACCGCAAACGCCGCCATCGGCGCCGAGGGCGCGCGGTAGGCAGCGGTCTTCGGCCGGTTGACCAGCACTTCGTAGCCGACCGTCTTCACGTTATCGAGCTTGTAGCAGGCGAACGCCGTCATGGCGCCGATCTCGGCCCAGGAGCCGGCATACGGGCCGCAGCTGTAGCGCAGCGTCGCTTCGGCGGCGGTGATCGTACCGTCCTTGCGGGCGCCGATCTTCACGTCGATCGAGGTGGCGCTGGTCGGGCCCGAGGCGCGGAACACTTCGTCGCGGGTCATCACCAGCTTCACCGGCCGTCCGGCCTTGCGCGACAGCGCCAGCGCCACCGGCTCGGCCCAGACATGGGTCTTGCCGCCAAAACCGCCGCCGATCTCCGAAGAGGTGACGCGCAGTTTCGAGGCTTCCATGCCAAGCAGCTGGGCGCAATGCTGGCGGTAGACGAAATGGCCCTGCGTGCAGACCCAGAGGTCGGCGGTGCCGTCGGAGCTGAAATTGGCCACGCAGGCATGCGGCTCGATATAGCCCTGGTGCGTCTGCTCGGTCTTGAAGGAGCGCTCGACGATGAAGTCGGCGTGGCCGAAACCCTGATGGACATCGCCATGGCCAAACTGGCTGCGCTTGGTGACGTTGGAGGGTTTTACCGGCTTTTCCTCAAGACCCTCGGTGAAGATGGCATCATTGATCAAGGGTGCCGTGTGCTTCGCCGCCTCGTCGACATCGGTGACGTGCGGCAGCAGTTCGTACTCGATCTCGATGAGCTTCAGCGCCTGCCTGGCCGTGCGGGCGTCGATCGCAGCGACCGCGGCCACCGCGTGGCCGTCATAGAGCGCTTTCGTGCGCGCCATGCAATTGTCGAGGACGTCGTACATGGCGGCATCGCCATCGGTGAGGTCCGGCAGGTCGGCCGCGGTGACCACCGCCTTGACGCCGGCGAGCTTCTCCGCCTTCGAAATGTCGATCTTGACGATCCTGGCGTGGGCGTGCGGGCTTCTCAGAACGCGCCCGACCAATTGGCCGGCCATGTTGAAGTCCGCACCGTAGCGCGCGCGGCCCGTCACCTTGTCGATGCCGTCGGGACGGATCGGACGTGTGCCGACAGAAGTGAATTTACGTCCGGAAAAACGTGGATCGAAATTCATCTCAGGCTCCCTTCATCACGATGGCCGCGTCCTGGACGGCGCGCACGATCTTGTCGTAGCCGGTGCAGCGGCACAGGTTCCCGGCAAGGCCGAAGCGTATTTCCTCCTCGGTCGGGTCGGGGTTCTTGGCCAAAAGGTCCTTGGCCGCGATCAGGAAGCCCGGCGTGCAGATGCCGCATTGCAGCGCCGCATGCTCGAGGAACTTCTGCTGCAGCGGGTGCAGCGTGTCGCCATGCGCCATGCCCTCGATAGTCTCGACGCGGCGGCCTTCAGCCTCGGCGCCGAGCACCAGACATGAGCACACCAGCCGGTCGTCGAGGATGATGCTGCAAGCGCCGCAGTCGCCGGTGCCGCAGCCTTCCTTGGCGCCTGTCAGCCCCAGCCGATCGCGCAGGACGTCGAGCAGCGTCTCGTCGGGCTGGCAAAGATACTCGACAGCGTCGCCGTTGATTGTCGTTGAAACTGCTACACCAGCCATCATTTGCCTCCTGCGCGTGCATAGGCGGTCGTGGCGGCCCGCTTGGCCAGCACGCCCGCAACTTTTCTTCTGAATTCGATGGTGCCGCGCTTGTCGTCGATGGGACGGCATGCCCCCGCGCAAACCTTGGCGAGCCGCTCCAGCGTCGCCTCGTCCAGCTTGGAGCCGATGAGCACCTCCGCCGCCTCTTCGACCAGAAGCACCGTCGCCGCCACGGCGCCCAGCGCAACGCGTGCCGATTTGACCACACCGTGCTCATCGAGCGTCAGGTTCACCCCGGCGCTGACCACCGCGATGTCCATCTCGGTGCGCGGAATGAAACGCAGATAGGCATCGCCAGACCGCGGCGCGCGCTTGTCGAGCAGGATCGCCTCGATGATCTCGCCTTTGGCCAGCGACGTCTTGCCCGGCGCGGTCGGCACGCTCTGCACGGGGACAGTGCGCCTGCCCCCCGGCCCGACGACCACTGCCTTGGCGCCGGCGGCAACCAGCGCCGGCACGCTGTCGGCTGCCGGCGATGCGTTGCAGAGATTGCCCACGATGGTGCAGCGTCCCTGCACCTGCTTGGAGCCGATCAGCTTGGCCGCCTCGACGACACCGGGCCATGCCTTTTTGAGGGCGGTGTTCTCCCCCAGGACGGCGCAGGGAACCGCGGCGCCGATGCTGAAGCCTTCAGCCGTTTCCCGGATCTCGCTCAAGCCATCGATCGCCTTGATGTCGACGATCAGCTCCGGTTCGGCAAAGCCGCCCTTCATTCTGACCAGGAGGTCGCTGCCTCCCGCGAGGATGGCGGCCGTACCAGCCGACCCGGCCAACTGGCCAACGGCATCTTCTATTGAAAGCGGACGTATGTAGCGCATCGTCTCCCCTTGGTCATCGCGATTTCAGCGACCGTTATAAACAGTCTCCTCATAATGGCTATCCGGTTCCTCATCTGCGGCGATTAGGCCAGGCGCCGCAATATCCAGTCCAACAGACGGAAAGTGGGCGCACTGAATGGCAGCAACCGGCTTTGGGACGAGTTTCGTGAAACTTCGGTTATGGATCAAGTGCGCTCATTCGCTTTTGTCCGCCTTTGGGCCGGAGCTGCCTTTAAGCCGGGCAGGGCCGCTGCTTGGCCGCCCCGGTTGAAGCCCCCTGTGTCCGGCAGCCGCCCGAAACGCCTGCGGCGGCTGGCCAAGTGTACGCAGGAATGCGCGCCGCATGCGGCCGGGATCGCCAAAACCGGCGGTTTCGGCGATGCGCTCAAGCGGGAGATGGCTGGTCTCGATCACCCTGCGAGCCGTCTCCAGGCGCATGCGCTCTACGGCCTTTGCCGGCGTGACGCCGGTCTCGGCCGTGAAGGCGCGGGCGAAGTTGCGGGGACTCATGGCCGCGTGATCGGCCAGGCATTCGACGGTCAGCGGTTCGGCCAGGTTTACCCGCACCCATTCGATCAGCGCGGCGAAGCGGCCGGTTCGCCCGCCCAGCTCGACGAAGGCCGAGAATTGCGACTGGCCGCCCGGCCGGCGCTGGTGCACGACGATCTGCTGCGCGGTGCGGCGCGCCACCTCAGCGCCAAGGTCGTCTTCGACGAGGGCAAGCGCCAGGTCTATTCCGGCCGAGATGCCGGCCGACGTCCAGATGTCGCCATCCCTGATGAAAATACGCTCGGCATCGAGCCTGACCTTCGGATAGCGGCGGTGGAAGTCGTCGCTGCTGGCCCAGTGGGTGGTTGCGCGGCGACCGTCGAGCAATCCAGCCTTTGCCAGCAGATACGCGCCGGTGCAGACGCTGCTGATGCGCCGCGCCGGGGCGCGCCTCAACCAGGCGACGATCTCGTCCATCGCCTCCATGGAGCGGATGATTTCGCCGCCCGATACGATAACGGTGTCGAAAGGGCCATCGCGCAAAGGCCTGGTGAGGAGCTTCAGACCCGAAGAGCTTTCAACGTCGCCGCCGCCGGGCGCCAGCAGCGTCAGCTCGTAGCTGTGCGGGCGGTATCGCTCCGCAATCTCGAAGACGGTTGTCGGCCCGGCCGCATCGAGAAGCTGGAAACCAGGATGAACGACGACGGCAACGTGCCTCGGCATGGCAGTATTCGCCCGATTTATGTCATTTCGGACGAACCCTAACGCCGGTAGCCTCGTCGTCAAGCCATAGGAGACCGGACCCCATGAGCCGGGACTTGCCTTGTGGAGCAGTGCCGGTGCCACCGGCCTTGTCGTGCCGGAGCATGGATTGCCACGCCAACTGGCCCACAGGGAGCTTGCTAGCGCCAGGCGGCAGCAGGCAGCCGGCAAAAGCACTGGGCGAAACGCTGCGCGCCATCGCTGCCGCCACGGAGCACGCACGGCCGACTTCGTCGTCATGCAACTCGAATATCCCAGGCCATGCGCATCGCCGTGACGATGCCGTGCTGAAACGACGACGGGTGTGTGGCCGTCCTGCGAACACCGATTTTTCACAGCAAGGGAGTGACTGATGAAAGCTTTGATCGCCGGGGCCGGAATTGGCGGCCTCACCACCGCTCTGTTCCTGCATGAGGCAGGCTTCGAGGTTGAACTGTTCGAGCGGGCCGACGACATCCGCGAACTTGGCGTCGGCATCAACATGCTGCCGCACGCGGTCAAGGCGCTGGCCGGGCTTGGGCTGATGCCGGCGCTCGACGCGGAGGGGGTGAGGACACGCGAGCTTGTCTACACCAACCGCTTCGGCCAAATCGTATGGCAGGAATTGCGTGGCATCGATGCCGGCTACGAGGTTCCGCAAATCAGCATCCATCGCGGCAGGCTGCTGGGGCTGATTCACCGGGCCGTGTTGAACAGGCTTGGCGGCGACGTCATCAGCACGGCAAGCCTTGTCGATGCCTTCGAGCAGAGCGAGGGCGAGGTCGTGGCGCATTTCCGCCGGCATGACGGCTCGCGAGGCGAGGCGCATGGCGACCTGCTCATAGGCGCCGACGGGATCCATTCCGCCGTCAGGGCCGTGCTCTATCCCGAAGAAGGGCCGCCGATCTGGAACGGCACGATGCTATGGCGCGGCGCCACGCCATGGCCGGTCTGGCGCGACGGGCGCACCATGGCGGTTGCCGGCGGCAATTTCGCCAAGTTCGTCTATTATCCGATCGAGCCGGATCGCGAAGAGCCGGAGACCAGGCTGACCAACTGGGCGGTGATGGCCAATACCAGTGATCGCGGCACATCACCGCTGCGTCCCGGCGACTGGAGCCGCCCGGGTGTGATCGATGATGTGCTGCCCTTCGTGCGCGACCGGTTTCAGCTGGATTTTGTCGACCCTGCCTCGATTATCCAGGCAACGGATGGCTTCTACGAATATCCGAACTGCGACCGCGACCCGCTGCCGCGATGGTCGTTCGGGCGGGTGACGCTGCTCGGCGATGCGGCGCATCCCATGTATCCGGTGGGGTCGAACGGAGCCAGCCAGGCAATACTCGACGCCTCCTGCCTCGCGATGCATCTGGCCGCAGGACCAACCGTCGAAGCCGCGCTCGCGCGATATGATGGGGAGCGGCGGCCGGCCACATCGGCCATCGTACTGGCCAATCGGCAAGGCGGCCCGGAAGCAGTCATAGACATGGTCGAATCCCGGGCGCCGCATGGCTTTGATGACATCGACGCCGTCGCTTCGCGCGAAGAACGCAAGAGCGTGGTGCGCGGCTATGCGTCCCTGGCCGGGTTTGCAAAACCGAATTGACCGGGAGCGGCGCGTTTTTGCGCCCTAGAGATCCGCCTCGGCAAAGATGCGCGAGGCCCAGTCGAGGAAGACGCGAAGGCGCGGCGAGAGCTGTCTGTTCTGCGGGTAAAGCGCCGACAGCGGTGTCGGCGAGGGCGGGTAATCGGCCAGCACCTCGATGAGCGTCCCGTCGGCAAGATCCTTCTCGAAGCGATAGCGCGGCGCCTGGATCAGGCCTAGGCCAAGCCGCGCCAGGTCCGCGGCGGTATCGGAATTGTTGGCGGCGACGCGGCTTGGCAGCCGCACCTCACGGATATTGCCGGCGACGGTGAATTCGAACGGAAGGGTCTCTCCGGTGCGCGACGAGACAAAGCCCACCGCCTGGTGACCGTCGAGCGCATCGGGGGAGGCGGGCGTGCCGTGGCGCTCGAGATAGGCAGGGCTGGCGCAAGTGATCTCGCGGATCATCGCGAGCCGGCGCATGATCATGCCGCTGTCGGGTAGCTCGCCGACGCGGATCACACAGTCGATGCCTTCACGCACGAGATCGACCAGCCGGTCGCTTTGGCCGATCTGCAGGTCGATCCTGACATAGCGGGCCAAAAACTCCGGCAGGCGCGGCAGCAGGAAGGTGCGGGTGAGCAGCGTGCTGGCGTCGATGCGCAGCAGGCCGAACGGTTCGGCATTGCGGAAGGCGGCTTCGGCATCCTCGATTTCGGCCAGGATCGACAGGCAGCGCCGATAGTAGGCTTCGCCATCCTGCGTGGCGTTCACCTGCCGCGTCGTTCGTTCCAGCAGGCGCGCGCCGAGATGCTCTTCCAGCCGCCGGATGGCTTCCGTCGCGGTTGAGCGCGGCAGGCCGAGATCGGCTGCGGCAGCGGTGAAGCTGCGCCGCTCCAGAACGCGAACGAAGAGCCGCATCGTGTCCAGTCGATCCATGGTTTTTGTTCGCAGTTTCCGAATAGTGATGTCAATAGGCGGCTGATTATCCGGAAAGCGGGCCGGCCTATATCCGTGTCACCAACACACGGAGAGACTTCCATGACATCCAAGCAGACAGATACGGGCAACCAAACCAGAACGGCGATCGTGACCGGTGCCTCGAAGGGGATTGGTGCGGCGATCGCACGCCGGCTCGCCCGCGACGGGGTCGCTGTCGTCGTCAACTATGCACGGGGACGTGCGGAGGCCGAAGAGCTTGTGCGCAGCATCGAGGCCGACGGCGGCAAGGCGATCGCCGTGCAGGCAGATATCGCCGATCCAAACGGCATCGCCGCACTGTTTGACGCCGGCGAGAAAGCGTTCGGCGGCATCGACATCCTCGTCAACAATGCCGGCATCATGAAGATTTCGCCGATCGCGCAGACCGACGATGCTGCGTTCGACACGCAGATCGCGATCAATCTCGGCGGCGTGTTCCGCGGCATGCGGGAAGGCGCGCGCCGGCTTCGCGACGGCGGCCGCATCGTCAATTTTTCCAGCAGCGTCGTCGGTCTCTACCAGCCGGGCTACGGCGTCTACGCCGCCACCAAGGCGGGTGTCGAGGCGATCACCCACATCCTGGCCAAGGAGCTTGGCGCGCGCCGTGTCACCGTCAACGCGGTGGCGCCCGGACCGATCGAGACCGCGCTGTTCACGGAAGGCAAGAGCGAGGCGCAGATCGAGGCCATCGGCAAGATGATCCCGCTCGGCCGGCTCGGCCAGCCCGATGACATTGCCGGGCTGGTCTCGTTCCTGGCCGGACCGGACAGTGGCTGGGTCAACGGACAAATCATCCGCGCCAATGGCGGCGTGGTCTGAGGAGACGATGACAGATCGGCCTTGCCGAACGGCTCCCTCCCAAAGCCTGAAACCCAACCCCAAAGAGAAGGAAAACGATCATGCCATTCGCCAACATCAAGATGCCGCAGGCCGCTCTCTCCAAGGCGCAGAAGGAAGACCTCATCCACCGAACGACCGCTATGTTCGTCGACTTCTTCGGCGAGGGGGTGCGCCCCTACACGATGGTCCTGGTGGAGGAGGTCGCCGATGGCGGCTATGGCCGCGCCGACGAAGTGTTCATGGTGCCGGACGCCTATCGCGCGAAGGAGTAGTGCCGGGCCGACCTCCTCTTTGACTTCGTGAGGCGAGGAGCTCCAGTCCAGCAAAGTTGCGCCATAACCCCCACCCGGACCTCCGGTCCGACCTCCCCACAAGGGGAGGTTGGGAGCCCAGCTTTTCCGCATTTCTAAAAAAAGGCGCTGTCGGCAGGCGGGCAGGGCGCCTTCCTCACCCTCCCCTTGTGGGGAGGGTCGATGCGAAGCAGCGGGGTGGGGGTCTGCGCGGCGCTGCTTGGGTTGCAAGCGCAGCCCTTCTACCTCAATCGCCCTTCGTCGCACCAATCCAGTCGGCCGCCACTTCGGCAAACAGCCAGTCGCGGAACGCCCTGATCTTCTTCTGGCGCAGCGCGCCGTCGCGGTAGACGACGTAGTAGCGCGAGGCGGATTTCAGCGCGAGGTCGAAGGGCCTCACCAGCCGCCCCGCGGCGAGGTCGGCCGAGACCAGCGCGCTTCGGCCCAGCAACACGCCTTCGCCATGCACCGCGGCCTCCACGGCGAAGGTGGCGGAATCGAAGCGCACGCCGCGCTTCGGATCGACATCTACCACGCCGGCATGTTGCAGCCATGTCGCCCAGTCGATGCGAAAGGCGTCATGGATCAGCTTGTGATGCCTGAGATCCCCGGGCAGGCGCAGCGGATTTTCGCCTTGCAGCAGTTCGGGGCTGCAGACGGGGAAAACCTCCTCATCGGCGAGAAATTCCGCGGTCACGCCGGCATAACCGCCCTTGCCATAACGGATGGCGATGTCGATGCCGTCACTGACGAAATCGGAAAGCACGCCAGACGTGGACAGCCGCACGTCGATGTCGGCGTTGGCGCGGTGGAAGCGATGCAGCCTCGGCACCAGCCAGCGGCCGGCAAAACCGTCCGATGTGCTGACATTCAGGATGCCTGTCGTGCGGTCGGGCGTGGCGGCGATGGTGGCGGCGGCGATCTGGTCTAGCGCCGTCCTGACTTCAGATGCATAGGCCGCGCCCACCGACGTCAGGCGCACGGACCGCGTTCCCCGATCGAAAAGCTGGATGCCCAGCCTGTCCTCGATGTTGCGGATGGCGCGGCTGACCGCGCCATGGGTGACGTTGAGTTCACCCGCCGCCTTCGAAAAACTCAGATGCCTGGCGGCGGCCTCGAAGGCGGGCAGGGCGGTGAGGGGCGGCAGTCTGCGCGGCATGATCCATCTGTGAGCGTTGCTCACAAATCCTGCACAAAGAGTCGTTTGTCGTCCAGCCCGGAAATGTCCAATCTATAAGCGTAGCGGCGCATCCAGATCGGGTTTCCCATCTCGCCGCTGGACTGAACGACCAGAAATAAGTGTGAGCAATCATCATGCTCGTCCCTCTGCGGACGGCGTCGGCACGCTTGCGCTTGGGGCAAACACAGGAGACGGACAATGAACCCGACCTTCGAATCCATCAGTGCCGCGTTGAGCGGTCTTGCACTTAGAACCTCGGCAGCCGTCGAGCGCCGGCGTGCGTTGCGCCGGGTTTCACGCTTCTCGGACCATCGTTTGCATGACATCGGCCTGGAGCGCGACTGGGACGGTGCCATCCTGCGCGACGGGAGGGCGATATGACCAGCACCCTGATCATCGGCGCGACGGGGCTGCTCGGCAGCGAGATGGCGAAAGCCAGCGTCCGCAATGGCGATCGCCTGCACGTTCTGGTTCGTCCGGCAACGGCCGGCAATGAAGAGCGGCTGCGTTCGCTGAAGGAGCTCGGCGCCAAAATCCATGTCGGCGATCTCGACGACTATGACAGCCTTGTTCGCGCCGCCAGTGCGGTGGACCGCGTCATCTCCTCGGTGCATGTGCATTCGGCCAGCGAGATGACGCTGGTGCGGGCGCTCAGGGATGTCGGCGTTTCCCGCTACGTGCCTTCCGCCGGCTTCGGCCTCGACTTCGCCGTCGCCGCACCGGGCTCGATTCCGCCGCTCGACCTCAAGCGAGCGGTGTTCGACGCGATCAAGGAGGCCGATCTGCCCTATACGGTGATCTACACCAATGGTTTCTTCTCGACATGGGTGACGACGCTGGGCGATCTGATGCGCTTCGGCTCGTCGCCTTTGCCTCCCGAAGAGGTGACGCTTTATGGCAACGGCAATGTGCCGGCGACGTTCGTCAGCGAAAAGGACATCGCCGCGGTCACCATGCGTGCGCTGAACGACCCCAATGCTGTCCGCAGCGAAATCCGGATCGCCCAGAACAAGATCACCCAGAACGAAATGATCGATCTGTGGCGCCGGGCGAGCGGCCGCTCGCCGCGCATCGTGCCCCAGAGTGCGGCGGAGTTGGAGGCGAAGATCGCATCAGCCCCGTGGCTCGGACTGCTGCGGGCGTTCTGGATTCGCGGCGAGACCGCGCTCGAGACGGCCACGCCGGAAGCCGGAGCGCTCTATCCGGAGCTGACGTTCGAGACCATCGAGAGCGCCTTTGTGGCGATGGCGGGCACCGCTGGGCGGTAGGATCAGGGGAGCGCGTCGCTGAAGCTGACGTCGTCGGCATGGCCGTTGAAGGAGATCGAACATCCGGCTCGCAGCGCGAGTGGCCTGAGAAGGGCTGGCCTCACCCGTGCGGGTCTGTATCATGGCCACGTGAATTCCTGGGAGGAGGCTTGTGCATGCGGCTGAATCGGAATCTCTGTCAGTGGAGGGTTTGGGTCTTCATCGCCGCAACGGCGCTTTGGCCGCACGCGGCGCTGGCCGATACCCTCACGCCCGAGCGCATCACTGCTGCCCTGTCGAAGCTCGAGGCGCTTGCCGAAGCTGCCGTAGCGGACGGTGCCGTACCCGGTCTCGCCATCGGCGTCGTGCGCGATGACGAGGTGATCTTCCTCAAGGGTTTTGGGCATCGCGAGGCCGGCAAGCCTGAGACCGTCGATGCCGACACGGTGTTTCAGATCGCCTCCCTTTCCAAGCCGGTTTCCACCACCGTCGTAGCGGCGTTGGTCAGCGACAGGATCGTGTCCTGGGATTCGAAGATCGCCGATCTCGATCCGGCCTTCCGGCTGGCCGATCCTTATCCGGCAAGCCAGCTCACCATCCGTGACCTGTTTTCGCATCGCAGCGGCCTTCCGGGCACCGCCGGAGACGACCTCGAGGACATTGGCTACGACCGCGTCGAGATCCTGCATCGCCTGCGGTTCGTGCCACTATCGTCGAGCTTTCGCGCCGAGTATTCCTACAGCAATTTCGGATTGACAGAGGGTGCCGTGGCAGCCGCGACACCGACGGGAAAGCCCTGGGAGGAGGTCGCCGAGGAGAAGCTCTACCGTCCGCTTGGCATGGCCTCGACCAGTTCCCGTCATTCAGACTTCGTCAAGCAAACCAACCGCGCCGCGCTTCACGTCAAGGTCGATGGCGCCTGGGCCGCGAGGATAGAGCGCGATCCGGATGCGCAGGCGCCCGCCGGCGGCGTCAGCTCTACGGCACGTGACCTCTCGCAATGGGTGCGCCTCATTCTCGGCAACGGCGTTTATGCCGGCAAGACACTGATTGCCGCCGATGCGCTAAGCCAGACGCATGTTCCGCTGATAGCGCGCGGCAACAATCCCGTCTCCGGCGGCGCATCGTTCTACGGCCTCGGCTGGAACGTCGAATTCGGCCGACACGGCCTGAGCTGGGGCCACGCCGGCGCCTTCAGCGTCGGCGCGCGTACCCTGGTGACAGTCTTCCCAAAGGAGAAGCTGGGCATAGTCATCGTCGCCAACGCCTTTCCGACTGGCCTGCCGGAGGGATTGTCCGACAGCTTCGCCGATCTCGTCTTCGATGGTAGGGTCGAGAAGGACTGGGTCACGGCGTGGAATGATATCTATGCGGGCCTGTTCGGTCCGGCGGTCGCGGCGGCCAAGGCCACCTATGCCGCGCCGCCGTCTCCGTCACGGCGAGCCGGGCCGGGCAGTGTCTATGCCGGCCGGTACGCCAACGACTTCATCGGCGACGCGATTGTGTCGAAAGCGGGAGACGACCTTGTGCTCAAGGTAGGCCCGGCCGCTGGCCGGTCCTATTCATTGAGGCATTTCGACGGTGACCTTTTCCTGACCTTCCCCGACGCGGAGACGCCGGACAGCCCCTCGGGTGTAAGTTTTGTCGTCGGCCCCGATGGCAAGGCGTCGGCCATGACCGTAGGTTTCCTCGACGACAATCATCTCGGCACGCTGCAACGTGTGGGTGACTGACTTCCAAATCGAACGGTGCCGCCGGGAGTTCATGATGCCGGGCCGTATCGGAGCAGCTTGAAGCAATCGCCGCTGCCCGACTTCGCCTGCGTCAGCAAGGGTTTCGCCCGGTCGATCCATTCCTGGTGCGACCTCGCATCGGCTTCGATCGCTTCGACCGGTGCAAGACCGACAAAGCTGCGTCCGTGGTTGAGAAGCCAGCACGCACGGCCGAGAAATCGCCTGCTGCGCTGGCGCAGGAGGTCGGCGTCATAGAAGATGTCGAGCACCTCGTGCTTGATCTTGCGCTCGGTTTCAGGATTGGCGATCGCAACCTCGACCGGTTCGCCGCCGATCGCATCCTGCAGGTCCTTGTAATCGAGGGTGAGTTGGGTGATGGCATATTTGATCTCGCTCTCGTCGCGCACGATGTCGAACCATAGCGCCGGATCGAGCTCGCTGACGACGAACGACGACTCGAAATCGCGCGACAGGTTGAGGATGTCGAAGTCCCGGATGTCGACGTCGCGCTCAACCAGCAGGATTTCGCGGATCTGCTTGCCAAGCTCCGCTCCCTGCGCGCCGATGGCGGCGTTGGTTCCACCAAGTTCGGGACTAACGTAGGCCCCGCCGTCGTCCAGCAGCCCGTCGAATTCGCCAAGTGACTCGACGAGGGGAGCGCCGCGAGCGATGCGCGCCGCCAGCTTGGCCAGAACCTGCTGGAGATCCGTTTCGCGTCTGCGCTGGTCTTGGTAATTCTGCTGGAAAAAGAAGATGAACAGCGACACGCCGATGCCGATCAGGATCACGCCCAACTGCGAGAAGATGTTACGGTAATATTCCAGCAGCTTTTCGCGATGACGCACGTCGTCGCGCACGCTGTGGGCGACGCGCAGATTGACGATCAGCGACAGGATGAGCAGCCCAGTACCGACGAGGATGAGGCCGCCGATGAGCAGGTAACCATGGCCAGTGCTGAAATCCATTCGTTTTCCCTGAAGCCCGGACTGCGCAGAATAGTGCCATTTTGGCTAAATACCTACGGATTTGCGGGCGGTGGATTTGATGGCGGCGACCACCCCAGAAGGTTGACCCGCCTGGCCATCCGGCCGATAGCTCCGCCAGAAACTGCCCCCGAGAAACTCCGATGACTTCAGACACCAAACTCCACGCCGCACCCACCGCCGGCCCCGACGCCGCCTGGCAGGCTGAAGTCCGCGCCGGCGTGCGCCACGTCCGCGATCTAGCGTCCCTGCCGCTGTCCCCAGCCGAGCGCGCAGCCGCCCAGGCCGCGGCGGCGAACCACAAGGTTCGCATCCCAAAGGCCTATCTCGACCTGATCGACTGGACCGACCCCGCCGACCCGATCCGGGCGCAGGTCATTCCGTCGCCGGACGAATTGATGGAACAGGAAGGCGAACTCGACGATCCGATCGCCGACCATGACTTCAGCCCGGTGCCGCGATTGACGCATCGCCATGCCGACCGGGTGCTGTTGTTCCCGACCTATCAATGCGCGGTCTATTGCCGGTTCTGCTTTCGCAAGGAGTCGCTGACCGCGATCGGCCGCGGGTATACGCGCGAGGCGCTGGAGCCGGCGCTTGCCTATATCGCGGACCATCCCGAGATCCGCGAGGTGATCCTGACCGGCGGCGATCCGCTGTCGCTGCCCGACAAGGCGCTGGCCGAAATCTTCGCGCGCATCGAAGCCATTGCGCATGTGCGGCTGCTGCGCATCCACACGCGCGTGCCGGTGGTGCTGCCGTCGCGCATCACGCCGGGACTGGTTGCCGCCCTGCAGGGCCGGCTGATGGTCACCGTCGTCACCCATTTCAATCATGCGCGCGAGATCACCGACGCAACCGAGGTGGCCTGCCGCACACTGCGCCAGGCCGGTTTCGTGCTGCTCAACCAGAGCGTTCTGCTCAAGGGTGTCAATGACAGCGTCGAGGCGCTGGAGGAGCTCTGCCGCGAGCTGATGTACCGCCTCGGCGTCAAACCCTATTACCTGCACCATGGCGACCTCGCGCGCGGCATGGCGCACCGCCGCACCACGATTGCGCAGGGACAGGCGCTGACTGAAGCGCTGCGGGCGCGGCTGTCGGGCATCTGCAACCCCGTCTATGTGCTCGACCTGCCGCAAGGCGGCGGCAAGGTGCCGATCGGGCCTTGCCATGTCGAGGGACGGGACGGCGAGAACTGGCGGCTGCGCGGGCTGGATGGCGAGGTGAAGGGATATACGGAGATTGTTGGCGAGTAGCTCTAGCGCCCATCTCCATCGACAAATGCCAGCACGACCACGCGCGGGGCAACGCAGTAGGCGAGGCTGGCCTTGCGGCCCGTCTTCGTCGTCGCGCGGCCTGCGTTCAGGTCGACGGTGATGTCCTCATAACCCAGCACCTGGCGATCGAGCGGATAGACGGCCTTGTAGACGGCTTCCTTGGCGGCAAAGAGGATGCGGCCGGCAAGATTCCGGTCGGCTGCGTCCGTGCGGTCCGCAGGTGTTGTCACGAGCGCCAAAATGTCATCCGGGAGAGGCCGCGCGGGCTCGACGTCGATGCCGAGCGAGGCGATATCGCCAATCGGTGCAATCGCTGCCACGGCCATGTCATCGTCGTGCGCGAGCGAACCCATTATTCCGTCGGGCCAGGCCGGCGCGCCCGCTGGCGTGCGCAGGATGGCGACGTTGCCGACGCCAAGCTCCGCCAGCAGTCCGTGCGCGATCCACCGGGCCGCGCCGCTGGCGCGCCGCATGCCAGGCTGACGCGCGGGGATGGAATGCGCTTCCCCAGGCAGCAGATGGGCCTCGTCGCCGTCGCGGATCATCCGGCATCCGATCCGGATACCCGATGGTGCGATGGCGGCGATCGCTTCGGCCAAGGCGATTTCCTCGGGCAGCCGCATCATGGCTTGTGCGCCCGGACCGGCAAAGCGAGATGGGCTATCATCTCTCCGTCCTCGTCGAGCCCTTCTTCGACGAAACCGGCGCTGCGATAGAGGTTTCGCGCCGCATCGTTCTCCGGTTCGTAGCAGATCGAGACGTGGCTTATGTGGCTGAGCCCCTGGATTTCGCCCAGCACTTCGCGCAACGCGGCCTTGCCGTAACCTTTGCCTTGAAAAACGCGGTCGATCATGAAGCGGTAGATGCGCGCCTCGTCGTCATCCGGTGGAGCCTCGTACATCAGGAAGCCGACGACATGATCGCCTGCCATGACGACGCGTGGCCGCGCGTCTTCGTCAGTCCCGGCTTCTTCCAGCGAGTCCGCATTGCCGGCGACGAAATCCATCTGCTCCGGGGCGAGTTCCAGGGCCGTGACCAGGGCCCGGTTGGCCTCGGTCACGGCAACGAGACGGATGTCTCCGGTGTTCAAGCCCATGCCCCTCTTCAAGCCGACGCCCTTCTTCAAGCCGATGCCCTGGCCGATACCTTGGAGCCATCGTCGGTGATCGGCTCGACGAAGCGGTGCAGCTTGGCCGGGTTGCCACGCCATATGGAGTTGGGCTCCAGCTCTTCGCCCTTCATGACGAAGGAGTCGACATCGACCACCGAGCCTTCACCCATAACGACGCCGTAATGGACAAAGGCGGAGGGTCCGAGCGTGCAGCCCTTGCCGATGCGGATGAAGTCGGACTTGAAGGCACCTTCTTCCAGCGAATGGGCCTGGATGACGCAACCCTCGTTGAGGGTGGCGTCGTCGCCGATCTCCACCAGCGAGCGTTCGGTCAGATTGCTGCCGCCGTCATAGACACGGCTGCCGACCTTGACGCCCAGCAGGCGCAGGATCATGGGCCGGAACGGCGTGCCGGCGAACAGGCGCACGATCGGCGAATCCGCCAGCTTCCAGTGGCGTTCATGGCGCCAGAACGCGACATCGTAGATGGTCGTCATCTGCGGCTTCAGCCTGCCGAAACCGAGGCTTGCCCGCTCGACCAGGATGTAGAACGGAATGGTGATCGCCGACGTCAAAAGCACGGCGACGAACAGCGCAACCTCCGCCCATTCGGTGTAGTAGTTCAGCGCCCGGTCCCAGATCGCCAGCGTGGCGAACAGCATCACCCATTGCGTGGCCACGAACAGCAGGATCGTCACCAGGTTGTGGCGGTTCTTCAAAGGGATGCGCCGGCGCCGGTCGTCCTCGTCGATGCCGGCGATGAGTTCCTTGTCGCGGTTCACCATGCGCGGGATCTCAAACGTCGGCGAACCGAGAAGCCCGACATTCTCGCGCAGCGGCCCGTCGATGGGGATCATCACCTTGGTGCCGAGCAGGACGTTGTCGCCGGTGCGGCCGTCCGGCGGATAGTAGATGTTGTTGCCGAGATAGTTGCGCTCTCCGATCCTCGTCGGCTCGAGCCTGAAGGCGGCGGCGGATTTGTGCATGTTGATCATGAACAGCCCGTCCGACACCATGGTCTCGGTGCCGATCTCGCACAGAAGCGGGTTTTCGTGCTGCTGGTTGGAGCCGAAGTTGGAGCCGGTCTGCACCACCTTGTTGAGGTTCCAGCCGATGGCTCGCATGTAGTGCACGATGGCCGAGCTGTCGCCGGCCAGCAGGCCGAGCACGCGCGAGTTGCTGGAGAATTCAGCGGCGGTCTGCAGCCAGTAGCGGAAGCCGTACAGCGTGTAGGTGCGGCCGGGCTTCAACAGCAGGCTGACCAGGCGCGGCACCAGCGTCGCCGCCAGGAAGGATGCGGCCAGGTAGCCGAACAGCGTGACCGTGGTGCCGATCGCGACGACGCCGATGGTCTCCTGGTAGTCGTCGCCGACGTTTTCCCAGTAGCTGTGGAATAGCAGCGGCAAGGGGGTGACGATGGCAAACAGGCCGATCAGCTGCACCGCTTCGAACAGGAAGCGCCGGATGTTGGACGGATCGACATTGCGCACCTTGCAATAATCCGCCGTGGTCGGCACGGCCGGCGACCCATGCCAGCGTTCGCCGTCGGGGATGCTTTGGCCGCGGTGCAGCGAGGACGAATGGCCGAGCTGCGCGCCGTCGCCGATCCTGGTGTCGATGTCGAGCGTGGAGCCTACGCCGACGAAGGCATCGCGGCCGATGGTCAGCGGCCCGGTGTGGATATAGCCGGACTGCGCCCTGAAGCCGAGGATCATCGATTCCTTGCGCAGGATGGTGTTGGCGCCGATCGAGATGAGATCCGTGCAGACGGGCACGGATTTCGATTCGATGACGGCGTTCTTGCCGAGCTTGGTGCCGAGAAGCTGCAGGTAGATGCTGTAGAGCGGGCTGCCGCGGAACAGAACGACGGGCGCGGTGCGGATCAATGTCTTGACCACCCAGAAGCGGAAGTAGCGCACGCCCCAGATGGGAAACGCTTCCGCCTTCCAGCGGCCGACCAGCACCCATTTGGCGATGACGGCAAAGCCCGACATGCCGAAGAACACGGCGGCCGAAAGCCCCACGCAGCGCAAATACAGCTGCAGCGGATCGTCGAGCGCGTCATACATCCAGTTGAGGCCGCCGTTGATCGCCCACAGGGCGCCGTAGCTGTAGAGCGCGTAGAACAGCAGTTGCGCGGCGCCGCAGGTCCAGTAGGCGAAGTTCGAGGCTCGGCGGGTGAGGACGGGCTCGTTGGTGGCCGTCGTCATCTCGTCCGCCACGCCCAGATGAAGCGCGAGCCGCGCCACGGTCGGATGCAGGTAGATGTCGCGCATCGAGGCCGTCGCCCATTCCTTCCTGGTGCGCAGGCGCGCGCAGAAATGCGCCATCAGCAGGGAGTTGGCGCCGAGATCGTCGAAGAAATTGTCCTCGACGGACACTTCGTCGAATTTCAGCACCGCGGCCAATGCTTCGGCCAGGAAACGCTCGTCGTCATTGCCGGGCGCCACCATGGCGCGATCGCCCGAAAGCCGCACGCTTGTCGGCTTCGGCAGCTGGCGCAAATCCACCTTGTTGGAAACCGTCATCGGGATGGCCGGCAGTTCCTCGAGATAGGAGGGCACCATGTAATCGGGCAGGCGCCGCTTCATCGTCCTGGCGAGGTCAGCTCGTGAGATCGCCGGCTGGCCGGCCTTCGCGGCGTAATAGGCGACGAGTTCGACGCGGCCGGGCTCGATCTCCCAGGTGGTAACGGCGGCCTGCGCGATTTCGGGCTGGTCGAGAAGCACCGCCTCGATCTCGCCGAGCTCGATGCGGTAGCCGCGGATCTTCACCTGGGTGTCGATGCGGCCGGCATACTCGATCTCGCTTTGGTCGTTGATGCGGCCAAGGTCACCCGTCCGGTAGATGCGCTTCGACGGGTTGTTCGGCAGGCCGACGAAATCGGCGATGAATTTCTGTTCGGTCAGATCCGGCCTGTTGAGATAGCCGACCGCGAGGCCGATGCCGGCAATGCCGATCTCGCCCAGTTCGCCGGGCTCGGCAAGCTGCGGCAGCGAAGCGTCGAGAATGACGATCGAGTAGGTCGGCAGCGGCGCGCCGATGGTGACGGGACTGTCAGGCGTCAGCGCGCCCATTGTGGCGGTGACGGTCGCCTCGGTCGGGCCATAGGTGTTGAGGATCTGCCGCCCCGGCTTCGACCAGCGCACCACCAGATTGTGCGGGCAGGCCTCGCCGCCGACCAGAAGCGTGCGCAGGCTGGGCACATCCGACGTCATCGACGACAGCAGCGTCGGGCTGCAGGCGATGCAGGTGATGTCATGGAGCCGCAGGAAATCGGCCAGTTCCTCGCCCACCAGCGGCATCTGGCCCGGCGCCGGCACCACCGTCGCGCCGGCGACGAACGGCACCCAGATCTCCTCGGAGGAAAAGTCGAAGGCGATGGTCATGCCCTGGTAGACGCGGTCGCCCGGCCGGTAGCCGTAGGAGGCGGCGGCGACGCGGATGAAATTGACAAAACTCTGGTGCTTGATGACGACGCCCTTGGGCTTGCCGGTCGTGCCCGAGGTGTAGAGGATGTAGCAGGTGTCGTCTGATAAAGCGGCCTTCGCATTCAGCTTCAGCGACGCGCCGGATTGTCTGGAGATTTCGGCGGCAGCGCTGTCGATCAGCAGATGCGGAACCGGCAGCTGGCCGGCGCGCGACGCATAGGCGGCGATGGTGACGATCAGGCTGACGCCGGCGTCTTCGATGATGAGCGCCATCCGCTCCTCGGGGAACGCGGTGGCCAGCGGCACGAAGGCAGCGCCTGCCTTCATCACGGCGAGCAGCGCGACATAGGTCTCCGCCGAGCGGTCGAGGATGAGCCCGACGCGGTCGCCCGGCCGCACGCCGCGCTTGACCAGCAGGCGGGCGAACTGGTTGGCCCGGCTGTCCAGTTCACGATAGGTCCAGACACGCCCGTCGGAGATCACCGCGGGCAGCGCTGCGAACATTTCGGCGAGCTGTTCGAAGACGGTGTCGAGCCGCTCGCCGGGCAGGCCTTGCCGGGCAAAGTCGGCGCCCGTCAGGATTTGCCTGGGCCTGGCTGTTGCGGGGGCCGTTTTTACCGGCGCATCGACACCTGCCAGGCCGCTTTCCAGCCCCGGTCGGTCCGCGTCCAGTTCGGCGATATCGACACCGTGATCCATTTCCATACTTTCCCGTCCAGGCCGGGCATTGCCCGGCACGGCCATTTTTCCAGTTGTTGTGGGATGCTTATGCCATCCGATCTTTTCGCCAGTTTTTCCGAACTGTTGAATATTGTTTCTGAACTGTGTCTGGGCGCTCTTTGAGCCTCCCTTGGCGGCACTGCCGGGCGCGCTCGGCGGCAGCGCCGGCGCGTGCGCTTGGGCGTTTTTCTGGAACCAGCCTTGAGGCCCCGCATTCTATGAGCAGGGACTTAAGGAGCGTGACGTGAAAGCGGTTTTGGGACTGGTCTGCGGCTTCGTGCTGACCCTTGCGGTGTTCGGCAGCGGACTGGGCTTCGCCGCCTGGCTGCTCGCCGCAAAACCGCCGGGCCAGACGATGGCGACCACTGTCAGCGTGGCGGAGCTGTGGACCAAAAAAGCGCTGCCGGTGAACAAAGCGGGGCAAGGGCTCGAGCGCCTGCCGGCCGCCCAGCCCGCGCCGCCCGACATCCCCGCCAAACCGCAGGAAACACCGCCCGACCCGACGGTCACCGGCGCCATCGCGCCCGAGGCGACCGAATTGCCGCCTCCGCATCTCGCCTGGTGCGCCAGCCGCTATCGCTCCTACCATCCGGACGACAACAGCTATCTCTCCTTCAGCGGACAGCTGCGCCGCTGCATCTCGCCCTATCTCGAAGCCGCCGGTCAGCCCGCCCAGCCGGCTGCCGGTGATGGTGACGAAAACGGCGCCGGCCTGGGCGTCTACGTTGCCGACGATGGCGGCGAAGCACTTTCGGCCGACCATGTCGATTCCTGCTTCAGCCGCTACCGCTCCTATCGCCCGGAAGACAACTCCTACCAGCCATACTCCGGCGGGCCGAGACGGCAATGCCAGTAGAGCCCGCGCGCCGCACGATCCGATCACGCGGATTTCCGGAGCGTTCGCATTGACGCGGCGTTCAACCCTGACCCGAAGGAGGACTGACCATGAGCGACGACCGGGACGACAGAATTCGTGAGCGCGCCTACCAGATCTGGGAACGGGGAGGCCGCATGCAAGGCGACCCCGAACGGCACTGGCACCAGGCCGAGGCCGAGATCGACCGCGAGGCGGCCCTGCCGCTGACGGCGGACGACGCGCTGCCTGAAACCGGCGAGATCGCCAGCACCGACGTGCTTGAGGTCGAGGCGCTGGCGGTGCGCACCGGCATATCGGGCGACGAGGCACAGGCGCTGATCGACCGCCTGGGCAACGACCGCGCCGCGGTGGAGCAAGCTGCCCGCAGCCTCAAGGCCAAAAGGCGGCGAAACCCCGATGAGGGACTAGCGAAATGATCGAAAGCTGAAGGACGGAAATACCGGCTGGATTGCTGTCACCCGGCCCGAAAGCCCGCGCCTCTGGCGGAGGACGCGGGCCGATCGGACGGCCGATCTTCGGCAGGCGATGGAGGGCACCGCCTGCCGCACACGTTAACAATTAGCTATGACTAATGTTCCGTTAAGCTGGATCTACTTTCGTTCGAATGTCGGCCTCCACTGCAATTGCGCCACTGGCCTGGGAATGCATGTGTCCGGCGGGCAGCTTGTGTCGATGTCGATAGGAATTTTTTCTTGACCCGTGAGGGCAGTTATGCTACATTTCTGGCTATGGTGCTGATTTGCGCCAGTGACCCGCCGCACAGGCGGGTTTTTGCGTTTTGGCCGGTGCTTTCGCCAATTTTCAACGTTGCGAGAAAAACGCCGGCACCAAAGCTGCCAATCTCCCCACTTGCGGGGGTTGAGAAGTGGTCCGCGTAGCGGACGGAAAGCCAATTGCTTGGCTTCCCGAACGACCAAGGCCGGCAGGCCAGAGGGGGCGCCGTAGGGTGGCCACCTCAGTGCGAGTCGCGCCTCGTGCGCGCGATCACGGAATTTTTGGATCATTCGGATTGGAACGGCGTTCATCCCTGACGCAACCGGAGGAATGATCATGGGCGGCAAACGAAGCTGGCGGCGCGCGCCGGCATATCAGGCGACGAGCGCAGGCGCTGGTCGGCAGGCGGGCCGCACCGCGGACCTCAAGGGCAAACCTTGATCAGAGCCAAATCCTAGCCAGGGAGAGCGAGATGATCCGGAAACTCAAGGACGGCAAATACCGGCTGTATTCGCGCAAGAAGGACGAGAAGACCGGGAAAAGGCGGAATTTGGGCACGTTCGACACGCGCGAGGCGGCGGAGAAGCACGAGAAGGAGGTGCAGTATTTTAAACGGCATTGAGGGGGCGAGGGGCTGGCGGCTGCGAAGACATACATCGCACGCCCCCCGTGACCGGTTTGGCCTTAATTCCACTAAGTACAAAGGCAGCACATGCGCCCGTTTCTGCCGTACAGGTCGGCTTTTTGCCGTTCATAGATGCGAACCGTGGCAACGTGTTAATCGATCTTCAGGCGCTCCCATTCGGTGATTATTGAAATGTAATTTTCTCGGAACACTATCCCCTCATTCCCCCTTAATGGAGTTGTTTGCGGCGAGAAGAACGTCCGACGAAGAATGTCGATAACGCGCATGTCATTTGGGTCAGGTTCGGCTAGAGCTTGCTGCATCGCCCACAAGCCCAACCTACCGCCCTCCTCAGGGAGCGCGGGCTCCTCGCTGAAATAAGGGTATACAACACGCGTATATTCTCCTCTCACGCGGGCATGCAGGGCGTCGCGTATACGAACGATACCCCCTATGTCCCCAAATTGGAGGTTCCCGTGGACGCTCTTAGGTACTATTTCAACGGGTTCATTCGACCAGCGCAGCTTCGCGCTAAGCAAGTCGATTACTCCGTCTTTCAAGAGCGGGTATAGTCGCGTAAAATTCCTATTTGATCGGATGCGGTCGTCGGTCATTTCCGAAAGATCAGCGTCCCCCACAATGTGCTTCTTTACATCGGACCAAAAAGGTAGGTAAAAGTCGCCGCCTTTGCTTCTACTTCCTCCTTTTTCCTTTCTGCGGTCAAGTCTAATGTCCTCTTTCAAAATTGAACGCCGTAGCGGTGGCGGCGCATAAAATAATTGTAGAATTTTGCGGAGCGGAATGTCCAGAACTGACATGCATACCTCAATGAATAACAAAGTGAAAAAGTGAACTTAACATCGGCTTCTTGTCAAACTAAATTAATATTTATCCAGTGATTATCGAATGATGAATGGCCTTCGTTCTATCCGGTGGCCCAAGCCAGACTCCCGAACGTCGATTTTGGCCACCTTCCTATAATGCAGCTTCGCGCCTCTTTGTATATTCAATCTGTCGGTTCGGCTTTACCGGCGGCGTCCCTGCCTGCCACTCACTTCTATTCGTGGTGGACTAAGGGAATATGAGTCAAACAATGCTTGATCGTTCGATTGCAGAACCAGAGGGGGTTCTGAGGAAGTGGGTCGTTCATCATTGGCGAAAAGATCATTGCGAGCTAGTTTGCGGCAATTGAACAGAATTCAGTAGGCGAGGTAATATTGGAAAACGATCTTATTTTTTACGAGAAAGATGCGCTACTTTATCGCCTTCATGAGGGCTTGGAAAACAGCGAGAAAGACGTCGTTTTCGTAGTGGGCGCACCTCTCACAGCGCCCAAAAATGGTAATCCAGGAGTCGCGGATTTCGCGGCCGTAGTTGAGCTGATCCGCTCGGAATTTTCAGGAAAGCGTGGGCAGCTGGAAAAGCTTGATGCGGAGCTTGCGGGAGCGTCCAATCGCTATCAAACGGCGTTCGACTTCCTGTCGCCTCGTGCTGGGCAGGATGCCGCAAACCGCGTCATCAAACGCGCCGTCGCGGGGGGCCTTCTATCTTCCGGTGGAAATGCCTGGAACGACAATATCTGCAAGCTTCGTGAGGAGGAGCTTCAAGTATTGGACACCGATGCAAATGCTTGGCACTTCACCCCGGCGGTCGAGGCGCTAGGTAGATTGATCGCCGAATATCCGAGTCGGTTCGGTAAAATTCTAATCACGTCGAACTTCGATCCTTTGATCGAGATTTCGATCAAACGAGCAGGCGGTATGGCTTGGCGAACCTCGCTCGCGGTTGATGGTTCGATCAACCAGAGCACCGCGAGCGGGTGCCAAGTCATACATATCCACGGCTATTGGCATGGTAGCGACACGCTTCATACTAACAGGCAGCTTGTCAGAAGCCGGCCGACCTTGCAGAACGATCTTCTGGTCCGTCTGCGGGACCATATCGTGGTCGTGATGGCTTACGGTGGCTGGCCGGACATCTTCACGAGTGCACTTGGCGGTGTCGTCGGCAACGACAACCTTTTTCCAGAGATTCTTTGGGCGCTGTACGGCGACGAGCCGCAACTCAGCGAACATCTCTTAAGTCAATTGCGCCCCGGGATCGATCGCAATCGCGTTACATTCTACAAAGGAATAGACTGTCACGAATTCTTGCCCGAGCTTCTGGGCCTTTGGGACGAGGACGGCTCCAATGTCGCCTTTGTCGCTACCGCGACGGTAGAACCGTCGCCTTCCTCATCAAAGTCCAAGTCTATGGCACATCTCTTCCGGCTGGCGCCGCTCGATTGCGATCGACCGCCTAATGTCGAAATTTGGGTTGGTCGCGACAATGAACTGCGCGCCCTTGAGACTTCGAATGCCAAGGTGGTTATAATTTGTGGGATCGGAGGCGAGGGCAAATCGGCTCTCGCCTCTCATTATATCAACACGCTCCAGGAGCGAGAGGGTGGCTATCGCTTTTGGGATTGGCGAGATTGTAAGGAGCAGAGCGATCGCATCCGCACACAAATTGTAGAAATAATCGTACGCTTTTCAAACGGCAGGATTATGTCGGATGATCTTTCCGAGGCGAGCGATGAAGAACTCGTAGAGATTCTCGTCGACCAGACGAAAGACGCGTATGCGATCCTGGTCTTTGACAACGTCGATAGTTACGTTGATCTTGAAAATCGCACCTTCATCGGCGCAATCGATCTGCTGATCCAACGGCTCTCGACCGAGAATTCCTCGAGCCGTATTATCCTGACATGTCGCCCCCACGTCGAGTACCCCGGTTCTTCAGTCATCACCTTCTCGATGAAGGGCATATCGGAAGAAGAGGCGATCGAACTTTTCGCAAAACGAGCGCCGGGACACATCATTCCGGGTGCGGACATCCGCGACGCACATGCTGTTACCAAAGGCCACGCCTTTTGGCTGGATCTCCTCGCCGTGCAAGCTACGAAAGTGCCGGGAACGACGCTCAGGAAATTGCTCGACGACATGCGCCGTGGTCGAGAGGAGGTGCCCGATGTCCTTTCGTCGATTTGGGACAAGCTTGCGCTGCGGGAACAGACACTCCTCCGCTTCATGGCGGAAGCAGTGCGTCCCGAGACTGAGATCACGATTCAACGGTTTGTGGCGTCACAGGTGAATTACAAGAATTTCATTCGGGCGCTTCGATCGCTGATCTCGCTCAATCTGATTGTCGTTAAGCCCGAAGTGGACGCACCCGACTTATACGATCTGCATCCACTCGTTCGTCAATTTGTTCGGACTCGGTTCGAGCGCTCGGAGCGCGCCGATTTCATTACTATAGTGATCAATCAGTACAAGGTCATCATAGGCGCAATCGGGTCTATGCTGGGTGTCAATCTACCTTTCGCGCTTCTTGAGCGATGGTCCCAGAAGGCAGAACTCGAGGTTTCGGCAGGGATGTATGACGAAGCTTTCGAAACCTTGGTCGAAATCGAAAATGCGCTGATCGGGGGGGGGCACGTTCAGGAATATGTCCGCGTCGGACGGCTGCTTTTCGAGTCTATCGAATGGGAAACAGCTGCCACCAAATACAAAAAATTCGACACGGTAGTCGGTAGGATGGTGGCTGCTTTTGACCAGCTCGGCGAAATAGAGTCCGCGGATAGTCTGCTTGTGCGCTATGAATCGACCATCCCCCAGAAGACGGCGCGATACATCAAATTCTGCGATATCCGGTCATACTCTCTTTGGCTCCGTGGAGAATTCGAACCGGCAATCGACTGGGCAAGAAAGGGGGTCTCGCTCAAGCAGGACAGCCAAGTCGATACTAACTTCGATTGTGAGCATTCGCTCGCGCTTGCCGAGCGGGATGCGGGATACCCGGATATAGCCCTGGAATTCTTCAGAGGGGACTGGACGGTCGATGATATTGTCGCGGGGGCGGAGAGTGGCCCGGAAGACGGCCCAATGTACGGAAATGTTGGGCGTTGTCTCCAGATGATGGGGCGGAACAAAGAAGCGTTGCAATGTTACAGGAAATCGACGCAACTCCTCGAAGGGGATTCCTCGCATCAAAGTAAGTCGAATCGTGCCTATGCGCGGCGGTGGATCGGCCAAGTCTTTGCGCAGCTTGGCGACAAGACCAAAGCAGAAGCATTCTTAATGGACTCGATCCGCGTGCTCGGTAATTCTGCGCCTTTTAGAGTTCGGGAAATTTACAGCGAGGTACAGAAGCTACGCGACAATGGCTCACCTTTGATGGGCGAAGCCCAGTCGAGCCGCATCGTGCGCGAGTGGATGCTGGAGTAGATGACGGCCTAACGGCTAAGGCGTTCACACGGGTGATTGAACGAACCAGCCGTCAGCAGCGCAGCCAAAGATAAAAGGTGCAAAAGCGTGAGTCAGCCAATGGGTGGTTCGCAATGTTCGAAATCGGCCACAAGCAGCCTTGCAGTCGCAAGCTCTGCGACGTGCGCTTTTCCAAACTCAGAAGCAGACTTTCGGTGGGCGGCCCATATCCAGACATCAAGTGCATCGCCGGGTAGCGGCCGCAACCGGCGTTTTGGCCCAACTCCCAACTTCGCGAACAACTGCCAAGTTACCACCATCCCGCCCCTCCCCATTAACCATTCGTTAACCATTCCCTCGCTAGCGTTTACCTCTCAGTAAGGATTCGCAGCCCGTGACTTTTTCCGCTCCCCTCGAGGCCAAATCCATTCGTTTTCGCGCCCGCTCTTTCGTCGCTTTCACATTGACTCCGGAAGATCCTTTGGACGTGTGGCTGGAGGGGTTGGACCACTGGATCGGCAACTCGCCCGGCTATTTTGCCGGCCGCCCCGTGGTGCTTGATCTCAACACATTGAAGCCCGATGTCGCCGCGATCGAATCGCTGGTCGACGTCCTTGGCCATCGCGGCATCCGCATTTACGCCATCGAGCTCGACGGCCACACCGCACTCGAGCCCAACCTGCCGCCGGTGCTGGTCGGCGCCAAGGAGGCGACGACGGATGGCCTGCTGCCCCGCGAGGCGCGGGCTGAGGGTTTCGGCAAGGCAGAGGGCAGGGCGCCTGAAGCCGGCCCGGACAGCGTCGGCAAGGCTGACGCAAGCAAGGCGGGCGATAGCGAGCCGCAGGTTGCGCAGGAAGCATCCGGCACGCTGATGATCAAGGCGCCGATCCGCTCGGGCCAGGCAATCGTGCATCCGCATGGCGATGTCATCGTGCTGGGCTCGGTCGCGTCCGGTTCGGAGATCATCGCGGCGGGCTCGATCCATGTCTACGGCACGCTGCGCGGGCGCGCCTCGGCGGGTGCGCTGGGCAACAGAGGCGCGCGCATCTTCTGCCGCAAGAACGAGGCGGAGCTGCTGGCGGTCGACGGCTGGTACGTCACCGCCGAGGAGATGGAAGGGGTTTCGCGCGGCAAGCCGGTGCAGGCGTTTCTAGACGGCGATGCGCTGCGGGTTTCGACGCTGAGCTGACATTCGATATTGGGGCGGCCGGGCCGCTCGACCAAGAACACAACAACAACGGAGGCTATTCAATGGGCAAGGTAGTGGTGGTCACCTCGGGCAAGGGGGGCGTCGGCAAGACGACCTCGACGGCGGCCCTCGGGGCGGCCGTGGCCAAGACCGGCAAGAAGGTGGCGCTCGTCGACTTCGACGTCGGCCTGCGCAACCTCGACCTGATCATGGGCGCCGAGCGGCGGGTGGTGTTCGACCTCGTCAACGTCATCCAGGGCCAGGCGAAACTCTCTCAGGCGCTGATCCGCGACAAGCGGGTGGAGACGCTGTTTCTGCTGCCGGCCTCGCAGACGCGCGACAAGGATGCGCTGACCGAGGAGGGCGTCGGCGAAGTCATCGACAAGCTGCGCTCGGTGTTCGACTACGTGTTCTGCGACAGCCCGGCCGGCATCGAGCGCGGCGCGCAGCTCGCCATGCGCTTTGCCGACGAGGCCGTCATCGTCACCAACCCGGAAGTGTCGTCGGTGCGCGATTCCGATCGCATCATCGGCCTGCTCGATGCCCGCACCTTGCGGGCGGAGCAGGGCGAACAGATCGCCAAGCATGTGCTGGTCACGCGCTACGACGCGGCGCGCGCGTCGCGCGGCGAAATGCTGTCGATCGACGACGTGCTGGAAATCCTGTCGGTGCCGCTGCTCGGCATCATTCCGGAAAGCCAGGATGTGCTGCGCGCCTCCAACCTCGGTTCGCCGGTGACGCTGTCGGAGCCGCTCAACGCCGCCGCACGCGCCTACCTCGACGCCGCCAGGCGGCTGGAAGGCGAGGAATTGCCTGTCATCGTGCCCTTCGAACGCAAGGGTTTCCTCGATCGTCTTTTGGGAAGGAGGGCGGCATGAACCTGCTCGACATCTTCAAGCGGCGCTCCAGCGCGCCGGTGGCGCGCGAGCGGCTGCAAGTGCTGCTCGCCTATGAGCGCCGCAACCGCAGCCAGCCCGACCTCGTCTCCATCCTGCGCGAGGAGATCATGGCCGTCATCGCCAAGCATGTGCAGATCGACCAGGACTATCTGCAGGTCTCGATGGACCGCGGCGAGACTATGTCGACGCTGGAAATCGACATCCAGATCCCCAACAAGAGCGCCGTGCCGATGGCGATGGCTGGCTGAGGGCCAAGGCAGGGGAGGTCGCGATCCTTGGCGCCCCCCTCTGTCCTGCCGGACATCTCCCCCTCAAGTGGGGAGATTGGCCGTCATCGTCGCTTTCGCCAATCGCCAATGCGTCAATGAGAAGTCCGGCGCCGAAACTGCCAATCTCCCCCCTTGAGGGGGAGATGCCCGGCAGGGCAGAGGGGGGCGCTGTCCCGCCGACCTTGCCAGCCTCACACACCTCACACCGCCTCAAACACCACCGTCCGCTCCAGGCCGCCGCTCTTGCGGTTTTCCAGCGTCACGGTGCCGCCGTAGCGCTCGATGATTTCCTTGGCGATGGCGAGCCCCAAATGTCTCAGATTTACCTTTGTGCCAATGGGGCTTCCCCTGCGCAAGCAGCGGATGTAAGAATATATTAGCAATTTGTTAAGTTCGAAGCGAGGTATGCGTAAAGGGAGTTTGGTGATGAACTTCAGAGGCCTGATCAAGCGTGCTGAAGACGTGGATAAAGCGATCCAGGACCTGCAGATCGATTTGGCGGACGCGCTGGATGCAAGTCTCGATGCCGACGACCTGGCGCCGCCAGAGAGCGACGATGTGCCGGATGCCCAGGCGGCACCCGATGACGGGCCACCCCAGGCCGATGCGGCAAATGACGACAATGCCGGGAATGCCGACGCTGCGGGCGATGCTGACAGTTCCGAAACCGCGCCACGACTGACGGCCCATACACAGACCCGGCTGGCTGCCTTGAGCGCCTTCGAGGGTCTCTTCCATGACGCCAGGGACTATCTGGAGGAGATCAACGACAAGCTGTCGGAGATCGGCACCTCACACCATCTGACCCGTGAATTCCTCAACATCCTGCACAGCGACATCCTGCGCGCCAACGAGCTGGAGGTTGCGAATGCCGCCCTGGCCGCCGAACAGAGGGCGTTGTCGGAAAAGCTGCACGATGCGACGAGAAAGTTGCGCGAGCGTGAAGGCGCGTTCGAAGCGCTGCAGCAACGCGAGACAAGCCTGGTTCAGGACCGGGAGACGCTTCGTGCGGCACTTGCCGCGGTGAGGCTGGAACTGGTGGAGACAGCCAATGCGAGCGCCAAGCGCGAAGCGGAGTTCGGCGACATCGCCAAGCGGCTGACCGCCAGGACAGTCGAGGCCAACAGGCGCTTGCGCGAGAGCAAGATGCTGCGCGAAAAGCACGTGAACCTGTCTCTCGAACTCGACAAGGCGCTGAAGCGGGAATCGCAGGCGCGCCACAGGCTAGACGAGCTCTCGACGATCCATGCCAGCGAAGCAGCACGGCTGGCGGAGCTGCTGGCCGCGCTCGGCAAGAGCGAGAAAGAGGAGATACGGCTCCAGAAGTCGCTCGAGGCCGCACAGGTGAAACTATCGGAAACGGCCGAAGCGGCCCGCATGATGGAAGGCGACAAGGAAGCCGAGCTGGCTCGCAGTCAGGCGGAAATGCGTGGGTTGAGCTCGGAGATCCAGAACCTGCAATCGCGGCTGGAACAGGTGTCGACCGAAAACAGCGAAGCCGCCGGGGAAATCGCCAGGCTCAAGAGCGAGCTGAACGATGCCCTGGCCGAAAAGAAAATCGCCGATGAAAGATTGTCCGCACTGACCCAGGAGAACGAAAGCGACAAGATGAATCTTTCCAAGGTGAACGCCAATCTTTCTCAGCTGACGCTGCAACAGGCGTCCGAACAGATACAGTTCGACGTGCAGAGTCAGGAGTGCGAGGACCTCAAAGCCGAAATCGCCTCGCTCAATGCCCGGATCAAGGAACTGCTGCCCTATGAGCGGCTCCACAAGGCCACCAATGGCAGGCCGCACGAGGACGGCGTGGTCGAGATAGCCGGGGCGATGACGAAGAAAGCGCGGACGACGGGCAGGCGACGCATCGGCAGGAATGTCGGCGCCGCTACCTGAGGCGTGTCGCGCCTGAAGGGGGCAGGCGACCCGCTTCAGGTCTTTTGTGCATGGGGAGGCCGGCACCTCACCCGGAGAGTAAGCCCAATGGGGCACCGGCCAGGCGGATCGACAGGTCCGCCGCACAGACAAGGTAGCGCGCCTCGGTTCCGCACGGCATTGGTGCGATCACGGAAGGTGCCAGCGGCACTTCCCCGGGCTTCTGATTCGAACGCTTCGACGACCCGCCGGCCGGAGCCTGCAGACACGCCCGGGAAACGATCGCGGGCCGGCCCGGTGCCTTCTCAGTCGAGCGGTTCGTGCTGGTAGAGCTCGTCCATGCTGAGCGACGCCAGGGCGCCGAAAGGGGCCTGCTTTTTCACGCGCCCGCCGCTCAGGATCACCACGTCGTCGCAAAACGAGATGGTGCTGTGGTGATGGCTGATGACGATGGTCGTGCGGCGGCCGGCTCTCGACTTCAGGGTCTCGACGATGGCCGCTTCCGACAGGCCGTCCACCGCGTTGGTGGCTTCGTCCAGGATAAGCAGGTCGGGATCGCGGACCAGGGCTCTCGCCAAGGCGATCCGCTGCCTCTGTCCCGCCGACAGATTGACGCCCCTGTAACCAACCAGCGTCTCGTAGCCCTGAGGCAGCCTTTCGATGAATTCATGCGCTTCGGCCAGTCTTGCGGCAGCTTCGGCGTCGCCGGCTGTCGCCGCGTCCTGCCCGTAGGTTATGTTTTCAAAAATGCTGCCGTCGACCAGCTCCAGTTCCTGGCTGGCCAGGGCGATGTGGCGGCGCCACTGGGCGGCGTCGATCCGGTCGAGCGGCGATCCATCGACGAGGATGCTGCCGGTGTCCGGTTCGACGAAGCGGCACAGGAGATTGACGATCGTCGTCTTGCCGGCGCCCGAGCGGCCGATCAGCGCCGTCGAGCGGCCACCGCGGATTTCGAATGTCGCCGCATGCAGCACCACTTCACGCCGGTCCGTACCGGAATAGGTGAACGTCACATCGTCGAACTTGATGCCCTGGCGCAGGCCGTGGAATGGTCCGTCGCCTTGCGGCGGTCGCGGCTTGCCGGTGGGATCCAGCAGCCATGTCACCTCTTCGAGCGATCCGCTCAGGCCCTGCAGCTGGCTCCACGACCCTTGCAGGGCCCGCATATGGGGCTGCAGCCTGTAGAGCAGGATGACGAAGGCGATGATCAGCGGGAAACTCACCTGCGCCAGCCAGGCGCCGATCACCACCGCCAGGAACAGCATGGCGTGGAGAACCTCCGTCAGCGGCGGCAGCGCTCCCTGGCGCACGAGCAGCGCGAAGGAAGCGCGGCGAACCGCATCTGACGCCGTGTCGAATATCGCCTTCTCCCGCTTCTCCTGTCCGAAGATGCGGATCAGCCGTCCGGCATGCACAAGGTGGAGCATCTGCGAGGCGAGGTGGCCGTTGCGCGAAGCGACGCTGCGGCTGGGCTCCTTCAGATTGGCCGAGAGGATGGCGTGCGCGATCTGGACGAGCGCCAGTCCGAGCGTGACCAAAAGCGTCATGCGCCACGAAAGCAGCAACAGGAAAGCCAAGAGGATAATGGCGGCCGATGCGCTGACGATGGCCGACAGCATGATCTGGATCGCATCGGAGGCCCGCCAGGATTCGTTGGAGATGATGTTGAGCAGGCGTCCGGGGCTCTGCCGCAGGAAGAACGGGTAGCCGACCCGCAACAGCTGCTCCGACAAGGCACTGCGGATCGAGTGACTTGCCTTGCCGGAGATGAAGGTCGTCAGCAGCGTGTTGGCGAAGGCGAAGACGTTCTTCAGGATGATCGAGCCGAGGATGGCGACCGAAATAACAACCAGCCGGTCGCGCTCGCTCAAGCCCGATCCGACGTGCTGGAGAACGGCGGAGAAGCCTGCCATTCCGGCCGCATCCCCGTGTCCCATGATGATGCCCAGCAACGGGATGATCAGGCCGATGCCGAACCCTTCGAGGACGGCGCTGACCAGGCCGAGAACCACCACCGCCGGCAGCAGGCGCAGTTGCCGCTTTCCGAACGCCCGGAACAGCATCGGCAGATTTGGCGGCAGCATTGGCATTATTGCGTTTCACCCCGCCTGGGCATTGGCTTGCTGATCTTGCCGCACCGGCTCGGCCTGCGGCCGTCCGGCCAGCAGGAGAACAGCGAACCTGGCCGCGCCGAGCAAGTTCATGGCAACGATCGGCCAGTGCGGCAGGTTGAGTTCACGATCGAAGGCGGGTCCTCCCGCCAATTCCCTGATAGCCCCTCTTGCGGCCCAGTAGAAATGGCGAAGCAGCCAGGGCGCGTGGCGAACATGCTTCAGGCAGAGCCCGCCATTGCCCAGGCTGTAGTCGCGGTGCAGCTTCTCGATGGCTTTGCGATCCCGCCGGCCGTGATGATGGAATATCGTCATGTCAGGCACATACTCGACCGCGATGCCGAGCAGCATCGCCCGCACAAGGTAATCGGTATCCTCTGCCGACCGCAATGGTCCGCCGGCGCCGAAGCGTTCGTCGAAATAGCCGATGCGGGCCGCGACATCGCGGTGCATCGTCATGTTGCAGCCCAGCACGAAACCGCCGGGATGAACATCCGGCGTCAGCCGCTCGCGCGCCCACGACCGCTTGATGGTGAACGGCAAATCCCTCGCATCGCCAAGCTCGACACGACCGCCCCGGATGAGCCATTGTTCCCCGGACGCATAGTGTCGCTCCAGATCGCGCAAATAGTCGCGATGGACCGCGCAGTCATCGTCGACGAAGACCAGCACGCGGCCGCGCGCGCGCCTCAGCCCGGCGTTGCGCGCAGCCGCCAGCCCGCGGCGCGGCTCGCAAACGGGCGTGAACGGAATGTCCGACGCAGCCGCGATGCTGGCCAGGCGTTCGGCCGTGCGGTCGCTCGAACCGTTGTCGACGACCACGAGTTCGGCGGCGAAGCCGGCATGTGCGCGGCACGCGGCCTGCACCGACTTGATGCAGGCATCGAGCACGGCGACGCGGTTGCGCGTGCAGATGATGAAGCTGACTTCCGGCGCCGATCGTTCCGGGCGGGGACCGGCCGGGGCAGGGCCAAGCGCCGTCGAACGATCGCGCTGCAGAGGTTGGTTGGCTTTGACGATCATCCCTCACCCCGCCTGATAAGGTGCCAGCACCGCTGCGGCAGGCGCGGATTTGAAAAAATATGCCATGGCATCGGCTTGCCTGGCGGCCGACAGCGAGGCGAGGCTGAGCCAGGGCGCCCAGGCGCCGGGCCGCAGCGCATATTGTTCGCGGCGCCGGATGACGTTCCATTTCGCGGTCCGCGTCAGCAATTCATGCGTCAGCGAGGGCTGCTTTTCGTCGGCCACGAGCTGATAGAGGAAATAGAACAGGTTCAGCGCGCCGGCCTCGAAGCTCGGCCGCGTCGCCGCCGGCAGCGAGCGGATTTCCTCCTCCAGCGCGACGATGAAGCTGGCCGCGCGGGCGACCGTGTCGTGGCTGACCGCATCGCCAATGTCGCGCAGGTCCCGCGTGGCCTGCGCCAGGCCCTCGCGCTCGAGGTTCTCGGCCACGATCCGCAAATGTGTCCCGCGCATCTCCTTGACGTGCCGGCTGGTCACGCTTGCCTCATGGACGCGGTAGACGACCAGGTTTTCGGGCATCATGGTTGCCGGGTAACGGCCGGCCAGCCGCCTGAAAAGATCGAAGTCCTCGGCGTGCCTGTAGGTCTGGTCGTAGTGGAGAACGCCGTCGTCGACGACCTTCCTGTTATAGACGACCGTCGGGTGCATGAAGATCGTGAAGAACATCGCCAATACAGGGATGCGGCCGAACTGGAACACCGGATCGGGCCTGCCGATGGCGATGCGGCCGCGGATCAACATGTCGACGCCGGCGCCGCAGAAGCCCAGTTCCGGCCGCCGCTCGAACAGCGCGACCTGGCGCGACAAGCGCCAGGGATAGGCGATGTCGTCGGCGTCCATCCGCGCGACCAGTTCGCCCCGGGCGACCGCCAGCCCTTCGTTGAGGGTCGCGACAAGGCCGCGGTTTTCGCGCGAGATGATCGAGATGCGGCTGTCGGCCTTTTGGCATCGCTCGAGTATCTCGAGCGAATTGTCGGTCGAGCCGTCATCGATCGCGATGATCTCCAGGCGGCCGTAATCCTGCCGCAGGATGCTTCCCAGCGCGTCGGCGAGATAGGGCCCGGCATTGTAGACCGGCAACAGGACGGAGACGAGCGGTGCGGCGGTCATCGTCTTGCATCCGTGCGCTGGAGTTCGAGCGCCGGTGTGCGGCCATCGGGCGCTCCGACGGCAGCCGTCGCGAGCCAGCCGCCATGGCTGCCCTGCGCGGAGCGGGTGCGCGCGACATAGGGGAAGTGGCGCTTCAGGCTGTTGAGAGGCCTCTCGAAAACCACCCAGGAAATCGAGGCCACGACAATCGTAGCGGCGCCCGCGACCAGGAATCGCCCTGGCCCTTGCTCCGAGACGTTGAGCGGAATCCAGGGTTGCGCCTTGACGGCGAGCGACAGCAATATCGGATGATAGAGATAGACGCCGTAGCTGATGCGGCCGAGGCCAAGCAGCGGCGGCAGTTCGGCAAGCTTGCCCAGGGGACCGCCAAGGCTGCGCGAACAGGCGGCGACGATGGCCATCAGCGGTACCAGCGGCAAGACTTGCCGCACCATCCAGTGGGCCCATTCCAGCATCGGATCGGCAGGTGCCGGGACAAACCACTCGATGAGAAGGAATGCGGCCGCGAAGGCTGGCCAGCCCAGCCGCATCCAGTGCGGCAGAGCCGCACCCCTGGACCGCCAGCAGGCAAGCAGCGCGCCCGTCGCCAGCGCATCCATGGATGCCGGCGGCAGCAGGTCGCGCGCCAGCGCCGGCGTGGCGGTGATCGGCCAATAGAAGCGATAGGCCAGCGACAGCGCGATGACGCCGATGCAGATCTGTTCGAAGCGGCGGCGCGGGGCCAGCAGGACGACCAGCGGCCAGGCAAGATAGAACTGCTCCTCGATGCTCAGGCTCCAGAAATGGCACAGCACCCAAGGGTTCCAGTCATTGCGCAGCGCATACCAGAAATTCGACAGGTAAAGCGCATGCCAGATCAGCGATCCCCTGGATTGGTCCAGGTCGACCAGCCAGACGAAACCCAGGACGGCAAAATAGGGCGGAAATATCCGCAAGCCTCGCCTGATATAGAAGGATCGCAGCGCGGGGCCGGTCTCGAATTCGGCGGCCGAACGCGCTTCCAGGAGCAGGCGCGTGATGAGGAAGCCGCTCAGCACGAAGAACAGCCGCACGCCGATATGGCCCCAGAATGAAGATCCTCCAGCGGCGAAGAAATGGGAATACAACACCATCGTCACGGCGATGGCTCTCAACGCATCGAGTTGGATGTCGCGGGCGGTTCCCATCAGCGGCTTCCGTGGCATTGATGTCCGCGACGCAGCCAGCCGGTCGTTTCGGGCAGCACGCCAAGGCGGACGAGAGCCGCCAGGGCGCCGGTACCGTCAAACCTGCGCTTTGCGCGTCCAATCGCGGCGAGTCCGATCGCGCCGGGCTCGAAATCGACGGACGGACAGCACAGGTTGGTCAACGTGCCGGAATCCTCCACAGCGTATGTCCAGTCGCAAACGAACCTCCAAAGGAATGGTTCGGCTACCGCATTGTGCGGCGCAACACAAAAAATCTACCGGGTTGAAATACTTATTTGAGCGATGACTAAAGATTCTCGCTTGACCGGTTGGGGAGACGTCGTGGGTCGAGGCAATAAGATAGGTCTAATTGGTTGTTAAACCACACGAAATTCCGGAATGTGTATTTGTATGGATTGCCCTTGGCTGCAGAAGTGGGTTGGAATCATTCCCTTGCGCGGTGCAGCATCGTCGCCGTCTTTTTCTTGGTTTGCCGCAGGGCTCGCTGTTCTGAGGCAGGCATTTCGTCCAACGGGAACTCGCAGGTAGCGCCGCTCACACTGCCTCGAACACCACTGTCTGTTCCAGTCCGCCGTCCCGGCGGTTTTCCAGTGTTACTGTCCCCCCGTAGCGCTCGATGATTTCCTTGGCGATGGCGAGGCCAAGACCGGCTCCGGGGATGGATTGCAGGCGGCCGGGGTCGACGCGGAAGAAGGGCTCGAACGCCTTGTTCAGGAGCTCCGGCGGAATGCCCGGGCCATGGTCCGATATGGTCAGCACGGCGCGATTGTCGGCCGCGGCCAGGTCGATGCGGCACGCCTTGCCATGGGTGGCGGCGTTGACGATCAGGTTGCGCAAGGCGCGGCGCAGGCCGAGCGCACCGGCCCGCACGCAAACCTTGTCCAGGTGTCCGATCGAGACGGCATGGCCGAGCGACACCATCTCGGCTTCGATATCGCGCACCGTCTTTGCCAGGGCGACCGCTTCGACGGCGTCCTGGTTCACCTCTTCGCGTACCAGGCGGATGGCGCTGTCGGCGATGCGGTCGAGCTCGTCGAGGTCGTGAAGCCATTTTTCGCGTTCGTCGTCGAGGAATTCGGCGCGCAGCCGCATGCGCGTCATCGGCGTGCGCAGATCATGGCCGGCGGCGGCGACCAGCCGCATGCGGCTTTCCATGGCGGTCCTGAGCCGCGACGAGAGCTGGTTCAGCGCATGCGCGGTGGCCTTGACCTCGGCCGAGCCCACTTCCGGCACCGCCGTCAGCACGCCGTCCGATCCGATCTTGGAGACGGCGGCCTCCAGCATCTCGAGCGGGCGGATCAGCACCGAGGTGAAATAGACCGACACCGCCGTGGCGCCGGCGACGATCAGCGAGATCCAGCCGGCCAAGACCAGCCATTCGCGCCGTGGCGGCTTGAGATGCGGCACCTCCATGATCGCCCAGCGGCTGTCAGGCAGGTGCATCGATGCGATCTGGCCGGGTTCGCCCGTCTTCTCGTTGACGACCGCGGGAAAGTCGAGGCCACGGCGGTGCAGGATGTCGTTGAGCATCGCCGTTTCCGCACGAGCCACCTTGCCGCCCGCCGGATGGTCGGCGAATTGAACCCGCAGGACGTCGGGGATCGGCCCCGGCAAGAGCCGCACCACCAGTTCCATCTGTTGGGCAATCCAGGGCACGGTCAGTTCCGGCGGCGGTCCCCCGCCGCGCACGCTGATGACTGCGGCCGTCGCCAGGCCGACGACGCCGACGATCGAGGCGACCAGCAGCAGGATGAGACGACGGCGCAGCGAATTCACGGGTGGCTCTCCATGGTCTCGACGCGCGCGGTGAGCTGGTAGCCGCCATTGCGCACGGTCTTGAACAGCGGCCCGTCGCCGGTGTCGGAAAATTTGCGGCGCAGCCGGCTCACCAGCACGTCGACCGAACGCTCGAGCGGGTCACGCTCGCGGCCTTGCGTCAGGTCGAGAAGCTGGTCGCGCGACAAAAGCCGGCCGGGGCGGTCGAGAAACACTTGCAAAAGATCGAACTCTGCGCCGGTGAGGTCGACGGCCACGCCTTGCGCGTCCGTCACCTTGCGGGTGTCCGGCTCCAGCCTGTAGCTGGCAAAGCGGTAGATGCGCGCGCGGGGCGAGGCGGCGGGCGCCTCCTCGGGCGCCGAGCGCCTGAGCACGGCGCGGATGCGGGCAATGAGCTCACGCGGATTGAACGGCTTGCCGAGATAGTCGTCGGCGCCGAGTTCCAGGCCGATGATGCGGTCGACATCTTCTTTCAGCGCGGTCAGCAGGATGATCGGGGTGTGCGGCTTGCGGTCGCGCAAGCCGCGGCAGATATCGAGCCCCGAGCCGTCCGGCAGCATCACGTCGAGCACGATCAGGTCGAATTGGAGCGAGCCAAGCCGTTGCTCGCATTCGCGCCGGTCCGCCGCCGCCGTGACGCGAAAGCCCTGGCTGTCGAGATAACGCTGGAGAAGCGTCCTGATCTCGCGGTCGTCGTCGACGACGAGGATATGGGGTTGTGACTGCATGACCGTGCCGTTGCCGATGATTGTAGAGACCTATGATTATAGAGGCCCGTGATTTCGGGGGGCCGTGATTACAGGGGCTTGCCGCGATTATAGGGAGAGCCACGCCCAAGCGGCATGGAAAATTGCAACTGAATGTTTCCGGTGGCCTGAGGGAAACATTCGGAAACAAATTGCCCTTTTGCGGAAACCTTCGGCAACACGCCGACGCGAAGCGGACAAAGACGCTTCCTATCCTCTGAACTGTCCGAAGCATGAGAGAAAGGAACATCTTTATGCGAAGCAGACTTCTTGCGCTCGGCCTGTTTTCCGTCGCCGCAATTCACCCCGCGCTGGCAGCGCAGCCCGATGCCGGCGCCGGGCCCGGCGAGCCGCCACCTGTCATGGCCATGCAGGACGGCCTAGATCACCGCCCGATGGCTGGACCCGGCCCGCATGGACCGATGCGGCCTGGTTCGCAGGGTTTTGGCCCACAGGGCTTTGGTCCCCGCCGCATGGGTCCGCCGCCGGAATTCATGCTGGCCGCCAGGCTGGCCGCGCTGGAGACCCGCGTCGGCATCCGCACCGAACAGCTCGATGCCTGGCGCGACTACACCAGCGCGCTGCAGGCCGTGCTTTCGCCGTCACGTCCCGACCGCGGCCCTGGTGGTACGGGCGGACCAGCCGGTCCTGAAGCGAAGGGTCCCGACGCAGCAGGCCCAGGCGGCAAGCCAGATCCCTTCGCCTTCCAGGAAAAGCTGGCCGACGACGTCACCGCCCGCGCGGTTTCGGCCGGCAGACTGAAGGAGGCGATCGCTGAACTGCGTGCCAGGCTGACGCCCGAACAACTTGAAATCCTCGCTTCGGCGGAACGTCCCCATGGATCACCCCCCGGTCCCTGGGGCGGCCCGCCGAACGATGCAGCCGGCCCCAGAGGCCTGCCCAACGATGGCAGGCAGCTCCCGCCCCAGCCCGGGAACGACGAGCAACTCTGACCGACTGCACCGGCCGGCCCGGTACCCAACCCGTTCTCGGGCCGGCCGGTTCTCTAGAGGATGGCGGGCGTATCTCCGCCATCCCTCGTTTCAATCACGTCCAGTTCGAACCATGCAATGGAAGCACGACAATGTGGGAAGCCATGATCATGCTGCGGCTGCTCGCGTCTGCCAGCCCGAGGCTCTCGTTCGGGCCTGCCGGGCGAGGCATGCCGCTGGCCCTGCCGGTCGACACGCTGAAGGGCGCGATCCGCCTGAACTTCGCCGCCTGGCGGCTGTCGCTTCCGCTCTCACCAAATGACCACGCAGATCATGACCGCAAGATCGCGTGAACCTCGGGACCGCGCAGGACTCTGGATCGCGCAGGACTCGGACAAGACGCTTGGCATGTCCTTGCTGATCGGCATAATGATGTTGGTGGGCATCGCGGCCAGCTGCTCGACCTTCGAGCAGCTCCGGCCGCCGAGAAGGAGCGCGACATGAGCCGCTTCGAAGCATTGCTCGTCGCCGTCCGCAGACCGGCGCGGCCCACCGTCAAGATCGGCCGGCATGCTTCGACCAAGCGGTCGATTGCCCGCGCACGCAACTCCAGCGAAAGATCATTCAGTCCATGTCTATCCAGTCTAGCCCGTCTCCGCAGCCGGCACGCCGTCTGACGCCCTGGGCCGCGATGTTCGCCGCCGCCACCTTTCTGCTGGCGGCCTGCTCGCAGGAGAGCAGCGCCCCCGCCGGTATGGGCGCGCCCGGCAAACCGGAAGTCGGCGTCGTCACCTTGCATCCGCAATCTGTGGCGATCACCGCCGAACTGTCGGGACGCACGGCGGCCTCGCTGGTTGCCGAGGTGCGCCCGCAAGTGAACGGCATCATCCAGCAGCGCCTGTTCAAGGAGGGCAGCGAGGTGGCGGCTGGACAGCCGCTCTACCTCATCGATCCGGCGAGCTACAAGGCATCCTATGACAGCGCGGTCGCCGCACAGCAGAAGGCGCAAGCGGCGGTGCCCACGGCGCAGGCCAAGTTCGACCGCTATGCCGGTCTGTTGAAGCAGAACGTTGTTTCCAAACAGGATTATGACGATGCCGCCGCCACGCTGGCGCAGGCGCAAGCCGATGTCGCGTCGGCCAAGGCCAGCGCCGAGACGGCGCGCATCAGCCTCGACCGCACCTCGATCACAGCGCCGATCGCCGGCCGCATCGACAAGTCCACGTTGACGCCCGGCGCGTTGGTCACCGCCAATCAGGACACTGTGCTGACCACCATCCGTTCGCTCGATCCGATCAATGTCGACGTCACGCAATCGAGCACCAACCTGCTCAATTTGCGCCAGGCCATCTCGGAAGGGCGGCTGAAGTTCAGCGGCCCCAATGTCAGCGTCAAGCTGAAGCTCGAGAACGGCACCATCTACACGCAGACCGGCAAGCTGGAATTCGCCGGCGCCAATGTCGACCAGACCACCGGCACCTTCGCGCTCAGGGCCGAATTCCCCAATCCCGACCGCCTGCTTTTGCCCGGCATGTATGTGCGGGCGCTGGTCGAGGAGGGCGTCGCCCAGAACAGCTTCCTGGTGCCGCAGCGCGCCGTCAGTCGCAACACCAAGGGCGAGGCGACCGCCATGGTCATCAATGTGCAGGGCAAGGTCGAGACGCGGGTGCTCGCCGTGCGCAACAGCGTCGGCAACAACTGGCTGGTGGATTCGGGTGTCGGCGACGGCGACCGTGTCATCGTCGAGGGCATGCAGCTGGTGCGTCCCGGCGGCGATGCAACGGGCGTCGAAGTGACGATCGACGAGACGACCGGCGAGGTCAAGGATCGCGGGCAGGGCACATCAGCCGCACCGGCCGCGTCCACCGCTACCAAACCGGCGCCTGCCGCCGCGACCGGGAACTGAGCGATGTCCGTATTCTTCATCAACCGGCCGATCTTCGCCTGGGTGATCGCCATCGTGATCATGCTGGGCGGGCTTCTGGCACTCACCTCGCTGCCGATCTCGCAATATCCGCAGATCGCGCCGACCACGGTCAACATCAGCGCCACCTATCCGGGCGCCGACGCGCAGACCGTCGAGAACTCGGTGACCAAGGTCATCGAGCAAGGCATGACCGGCATCGACAATCTCGACTACATGACGGCGACGTCGACCTCGACCGGGTCGGCTTCGATCACGCTGACTTTCACCACATCAGCCGATCCCGATACCGCCCAGGTGCAGACGCAAAACAAGCTGCAGCTGGTGCAGTCGCAGTTGCCGCAGGTGGTGCAGAGCAACGGCATCACCGTCTCCAAATCCTCGACCGGCTTCCTGATGGTCATCGGCTTCGTCTCGACCGACGGCAAGATGAACTCGACCGATCTCGCCGATTATGTCGACGCCACCGTCAACGACACGCTGAAGCGCGTCGAGGGTGTCGGCTCGACGCAGCTGTTCGGCTCCGGCTATGCCATGCGCATCTGGCTCGATCCCGACAAGCTCGCCAAATACGCCTTGATGCCGAGCGACGTTGCCTCGGCGATCGAGGCGCAGAACACGCAGGTTTCAGCCGGCCAGCTCGGCGGCCTGCCGGCGCGCAAGGGCCAGCAGCTCAACGCCACTGTGACGGCCAAGAGCCGGCTGCAGACCGCCGAACAGTTCCGCAACATCATCCTGAAGAGCCAGACGGACGGCTCGCTGGTTCGCCTCAACGACGTCGCCACGGTCGAACTCGGCGCCGAAAGCTACACGACGCAGGCCAATTACAACGGCAAGCCGGCGGCCGGCGTCGCCGTCAATTTGGCGACCGGCGCCAACGCCATCAACACCGCCGAAGCGGTGCGTTCGACGATCGCCCGGCTGAGCTCGACCTTCCCGCAAGGCGTCGAGGTCGTCTATCCCTACGACACTTCGCCTTTCGTGCGGCTGTCGATCGAGGAGGTGGTCAAGACGCTGGCCGAAGCGATCGTGCTGGTGTTCCTGGTGATGTTCATCTTCCTGCAGAATTTGCGCGCCACCATCATCCCGACGATCGCCGTGCCGGTGGTGCTGCTCGGCACGTTCGGCGTGCTGTCCCTGTTCGGCTATTCCGTCAACACGCTGACCATGTTCGCCATGGTGCTGGCCATCGGCCTCTTGGTCGACGACGCCATCGTCGTGGTCGAGAATGTCGAACGCGTGATGCAAGAGGAAGGCCTGTCGCCGAAGGAGGCGACGCGCAAGTCGATGCACGAAATCACCGGCGCGCTGATCGGCATCGCCACCGTGCTTTCGGCCGTGTTCGTGCCGATGGCTTTCTTCGGCGGTTCGACCGGCATCATCTACCGGCAATTTTCGGTGACCATCGTCTCGGCGATGGTGCTGTCGGTGCTGGTGGCACTGGTGCTGACGCCCGCACTTTGCGCCACCATCCTGCGGCCGCCCAAGGACCATGCGACGCAGACCGGTCCGTTCGGCTGGTTCAACCGTGTCTTCGACCGCGGCACGCTTGCCTATCGCGACGGCTCGCACGGCATCATCAACCGGTCCTGGCGCTTCCTCGTCGTGTTCCTGGCCATCGTCGTTGCCGTGGGCTGGATGTTTGCCCGGCTGCCGAGTTCGTTCCTGCCCGAAGAGGACCAGGGCATCCTGATCACCAGCGTGCAGCTGCCGGTCGGCGCGACGCAGGATCGCACCGAGCGCGTGCTGGCAGAAGTGACCGACCATTATCTCAACCAGGAGAAGGATGTCGTCGACGGGGTGTTCACCGCTTCCGGCTTCGGCTTCGGCGGCGCCGGGCAGAATGTCGGCATCGCTTTCGTGCGGCTGAAGGATTTCGACCTGCGCAAATCGCCGGCTTCGGCCGCGCAGGCCATCGCCGGCCGGGCAATGGGCGCGTTTTCGAAGATCAGGGACGCGCAGGTCTTCGCGCTCGCGCCGCCCGCCATCCAGGGCTTCGGCAACACCAACGGCTTCGACTTCTACCTGCAGGACGTCAACGGCGCCGGCCATGACGCGCTGATCCAGACGCGCAACCAGCTTCTGGCCCTGGCCGGGCAGAGCAAGGTGCTCGCCAACACAAGGCCTAACGGGCAGGAAGACCAGCCGCAATTCTCGGTCGACATCGACCAGGAAAAGGCCAGCGCGCTGGGCGTCAGCCTGGCCGACATCAACAACACGCTGTCGACCGCCTGGGGCAGCGACTACGTCAACGACTTCATCGATCGCGGGCGGGTGAAACCGGTCTATCTGCAGTCGGACCCGAGCTTCCGCATGCAGCCGGAAGACCTGGACAAATGGCAGGTCCGCAATGCCAGCGGCGCCATGGTGCCGTTCTCGGCCTTCGCCTCCAGCCACTGGACATTCGGCTCGCCCAGGCTGGAGCGCTACAATGGTTCGGCGGCGGTCGAGATCCAGGGCGCGGCGGCCTCTGGCGTCAGTTCGGGCGCCGCCATGGACGAGATCGACAAGCTCGTCGCGCAGCTGCCCGCCGGCTATTCGCACGAATGGACCGGCCTGTCGCACCAGGAGAAGCTTTCCGGCAACCAGGCGCTGTCGCTTTATGCGATCTCGGCACTCGTGGTGTTCCTGTGCCTGGCAGCACTTTATGAGAGCTGGTCGATCCCGTTCGCGGTCATGCTGTCGGTGCCGATCGGCATCTTCGGCGCGCTGCTGGCGGCAAGCCTGTTCGGCCAGTCCAACGACGTCTATTTCAAGGTCGGCCTGCTGACCACGATCGGTCTTGCCGCCAAGAACGCCATCCTCATCGTCGAGTTCGCCATCGAGCGGCAGACCGCCGGGATGGGGCTTGTCGAGGCGACGCTGGAGGCGGCGCGACAACGGCTGCGGCCGATCCTGATGACGTCGCTGGCCTTTATCCTCGGTGTGCTGCCGCTGGCGATTGCGAGCGGCGCCGGCTCGGGCGCGCAGAACTCGGTCGGCATCGGCGTGATGGGCGGCATGATCGCGGCGACCGTGATCGGCGTGTTCCTGGTGCCGCTATTGTTCGTCACGGTGCGACGCATCTTCAAGGGCAGGGCGGCCAAACCAGATACGGGCGAGACGCCGGTGACGGCCAACCAGCAATAAGGAAAACTTCACATGACAGGTTTGGAACGTGGCTCGGTGGCCGCGGGGCGGCTTCTTGCGCCTATGATTACCGCTGTCCTGCTCGCGGGATGCGTCGTCGGTCCGGACTATCAGACGCCGATATTGGCGATGCCGGCAAGCTGGAGCGGCCAGAAACCGACAAAGCCGGCCCAGCCGGCGCAACTGTCGAAATGGTGGCAGCGGCTGCGCGATCCCGAGCTGAACACGCTTGTCGACGAAGCGGCTGCCGGCAATCTCGACGTCGCTACCGCCAAGGCGAGGATCCGCGAGGCGCGCGCCAGCTATCGGCAGAGCGTCGGCACCTTGCTGCCCTCGGTGGATGGCTCCGGCTCGGCAACCCGCAACAAGTCGGCCGAGACCACGTCAGGATCCAACGCCACCTACAACGAGTACCAGGCCGGCTTCGACGCCAGCTGGGAACTCGACCTGTTCGGCGCCAACCGCAGGGGTGTCGAGGCCGCCCGTTATGGGCTGGACGCCTCGCAGGAGGAACTGCGCTCGACGCTTCTGACGCTGGTCGGCGATGTGGCATCCTATTATGCGCAGGCGCGCGGCTACCAGGCCCGCATCGGGCTCGCGCGGCGTTCGGCCGCGTCGCAAAGGCAGACCGCCGAACTCACCCGCACCATGGCGCAGGCGGGCACGGCAACCGCAGCCGACGTCGCCAAGGCGATGGGGCAGGCGGCGAGCACCGAAGCCGCGGTGCCGACGCTGGAGGCAAGCTATGCGCAAGCCATGCATCGTCTCTCGGTGCTGACCGGCCGCCCGCCGGCCGCACTCAGCGATCGGCTGAAGCGTAGCGCGCCGATTCCGACGCCGCGCCTGCCGATCCCGACCGGCATTCCCGCCGACATCCTTCTGTCTCGCCCCGATGTGCGCATGGCGGAACGCCAATACGCGCAATACACCGCCAAGATCGGCCAGGCCGAGGCAGCCCGCTATCCCTCGGTCAGCCTGACCGGAGACATCAGCACGGCGGCGCTGAAGCTCGGCGATCTCGGCAAGAATTCGTCGATCGGCTGGTCGTTCGGGCCGACGCTCAGCGTGCCCTTGTTCAATGCCGGCCAGTTGCAGGCGGCCGTCGAGGTCGCCAAGGCGCAGCGCGATCAATATTTCATCGCCTACCGGTCTTCGGTGCTGACGGCGCTCGAGGATGTCGAGAACGCGCTGGTGCTGTTGTCGCAGGAGCGCGTCAGGATAGCCAAGCTCGCCTCTTCGGCGAAATCCTATGGCGAGGCGGCAAGTCTCGAAGGCACGCTCTACAAGGCCGGCGAGACAAGCCTTCTCGATGTGCTCGACGCCCAGCGCTCGCTCTATTCGGCCGAGGACACGCTGCTGCAAAGCCGCGTCTTGCTGGCGACCAATTACATCGCCCTCAACAAGGCGCTCGGCGGCGGCTGGGATGGCACGGTCGACAGCGCCAAGCCGGAGATCGGCGACGCCAAGATGGGGCCACGGCTGGCGTCGAAGCCGGCCTCGTGAGGCGCTCCCAAGGCCTCGGCTGCTTGCTTCGAGGCGGCTGCGCCACACGTCGCTCATCGCCGATGCGGCGCGTGAAAATGCCGCCTTTAGCTTTGGTGATGGCGGGCGCGTCGCTTGGCTGATATTGATGACGTCCACGCATAGTACAGGCGCCATAGATGACATCCGATCCACAGAAGGCCGAAGCGGTCGGGCAGTTGCTCGAAACGCCGGACCTTGCCAGCGCGCTGGAGAGCGAACAGTTCAAGAAGTTCCTCGATCAGGTGCCGATCGCCATTGCGGTCTCGGACCTGGGTTCGAAGGAGCGTGTCGTCTATGCCAACCCGGAATTCGAGAGACTGTCCGGCCTCAAGGCGGCGACGCTCGCCCAGAAGCACTGGGCGGCTCTTTCCGGCACCGGCCTGCACCAGCAGAAGGACCGGGCGTTGTTCGAGGCCGTGGTCGAGGAGACCGATTTCGTCGGCACGTTCCGGCTGGAGCGGACGGAAGACCAACCGGCGATCGTTGACGTCTATTCCAATGTCATCGAGGACGACAATGGCAAGGTCTGTTTCCGGCTGGTGGCGCTGGTCGACGTCTCGGCCCACGGCGAAACGGAGGATGCGCGATCGATCGACGAGCGCATCCGCGAGAAGGACACGCTGCTGCGCGAACTGCAGCACCGGGTGAAGAACAATCTGCAGATGATCACCGCGCTGATCCGGATGGAGACGCGCAACGCGGCCGAGCCGGACCAGAAGCGTTTCGAGAGGCTGGCGGGGCGCGTCGACGCGCTGGCGATCCTCTACCAGACGCTGTCGGGGGACGATGACAAGGATGAGGTCGATCTTGGCGTCTATCTCAGCCAGATCGCGTCGGCGGTGATGAACTCGCACGCCGTCGAGGGCATCCGCCTCGATATGAAGGTGGATACCTATCCGGTGTCGATCAATGTCGCCATGCCGACCGGGCTGGTGGTGAATGAACTTCTGACCAATGCGCTCAAACATGCCTTCCAGGGACGCGATGGCGGCACGATCACTCTGCACAGCATCGTTGACGGCGATGGCTGCCGCATCGTGATCGCCGATGACGGCATCGGCCTGCCGGAGGGCGAGACCTGGCCCAAGAGCGGCAAGCTCGGCGCGCTGATCGCCCGTTCACTGACAGAGAATGCCAAGGCGGAATTCGACGTCAATTCGAGCGCCGGCGAGGGCACGAGGGTCACCATCGTCTTCAAGCGCTCGGCTGCCGCCGCCTAAAGCGTATCGTCGTCTTGGGATCTCACACCTACAGGATCATCTCCAGCTATTCCTTGCGCCTGCGGCAATGAAACGCTTCGCGGCCCGGAAGGCTCATAGCGTGCCTGCAGTCCTGCCCTAGCAGCCAGTTGCCGCTGCCTCACGACAGGCCGGCCGGTTCGCCCTATCTCGATACCGCCGGTCGGGTTTGGACCCGGCGGTATGGAGGATGGGATCACGTGACATCGACGCCGATTGCCGGTCGCGAAGCGGCGCCCTTGCCGGTCGCGGCGCTGATGGGAGCCATGGTGTCGATCCAGATCGGCGCCACCTTTGCCAAGGGTCTGTTCCCGCTGATCGGAGCGCAAGGCACAACGACGCTGCGGCTGGTCATCGGCGCGCTGATGCTGATCGCGGTGCTGCGGCCCTGGCAGATGCGGCCCTCGCGCGCCACCATGCCGTGGCTGGTCGGCTATGGGGTGACGCTCGCCGCGCTCAACCTCCTGTTTTACGCAGCGCTGGCCAGGATTCCGCTCGGCATCGCGGTGGCGCTGGAGTTTACCGGCCCGCTTCTGGTGGCGACCTTGAGCTCGCGGCGCGCCAGCGACTTTGTCTGGATTGCGCTGGCGGTGGCCGGCATCCTGCTGTTGTCGCCCTTCATTCATTCGCTCGCGCCGCTTGATCCGATCGGGGTGATGCTGGCGCTGGCGGCCGGCGGCTTCTGGGCGCTTTATATCGTGCTTGCCCAGAAGGCCGGCGCGGAGCTTGGTACCCGCACCACCGCCTACGGCATGGCCATCGCCGCCGTGCTGGTGCTGCCCTTCGGTGTCGCGCAGGCGGGATCCGCGCTGCTGGCGCCGTCGATCCTGGTCAGCGCGCTGCTGGTCGGACTGTTCTCGAGCGCGTTGCCATTCTTCCTGGAGATGGTGGCGCTGACCGGCATGCCGGCGCGCATCTACGGCACGCTGACCTGCCTGGAGCCGGGGCTTGGTGCACTGGCCGGCTTCCTGTTCCTGCATGAAAGCCTGACCGCAACGCAACTGGCCGGGATCGCAGCCGTTGTTGTCGCCGCCTTCGGCACGGCGCTGACATCACGGCCGCCGGTGCCATCGCCGGAGTAGGGTGGGGCGATTCGTCGGTCCCGGGTATTTTCGAGTATTCCGGAATTCAGCCGGACAACCGACGAAATTAAGCCAATCCTTGTCCAGGACGGCACTGAAATTGCCGCCTGGCGCACAAGTATTTCCGGCTCTGGACAGACCGTGATCTGGTCCAATACGGTGCGTGTCGAAATGAAGACGCGATTGTAGAAAGGCCGGTCGTCCCTTGCAAAAGAACGTCTTCTCATCGGCGGATTTGCCGCCGCATCTGGATCATCGCGCACGCTTCGCGCTCTGGCAGGACATCCATGTCGCCGAGATATGGTCGGTCGAATACACGATTTCGGAGAGACTGTCGTTCGAAGCCGCGATCGAAGCGACGGCTGTCGGGTCGCTGGTGCTTGGGCAGATGGCCGGGACGATACGTCATGCCAGCCGCAAGGCGGGCAATATCGCCGCCGACGGTCGCGACGGCTATCTGCTGCTGGTCAACAATGGCGATACGGTGCTCAGCGGCACGCAGATTGGCCGCGATTATCACGTCGGCAAAGGCGAGGCCGCACTGGTCTCGGCTTCGGAAGCGTTGCAGATGACCGGCGGCGACAGCAATGTCTGGGCCAATGTGGTGCTCCCCCGTGCCGTGCTGGAAAATGCCTTCGCTCATATCGAGGATCGGCTGGCGTTGACCGTCGGAGCCGACAATGAGGCGCTCGGCATGCTCAAGCGCTATTGCAGCTTCCTGGAAGCAGGCCCGGCCCTGGCCTCGCCCGACCTCATCGGCCACGCCACCGAAACGATCGTCGACCTGATCGGCCTGGCGACCGGCGCCAAGGGCGAAGCGGCCGAACTGGCGGGCCTGCGCGGCCTGCGCGCGGCAAGGCTGCAGGCCATACTGCAGAAGATGCGCGACAATTTCGCCGATCCCGCCATTTCGGCGCAGAGCGTTGCCGGGCAGTTGCGGCTCTCCGTTCGCTATGTCCATGACCTGTTGCAGGAAACCGGGGTGAGCTTTGCCGAGCGCATTCTCGAACTGCGCTTGCAGAGAGCCCATCGGATGCTGTCCGACAGGCGCAACGACCGCATGCGGATCAGCGAGATCGCGCTGCTCAGCGGCTTCTCCGACGTGTCCTATTTCAACCGTTGCTTCCGCCGCCGCTTCGGCTCGACACCGGGCAGTGCCCGCTAATAACAATGCATGTCGCCCAAAAGCATATGCTTTGGACCCGAGGGCGCGCAGCGGTTTTGGGCCACCCACATTCATAAAACTAGAACTTGAGCGCGTCGGATGGACCCCTTCGACCGCGGCGCGAGCCGATGGGCTGATGCCGAATGGCCACACTGATCGCGCAAGTGCCGCAGCGCTTTCCAGGACAATTCCAGTGCGGCTCAGCCCAAGACGCCGCCGGTGAACAATGCGACACCGAGGTCTCGACAACACTTGGATCTCCGCTGAGCATTTCCGCATCGGGGGGAACGCAACACTTGGAGCAGCAAACAACAATGAAAACGATTCTTCTCGCCACAGCCTTCATTCTCGCGCCTGTCGGCATGGCGTCCGCGGCGGACATCAATGAAACCTCGCCCATTGCCGCCGACTACGACTGGTCCGGCCTCTATGCTGGCGTTCACTTCGGTTACGTAGCCGGAAAATCCAATCTCTTCATCGCCGGCGCTGGTATTGGGGGCACCGACGTCAACGCTCCCCTCGATCCGGACGGTTTTATTGGCGGCGTTCACATAGGCTTCAACCAGGAATTGGCGAACCGCTTCGTGCTTGGTGCCGAGGCTGACATTGCGTACAGCAATGTAGATGCGGTGGGGACCTTCGCCGGCGCCGGCGCGTTGCTTGATAGCGAACTCAAGTGGTCGGGTTCGGCGCGGCTGCGGGCCGGCTATGCGTTCGATCGGACTTTGCCTTACATCACTGCGGGCGTGGCCGCGGCCAAGTATGAAATGAATGTGATCACCGGGGGTCCCGGCGGTTCAATAACAATCCACGACGAAACCCATCTTGGCTGGACGGTTGGGGCTGGCGTTGAGCACGCCTTCACCGACAGGTGGATCGCTCGCGTCGAATATCGCTACTCCGACTTCGGCAAAAAGGATATCTCGGTGCCGCTTTTTGGTTTTGGCACGGTTGCGAACGTCGATCTCAAGACGCAAGATTTGCGGGTCGGGCTCAGCTACAAATTCTGACGTTGAAGCTGCTGATCTCCCCCCTCGAGGGGGAGATGGCCGGCAGGCCAGAGGGGGTCGGTCCGACCGGATGCGACCTCCTGCGGCGAATAAGTTAGCGCTCTACCCGCGGCGACCCCCTCTGTCGCCTTCGGTGACATCTCCCCCTCGAGGGGGAAATCAGCCACCGCTCAGATCAGCTTCTCTAGCGTGATCGGCAGGTCGCGTATCCTCTTCCCCGTCGCATGGAACACCGCGTTGGCAATCGCCGGCGCCACGCCGACAATCGCCAGCTCACCGACGCCCTTGCCGCCGAGCACCGAGGAATGCAGGTCGGGGATGCCGACCGAGATCACCTCGATGTCCGGGATGTCGGCATTGGTCGGCACGAGGTAATCGGCGAGGTTGTTGTTGACGATGCGGCCATGGCGGCGGTCGACGATGCCTTCTTCCAGCAGCGCCTGGCCGATGCCCATGATGATGCCGCCCTTCCACTGGCTTTCGGCCAGTTTCGGGTTGTAGAGCCGGCCTGAATCCAGCGCCGACACCACGCGCGATACGCGCACCGTGCCGAAATCCTCGTCGACGCGCACCTCGATGAAATGCGCGCACCAGGAGTGCCGGGAGTAGTCGCCCTCGGTGTGCGGCAGCGCCATGGCGATGGTGGTGTAGTTCTTGTAGCGATCCTCCGGCGTCGAATTGGCCGGCATGGTGTCGCCGGTGGCTTCGATGTGGTCGCGGCCAACGCTTTTGAGCAGTTCGGCGATCGAGAGATCAGGGCCATCGCCGCGCGGCGATGACATACGGCCATTGGCGGCGACCAAAGTGTTGGCCTGCAGCGCATGGAAGGGCGAGCGCGGATCGCTGATGGCGAGGCCGATCAGCTGGTCGAGCGCCGAGGTCGCCGCCTTGTAGACGGCGCCTGTCATCACGCCGGCCAGCCGCGAGCCACCGGTGACGCCGGCGCGGGGAAAGCGCGAGTCACCGAGCTTCACCACCACGTCGTCGGCTCGCACGCCGACCGTTTCGGCGGCGGTCTGGGCCAAGATGGTGTAGGTGCCCTGGCCCATGTCGATCGAGGAGCTCTCGACCTCGACCGAGCCGTCCGCCAGGATGCGCACGATCGCCTCGCCATAGGCGCGCCGCACCGGATAGGTGCCGGCGGCGACGCCCCATCCGATCAGCTGGTTGCCGTCGCGCATCGAGCGCGGTTCGGGCGAGCGCCTGGACCAGCCGAAGCGCTCGGCGCCCGCGGCAAAAGCCTCGCGCAACTGCCTGGTCGACCAGGCTTTTTTGGCATGCGGATCCTGCTCGGCATAGTTCCGCAGCCGGATTTCCAGTGGATCGATGCCGACCTCGTAGGCGAGTTCGTCGATGGCGCTTTCGATGCCGAAGGCGGAAGGATTTTCGCCCGGCGCGCGCATGGCGCCCGGCACCACCGAATTGACCCGTACGACATTCTGCCTGGAGGAGAAATTCGGCGTTGCGTACATGATCGAGGTGACCGATCCCAGCGGCTCGACCCACATGCCGTCGATTGAGGTTTCGTTGACGCCGCGATGCACGATCGACTGGATTTTCCCTTGCGCGTCGGCACCGATCGTCACCGTCTGGCGCGTCGCCGCGCGGCCACCGTAACCGGTAAAAGTCTGCGGCCGCGTCATCACCAGGCGCACCGGCCGGCCAAGCATTTTGGCGGCACATGCGGCCACCGCGCCATGGCTGAGCGCCAGCGCCTTGGAGCCGAAGCCGCCGCCAATATAGGGCGACACCAGCCGCACGTTCTCGAACGGCACGCCGAACCATTCGGCATAGGTGCGGGCCATGCCGTCGAGCCACTGGCTCGGCTCCCATACGGTGAGCCGGTCGCCGTCCCAGCGCGCGATCAGGCCATGCGGCTCCATCGGCGCTTGGTATTCGCGCGGCGTGTTGTAGGCGGCGCAGATGCGGACCGGTGCCGACGCGAACGCACCTTGCGCATCGCCCCATTCCTTGGTCATGGCGTCGATCGGAATGCCGTCGCCGGCCTTGGCATCGCTGAGGTCGACGATGGAAGGCGTCTCGTCATAGCTGACCTTGACCAGTGCTGCCGCCGCGACCGCCTGTTCGAAGGTCTCGGCGACCACGGCGGCGACATGCTGACCCGAAAAGGTGATGTCGCGCGCCAGCGGGCAATAGGGCTTGTCGGGCGGCGGTGTGCCGAACCAGTCCGCCGCGGTTTTCAGGCTGATGATGGTGTCCGGCGTCAGCACCTGCAGCACGCCGGGCGCCGCCTGAGCGGCAGTGGTGTCGATCGCGCGCACCTTGCCGGATGCAATCGTGCTCTCGACCAGTACGGCGTAGGCGAGGCCTTCGAGCTGCTGCTCGACGGCGTATTTCGCTGCGCCGGTGATCTTGGCCCGGCCGTCGACGCGCGACAGCCGGCCGCCGACGGCTTCGGCAAAAGCGCCGTCGGACGCATCCCCATGTCTGATGTTGTGAACGGTCATGCCGTCTCTCCCAATTTGAGGATGGCGCGGGCGACGACGCGCGGCGCCAGTTCGATCTTGTAGTGGTTGGCGCCCTGGTCGACGGCGCCTTCGACGGCGAGCAGGCTGGCGGCGCTCACAGCATCCGGCTCCAGCACCTTGCCCTTCAGCGCGTCTTCCACGGCCCGCGCACGCCACGGCTTGGTCGCGACGCCGCCGAGCGCCACGCGCAAATCGCGGATCGTTCGGTGGTCAGGTTCGAACTCGATACCGACGGCCGCACTGGCCGCGGCAAACTCATAGGACTGCCGGTCGCGGATCTTGAGATAAGTCGAACGCCGGGCAGAGGCCGAGCCGGGGATTTCAATGGCGGTGATCATCTCGCCCGGTGCGATCGCATGTTCCCTATCCGGCGTGGTGCCGGGCAGCAGGAAAAAGTCGTCGACCGGGATCTGGCGCTCGCCCAGATGCAAGATCGCATCGAAGGCGACCAGCGCCACCGCGAGGTCGCCGGGATACATGGCGATGCAGGCATCGCTGGTGCCGAGCACAGCGTGTCCCCTGGTGACGCCGCCGATGGCTGAACAGCCGCTGCCGGGCTGCCGCTTGTTGCAGGCGGGGAAATTCGCCGGGTCACGGAAATAGGGGCAGCGCGTGCGCTGCATCAGATTGCCGCCGATGGTCGCCATGTTGCGGATCTGCGCGGAAGCCGCCTGCCACAGGGCTTCGGAGACGGCCGGGAAGCGGCTCCTGATGCCGGCATGGTCGGCGACATGGCCCATCCTGGCCAGCGCGCCGATGGTGGCGCCGCGCTCGCTCATTTCGATGCTGTCCAGCCCCTTGAGATGGGTGATGTCGACCAGCGTCTCGGGCTCGGCGACGCCGCATTTGGCGAGGTCGATCAACGTGGTGCCGCCGGCAAGCAGCATGGCGCCGGGCAGGGCGGCTGCCTCACGTGCCGCATCAAGCGAATTGGCGCGCAGATAGGAAAAATCCCTCATGACTGGACCTCCAATGCCGCCTGACGAACGGCGGCGACGATGTGCGGATAGGCGCCGCAGCGGCAGAGATTGCCGGCCATGTATTCGCGGATTTCCTCGTTGGAGCCGGCATGGCCCTCACGGATGCAGGCGACCGCCGACATGATCTGGCCTGGCGTGCAATAGCCGCACTGGAAGGCGTCCTGCTCAAGGAAGGCAGCCTGCACGGGATGCATTTCGCCCTCCCGTGCAAGCCCCTCTATGGTGGTGACGGTGCGGCCCTCGACTTGGGCCGCAAGCGTCAGGCAGGCCAGCACGCGCTCGCCGTCGACATGCACGGTGCAGGCGCCGCACTGGCCGTGGTCGCAGCCCTTCTTGGTGCCGGTCAGGCCGAGCCGGTCGCGCAAGGCATCGAGCAGCGTGACGCGCGGCTCGAGTCGCAGTTCGTGATGGTCGCCGTTGATATCGAGATGGACGGGGATTGTTGTTTTGGTCATGGGCGTCTGGCTCCAGTTGCTTGACGCGAAGTCGGTTGATCTCATGTTGGGCCGGCGGGGACCTGAAGCGTGTCGCGTCTGAACGTATTCAGACGACCCGCTTCAGATCTTTGTTTTTATGCATGTCGTTCTCCCAAAACCGAGGTCACTTCTGGGCGACATGCATTGGCGCCAGCTGTCCGGCCCTTCGCTGCCGCTCCTGCCCTTCGGGCGTTCAGCCCCTTAAAAAGGTCCACTGGACATTTTGATCCGCCCGAAGGCGGACCGGGCCTTCACCGTTCGTCGTTCGGGAAGCCAAGCTTGGCTTCCCGAACGCTAGGCGGATCACTCCTCACCCCAGCAGGTCCTCGATGCGGATCGGAAAGCGCCGGGGCCGCACGCCGGTCGCATGCCAGACCGCATTGGCGACCGCGCCGGCCGTGCCGGTGATGCCGATTTCGCCAACGCCCTTGATGCCGAGCGCGTTGACGTAAGGGTCGTCCTCGTGAACCAGCAGCGCCTCGACCGACGGAACGTCGGCATTCACCGGGACATGATATTCGGCGAGGTTGGCATTCTGGATCCGGCCAGAGCGCCGGTCGGTGATGGCTTCCTCATGCAGCGCGAACGAGACGCCCCAGATCATGCCGCCATAATATTGGCTGCGCACCAGCCTGGGATTGATAACCCGCCCGGCGGCGAACGCGCCGACCAGCCTTGTGACGCGGATCTGGCCGAAATCCGGATCGACCTTCACCTCGGCGAACACGGCGCCATGCGCATGCTTGGCATAGGTTTCCTGGGATGCCGGGTCGGGAGCGCCCGTGCCATGGCCCTCGATCTCGGAGAGGCCCGCGCGCGTGAGGATCTCGGCATAGCTTTCACCGCGGCTTTCATCGTCGCGCCGATAGAGGCGGCCGCCGCGCGCCAGCACGCCTTCATTGCCGGCGCCGTAGAGCGGTGAGTGCTCGTCACCGGTGGCGAGATCGGCGAGCCTGGCGATGACGGCGGCGCCCGCATTGTGGATCGCCATGCCGGCCGTCGCCGTGTGGCCGGAGCCGCCGGCAATGCCTGCATTGGGCAGATCGGAACTGCCGGCCCTGAAATCGACCTGGTCGATATCCAGTCCCAGTCCGTCGGCTGCGATCTGGGCGAAGGCGGTCCAGGCGCCTTGCCCCATGTCCTGCGCGCCGGTCTCCATCACGCCGCTGCCGTCGCTTCTCAGCACGGCGCGGGCCTCGGCCTGGAACATCAGGGCCGGAAAGGTCGCCGTGCCCATGCCCCAGCCGGTCAGGAAACCGTCGGCGTCGCGCATCAGCCGAGGCTGAAGGGGGCGGCTCGCCCAGCCGAACGTCTCGGCCGCCTGCCTGTAGCATTCGCGCAGCGCCTTGGAGGAAAACGGCTTGCCGGTCATCGGCTCGACCTCGGCATAGTTCCGCAGCCGGAATTCCAGAGGGTCCATGCCGCAGGCATGTGCCGCCTCATCGATGGCGCTTTCGAGCGCGATCGAGCCGGTGGCTTCGCCGGGTGCCCGCATGAACAGCGGCGTACCGGTGTCCAGCCGTACCGCATCGTGCGAGGTGGCGATGGCCGGGCTGGCATAGAGCGTGTGCGAGGCATCCGCCGCCGGTTCGAAGAAATCGTCGAACGTGCTCGACGCAGTCTTGGCCTGATGGTCGAGTGCCGTCAGCCGCCCTTCGCCATCCATGCCCATGCGCAGCGTCTGGCGCGTCGGCGCACGGTGGCCGACCGGCCCGTACATCTGCTCACGTCGCAGCACCAGCTTGACCGGACGGCCGACAAGGCGCGCCGCCAGGATGCCGAGCACCTGCGGACCGGAGATCATGCCTTTCGAGCCAAAGCCGCCACCCAGGAACGGGCTGCGGATGTGGACGTTTTCCGGCGCGATGCCGAACAGGCCGGCGATGCGGCCCTGCGCCATGGCAAGACCCTGGCTCGGTGTGTCGATCGACAGTGTGTCGCCATCCCAGGCGACGACGATCGCATGCGGCTCCATGGCGTTGTGGTACTGGGCGGGGGTCTCGTAGGTGGCTTCGATCCGTGTCTTTGCCGATTTGAGGCCGGCCTCGACATCGCCCTTGTGCTGCACCGCCGGTCCGCCGACGCCGACACCGCGCGGCACGAAGCTTTCAGCGCCGTCGAGGCCAACGCGCGCCGGCAGCACTTCATAGCGCGGCGACAGCAGTGCTGCCCCCTCGGTCGCCGCTTCCAGCGTCTCGGCGATCACCACGGCGATGCTCTGGTTGGGGTAGCGGACCTGATCGTTTTGCAGCAGGTCGAGCCGGAACATGAAGGGATGGTCCTTGGCGTCCGGGTCGGCGGCGAGCGCTGGCCGGTTCAACGGCGTCATCACCTCGACCACGCCCTGATGCGCCTTGGCCGCCTCGACATCCAGCGCGGCAACGCGGCCGCGTGCGATGCTGGAGACAGCGAGCACGGCGTAGAGCATGCCGGGCGGATGGTTGTCGGCGGCATAGCGCGCGGCTCCGGTGACTTTCAGAAAGCCGTCGCGGCGGGTCAGCGGCTGGCCGATGCTGGAGCCCTGCCGGGCATGGGCGGGTTGCTGGTTGAGGCTGAGTTCAAGCGTCATGGCGCGCTCCAGGAATGTTCGAGAACGGGGAGGCAGGAAGAGCTGGCAGACGCTCGGGCGTTCCCGAAAGCGCAGACATCAGCGCCCTGACCACGATGCGGCGGGCAAGCTCGATCTTGAAAGCATTGTCGCCGGAGGGGCTGGCATCGGCCAAGGCAGCGTCCGCGGCGCTGGCGAAGGTCGCCTCGCTGGCGTCCGCGCCAAGCAGGACGGCTTCCGCCGTTCGTGCCCGCCACGGCTTGGCCGCGACGCCGCCCAGCGCCAGCCTTGCGGCGCGGATCTTGCCGCCGTCAACGACGAGCGCCGCCGCGGCCGATACGATGGCGAAGGCATAGGAGGTTCGTTCGCGGACTTTCAGGTAGCGGGCATTGGCGGAGAAGGAGGCAGCCTCCGCCGGCAGGCGCACCGCTACGATCAGGTCGCCGGGCTCCAGCGCATTCTCCCGCTGCGGCGTTTCGCCGGGAAGCCGGTGGAATTCCTCCAGCGTCACATGGCGCCGGCCCTTCTTGCCTTCGATCTCGACCACCGCGTCGAGCGCCACCAGCGGCACGCAGAAATCCGACGGATGGGTGGCTATGCAGGCGTCGCTCCAGCCGAGCACGGCGTGCAGGCGGTTTTCTCCGCCCAGCGCGTCGCAGCCAGCGCCTGGCTCGCGCCTGTTGCAGGCGCTGGCGGTGTCGTAGAAATAGCTGCAGCGCGTGCGCTGCAAAAGATTGCCGCCGACGGTGGCGGCGTTGCGAAGCTGCGCCGAAGCGCCCGACAGCAGCGCCTCGGCAACCGCCGGATAGGATTTCGCGAACGCCGGATCGTATGCAAGGTCGGCATTACGGACCAGCGCACCGATGCGCAGGCCACCATCGTCCAGCCGTTCGATGCGGCTGAGCTCCGGCAGCCGAGAGATGTCGACGATACGCTCGGGACTGGTGATGCCGCCTTTCATCAGGTCGAGCAGATTGGTGCCGCCGGCGAGATAGGCCGAGCCCGGCTCGGCTGCCGCGGCGATGGCGTCGGGGATGGTGGCGGGCCTGATGTAGTCGAAGTCTCTCATGCCGCGGTCCTCCTGTCTGCTTTGGCAAGCTGTTGCTGGGCCTCCAGGACGGCCTCGACGATGCCGCCATAGGCCGCGCAGCGGCATATGTTGCCGCTCAGCCCCTCACGGATGCGTTCGGGATCGTCGCCGGCCTGTCCCTCGGCGATCAGGCCGAGCGTGCTCATGATCTGACCGGGCGTGCAGAACCCGCACTGGAAGCCGTCATGGGCGATGAAGGCGGCCTGCACCGGATGCAGCTCCTCGCCGTGAGCGACGCCTTCAATGGTCAAGACATTGGCGCCGTCATGGCTGACCGCCAGCGCCAGGCAGGAATTGATGCGCTTGCCGTCGACCAGCACCGTGCAGGCGCCGCACTGGCCGCGATCGCAGCCCTTCTTGGTACCGGTGAGATCGAGCCGCTCGCGCAGCAGGTCGAGCAGGGTTACGCGCGGATCGACCTCCAGTTCGTGTCGGTGTCCGTTGATGGTGAGGGTGATGGGAAGGCTGGTCATGGGCGTCTGGCTCCAGTTGCTTGACGCGGATGGGATTGAACTGGTGCCTTGCCGCAGAAGGGCAAGGTAACTGTTCGGTCAGGTCTTGATGGCGAAAGCGGAGATGGCAGCGGATCTCCCGCGAGGCAGGCGGGCAGGGGAGATGTCGGCTTGCGTGTGCGAAAGACGTGACATACCGGTTCCCCTGATTATATGATAAAGGTGCTCCACTAAAACGGAGGCGCCTCCGTTTATTACGTGGTGGCTGACCCGGCCGGGTTCAAGCCCCCTGACACGATGTGGAGAAAAAATTGGCCAGCGAGCCGTCCGCCATTGCTGAACAGAAGGCCGAGGCCGTAGACGCAAAGCCGCTGCGCGCCGATGCGCGGCGCAACCGCGACCGGCTGGTCGAGGTGGCGGTGTCAGTCTTTGCCGAGCGCGGCATCGATGGCTCGCTGGAGGAGATCGCGCGCCGCGCCGGCGTCGGCATCGGCACGCTCTACCGGCATTTCCCGACGCGCGAGCATCTGGTCGAGGTGGTCTATCGTCGTGAGGTGGAGGCGCTGTGCGCGGCCGCCGGCGAGCTTGCCCAAAAACATCCGTCCGATGTCGCGCTGGAACAGTGGATGCAGCGCTTCGTCGACTACATCGCCACCAAGCGCGGCCTGGCGACCAGCCTGCGCATTGTGCTCACCACCAACTCGACGCTGTTTTCCGACACGTTCGGCCGGGTGTCACAAGCCTTGCGACGCCTGGTCGAGGCGGCGGTAGCCGACGGCACCATCCGCGGCGACGTCGACGCTTCCGATGTGTTGCACGCGCTGGGCGGCATCTATTCAGCGCCCGACACCCCCGAATGGCGCGACCGCTCGCGCCGGCTGGTCAAGCTGTTGATGGACGGGCTGCGGTTCGGGGCTGTAAAGGCACAATGAGGCGACGAGATTCCGGCCGTGAAAAACCACACCTGTCGATAAGTTGAGGGGGACCCGATGTATGTAGGCCGTTCCTACAAACTGATCGATTTCGCGCTGTGGTCGCGGCGCAGCGTCATCTACATGGTGGTGGTGAGCGGACTGGCTGTAGCGGCCTATCGTCTTCCGGGCATCGCCGGGTTCTCGGTGCCATGGTCGGTGGTGCTCGTGCTTGGCACCACCGTGTCACTCGTCGCCGGGTTCAAGAATTCGCAGGTGTTCACCCGCAGCAGCGACGCGCTGCAGGCTTTTACGCAAATTACGGCCAGCAGCCGGTTGTGGTCAAATTTCTGCAGGGATTTCCTCGACGCGCCGACGGCCAGACAGCTCATCTATCGCCACATCGCCTGGATGACGGCATTGCGTTTTCTCTGCGTCGGCCGATGCCATGGGAATCCATGGCCCGGGCCGCCAATACCGAATACCGGCGGCGCTACCGTATCCATGAGGATGCGAGCTCGGTCGCCAACGAGCTGCGTCCACTGCTCGCCGAACAGGCCGAGGACGTCCTGAAATCGCCCCAGCCGGCGATAGCCCTGCTCGAACAGCAATCTGTCCAGGTCAATGCGCTGTTCAAGGACACAAAGCTCCCTCCCCAGATCTACGGCGAATTGACCAAGCTGATCCGCGACTTCCATGACCAGCAGGCGCGCTGCGATCGCCTCAAGAACAATCCATATCCTCGGCAATACGCCATCGTCAGTTCGATGTTCGTGATGATCTTCTGCACGCTGTTGCCATTCGGGGTCGTTCCCGTCTTTGCCGATATGGGCAAACTGGGTGGCGTGCTCGGTCCGATCGCGATCTGGCTGACGATCCCGTTCAGCACGCTGCTGGGCTGGGCCTACATGTCCCTCGACCAGGTCGGCGAAAGCAGCGCCAACCCGTTCGAAGGCAACGCCAACGACGTTCCGATCTCGCAAATCTGCCGCGACATCGAGATCGAGTTGCGCAGCGGCCTCGGCGAGGCCGAGCTTCCCAAGCCGCTGCTGCCGGTCAACGACATCGCGACCTAGCCGGAATCACGACGAAGGCACGGACCCGATTGAACTGGAATCTCAGCGGCCAGCGGGCTGGAACAGCTCGACCAGATTTCCGGAAGGGTCCATCAACAGGATTTGCGATCCGCCGGGGCCGGTCACGATATCGTTGCGGAAAGACACTCCGGCGGCGCGCAGGCGAGACACCTCGGCCGATATATCCTCGACCAGAAGGTGAATGCGATTCCAGCCACCAGGCCGCGGTTGTTCGCCGTCGGGCATCGGCCGTCCGGCGGAGCTGGTCGGCCCGCTGAGCAAGAGCCGCAACGATCCGCGCTTGACGTCCGCGAAGGCGGGCGCATGCTCAGAGAGAAGCGAAAAGCCGAGATGTTTGCCATACCATTCGATGGCCGCTTCGACATCGTCGACCATGTAGCGCACATTGACCGTGGTTTCCGACATGCCTGCCTCCCGAAGTAGGAGCCGCCGGGCCAGGGTGAAACGCTCGGCGTTTTCCATGGGTGTTACGCTTGTCAGTCAAGCGCATCGTTAGAGCGGTCATAGTTAGAGCAGCTCGACATTACCGCCAGGTGTGAATTGCGCTGCCGACGCACATCAAAAAATCGGCGTGCATGTGATTTGAGGGCTGCTGGCGCCTGGCGCGCGCTCAGACTTCGAGGCAGACCTTGCCGAAATGCTTCTGGGATTCGTAGTGCGCGAAGGCGGTGGCGATGTCCTGCAGCGGAAAATGGCGGTCTATGAGGGGCTTCAGCCTAATAGCCTCTATCGCGCGGATCATATCTTCCTGGTCGGCCCGGCTGCCGATGGAAATGCCGCTGATGCGGATCTGGTTGGAAAACAGGGCGGGGATAGACACTTCCGCCGCAAAGCCGGTCAGCACGCCGACCAGGGCGATGTGCCCGCCCGTGCGGCAGGCGGTAATCGACTGCGCCAGCGTGGCTGGTCCGCCGACCTCGATCACGTGATCGACACCGCGTCCGCCCGTCAGATCCCTGGCCTTGCGACCCCAGTCCGGGACGGACTTGTAGTTGATGACGGCGTCGGCTCCGAGGCGCTTGAGCCGCTCCAGCTTCTGCTCGTCGGATGAGGTGGCGATGACCCTGGCGCCGGCGGCTTTGGCGAATTGCAGCGCGAACAGCGATACACTGCCCGAACCGAGGACCAGCACCGCGTCGCCCGGCTTCACCTTGCCGCACACAACCAGGCCGCGCCAGGCAGTAACGCCGGTGCAGGTGAGCGACGCCGCCTCGACATGCGTATAGCCTGCCGGTGCCCTGGTGAAAGCGTGCGCCGGCATGCAGACATACTCGCTGGCGAAGCCGTCGAAACTGTCTCCCGGAATATCGCGCCGGGTGCAGGGCGTCATGTCGCCGCCCAGCCACCAGGGATAGAAGACGCTGACGACGCTGTCTCCGGGCTTGAGTGCATCGACACCGTCGCCGAGGGCAATCACTTCGCCGGCGCCGTCGGAGAGCGGAACGCGGCCGTCGGCGAGAGGCATCTTGCCTTGCACGGCAAAGTCGTCGCGCATGTTCAATGCGCAGGCCCGGATCCTGACCAGCACCTCGCCCGGCCCTGGCTGGGGCGGATCCTCCTCGACCAGGTCGAGATTGCCCAAGCCGCCCGGCGCTCTTAGCCTGACCAGTCTCATTGTCTTCTCCGATGTGTAGGCTGTTTGAAATTGGAACGGCGCGCTGCGCCTAGCGGGCCTGCCGGCCGGAAATCACCCGCAGCCAGGGCGCCAGATGGAAGGCGCTCATCAGGAGATACATCGCGGCCATGCCCGTGAGGGGCGAGGCGTCGGGGCCCATGCACTGCATGGCCGCGTCGCCGCTGAAGATGCAGGTGAGCAGCGCCATCACGGCGAAGGTCGGTGCCGCGGCAAGGCAAAGCCAGTCGGCCAGCCCGAGGGTGGTGGCTTCCGGGATCGTGCTGCCAGCACCTGTGTGGATATCGCTCATCGCCTTAATCCTCGATGATTATGCCAGCCACGACAGGTTCCTCTCTCCACGGAGTGGGGAGAGGAACCCAAGCCGGACAACCGTTACTGCTCGCCCTTGTCGCGGAATGCAGCCTCGCCGGCAGCAGACACTTCTTCCCATTTCTTATCTGCCCCGGCGTCGTAATTGTCGTGCCAGTTCCACCAGGAGTAGAGCGGGGTCTGCGGATAACCTTCGGGCGAATCCTCCCAAATTTCCTGGCGGCCGAGCGGCGTCGCGTCGAGATAGCTCCAGACGGTGCCCATCGCCTCGTCGCCGCGGCTGTTGATGAGATAGGTGCGGAAGATGCGGTCGCCGTCACGGATGAAGACGTTGTGGCCGTGCCATTCGTCGACACCGAAGTCCTTGTCGAAACTGTCAGTGATTGTGTACCAGGGCATCTCCCAGCCCATCCGCTGCTTCAGCCGCGCGATGTCGGCCTGCGGGGCACGCGAAGCGTAGGCAAGCGTGGTGTTGCGGGCGTTGAGATGGGCGAGGTGGCCGACCTGGTCGGCGCCCAGCGAACAGCCGCGGCAGGCGTGATCGGGCCAGCCATGCACGCCGGGCTCGAAGAAGGCGCGATAGACGATCAGCTGGCGGCGGCCTTCGAACAAATCGAGCAGGCTCGCCCTGCCGTTCGGCCCCTCGAACACATAGGTCTTGTCGACTTCCATCCACGGCATGCGCCGGCGCTCGGCGGCCAATGCGTCCTTGGCGCGCAGCGTCGCCTTTTCCTTCACCAGCATCTGTTCGCGGGCGGCTTCCCAGTCCTGCCTCGAAACGATCGGCGGGGTCTTCATTGCGATGTGCTTGGTCATTGGTCGTCTCCTTTGCCAGTCTGTTGTCGCTTGCTGTCCGCCAGAATAGGGCGATGAAGCGCGAGGGTGGGAGTTACAAGTGTGACGGGATTTGCAGGAACCGGCCCGTCGCAGCAGGGGTGGCGCATCCTCACGGTGCCTTCGATCGGGTGGAGAGGAGTGTCGGTTGGCATTGTCGGTTCTCCCTTGGCGTGCCGCGCGTTGCCGATAGAGTTGGCCGAAGCGGCTTGTCGGTTGACGGTACGGATTTAAGTTAGGGCGGGCAGCGCCGAGGCGGGAGTTACAAGTGTGACGGGATTTGAATGGACTCGCTGATCACCGCTGCGGCGCTGGCGCTGGCCGGGGGCGACCCGCTCGGCGCGCTGGATCGCGTCGCCTTGCGCGAAGACCCGCCGGCGCTGGCGCTGCGCGGCATTGCCATGGCGCAGCTGGGTGATCTCGATCGCGCCAAGACGCTGCTGCGGCGTGCCGCGCGTGGCTTCGGCCCGAGAGAGGCGGTGGCGCGCGCCAGATGCGTCGTTGCCGAGGCCGAGATCGCGCTGGTCTCACGGGATCTCGGCTGGCCGGCCAAGGCTTTGGACGCGGCGCGGGCGACGCTGGAAAAGCATGGCGACCGGCTGAATGCCGCGCATGCCGGTCACCTCAAGGTGCGCCGTCTGCTATTGATCGGCCGTCTCGACGAGGCCGAAGACGTGCTGGCCGGGCTCGATCCGATGCCGCTTCCGCCGGCCTCGCGCGCCGCTCACGAGCTAGCCGTCGCCGGCATCGCGATGCGGCGCCTGAAGACGAAGCCGGCGCGCAGGGCGTTGGAGTGGGCACGCCACGCCGCCCGCCAGGCACGTATTGCGGGGCTCATCGCTGAAGTCGACCGCGCATTCCTGGCGCTGGACACGCCGGCGGCGCGGCTGATCGCCGGTGGTGAGCAACGGCCCCTGCTGCTCGAGGACGTCGAGGCGCTGCAGGCGTCGCCGGCGCTGCTGGTCGATAGCTTCCGCTATGTCGTGCGCCAACAGGAGAAGATGGTCTCTCTGGCAACGCGGCCGGTGCTGTTTGCGCTGGCCCGTACGCTCGCCGAAGCATGGCCTGGCGATGTGTCGAGGGCGAGGCTGATCGCGCAAGCCTTCGGCGGCAGGCACGCCGATGAATCGCACCGGGCGCGGCTGCGGGTCGAGATCGGCCGGTTGCGCACCGAATTGCGGGGCCTTGCCGACATCGGCGCGACCAGCCAGGGCTTCGCGCTGGCGCCGCGCCACGCACGCGAGGTGCTGGTGCTGGCGCGGCCAATCGAGGAGCGGCACGCGGCGGTGCTGGCGTTCCTTGCCGATGGTGAATCCTGGGCCAGTTCGGCGTTGGCGCTGGCGCTTGGCACCGGCCAACGCAGCGTGCAGCGGGCGCTGGAGCAGCTTGGCGAGGCCGGCAAGGTGCAGTTTTTCGGGCACGGCCGGGCGCGCCGCTGGATGACGCCGCCGGTGGCGGGATTCACGACCACCTTGTTACTCCCGGCGCCGCTGCCGAGTGGTTAAGGTATGTTGATATTCAAGTGAGGCCGGCCTGCAAATGGCTGACCTGAATCTCGACACACCTTGGGACCAGCATCGAGGACAAAGACATGAAACAGTCAGCAGCCGAAGTCCTGCGCGAATACGGCCCCTTTCCGGATGTGGAGAGGGTGCATGGGGTGAGCTTTGACGGCAACAATGTCTGGTTCGCCTCGGGTGAGAAGCTGAGCGCCTTCGATCCGGAGAGCGGGCAGAAGCTGCGCTCGATCGATGTCGCGGCGCATGCCGGGACCGCTTGGGACGGCCAGCATTTCTTCCAGCTTGCCAACGACCTGATACAGAAGATCGACCCTGATACGGGCCAGGTTCTGGCGACCATTCCGGCGCCCGGCGGCGGCGGCGATTCCGGGCTGACCTGGGCCGAAGGGACGCTGTGGGTGGGACAATATCGCGAGCGCAAGATCCACCAGATCGACCCGGAGACGGGGGCAATCCTGCGCACCATCGAATCCAATCGCTTCGTCACCGGGGTGACATGGGTCGACGGCGAACTGTGGCACGCCACCTGGGAAGGCGACCAGAGCGACCTGCGCCGCGTCGACCCGCGGTCAGGCAAGGTCTTGGAGAAGCTCGACATGCCAGACGGCATGGGCGTGTCGGGGCTTGAATCCGATGGCGGCGACCGCCTCTACTGCGGCAGCACATCCGCCGGGGTGGTGCGGGCGGTGCGCCGGCCTCAGTGAGGCTGACGCCTGACCGGGGCCACACTTGCAAGTGCACTTCGCTCGGCAATTTGTTCGCTGCCGGCTGGCCGTTGCCCCTTGTCGGACCTAGATAGGCTGTGCGCCGGGCGGACTCCCGGCCCAGCTTTGCAAAGGATCCCCCATGCCTGAACAGCCCACCATGCCCGAACAGATTGCATTGAACGACGGCTCCGCCATTCCCCAACTCGGCCTCGGTGTGTGGCAGGTCGACCAGGACATCACCGCCGACGTGGTGGGTTGGGGCATCGAGGCCGGCTATCGCCTGATCGATACCGCCGAAGGCTATCAGAACGAGGAAGGGGTCGGAGAGGCGATCCGCAGCGCCGGCGTGCCGCGCGGCGAGCTGTTCATCACCTCGAAACTGCGCAACGGCGCGCACCAGCGCGATGCGGCTTTGCGCGCCTTCGACGAGACGATGGAGAAGCTCGGCGTCGAACAGATCGACCTGTTCCTGATCCACTGGCCTGTGCCCAGCCAGGACAAATATGTCGAGGCCTGGAAGACGCTGGTCGAACTCCGGCAGGCCGGCCGCATCAAGTCGATCGGCGTTTCGAACTTCAACCAGGACCATCTGGAGCGGATCATCGCGGAAACCGGCGTGACGCCCGTCGTCAACCAGATCGAGCTGCATCCTCAGTTCCAGCAGCGCGGTGTCAGGGACTTTCATGCCAAGCACGGCATCCGTATCGAAAGCTGGAGCCCGTTGGGCAGCGGCCGGCTGCTCGGCGATCCGACCATTGCAGGCATCGCCAAAAAACATGGCAAGTCCGTCGCCCAGGCGATCATCCGCTGGCATCTCCAGGAGGGGCTGATCGTCATTCCAAAGTCGATCCGCAGGGATCGCATCGCCGCCAATTTCGATGTCTTCGATTTCGAACTGGATGCGCAGGACCTGCAGACGATCCGTAGCATGGATTCGCCCGAGGGCCGCAACGGGCCCAACCCCGCCACAGCCGCGTTCCTGTTCTGAGAGGAGCCGACCGCGAAGCTGCCAAATTCCCCCACGAGGAGGGACATCGGCTGGCTTCGCCCTCTTAAATTCCCGAGCCGTCGAGCTGCTGGGCGTCTTCGCCTTCCCACGGCGCCGGCATCGACGCGCGGCTGAGGTTGGCGGTCGGCAGCGGCATCCAGCATTTCAGTTCCGGGTCGGCGTATTCGATGACGCGCCCCGGCGAAGAGTCCGACGCGCGCCAGCCTTCCGACGCGAACTGGTCGGCACGCGACCAATAGGCAAGATCGACTTCCGCCGGTCCCTGTTCGGACGGACGCACAGTGACCAGGATGCGGCTGCCATCCTTCGGCGCCGTCGACATGTGGCGCCACCGTTCGGGCTCGTCCATCGCATTCCTCCTCGCACTCGTAGCGTTGGGTGGAGTGTCGCCTCGTGGTCCGAAGGGGTCAACCCAAAGTTTGCGCCAGGCATCGGCTGATGACCCCTCCAGACGGTGTCTGCACAGTTGTGCGCAACACGCCGTAGGAGATCATGCACGCTCGACGGGCTGTGACCCAGTTGATAAGCCCGTCTGCGAAAGGAGCGCCTGAGTCGAGATGACCGTTGCGATCGAGATGGGACAGACGACCGCAGGCGCCCCGGCGAAGCTGGATCTCGAGGAACTGCTCGCGACGCGCCTTTTGGTGCAGGGCAATTCGGGCTCGGGCAAGTCGCATCTGCTGCGGCGCCTGCTGGAGCAGAGCGCGCCTTGGGTGCAGCAGACCATCATCGATCCCGAGGGCGACTTCGTTTCGCTGGGCGACCGTTATGGCCATCTGGTGATCGACGCCGAGCATCATACCGAGCGCGGCCTGCAGGCGGCCGGCGAGCGGGCGCGCATGCATCGCGTCTCCACCGTGCTCAATCTCGAAGGGCTCGACGCCGAGAACCAGATGCGGCGTGCCGCCGCCTTCCTCGGCGGGCTGTTCGAGGTCGCCCGTGACCACTGGTACCCGATGCTGGTTGTGGTGGACGAGGCGCAGCTGTTCGCGCCGGCGGTGGCCGGAGAGGTGTCGGACGAAGCGCGAAAGCTCTCGCTCGGCGCCATGACCAATTTGATGTGCCGTGGCCGCAAACGCGGGCTGGCCGGCATCATTGCCACACAGCGGCTGGCAAAGCTCGCCAAGAACGTCGCAGCCGAGGCGTCCAATTTTCTCATGGGCCGCACCTTCCTTGATATCGACATGGCGCGCGCCGCAGATCTTCTGGGCATGGAGCGACGCCAGGCGGAAGCGTTTCGCGATCTGGAACGCGGGCAATTCATGGCGCTCGGCCCGGCGCTGTCGCGCCGTCCGCTGGGCCTGCGCATCGGCCCGACGGATACCAGCCCGCGCAACGGCACGCCGCGGCTGATGGCGATGCCGGAAGCAGCGCTCGAGGATGCACGCGCGATCATCCTGGCTGCCCCGCCGCCGGAGACGGTGCGCGCGCCGCGCCGGACGACGTCGCCGGACCTGCTCGACCAGCTGATGGCGGCGAAGTCGGCGGCCTTGGAAATCCGCCCCGAACCGGCGGAGCCGCAAGTCAGCGCCGAGGATCTGGCCGAGCGTCGCGAGCGCGTCGACCGTGTGCTGCGCGCCATCCTGGCGCAACCCGACGCCGGTTTTCGCGTGATCGGCGTGCTCTATCAGGAGTTCGTGGTCCGCTGCCGTATCGAAGGCCTGGCCTCGGTCGTGCCCGATCTGCCGGAGTTCCGCCGCATGCTGACGCGCGCCCGGGCCGGCCTCGGTTCCGAGACGACGCAGGATGACGCGTGGCGGGACGTTTCCGTTCGCGCGTCGCTGCTGCCCGACGACATGCAGGGCGTGTTCATGATGATTGCCCGCGCGGCGAAGGAGGGATGGCCGTGCCCGAGCGATGCCGCGATCGCCCGCGCCTACGGCTCGCACTCGCTGCGCCGCGCCCGGCGCCTTTTGACCTATATCGAGGAGCAGGGCCTCATCGTCTGCCAGCTCGACGGGACAGGCCGGCGCACGGTGACACTGGTCGAATTGGCCTGGGCCACCGCACCGGGAGATCCGAATGCCGCTGAGGTGGAGCAGGGGAGCCTGGCGCTGTGAGGCGGGGCGGGCGCTTTGAGCGAATGCGGCGATAGACTTTTTTCAGCTACGGTCATCGCGACCAATTCCTGATGGCAACGTGAAATCACCGACGCCGAAATGCGCCATGCATGGCGCTTGCGTTTCGATGGCGCTCACCGGTTCGCCCCGATCACCCACTGTTCCTGGTCGACGAGCGTGCCGGTCATCGGCCCCGCAGCATCCGAAAGCAGGAAGACGGCGAGGTTCGCGATGTCGCTCGTCGAGAACAGGCGGCCGAAGGGTTGCGAGGCATTGGCGGCATCGAGCCAGCCCGGCCCGTTGCCCAGCGTCTCGGCCTGCATGACGCGTTCGGCCGGCGTGTCGGTCCAGCCGACATTGATGCCGTTGACGCGGATGCGATCGAAGCGATGGGCATTGGCGGCGTTCTTGGTCAGCGTGGCCAGCGCGCCCTTGCTGGCGGAATAGACGGCGAGCTCCGGCGAGCCGCAATGAGCGTTGATCGACAGGATGTTGACGATGGCGCCGCCCTGACCGCGCTTCTTCATGTCGGCGATGGCTGCCTGCATGAGGAAGAACGGCGCCCGCGCGTTGACGGCGAACAGCGAGGCCCAGCCGTCGAGATCGGCATCGAGGAACGATGCCCGGTCGGTCAGCCCTGCGGCGTTGACCAGCGCATCGATGCGGCCGAAGCGCTCGATGCAGGCTTGCGCCAAAAGGGCAGGGGCTGCCGGGTCGGCGAGGTCGGCGGCGACGAAAACCGTCGGCGTACCGAGCCGTGAAAGCTCTTCCGCCACGGCATCGCCGCGCGTCTTCTCGCGCCCGGTGACGAGCAGGCCGCCGGCGCCGCAGCGCGCCAGCGTCTCGGCGATGGCACGGCCAATGCCCTGCGTCGAGCCGGTGACCAGCGCCACCTTGCCGTCGAGCTGAAGCTCCATTCCTCTTCCCCGCCTCGCATCTGATTTCAGGCTAACGCGGCGCGATCGTTTTACAATACGGAAATTGGAAATCTTGGAGTGGAGGTTGTTGGCTGCCGCGCTGCGTGGGGCGGCGAGAGCCTGCCCCAACGCCGTCGCTCCAGGCGAAGCAGGAGCGGAGGCCGCCGCAAAGACCCTAGTGGACCGTGATGATGCCCTCGACGGCCCGCCATTCCGAAGGCTGGATGAGCCGGTGATGAGCAACGCGGACCGAGTGCAGCGGACCTTCGAGTTCGCGCTCCCAATATTGGAGAAAGCCCTTGAGTTCGGGGAATGCCGGAGCGAGATCATAGTCCTGCCAGACATAGAGCTGAAGCAGGCTTGGATGATCGGGCAGGTGATAGTGGATTTCGGCCGTCGTCAGGCCATAACCTTCCATTTGCAGGCGGAATTCGCTGCTGACCGCTTCGGCCATGTCTTTCTCCTTCTCTCTGCGTTCAGGCATCCAGCCTGCGACATTTGTATTGAACCTGCCCGAGCCGGGCCGGGACAGATCGGTCTGTCGGTCCGTCTTCGAACAACGGCGCGAGAAGCTCGGGGGTTCCAAAAATAGCCACGCGGTAACAGTGCTTTGGCGCTCTTTTGCCGAACGCAAAATTTTTTTCGCCGGTCTCTTGAAACCGAAAACCGGCAAAACTAGCTCGATATGCGCCGCGATGCCTGACGAAGGGTCGCGGCGTTCCGCTCCGGTCCGATATTGCCGGTTCGGTGCGGAGGAACCTCAAAACCTGTTTGTCCACAAGGAGAACGACATGGCGTTCCGTCCATTGCATGACCGTATCCTGGTCCGCCGCCTTGAAGCCGAGGAGAAGACCTCCGGCGGCATTATCATCCCCGATACCGCAAAGGAAAAACCGCAGGAAGGCGAAGTGCTCGCCGTCGGTCCCGGCGCGCGCGACGACAGCGGCAAGCTTGTCGAACTCGACGTCAAGGTCGGCGATCGCATCCTGTTCGGCAAATGGTCCGGCACCGAGATCAAACTCGACGGCGAGGACCTGCTCATCATGAAGGAAAGCGACGTGATGGGTGTCATCGACGAGATCGCCGAAGTGAAGAAGGCCGCCTGACGGCTTCTTCGTACCCAACCAGTCAACGAATGCTGCCTAGATAAAGGAGTGATCCAATGGCTGCCAAAGAAGTGAAATTCCATACCGAAGCGCGCGAGAAGATGCTGCGCGGCGTCGACATCCTTGCCAATGCGGTGAAGGTGACGCTCGGCCCCAAGGGTCGCAATGTCGTCATCGACAAGTCGTTCGGCGCGCCGCGCATCACCAAGGACGGCGTCACCGTCGCCAAGGAGATCGAACTGGAAGACAAGTTCGAGAACATGGGCGCCCAGATGGTGCGCGAGGTGGCCTCCAAGACCAACGACCTTGCCGGCGACGGCACGACGACCGCAACGGTGCTTGCACAGGCGATCGTCAGAGAAGGGGCCAAGGCGGTGGCATCGGGCATGAACCCGATGGATTTAAAGCGCGGCATCGACAAGGCGGTCGATGCGGTGGTCGCCGAGCTGAGGATCAATGCCCGCAAGGTCACCCGAAACGACGAGATCGCGCAAGTCGGCACCATCTCCGCCAATGGCGATGCCGAGATCGGCCGTTTCCTCGCCGAGGCGATGGAGAAGGTCGGCAATGAAGGCGTCATCACGGTGGAAGAGGCCAAGACCGCTGAGACCGAACTCGAAGTCGTGGAAGGCATGCAGTTCGATCGCGGCTATCTCTCGCCTTATTTCATCACCAACCAGGACAAGATGCGCGTCGAACTCGACGAGCCCTATGTGCTGATCCACGAGAAGAAGCTCTCCAATCTGCAAGCGCTGCTGCCCGTACTCGAAGCCGTGGTGCAGTCGGGCAAGCCGCTTTTGATCATCGCCGAGGATGTGGAAGGCGAGGCGCTTGCCACGCTGGTCGTCAACAAGCTGCGCGGCGGCCTCAAGGTCGCGGCCGTCAAGGCGCCGGGCTTCGGTGACCGCCGCAAGGCCATGCTGGAAGACATCGCCATTCTCACCGGCGGCACCGCAATCTCGGAAGATCTCGGCATCAAGCTGGAAAATGTGATGCTGCAGATGCTGGGCCGCGCCAAGAAGGTGGTGATAGAGAAGGAAAACACCACCATCGTCGACGGCGTCGGCCGCAAGGAAGAGATCCAGGGCCGTGTCGCACAGATCAAGGCGCAGATCGAGGAGACCACCTCCGACTACGACCGCGAGAAGCTGCAGGAGCGGCTGGCCAAGCTCGCTGGCGGCGTTGCGGTGATCCGGGTCGGCGGCTCGACCGAGGTTGAGGTCAAGGAGCGCAAGGACCGCGTTGACGACGCGCTGCATGCGACCCGCGCGGCCGTCGAGGAGGGCGTGCTGCCCGGCGGCGGCGTCGCGTTGCTGCGGGCAGCCAAGGCGCTCGATACCGTGCAGACTGACAATGCGGACCAGAAGACTGGCGTCGACATCGTGCGCCGCGCCATCGAAACGCCGGTTCGGCAGATCGCCGAGAATGCCGGCGCCGAAGGCTCGATCATCGTCGGCAAGCTGCGCGAGAAAAGCGAATTCGGCTGGGGCTGGAACGCCCAAACCAACGAATTCGGCGATCTCTTCGGCCAGGGCGTTATCGACCCGGCAAAGGTGGTGCGCACCGCTCTCCAGGACGCGGCATCGGTCGCCGGCCTGCTGGTGACCACGGAGGCCATGGTGGCCGAGAAGCCGAAGAAGGAAGCCGCCGCTCCGGCAATGCCCGCCGGCGCCGGCATGGACTTCTAAGGTCGCGGCCAATCCGCCCGTTCCCCTGGCGGGGAGCGGGCGTCAGTCGAAGAGAAAGTGGAGGTAAAGATGGATGCAATGGCTGGCCTCGGCTCCGTACCGGCTCCTACGCACCGAGCGCAGGAATTCCTGGCCTATGAAACCGAATGCAGGAACGTGCTGAAGCCGCTGCTGGCAGGGCTGCTCGACATGGCTGAGGCCGCCGGCTGGAACCGGCGGACCGCCGCGTCGGCACTGATGTTCCTCGCCGCGCAGCAAGTGTCGGCAACATCCGAGGTGTCCGCCGGCAGCGGCTGAACGGAAATCGGCCAGTCCATTCACCTGTCCGCGGCGGGCCGCGCTCCCCGGTGTTCGGCCCGCTGCAGGCTCGAGAGGAGGCACAAGCATGAAGCGCGGACAATTTGAGGAACCGGTCACCCTTCTCGTCGGAATGGGTTTTCCGAGGAAGATCGACAGCGTGATGGAAGCCTACGCACTGTTGCAGGACTGGCCGAGCGCCGGCCGCAACGGCGCCCATGCCGTCGCACTCAACGCTTGCAAGGCGGGCATCGCCGGCGAGATCGATCCGGAAACGGTGCGAGCCACGCTGGTCAGCTTCGCGCGCCGCCACGACATACTGGTGCCGGATATGGTTTCGCCGCTCGCGACGGTAGCGGGTGGTGCGCTGCGCACGGGCTGATGCAACAGCGCCTGAAGATGATGTTCCTGCGGTAGGCCGGGCGACCACCGGAGACATCCGAATTTCTTTCCGGGCGGCGGAATTGTCGTTGGTCAATTGAGCGAACGCGTCAGCAAGACTGACCTGTTCTGCCCGAATAACGCCTCTGAGCGCCGCCTCCCGGTTAAAAAAGTATCATCCATTGTCTTGAATCGTGGTGGCGCCTGTTGTCATGAGCCGGTACCGTGCCTCTTGAAATGCAGAGCCGAAACCAATTTGGCCGGTTTAGGGAATTGGGCCGAACGCGGCAGATATCCGTGCCGGCCCGGGAGGAAACGGACATGGAACCGGACCTGGAAGTTGTCCAGATACGACGCGGTGAGTCCTTCAAGGCGTGGTCGCACGGCTACCCCTTCCACACGGTGCGCTGGCACTTCCATCCCGAGTATGAACTGCATCAGGTGATCTTCACCAATGGCCGCTATTTCGTCGGCGACTTCATCGGCGAGTTCGAGCCGGGCAATCTGGTGCTGACCGGGCCGAACCTGCCGCACAATTGGGTCAGCGATATCCCCAGGGATAGCTCGATCCCGCTGCGCGGCCGCATCATCCAGTTCTCAGAAAGTTTCATTGGCGACGCCATGCATGTGCTGCCGGAGCTGGCGGGGCTTGGGTCTCTGCTCGAGGCGTCGCGGCGCGGCGTGCTGTTTTCCAGCCGCACCAGCAAAGCGCTGGCGCCGCTGATGGAAGAGATGATGCAGGCGCAGGGCGTGCGCCGAATCGAGCTGTTCATGATGATCGCCGGACTGCTCAGCCGCGCCCAGGAATTACAGCTTTTGGCCAGCGCCAGCTACCGGCCCGATCCCTCCGGCTACATGACCGCCGGCATGAACAAGGCGCTCGCCTATATCAGGGAAAACCTGACGCAGTTGTTCGACGAGGCGGACCTCGCCGCCATCGCCGGCCAGTCGACCGGCGCCTTCTCGCGCTCGTTTCGCCGTCACACCGGCATGTCGCTGGTGCAGTATGTCAAGCGGCTGCGCATCAATCTCGCCTGCCAGATCCTGATGAGCGACGAGCAGGCCTCGATCACCGACATCTGCTACGAGGTCGGCTTCAACAATCTATCCAATTTCAACCGGCAGTTCCTGGCGGAGAAGGGCATGCCGCCCTCGCGTTTCAGGCGCCTGCTGGCCGACAACATCAACGCGGGAAAAGCCGCTTAACGGAGGAGCCAGGGAGGAACCAAGGGAGGATTTTTTCTTTTGCATGACGACGTGAACCGCGTGGAGCGGTTCGCGATGGAGAACGCTTGTCTCGAATTCCTCCGTCGGCGGAGAGTGTCGGCGCGGCTCGACAGGCCGGCGCCTGGTTCCCAATGCAGTTGGGGCGGGGGCGGATGGGTGTCTTCAACCAAAGCAGTCAACGACCTTCTTACAACATATCCAGAAACGGAGAAGACCGAATGACCAAACTTTCAATTTCATTGAAGTCCGCTGGCAAATCCGCCGGCATGGCAGCTCTTGCGCTGTCGCTGCTGGCCGGCACCGCCGCGATCGCCCGGGCCGCCGAAGTCACCGACGCCACCGTCGCCTTCCTGATGCCCGACCAGGCCTCGACCCGCTACGAACAGCATGATTATCCCGGCTTCGCCGCCGAGATGAAGAAGCTGTGCCCGGGCTGCAAGGTGCTCTACCAGAACGCCGATGCCGACGCCTCGCGCCAGCAGCAGCAGTTCAACTCGGTGATCTCGCAGGGCGCCAAGGCGATCGTGCTCGACCCTGTCGACTCGACCGCTGCCGCCTCGCTGGTCAAGCTGGCGCAGAGCCAGGGCATCAAGGTCATCGCCTATGACCGGCCGATCCCGACCGCGCCTGCCGACTTCTATGTCTCGTTCAACAATGAAGGCATCGGCAAGGCCATCGCCGACTCGCTGGTCGAGCACCTGAAGGCGCTGAAGGTCGATCCGGCCAGCGGCGGTGTGCTGCAGATCAACGGCTCGCCGACCGACGCGGCGGCCGGCCTGATCAAGAAGGGCATCCATGCCGGCCTCGACAACAGCGGCTACCAGATCCTGGCCGAATACGACACGCCGGAATGGGCGCCGCCGAAGGCGCAGCAATGGGCCGGCGGCCAGATCACCCGCTTCGGGCCGAAGATACTCGGCGTGGTCGCCGCCAATGACGGCACCGGTGGCGGCGCCATCGCGGCCTTCAAGGCGGCGGGCGTCGATCCGGTGCCGCCGGTGACCGGCAATGACGCGACGATCGCAGCCTTGCAACTGATCATCGCCGGAGACCAGTACAACACCATCTCCAAGCCGAGCGAGATCGTGGCGGCGGCCGCCGCCAACATCGCCATCAAGCTGCTTTCGGGCGAGACGCCGAAGGCCGAGATGACGCTGTACGACACGCCCTCGCAGTTGTTCACGCCAGCCGTGGTGACGCAGGAAAACCTGAAGGCCGAGATCATCGACAAGAAGATCAACACCGCGGCCGAGCTCTGTGTCGATCGTTACGCGGAAGGCTGCAAGAAGCTGGGCATCGGGAACTGACCGCGACCCTTGCCCGCTCCGCTGCCTGGCCACCCGCGTGGTGGCCAGGCAGCGCTCATCTGATTTCTTGAACCGGTTCTTTTGAAAGGTGTTCCAGGCATGATCGATACCCCGGACGAACCGGTTCCGGCAGGCGAGCTGGTGCTCAGCCTGCGCGGTGTTTCCAAGAATTTCGGCGCCGTCTCGGCGCTTACCGACATCGATCTCGATGTCCATGCCGGCGAGGTGGTGGCGCTGGTGGGCGACAATGGCGCCGGCAAGTCGACGCTGGTCAAGATCCTGGCCGGCGTGCATCAGCCGAGTTCAGGCATCATCAGCTATCGCGGCAAGCAAGTGACGCTTGCCGATCCGAGTGCGGCGCTGACGCTTGGCATCGCCACCGTGTTCCAGGATCTGGCGCTGTGCGAAAACCTCGACATCGTCGCCAACATCTTCCTCGGCCGTGAGCTCAGCCCGCTGCGGCTGGACGAGGTGGCGATGGAGGTTCGCGCCTGGACGCTGCTCAACGAGCTTTCGGCGCGCATCCCAAGCGTGCGCGAAGTGGTCGCGTCACTGTCGGGCGGCCAGCGCCAGACGGTGGCGATCGCCCGTTCGCTGCTGCTCGAACCCAAGCTGATCCTGCTCGACGAGCCGACGGCCGCCCTTGGCGTCGCGCAGACGGCGGAAGTGCTAAACCTGATCGAGCGCGTGCGCGACCGCGGCCTCGGCGTGGTCATCATCAGCCACAACATGGAAGACGTGCGCGCCGTCGCCGACCGCATCGTCGTGCTGCGGCTTGGCCGCAACAACGGCATCTTCTCGCCCGATGCCTCGAACCAGGAACTGGTCAGCGCCATCACCGGCGCGTCGAACAATTCGGTGTCGCGGCGCGCAGAGCGCAGGCAAACCCAGCAGACTCAAATGGCGCGGCAAGATCAAACGCAGGAGCCACGCCCATGAGCCGCGAAGCCGAACAGGCCGCCTCCGTGCCGCCGCAGCTCGACCGCGCCGATGTGCGCGTCAAGCATGAGGCGGGGATCGGCGGCGCCATCCGCAGGTTCTTCGACCGGGTCCGCTCCGGCGATCTCGGCTCGCTGCCGGTCATCGTCGGGCTGGTCATCATCTGGACGGTGTTCGCCAGCATCAACCCGATCTTCCTGTCGAGCAGCAATCTGGTCAATCTGCTGTTCGATTGCTCCACCGTGGGCGTCATTGCGCTCGGCATCGTCTGCGTTTTGATGGTCGGCGAAATCGACCTGTCGGTCGGTTCGATCAGCGGCTTTGCCTCGGCGATGGTCGGCACATTGTGGGTCAACCAGGGCTGGCCGGTGGCGCTCGCCATTCTGGCCGCTGTCGCCGTCGGCGGCTTTATCGGCGCTCTCTACGCGCTGCTGTTCAACCGGCTCGGCATGCCGAGCTTCGTCTCGACGCTGGCCGGCCTGCTGGCGGTGCTTGGCCTGCAACTCTACATCCTCGGCTCGACCGGCTCGATCAACCTGCCCTACGGCTCGAACCTGGTGAATTTCGGCCAGCTGCTGATGATGCCGAAATTCGTCTCGTTCGCTCTGGCGGCCGTGCCCGGCATTGTCATGCTGGTCACCGGCCTGCGCACCGTCGCGCGACGCCGCGCCGCCAATCTGTCGGCGCCGTCGACCGGCGGGCTCATCACGCGGGCGATCGTCATCACGGTCATTCTCGAACTCATCGTCTTCTATCTCAACCAGGCGCGCGGCATTCCGTGGATGTTCGGCCTGTTCGTCGGCCTGGTCATATCAATGCATTACGCGCTGACGCGGACCAAATGGGGCCGCTCGATGTCGGCGGTCGGCGGCAACCGCGAGGCGGCACGGCGCGCCGGCATCAATGTGCGGCTGATCTATTCCAGCGCCTTCGTGCTGTGCTCGATGCTGGCCGCTTTCGGCGGCGTGCTGTCGGCGGCCCGCCTTGCCTCGGCCAGCCAGCAGGCCGGCACCGGCGACGTCAACCTCAACGCCATCGCGGCGGCCGTCATCGGCGGCACCAGCCTGTTCGGCGGCCGCGGCAGCGCCTATTCGGCGCTGCTCGGCATCATCGTCATCCAGTCGATCGCCAGCGGCCTGACGCTGCTCGATCTGTCCTCGTCGCTTCGGTACATGATCACCGGCGCCGTGCTTGCCATCGCGGTCATCGTCGACTCGCTGGCACGCCGCTCGCGTGTCTCGCATGGCCGGGCCTGAACCCATCAACAGGAAGCAAGACATGAGCCAAGAACTGTCCGGAAAAGTTGCCGCCGTCACCGGCGCGGCATCAGGCATCGGCCTCGAATGCGCCAGGCACATGCTGGCGGCCGGCACCAGCGTGGTGCTGGTCGACCGCGCCGAGGCGACCCTGAACAAATTGTGCGCCGAACTCGGTTCGAAGGCGATCCCGCTGGTCATCGACCTGATGCAGCCGGCAAGCGTCGCCACCATGATGCCGCAGATCCTGGAGAAGGCCGGCCAGCTCGATATCTTCCATGCCAATGCCGGCGCCTATGTCGGCGGTGAGGTGGCGACCGGCGATCCCGACGCCTGGGACCGGATGCTCAACCTCAACATCAATGCCTGCTTCCGCTCGATCCAGGCGGTACTGCCGCACATGATCGAGCGCAAGACGGGCGATATCATCGTCACCAGTTCGATCGCCGGACTGGTTCCGGTGGTCTGGGAGCCGATCTATACGGCCTCCAAGCACGCCGTGCAGGCCTTCGTTCACACGGTGCGCCGGCAGGTCGCCAAGCACGGCCTGCGCGTCGGTGCCGTGGCGCCGGGCCCGGTGGTGACGGCACTGGTCGACGACTGGCCGAAGGCCAAGCTCGAGGAAGAACTCGCCGCCGGCGGCCTGATGCAGCCGCGCGAAGTGGCCGAAGCGGTGATGTTCATGCTGACCCGGCCGCGCAACGTGACGATCCGCGATCTGGTGATTTTGCCGCAAAGCAATGATTTGTGAAGGGAGTGAGTAGTGAGTAGCGAGTAGGATAGAAATCCTGATGGAAGATGGTTTTGATCCAAGAATCAAGACTTTCCTACTCACTACTCACTACTCACTACTCACTACTCGCTACTCACTACTGCCCTAAACCGAAGGTTTCCCCATGCCCCACACTCTCGGCATTGACGTCGGCACCGGCAGCGCGAGGGCCGGGGTGTTCGACCACACGGGAAACCTGCTCGCCTCGGCCAAGCGGGACATCGAGGTCTGGCGCGAGGCCGGCGACATTGTCGAGCAGTCGAGCAATGACATCTGGCGGGCGGTTTGCGCGGCCACACGCGAAGCCGTCGCTCAGTCCGGCGTGGCACCCGAGGCGATCGCCGGCATCGGTTTCGACGCCACCTGTTCGCTGGTGGTGCTGGGCGAGGGCGGCGTGCCCTTGGCCGTTGGTCCGTCCGGCAATCCCGAACGCAACATCATCGTCTGGATGGATCACCGCGCGGTCGAGCAGACGCGCCGCATCAACCGCAGCGGCGAGACGGTGCTGAACTATGTCGGCGGCGTTATCTCGCCGGAGATGGAAACACCGAAACTCCTGTGGCTGGCGGAAAACCTGCCCGCCACTTTCGATGCCGCCTGGCAGTTCATGGACCTCGCCGATTTCCTCACCTGGCGGGCGACCGGCAGCCTTGCCCGCTCGGTCTGCACGGTGACCTGCAAATGGACCTATCTCGCGCATGAGAGCCGCTGGGACGAAGCCTATTTTCGCAAGATCGGCCTCGGCGCGCTGGCCGACGAGGCATTCGCGCGCATCGGCACCGAGATCGTGCCGGCGGGTGCCGCACTCGGCAGCGGACTGACCGCGCAAGCGGCTGCGGACCTTGGCCTCAAACCCGGTTCAGCGGTGGCGGCCGGGCTGATCGACGCGCATGCCGGCGGCGTCGGCACGGTCGGGGCGCGTGGCGATTTCGGCAGCGTGTTGTCGCGCATGGCCTATGTTTTTGGCACCTCGGCCTGCACCATGTCGTCGACCGCGGCGCCGGCCTTCGTTGACGGCGTCTGGGGTCCGTATTTCTCGGCCATGGTGCCGGGCCTGTGGCTAAACGAGGGCGGCCAATCGGCGGCTGGTGCGGCCATCGACCATCTGGTGCGCATGCACCCCGCGGCTGGCGAAGCGACCGCCAAGGCGCAAGCCGAGGGGCTCAGCCTCAGCGCCTGGCTGTCGTTGCAGGCGCAAAGCCGAAATGGGGCCGCAGCGACGCCGGCGCTGGTCGGCGGCATCCATGTCGTGCCCGAATTTCTCGGCAACCGTGCGCCTTTCGCCGATCCGGATGCACGCGCGCTGATTGCCGGGCTCGATCTCGACACCAGCCTCGACAGCCTGGTCGGGCTCTATGTCGCCGGGGTTTGCGGGCTGGGCTATGGCGCGCGCCAGATCGTGCGGGCCGAGCACGACAAGGGCATTCCCGTCGACACCATCGTGGTCAGCGGCGGCGCCGGGCAAAGCCCGCTGGTGCGCCAGTTGCTGGCGGACACGACCGGCATGGTGGTGGTGGCCTCGACCTCGCCCGAGCCGGTGCTGCTCGGGTCGGCTATGCTGGGCGCGGTCGCCGCCGGAACCTACAAGGACTTGGTCACGGCGATGGCTGGCATGTCGGAACTCGGCGAGGTCTATCACCCCAATGACGCGCTGGCCGACTGGCACGCCAAGCGCTTCTCCGCGTTCGAGTTGCTGCAGCAGGCGGGCAAGGCAATCCGAGGCTGAAGCGAGCGGCTCCTGTCTGGCCCTGTCAGGAGCGTGGCGAACACCGCTTGGCGATGATGCCGGAAACTGGCAGCTTTGTTCTGTCACAGCCTACTGTAGGGCAGGGCGACAGAACCAGGAGGCCCCAATGGCAGACGAGAAAGCGCCCGTGCCATTCGCATCGGATGAGGTGCCGTGGACGGAATGGTCCGATGTGCCGCGCTTCGGCGTGCGCTACCGGCATTTGTCGCTGGCCGCGCTTGGCGAGAATTACCATGTCGGCGTGGCGATCGAGGAGCTGCCGCCGGGCAAGCAGAGTTCACCGGCGCATTACCACATTTTCGAGGAGGAGCATGTCTTCATCCTCGAGGGGATGCTCACCGCGCATGTCGCCGACGCCGCCTACGCCATGAAGGCTGGCGACTACATCTGCTTTCCGGCGGGTGCCGCGGCGGGGCATTGCCTGATCAACACCAGCGACGCGCCGTGCCGCTATGTCATCGTCGGCGAGCGCAACCCGAATGACGTGGTCATCTACACTGCCTCCAACAAGGTGCTGGTGCGCGCGCTGGGAAGCCGCGCGATCTTCGACCTGTCGGCAACCCGAAGCTACTGGGACGGCGAGGATACCGGCCTTGCCGTCGGCGATCCGTCGCCGTCGGATGTGACGGCCGGTGTCACCAAGGCAGCAGCCACTCCGATCCCGCCGGTCGCCAGCGATGCTGTCGAGTGGAAACAGGAAGGCGAGGGGGCGTGGTTCGGTGGTCAGTCCAAACACCTCACCTATGCCGCATTGGGACGGCCCGACTATCATGTCGGCGTGCTGATCGAGGCGCCGGCCCCCGGCATGCGCCTGGCGCCCAGGCACTACCATATGCTGGAAGAGGAGCATGCGCTGATCCTGGAAGGGCAAGTGACGCTGCTGTTTGGCGAGGAGCGCTATGAGATGAAAGCCGGCGACTATGTCTGCTTTCCCGCCGGTCTGGCGGTCGGACATTCCTTTCTCAACAGCGGTACGGGACCGTGCCGCTATCTGATGATCGGCGAGAGAAACCCCAATGAGGTCTGCGTCTATCCCGATTCCAACAAAATGGCGGTCGACGCCTTGCGCCGGCGCGACGGCATTTTCGACATGGCCGGGGTTAGGCGCTACTGGGACGGCGAGGCGTAGAACTGGAGTGTCGCTATCCGACTCCAATCGCCAACGCGGAAAACCGTTTGGAGATGGGCGTTGTTGCTACTGCATCTGGTGACGCTAGTCTGGTTCGGGGACTCCAACCGGGGAGTTGGCGGGGAATGCTCCTGCCATTCTTACGATGGCCTTCACGCTATCACCGTCGCCGCCTTGGCAGACTGAGATGGGTGGCTTTGTTCGCGCCGTTCATTCTGTTGTCGGGCTATCTCATCTATGGCTTCGTCGGCATTCGGTTTGATACGCCTCTCTCGGTCCTGAGGCACCTTGCCGCGTTCCCGAACTGCACTGCCGCCCGTGCCGTTGGCCTCGCCTCTGCGCACAGGGGCGAACCTGGCTATTGGCCGACTCACGATGCCGACCATGACGGCATAGCCTGCGAGCCCTGGCAGGGGGCAAGCTCCAGTGGCGTCCGGGTCCATCGTTACTCGCGTACCGGCCCATAACCTTACCCTGGCCTCACAGCTCCTTCTCCGCCAACTCCCTGAATTCGTCGGGAACCGAGCGCGCCGCCTCCAGCGCCACCGTGCCATAGCCGACGGCCAGTTTGCCGAAGCGCTCGCGGATCTTGTCGATGGCGCGGTCGGCGTCGAAGCGTGCCAGGCCTTTCCTGGTGCCGGGGCGGCGCTTCTCGTCGGCGAGGCCGAGCGGCAGGTCGAGCTGCAGCTCGAAGCTTTCCTCGAGATGCGAGACCGAGATCGCCAGCAGCGAGATCGTTCTCTCCTGTGGATTGTCGGCGAGCACGCCGCGCACCAGATCGCCGGCGATCTCGGCCAGCATCGTTGTCGCCGAGATCGGCTGGTCAAGCGTGATCGAACGGGTGACAGCGCGGAGATCGGCAAAGCGCACGCGTATCGTCACCGTGCGGCCGGGCTTTGCCTTGGCGCGCAGCCGGCTGGCGACGCGGTCGGCCAGATGCAGCAGAGTGGGTACGATAACCCGTGCCACGGCGGGTTTTTGGCCAAGCGCCGATTGGGCGCCGGCCGAATGCGCGCGGCGCTTGGTCTCCAGTTTGCGCGGGTCGCGGTTCCATGACAGCGCGGCGAGCTTTTCGCCTGCGGCGGGACCGAGCAGCCGCGTCAGCGCGCCGCTATGCGTCCTGGCAAGCTGACCGATGGTCTCGACGCCGATCCCGGCCAGCCGCGCCCTGGTGGCCGGGCCAACGCCCCACATCAGTCCGACCGGCAGATCATGCAGGAAGGCGAGCTCGGTGCCGGGTTCGACGACCACCAGCCCGTCGGGCTTGGCGACCTGCGAGGCGATCTTAGCCAGATGCTTGGTGCGCGCCACGCCGATCGAGATCGGCAGGCCGAGTTCGGCCCGAACGCGGCTGCGGATGGCTGTTGCGATCTCTTGTGGGGAGCCGAACAGATGCGTGCAGCCGGCGACGTCGGCAAACGCCTCGTCGATGGAAATGCGCTCGACCACAGGCGTAAAATCGTCGAGCACCTTGATCGCCGCATCGCCCAGCCGCTGGTAATGGCTGAAATTGCCGCCGACGAAGATCAAATGCGGGCAGAGTTCGCGCGCCTTGCGCCCTGGCATGCCGCCGCGCACGCCGAAGGCGCGCGCCTCATAGGAAGCGGCGAGCACGACGCCGCCGCCCACCGCGATCGGCTTGCCGCGCAGCGACGGATCGAGCAACTGCTCGACCGAGGCGTAAAAAGCGTCGAGATCGGCATGCAGGATGGTGGCTGTCGTTTCCATCGACCGCACATCCGCAGTTGCTGATAGATGGAACAAATAGAGAACAAAAGTGGATCATTGTCAAGCGATTGGCGATTTGTGCGGCAACAGCCATGCCGGTTCGGCCTGAACGCAACCGCCTAGACAATATGTTCCGCTCGCAGCGCCGCTTTCATCTTTTCCAGCGCCGCTTCGCCGCCTGCCGCCAACTCGTCGGCAATCCTGGCCAGCTTGTCGTCGGCCTTGCGGTGCTTGCTGCCCCAGGCGCCGAGCGTCGCCAGCACCGGCAAGAGGTCGATGCCTGCTTCGGTCAGCCGGTAGACCGTTCTCAAGCCATGCGTCGGGTCGTCGCTTCGGGTGAGGATGCCTTCCTCCTGAAGCGTTTGCAGTCGCTCGGCCAGCGTGCGCGAGGAGATGCCTTCGTCGGATTGCAGGAATTCGCGAAAGTGCTTTTTCCCGGCGAAGACCATGTCGCGGATGATGAGCAGCGTCCAGCGGTCGCCGATGAGTTCGAGGGACAGGTTGATCGGGCAGCCGGACTTTTCGCGCGTCGACATCTATGGTTCCATTTTTAAATCACTTTACTATTGACATCGTTTTGGCCTTGCGTCAACGGTTCCAAATGTAAACTGTTTGCGATGACCGTGAGGAGAATGACGGTGAAAAAGCTGGTCCTTCAGATGCAAATGTCGGTCGACGGCTTTGTCGGCGCCACCGAGGATCATTCCTGGCAGCTCTGGGAGTGGGGTGGCGAGAGCGCCTGGGACGATACGCTGAAGCAGGACTTCAACGCTGTCTTCGCAGGCGTGGATACCATCCTGCTCAGCCGCAAGATGGCGCAGGAGGGCTATCTCACCCATTGGGGCAATGCGGCGAGGAAGTTTCCGCGCGATCCGTTCTACGCCTTTGCACAGCGCATCGTCGACGCCCGCAAGGTGGTGCTCAGCAACAAGCTCAAGCAATCGGCCTGGGAGCCGGCTTGGGAGCGGACCAGCGTGGTCAGTGGTGACCTGCCGCGCGAAGTCAATGCGCTGAAAGCGGGCAAGGGCGGCGACATGGCCGTGTTCGGCGGCGCCGGTTTCGCGTCGGCGCTGATCGCGGCCGGGCTGGTCGACGAGTTCCAGCTTTTCATCAATCCGGCGGTGCTGGGTGCGGGCCGCCGGATTTTCGATCAGGGTGGTTTTAGGAACCTGCGGCTGCTCGGCTCGAAGGCCTATGCCTGTGGCATGGTGGTCAGCCGCTATGCGCTGGCGGGGTGAGGAGGACCTCCATCTTCTCCCTGCTCACTTCGCATCGTGAAAAATGATGCCGACCGTGTGGCGCATGCCTGAGCGCAACCGGCTGACGCCGTGGCGCAGATTGACGCGGTAATTGCCTTTGGTGCCCTGCACCGGTCGGTTGTGGACGGCGAATACAACGGCGTCGCCCTGGCGCAGCGGCACCACCTCGACCCGGCTCTGCATGCGCGGCCGCTGTTCGGTCAGCGCGAACTCGCCGCCGCTGAAATCCTGGCCCGGTTCGGAGAGCAGGACCGCCACCTGCAGCGGAAAGGCGAGGTCGCCATAGAGATCCTGGTGCAGGCAGTTGAAGTCGCCAGGCACATATTGCAGCAGCAGCGGCGTCGGCCGCGTCTGGCCGGCGGCATGGCATTGTTCGAGAAATTCGGCATGCGTCGCGGGATAACGCATGGCCTGACCCATGCGCTCGTTCCACCGATTGGCGACCTCGGCCAGCCTGGGATAGAGCGCGCTGCGCAGGCCGCCGAGCAGGTCGGGCAAGGGATAGCGGAAATAGCGGTACTCGCCCTTGCCGAAGCCATGCCTGGCCATATGGATGTGGCTGCGGAAATGTTCTTCCCTGGGGTAGAGGCCGGCGATCCGCCGGCACTCTTCGGGCGGCAGCAACTTCTCGATCACCGCGCAGCCGAAGCCGTCGAGCTCGGCGGCAAGGGCAGGCCAGTCGTAAGCAGCGACGCGTGTCTCGGCGGCTTCGACCACCGATGTGGCAACCTTGGCATGGGCGTTCATCGTCCGGCCTCCTTGTCGAGCAAGGCGCGCTTGCGTTCGATGCCCCAGCGATAGCCCGACAGCGTGCCGTCGGCGCGGACAACGCGGTGGCAGGGAATGCCGAGTGCGATTGCGTTGGCGGCGCAGGCGGTGGCCACGGCGCGGGCGCCGTTCGGCTGGCCGAGACGCCGGGCAACGGCGGTGTAGGTGATGGTGGCGCCGCAGGGGATGGCGCGCAGCACATCCCAGACACGCTGCTGGAATGGCGTGCCGTGGCGCATGTCGAGCCGCAGGTCGAGGCCTGCGCCGGGCGTCTCGATGAAGCGCGCGATTGCCGCGAGATCGTCGCGCAAGGTGGCCTCGTCTTCGACCAGTACCTTGCCCGGGAAGCGGTTGGCGAGATCTTGCTCCAGTGTGTCGGCATCCGAGCCGATCAGGATGGCGCAGACGCCGATATCGCTGCGCGCCGCCAGGATGTCGCCGATGGCGGATTCGCCGATGGCGTAGGCGATGGTGTCGAGGGCGTTGTGGACGCTCGCCGGTGGCGCCATTTGGGTTTGCATGAGGTTCATTGCGTTTACTCCTTTGTCTGTACCTGAACCCTAGCTGCGCGCCGTTCGGTGCTCACTCCGATGCTTGCTTTCAAATTCGAATCTACAAGGCAGGCGCTCTATAGCGCCCCCCCTCTGTCCTGCCGGACATCTCCCCCACAGGTGGGGAGATTGGCTGTCATCACCGCCTTCGCCAATCTCCAATGTTGCAGGACGAGAGCCGACGCCGGAACTGCCAATCTCCCTCCTTGTGGGGGAGATGTCCGGCAGGACAGAGGGGGGCGGCGTAGAGTGCTGATTTTGAACCGTTCGCACTTCAGCCAAGCATGCTCATGCCACACGCGTGACCGTCACTTCGCCGAGCACGAACACCTCACCGCTCAGCAGGCGCAGCTCGATGTCGCCGGTTGCGGTGTGGTTCCACTCAGCCTTACCGTCATCGACAAGCTCGCCGATGGCGGCCATGACCTGGGACTTCGCCTCCAGGGCGCGTTTGCTGACGGCGGTGCGGGCTGTCCCCTCGGTGACGCTGTCATGAGATATTGCCATCGCGCGCATGCTTGGCCGTCATCTCCGCGCGGATCGGTAAGCGCTGCCGGGTGCGTTCGACCCGTCCGCCTCACGCTCCAGCAGCGCGCGTTTGCGCTCAGCGCCCCAGGCGTAGCCGGACAGGGCGCCATCCCTGCGGATCACGCGGTGGCAGGGAATAGCGACCGCAAGATTGTTGGCGGCGCAGGCGGCGGCGATGGCACGGGTCGCCTTCGGTGTGCCGATGCGCTGCGCGATCTCGGCATAGGAAACCGTGCGGCCGGCGGGGATGTCGCGCAAGGCCTGCCAGACGCGCTGCTGGAACGCCGTGCCGCGCACGTCGAGCGGCAAATCGAGACCGAGCGCCGGAGCCTCGACGAAGCCGACGACGCGGGCGACCAGCGCCTCGTAGTCGCGGTCGCCGCCGATCAGCCGTGCCCTGGGGAAACGGTCTTGCAGGTCGCGCACCAGTGCGTCTGGATCGTCGCCGAGCAGGATCGAGGCGACGCCCTTTTGGCTGGACGCGACCAGGATGGCGCCGAGCGAGGTCTCGCCGACGGCGAAGCGGATCTCCTCATGCGCACCGCCGGCGCGATAGCGCGTCGGCGTCATGCCGAGCATGCCGGTCGATTTCTCGTAGAAACGCCCGCTCGAATTGAAGCCGGCATCGTAGATCGCCGTCGTCACGCTGGCGCCGTCTTCTAGGCCCTGGCGGACCCGGGCGGCGCGGTGCGCGGCGGCATAGTCCTTCGGCGTCAGCCCGATGACCGCCTTGAAGATGCGGTGGAAATAGCCAGCGCTGCGGCCGGCGGCATTCGCCAATTCAGCCAGCGACAGTTCTTCCTCGCTCTGCTCGATCCTGCGGCAGGCAGCGGCGGCCATCGCCGCATTGCCGGCTTCGAGCAATGGGCCATCGGGATTACAGCGCCGGCACGGGCGAAAGCCGGTCGCCCTGGCCTGAGCCAGCGTGCCGTGCAACTGCACATTTTTCGGGTTGGCGCGCCGCGACGGGCAGGAAGGCCGGCAATAGACGCCGGTCGTCGCCACCGAATACCAGAATTGCCCGTCGGCAGACTTGTCGCGCGCAACAATGCGCGCCCAGCGCGGATCGTCGGCGACCGGCAGCGGCTCGGATTTCAGATTTTTCGCCAGGGTGGTGAACATCGCCGCATTGAAGCCGCCAAAAGCCCGTCTCGCCACCCGTTTCCTGCCAACTGTCAGGAGGGTTCGCGCGTGTCTTTCCAGATTTGCGAAATCCCCCTATGACAAAGATTGATCCGGAGAACGTGTGATGGAAAACATTCGACTCATTAAGACCGAAGCCGATTACGACTGGTCGATCGCCGAAATCACCAGCTATTTCGAGAATGAACCCGACGTCGGCTCTCTCGATGGTGACCGCTTTGACGTTCTCGCAACTTTGATCGAGGCTTATGAGGACAAGCACTACCTGATCGAAGCACCCGACAGGGGCCGCAACCCGCTTTAGGCCGTCGCCAGGCCGACAAGGTAACGGCAAATACTCATTCGGGTTCTCCTCCTATGCCGCGCGTTTGGGTTCCACGGCGAACGGGCTGAGCCCGAGCCAGGTCTGCATCTTCCTGCCGATGGCCTGGTCGCCGGTCAGGGCAACCTTCGCGCCGGCCTTCTCGACGGTCAGCAATCCCATCCAGATCGCCGTCATGGTGTGCAGGTCGGTCGAGACGTAAAGATCGACATCGAAACCCGGATCGTACCAGCACAGATCGACCTCGCCGTGTTTCTCGACGATCAGCCACCACGAGCGTTTGGACGCCGGCAGGTCCTGATACAGGAATTGTATCACCGTACGTCCCTCGGGCAGCGGAGAGGGGTTCAAATTGCGCCGCATGTCCCACATCAGCAGCGACGGATCGAGGTTCTTCAGCGACAGCCGGGACTCGACCCATTTCTGCCCCCAGAAGCCCATTGCCTCGACGACGGGGCGCAAGTCCCGGCCGGCCTCCGTCAGCCGATAGTCGAAGATCCCCTTCTCGCCCTGGACCTCCCCGCGCTCGACGATCCCGGCGATCTCAAGTTCCTTCAGCCGTTGCGACAGAAGAGTCGGCGACATTTTGGGGACGCCGCGGCGCAGGTCGTTGAAGCGGGTCGAGCCGGCCACCAGTTCACGCATCAGCACCATCGTCCAGCGGGTGCACAGCACCTCGGCGGCCATCGATAGCGGGCAGAATTGCTTGTATCCGTGCTGGCTCATGATTGGTGCCTCTCCCTCAAACCTGACCGAATATTAGGCCCTCATGAATGAAGCGGCCAGTACGGAAACTGTACTGCCCCAGTACAGATCGCGGACTGGTTGGCGAGGGTCCTGCCATGCGAGCCCTTTGGCCGGTTGCACGGGATACCCTGTGCACCGCAACCAGGAGACTACCATGACCGCCTACGTTATCGCAGACATCAAGATAAACGACCCGCAGTGGGTGCCGGCCTATGCCGCCTCGGTGCACGACCTCGTCCACAAGCATGGCGGCAGATATCTGTCGCGCAGCGGCAATGTGAAAACGCTCGAAGGCAAGCCGCTCGACACCACGCTGATCGCGCTGATGGCGTTCCCGTCGGAAGCGGCGGCCCGCGCCTTCACCAACGATCCAGCCTATGCGCCCTTCGTTTCGGCCCGTCAGGGCGGCAGCGACAGCCGTTTCCAGGTGATCGACAACACCGATCTGGCCGGAACGATCCCGTATCTGCCGAAGGGATGATCCTTCCCGGTCGTCACATCGATTTCGGGATCTCCAAGCAACAACAGCCACAGCGCTTGCCTGCCGGGCCTCCGTATTTTCGGCGGGCGGCCAGCTGGGCTTTTTCGAGAAGAATGGAATGAAGATGATATCGAACTTTCGCAGCGGACTTCTTATGGCGGGGACCATGCTGGCAATCTGCACCACCCTCGCGCAGGCGCATCAGGAGCCGGCTGAAACTGCCTCCGGCCCCAACCCGCTGGCCGACAAGGTGCGGGCTGCCAACAGCCGGTTTGTCGACGTCAAGGCAGCGGTATTAGAGGGCTATTCGCCTATTTCCTGTGCCAGCGGCATCACCGGCGGCGCCATGGGCATTCACTATGTCAACGGCCACTATCTGAAGGACGACAAGATCGACATCGCCCGTCCCGAAGCTGTGATGTACGAGCCGATGGCCGATGGCACGCTGCAATTGGTGGCAGTCGAGTACATCACTTCGAAAGGACCGGCATCGTTGGACGCACAGCTGTTCAACTTCAACAGCGCCCCCAACCGCTATGGCCTGGGTGAATTCTACGAACTGCATGTATGGGCCTGGAAGGGCAATCCGACCGGCACGTTCGCCGACATGAACCCGAAAGTGTCATGCGAGCACGCGATGGCGCCGAGCCAGTAAGCGATGAGGCCAGGCGGCATTGACGCCGCCTGGCCCCAACGATCGTTTTGCCTGATCGCCTCAGGCGGCCTTGATCAGACCGAGCTGGGTGAGGGCGGTGACGCCGTCATCGAGGCCGATCTCCTCGACGATCCTGCCGTCGACCACCTTCAGCACCGTGGTGCCGGTGAAGCGCATGGTTCGGCCGGTGGCGGCCGGCAGCGAGCCGGCGAGGAAGTCGCCGAAGGCGGGGCCGGTATGCGTGCCGCCGCCCTCCCACTGGCCGACGACATAGTCGCCCTCGGCAATCAGGTCGGCCGTGGCCCAGAAGTTGAGGTCCGGGAAGGCGGCACGGAAATCGGTCATGAAGGCCTTGATGTCGTCGCGGCCGCGGCGCTGCTCGTGCAGCGAGTATTTCAGCAGCATGTCGGGTGCCGCGATGTCGTGGACGACGGACAGGTCGCAGCTTTCACCCCAGAAGTCGGTGAACCATCTGACGACGACGGCCTTGTTGTCTTCTTGCTTGGTCATTGGGAGGTCCTCTTGTCTTTGCATGGGATCATCGGCGCCGCCGATGACCTGGAGCCATGACTAGGAATATCCGGCCGATGCGAAACTCCGATACTTGCCGGCCAATCGAAGAGCGGAGGCGGCAGGCGGGGGCCAACAATGCAGCCCGCCCGCCGCGGTAACTGTTTCTTCTCTGGTTTTGCCGCAGATTGCCCGGGGATGGGGCAGGCGAAGCAGACGATGGCGCGTCAGGGCAAGAAAAGTCGCAATGGAACGTTCTGGGCCAAGGCCCTGGAGCGCGCCCATCTTGGCGTTTGGGACTGGGATCTTGTAACCGGCGACTGCTTCTATTCCGCGACCTGGGCGCGGATGCTGGGCTACGATGAGAGCGAACTTGCCAACACCAGCGACCTGTGGCTGCAACTGACCCATCCCGACGACCGCGAGCGGGCGCTGGCCAGCGGCGACCGCCACATTGCCGGCCTGACCGACGCCATCGAGACCGAATTGCGGCTGAAGCACAAGCAGGGACACTGGGTGTGGGTGCTCGATCGCGGCGGCGTCGTCGAGCGCGACTCGATGGGAAAGCCGCTCAGGCTGATGGGTGTGCAGACCGACATCTCCAAGCAGAAGGCCGCCGAAGCCGAACTCGAGCAGGTCAATGTGCGCTTCCGCCTGGCGCTCGCCGCCAGCGGCACCGGCATCTGGCACCACGACCTCGCCACCGGCAAAAGCTATTGGGACGAACGCACCAGGGAGATTTTCGGGCTTGTCTCCGACACCGCCGAAGTCGAGCGCGACCACTGGTTCGGCTATCTGCATCCGGACGACAAGGAGGCCGCGTCGCGCGCGCATCTGGTGCCGCTCGAAACGGACAAGGTCACCGCCGTGCAGTACCGCATCGTCCGGCGCGACGGAGAGGTCCGGCACATAGAATCCCTGCTGCGTTTCATCGCCGATCCGCAAATCCCGGACCGCCGGCTGGCGGGGCAGATCCTGGGTACGGTGCGCGACATCACCGAAGACAAGCAGCGCGAGCAGGAGCTTGCCTATGCGGCCCGCCATGACGCGCTCACCGGTCTCTTGAACCGCGCCGCATTCGACCGGCTGCTGGCCGATCATATCGCGGCCCCGCAGTTGCTGCCGCTTTCCGTATTCTATGTCGATCTCGACTACTTCAAGGCGCTCAACGATTTTGCCGGCCACGCGGCCGGCGACCTGGCACTGAAAAGCGTCGCCCACGGCATTCTGGGTTGCCTTCCCGCGACGGCGCATGCCGCGCGCCTGGGCGGTGACGAGTTCGCGCTGCTGATGCCCAATTGCGATGCGGCGCAGGCCGGGCGGTTGGCCGGCGCGGTACTTGCCGCGGTTCGCGATGCCGAACTAGGATCGACGGCCACGTCGCGCAAGCTGGCGGCCTCGATCGGCATCGCTTTCGTCGATGACGCCAACACGACGGTGGCCGACGCGCTGGCCTGCGCCGACGACGCCTGCTACGCGGCCAAGGCTGCCGGGCGAAACCGATTTGCCGTCTTCTCCACCGATACGGCATCGGGTTCGGGTGGCCTCAACGCGGCGCGCGTCGTCGCCGATACGGTCGATGCCATGGAAGACGGAAGGCTGAAGCTGTTTGGCCAGGAAATCCATCGGCTGGGCCGCCCCTGGCAGGAAAGCCGCCATGTCGAAGTGTTGGCCAGGCTCGCCGCACGCAACGGCCGGCTGGTGCCACCCGGCGAGTTCATTCCGGTGGCCGAGCGGTTCGGCATCGCGTCGCGGCTCGACCGCTGGATCATCCGCACCGCGCTGTCGCGGCATGGTGCCGCCTTGAGTTCGGGGGCGCTGACGCTTGGCTTCAATCTGTCGGCGCAGACGCTGAGCGATCCGCAGCTTTGGGACTTCGTGGACAGCGTCATAGAAGAAACCGGAGCGCCGCATTCGGGCATCGGCTTCGAGATCACCGAAACCGCCGCCGTCACCAATTTCGACGCCGCCGAACAGTTCGTGCGCAAGGCGCGCGAGCGGCGCTGCCGCGTCAGCCTCGACGATTTCGGCGCCGGCATGAGCTCGTTCGAATATCTCAGGCGGTTCCCCGTCGACACGATCAAGATCGACGGTTCCTTCGTCGAACACATCACGCAAAGCCGCTTCGACCGCGAGATCGTGCTGGCCATCACCAGCATTGCCCGCAGCCTCGGCTGCGACGTGGTCGGTGAGAAGATCGAACGGCAGGACACGCTGGCCATGTTGAGCGACATGGGGGTCGCCTTCGGCCAGGGATTCTTGCTGCACCGGCCGGAGCCGCTGGAGCGAATCGTCGCGCGCGCGACCAAGGGAGCGGCGGCCCGCAAGGCATCGTGATCCGGGTGCGCCGAGTTTCAGGCCAGGCCGGACTGGCCTGAAACTCGACACATTCTATCCGGTTCGCCGCGCCGTCGATTGCGGAAACTCCAGCACTCCAGCCTCGGGTCGCCTGTGCTGCGCCTCCGTCACCGCTTCGATCAACAGATCGAGCGCGTCACAGGCCGCGCGACTCGTCTCGTCATTGCCCTGCAGATAATGATAGGCGCGTTCGAGGTGGATGCGGGCGGCTGAAAAATCGCTGGTCAATGGTCCCTCCATGATCCCGCCCTAAAAGACCTTGCCGGAGACGAGGGAACGCCGGGTAAATATCCACAAGCGGCTTTTATTCAAATGCCACCAAACCTGCCGCATGACGGCAAAGGACAATCCGGAAATCATTGCGGCGGCCGTGGGTCTCGAGGTCTTTTGGGTGAATAGGGTCAGTCTCGCAGAATGATCTGGATCGCCTTATCGACCACCGGATGCAGGCCACTGGCCTGGAAGGACAGCCGGTTGCCGGAGCCGACATTGCTGGTCATGGCGATGGTCAACCCCGAGATCGGATCGTGCAGCATGACGGCGACGTAGCCGGGAATGCTGCCCTGGTGGCCGTAGAAGGCGCGGTCGGCGTAGGTGCTCTGGAACATGCCGGCGCCGGTCTCGCGCATGCGGGTGCCCGGAAAACTCGCCGGCACGCGGTGTTCGAACATCTCGGCGAAGAACGGCGGCGACAGCACTCTGCCGGAAAACAGGCCGCGCATGAAGCTCACCATATTGGACGGCGTCGACACCATGTCGCCGCAGCCATAGGCGGCGCCGAACGGGAAGGAATCGGAGGAATCCTGCAGCGCATCGGAGTAGGGCATCACGCCATCCATGCGCCACATCTCGCCGCCCGAGGCGATATCTGTGGGCGCATTCGCCGGCGGCGGCGGCCGGTGGTAGTAGCCGCGCACCATCGATTTTTCCGGAAAGGCTTCGGTGGCTGGCGACCAGGTATTTTCCAGGCCGAGCGGCTGCAGCACGGCGCTTCTGACGTAGCCGCCCAACGACTGGCCTGAGACCGTCTCGATCACCATGCCGGCCAGCACATAGCCGGTGTTGTTGTAGACGGCGGGTCCGCCCGGCGCCTTCTGCTTGTCGGAGGCGAAGGCGATGTCGACCAGCTGTTGCGGCGTCCATTGCCGGCTCGGGTCCATCGGAATGTAGTATTCGAATTCGGGCAGGCCGCTGCGGTGGTTGATCAGTTGAAGCACCGAAATGGCGCCGGCGCCCGGCAGGTCGGGAAACCAGCCGGAGATCGGCGCTCCGAGGTCGAGCTTGCCGTCCTGGGCGAGCTTGACCAAGGCCGCGGCAACGAAGGTCTTGGTGCAACTGCCGATCTTGAACAGGCGTTCAGGCGAGACGGCAATGCCATGCTCCCGGTCGGCGAGGCCGGCGGTGAGGGCGGTTGGTGCGGCGCCTGTAGAGTAGGCGAGCGAGGCGCCTACCGCGCCATCGGTGAGATAGGACTTGAGGAGGGCGTTCAGGTCTTCACGCATGGATTCCGCTTTCGCCGCTAAATTGCTGGTTTCATAGATGCCGGTGCGTCCTCGGGCCGAGCCCGAGGGCAGGGTCGCCCAGCTTCACTCCGCCATATCGACCGCGGCAAAGTTCTGCCGGCCGAAGGGGTCGAGCACGTAGTTGAGCACGCTCTTGCGGATCGGAATCGCCACCACCGAATGGGCGATCGGCGCCACCGGCACCTCGACCTTCAGGATCGCCTGCGCTCTGGCGTAGATGTCGGCGCGCTGTTTCGGATCGGCGGCGACGCGGCCGTCCTGCAGCAGCTTCTCGAAGGCTGGATCGCACCAGCGCGAGCGGTTCGAGCCGCCCTTCACGCCGTCGCAGGAGAGCAGGTAGCTCAGCATGTTGTCGGGGTCGCCATTATCGCTGCTGCCGCCGAGCAGATAGGCGTCCTGTTCGCCCGCCGCGGTGCGCTTGAGATATTCACCCCATTCGAAGCTGACGATCTCGGCCTTGACGCCGACCTTCGCCCAGTCGGCCTGAATCATCTCGGCCATGCGCTTGGCATTGGGGTTGTAGGGCCGCGACACCGGCATCGCCCACAGGCTGATTTTCAGGTCGCTCTCGTGGCCGGCTTCCTTCAGCAGCTTCTTGGCGCCATCCGGGTCATAATCGATGCCGGCGTCGGTGACGGCGCCGATCTGCGCCGGCGGCACGACGCTGCCGGCGACCGTGCCGGCGCCGGCATAGACGGCGTCGACGATCGCCTTGCGGTCGACGGCCTTGGCCAGCGCCATGCGCACGCGCACGTCGCCGAGCGGCTGGTGTTCGACATTGAAGCCGAGAATGCCGATGTTCTGGCCCTTGAGGTCGAGCACGGTGATGTCGGGATCGGTGCGCAAACCGGCGACTGCACTGGGCGGTGGCGGGGCGGCGACCTGGCATTCATTGGCCTTGAGGCGCTCGACGCGGGTGGTCGGCTCGGGCGTGATGGCGAAGACCAACGTGTCGATCTTCGGCGCGCCGCGCCAGTAATCCTTGTTGGCGGCATAGCGGATCTGGCTGTCGGGCACATAGGCCTGCAGCACGAACGGGCCGGTGCCGACGGGTTCGCTATCGATCAGTTCCGGCGTGCCGGCCGCGACCATCTTTTCGGTCTGCTCCAGCGACAGGATGGAGAGATAGTCGAGCGCGATGCCGGGCAGGAAGGTGACGTTGGCTGCCGTCAGCGTGAAGCGCACGGTGTAATCGTCGACCTTGTCTATCTTGTCGATCAGCGTGCCCATGCCCAGCGCGTTGAAGTACTCGTAAGCGCCGCCGCCGAGCTTGTGGTAGGGATTGTCGGCATCGCGCTGGCGGTTGAATGTGTAGAGCACGTCATCGGCGTTGAAATCGCGCGAGGGCGTGAAATGGTCGTTCGACTGGAATTTCACCCCGTGCCTGAGATGGAGCGTGTAGGTCTTGCCGTCGGGCGAAACGTCCCAGCTTTCGGCCAGCGCCGGACCGACTTCGGTCGTGCCCGGCTTGAACTCGATCAGCCGGTTGAAAATCGTCTTGGCGGCGGCGTCCATGGTCGAATCTGCGATGCCGATCGCCGGGTTGAAGGTCTCGGGATTGGCTTCCGAGCAATAGACCAGGGTTTTGGCATAGGCCTGCCCGCCGAGAAGGACGGATGAGGCCAGCAGGGACGAGGTAAGCACTGCGTGCAGAACGGTGGATTTCATCGCAAACGCTCCTGATGACACATAACGGGTTGAGGGAAGGACAGGCCGGTGAAGTTCATGGCGTCGCCGCCGGGTTGAGGAAACGGTCAGGCGTCAGCGCGGCAGAAGTGACGCCGCGTGCCGTGAGATCGTCCGGCAGGGGTTGGCCGCGCAGCAGCGCCGAACCCAACCGCGCCAGCGTCAGCGACACCTGGAAACCGTAGCCGCCCTGGCCGCCGAGCCAGAAGAAGCCGGGCAGGCGCGGGTCGAAGCCGACGACTGGAGTGCGGTCGGGCGAAAAGGTGCGCAGGCCCGCCCAGGGCGTCGACGGACGGCCGATGCGCAGCGATGTCGCCTGTTCGATGCGGTCGACGGCGATGGCGACGTCGATGTCCTCGGGGTAGGCGTCGCAAGGCGCGGAATCGGTTTCGTCGGCGAGCGAGCCGATCAGCCTGCCGGCATCCGGCTTGAAATAGAACTGCTCGTGCAAATCGACCACCAGCGGCCAGGCGCTGATGTCCGTGCCGGCGGGTGGATCGAACAGGAAGGCGGTGCGGCGCTTGGGCCGGAAGCCGAGACCGGGGAGGCCAGCCAGCCCGGCGACGACATCGACCCAGGCGCCGGCGGCGTTGACGATAATCTCGGCCTCGTAGGCGCCGGCATTGGTGGTGACGCTGAAGCTGGCTGCCGTGCGCGCGATCTCACGGACCTCTTCGCCGGTGCGGATCACGCCGCCGCCCGCCTTGAGTGTGGAGGCTGAAGCCGCAAGCATCTTTCCTGTGTCGACATCGAGCGCGCCGGGTTCATGCACGCCGCCGCAGGTGGATTCGGTGGCGATGACCGGGACCAGTGCGTTGACTTCCGCAGCCGACAGGCGCCGCACGCTCGGCACCAGCGCCTGCATCTCGGCCGCCATGCGATCGATGGCGGCATTGTCCTCAACACCGCCGACATGCAACGCTCCGCGCCGGTGGGCGGCGAAGCCGCCATCGATGATCGCCTGCCGGCTGGCCAGCGACAGCGCCCGCACCAGCGCATTGCCGTAGGTTTCTGAAAACAGCGCCGCCGAGCGGCCGCTGGCGTGATAGCCGAGATGCGGCTCGCGCTCGAGCACGGTGACCTCGGCCCAGGGCTGCACGGCCGCCGCCAGCGAAAGGCCGGCGATGCCGCCGCCGATGACGACGATTTTCTGAGAGAACTTCGACTGCATCTCCTAGGGGTAGAAATAATTTCTTATCCAGTCAATATTTAGCGTATAAGAAAATTGTTAGCGTTGTTGATAGCGGCAGGGAGTTGGACTACCTAGGGGGAAGAAGCGGCCCGTGGCCGTGCCAGGAGCTGACGATGTCGGAGCAACCGAACCTCGGTGATTGCCTGCGCGGCTTGAGGAAGATGCATGGCTGGACCTTGCAGGAGGTCAGCACGCTGACCGGCGTCGCGGTGTCGACGCTCTCCAAGGTCGAGAACGACCAGATGTCGCTGAGCTACGACAAGCTGCTGCAGATCTGCGAGGGGCTGGGCATCCATGTCACTGAACTGCTCAGCGGCGACCGCAAGCAGCCGTCTGCGCGTACCCGGCGTTCGGTGACCTCGCAGTCCAACACGCTGCGCCAGCTGACCCGCAACTACGACTACCGCTATCTGGCGACCGACCTGGTGCGCAAGCGCATGGTGCCGATCCACGCCTATGCCCGCGCCCGCACGCCGCAGGAGTTCGGCCCGCTGACCAGGCATGCCGGCGAGGAATTTTTGATCGTGCTCAAGGGCGAGATCGAACTGCACACCGACCAGTACGCGCCGGTGCGGCTGAAACAGGGCGAAAGCGTCTACATCGATTCCACCATGGGCCACGCCTATTTGTCGGTCGGCGAAGGCGACGCCGAGATGCTGTGCGTCTGCTCCGGCGACGAACCGGACATGGAAGGCACGCTGCTGAGCGTGCTGGAGACGGTGGAGGGATAGGGCTGGTCCCAACCCTCCACGTCGGTGCCGCCCCTCATCTGGCTGCCGCCATCTTCTCCCCGTAAACGGAAGAAGGACGATCCTATCCACGGGCGGCGCTGGCTTCAACAATTGAGCGGCTCCGCTACAGCGCAACCACACGTCCCGTTCCCCGCCGAACCGCCTCGCGGTAGGCGAGGTCGGCGGCCACCATGTCTTCCATGGCGACGCCCATCGCCTTGTAGACGGTGACCTGATCGGCGCTGACCCGCCCCGGCCGCAGCCCGAGCAACATCTGGCCGAGCTCGGTTCCGGTTTGCGGATCAAGACCGGCGAGTTCGCAGGAACCGACCGGGGTAGGGGCAAAGGCGTCCCTGGTCTCGACGAACAGGCTGGCCCTGCTGACAAGCTCGATCGGCAGCTCGCCGCCGGGCGGGGCGACGCCGACCGACGAGACGTGGCTGCCGGGTCGCACCCATTCGGCGGAGATCACCGGCTGGTAGGAATGCGTTGCCAGGCAGACGACGTCGGACGAACGCACCGCGGCCTCGACATCGGCGACGGCGACGACGCCCGGATGCTGTGCGGCGAGCGCCTTCGCATCAGCAAATTCCTTCGAGACGACTCGGATTTCGGCGAAGTCGCGCACCAGCGGCAAAAGATGCAAATGCTGGCCGGCCTGCACACCGGCGCCGACCACCGTCGCGATCTTGGCGTCGCGGCGGGCGAGTTCACGCACCGAGAGCACAGCCGAGCCGGAGGTGCGCACGGCGGTGATATAGGTGCCGTCCATGACGCAGACCGGCATGCCTGTCTGCGGGTCGAACAGATGGATGGTGGCGAGGTGGCTGGGGATGCCCAGGGCGATGTTGCCCTCGAAGACGTTGACGATCTTCACCGTCAGATGCATGCCTACCGTCCAGGCTGGCATCGCCAGCGAATAGCCGGCCTGCGGAATATCGAGCTGCGGCCGCGCCGGACTGACGACCTTGCCGCCGGACAGCGCCTTGAAGCCGCCGGCGAGCGCGTCGAGAAGCTGGCGCAGGTCGATGCAGGTTTTCACCTCGGCCTCGCTCAGGGTGAGTATGGGCGTGTCGCCCTTGGCCTGGGCGCTGCGGGAGGTCGATATCGCTGATGTCATGGGATCCGCTTTCGTTGTCGGTTGCACGACAACGGTATTGCGATCCGGGCGCGTGATGAAATATACTGGTTTTGCTATTTTGGCGTGACTATCACGCTCTCGAAAGCAAAAATGTGTGAATCCCGAAATGGATGAGCTCGACCCCATCGACCGCTCGCTGTTGCGTCTTCTGCAGGAGGATGGGCGTCGCACGACGCTCGATCTGGCGCGGCGGGTCGGCCTGTCTCCGACAGGGGCGGCACAACGCGTCAAGCGGCTGTTCGCCGAAGGGTTCATCCGCGCGGTGCGCGCCGTGCTCGATCCGGCCAGGATCGGACAGGCGCAACTCGTGTTCATCGAGGTGCGGCTCGACCACACGGCGCCGCATGTCTTCGACCGCTTCGCGGAGGCGGTTCTGCGGGCGCCCGAGATCATCGAGTGCCACATGGTGGTCGGCGGCTTCGACTATCTGGTCAAGGCGCGCATCGCCGACATGGCGATGTTCCAGGATTTTCTGCAGCGGGTCATCCTGCCGCTGCCCGGGGTGCGGGAGACACATACCTACGCCTCGATCGCCAATGTGAAGCCCGACGCCTTGCTGCCGATCTAGATTGGCCTTTCTCCGGCATCCAGCAACCATTGCCGCACGGCTTGCGTCGGCTCGGGGTGGCGTTGTTTTCTCGGCATCACGACATAAAAATCCTGCGTGCCGCGCATTTCGCCGCTGACGGGCTGAACCAGACGGCCGGCGGCGAGATCGGCGGCGACGAGAAAGCGGCTGGCCAGCGCAATGCCCTGGCCGGCGATGGCCGCGTCGATGGCCAGGCCGGTCTGGTTGAAGCGCATGCGTTTCAGCTCGGTCGTCATCTTCAGGCCGACCGCCTTTTCCATAAATTCCGGCCACAGATTGTGGGCATCATGCAGCAGGACGTGATGCTGGATTTCAGTGGCGGCAATTTCACTGGCGCCACGCGGCAGCAAAGCAGGGCTGCAGACGGCGACGATCTGCTGGGGAAACAACAGGTCGACCATCAGGCCGGCGCCGAAGGGCGGCCGGCCCTGGCGCACCGCGATGTCGACGCCATCGGCCTGGAAGCTCGACAGACCCTCGCTGGCCAGGACGCGCAGGTCGACCAGCGGATTGTCAGTCACAAAATCCTGCAGCCTGGGGATCAGCCATTTGGTGGCGAAGGTCGGCGTCACGCTGATCGTCAGCCGCGCCGGTTCGGGGCGCAACAGCAGCGTCGCTTCCGAGATCAGGTCGAAGGCGCGGCGGATGTTGGGGACATAGGCGCGGCCCTCATCGGTCAGCGCCAGGCCGCGCGGCAGCCGCTCGAACAGTTTTGTGCCGAGATCGGCCTCCAGCCCGCGAATGTGCTGGGCGACCGCCCCTTGCGTGACATTGAGCTCTTCGGCGGCGATGCGGAAGTTGAGATGACGCGCCGAGGCTTCGAAGGCGCGCAGCGCATTCAACGGCGGCAGGCTGAGGAAGGCTTCTGGCATGCAGGAGTTTTTCTACAGGTTGATTTCAGGCATTCTGGTTCGAACCGGTGCGGAAAACCAGCTATATCAACGCTCAACTCCCGAAAACACCGCTTGCGGTGCCCGCAAACCCTGAGAGGAAAATCCGATGAGTGTAGAAAAAGTAGCTGTGGTGGTCGCCGGCGGCAGCGGCATGGGTGCGGCGGCGGCCAAGCGGCTGGCGGCGGATGGCTACAAGGTTGCCATCCTGTCCTCGTCCGGCAAGGGCGAGGCGCTGGCCAAGGAACTCGGCGGGCTCGGCGTCACCGGCTCCAACCAATCCAATGAAGATCTGCAGCGCCTCGTCGACCTGACGCTGGAGCGCTATGGCCGCATCGACGTGCTGGTCAACAGCGGCGGCCACGGGCCGCGCGCGCCCATCCTGGAAATCACGGACGAGCAATGGCACACCGGCATGGACGTCTATCTGCTCAACGTCATCCGGCCGGTGCGCATCGTGGCGCCGCAGATGGTCAAGCAGAAGGGCGGCGCCATCATCAACATCTCGACGGCCTGGGTGGTCGAACCGAGCCCGATGTTCCCGACGTCCGCAGTGTTCCGCGCCGGCGTTGCCGCCTACACCAAGATCTTCGCCAACACCTATGCAGCCGACAATGTGCGCATGAACAATGTGCTGCCCGGCTGGATCGACAGCCTGCCGGCCACCGAGGAGCGCCGCGACAGCGTGCCGATGCAGCGCTACGGCACATCAGAAGAGATCGCCGCGACCATCGCCTTCCTGGCGTCCGAAGGCGCCGGCTACATCACTGGCCAGAACATCCGGGTCGACGGCGGCATTATACGCGCTATCTGAGGGCGTCGACCGGGAGGGGGATTCCGGCATCTCACCCAAGGAGCAAAGAATGCGGCTTTTGATACTCGGCACCGGCTGGATGGCGCAGGAACACGCCCGGCGCTTCACCGCTATCGACGGCGTCGACATTGTCGGCGCGGTCGATGTCGATCCGGCGCGGGTCGGCGAGTTCGCCGACAGCTTTGACATTCCCAACCGCTTTACCGCGCTGGAGGAGGCGCTGGCGTGGGGTGCGTTCGACGCGGTGGCCAATGTCACGCCCGACCGGATCCATCACCCGACCACCATGGCGCTGATCGCCGCCGGCAAGCCGGTGCTGTGCGAGAAGCCGCTGGCCGAAGATTTCGGCAAGGCCACCGAGATGGCCGACGCCGCCGAGGCCGCCGGCATCGTCAACATGGTGAACCTCACCTATCGCAACGTGGCGGCGCTGCAGAAGGCCCGCCAGATGGTGCAGGCGGGCGAAATCGGCACAGTCAGGCATGTGGAGGCGTCCTACCTGCAAAGCTGGCTGGTGTCGAAGTTCTGGGGCGACTGGCGCACCGATCCGAAATGGCTGTGGCGCCTGTCGCGCGGCCACGGCTCGAACGGCGTGCTCGGCGATGTCGGCATCCACATCCTCGATTTCGCCAGCTACGGCGCCGCGCTCGACATCGATCATGTCTTCTGCCGGCTGCGTGCCTTCGACAAGGCGCCCGGCAACCGCATCGGCGACTACGGGCTCGACGCCAATGACAGCTTCGCCATGACGCTGGATTTTTCCAACGGCGCCTTCGGCGTTGTGCATGCCAGCCGCTGGGCATCAGGCCATCTCAACGAGCTGCGCCTGCGCATCTATGGCGACAAAGGCGGCCTCGAAGTGGTGCACAATCTCGACGGCTCGGCGCTCAAGGCTTGCGTCGGCGACAATGTCGAGAACGCCAAATGGGAAGAGCTCGACCCCGGCACGGTGGCGACCAATTATCAGCGTTTCACTGACGCGGTGCGAACCGGCGTGCAAGCCGAACCGTCCTTCCGCCATGCCGCCGAATTGCAGAAGGTGCTGGATCTGGCTGTCGTCTCGGACGAGAAGCGGGCGGAGTTGAGGGCGAGTGCGGAAACGCAATAGGTTTGGGTTCGCGCGGCGCCGCCAACCCCACGGCCCATATGCAATTCTTTCAACCATTTCTTGAAATGGGGACCGGCCGTTTCATGATTTGATGGCGCCCGCCAACAGGGGAGGCGTCATTGACCGACTTCATCGGGCTGCCGAAAGCCGAAGTGCACATCCACGTCGAGGGCTGTTTCGAAGCCGACGATGTGATCAGGAACTGCCAGGAAGCCGGCATTCCGCTGCGTGCGCCTCGCGACAGGCTCTTCGAAGCCCATGATCTCAAGAGCTTCCTCGAGATGCTCGACTGGTTGTGCGGGACATTCCGGACGCGCGAGCAGCTCGCCACCACGGCCTACAAGTTTGCGCAGCGCATGGGGCGAAGCGGCGTGCGTTATGCCGATGTCATCGTCAACCCGACGCACTGGCCGCATTGGCACAAGAACATCCCAGGGATGATTGACGCATTCGATGCGGGTTTCGCTGCCGCCGAGAAGGACGGACACCCGCCTGTCGGGCTTTGCGTCAGCTTGCTTCGCACCCAGTCTGCGGCGGAAGCGATCGAACTGGTGGAGTTGCTGAGCGAAATCAGGCACAAGCGCGTCGTTGCCCTGTCGATCGACGGGAACGAAGCGGCTGCCGGCCGCACCGGCCCGCGCTTCGCCGAGGCGTTTCGCCGTGCCGGCGCCGCGGGTTTGCGACGCACCGTTCACGCCGGCGAATCGAGCGGCCCGGAAGGTGTTCGCGACGCAATCGAACTGCTTGGCGCCGACCGCATCGACCACGGCGTGCGCGCGATCGAGGACCCGGAACTCGTCGACTTGCTGGCGCAAAAGCAGATCGCCCTCGGCGTCTGTCCGATCTCCAACGTGGCGCTGGGCGTCTATCCCTCACTTGCCGAACATCCGCTCGACGCTCTGCGCAAGGCCAGTGTCGCGGTTTCGATCAACACCGATGATCCGTCGTTGCTCAACACGACTCTCGAAGCGTCCTATGCCGCCTGCGCCGAGGCCTTTGCCTGGGACAGCGAAACCATCCGCCAGCTCGCCGCGACATCGGTGCACGCGAGTTATGCCGATCCGGCGCTGAAGGCGCAAATCCTGGCCGATCTGGAGGCGTGGCGGAACTAAGTCCCGCTCCAGTTCCGGTCCCCACCAGCGTTGCGTTCCCTGGTACCATTGTGCTGTCCGGCGGATACTCTTCCAGCTCAACGCGTGTCGAGTCACCGTTGATCCGCATCGGTCAGCGTTTGCAGGAAGGCGACGATGTCGTCGATCTCGGGATCGGCCAGCGCCGGACGACGGATCGGTGCTGCCGATGTGGGCGGTGGCGAAGAAGTACGTTCTGGCCGACAATTTCTTCCAGGGCGCCTTCGGCGGCTCCTTCCTCAACCATTTCCGGCATCGTTGCCCGTGACAAGGCGCTGCGCAACAACGACCAGCCGCCGATGGGCGATCTCTCGGCAGCGCTTGATCTGAGCCGCTAGGGCAGGGCAGACCGCAAAATCTGCCGCCGCGTCGCAAAGGCGCGGCGGCCTGTCTCAGGGGCCGGTCACCAGGACGAACACCAGCTTCTGCAAATTGCCGTCATTGCCGAATTCGACGCGGTCGAAATCGCGGCTTCCCTGCACCCGCGCCTTCGAGATCGCGTCGAGCCGCTTGACCACCTCGGCCCTGGTCTTGCTGCATCTGGGATCATCGGTGACGGTCAGGCCGTCGGTCGTGGCTTCGATGTCGTGGACCATTTGTACCATGCTGGCGCCATGCACCTTCTCATGGGCGCTGACGCCGGCGATGAACACGTCCCAGTTCTTCTGGACGGCGGGCGGCAGGGAACCGGAGGGTCTTGGCAAGGTGTAGGTGATGATCAGCTTCGGCCGCCCGGCCGTCAGCACGCAGTCCTTGCCCTTGGGCGTGTAGTCCCTTAGCCCCCAGGTCAGCTTGAAATTGGTGTAGGCGATGGCGCGGGCAATGCCGAGCTTTGGCCCTTTCTCGCCGATCGAGCGGTAGAGTTCGGCGCCGGACTGGCCCGAGATCGCGTAGGGCTCGATCTTCTCGACCGGCTTCCAGTCGGCATGGGCGGCGAGCGGCAAGCCCAGCAGTGCGGCTAGCGACAGACACAGACGAATACAGGCTTTCAACACGGCTCTCCGCAAAATCAGAACCGGTTGCAGCGAGGCAATGCCACCGGACGAGCTTTTCCTATAGAATGCCTGCTGGTGCTGCAAATGCCCTAGAGGGAGTCAATTGGGGGGAAGTCATGAGAGCTGGATATCTCGTCGTCGCCGGTGCGGTTGCGGTCCTGCAGGCCGCGCAGCCGGGGTTTGCCGCGTCGTGCGGTGGCTGGAGTGCGAAGATGGAGGAAGACGAGGGCGGCAGCGTGCTGACCGCCTCGGTCTGCGGCGGGCCGAAAGGCGATGCGCATCTGATGCTGACCTGTTTCGACACGCCGGTGCTGAGCTACGATCTCGGCGCCACCGGCCAGCAACTGGAGCCCGGCATCAGCGGTTCGTTCGCGTTCAAGGCCGAGGGTAAGGCGGTGGCGAAGGCGCTTCAGCTGGAGGCCATGTACAACTACTTCGTGGCCAATCTGGCGAAAGCCGATCCGCTGCTCGACCTGTTGCGCGGCAAAGGCGATGTGTCGGTCAGTTCAGCCAAATATGGCGAGATCAGCTTTCCGCTGAAGGGTTCGAGCGCGGCCATCGGCAAGGTGCTGGCGCAGTGCGGCAAGGCCCAGCCCGCCGATGGTGATTGAGGGCTCGACAGTTCGCTGTCGGCGCAGGAATGAGGCGGTTCTCGTTGGCTCACCGGGCTTGCTGCCGAACCACCCCACCCAGTCGCACCGTCGCGGCCGTCAACTCCTCGTCCGAAAACCCCGAAAAACCCAGCACCAGACCTTGCCGGGGCGCCCCGGCGATGAACATCAAGGACAAGGCCCTGGCGCCGACGCCTGCCGCCTTCGCCGCCTCGACGATCGCTGTGTCCGGCCCGGCCTCCTTCAGCGTCGCCATCAAGTGCAGCCCCTGTTCGGGCACGGTTACTTCGAGGGCATCGCCGCAATGCGCCTCGAGGCCGGCGACCAGCACGTCGCGCGCGGCTTGCACCCGGCGGCGCACGCGCCTGAGATGCGCGGCGAAATGGCCTTCGTTCAACAGGTCGGTCAACGCGCCTTCGGCCAGTGTCGAGGGAAAGCGGTCGGAGCGCGCCCTGACCGCCATCACGACATCGAGCAGCGCTTCGGGCACCACGACATAGCCGATGCGCAGGCCGGGGAAGAGGATTTTCGAGAAGGTGCCGAGATAGGCGACACGGCCTGAACCGTCCATGCCCTGCAGCGAGGTCAGCGGCGGGCCGGCATAGCGGAACTCGCTGTCGTAGTCGTCCTCGATGATCCAGGCATCGTTGCGCCGCGCCCAGTCGAGCAAAGCGAGACGGCGGCGCATCGTCATCGTCACGCCGAGCGGATATTGATGCGAAGGCGTGACATAGGCCGCGCGCGCTTTCGGGCACAGGCTTTCGCCGATCTCGGGATCTAGCCCTTCCGCGTCGACCGGCACGCCAAAAACCCTGGCGCCGCTGCCGGCAAGCACGGCGTGCGCCATGGGATAGCAGGGGTTTTCGATCCAGACAGCATCGCCGGGGCTGAGCGCGGCGCGCACCAGAAGATCCAGCCCCTGCTGCGTGCCCGAGGTCAGCACGATCTGGCCGGCATCGCAGCGCACGCCGCGTGCGGTTCGGAGATAGTTGGCAATTGCCGTGCGCAGCGGCAGGCCGCCGCGCGGGTCGCCATAGCGGAAATGCTCCGGCCCGGGGCGGGTGAGGTGGCGCGACAACAGGATGCGAAACATATCGAGCGTGCGCGGATCGGACACCGCCACACCAAGGCCGCAAGGCAACGAGGTGCCGGCATCGATCTCGGGTGGACGCGGCTTGACCAGTGTTGTCGGCAGATGCGGCACATCAGGCGCGACGAAGGTGCCGGCGCCGACCCTGGCAACCGCAAACCCCTCCGAGATCAGGGTTTCGAAACAGGCAACCGCCGCCGAACGCGAAAGGCCGAAGCGCTGTGCGAGATCCCGGGTGGTCGGCAGTTTCGCCCCGGCAGCCAGCGCACCGGTCTCGATCAGCCGCCGCAGTGCCGCGTAGAGCTCGCGGCTGCGCGGGCCGTCGCCCGGCAAGACCGGGATCAGCGCCGACCAATCCGGCGGATTGGTCTGAATTTTATCGCCATGATTGGTTCTTTTATCGACCAATGCCATGGCGCATGGTTGGCAGACAACAACCGAGGATGCAAGCCGTGAACGACACGCCAGCCAGCTTTCCGACCACCAGCCGCAACCGCGTCAAGCGCCTGCACGAGCGCGGCAGCTACGATCATGCGGCAGTCTTCGCGGTGCTGGATGCCGGGCTGCTGTGCCATGTCGCCTATACGTTCGACGGCCAGCCCTATTGCACGCCGACCATCCACTGGCGCGAGGACGACATGCTCTACTGGCACGGCTCGTCGGCCAGCCGCATGCTGCGCCAGCTGCGCGGCGGCACACCGGCCTGTCTCACGGTGTCGCATCTCGACGGGCTGGTGCTGGCGCGCTCGGGCTTCAACCACTCGGCCAATTACCGCTCGGCGATGTGTTTCGGCACGGCGCGGATCATCGATGAGCCAGAAGAGAAACTGAAGGCGCTGGCCGGCGTCGTCGACCGCTTCTATCCCGGCCGGAGCGAGACCTTGCGGCCGATCTCGGTGCAGGAGGCCAAGGCGACGATGGTGATTGGCATGCGCATCGAAGAAGCATCGGCCAAAGTGCGCGCCAAGGGCGTCGGCGACGACGAGGAGGATTACGGGCATCCGGTTTGGGCCGGCGTCATCCCGGTGCGGATGGTGGTCGGCGCCGCCGAGCCGTGTCCGAGGCTGCTGCCTGACATGGAGCGGCCGCAGAATCTGGCTGGATATGCCGAGGGTGCGAGGCTCGATGAGGCGCTGACGCAGGCGCAGCGGGTTTATGGGGGCGAAGTTTAGCCTGCGCCCGGAGAGGAGCGTATTCAAATCTTGCCGCCGCCGCCGCCTCGCGATATCTCGACACCATGATCACCTTCCGCCGTGCGCAGGCCTCCGACCTGCCTGATATCGTCGCGATGCTGGCCGACGATCCGCTTGGCGCCGGCCGCGAGGACGCTTCCTTGCCGCTGGCGCAAGGCTATATCGACGCCTTCAACGCCATCGACACCGATCCCAATCAGCTGCTGATGGTGGCCGTCGAGGGCGGCGAGGTAATCGGCACCTTGCAGATATCTTTCCTTGCCGGCCTCTCGCGCAAGGGCGCGTGGCGCGGGCAGATCGAGGCGGTTCGGGTTGCCGGCCACCGGCGCTCGGGGGGCGTGGGCAGGCTGATGATCGAATGGGCGATCGATCAATGCCGGGCGCGCGGTTGCAGCCTCGTCCAGTTGACCACCGACAAGGGGCGGGCGGACGCGCACCGCTTTTATGAAAGCCTCGGCTTCACCGGCAGCCATCTCGGCTACAAGAAAACCCTTTAGGCGGGCGGAAAACCGCTGCACACTTTTGTGGAACCGCTCGCGGCGTTCGAGCATCGCGCCGGCGCTGGCGCATTCGGGAAATCGTTCAGGCATACTTCAACTCTCGGCCAAGAGGGGATATAGGTCAGCCAAGTTGACCTATATTGCAGCGTCCGGGAGGTGTGTCGTGACCCTTATGAACCTGTTGGCTTCGCGCTCGTCGCGCATGAAAGCGTCCGAAATCCGCGAGCTCCTGAAGCTGCTCGACCAGCCGGACATCATCTCGTTCGCCGGCGGTATTCCCGATCCGGCGCTGTTCCCGGCCGAGGCGATCCGTGACGCCTATGCTTCGGTGCTCGGCGGCGCCGAGGCGGGTGCGGCGCTGCAGTACCAGGTTTCGGAAGGCTATCTGCCGTTGCGGCGCTGGCTCGCCGGGCAGATGGGCAAGCTCGGCGTCGCTTGCGACGAGGCCAACATCATCATCACCTCCGGCTCGCAGCAGGCGCTGGATTATCTCGGCAAACTGTTCCTGTCGCCGGGCGATACCGCGCTGGTGACGTGGCCGACCTATCTGGGCGCGCTGCAGGCCTTCAACGCCTATGAGCCGCGCTACGACCGGCTGACCCCGGCCGGCGGCAACATGACGCCGGATGCCTATCGCGCGGCGGCGGCCGCAAACGGCGGCAAGGCCAAATTCGCCTATCTGGTGCCAGATTTCGCCAACCCGACCGGCAACACGCTGAACCGTGAGCAGCGCGAGGCAGTGCTCGACCTTGCCGGCGAACTCGATATCGCAGTCATCGAGGATGCCGCCTATCGCGCGCTGCGCTATGACGGCGAGGGCGAGCCGCCGATCCTGGCGCTGGACTGCATGAGGTCCGGCGGCATCGACAAGGCGCGCACGCTCTATTGCGGCTCGTTCTCGAAGATATTGTCGCCGGGCATGCGGGTCGGCTGGGTGTGCGCGCCGCGCCACATCGTCGAGAAGCTGGTGCTGATGAAGCAGGCCTCGGATCTGCACAGCCCGTCGATCAACCAGGTGGTGATGCATCGCGTCGCCGAAGCCGTGTTCGACGGCCAGGTGGAAAAACTCATCGGCGCCTATCGTGGGCGCCGCGACGGGCTGCTCTCGGCACTGGAGGCCCACATGCCCGAAGGCGTGACCTGGAGCCATCCGGAAGGCGGCATGTTCGTCTGGGTGACATTGCCGGATGGGGCCGACGCCACCGAGCTTCTGGCGCGGTCGGTCAAAGATGCGCGGGTCGCCTTCGTGCCGGGCAATGCCTTTTATGCCGACGGTACTGGGCGCAACACGCTGCGGCTGTCCTTCACGCTTGCCGACCGGCGCGCGGTGAGCGAAGGCATTCCCAGGCTAGCCACCATCCTGAAGGGATAGGCTGGCGCCGGAAGCCGGCTTTTCCTTCGCCGTTACAGTCACCAGCCGCTCAAGCTTTGAAAGCCTGGCGCGAGCGAGCTTGCGGACCGGCTTTTGGAAACCTTCTTCGCCGTTTTCGACGACGAAGACCAAAGTCATGAAATCGAGCATGAACTCGTCGATGGCTGCCGCGACCTCGCGCGATCCGCCTTTGAACCGGCGCAGCAGAGCGGTTGCTTCCTCGATATCGTCGACACCGGCGCTGTCCACCAGCGCTTCGAGCCTCTGAAAACAATCCAATCGCAATTCCTCCCACCGCGCCACCAAACCCGGTAGCGAGCGGAAAGTTCCAAACTGTGAGTGGTCTCGCGAAAGAAATCGCCTCCACCGCTTGGATTCCGCGGTTTCGAAGGGGCATCGCAATTTTTTGTTCGGGTGGAACCTCTGCGGCCAACAAAGGTTCTTACCAGGTCTGATCCCCCCTCAGACCTCTGAAGGCTACACATGCTTTCCAAAGGCCCGCCGGATCCCCTCCCGGCGGGCTTTTTGTTGCTGGACGGAAGAGGTATCCGCATTGACGCCGCCCTGTCCGAACCTAAATTCGAACCCATACGAGGAGGCGTTTTCATGGAGACCCAGGAATTGCATCGCGGCCGGCTCATCGACCACATCCAACTTGTGGTCAGGGACCTCGCGGCCAGCCGGCATTTCTACGAGGCGGTCCTGCAGGCGCTCGATGTTCCGATCGGTGGTGGCGGCGCCGACTTTTTCTGGGCCGACGAGCTGTTTGTCTCCACTGCCGACAGCCGGGCCGCACAGGGAAAACTCACCGGCCGCCATCACCTGGCTTTCCAGGCAAGGGACCACGCCATGGTCGACGGCTTCTACAAGGCCGGGCTAGCGGCCGGCGGCACGGACAATGGCGCGCCGGGCGAACGGCCTTATCACGCCGGTTATTACGCCGCCTTCCTGCTCGATCCCGACGGCAACAACATCGAGGCCGTCCATCACGGTCCGCATAGTCGCAGCGCCGCTTCGGTAAAGATCACCTTCTAAGCTGCCAATATTCAGCCGGCCGGGATCGCGGGCGCAGGGGCGATGCTGGAGAGAGGTTGCCTTGCGTTGCCAGATCGGTGGCCCCGATGCTAACCGTGCAAATGGCGGGCGGGAATCGGCATCGAAGCAACGCGCGCTGCAAAATCCTCAATAGAACTCCCCTTACCCCCGTGGAGATATATTTTTTATGCAAAACCCAACAAGGGCGATCTGTGCCGCCACGCTTCTATTTGCGATCGGGGCGGTGGGCCTCACAAGTATATCATCTTTTGCTTATATTTCATCGGCGCAGGCTCAGGAGGAATATCTTCCGACCGAGAAGGATTTTGTCGGCAAATGGAAACTCAACGGCGGAGCCATCCGGCCGCCGCGCGATATGAAGGATGCGCCGACACCGGAACAGGAAGCGGCCGCCAGTGAGTTCCAGCAGACGGTGACCGCGTTTTACGGCGCGTTCGACTATCTGGAGATCACGGCGGACGGCCGCTACAATTTTCATCAGCCGGGTGATCCGACGTCGGGGCCTTGCGTCTGGTGCGGGACTTGGTCCTTCAGCAACGGTTCGGCGTGGCTCAAGCTGGATACGGCGCCCCGGCTGGATATCTACGCCAAGGACGGCGACATGCAGATGACCTACACTGTCGAACCCGACGAAAAATCGAAATATGCATGGCTGGTTTTCGGCTGGACGAAGGCCGAGTAGGCGGCGCACGGCTCACCACACCTGAACCGGCCTACGCGGCTTTTCATTCATCTCGTATCCTCGTATACGAGATGGAGCCAGCCGCCGAGGAGACCGCATGAGCCCACCGCCTGAAACCGTGCCGTTTTTCAGCCAGTGGGAGACGCCGGACATGACGCTGGACGTGCTCGCCGACGGCGCGGATGTTGCGCTGCGGCGCGATCCGCTGTGGCGGGGGTCGGGCGCGGAAACACTCGATGAATACGCACTCTGGGCCGCCAACATCTGCGGCATGGCGTGCCTGAAGATGATCCTGGCGAGCCGCGGCGAGAGCGTGCCGACGATCGAGCTTGCCAGGCGCTGCACCTTATATGGCGGCTATGTCGTCAACGAAGGATCGATCAGGGGGCTGATCTACGCGCCCTTCGTCAGCTTCGTGAAGGAAGCCTTCGGCCTGCGCGCCGAGGTGATGACCAATGTCGCGACAGCGGAGATTCCGGCGATCATGCAGCGCTCGCGCTTCTTCATCGCTTCGGTCAGCAGTTCTATCCGCTGGCCCGAGCGCGAGCCGCCCTCGAAGGGCGGCCATCTGGTGCTGGTCACCGCGACGTCCGACGAGGGTTTCCGCTTCCACAACCCATCCGGCCATGACCCGGCCACACAGGCAGACGCAGTGTTGGCGCCGGCCGATTTCGACCGCTTCTTCGCCAATCGCGGCATTGCCGTCGCCATTTGATTTTTTTGACAGTCGAGGGATTTCGTGACGGACAAGACAAGAGTGGCCATCCTTTACGGCGGGCGTTCGGCCGAGCATGACGTGTCGCGCCTTTCGGCCGCCAATGTGCTGAAGGCGATCGATCGGACGCGTTACGACATCGTGCCGATCGCCATTTCGCGAGACGGCAGGTGGCTGCTGCAACAACTCGATCGCGCCGCGGCGATCGGCGATGAGGGGGCAGGGGCGCCGGTAGCCGAGGATGGTGCAGAGGTCGCCCTGCTGCCCGGCGGCAAGGGCCGGCTGGTCGTCGTGTCTCGGGATGGTACGCAACCTGACCTGCCTTCCATCGACGTCGTGTTCCCGGTGCTGCACGGGCCGTTCGGCGAGGACGGCTCGGTGCAGGGCTATGCCGAGGTCGCCGATGTCGCCTATGTCGGCTGCGGCATCCTCGCCTCGGCCGCCGCCATGGACAAGGATGTCGCCAAGCGGTTGATGCGCGAGGCAGGGCTTTCGGTTGCCCGCTCCGTCACCGTGCATCGAAACGGCAAGCATTCCTTCCAGGAGATTGCCGGGACACTCGGCCTGCCGTTCTTCGCCAAGCCGGCGCGCCAGGGCTCGTCCTTCGGGGTCAGCAAGGTGAATGACAGGGACGGCTTCGAGCAGGCCATCGACACGGCTTTCCGCTACGACGGCAAAGTGTTGATCGAGGAATTCGTCGAGGGCCGCGAGATCGAGTTCTCGGTGCTGGAGCGCGCCGACGGGTCGCTGACGGTGTCGCTGCCCGGCGAGATCATTCCGGCCGGCAAGCACGGCTTCTACACCTATGAAGCCAAATATCTCGATGCCGACGGCGCGCTGGTCAAGGTGCCCGCCGATGTCCCGGCCGATGTGGCCGAGACGGCCAGGGATATAGCGCGGCGGGCATTCCAGGCACTTGGCTGCGAAGCCATGGCGCGCGTCGACTTTTTCCTGCGCGCCGATGGCAGCCTGCTCGTCAACGAGGTCAACACCATTCCCGGATTCACCGACATCTCGATGTACGCCAAGGCGCTTGCCGCCTCAGGCATCGGCTACAGCCAGACCATCGACGTGCTGATCGAGCACGCGCTGGCCAGGCAAGCGGCGCGCTGATCCGATCGGGCCATTCCGTCCTTCGAGAGCGGCCGATGCCGGCCCGGATCATTGCCTGTTGAGTGAGGCGTATTTCATCGTTGGCTAAAGTTGCACGTCGGCTCTATATGCCCGATCATGGCATTTGGCAGGGGAGGCATCACGTGGCCAATCGTCGAAACGGCACGGCGTCTCCGGGGCTGGAGGATTCCCTTTCAGCGGCCGCGCCCCATCCGCGAACCTCTTTGCCCAATGTGGCGGCCATCGTCACGACAGTGGCGGCGCTGTATTTTGGGCGCGAGGTTTTCCTGCCGATCGCGATCGCGCTGCTGCTGACCTTCGCACTGGCGCCGCTTGTCTCAGCTCTTAAAAAGGTCGGAATCCCCCGTATTGCCGCCGTCATTGCCAGCGTGCTCGGCGCTTTCGCGGCGCTTGGCCTGTTCTCCTTCATCGTCGCCACGCAGGTCAGCGAACTGGCGCAGAACATCCCGGTCTACCAGACCAACATCCTGACCAAGATCCGCTCGCTCAAGGAAACCGGGGTCGGGGGCGGGATCCTCGCCAGATTGAGCCAGGTGGTCGAGCGGGTCGGCCAGGAGATCGACAGACAGGACCCCACGCTGCCGGCCGCCACGCCGGAAAAGCCGCCGCGCGAGCCGGTGCCGGTCGAGATCGTCGCGCACGAAAGGCCGCTTCAGGTCCTGCAGAATATCGTCGGGCCGCTGATCAGCCCGCTTGGCTCGGCCGGGCTGATCATCGTCGTCGTCATCTTCATGCTGCTCGAGCGGGAGGATTTGCGCGACCGCTTCATCCGGCTTGTCGGCTACGGCGACCTCCACCGCACCACCGAGGCGCTTCAGGAAGCCGCCAAGCGGGTGGGCCGCTATCTCTTGATGCAATTGGTCGTCAACATCGTCTACGCCATACCGATCGCGATCGGGCTCTGGGCCCTCGGTATTCCCAATGCGCTGCTGTGGGGGCTGCTGGCACTGGCGCTGCGTTTCGTTCCCTATATCGGCCCGATCATAGGCATGCTTTTGCCGCTGTTCCTGGCGCTGGCCGTTGCGCCGGGCTGGTCGCTCGTGCTGTGGACGGCCGCCCTGTTCGTGGTGATGGAGCTGATCACCGGCAATGTCGTCGAGCCTTGGCTCTACGGTTCGAGGACAGGACTGTCGCCGCTGGCGATCATCGTCGCTGCGATTTTCTGGACGTGGCTCTGGGGGCCGCTCGGGCTGATCCTGTCGACGCCGCTCACCGTCTGCCTGGTGGTGCTGGGCAGGCACGTGCCGCAGTTTGAATTCCTCGACGTGCTGTTCGGCAACGAGCCCGTGCTCGAACCCCATGCGCGCCTGTACCAGCGACTGCTGGCCGGCGATCCGGAAGAAGCCACCGACCATGCCGAGGAGATGCTGGAGGAGAAATATCTGGTCGAATTCTACGACAAGGTTGCCATTCCGGCGCTTCTGCTGGGCGAACAAGACCGGGTGCGCGGCGTCATGGGCGATTTGCAAAGGCGGCAGGTGGCCGCCAGTGCCCTGATGCTGGTCGCCAATCTTGACGACAGCGCGCAGGAGGAGGCAGGCGAGGAGGAGGAGCCGCATGTGGCCGCAGAGGCGAGCGACGATGGCGACCCCAGCGGGGAGGACGAGACCGAACTGCCCGATGGCACGGATATGTCCGTGCTTTGCGCCGGCGGGCGCGGCGAACTCGACGACGCCGCTGCCGCGATGCTGGCGCAGGTGCTGGAGGTCCAGGGAGCGACGGTATCGAAAGCCGGCTTTGCCGATATTGAGCCCGCCAGCATTCGCCGCCTTGAGCTCGAAACCGTCGACACCGTCGTGGTCGGATTCCTGAACCGGGATTCCGTCAAGCACGCCCGCTTTCTGGTTCGCCGGCTGAAGCGCGCCAAGGCTGCACTTCGGGTGGGAATCGTGTTCTGGTCGGAGGCCGGCAGCGAGGACAAGGAGGCGGCCGACAAACTGGCCCGTGACATGAACGCGGATTTCGTGGCGCATGGCATGGTCGATGCCGTGCTGGGCGCGCTGTCAAACGAGCCGCCCGTCGCTCTCAAGCTTGTCGCCAAACGACGCATGCGGCGACAGCGGACCGCGTCCAAAAAGGTCACGGCAGCCGCCGCGAGCTAGATCGTGAACTCATAAATGCGGTATGACCGAGAGGGGTGGGAAGCAGAGTAAAGGGGTTGGTTCAGCCATCCACTTCCCATTTTAGTTGGCTGGCATCGACGGCGTCTGATCCCATATGCTCAACAAAAAAGTCTCGTATCCTCTGGCGATGCCGATCCCATCTGGGAGACATTCGCTCACTCTCATTCTCGTACTCAGCTAGAAATACCCATTCGACGAATTGATCCGCTGTAACATGACCGGATTGAGGAATAAAATCCCTGACATCCATGAACTTGTCGCCGTGCATTCCTCCACAATAGCCATGACCAGCACAGACCGCGTGCATGAGCGAGTAGAATCTCTTATTTTCTTTCATGAAACATGCGCCGCGATGGTGAGGCGGATTGCCTACGCGTGCTGCCGCAACATACCCTTCTTGGGCGTAGGTCCGCAATGGGTCGTTGTCGACCGAGACTTTCATGTTGCGGCGGAATCTGATTCAGGCTCAGCAATGAGCCGATATGACCTGACCGATTTCGAATGGCGCGTGATTGCGCCCCTGTTGCCCAACAAGCCACGAGGAGTGCCGCGCGTCGATGATCGGCGGGTGCTCAACGGCATCTTCTGGGTGCTGCGATCCGGTGCGCCATGGCGCGATCTGCCAGAGCGATACGGCCCACGCACCGCCTGCTACAATCGCTTCGTCAGATGGCGGAGAGCAGGTGTGTGGGACCGTCTCATGGACGCCATCACCAAAGCCCATGACGGCAAGGTGCAGATGATCGACACCTCCATTGTTCGCGTCTATCAGCAGGGGTGCGACGGCAAAAAGGGGGATCGAGATCATTGTCTCGGTCGTTCCCGTGGCGGGCTGACAACCAAAATCCATGCTTTGTCGATGCCAAAGGCAGGCCGATCAAGCTGATGCTGACGGCAGGCCAGAAGAGCGACATCGCCTCTGCATCAGACTTAATCGCCGATTTGCCAGAGGGTGCGATGCTGCTCGCCGACAAGGGCTATGATGTCAACGCATTTCGTAATGCGGTCACTGCATTGCCGACTTCGCCAAAAGGGAGAAGGGCCGACGCCGCCTACCGATCGACCATCGCCATGCCGCGGTCGCCATAGCGGGGGCCGGAGATCTTTCCCGGCGCCAGGGCGTCGTCGAGCGCGGCCATCTCGGCGGGATCGAGTTTGACCGCGGCGGCGGCGACGTTCTCTTCCAGGTATTTTCTGCGCTTGGTGCCGGGTATCGGCACGATGTCGATGCCAAAGCCGTCGCCCTTCGCCAGCAGCCAGGCCAGCGCGACCTGGCCGGGCCTGACGCCGCGCGCAGCGGCGATGTCGCTCACCTTGGCGGCCGCCTCGACATTGGCGTCGTAGTTTTCGCCCTGGTAGCGCGGGTCGTTGCGGCGATAATCGCCGTCGGGATAGTCTTCCGCGCGCTTGACCTGGCCGGTGAGAAAACCGCGGCCGAGCGGCGAGAACGGCACCAGGCCGATGCCGAGTTCGCCAAGCAGCGGGATGATCTCCGGCTCCAGATTACGCTCCCACAGCGAATACTCGCTCTGCACCGCCGACACCGGATGCACGGCATGCGCCCGGCGGATGTTGGCCGCACCCGCCTCCGACAGGCCGAAGAAGCGCACCTTGCCTTGCGCGACGAGTCCGCCTACGGCCCCGGCGACATCCTCCATCGGCACCGCCGGGTCGACGCGGTGCTGGTAGAGGAGGTCGATACGGTCGGTTCCGAGGCGGCCGAGCGAGGCTTCCACGACCTCTCGAATGTGCTCGGGCCGGCTGTCGGTTCCGACCTGCTTGCCGTTTTCGATGCGGAAGCCGAATTTCGTGGCGATCGTCACCTGGTCGCGCTTGCCCTTCAGCGCCCTGCCGAGCAGGGCTTCGTTGTCGTAAGGGCCATAGACTTCGGCGGTGTCGAGGAAGGTGCAGCCGAGTTCGATGGCACGGTGCAGCGTGGCGATGGATTCGGCCTCGTCGGCCGGGCCGTAGGACTGGCTCATGCCCATGCAGCCGAGGCCGATGGCTGAGACCTGCAGCCCCTGGCTGCCGAGCTTGCGTGTTTTCAGGGTCATGGTGAGGTCTCCAGGAGGGGATGCCGCGACTATAGCAGCCGCATCGACGTTGGCCGATTCAATCGACACTCTATTCGATGAGGATGTGGGCTTCACGCGCGGCCTCGACGAGTGCCGCCCTGGCGATGTCGGGGGCGACATCGCCGCTCGTTGCCCGTCGGCAGGCGCGCAGAGCGGATTGATGCTTTGGGCTGCCAGCGTCACGCCAATGTGTGGTCAGCAAATCAATGGCCTGCTGTGTGTTGGACAGATGGTGGATGGAACCGGTGACGCCGACCGAAACCGCCACAGGCTTGGAGAACCACGCCGTTTGCATTGGAACCACCTCGATTGGGCCGAAGCGATAAACGCCTTCGGCCCTCAAAGGTTTCGTCGATGCCGATCAATCCGGCGTGAGAGTTGCCGATACCCCCCCCAGCGGCATTGGGCGGCCCCACATTGTCCGCGGCTCACATGTTCGAGGCGACGTCGCGGGTGGGCGGTTTTTTGGGTTTGTGAGCGGAACGTTGCCGCATCGCCTGGTGGTCGGGGCGGGGTTTGACGGTGTTCACGGTGGTGGGCGCCTTGCGGCGCTTGAGCCAGCTGGCTGACAGTTCGGCAAGGAGACTGCGCAAGCCTTTCACCACGTCCTCCACTTGTAAGGGCGACAAGGTAATTTTCGTCGCCCCAACTTGTTCCACCGGAAATCATTCCGCGAAAAATAAAGTTCTTGCTGGCGAAAAGCGGTCGGGCATCACCTGCCGATATAGGCGGCCAGTTCGTCCGGCGTCCCGTTCGGGAAGGCCTGTTTCAGAAAATCCAGGAACGCCGACACGCGCGCGCTGAGCAGCCGCCGGGAGGGGTAGAGCGTCCACAGAGCGATCTCCGGGCCATCGATGTCGCCCCAATTCACCAGCGTGCCGTCAGCCAGATCGTGGCTCACCAGGGAAATCGGGAGACGTCCAACACCGACGCCGGCTCGCACCGCATCCCGCACCATGATCAGCGTCGACAGAGCGAGGACAGGCTCGACCGCAATCGTCGACTGGCCATCTTGGTTCTTCACGCGCCATGTTTGCCGCTCGCCTGTGCCGCGCGCAACGCCAGGAGCGGTCCGCCCCCCGGTCGGGCGAGGAAGGTCCGGGCTCGCCACAACGACCAGGCGGTCGCGGAGAAACGCCCGTCCGATCAAGCTTTCGTCGGGATTCGGATTGACCCGGATCACCAGGTCGTAACCTTCCTCGATCATGTCGACAGACCGGTCCTCCGTCGTGACCTCAAGCCTCACTTCGGGATGTTTGAGAGTAAATCCCGCGGCGATCCTCCCCATCGCGGTCTGAGAAAAATGTATAGGTGCGCTGATCCGCAGTCTGCCCTTGGGTCTCTGGCCGCCCGAGGCGATCTCCGCAGCCGTCTCGTCCAGCTCGGCGAGCAAGCTCCCCGTCCGCTCGAAGAGTGCGCGCCCTTCCTCGGTGAGCTTCAGGTTGCGCGCACCCCGTTCAAACAGGCGCAGGTCAAGGCTGCTCTCCAAGTCTCCAACCCGCCGGGACAGCGTTGCCTTGGGCCTGCCGGTGGCTCTTGCCGCTTTGCCGAAACCGCCATGGCGGGCAACGAGGTTGAAATCGGTGAGGGCCAGAAGATCCATGAGTGTTCCACCAGTGAGACGGTACGTCTATAATTTCGGCCTGTTTGAATGTTTGTGAGCCACACATATTGGGCCTGTCAAGCAACCCAACAGGAGAAATTCCATGACCATCCTCGTTACCGGCGCCACAGGCAATGTTGGCCGCCAGGTCGTCGAGCACCTCGTCAAGCGCGGCGCCGATGTCCGTGCTCTCGTCCGCGACCCGTCGAAAGCAAGCTTCCCGGCGGGCGTATCGGTCGCGCAAGGCGACTTCCTCGATGTCGATTCGCTGCGCAAAGCCATGTCCGGTGTTTCCACCCTGTTCCTCTTGAACGCAGTGGTGCCGGATGAATTCACCCAGGCTTTGGTCGCCCTGAATGTCGCCCGATCGGCGGGCATCGAGCGGATCGTCTATCTCTCGGTGATCCATTCCGACGTCTATGTGAACGTGCCGCATTTCGCCGGCAAGTTCGGCGTCGAGCGAATGATCGAGCAGATGGACTTCAAGGCTACGATCTTGCGCCCCGCCTACTTCATCCAGAACGATCTGATGATCGAAGACGTCATCACCGGCTACGGCACCTATACAATGCCGATCGGTGCCAAGGGTCTCGCCATGATCGATGTGCGTGATATCGCCGAAATCGCCGCTCTCGAACTGCTGCGCCGGGAACGGTCCGCGGAGCCGCTTGCGCTGGAGCGGATCAATCTCGTCGGTCCGCAGACACTGACCGGGACGGATATCGCGGCCATCTGGTCCGACGTGCTCGCCCGCCCGATCAGCTACGGCGGCGACAACACCGAAGGTTTCGAGCAGAATCTCAAGCAGTTCCTGCCTGCCTGGATGGCGTACGACATGCGCTTGATGGGCGAGCGGTTCCTGACCGATGGGATGCTGCCCGAGGCCGGCGACGTCGAGCGCCTGACCGCGCTTCTGGGCCGCCCGCTGCGTCCCTATCGCGACTTCGCCTCACAAATCGCCGGCTCCGCCTGACGGAACAGCTCCGGTCTCTTCACCAAGGTACAGAAACAGCAGGGCGGCCTTTTGGGGGAGGCCCCCTAACCGGCGCGGGACAGATACGCGTTCAGCCGGAACTGCCTACTGCAGGGTGGCCGGACCAGGCCTGTCGAGTTGGGCGATCACGTGCTCGCCATCGGCGCCACCGAGCCCGTCCACGAACATACCAGCTACGCCGTCGAAATTGTTGAGCCCGTCGAATTCAATTGCGGCGCCAATCAGTTGGGCTGCCTGAAAGACAAGGTATTCGACGTCCTCGAGGGCGACATTTTCGGACAGATTCCTGACCCTCACATGCTCCGCCACCGCCGTGATGCTGACGATGCCGTTCTTCCTGAAGGCGATCTGGACCGCTGAACGGACATCATCGCGCAGTCGCGCCGAGTAATCATACCGCATCGAAACCTCCCAAAGGGAACGGTTTTCTGTTCAGATTGCACAATGCGGCAGAGGCTTCGCCTTGGCAAGTCACAAATTAAATAATATCTAAATAAATCAAACAGTTAGCATAGTTATACAAGTGTGTGCCCTACGCCGAATACCCATCAAGCTCATCATCAGCGTGAGAAGCGGTTCACCCATAGCGAGGTCTTGACGCGCTAGGAGCGGTTTCCTAATTATGAGGTAAGTGAGTTGAATACTCATTCGACGTATTCGTGGCCGTAGGCGAGGGAGCCCGATGACTGAACTGGAACGCCCGGAACGGTTGCAGATCATGCTGACGTCAGACGAACTGGCGGCGCTGGAAAACTGGCGCTTCGACAAGCGCATGCCGAGCCGTTCGGCCGCCGTCAGGGAATTGCTGCGGCGCGGTCTTGCCTCGGATGGCTTCCTGACGGCGGAGCAAGGGACCAAGTCGCAAGACTTCGGCATCCTGCCAACCGCCGGCGGCAACGGCATTTCCGACGGTGGCGAGGAGTAGAGCGGCTCGCTGCGCGGAGCCGCTCGCAGGCCGGTCGGCAGTTGCCGCGACGCGGCGCCGGCTCACGTAGCGGGACGAGAACTCTCGGTTCAGAGGATGTTGGTCGTCACTTCGACGACGATCGCGGCACCTTCCAGGCTGCCGTTTGTGACGTGCACGACGCGCGATACCCGCAGATCCTGCGTGGTTCCGTCGATCGACAGCGCAACGCTTTCGCCGATCCGGGGAACCGCCTGGAAAACGGCGTCCGTGGCCTCCGGTCGGTTGTCGATCGATATACGGCAATTGACGGTCATGAGATGTCTCCTGTGTCGGCCCGGTGGTCAACGCAGGGTCCGCGAAATGGTTTCAGGAGGCCGGATGCAACTTAACGGCGCCCGGATTCGTAGAGCAGTAATTGCTCCATTGTTCATCGTAACGGAGCAACAGGGCTCGCCGGGGGAGGGCGTTGGGGCTGCCCCCGGCGAGCTTGATCCGCTTTGCCGAGGGCGCGCTGCGTTACCGAGGTATGGAGACGAGTTTCGGGGTCCGCAATTCCCCGGCCATCCTTGCCGCCTGGAAAATTGTCATCAAAACCAGGATTGGCTCGCCCTCGGTCGGGTTGATGGTCAGGACGACGCGGCCAAGCTCGTCGCTCATGCCGCAAGACCAGTCCTTGACGGCTATCACCTTTCTCGCGGCCATATGCCGTTCTCCTGAACGGGAGGTTTCTGCGGGCTACGCCGTCTGGAGTTGGTCGACAGCACCTTCGCCTGACATCGCAACCAGCCGAAATGCGGCAAATGCGGCCAGTATTGTGAAAACCGCCGTGACGTTCAGGGACATCGCCGACGCAAGGGCGCCCCCGTCAAAGCAACTCAGTTCCATGGCGCTGCACCCCTTCAAGCCGCTGACTGCCTGGATGATGATCCTGCTTCGGGCGAAATACAAGCGGGCGCTAATGCAATGAACCCGGCTTGCCATTCTGCGCGCAGCTTCGAACAGGCGAGCGCCTGGTTGCTTGCTGGTTCCCGCTCATGGGCTCGAACCACGATTCACGCCTTCAAAGGGCGCTGTCCTACCATTAGACGAAGCGGGAAAAGGCAAGTTGCGCATCACCCCTAGCCGGTTCGCGCGCCGGGATCAACGCACTGCGGCGGCAAAGCCGATTGGAGGCGCTGTATCAGTTCGGAAAGTTGGTGACAGGTTCCTCGCAGCGGTAGACCGGGCAGCTGCCGTCACGGGTCGGGACATAGGCCGACATCGGCACCTCCGGCCAGTCGCATTCGTTGCCGAACTGCCTGACATAGCGGTCATAGGTGTTGGGGCCGGTGGTCAGCACCATGGCATGGTGACTTTGGATCAATTGCCGGAGTTGGTCGCAACTCATCGTGCGGGTATCGGGCCTGGCTTCGGCGAGGCCGGTCGCGGCCAGCAGGATCGCTGCCGTCATCAAGGCAATTCGGCGCATCGGCATGGCTATTTCCTCGAATGGATGTACTGGCCGAAACTCGCATCCCGGCGGGTGGTTCCGCAACCGCCGGCTGGCCATCTGTGGCGGCGCAACCAAATGGTCCGTCGTGCATTGCTGGGGATGGATGGCAGGAAGCCCTACGAAACCCCGCAATGGCGGCCCGGAAACGGGGGTCGCGAGGCCATGTGCTGTTCTTTCTGCGGCGGGCGCGACCACAGCTATGAGGACTGTCCGCAAAGAGATGCTGACGCCGATACAGCACCGAATGCCCCTGACGCTCCCAAGCCAGACTGAGCGGCACCGCTGTGCCGCACCGGCGATATTCCCTGCGGCCACCGGCATTCGCACGTGTGCTTGATGTCCTGATTTTCCAACGCCGTCCGGCTACATCCTGACCTTGCCGGTGTCACCGATTTCTGGGCGGCTGTCGCTGACCGCTGCCGCCAGCATCTTCACGTAGCTGACCACGGTGCCGGGACTGTCCCAATACTGGGCATCTTTCGGCGTCACTTTAAGGACGCGGATCGAAGGGTCATCGGCACTGTCCCACCAGGCCTTGGCCGGGGTCGACCACAACTCCCTGATCTTGGCGCGGTCGTTCGAAACCGCCGCCAGACCGCTGACGGAAACATATTTCTGGCCGCCTGAATCGGCGAAGGCGAGGCCGACATTGGGCTCGGCTTCGATCTCGTCGTCCTTGTGACTGTCGACATCGGTGAGGAAGTAGATGGCGTTTTCGTCGCGTACCGCATGCGCCGCCATCGGTCGCGAGCGGATGTCATCGCCTTCGCGGGTGGCCAGCATGCAGAAACCTATCCTGTCCATCAGCTTCCAGACCCGGTCGAGATCGCTGTTGCCGTCGCTCATCGTGTGTCTCCTCGTTCATGGGGTGTCCGGTGCAACTCGCGCAAGCGCGCAAGGTTCCGGTGGTGAACTGCCCGGACGGTTACTGGGAGGAATGTCGGGAGGCGATTGCAACCAAAACGCACCGCGGCGCATTGGGGGCCATGCGCGCAATACGCATGTGAGGGAGAAGGGGTCGACAGTGACAGATTTGGCGGGCCTTAATGCCTTGATCGCCATCACCGCCGATGCGCGGCTGGCGGCGATTGTCGATTCATCCTTCGACGCCATCGTCAGCAAGGATCTGAACAGCATCATCACCAGTTGGAACGCGGCCGCGCAACGCATGTTCGGCTACACCGCCGAAGAGGCCGTCGGCCGGTCCGTGCTCATGCTCATCCCCGATCATCTCAAGGACGAAGAGACCGACATCATCAGCCGGGTTCGCAAAGGCGAACTGCTGGCCAGCTATGAGACGATCCGCCGGCGCAAGGATGGCGGCCTCATCGCCGTGTCGCTGACCATTTCGCCGATCAGGAATGCGTCCGGCGATATCATCGGCGCCTCGAAGATCGCCCGAGACATCACTGCCAGCAAGGAGAGCGAGCGCCGGATCAGGCTTTTGCTCCGCGAGGTGAACCATCGCGTCAAGAACCAGTTCGCGGTGATCCTTTCGATGATCAGGGAGACCAGCAAACGCTCGACCGATCCGCGCGAGTTCGAGGAAATGATCCGCTCCCGCATCATGGCGCTGTCGCGGTCGCACGATCTGCTTGTGAACTCGGAATGGGCCGGCGCCAGCCTCTTCGACCTCGCCCAGGAGCAGCTCAAGCCGTTCGGCCACGAGGCGCGGGTATCGCTATCGGGACCGCTTTTGACCTTGCAGCCGAATGCCGTGCAGAATCTCGGCATGGCATTTCATGAGCTCGGCACCAACTCTTCCAAATATGGCGCGCTGGCCAGCGAAGCCGGGCGGCTGGAGATCACCTGGCGGATCGTCGAAGGCGTTTCGGACAAGCGGGAAATCCATCTGCTCTGGGACGAGACGATGCCGGTGCGTGAGGGGGAGCGGCGGGACGAAACCACGCGCAAGGGTTTCGGCACCGTCGTCCTGCAACGGGTCGCGCCCCAATCGCTGAACGGCCTGGCGGTGCTGGATCGCAGCCCGGGCCACCTCAGCTGGTCGCTGACGGCGCCCCTTGATTCGATCATCGTTCCGCAGCTCGGCACCGACCTGCCTGAAACCGAAACGTCCTGAGCCCTTGAGGGCCGTTCCATCAACACCCCGACGTTTTCAAAAACGGCCGCATCCTTGCCGCATCTGGCGGTGCATTCAGGAACCGTGACCCGGCGGCCGCGTTGTGGCGTCAAGCTTTCGGAGGGGACATCATGGAACAGCTCGTCGAGGAATTCGGCCATTCGACCTACACCTCGTTTCCGGTCATCGCGGCGCGGCTGTTGCTGGCGACGCTCTACGGCGCGGTCATCGGTTTCGAACGCGAATGGCGCAACCGCCCGGCCGGACTTCGCACGCACATTCTCGTTTGCGTCGCCGCCGCCACCTTCGGCATCCTGACGATCGAGATCGTGCATGCACCGATGTTCGCGCAGGAAGCCGTCAAGGTCGATCCGATCCGGGTGGTCGAGGCGGTGACCGCCGGCGTCGCTTTCCTCGCAGCCGGCTCGATCATGTTTTCGCGCGGCGAGGTGCATGGGCTGACGACAGGCGCCGGCATGTGGCTGGCGGGCGCGATCGGCGTCGCCTGCGGCCTGGGTCTTTGGCAGGTGGCCGGGTTCGGGACGCTGATCGTGCTGGTCGTTGCCGGCCTTCTGCACCGGTTCGAACGCGGACCTGGCCTTGCCGCCGGTGATGAAGGCAGTCAGGCAAAGGCGGAGAAGGAGGCGGCTTCGGCCCCATCAAGGGGAGGGCGAAGGTAATTCCGATCGCCGGGAGATGCCGTGACTGGTTTCACCGAAGAAGCCGTCCAGCAGATCGGCCGTCCGCGTCGGGTTCTCCTCGGGAAAGAAGTGTCCGCCCGGCATCGTCTGGCCGCGCACATCGTCGGCCCAGCCGCGCCACAGCGCCAGCGGCCCGCCTTCGCCGGCATACCAATCCGCCAACGCGCCCTGACCGCTCCATAGCGCCAGTAGCGGGCAACGGATGCGCCGGCCGGCTGCCTTGTCGGCATGGTCGTGCTCGCGGTCGAGCGTGGCTGCCGCCCGATATTCCTCGCAGATGGCATGGGCGTGGGAAGGCGCACGCAAGGCCTCGACATAGGCCTGACGCACTTCGGCTGGAAAGGCCGATGGCGACGAGCCCCAGCCGTTGAGCGCATTGTCGACGATCGCCTCGGCTGCTCCGGACAAGATCTTTTCCGGCAACGGCTCGGGCTGCGCCAGCAGCGACCACGGCCAATAGCCCAGCGCCAGCCTGGCGTCGGCCCGGTCCCAGGCATCGGCGGTCGGCACGATGTCGAGAACGGCGAGCATGTCGATGCTGTCGGGATGGTCGAGCGCCATGCGGTAGGCGACACGCCCGCCGCGATCATGGCCGGCGACCATGAAGCTGCTGAACCCCAGCTTCTCCATCATCCGCACCAAATCGTCCGCCATGGCGCGCTTGGCATAGGGTGCGTGGCTCGGAGTGGACGCCGGACAGGAACTGCCGCCATAGCCGCGCAAATCGGCGCAGACGACGCTGAACCGGCTGGCCAGAGCGGGCGCGATGTCGCGCCACATCAGATGCGTCTGCGGAAAGCCGTGCAGCAACAGCAATGGCGGCCCGCCGCCGGCACGCTGGCAGAATATGCCGGCCTCGCCAGTGTCGATTTCCGCGCCTTGAAAACCTTCGAACATGATCGCCTCCGGCACGCGCAACGGCCGGCAAACGGATTTGGTTGCAATGCCGCCCGGCGAGGCGGCCAACCTTTTTCATCGACAGGCGTTGTCCCTGTGAAGGGAAGGTCGCCGCGGGCGACCCGTGAAAGAAAGAAGGAGGCGGCGATGAGAACTCTCGCCATCATGCCATTCGGCCTTATGCTGGCGCTGGCAGTGCCGGCCGCGGCCCAGCAGCAGAACGACAGCCAGGCGCCACAGGCAGACAAATGCAGGGCTCAGACCGGGCAAGGGGCAAAACAGCAGCCTGGACAGCAAGCCGATGACGGCAATTTGACGGCGAAGCTCAACGACTGCGGCGGCGTGCTGAAACCGCCCCCGACGGGCGACCAGGGCATGGCGGCGCCGGCCCCTGACGAAGGCAAGACGCCGGTGATCAAGCCTGGTGAAGTGCCGCCCCAGCCGCCGAAACAATAAACGCCAGCTCGTTGGTATTATCGCACAAGCTAATGGAACCGCGGTTTCTCGGGAGCGTTTTTCTCACGACTTGGAATTGGAGAGATTATCGTGAGAGATATTGCGACCACGGCCACGTTGCTTGCTTCGATTGCCATCGTGATAGCGTTGATTTTGCTGGCGCCGAAGAGTTTTGGCTTCGAAACCTCTCACCCGGTCGTACAGGGCGAGCTACCGGCGGAATAATCGGATCGATTGTCCGGAATCCAGACCGATTTGCACGAAGCAGGCGAGGGGCGATGCCCCGCCTGCTTCTTTTGATGGAAACCGCTATCGAACCAAGACGCCGGAGTGGCTGCAGAGCGCTGCGAACGCTTCCTGTGCCTCGGCTGCACCTGCCTTGGTTTCCAAGGCGGCTTCGACCTTCTCACGCGCCGCCTGGTAGAACGGGCCGCGCTTGGCCTGCGGCCAGTCGATCAGGATCTCGCTGGCATCCTTGAGCGTGGCGACGTCGCGGATCGTGTCCGACCCATGCGGCTTGATCCGCATCGGTGTGGGCAAAATGAGCTCGGACATGTCCTGTTTTCCAACTACTGGAGGAGTTTCGCTTCGCGCGCGGCGTCGATCACCGCCCGCATCGCTTTTTCCGGCGGCGTCCAGCCATCCAGCGCATCGCGGCAGCTGCGCAACGCCGCCCGATAGCGCCGTCCCTGGCCAGCCGGCCAGTCGCCGAGGCATTCCAGGCCTTCCCAGGCGCTGCGGATGGTGCGCTCGCGCTCAGGCGCGAATTTCAGCCTGATGGGGCGGGGAAACATCTTGTCGTTCAACGGTCGTCTCCATGATTGCCGCAAGTCGCCGGGCGACATGCGTGAGAGGCATCCGGTAACGTCGGCGGCAGGGCAGGGTTCCCTTGCCCAGAGATCAAATCTCAGCGTCGATGTCCGACAGCGATCTCGGTATCGGCGCTTCAGCGTCGTGGGCCGCTGGGCGGTCGTGCTCGAACTGTTCGGTGCCGGGCAGAGGGTGCAGCCAGGTCTCGCGCCTGGAGGTCCACAACTCATATTCGGGCACGAGATCGGTGGGCGCGATGTCGAGGCTGCCGATCGCCACCTCGGCCTCGTTGTCGTCGACCCAGGCGACGCGGCCGCCGCATGTCGGGCAAAAGCTGCGCGTGCCATAGGAGCTGACGAGGCCGGTGGTCTCGAAGGCCTCGCGCGGCCAGATGGCAAAGGCCGAATAGACCGAACCGCCGGCCTTGCGGCAATCCTTGCAATGGCACAGGCCGACGCGCAACGGCGCGCCGCTGACCTGGAACTGCACGCCGCCGCACAGGCAGCTGCCGGTCCTGCGTATGGTGTCGGACAAGACGACCTCCCTCAATGCGTGGCGCTGCGGGCCGGGTGGGACAGATGCTCGTCTGCCGTTTCGTTGGCCAGGATGAGAAACCGGGAAAAAGACATCCTGTTCACCGTACCACCAGGCCCGGTTGACGCGGCCCGCAGCATCTTCAACGCCGCCCGGGCGAAATGGTTTCGGCCCTAAAGCGTGCCGCGTCCGAACGGACGCGCACGACCCGCTTCATGCGTGTCGTTTCGTTCTCCCAAACCGAAATCCACTTTCGGGCGACTAGCCGCGGGCTGCCATATGGGCGTCGAGCTTCTTGCGCGAGGGTCCGTAGCGCTTGATGATGGTCTGTGCCTCGCTTGGCGGAATGCCGTATTTGCGGGCAAAGGCGGCAACCTCGTAGGGCTCTTCGCTCGAGACCAGCTTGCGGTCCTGTTTCGTCTTCGACTTGTCGTCAGCCATCTCAGGCCTCGCTTTCTGTTGTCGGGGAAACGCGCAAAATCTTCGGCGCCCGCGATCAGCACGACATAACACAGATCGGCGCCGCCGGTTCCACCAGACGACATGGCCAGGCCTGCAAACGGCCTGTATCAGGCCGATGGCCGCATGGGGTCGGCGTCGGCAGCGTGGTCGCCGTCACATTCGGAGCATGCCGCGCTGCGGCCGGGGCAGCCGCGCCGGTGGGTGCCGGCAGGGCAGCAATGGCCGTTGGAACTCGTCCAGCGCGGACATTGGAAGACCTGGCCAGCGCCGCCGCAGCCGCTGCATTCCAGCGTCGCAGACCCCACGCCATGAGATATCGCCCCAAACCTGACGTTTGTTCGCAAATTTCAGCCCACCCAAAATCGCTGCACCGGCACACCGCTGCATTAGCCCCGGCTAACAATATCACTTCCGTGATTACCAACAAGTTTCAATCGCACGATGCGCCGGAAAGCTGTTCGGGCCGGCGCGTCGTCAGGCCGGCTTCAGCCGCATCGCGGCGAGATGAGCGCCGAGGCGGCCTGCCCGCGGTCCCAACCGGCGGCCTCGACCTTGCGGAGCAGGGCGTCGAGATGCGGAGCCAGCATATCTCTGCATTCCTGTTCGTAGGCGGTGCTCATCGCCGGATGCTGCGGTGCGCCGATGGTCAAGGCCTTGGCCATGTCCGTCTCCCCCTTTGAGCGAGCAACAATATACCGTCGGCCGGCAAACCGAAAATCGCTCTTTGCCGGCGCGGTGCGAGGCTTCGAAGCCTCCTTCGACCCGCGGCGAGCGCCCTGTCGAGAAAAATTGGCCTGGCGTGTCGGACCTGGCGCCCGTCGCGCGTCCTAGGAGCGAGCAACCTGCAAAGCTGGAGAACGAGCATGTCGTCGCAAATCATTCGATCGCCGTGGCAGACCGCGGCCATTCTCATCGCCCGGCTGATCTTCGCCGGCGTCTTCCTGATGGCCGTGACCTTCAAATTCATGGGCATGGCGGCCACCTCCGGCTATATCGCCGCCGCCGGCTTTCCGTTTCCGCTGTTCCTGGCCTGGTGCGCTGCGATGCTGGAAGTCGCGCTGGTGCTCTGCTTCCTGACCGGCGCCTTCTTCTCGCAGGCCGCCCTGGTCGCCGCCGCCTATGTGCTGTTCCTCGCCCTTGCCTTTCACGGACCCAGCCATTGGGCCGGCAACCAGGCCGAGTTCGGCTTCTTCATCGACCATTTTTCGTTCATGGCAGGATTGCTGTTCGCGGCGGTGCATGGACCGGGCAAGGTGCTTTCGCTCAACCTGGGATGGCCGGGCAGGGCTTGAGGCGAGGCCGGCCGGCCACCGCGAAGCACGTCCGCCCGCCCGCCGGCACCCTCACAGCTGGTCGTTGTAGGGTTCCTTCACCTTGCCGACCATCCGGGCCAGTTTTGAAAAGGAGGGCATGTCGGCCTCCGGCTGGCACTGGTTGGCGAGTTCCAGCAGCCGTATCGGAAAGTTGACGGCGTCGCGGCTGGACGCCGACATGCCTTCGGATCGCTCCTGGCTGGTTTCGCTGGCCTCGGCCTTGCGCAAGGCGATGTCGATCTCCTCGGCCGTCAGTATGCCTTTTCGAACCAGGACATGATTGATCGATGCGACGGCCATGAGCAGGCCTTCGAGTTGCAGGTTGGCGACGTTCATGGCGTTTTTTCCCTCCATTGGTCGCAGTTGAAACGCGCCAGCGGCGTTTCCGATCCGGAAGGCGCGCGGAAGCGGCCTATTCCTGCGTCAGGCGCTCGCCATATTCGCGCCACAGCACCTTCACCTCCAGACTGCCAAGGCGCGTGACCGAAGGATCGCCGCAGCTGATGGCGACGGCGCTGATGTCATATTGGGGGTAAGCGTTGGCGACGAAACGGATGGCTTCGCCCAGCGAACGCACGCGGATGACTGGATCGGCCTGACCCTGACCGGTGCTGCGCACGCCGGAAAGCGTGGCTGGTGCATGCCGCATCCTGAACACGGATGCCATGGCGGGTCTGTCCATCGTCCTCTCCCACAAGGCCGTGCGACGGGAATCATTCCATGAGCTTCGGCTAATGATTTCACACCTGCAGGCTTATGACCAGCCGCCGGCAAAAGCAGGGTTTCACGCGCTTGCCGGCGTCGGTCAGAGCGGGAGTTTCGAACGGACTAGGAATTTTTTCTCAGAAAACGGTTGACGGGGTGAGGGCAGCTTTGCCTTCCAGACGCTGAACCCCGTTATCGGAACCGATGACATTGTGCTGTCGTTCTACCAGTCCGACGACACAGTCGGGGATATCCAGGCAGCCGCGCAAGGCATCATCGACCAGGCCCAGGCCGCTGCAGACGTAGCGACGGGCGCCATGACAACCGTGCTCGATCCGCAATTCGCGACCAAGGCGACGGCGGAGGCATTTTCCCCGCCATTAGCACCCACATATATCCGCACCGCCTTCTACGACAGCTCTCAGGTGGCAGGCAGCGGCGCTGTGTACCGCAAGAATGGAACGAATGTCGGGGATTTGGTGATCACGCTGAGCGATGGCATGACGACGACAGGCTATACGCTCGCCTCAACCCCGGTGACGGCATCAATGCTCGGGGCGCGTGGTGGCGGTGCGAATGCCACGGCTGCTATCAGTGCACTGCTCGCGGGCAGCTATCCGCATGTGCTGATTGACGGCTCCTACCAGACCGACGGCAACCACACGATCTCGACAGCGAAGAAGCGCGTCGAATGCCTGGGCGGCTCTGCCCTGATCCTGCGTGCGCCAGTCGGTACCGTTACCGGCCACCATCCCGTCATCGATATCGCTGCCGATGACGTCCTGATAGACGGGGACCTCACGATCGATGGTGGATCACATGCCGGCTACCAGGCTTCTATTGGTATTCGCGTAGGCCTCTCCACTGGTGCACGCCGGAAGCGGCCGACAATCCGCGGCGTGAAGGTTCGCAATCTTGGCCTTGCCGGTGTTATGGCGCTCTGTGTCGACAGTCCGACGATTGAGGACATTGACGGCTATAACATCATCACGCCAACCGGCGGCGAGTTTGGCGACACGGTTTACGTGGCCGGCGTCCGCAAGCCGATCGTGCGCAACATCCGGTCGGCGAAGTGCAAACGCGACGGTGTCGTGTTGACCTATACGGGGAATCTAAACACCACGGACGTGCTGGTCGACGGGGTTTTCGCGGATGCACATCTCGACAGTCCCTCCGCTGGTATCTGGGTGGAGATGACCGGTGCGCGAGATCCACGAGGGATCATAACTAACGTGGTGGCGAATGACTGTCTGGTAGGCGTAGCCGCGACTGACGCCAACAGCGAGATCGTCATTTCGAATGTCAAGGCAATCGGCAACCGGCTCTCCGGTAGTTCTGCCGGTAACGTGTTCGGCGTTCAGATTCAGTCAGGCCGGCTCGATAACTGGTACATCGATCGCTACAACACCGCCCTGCAATTGGAGCCAAACGGCGAATATCAGTTCGCCCTCAACTCGCAAGTTGGATCGTTTGCGACTGGCGAAACGGTCAGCGGCGGTACGTCTGGCTCGACCGGAACCCTGCGGTTCCAACATTTTGAAATCGTCATCACCGGTTCAACCGTCGACTATGAACTCGGTGAGACGGTGACAGGCGGTTCATCCGGCGCGACAGGCACCTTGGTCGATTCCTTCGCCAATGTGCTGCGCGTCTTGCCGGCAAGCGGGACATTCCAGGCCGCTGAAACAATCACCGGCGGGATCTCGGGGATCGCCAAAGCGGTAAGCAGCGTGACCCGGCGCATCTATGTGCGCGGTTCGTCCGGCATCTTCTCGGCTGGCGAGACGATCACGGGCGGCACGTCTGGCGCCACGGCTGCAATCGCCGCGCCATACCAGACGTCGCTTGCGATCGGCCCAGGCACGCTGATGAATTGCTCGACCGATGCCGTGGTGGTTGCGAACAGCGTCACCCCGGCGAGCCTTAGCCTGACGGGTATCAGGGGCAACACCCAGTCGCACGGCATCCGGTTCAACCTTTCCGCCGGCCAAAGGCTGCGCAAAGCCAGTCTCAGGGACATCGCTCTGAAGAACTCCACCTCCGTTGGCATCGCCTTGCGTGTGACCACCGGCGGCGTGATCGACGAAATGCTTGTCGACGGTTTCGACATGTCGGAATGGGTTGGCGATGGCACTGGCAGCTCCATCACGGGCGGCATCGTGACCCGGTTCATTGGTGGCGACAATCCCAGCTTGCAGGGGACGTCGAGTGTGCCGATCAATCTAACCGTCAACACAACGCTGTTAGGGCTTCACAACCGCGCACTCTGCCACAACAACGGCGCCGGCGCGGCGCGGACGCATACGCTGCCGCCTGCCGTGTCTGGCCTTCGGATCGGTTTTGCCGCCGTGCACGCGACCCATGTCATGAATGTCGATCCCGACAGGACCGACACGATCAAGGGCGGCGGCGCCGGAAAGTATCTGATCCTCGATCCTGGCGAGCGCGTGGTGCTGGAGGCCTACGCGGCGGGATTGTGGGTCGTCAGTTCGGCGATCGGCTGGTCGGGAGATTTCGAAGCCTAGGATGAATTCGCAACTTTGCGTAAGGGTTCTGCGTCATGCCTAAGTTGATCGTTGCGAGGATGACGAAAACTAGAGGATATGTCAGTTTCAATTTTGTGGCCAACAGCACAATCGACAGGCCAATGCCCAAGAGCGGCAAACTCAACAAATACACAGCAACCCCTATAACTGCCCACAAGCCGTATCGGAGCAGGAAGTCGAGACCAACACCCAGATAGCCAAATGTGAAGAATATCGGTATCTGACTTTCGCTTAGGCCAAACAGCGTTATCCGCTGGTAGGAAAATGCCCATTCCATCATCTGATCGTGCTGCGTACCCTCGACATAGAGTTGTGATCTTGTCTCAAGATTCAGCAACGCCCAATAGATCATGACCGAAAGCAGCGCCGTGCCGATCGCGGCGACAAGTAGCCTCCATTTGCGAACAGCGAAAAATTGGTGGAGCCCAACAACTCCGCAGAACATTGCGACGAACATCATGCCGCCAAGCGACATCGTCGCGATCGCGGAAAGAATGCCTAAAATTGAGACCTTGGAGAGCTTGCGTGAAAGAGCATACTCGCCGGCAAGCAGGCTCGCGATCATGGTCGAATGTGTGCCCGGTTCATTCGACAAGCCTGCAAAGCGCGGCACTCTGCCGACGGCAAGCTCGAGTCCTTTCTTGCTCATGACCGCTTGGTCACCAAGGCCAAGACTTGCCAACGGGTCAAAATAAGTTCGGAACGCCGCGAAATAGATGATCTGGAACAGCACCATAAGCGCGTGCGCAGCGATCGCCCATCGCAAACCAATCAACAAAGGGCGAGTATCTTTGGCAAAGCAAGCTGGAACGAGAATGAGAGCCAAGCTGCTACCAATCGTGCCTAGGACTGCTTTGGTTCCGCCATCTTCCGCTGTGGCCAAGGTCCCGCACATCCCGACTAGTAGGAAAGCGACGATCCAAAAAACATTTGCCTTGACCGGCGCATTTAGCAGCGGGATCAGCATGAGAAGCCCGAGGTAGCAAAAGGCGGCCATCCCGAATTGGGGCAGGTAGACGCTTTGCAGACTCATGGCGATGACGCCAACAACGACGTAAATCGTCTTCAGTTTGTCCGCAAAAGTCGACTGCTTGGCGATTGGAATGCGTGGGGTTTGGGCGTAATAGTGCGACATTCGCTAGCACGACTTGTAGCTAGGGATCGTCCCGCAAAGAATGCCGGAGTCTGTCAGAGCCGTTGCCAAGTCAAGCGCCCCGTCAATCTTGCATTGCGCTACGGTAGATGCACCTAAGGTCGCCACCGTCTTCCCATCGCATGGGGTACCGCCGCCGACAGGCCTACATTTCACATAGGCATTTTCATAAGAAAGCTTGACGCTCTGAGCTGCGTTTTCCGCGGATGTCTTACCTGATGGCCTAACTCCACAGAGAACAATGGAAGTGCCATCCACTTTGAACGAATTGGCGGTGAGCACCGTAAGTCGACCTTTGATGTCCTTTATTTCTGCCGGCTTCGGCACGGCTTTGGGAACCTTAGGAGTACCGAATGTTAGGACGCCGATAGTCATAGCCGCTCCAAGTCCGACGGCAATGGCAATGAAAGCAATTGGTCTCACGGCTGTCTCACCCCGAATCGGCCATCATCACGTCTTTATAAACGCGATTGTTCCTCCAGCCCGACCAAACTCCGTCACGCTTGGTTATGTTTCGCTCCAACTCCAGCGCTTCGGCATGACCCGTCAACTTGGGGTGGAACTCGACAATCAGCTTTTCAAATAACTCAAAATGGTTCGGCGGAATGCTTGTTTCGGCACCTTCGATATCCATGATCAAGACATTTGGCTTGAACGGAAGCTCTGAAACGATTGTCGGGATCGAGAGCATAGGTAGGGTGAGCCGTTCAGCTTCGTTGTCCCGACGCAATGCGCTGGATGACCAGAAATTCTGGCTGATACCGAAACTGATAGAGCCGTCGGATGGACCGACAGCCACGGTCTTGAGAACGGGCAGGCTGATCCCATTGAGGCGAAAATTCTCCCTCATGGATGCCTCCAGGCGCGGGTTTGCCTCGATCATGCAGTTCAGCGCCATGAAGCCGATCGCGCTGCCAGCTTCAAGAACCTTGTCGTGGCGGTTCAGAAAGCGCGAAGCCAGAGCCGCGTCCTGATCCTCGTAGCCTCTGGCCATCACATATCGCATGCGGCGGGAGACGCCGTTTAAAGACAGGGTGATGTTTCGGACCGTTACCGTTCTCTTGCCGATGGTGAGAATTTCAAAGCCAAGGTCGCGAATGTTTCGGACGGCGTCTAAGAACATCTCGGTTCCTTGCAAGCTGGAATCAGCAGCCCAATGTAAACTCCCCGGCCCAACTGCTGGCAAGGTGCGTGACTCATATCCACGGCTTGCCCAGTTCAGCACTTCCCGCTTCGGACTTGCCTTGATAGCCGCATGAGCATCGCTCCGCGCGGCAAGTGATGCCGATGGCGTTCTCGCTTCGCATTTCCTCGGCCGTGAAATTCGGCCCCTCCCGAACATAGCTCAACCTTCAAAGGAGCCACCACCATGGACCGCAACTTCGCACGGGCGCTTGCGCTTGTTCTCAAATCGGAAGGCGGGTGGTCGGACAATCCGGCCGATCCCGGCGGCGCCACCATGAAAGGTGTGACGCTTGCCAGCTTCCGCCGCTATGTGAAGGCCGACGCGACGAAGGTGGATCTGCTTGCGATCAGCGACGCGCAGGTCGCCACCGTTTATCGCCGCTTCTACTGGGACGCTGTGCTCGGCGCCGAATTGCCCGATGGCGTCGACCATGCGGTGTTCGATTTCGCCGTCAACAGCGGGCCTGGCCGGGCGGCCAAATATTTGCAGGCGGCCGTCGGCGTTGCCCAGGACGGGCGGATCGGACCGGTCACCGTCGCGGCGGCCAAGGCAAAGCCGGCCGGCGTCACCATCGATGCGCTTTGCGATGCGCGGCTGGCGTTCCTCAAGCGGTTGCCGACATGGGCAACATTCGGGCGCGGCTGGTCCGATCGGGTCAGGTCGGTGCGGGTTCAGGCCCTGCTGATGTCGGCGCAGCGCCCCGCGGTGTCGGTGACCGCGCCGGTGCCGCTCAGGGTCGAAACATCGGCCAATGGGGCGCCGTCGGTTCAGCCCGTGCCGCAGGCGACCGGCGGCAAGACGGCTGCCGCGGCCGGCATCCTCGTCCTCATGGCCGGAGCGCTCGCGGCCTACCGGCATCAGGTAGCCGATTTTTTCGGGAGCCTGTTTCGATGACATGGTTCAACACCAATGCGCTGCACAATCTCCTCAACACGCTGATCGCCATCATCTGCGGCGGCGCGATCGCCGGCTTCGACTGGACGCTGCTCGGCGTGAGCGACCGCACCGCGCTTCAGATCAGCGGCGTCATTGCCCTTGCCAAGATCATCATCAACGCGGTGCGTGACGGGCCGCGCGGCATGGTCGCGCCGCCGGCCAAGGAGACATGAGATGGGAACACTCGCCCTCGCGCTGCTTGGCCAGGCCTGGCCGTATCTTCTGGCAACGGGCGCCGCGCTTGCCGGTGTCTGGACAGCTTATGCCAAGGGCAAGGCCAGCCAGAAGGCCAGGCAGGATGCCGCCGACGCCGCGGCACGCACCGAAGCCCAGAAGATCGATGACGCCGTCGCCGGCCGGGCGCCGGATGAAAACCGGGAGAGGCTCACCAGATGGTCAAGATCATAGTGCTCTCGCTGATGCTGGCCGGCTGCACCACATCAGGCGGGTCGTTCTGCGCGGCCGGGCATCCCATCCGGCCGACAAGGGCAGAGGCGGCGACCCTTTCCGACGCGTCGGTGGCGGCGATCCTGGCTCACAACGAAAAGGGCCAGAAGCTTTGCGGCTGGAGGCCATGATGAACGATCTTTTCGACCTGCTCGGCATCAAGGGACCGGTCGTGGCGGCGGGTCTCGCCGGCGGCGTTCTGCGCGCGCTGTCGCGGCATCGCTACAAGCTGCGCGAAATGGTGGCCTCGCCGATCTGCGGCGCGCTTGCGGCAGCTTATCTGACGCTGCCGGCGGTCTCCTACGCCAGGATCGCCGGCCTGCCGATGCCCGATCCCGCCGACGACACCACCACGCTGGCCGCGGCCTTCCTGATCGGCGTCTGCGCGATGTGGATCTCGGACGCCCTGTTCGAGTTCGTGGTGCGGAGAGTCAGCCGTGCGCGGGACGAGTAGCTGTTGGGGTTGTCTGCTGGCGCATTGCCGGGGCCTTCAACAGAGCCGCCCCGAGGCCACGCTGAAACGCCACCTGGCACGGCGTGGCTCTCATTTCCAGGATCGACCGCTGCCCGTTTCTGCTCACGCCGGGGCGGGCATTCCCGCATTTTCCGATCGGCCGTTGCTGACCGGGATTCGAACTGACTGGTCTTTCGAGATCGCTCGTCGCCGCAAGCCAGTTAATCATATCGGTTATGCATAATGATTATTATTAATTTTTGATTGATGCACCGAAGTTAGATTAAGGCTTGAGCGGATAAAGTGTTCATATATTGTTAAGCAAGAGGTAGACCACAGAAGACGGAAGCCATCTCCATCATCAAACGGGAGTAGCTTTCATGAACAAGTTCACAGTTATCTTCGCCGCTGTTGCAGTTGCATCATCCGTTGGAGCCGCCGAGGCAGGTTGTGGGTGCGGAGGTTCGGGCGGCTGGGGAGGCAATTCGGGCAGCCTGATCAATGTTTCGCCGTCCATCGACCTTGGCAAGATCACCGCGCTGAACGACGTGCTCAGCGGCAACAACATCCTGAGCGGCAATGTCGTCTCAGGCATTCTGAACGGCAACAAGACCAATATCGTCGGTGGCGTTCTGAGCGGGCTCGGCGTCAACCTGCTGGGCGGCAACGGCTACAGGCTGGGCAAGCGCCACTAGGCTGAATCGACATTCAGCGCATCCAGATCATTGCTGCGGCGAGATGGATGAAGCTTGGGAAGTGGCGTGCCCTGCGGTCATAGCGCGTTGCGAAGCGCCTGAAGTGCTTGAGTTTGTTGAAGCAGCGCTCGATGCGGTTTCGACATTTGTAGATGATGGGATCATGCGGGATGGGGACTGATCGGGAACGGGTCGAGGGAATGACCGCCTTTGCCCCGATCTCGTCGATGAGGTTTCGCAGGGCGCTGGATCATAGGCCCTATCGGCAAGGACGGCCTGGGCTGTGCAGCCTTCGAGCAGTAGTGGCGCGGCCAAGATGTCATGGCTCTGCCCGGCGGCAAGCAGGAACCTGAGGGGACGACCGAAGGTATCGGCAAGCATGTGGATTTTGGTGGTTAGTCCACCTCGGGAGCGCCCCAGAGCCTGATCCGAGGCCCCCCTTTTCCGGTCGCTGCCTGTTGATGGGCGCGCACCAGAGTACTGTCCAGCATCAAATATTGGTTGTCCCGATCCTTCGTCAGATCCGCGAAGACGCGGTCCCATACCCCGGCTTTGGACCAGCGCGAGAACCGCTTGTGCAGCGTCTTCCACTTACCGTAGCGCTCTGGCAGATCGTGCCAGTGAGCACCGGATCGAAGCACCCATAACACACCATTGACGAACAGCCGATTGTCCGAGCCAGTCCGGCCAGGGTCACCAACCTTGCCCGACAGCTGCGACGAAATCCGCCGCCATTGCTCGTCGCTCAACTCATACCGCTTCGTCGCCATCCTAAGTCTCCGCAAATCGCGGACACCTATGAATCACGCATCGCGCCAAAACGGAATCCCTGAATGTCGATTGGTCCTAGTCCGGCGCTGCATTCCAACCATCGAAGACAACCCAAATAGCCCGTTCCGGTTCGCCGGGCGGGCTATTTTCGCGTGTCGGGCCGATCAAGCGAGGATGTTGACCGCGCGTGCCGCGACCAGTGCGATGGTCAGCAGCGAGATCATGGCCTCGGCCATCATCAGCAGCTTGGCGCGCTGGGAAAGTGGCAAGGTATCGGTCGGCGAAAATGCCGTCGCATTGGTGAAGGCGAGGAAGAAATAGTCGACGAAACCGGGCAGCCAGTCTCGAAGCTCACGGTCGTTCAACGTCATCTGCGCGAACAGGAAGTCGGCCTGTGCGAGCTTGACGAGGCCGCAGGTCGGCGGGCCGCCGCGATCGGTGCTCCAGAACCACAAGGCAAAGACGATGACATTGGTGACCCAGATGTTGAGTGCGTCGATCAGCAGCGTCGTACCGCTGTTGCCGGCATGGCCCTCCAGCAAGGCATGCACCAACAGGACCAGCGAGCCGCAATTCATGATGCTGATGATGGCGGTCATGGTCAGCGCTGTTCTGCGGATCATGACTCGAAACTGGCCGATCGCATGCCACTCGTGGTCCTCGACCGCCTTCCGGGTGGCGGCCTGTGTCCAGGCGGTGGCCACCGACAAGGGCAGCAGCAGGGCGGCCTCCAGCGCGGGCGCCAGCCAGCGCGGCCCGAATGAGAGATTGTTGATGACCAGAAGCTGCAGGCAGATGATGACGAGAACGGCCGCACGGGCCATCCAGAAATCGAGCGCACGGTAGTGAATGACGGCATGGTGGTGGCGCATTTTTCAAATCCTGGATGCTTTCTTGGGGACGGGAGCCGATCAGGCGTAGGCGACGCCTGCCGCGATCACGCCCATTCGCTATGCCCGGCATGTTCAGGGTGCTGCGGGATAGCGTGTTCCATTGTTGTCTTGCTGGCATGTGATGATGGGAGAGGCGGCATGGTGGCGCGAAACTCTGCCTCAATCTTGGTTTTGCCATGGTCGGCCAAGTATACATTTTCGTAAGCTTTGAGTTCTGGGCTGTTCGAAAAACCGTCCGGTGTGATTTATCCACCGCATGACGCGAATCGACGAACCCATGAACGGTTGGCTGCCGGTCGGCAGTTCTGTTCCAGGCGACTGGCGGCAGTCGATCTGGCCGGGGCTGACGCCCTATCCAGAAGCCGGCCTGGCGCTTTTATGCCTGACGCAGATCCTGTGCTGGACCGTGGTGCCGGCGCTCGTCGATGCCGCCCCGCCCGGCGATGTCGTCGAGAGCTTCATGTGGGGCCGCGAATGGGTGCTTTTGACCTACAAGCATCCGCAGCTTCCCGGCTGGCTGCTCGAGATCAGCCATCTTCTGACCGGATCGTTCCGCTGGCCGCAATATCTGCTCGCCCAGCTTGTCGTCTCGGCGACCTTCGTCTTCGTCTACCTGCTGGGCCGCGACATGCTCGGGAGAACCCGCGCGCTGGCCGCCGTGCTTTTGATGCCCTCATTGTATTTCTTCGGCTGGCCGACACCGCAGTTCAATCATGACTACGCGCAGATGCCCTTCTGGGCCGCTATCTGCTGGCTGTTGTGGCGTGCAGGCCGTGGCGGTGGGCCGGGCTGGTGGCTGGCGCTCGGACTGGTGTCGGGCGTCGGGCTCTATGCCAAGTTTTCCACCGGGCTGCTGTTGCTCTTCGGCGCGATCTGGCTGTTGTCGGACACACGGGCACGCAATCGGCTCGCCACGCCCTGGCCCTGGCTTGGGCTCGCGGTTTTCCTCGCCGCCGCCGCGCCGCTGGCCGTCCAGCTCTACCGCATCGATTTCCTGCCGCTGACCTATGTCGCCGGCCGCGATGAATGGGTGTTGGTCCACCGCGCCCGCCTTTACTATATCGGCGTCCAGATAGCGGGGCTCTGCGGCTTATTGCTGGTGCTGGCGATATCGGGGCTGTTGCGGCGTTCGCCCGCGCCGGAACAGCCCGTCGAACGCGGCACGCTGGCCTATCTCGTGTGGATGGGGCTTGGTCCGGCGGTGCTTGTCATGGTGGCCTCGCTGTTCACCGGCGCCGGCGAGGCCTGGGGCGCGCCGATGTACAATCTTGTAGGCATTGTGGCGATCGCCTTGCTGGGTCATCGGCTCGGCGCCATCGAGATGCGATGGCTGTCGATCTGCGCGTTCGTCTGCATTGTCGGCATGTCCGGCGCCTATGCGGGCATCCGCTGGACGAGCTGCAATTTGCGCGGGCGCATGGATGCCGTCTGCTGGCCGGCGCGGCAGATCTCGGACGAAGCCGAGGCCGTCTGGCATGCGGCAGTGCCCGGTCGGCTCGATGTCGTCGGCGGCGATACCCGCATCGCGTTGCTGGCGGGCCTCAACGCCTATGACAAGCCGTCGATCTTCACGGACCTCGACATGCGGCTCGCCCCCTGGATCACCAGCCAGCGGCTGCGCGATCACGGCATGCTCCTGGTCTGGCCCGGGAGTGGCGTGCCGCCTCGGCTGCTGGCGTGGCTGGGCAATATCCCGGTCAAGACCGTTCTTTTCGACTGGTCGCTCAGGGCACCACCGGTGGCGATCAGCTTTGCCGCCATTCCGCCCGGCGTGAAACAGCCGGGTTTGATCGACAGCCTCGCCCAACCGAGCAATTGAAGTAGATCCACCGCGTCCGCTGGACGAAGCAGGTGATAATGCCCATTTATGGCGAGACCACTTGCTTTTGAGGAGACGTGACATGGCGACTTCGACCGAACGTGCAGTCCTTGCCGGCGGCTGTTTCTGGGGCATGCAGGATTTGATACGGCGCTATCCCGGCGTCATCTCCACCCGTGTCGGCTACAGCGGCGGCGACGTGCCCAACGCCACCTACCGCCACCACGGCAGCCACGCTGAAGCCATCGAGATCAATTTCGATCCGGCCATCATAAGCTATCGCACGCTGCTGGAGCGCTTTTTCCAGATCCACGATCCGACGACCCGCAACCGCCAGGGCAACGATGTCGGGATGAGCTATCGCTCGGCGATCTATTACACCAGCGACGAACAGAAGCGCGTCGCCGAGGACACCATCGCCGATGTCGATGCCTCGGGCCTGTGGCCGGGCAAGGTCGTCACCGAAGTCGCACCCGTTGGCCCCTTCTGGGAAGCCGAGCCCGAGCATCAGGACTATCTGGAGAAATATCCCAACGGATACACCTGCCACTTCGTCAGGCCGGGCTGGAAGCTGCCGGTCCGCGAAAAGGCGGTTTCGTAGAGTTCAAGCTTGTGCCAAAAACCCCGATCCTCGCTTGGTGGTAGAAGAAAGCCGCGGAAATTGTGCTCCGCGGCTTTGGTTCGATTGCGTGCAACAGATTACTTGCCGCAATTGTTGTCGTTGACTGTCGGCGAGGTGGTGCCTGGGGAGGTGCCGTTGGCATTTGCCTGCGCCCCTTGCGGACTTGCCGGGCAGTTCTGATCCGCGTTTGAATTCAAGTCCCCAACCGTGCCGGTCGTGCTGTTGGTCGTGCCCGGGTCGACAGTGTCGGGGTCGACCGGGCTCGGCGAAGCAGGGGTTTTTGGGTCGACCGTCACCGACCGGCCGCTGCCACCGCCATTCGCGCTGTTATCGCCAGCACTTTGCGCCATGGCTGATGTGGCCAGGCCAATGGTGAGAGCCGAAGCTGCGAGGATTTTCATGAACATGGTTTGTCTCCATTTCTGTGAACTCGTCGCTCATTCTTATGAAGGTGATCGCATCGCGACTATGGGGACAACCGGTCGCGGCAGTGAAGGTTCCCGACAAAATTCCGCTCAGGCGCACCACGACTGGCGCAATCCTTTTGGCGCAGTGTGCTGAAAAAACGGCTTTCCCTTCAACTCGAATGATGCTTTAAGGCGCACATCCACAGGGGTGCTCCGTACGGTCGGGGCTGAGACGGGGGCGGCAAGCCCACAGACCCTAGAAGCTGATCTGGGTAATACCAGCGGAGCGAGGCGGGCGATGTTTTCAGGCGCACAGATTTCCCTATATCCCATGACCGACGATTTCGTCGGTGTAATCCTTGGCGCGCTCGGTGCGCTCGATGCCTGGCGCGACAAGCTCAGGATCGAGACCGACGACATCTCGACCTTGCTGGTCGGGCCGCCCGAAGTGCTCTTTCCTGCCATGCGCGACCTCTTCGTGGCGGCGGCACGCAGCGGCAAACATTGCGTGTTGTCGGCTACCATCTCGCGCGGCTGCCCTGGCGAGCCGGACGATCCGATCTGCCGCTCCGATGCCCTTGGCGGGCCTGTCGGGCCACTCGGCCCGCGCAAGGATGCGGCCATCGCGGCGGTGCGCAATGCTGCTGTCACCGGCCAGCCGGCGGCAGCACAGTTCTCGCTCTATGTGATGGGCACCGACGACCACATGGAAGAGATCTACGGCTGCATAGATTTTCTCAAGCGGTCCGGCGTCTATGAGCGTTCGAAGCATTTCTGCACGAAACTGCGCGGTGATGCCAATGCGATCTTTTCGGCGCTGGACGAGGCTTTCTGCCGCTTCGGACCAGGCGCCGGCCACGTAACCCTCGACGTCACGGTCTCGGCCAACAGCCCGTCGGCTGTCTAAAGCCGCGCCGCTCTCGCGGCCGTCAAAGGTTATCTCCCGTGGTCTCATCATCAGTCGCTTCGCGCCCGATCGCGAGCTTTCTTGTCAAGGCAATGCCGGCCATTATCTCAGTCGGTTTGCTCCTGCTGGCGTGGGAGCTTTATGCCATCTATTCCGGCATCAGGCCGACGATACTGCCTGCGCCGTCACGCGTCTTCGAGCAAGCGATGCTCAATCGCGAGGCGCTGGCCGACAACGCCCTTCCGACCATCGGCGCCACGCTGCTTGGCTTTGCCTGTTCGCTCAGCGCCGCCTTCGTGCTGTCGATGCTGGTCGACTTCTACCAGCCGCTGCGGCGTGCGCTGTTTCCCGTCTTCATCGTCAGCCAGACCTTGCCGCTGGTGGCGATCGCGCCGCTGGTGGTGCTGTGGTTCGGCTTCGGGCTGGCGCCCAAGATCATGCTGGTGGCGCTGGTTACCTTCTTTCCGATGCTGGTTGCATTGGTCGAGGGCTATGAGTCGACCGAGGTCGAGATCGGACAAATGCTGCGCGCCATGGGGGCAGGGCGCTGGCGTATCTTCCTGCTGGCGCGGCTGCCTTCGGCGCTGCCTTACTTCTTTGCTGGGTTGAGGATCTCCATCACCTATGCGGTGGTTGGCGCGATCTTCGCCGAATATGCCGGTGCCGCGAAGGGACTGGGCATCTACATGCTCAATGCCAAGAACAATTTCCGGCCTGATCTGGTTCTTGCCGCCGTCGGTGTCAGCGCGGCGCTGACTCTTATTCTGTTTGGGTTGACTGTACTGGTGCAGCGGCTTGCCATGCCCTGGGAGCGGGCCGGCAAGAAAACCGAGGGGAAGGGGCCGCGGCGATGAGCCGGCTCGAACTGCGGCATGTGCGCAAGGCGTTCGGTGGGCTCGACGTGCTGGCCGATATTTCGCTCAGCGTCGGCGCTGGTGAATTCGTCTCGATCCTTGGGCCCTCCGGCGCCGGCAAGTCGACGCTCTTCCAGCTTCTGACCGGCGCCGAGCATGGCGAGGGCGAGATGTTGTTCGACGGCGCGCGCCTCGATGACCACGGCAGGCACTTCGCCTTCATGCCGCAACGCGACGCGCTGATGCCGTGGCGGCGCATTCTCGACAACACGACGCTCGGGCTCGAAGTGCAAGGCATGAGGAGACAGGCGGCGCGGGCGTGCGTTGCGCCGTTGTTTGCCGAATTCGGGCTTGCCGGCTTCGAGCGGCATTTTCCCGCGCAGCTGTCCGGCGGCATGCGCCAGCGCGCGGCCTTGCTGCGCACGGTGGTGCAGCAGCGCGACATGCTTTTGCTCGACGAGCCGTTCGGCGCGCTCGATGCACTGACCCGCACCGCGATGCAGCGCTGGCTCGAACAGATGTGGCGGCACCACCGCTGGACGGCGCTCTTGATCACCCATGATGTGCGCGAAGCCGTGTTCCTGTCCGACCGCATCTATGTGCTGTCGGCGCGTCCGGCCAGCATCGTGCGTGAAATCAAGGTGCCGTTTTCGCGCCCGCGCTGCCTTGGCGGCGAACACGCGCGGCAAGCAAGCGCGCTCGAGGCCGAGATTCTCGACATCATCCTCAACCCCCAATCCATCCAAAGGACACGACCATGACTGACTTGACGCGCCGACAGGCCTTGCTGCTGACCCTTGCCACCGGCCTTCCGCTCGTTGCCGGAGCAAGGCGAGCCCAGGCACAATCGGCGGCAAAAAAGGTCACCGTCGCCCTCGACTGGACGGTCAACACCAACCACATCGGACTGTTTGTGGCCCGCGACAAAGGGTTTTATCGCGAGGCCGGGCTCGCGGTCGACATCCTGCCCTATAGCGATACCGGTGCGGGCACGCTGGTCGCAAACCGCGTCGCTGATTTCGGCATCAACGGCACCATCAGCCTGTTCACCCAGAAAACCGCCGGGGCGGATCTGAAGGGCGTCTATGCGGTGGTGCAGTCCGAAACCGGCCGCGTGGTGTTTAATGCGGCACGCAACGAGATCAAAAGCCCAAGAAGTCTTGACGGCCTGATCTATGGCGGCTTCGGCAGTGCCTGGGAAAACGCGCTGATATCGACCATCATCCGCCGTGATGGCGGCAAGGGCAATTTCGAGACGGTGACGCTCGGCACCTCAGCCTATGAGGCGCTGGCCAATGGGTCGGTCGATTTCACGCTTGAAGTCTCGACCTGGGAGGGTGTCGAGGCCGAACTCAAGGGCGTCAAACAGCGCAGCTTCGTCTATGCCGATTATGGCGTGCCTGACGAGCACACGACACTGATCTCTTCGAGCGAAGCCTATCTCCAGGCTAACCCTGAGTCCGCGGCCGCCTTTGTCCAGGCGACACGGCGCGGCTACCAGTTCGCGGTCGACCACCCCGAAGATGCGGCAGGCCTGCTGATCGCTGCAAACAAGGATGCCTTGCCCAGTCCGGCGCTGATCCACGCCTCGCTGAAGGCATTGATCGACGGCCATTATCTACGCAGCCAAAGCGGCGCCATCGGGACGATGGATCCGGCCAAGATGGAAGCGATCGGCGACTATCTCTTCGCCTCCGGCATTTTGCGCGATGCCGACGGCAAGCTGGTTGCTCAACGCCCGGATTTCGGGAGCTATTTCCGCAACGACTATCTGAGCTAGCCTGGCAAAACTAAGGGACCTGGGTTGCCAGTCTATTTCTGAGCGATCGCGTGGAGCAGGGTCGTCTAAATGTGGCGCCCTGGGCTCCCCGACAGGCAATTTAATACCGATCTGATCTTGTTGATTAACTGCCCGGCAATGGTTGCGTGCAAAGGTCGCCTTGAGGGATCATCGGGGTGTTTGCATTGCTCATATCAAAAAGCGAGGCACTTTCGCACGTCAGTGACGGCAGAATTTTGTCCGCAGCCCGAAAGCGCGAAATCCTGGTGGATTTGCGGGAAGGTTTCTTTCGGATCTGCGCGCTGGCCTTCGCGGGCATGTTCGTCTACCGCGGCGTATATCACCTGATGCTCGATCCGACGCGCATCAATGTGGCGCTGTTGGCGATTTCCGAGATCCTGACCTTTACCTGGCTGCTTCTGTCGCGGCGGCCGCAGGTTCGCGACTGGAACCCGCTCACCGTGGTTGTCTCCGTGATCGCCAGCTTCGGTGTCGGCTTCATCGACCTCGAGCCGGGCGTGGCCATCATCCCGGTCTATGTTGCGGCGGCGCTGCAGGCCCTGGCGTTGGGGTTCGTGATCTGGGGAAAGATGTCGCTGGGGCGTTCGTTCGCTATTCTGCCGGGCAATCGTGGCGTGATGACGGGCGGTGCCTACCGCCTGGTGCGGCATCCGATCTATGCCGGCTATCTTGCCGGCCATGTCCTTTTCCTGATGTCGGCTTTTTCCTTCTACAATCTAGCCGTCTACGCGGTGATCACCTTCTTCCAGGTGCACCGCATCCTGCGCGAAGAGGCGCTGCTGGCCGCCACGCCGGAGTACCGGGACTATATGAAGCGCGTCCAATACAGGCTGTTCTACGGCGTCGTCTGACAAGTGGGCGCGCAGAATCGTTCGGTCTGCAATCACGCTGGCACCTTCGCGTGATCTGCGCGCTTCATTCTTCTCATTGCGCTGCTTGGCGGCCTCAGCGGCTTCGGTGGCGGTCCGTTCTACGGCACCGGCTACTATGGCGGCGGCGGCCTTGGGCTCTTGCTGCTCATCATCATCGTGCTTGTCGTGCTCGGGCGTATCTAGCCGGGTTATCGCCAACTGATCGCAATCTCGTGAGCGCCCCCAATATCGGCGTGCACCGGATTGTGATGCAGGCACGCCGGCTTGTGATCCTGCACTCCGCAAAACTTTCGTATGGTCATTGCGGTCCACACCCCCCCGTGGAAACAAGAGGAGAGGGTCCCACCCCTTGTCCTCCTCCAAGGCCCGCTCCGGTTTACCGTGGCGGGCTTTTGCTTGACGGTCCTGAGCTTGGGTCGATACCCGGGGGCGGCATTACTCCATGTCAGGTACGTCGCCGCTGACGAAGAGCGTGTTCGGCGGGCCGTATTCGCCCAGCGTCGGATCGGCCTCGCGGCTCCAGGCGATGACGCCGGCATGCTTTGCCGCCAGAGCCCTGGCGGTGCGTATGGCGCGGTCTTCGCTCTGCTGGTCGGCGGGTCCAAAGGCGGGGAACAGCTCGCCATCCTCACCGCGATCGAACGCGACCACGACGATCAGCCTGGGATTTTTCTGGCCACTGGAATCGGACATCTTGCACCTTTGGCGCGGAACCTATCACATTGCTCGGGGTTGAAGGCCGCGAATCGATGAATGCCGACTTTGGGGGTGGCATCGTGCAAGACCAGCGTTTCGATGAGCCGGTCAGGATTGCGCTCGGTCGATCGCGAAACTCGATCTTCAACGTGGAGCGGGTCGCTCAGGCTGCCGACATCCTGCTGAACCGCTGGCCGGTTGCGACCGGGCAAAAGCATATGGTTGCCCGCAAGGTCTGTCTGGCCGTGCTCGAGGGAAAGAAAGAAGTCTCGGCGGCAAGGGCGGCGTTCATCAACGCCGCTATCGAGGCGGACATCCTCGTCGAACCGCGTGAGGTGTCGATCCCGTAGCCTGCCCCGGTGAAATTGAATCAAAGATCGGCTCTATCCTCTTGATTAATCTCGGCTTTTCACGCCGGATTTACCGGGCTATGGCAACCGGCCAGTTCGACGCGCTCTGCGGACAATCCGAAATTCGGCGTTCATTGGGCCTGTTTCCGGGATTTGTTGACATAGCATTTCTATCCAGATATTGAACAGGATTATACAGGTTCACTGAACAGGTACCTATATGAAGCGGCGCGCGGTTCAACTGTCTCCCGGCACGGGCAAGCCCGAGCAAATCGCCACCGTCCTCGAACATGAGATCCGTTCCGGCGTTCTCGGTTTCGGCGACCGCCTTCAAAGCGAGAGCGAACTTGTCCAGCGCTTCTCCGTCAGCCGCAACACGGTCCGCAAGGGCCTCGGGGAACTGTCCAGCCGCGGGCTGATCACGACCAAGGTCGGCATGGGCTCGTTCGTCACCTTCGACGGCAAGCCGGTCGACGACGCGATTGGCTGGTCGCGCGCGCTGGCCGATGCCGGCGCCAATGCCGAGACGCGGACGCTGCGGCTGGAGGTCATCGAAGAACCTGATCTGGCTGCGCTGCTTGGTATCGAAAGGCCGTTCTTCATTGCCGTTGACCGGGTGCGCACCAACGCCAGCGACGGCCATGCGATCTCCATCGAGCGCAGCCGGCTGCCATTGTCACCCGAGCTTGAGGACGTACCGTTGCGCGGATTGCGCGAGGGCTCACTGCACCAGACGTTGCGCGCCGCCGGCCTCATTCCCGACCATGGCGAGGAATGGGTCGAGATCGAGATGCTCAATGCCGAGGATGCGGCCATCCTCGGTTGCCCGCAAGGCACGCCTTTCCTGCGCGGCCGCCGGCTGACGCGTGCGGCCGACGACCGGCCGATCGAGTATGTCACCAGCCTGCTCAACCCGGCGCATTTTGCGCTGCATATGAGGTTCTGAGCGATGTCGGATGCAACCAGCAAGGCCATTGATCGCGCCATGGGGGCGCTTGTCGGCGGAGCGCTGGGAGATGCGCTCGGCATGCCAACGCAGCTTTTGTCACCGGCCCGCATTGCCGAACTCTACGGCTACGTCGAGGATTTCATCGCGCCTTTCGCCGATCATCCGGTGTCGAAGGGACTGACTGCCGGAACCATCACCGACGACACCGAGCAGGCGCTTCTGCTCGGCCGCATCCTGGTCGAATCCGGCGACCGTTTCGACAACGCGCGCTGGGTTAATGCGCTGCTCGACTGGGAGCGCGAGGTCAAGGCGCGGGGCAGCTATGATCTCTTGGGGCCGTCGACCAAACGGGCCATCGACGCCATCAACAATGGCGTGCCGGCGGAGGAGGCGGGACGCAGCGGCGACACCAATGGCGCGGCCATGCGCATCGCGCCTGTCGGCATCATGATGCCGCTCGAACCATTGGAGGCGTTCGTCGCCAAGGTGGCGGAGACCTGCCGGGCGACGCACAACACCTCGATTGCCATCGCTTCCGCTGCTGCCGTTGCCGCTGCCGTCAGCCGCGGCATCGCCGGCGGTGGCTGGCGCGATGCTTCCGCCAGCGCCGTCGCGGCGGCGAGGCGAGGGGCGACGCTTGGTCATTGGGTCACCGGCGGCGACATTGCCGCGCGTATCGTCTGGGCACAGGACATTGTGCGCGGCAAGGCGATCAGGGATGCCATCCGGCTCATCACCGATCTGGTCGGCACCGGCGTCGCCAGCCAGGAATCCATTCCGGCGGCCTTCGCCGTGCTGGAAGTCGCGCGTGGCGTCCCATGGCAAGCAGCTATCATCAGCGCAAATCTCGGCGGCGACACCGATACGATCGGCGCCATCGCCGCCGGCATGGCCGGCGCCTGCAGCGGTTTTTCGCGATTGCCGCAGCAGCATATCGCCCGGCTTGTCGGCCTCGACATGTCAGAGGTTCGCGCGCTCGCCGCCGACCTCGTGGCAGCAAGGGTGGCGAAAATTGGTTCCGGCAAGGACGCGGCGGCATGAGCGGTCGCCTCGTCCATATCGGTAGTGCCGTGGTCGACTATGTCTACCGTATCGACACCTTGCCGGCGCCCGGCATGGAAAAGACAGCGTCGAGCTTCGCCCAGGTCGCCGGCGGCGGCTTCAACATGATGGTCGCGGCCAGCCGCACCGGCATGCAGGTGGTGTTCGGCGGCCAACTCGGCAACGGACCCAATGGCGATTTCCTGCGTGCCGCTTTAGCTGCCGAGGGCATCGCGACGCTGACGCCGCCATCGTCCTTGATGGACAGCGGAAATTGCGTCGCCATGATCTCGAGCGACGCCGAACGCACCTTCGTCTCGTGGCCAGGTGCGGAGAGCCTGCTCAGCCTCGACATGATGGCGCCGGTCGCGGTGGCGCCGGGCGACTGGGTGTTCACTTCAGGCTATACGCTGAGCTATCCCAAGAGCCGCGATGCGCTCACCGACTGGATCGAGGCACTTCCGGCCGATATTCCCTTCGTCTTCGACCCTACGCCGGTCATCACGGAGATTCCGCGTCCCATCCTGTCGCGGGTGCTCGCGCGCACCACATGGCTGAGCTGCAACACGACGGAAGCCGCCGAGATTGCCGGCCCGGGCGATGTCGAGGGCCTCGCGGCACGACTTCTCGCCGACCACTGCCCGAAGGCTGCTGGCGTGATCATTCGCGCTGGCGCGAAGGGTTGCCATGTCAGGTTGGCCGGCGGCACAGCGCAGACCATTGCCGGCGTCAACGTCAACGCCATCGACACCAATGGCGCCGGCGACACCCATATCGGCGCTTTCGTCAGCGCGCTGGCGCGCGGCATCCCGCCCTTCGGGGCAGCGCGCTATGCCAATGCGGCGGCGGCTGTTTCGGTCACCCGCCACGGCGGCTCGTCGGCGCCGACCGATCACGAAATCCAGACACTCCTGAGCCATGCCGCCGACCCATCGGGAGCAGGCCAGACACAGAAGGCCAATACATAACAACTGGAAAGCCTGACAAGCCCGGGAACCGGGCAAACCCACAGAGAGGAACCAACCATGCGCATGCCTGACTTGACTGCTCTGCTGACGGCGACCGCCGTCTTTACCTCCGCACTCGCGTTCGCCGCCAAGGCCGACGAAGTGCATGTGCTCAACTGGAAGGGTTACGGCGCCGACGAGCCGTGGGCCGTCGAGGCTTTCGAAAAGGCGACCGGCAACAAGGTCGTCAACGACTTCTTCAATTCCGAACAGGAAATGCTGACCAAGATCCGGACCAATCCCGGCCTCTATGACGTCGTCATGATCAATGCCGCCTTCAACGACCAGGCGATGGACGGCAAGCTGATCCAGCCGATCGACGTCTCCAAATTGCCGAACTACGCCGATATCAGCAAGGACAAGGCGGGATCGCCTATGCTCGTCCATGACGGCAAGGTCTATGGCGTGCCGTGGGTGTGGGGCCTGACGGCGCTCGCCATCAACGACAAATCCTTCGACAAGCCGCCGACGAGCATCGCCGAAATGTGGGATGCCGCCCACAAGGGCCGCGTCGTCATCCGCGACGACGCCGTCGAGGCGGTGCAGTTCGGCGCCATCGCCACCGGCCAGAACATCAACGACATCAAGGATATGGATGCGGTCAAGGCGAAGCTCACTTCGCTGATGCCGCAGATCAAGACCTTCTGGAGCTCGGAGAACGACTGGAACCAGATGGTCGCCTCCAACCAGATCGATATCGGCACCTACTGGAGCGGCTCGGCCGACCGCGCCAAGACGCATTTCAAGCTGCCGGTCTCGCTGGTCGTGCCGCAGGAAGGCGCCGTCGCCTGGCTCGACGCGTTTTCCATTCCGGTGGGCGCCAAGAACGTTGCCGGCGCCGAGGCCTTCATCAACTACATGATCGACCCGAAATTCTACGTCGAATGGGTCACCAAGGTCGGCGCTCCCGTCTCCGCCAACACCAAGGCGGTGGAAGCGCTGCCCGAGGACGCCTTCAACCGCAAGGTCATGGGCGACCCCGAAGTGGCCAAGCGCATCCAGTTCCAGGCGCCGATCACCGATGCGCAGCGCGAAGCCTATCTGGCGCTGTGGCAGCAGTTGAAGGTCGACGTGAAATAGAGCCGACATCCGGACCAGCCGGCGGTTCGCGCCGGCTGGTTCCTTCAATTCTGGGGAGGAGGGTTTCATGGCAGCTGCGACAGCGTCGCGAAGCGGGCTGAGATCGGCATTGCCGCTGCTGACGCCAGCCTATCTCTGGCTGACGGTGGCGATCTTCCTGCCGCTGTCGGCCATGGTCTTTTTCTCGTTCATGACCGAGCTGCCGCTGTCGGGAAAGCCGTGGGCATTCACCCTTGGCAACTATGCCGCCTTCTTTTCGCAAAGCCTCTATCTGACGCTGCTGTTGGCCTCGCTGCGCCTCGGTCTCGAGGTGACGCTGTGGTGCATCGTCATCGGCTATCCGGCGGCTTACGTGCTCGCCAAGGTGCTGAAGGGGCGCAGCCGAGAGGCGATCTTCCTGCTCGTCATCCTGCCGTTCTGGTCGAACGGGTTGGTACGTATCTTCTCCTGGGCGATGGTGCTGCGCGAGGGCGGCATTCTCGACACCGCGCTCAACGCCGTGCTGCCGTTCAAGATCAACATCGACCTGATGTACTCTTATCCGGCCGTCATCATCGGGCTGGTGCACTCCTACGTGCCTTACATGGTGCTGACCTGTTATCTCACGCTGCAGGCTATCGACGACTCGCTGATCGAGGCCGGGCGCTCGCTTGGCGCTTCACGGTTGCAGGTGCTGAAGCGGGTGATCATCCCGCTGTCGATGCCCGGACTGGTCGCGGGTGCGGCCCTGATCTTCGTGCCGGTCGTCGGCTCGTTCATGGAGCCGCGCATCCTCGGCGGCCGCACCGGCACCTTCTACGGCACGGTCATCGAGGACCAGTTCGTCGCCGTGTTCAACTGGCCGCTCGGTGCCGCTCTGTCCTTCATCCTGCTGGCGGTGGTGCTGGTCATCCTGGCGGTGGCGTCGCCGGTGCTGCGGAGGGCCGCGTGATGGCGACCACCCGCATCCTCGAATGGCTCGGCCGCCTCTACATCTGGCTGCTGCTCGCCTTTCTCTATCTGCCGATCATCATCATGGCGCTGATGTCGTTCAACGTCTCGCCCTTCTACCAGTTGCCGTTCGAATGGACGACCGAATGGTACGCCTCGCTGTGGCAGAACAACCAATTGATCTCGGCCACCTGGAACAGCGTCGAAATCGCGGTCATCACCACCGTCATCTGCACCGTGCTCGGCTCTGCGGCGTCGCTGGCGCTCTTTCGCTATGAGTTTCGCGGCAAGAAATTCCTGCAGGCGCTGCTGTTTCCACCCATCGCCATACCGTGGCTGATCACCGGCACGGCGATGCTGATCTTTTTCTTCGGCGTCGGCATCGGCCGCGGCCTGCATGCGATCCTGCTCGGCCATGTCGCATTGGCGCTGCCCTATGTCATCGTCGTCGTCTCGGCCCGGCTGCAGACCTTCGCGCCGGAGTTGGAAGAGGCGGCGCGCTCGCTCGGCGCCAATCAGTGGCAGGTGACACGGCGCGTGACACTGCCCTGGATCATGCCCGGCGTCATCGCCGGTGGGTTGTTTGCCTTCGCCGTCTCGTTTGACCAGTTCGTGGTCTCCTATTTCCTGGCGACGCCGGGGCAGACGACGCTGCCGGTCGAAATCTATGCCGCGATCCGCAAAGGGTTCACGCCCGAGATCAATGCGGTCTCGACGATCATCATAGTCGTGTCGATGGCGCTGATGCTGCTCACGGCGCGGTTCTTCAAATTCGGCGGAGAGAAATAATGGCCGGCGTGCAGGTTTCTGATGTCTCGCGCAGTTTTGGCGCGCACAAGGCGCTGGACGACGTCTCCATCGATTTCGCCGATGGCGGCTTCTATGCGCTGCTCGGGCCTTCGGGCAGCGGCAAGACCACGCTGCTCAGACAGATCGCGGGGTTCGATTTTCCGGATTCCGGCCGCATCACCATCGGTGGCGAAAGCGTCGAGCGGGTGCCGGTCGAAAAACGGCGCATCGGCATGGTGTTCCAGAACTATGCGCTGTTTCCCAATATGAGCGTCGCCGACAATGTCGCCTTCGGCCTGTCGGTGCGTGGCGAGACCAAGGCGGTGATTGAGACGGAGGTGCAGCGCGCGCTCGATCTGGTGCAGCTCGGCAAGCTCGGTGGCCGCCGGCCGCACCAACTCTCCGGCGGGCAGCGACAGCGTGTGGCTCTCGCCCGCGCCATCGTCACCAAGCCGCGCGTGCTTTTGCTCGACGAGCCATTGGGTGCGCTCGACAAGGCGCTGCGCGTCGATATGCAGATCGAGCTCAAGCGCATCCAGCGCGAGATCGGCGTCACCACCATCTTCGTCACGCACGACCAGGAAGAAGCGCTGACGATGAGCGACCGCATCGGCATCTTGCGCGACGGCAGGCTGGTGCAGGAGGGGCCGCCAGAGGAGATCTATAACAGGCCGAAGAGCGAGTTCGCCGCCACCTTCCTCGGCGACGCCAACATTTTTCGCGGCGACACCACGGGCGATGGCATCAGGCTGGCGGACGGAACGGCGATTGTCGCTGGCGTCGGTGCGACGCTTGCCGCCGGCGCCAAGGCGAGCTGCGCCGTGCGACCCGAACGCATCCGCATCGCCACGGATGCAGGGGCGCCGGATGGCAACCCCAACACACTCAAGGGGCAGGTCTCCAAGCGCATCTTCGCCGGCAACAACAGCACCTATTTCGTCGAGCGTGGCGGCCAGACGTTGAAGGTAATTGTGCAGAACACGGGCATGGAACGGCTGGCGGAAGGTCAGGATGTCGTGCTGCGCTGGTCGCCGGAGAGCACGGTGTTGATCGCGGTAAACTGATCCTCGCTGGGTCTTGCCAGACTGTTCGCAATCAGGGACAGCATAATCGGGCACAAGCCCGGAGCATACCGATGACCCTGGAACTGACCGCACAGGACCGATCCATGCTCGACGGCGAGCAGGGCTCGTCAGCGGCTGCTGCCATGAAAATCCTGCTCGCCTTTTCCAACTCGATCGGCGCGCGCGGCCTCCTCGACATCACGGGCGCCCATATCGACGGCTGCCTCTACCACGGCAAGGCGGGGCTCGATTTCGTCGAGCGGCTGGTCGAAGGCGGCGGGCGTGTCCAAGTGCCGACGACATTGAACGTCGGCTCGTTCGACCTCATCCATCCCGGCATGGTGAAGATGCCGGCGGCGGAAGAGGTGCCGGCGCGGCGGCTGATGAAGGCGCATCTGGAGCTTGGCTGCCAGGCGACCTTCACTTGCGCGCCCTACCAGACGCGGTTCCGGCCGAGTTTCGGCGAGCAGATCGCCTGGGGCGAATCCAACGCCATCGTCTTTGCCAATTCGGTGATCGGCGCGCGCACCAACCGCTATGGCGATTTCATCGATCTGTGCTGCGCCATGACCGGGCGCGCGCCGGCCTGGGGCTTGCATCTGAGCGAGAACCGGCGCGGCCGGATCCTGTTTGAGCTGGATGTTCAGGCCGGCGAGCCGAGCGACAGCCTTTTCGTCGGCGTCGGGCTATTCATCGGGCAAGCGAGTGGCGACCGCATTCCGGTGATTGCCGGCCTGCCGCGGCCGCGCGACGAGGACCAGCTGAAGGCGCTGGGAGCGGCGGCGGCAACGACCGGTGCGGTGGCGCTGTTCCACGCGGTCGGCATCACGCCGGAAGCGATGACGCTCGATAAGGCGTTCCAGGGCCATGCGCCTGACGAGACGATCCGCATCACCCGCGCCGATATCGACCATGCGCTGGCCAGGCTGTCGACCGTGCCAAACGGTGCGCCGCTGGCGGCCGTGTCGCTCGGCACGCCGCATTTTTCGCATGAGGAATGGATGCGGCTGTTGCCGTTGCTGCGCGAGGCAGCACCCGGAAGGCGCATCCCGATCTACGTCAACACGGGCCGTGCGACGCTGACGCGGCTGCAGGAGGAGGGCGCGCTTGATGGCATGGAGGCGTTCGGCCTGATTCCGGTCGCCGACACCTGCACCTATGTCACTGCGATCCTCGAGCATCTCGACGGCGCGGTGATGACCAATTCCGGCAAATGGGCGCATTACGCGCCGGGCAATATCGGCGTGTCCGTCGCCTTCGCTGAGATGGAGGACTGCATCCGCTCCGCTGCGGTCGGGCATGTCGTGCGGAGCGCCTCATGACGCGACCGGTGGAACGAACCGGCACCTTCCAGCTGGCCGGTGAGGCCGATGGCCTGGCTTTGGTGTTTTCGCAACCGCTCAGCTTCTGGGGCGGTATGGATGCCGAGACCGGCGAGATAACAGACCATTCGCATCCCGGTCTCGGCCAGAATGTCGCCGGCAAGATACTAGTCATGCCGAGCGGGCGCGGCTCATCGTCTTCATCCTCGGTGCTGGCCGAGGCGATCCGCAGGGGAACCGCGCCAGCCGGGATTCTTCTGGAGCGGCCGGACCCGATCCTGGCGGTCGGCGCCATCGTTGCCGAATTTCTTTATGACATCCGCATGCCGCTGGTGGTTTGCGATATTTCGAACCTTGTCTCCGGTGATCAAATTGATATCGGCATCGGCAAAGACGGCGGGCCGATCGTCAGAGTTCACCTGCCATCAATCCGGCAGAGCCACGCCGCCAATAGGCGGCCGCCAGCGTTTGATCGCGACCAAGTCCCATAGTGTCGCGCCAATATTCGCGCACGATCTTGGCGGCAGCCTCTGCGGCGAACCAGCCGAAGGCTGAGGGGCCATGCGGCCACGCCACCGAGCGGACAGCCTCGGTCAGCAGCTTGCCTTCGCCGGCCGGCAAGCCATCCCTTGTCGGCCAATGCAGTTCGATATCCGTGGCGTCGGCGATCGCCTGCCGTTCGCGTCACTGGCGATCTCGATTAAGGCGATCCCCCCGGGTTTCGGCCGGCAATGTTTCCAGCAGCCGCGCAAGCGCCGGCAGGCCGGATTTCTCCGGATCAGCTTCTGCTCGAACAAACTTGCCGGTCTGGCCTGAAACATTGGCACGATATTCTAAGCCGCGCGGTTGACCGCGAATGGGCTCCGCAGCCTATAATTCTACTAAATTCATAGACTAAGTACGAACGCCCGCAGCGCTCGTCGCACGGTCTGTGAAAACCGGCTGTACCAAGGAGCGCAGCGATGCCGAAGACAGAATCCAACCCGATCGAGCTGGGCACCAAGGCGGCCGACTTCCTGTTGCCCGACGCGCAAGGCGTGCTGCACCGGCTCGCCGATTTCGATGCCAGGCCGGCCTTGCTCGTCGCCTTCATCTCCAACCGCTGCCCGTTCGTCGTGCTGATCCGTGAGCAGCTTGCCAATTTCGCCAGGGATTATGCGGGCAAGGGGCTGCAAGTGGTAGCGATCAACGCCAACGACCATGAGGCGCATCCGGAAGAAACGCTCGCCCGCATTGGCGAGGAAGCCGAAAAATTCGGCTATTGCTTCCCCTATCTAAAGGATGCGTCCCAGCAGACGGCGAAAGCCTATGGCGCGGCTTGCACGCCCGACTTCTTCCTGTTCGGCACTGACCGGCGGCTCGCCTATCACGGCCAGTTCGACGATGCGCGGCCGGGCAACGGCAAGCCGGTGACCGGTGCCGATCTGCGCGCGGCAGTCGACACGGTGCTGGAGGGCGGCAGGCCCGCCGCGAACCAGGTGCCGTCGATCGGCTGCAACATCAAGTGGAGCACCGGCAACGAGCCGGTGTGGTCCTCCAGCGCCGCCCGCGCCGCTTAGCGCAGGCGGCGCTTCGAACGCATTCGCCAGGTGTCCATGCCTAAGCCGCAAAAATCCGCTTCCGACAGCTTGCTGCTCCAGGCCGACGTGCTGGTGCTGGGCGGCGGTCCGTCGGCCGCCTGGGCAGCAGTCGCTGCGGCCGAGAGCGGCGCTAAGGTGGTGCTGGCCGACAAGGGCTATCTCGGCACCAGCGGCGCCACCGCGCCGTCCAATACCGGCACCTGGTGCGTGCCGCCGGGTGACAACAGGCATGCCGTGGTCGAACGGCGCTGGCAGCGCACCGGCGAACTTGCCGACCCGCGCTGGATGCTGCGATGCGTCGATACCGCCTACCGCAATCTGCTCAGGCTGTCCGAATGGGGTTATCCCTTCCCGAGCGAGGATGACGGCCGGCTCTACATCGCCAATCTGCGCGGCCCGGACTACATGCGCTTCATGCGCCGCCGAGTGCTTTTGGCCGGCGTCACCGTGCTCGACCATCATCCCGCGCTCGAACTGTTGTCGGATGGGGATGCGATTGTCGGCGCCGCCGGTGTCGCCAGGCAGATCGGCCAGGACTGGCGCGTCGACGCCAATGCCGTGGTGCTGGCGACCGGCGGCTGCGCTTTCCGCGAGCGCATCCTCGGCGCGAGCGGGCTCACCGGCGACGGCTATCTGATGGCGGCAGAGGCCGGCGCCAGCCTGTCGGGCATGGAGTTCACCGGCAAGTACACGCTGGCGCCCTACGGCTCCTCGTTGAACAAGGGGCTACCGTTCCGCTGGGCGTCGTTCCATCGCGAAGATGGCACTCCGATTGTCGGGCCGACCGGCGAGCCGTTGCGCAATGGCATCGGCGACCGCGAGGAGGAAGTGGCGCGCGCGCTGATCGACGGCCCGGTCTATGCGCGGCTCGACCAAGCCGAACCGGCGCTGCAAGGCTGGCTGCGCCAGGGCCAGCCGAATTGCTTCGTGCCCTATGACCGCGCCGGCATCGACCCGTTCGGCGAGTTGTTCCCCATCACCTTGCGCGCCGAAGGCACGGTGCGCGGCACCGGCGGCATAGACATCGTCTCCGACGATTGCGCCACCGGCGTGCCCGGCCTCTATGTCGCCGGCGACGCCGCCAGCCGCGAGATCATGACCGGGGCCGTGTCGGGCGGCGGCGCCGTCAATTCGTCCTGGGCGCTGGCCAGCGGCTGGTGGGCCGGCAAAGGCGCTTCGACCCATGCCAGGCGCCGGACCGGCAAGGCGTTCCGCAGTGCGGTGCAGTCGCTTGGCCAGGCTGGATTACGTCCTGCATCTTCGCCGCGTGCCGACATCTCGGCAGGCGAAGTCATCGAGGCGGTGCGCAACGAGGTGACGCCGCTCGACAAGAATTTCTTCCGCACCGGCGAGGGCCTGGAGAAAAGCGGCGAGCGGCTGGGGAGTGTCTGGCGCGACGTGCGCGACCATCTGCAAGGCGAGGGGCTGGACCGGGTCCGCACTCGAGAGGCAGCGTCGATCGCCGCAGCCGGGCGCTGGTCCGTGGCCGCAGCGCTGCACCGCACCGAGAGCCGCGGCATGCATCGCCGCTCCGACCAACCGGGCAAGAGCGCTGCCTTCGCGCACCGGCTGGTCATCACTGGTGTGGATGCGTTCCGCATCGCAGGCGCGCCAGAGCGGCTGGCGGAGCTGGTGTCATGATCGAGATCGTCTCGGCCACGCGCTGCGTCGAATGCGACATCTGCGTCAAGGTGTGTCCGGCCAATGTCTTCGACGCGACCGACAATGGCGTGCCGGTGATCGCTCGCCAGGAGGACTGCCAGACCTGCTTCCTGTGCGAGATCTACTGCCCGACCGACGCCCTTTACGTGGCCGAGTTCGCCGAAGGGCCGACCGGCATCACGGAAGCTCAGGCCGACGCCCGACAGCTGTTCGGCTCCTATGCCCGCGCGCTTGGCTGGAAGCGCGGCAAGGCGGGCGGCTCGGAATTCGACCCGACGCACCGCATCCGCGTGGCGCAGTGAACCGATCGGAGACAGATATGGACCGTATTGTCGTCAGCGACATCAGCAAGACCTTCCAGCTCAAGCCGGGGCAGTTCGTCACCGTCGATGGCGAGGCGACCGACCGCGTCACCGTGCTCGACGGCGTCGATCTTTCCATCCGCAAGGGCGAGTTCATCACGCTGGTCGGCCCCAGCGGCTCGGGCAAGTCGGTGCTGCTCGACATTGTCGGCGGGCTGACGCAGGCGACCGGTGGCGACGTCCAGCTCGACGGCCGGCGCATCACCAGGCCCGATCCCAAGACCGGCTATGTCTTCCAGCAATATGCGTTGTTTCCCTGGCGCACGGCGCTCGCCAACATCGAATATGCGCTGGAGGTGCGCGGCGTCGCCAAGGCCGAGCGCACGGCGACCGCCCGCCATCTGTTGGCACTGTTCGGCCTTGCCGGTTTCGAAGACCGTTTTCCCAACCAGCTGTCCGGCGGCATGCAGCAGCGTGTGGCGATCGCGCGTGCGCTGGCCAGCAACCCGGAAGTGCTGTTGATGGACGAGCCGTTCGCGGCGCTCGACCAGCAGACGCGCGAACTGCTGCAAGGCGAGTTGCTGCGGATCTGGGGTAAGATCAATACGACTGTCATTTTCGTCACCCACTCGATCGACGAGGCGATCTTCCTCGCCGACCGCGTCGTGGTGATGACCGCGCGCCCAGGTACGGTGAAGGAGATCATCGACATCGACCTGCCACGGCCGCGCGACGGCGACATCCGTGCCAGCGCCGAATTCAACGCCTATCGCGCTCGCGTCTGGGACGTGCTGCGCGACGAGGTCAACAAGGCGCAGAAGGACTGGACCCTGTCGCCAGCCTTCAGTCACTGAGGAGCTGGACCCATGGCCTATCTGACCGAGAAGTTTGGCTCCGCTCGAGCGCTCCACCTGTTTGCCGGCGCGGGCGAAACGGTCGCCGTCGCCAGGGTCCCCGCCATCAAGGCCAGCGCCAAGATCCGGAGCAAGAAAGCAAGCCACGGCACGTTCCTCTATGGCCTGCCGCTGCTCGGCCTGTTCTTCCTATTGTGGGAGATCGCGCCCCGGCTCGGCTGGCTGAACCGGATTTTCTTTCCGCCGCTGAGCGAGGTGCTGGTTGCCTGGTGGGCGCTGCTCGCCTCGGGCGTGCTGATCGAGCATATCGGCATAAGCCTGCAGCGCGCGGCGATTGGCTTTGCGCTCGGCGTCGTGGTGGCCATCCCGCTCGGTCTGTTGATGGGGCGCTATTCGCTGTTCGAGAAGGTTTCCGACCTTCTGGTGCAGACGCTGCGCAACACCTCGCAATTCGCACTGCTGCCAGTGTTCATCCTGTTGCTCGGCATCGGTGAGGAATCGAAGGTGGCGATCACCTTCTACTCCTCGGTTTTCTTTCTCCTCGTCAACACGATCAGCGGCGTCAAGTCGGTGGATCCGCTGCTGATCAAGGCGGCGCGCTCGATGGGCACGTCCGACTTCGATCTGTTCCGGAAAGTCATCCTGCCGGCCAGCATTCCCTCGATCGTCGCCGGCGCCCGGCTGGCGGTGAAATCCTCACTGTTCGCGGTCATCGGCGCCGAGATGCTGGCGGCCAAATCCGGCCTCGGTTTCCTCATCCAGAACTCGCAACTGATGATGGAGACGGCCGACATGTATGCCGGCATCCTGACACTCACCGTCATCGGCCTGACCGTCAACTACCTGCTCGTCTGGTTCGAGCGCTGGGCAACAGCCTGGAAGGGCCAGTCCGAGACCTCGCTCATTTAAGCGGCCCATTCATTCCAATCAGGAAGGATTTTTCCCATGCCCAACATTCCATTCGACGCATTTCGCCGGCTGTTGCTGAAGGGTGCCATTGCCGTCGTCATCGGCCTTGGCGGCATGCCTGCCTTCGCGCAGGACAAGCCTGAAATTATCCGTATCGGCAGCACGGCGCCGGGGCATCTCAAATTCATCCTCGCCCAGAAGGACGGCTGGTGGGAGAAGGAATTCGCCAAGGACGGCATCAAGGTCGAACTGGTGACCTTCAATGGCGGTTCGGAGGCGACGACGGCGCTTGCCACCGGCGCGATCGAATTCACCTATACCGGCAACAATCCAGCGCTGCGCGTTGCTGCGTCCGGCGCCGATGTCAAGCTGATCGGCCTGTCGAGCTATGTGAAGGCCGGCGGTTCCTACATCGTCGTCAAGACCGACTCGCCGCTGAAGACGCTGCAGGATCTCAGGGGCAAGAAGGTCGCCTATCTCACCGGCACGGTGCGGCATTCGAACTTCAGCAAGGCACTGAACAGTGTCGGCCTGACCACAAATGACGTCGAAGGCCTGAACTTGCCTTTCGAGGCATCCGGCCCGGCGCTGTTGCGCGGCGATATCGACGCCATCGTCGAGACGGATTCGACGGCGGCCAAGCTGGTCGATACCGGCGAGGCGCGGGTGCTGTTCGACACCAGCGCCCATCCGGAATGGAACGTTCCGAACGTCATCTCGGTCAATGGCGCCTTCGCGGCGAAATATCCCGATCTGGTCAAGCGGCTGCTGAAGGTCGATATCGAGATTTCGCGTTGGGCCGACGCCCATCCGGACGAGACGATCAAGACCTTTGTCGAGGCGACCAAGTCGTCGGAAAAGTCGGTCCGCAAGACCTATGCCGACGGCGTGTTCCACCAGGATCCGAAAGTCACTGACAATGCGATCGCCGCCTTGCGGGGCGAGGAGAAATTCATGGCCAGCGCCGGGCTCCTGAAGGGCTCGATCGACTATGGCAAATGGGTCGACAAGAGCTTTGTCGACGGTGCCGCAGCAGAAGTCGCTGCCGTCCAGTAGACCCGGAAAGATCGAGCGGGGCGAGCGCTTTACCGCGCTGCCCCGCTCGTCTGGTCCGTCAAATCTCCGGGATGTTCTCCTTGAAGATCACCTGCAGCCTGGGCTGGTGCAGTTCATAGGGCAGTCCCCGGACCGCATGGGTCAAGGTGTTGAGTGCCTCACGGGCCTCAACGCGCGGGTTCTGGTCGATGACCGCGTCGAGCGTGCCGTCGAGCAGAAGATCCTTGGTGCCGTCCGTCACCTCGTGGCCGAGGAAGACCATGGATTGGGCGCGGCCGCGCTCCTTGAGCGCGCGGGCGATGCCGGTGTTGCCGGCGCCGACATTGTAGATCGCGGCAAGGTCGGGGTGCCGCTCCAGCAGGGCGGATGCCTCCGAATAAGCCTTCTCGCGGTCGTCGAGCATTTCGCGCATCTCGACGATCTGCAGATTGGGGGATTCCTCCGTCAGGATATGGCGGAACCCCATCTCGCGCTCTTCGTGACCGCGATAGGACAGCGAGCCGGCGAACAGCGCCACCTTGCCCGGACGCCCCGATCCCATGAAGCGGTTGAGCAGATAGCCGGCCAGCCGCCCGGCGGCGCGGTTGTCGATGCCGATATAGGCGACCCTGGGCACATGCAGGATGTCGGACGCGATGGTCACCACCTTGATGTCGTTGGCCGACAGGGAGCGGATCGCTTCGCGCACCGTCGGATGGTCGAGGGCGATGACGCCGACGCCTTGCGTCTGTCCGCGCAGGTCCTGCAGCAGGCGGGCGAGACCGTCCGGGTTGAACCCTTCGATGGTGGCAATGTGGACATCGAGGTCTGGCCGTGACTGCGCCTGCGCCTCGATCTGGCGGTGCAGCATCTTGATGAAGGAATTGGTGCCGGCGGGCAGCGCGAAGTCTAGCCGGATGACGTCGCCGGGCAAGGGCCGCGGCGGCGCCCCGTTCGGGCTTTCGGCGATGTAGCCAAGCCGCTGCGCCATTTCGAGCACGATTTCACGCGTGCGCGCCCGCACGCCGGGGCGGTTGTTGAGCACTCGGTCGACCGTTGCGGCCGAGACACCGGCTTCCCGGGCTATGTCAGTCAGGGTGGACCGCACCGTCTTTCATCTCCTGCATGCGTCGGATCGGCTTGCGACGGCTTCCCCGCCATCGGCGATTCTGATGGGAAATGATGTATCCGCCCTTGGCCGATGTGCAAGCCGCCGCGCTAAATCAAATGGCCCGGCAAGGTTGCGCAGGGCCGGGAAGGGTCGGGTTCCCTCAAATTGAGGCATCCGGCATGACGCATGGGTCCCGTTTTTGTGCATTTCCTTGCCCTGTTGCAATGTTGTGAGGTATTTTGATTATTTATGATGTTGACAGCCTTGCCATGCTGCCGTCAATATCCCTCATGAGGGTCGTGGAGGAAACGTGGCCCTGAGGGAGGAGTTTCAATGTCTGACTTGATCCGCATCTCGCGGCGCCGGCTGCTGGCATCCGGAGGAAAGGCGGCTGTGATCATGGCCGCCGCTGGTATCGCACCCCAATTCATTCGTCCCGGCCGTGCCTATGCGGCCGACGCGTTGGCGCCCGGCATGATCGGCGGCCCGACGGGCTTCGATGGAGCCGAACGCTACCAGTATGGCGCCGACACGCCGGAAGGCCGTGCCATCGAGGCAGCCAAGGCGCTGAAGGGCGCCGGCAAGGCGCCGGCCAAGATCGTGCTCGGCCTGTCCGACGGCTCGATCGGCCAGCTCACGCAGCCGTTCCCGGCCGGTGCGCCGTCGATCAAGGAGCTGTGGGAAAAGGAAACCGGAATCGCGATCGAAATCGTCGGTCTGCCGAACGGCCAGGAATTCACCAAGACGATGCAGGACATCTCCACCAAGGGTGGGGCCTACGACATCTACTCGACCGAATGGAACCGCCTCGGCGACCTCGCCGAAACCGGCGGCATCGCCAAGCTCGATGACTTTGTCGCGCAGCATAAGCCCGAATGGGACGATCCCGTCAGCGGCTATGTCAATGGCGCCAAGGGCGTGTCGCTGCTCAACAAATACCGCGGCTCGAACTATGGCGTCTCGCTGGATGGCGACTTCCAGACCTGGGTCTATCGCACCGATCTGTTTGGCGACGAAGCCGAGAAGAAGGCCTTCAAGGACAAATACGGCTACGATCTGGCGCCGCCGAAGACCTGGAAGCAGCATGGCGACATCGCCGCCTTCTTCCAGCGCCCGGACAAGGGGCTGTTCGGCTCGACCGACCTGCGCAACCAGGGCTGGGGCTACACCAACTGGTACCAGCGCTATGTCTCGATGGCTTCGCCCAACCAGTTCCTGTTTGGCGATGACGGCAAGCCGATGATCAATTCCGAGCAAGGCATTGCCGCCACCAACGAATATGTCGCTTCGCTCGCGCATCATTCGCCGGATGCGATCTCCTGGGGCTGGCCGGAGCAATACGGCAATTTCGCCAAGGGTGGTGCGGCGATGACCTGCGCCTTCTCCAACCTGCCGAAGTTTCTCGACAATGCCGGCAACAAGGATTCAGCCGTCACCGGCAAGATCGGCTCGATGCTGCCGCCCGGCCGCGAGATCGACGGCAAGCTGATCAGCCGTTCCGTGCTGTGGTTCTCGCTGACCGGCATGGTTTCGTCACAGTCGAAGAACCAGGAGGTCGCCTATCTCCTGCTGCAATGGCTGGGCTCGGCCCGTATCTACGCCTGGATGAGCGCCAACCCCGGCGGTTATCTGGATCCGTTCCGGCTTTCGGATTTCTCCGATCCGCTGGTGCGCCAGACCTATCATGCCTACCACATGGACGTCGTGCGCGAGACGGTCGCTCGCACCGTGCCGACCATCAACTATCCCGGCGCGACGGCCTTCCACAATGCGCTCGACGAGAACCTGATGGCGGCGCTGACCAAGGCCAAGACATCAGAGCAGGCGATGGCCGATACCGAGGCAGAGTGGAAAAAGATCGCGCGGCGTACCGGCGAGGACAAACTGCTCGAAGCCATCAAGACCAACAAGGAGGCCTGGCCGACAGTTCTCGATCCAATCGTCTGATCCTTCTCCCTGGATCATATCGAAGGAGGGGAGGAGCTTGCTTCTCCCCTCCGCCCACAACGCCACCAGCAAAGCCGCCAGATGAAGCGTTCCGTTCCTTTCCTGATATTCCGCTATGCCGCGATCTTCGCGGCTATGGCGGTGACGCTGGTGCCGATCCTGTGGATGGTGTCGATGGCCTTCAAGCCGATCGCCGAATGGTCGGCGACCGGGGCCGAACTGACCTGGTGGCCGAAGAACCCGACGCTCAGCAATTTCCGTTTCGTCTTCGGCGAGTCGACCAACAATTTGATCGTCGCGCTCGACCGTAACGCGCTGAAGCCGATCCTCGCATCGCTGCTGTCGGCGGTTTTCGGCACGGTGATCGCCATGTTGGCGGGCACTGCCGCGGCTTATGGGCTGTCGCGTTTCGGCTCCGGCCAGAACCTGCCGCTGGCGCTGATCCAGCTCAGGATCTTTCCGCCGATGGCGGTCATGATCCCGGTGATGATCATGTGGGCTTTCCTCAACTTCACCGATAGCTGGTGGGGGCTGGCGCTGATCTACGGCATCGTCACCTTGCCGTTCGCCTTCTGGCTAATGAAGACCTTCTTCGACGACATGCCGCGCGAGATCGAGGAGGCAGCGCTTGTCGAAGGCTGTTCGCGGCTGCGCGTCTTCACCCGCATCACGCTGCCGATGATGCGCGCGCCGCTGGCCAGTGCCGCGCTCTTCGTCTTCATCCTCAACTGGTCGGACTATCTGATCGCGCTGCTTCTGACGACGCGCGAATGGGTGACCATCCCGGTCTACATGGCCTCTCTGTCCTCCTCGATGACCGGGCAGCTCTATGGCGCCAAGGCGGCGCTTGGGCTGATCGCGGCCGTGCCGCCGGTCATCATGGGCATCGCCATCCAACGCCATCTGGTGCGCGGGTTGACGTTCGGGGCGCTCAAGCAATGAGCGCGGTGACTGTCATGACTTCCAAGGATGAGATGAAAGCCGTCGGAGCAAAGCCGGTTTCGCGCGATGAGGGCGCAAGGCTGGGTTTCCGGCTGACGCTGCCTGCGCAGATCCTGGTGCTGTTCATCTCGGCCTTCCCGCTGTTGATGCAGCTCTACATCAGCGTCACCGACTGGTCGCCCCTGTCGGGCACCGGCTGGTGGAACGCATGGTCGATGTGGAACAGCTTTGCCAACTACACCGATCTCGCCGCCGACGCGCGCTTCTGGAGCGCGCTGAAGCGTACGGCCATCGTCATGATCGTCTGCGTGCCGGCGGAGTTCCTGCTTGGGCTGGCGCTGGCGACACTGTTTGCCGACGATTTCCCGGGCAAGCGCATCTTCTATTCGATCCTGCTGATGCCGATGATGGTGGTGCCTGCGGTGGCCGGCTACATGTTTTTCATGCTGTTCCAGTCGGGCGGCCCGGTGAACGACATCTTGTCGGCGCTGACCGGCTCACCCGTCACCATCGCCTGGTTGTCGGATCCGACGCTGGCGCTGATCGCGGTGATGGTCGCCGACATCTGGCAGTGGACGCCGTTGATGTTCCTCATCCTGCTTGCCGGCCTGGTCGGCGTGCCGGAGGACCAGATCAAGGCGGCGACGCTGCTCGGCGCCAATCCGTGGCAGCGCTTCGTCACCATCGTGCTGCCGAAGATGAAGACGATCATCATCATCGCGCTGGCGATCCGGGTGATCGAAAACTTCAAGATCTTCGACACGCTCTACATCATGACCGGCGGCGGTCCAGGCGTCGCCACCGAAACCATCTCGGTCTACATCTACAAGCTCACCACGCAGGACCTGATCTGGGGCTATGTGGCTGCGATCGCGCTGGCCATTTTGGTCGTGCTGTCGATCGTCGCTGTGTTTGCCATGAAGCGCATGGCGCGGGCACGCGAGGTACCGACATGAGCGCCATTCACCTGCAAAACCTGGTCAAGAAATTCGGCGACTTCACCGCGCTGAAGACCATGGATTTGGCAATATCAGATGGCGAGTTCATGGCGCTGCTCGGCCCGTCGGGCTGCGGCAAGTCGACGACGATGAACATGATCGCCGGCATGGAAGAGCCGACCGACGGCAAGATCCTGTTTGGCGAGCGCGACATGGCCGGCGTGCCGATGGGCCGGCGCGGCGTTGGCTTCGTCTTCCAGAACTACGCCATCTTCACGCATATGACGGTGCGCCAGAACCTTGCCTATGGACCAAAAATGCGAGGGGCTGCCAAAGCCGAGATCGACCGCCGTGTCGGCGCCATCGCCGAGATGCTGCAACTGACGCCGCTGCTCGACCGCAAGGCCGACCGGCTGTCGGTCAACATCTTGCAGCGGGTGGCGATCGGCCGCTCGGCGATCATGGAGCCGGCGATCTTCCTGCTCGACGAGCCGCTCTCCAATGTCGACGCCGCTTTCCGGGCCGTCATGCGCACCGAACTGAAGCAGTTGCAGCGGCAGTTCCGCCAGACCATGGTCTATGTCACCCACGACCAGCTCGAGGCGATGACCATGGCCGACCGCATCGCGGTCATGGACCATGGCGTGCTGCAGCAGGTCGGCACGCCGCTCGAGGTCTACAACGATCCGGCCAATGTCTTCGTCGCCCGATTTATCGGCGCGCCGGGCATGAACCTGCTCAAGGGCAGGCCGGCGGAAAGCGACCGCGGGCTGGTCGTCGATCTCGGACCCTTGGGCATCACCCCGCCGCTGCCGAGCGAGCTCGCGGCGGCGCTGCGCGGCGCGCGCGGCGAGGTGCTTTACGGATTTCGGCCGGAACAGGCGTCGCTGGTGCGGAATGGGCAAGGCCTCGCCATGCCTGTCACCTTCGTCGAACGGATCGGCGCGCGCACCATCGTTCATCTCGGGTTGGGCGAGGCGGCTGTGAAAACGGTGTTCGACAATGATGTCGGGCTGGCGATCGGCGACACCGCGATCGTCGCTCCCACTACGTCGTCGGTGCGCGTCTTCGACGCCGCTACCGGCCTTGCGACGAAGGCAGGTTGAGATGGCCGATATCGTCTTCCGCAATGTGACCAAGCGCTACGGCAACACACTCGCCGTCGACGACGCCTCGTTCACCGTCAACGACAACGAATTCTTCTGCTTCTTCGGACCGCCGTTGTCGGGCAAGTCGACGATCCTGCGCCTGGTGCTCGGGCTGGAGACGCCGGACTCGGGAGAGATCCTGATCGGCGGCAGGCCGGTCAACGCGGTGTCGCCGGCCGAACGCAACGTGGCGATGGTGTTCCAGAACCTGGCGCTGTTTCCGCATATGAGCGCGCTCGACAATGTCCGCTTCCCCCTGGTCGAACGCCGGGTCGCCGAGGCCGAGATCAAAAGGCGGGTCGCCGACGTCGCGGCGAAGCTGCATATCGGCCATATCCTGCACAAGCCGCCGGGACAGCTTTCGGGCGGGGAGCGGCAGCGCGTGGCAATCGCGCGGGCGCTGGTGCGCGATCCCAATGCCTATCTGATGGACGATCCGATCTCGGCGCTCGACGCCAGGCTGCGCGAGGAAACGCGCGTCGAGCTGAAGCGTATCCAGCGCGAACTCGGCAAGACGCTGATCTACGTCACGCATGACCAGGAAGAGGCGATGTCGGTGGCCGACCGCATCGCCATCCTGGAGGACGGCAAGATCAGGCAGATCGGTGCGCCGGCAGAGATTTACGACCGCCCGGCCAGCACCTATGTGGCAAGGCTGCTTGGCTCGCCGATGATGAACATCCTCAGATCGGCGCGTGGCGAGGGCGGGGTCGAAGCGGCTGAAGGCACGATCCGCATCGAAGACAAGACAGCGCCCGCCGACGCCGTGGAGATCGGCCTGAGGCCGGAAGACATCAAGGTTAGACCGTGGGCGGATGGGGACCCGGGCCGCCCGGCGCGAGTGTTCGAGGTCGAGCCGCTTGGTGGCTATACCGTGGTGACGCTCGCTGCCGGGCAGGCGCGGCTGAAGGCATTGCTGCGCGGCCAGCCCGATATCAGGCCGGATGCCATGGTGGCGATATCCTGTGAGCCGGCCAGAGTGCATTATTTCGAACAGAGCGGCGGAGCGTTGGCACGATGACGGCCGCCGCAAGGAAAGACCTTCGGGAGGAAGAGATGGCAAGCAAAGGCTTCGAGCCGGACGTGAAGGTTCGCACGAAGGAATACAAGATCGGCTGCGTCGGCGCCGGCATGATCATGGCCGAGTGCCATCTGGCCGCCTACAAGGAAGCTGGATTCCCGGTGGTGGCAATCGCCTCGCGTACCAGGGCCAGCGCCGAGAAGGTGGCGACGCGCTGGAGCATCCCCACGGTCCACGACACGCCGGAAAAACTGATCGAGGACGAAAATGTCGAGATCATCGATCTTGCTTTCCCGCCCGACCTGCAGCCGGCGCTGATCCGTCACGCGCTGAAGCAGAAGCACATCAAGGCAATCCTGGCGCAGAAGCCGTTGGCCTTGTCGGTCGATGAAGCGGTCAAGCTGCGTGACGAGGCGGCCAAGGCCGGCAAGATCCTCTCGGTCAACCAGAACATGCGCTACGACCAGTCGATGCGCGTCTTGAAGCAGATCATCGACAGCGGCGCGCTGGGCGACATCGTTTTCGCGCAGATCGACATGCACGCCATCCCCCACTGGCAGAGCTTCCTCGAGGATTACGACCGGCTGACGCTCGCCAATATGAGCGTGCATCATCTCGACGTGCTGCGCTTCCTGTTCGGCGACCCCTCTGAGATCACCACGCTGACACGCAAGGATCCGCGCACGACATTCGACCATTCCGACGGCATCACGGTGTCGACGCTGCGTTTCCCGTCCGGTGTTCTTGCCGTGTCGCTGGAGGATGTCTGGTCCGGTCCGCGCCAGGATGGCTACAAGGACGACCAGCACATCAACTGGCGCGTCGACGGCACCAAGGGCGTCGCGAAGGGCACCATCGGCTGGCCGACGGGCGCTGCCTCAACGCTGACTTACGCTTCGACCGAGACGACCGGCGGCGAATGGGTCAGCCCGAGCTGGGACACGATGTGGTTCCCGCATGCCTTTATCGGCGTCATGGAACAGCTCCAGCATGCGGTGAAGACCGGCACGCCGCCGGCGCTGTCGGTCGCCGACAACGTCAAGACCATGGCGCTGGTCGAGGCGGGATACCGCTCGATCGACGAGGGCCGCACGGTCAAACTTTCCGAGATCGCTACCTGATCACCGCAACTGAAATACCAGACAACTGAATCGCTTACAGGGAGGAATTCACACCATGATGCAGGCAGGTATTTTCACGGGGTATTTCCCGTACGGCCTCGAAGAGACGGCGAAGAAGATCCGCGGGCTCGATTTCAACACGGTGCAGCTCGACCTGCATTTCAAGGATGTCGACCTCTCGGCGGGGCAGATCACCAAGGACAAGGCCAAGAAGGTGCGCGACGTCTTCCGCGATCATCACCTGCCGGTGTGCTGCATTTCCGGCTACACAAACATCATCCATCCGGACAAGGCCGAGCGCGACAAGCGCGTCGGCTATCTCAAGGAGATCATCCGCAACGCCCGCCATTTCGGCTCGCCCTACGTGATCTCGGAGACCGGCACCTACAACACCGAATCCGACTGGGTGCATCACCCCAAGAACAAGACCGAGGAAGGGTTCGAGGAATGCCGCAAGGTGGTCGCCGACCTTGCCCAGACGGCCTACGACCACGGCGCGGTCTTCCTGCTTGAGACCTATGTCAACAACGTTGTCGGCTCGGTCGAGGAGACGGTGAAGATGTTCGCCCAGGTCGACCATCCCGGCCTCGGTCTGCTGATGGATCCGACCAATTATTTCGAGACGCATAACATCGACAGGATGGACCAGATCCTGAACCAGGTGTTCGACACGCTGACCGACAAGATCAGAATAGCGCACGCCAAGGACGTCAAGCGTTCGGGCGGCGACAAGTCCGAGAAGCACGCCGATATCGGCGACGAGGACGCGTTGGAGAGCCATACGTTCCGTGGCGTCGGTGAGATCGAGTTGCCGGCACCGGGCCTCGGTTCGCTGAACTATGATCTCTACCTCCAGCGGCTGGCGCAGAAGCATCCGAATATCCCCGTCATCATCGAGCATCTCTCGGAAGACGACGTGCCGCGCGCCAAGAAATTCCTCGATGGGAAGTTCCGCGCCAACGGTCTGTGACGGTCACTGCGCGCCGTCGATTTGCCGCGGCGCGGCCCAAAGCAAGGGAGGAAAGAATGTTGAAATTCGCATTGAAACTGGCGGCTGCCGCAACGCTGTTCGCCGGCGTCTCGTTGAGCGCGCCGGCAATGGCGCAGGATGGGCAGAAAACCTTCTACCTGCTCTCGCATGGCGGCCCATCGGATGCGTTCTGGCTGGACTGGAATGCCGGCGCGACCAAAGCCTGCGACCAGCTCAAGGTTACCTGCAAGATCTCCTTCAGCGGCGGCGACATGGCGGCGCAGAAGGAGGCCTTCAATTCGGCCCTTGCGGCCAAGCCTAACGGCATCGCCACCACCTCGGCCCAGCCGGGCTTGTGGACCGAGGAAGTGAAGGCTGCCAAGGCGGCCGGGATTCCGATCGTGTTCTTCAACACAGACGATCCGGCGACCGGACGGCAGGCCTATGTCGGCGCCGATCTCAAGGAGGCGGGCGTCATCTGGGCCAAGTATCTTGTCGACCATAAGATGGTGAAGCAGGGCGACAAGGTGTTCCTGCCGGTGGAAGTGCCTGGTGCCAGCTATCAGCAGCTGGAGACCGAAGGCATCGCCAGTGTCTTCGATCCGCTCGGGATCAAATATGATGTGGTCGATTGCGGCACCGATCCGGCCGGCATCATTGCCAAGATGACCGACTATATGGTGGCCAACAATCCGCCGGCGATCATCGCGCTCGGCGATTCCGTCGCGGCCAGCGTCAAGCGGGTGTTCGACGGCGCCGGCGTGCCGGCCGGCAAGATCCCGGTCGTCGGCTGGGGCAATTCGAAGGAAACCGCAGAGGCCGTCAAATCCGGCTTCGTCAACGCCGCCGCCTGGCAGTTCCCGTCTGCGCAGGGCTTCATGCCGGTGGCGCTGCTCGGGCTCGCCGCGTCGGGCGAACCGATCGGCTACGACATTCACACGTTCAGCCTTTATGACGCCTCGAGCGTCGAACCGATCCTGAAACTCTACGACACGAAGTGAAAACCGGTGCCCGCGGCGCAGGCCGCGGGTGCCTCTTCAAAGCATGGTTCAAGCAGTCATGATGATCGCCGCAGAAGACGAAATGCCTGTCGGGAAACGCAGATCGAGCCTTATGCGCTCGCCGCAATTCTCCTCGCTCGTCATCCTCGTTGTCCTCCTTGCGGTGTTCGCCATCGCCGATGCCAATTTCCTGTCGCCGCTCAACATCTCCAACATGATGGCGTTCCTCCCCGAGCTCGGAATCATCGCGCTCGGCATGACGCTGCTTCTGACGGCGGGCGAGTTCGACCTGTCGGTTGGTGCCGTGTTCGGGCTGGCGCCGGTTGTCGTCATGCTCCTGGTGCAGAACGGCGGCGTCGATATCGGCGTCGCCCTTCTGGCCGGACTTCTGCTGTGCATCGCCATCGGCGCCATCAACGGGCTGATCGTCACCAAGATCGGCATTTCGTCCTTTCTGGTCACGCTGTCGATGCTGCTCGTGGTGCGCGGGGCAGCGCTTTACATCACACAGGGCTTTCCGCTGAAATCCTGGGATCAGCCCGGCTTCTTCGTGACGCTGCTGGCCGGCAGCTTCAATGTCGGCTCGTTCCGGTTCTACACCTCGCTGTGGTGGTTCATCGGTCTCTCGCTGCTGGCGATCTACGTGCTGCGCTATGCCAAGCTCGGCAACTGGATCAGCGCCATCGGCTCCAATCGCAACGCGGCGGTGGCGCGCGGCGTGCCGGCGGACGCCGTCAAGGTGTGGCTGTTCATCCTGACTTCGGTCCTGGCAGGACTGGCCGGCATGATCAGCGCCTTCCGCATCTCGGCCGCTTCACCAGTGGCCGGCACCGGCTACGAGCTCGAAGTGATCGCCATGGTGGTGGTCGGCGGGACGGCGCTGACCGGTGGACGCGGCACGATCCTCGGCACCATCGTCGGCGCGCTGATGCTGCGCGCGATCCGCAACGGCATCGTGCTGATCGGCGTGCCGGGCCTCGCCTACAACATCTTCGTCGGCCTCATCATTCTCGCCATGCTCATCCTGCACGCTTTGCTGCAGAAGAACGCCGCAAGGGGCTGATGATGGAAGTTCTCCGGCTGCAGAATCTGCAAAAATCCTTCGGCAGCGTTCGGGCGCTGAAGAATGCGTGCTTTGCCCTCAAGGAGGGCGAGGTGGTGGCCTTGCTTGGAGACAATGGCGCCGGCAAATCGACGCTGATCAAGGCGATCTCGGGTGTGTTTCCGATCGACCGTGGCGACATCTATGTGCGCGGCGAAAAGGTTTCGATCCGCTCGACACGCGATGCGATGGACCTCGGCATCGAGACCATCCACCAGGATACATCTCTGGCGCCGGATCTCAGCATCGCGCGCAATCTTTTCCTTGGGCGCGAGCCGGTCAAGCTGAAATGGCTGGGCGTGTTCGCGCCGCTCGATTTCGCCAAATTGCGCGACGCGGCGTCGGCGCTGTTGAAGCGCGTCGGTATCTCGAAAAACCTCGACGCCGATGCGCTGGTCTCGACGCTGTCCGGTGGCGAGCGGCAGTCGATCGCGATTTCTCGCGCCATGCAGTTCGCCGCCAAGGTCATCATCCTCGACGAACCGACCAACAATCTCGGCGTCGAAGAAACCCACGGCGTGCTGCGCTTCATCAAGGAGGTGCGTGACGCCGGCCATTCGGTGCTCTTGATCACCCACAACATCCATCACGTGTTCCAGGTCGCCGACCGCATCATCGTCATGCGCCGCGGCGAGATCGTCGCCGAGCAGACAGTTGCCGATACCGATCTTCTGACCGTGGAAAGCATCATCACTGGCGCCGACATGTCGGCCCTGCTGAAAGAGACGAGAGCGAAGTGAAGAAGTTGGCCGTCACATGGTAGAGCTCTACGGCAAGACGCTTTCGCGCCGGCAGGTATCGGAACGTTCGGGCATGCTGTCGCAATTTGCCGGCGTGCGGCTGATGACGCTTGGCGACGGGGTGGAACGCGGCATCCGCATGCTCGAGTTCCGCACCGGCTCGGGGCTGCGTTTCACGGCGCTGGTCGACCGGGCACTCGACATCGCCGATTGCGACTTCAAGGGCCAGGCGATCGGCTGGCACTCGCCGAGCGGTTTTCGCCAACCCGGCCTGCACGATTATGAGGGGGAAGGGGGGCTCGCCTGGGCACGCTCGTTTTCAGGCCTGCTCGTCACCTGCGGCCTCGACCACATACTGGGCCGGGAAGAGGTGCCTGCCGACAGCTACAACTACCCGGGCAAGAAGACCGTGATCCATTCGCTGCATGGCCGCGTTGGCACCATTCCGGCGCGGCTGACCGGCTATGGCGAGGCCTGGGATGGCGACCGCTGCGTGCTTTGGGCCGAAGGCATCGTGCAGCAATCGGCGGTCTTCGGCGAGGATTTGCATCTGATCCGGCGCATCGAGGCCGATGTCGGCGGCAACGAGATCCGGCTGTCGGACCGCGTCGTCAACCACGGCTTCAATCGCACGCCGCACATGTATTTCTACCACGTCAATGTCAGCCACCCCTTGCTCGACGAGGGTTCGCGCTATCTAGCGCCGATCCGCGACGTCGTCTGGGCTGGCCATGCCGGCGAACGTTATCAGGCGCAGAAGGTCGGTTACCGCACCGTGCCGGCGCCGCGACTGGGCTTCAGCGAGCAGGTCTGGCAGCACGAGATGGCGGCGGACGCCAATGGCGAGGTGCCTTTGGCGGTGGTCAACGATCAGCTCGGACTCGGCTTCGAAGTGGTGACGCGCAAGGACCAGCTGCCTTGCGCCTATCAATGGCAGAATTTCCAGGCAGGGCAGTATGCACTGGGCATCGAACCGTCGACGCATCATGTCTTGGGCAATCTCGCGGCGCGCGAGCGCGGCGAGATGATCTGGCTGGAGCATGGCGAAAGCCGTTCTTACGACGCGGTGTTCCGGGTGCTCGACGGCGCCGGCGAGATCGCCGTGGCTGAAGAGAGGATCGCTTCGATCGCCAGGCAACCGCAACAGGATTATCCTGCGCCGTCGGGAAACTTCCCGAGATTGGCGGACAGGGCATGATGCGAAACGAATGCTCCGGCTGGCGGGTCGGATATCGGAGGTCGATGTGATGGAGAAAAAGCGCGACTACAGTCTGGTCGGCGAAAGCACACGCATTGCGATCGAGACGGGACTGGCCTCGGCCGAGTGGTACCATACCGATGTGCCGCGCAAGGCGATGAAAGAGCTGATGCAACGCTCCGACGGACCGGCGATCCGCGACACGATCATCTGGATATCGGCCATACTGGGTTCTGCCGCCGGCATCATCTGGTTCTGGGGCACGTGGTGGGTGGTGCCGTTCCTGCTTGTCTATGGCGTGCTATACGGCTCGTCCAGCGACTCGCGCTGGCATGAGTGCGGCCACGGCACTGCTTTCCGTACGCGCTGGATGAACGACGCCGTCTACCAGATCGCCAGCTTCATGCTGATGCGCAATCCGGTGACCTGGCGCTGGAGCCATGCCCGCCACCACACCGACACGATCATCGTCGGCCGCGACGCCGAGATCGCGGTGATGCGTCCGCCGGACCTGCTGCGCGCCGCACTTGCCTTCACCGGCATTCTCGATTTCCGCTATTCGCTGCCGACGCTGGTGCGCAATGCGTTCGGCAGCATCTCGCCCGACGAGAAAAGCTTTGTTCCCGAGATGGAGCTTCACAAGGTGGTCACAGCCGCGCGCTGGCATGTCGCAATCTATGTCGCGACCATCGTGCTGGCGCTTTATCTCCGGTCGTTCCTGCCGCTGGTGCTGATCGGCCTGCCGCGCCTCTACGGCAGCTGGCACATGGTGCTGACCGGCCTGCTGCAGCATATCGGGCTGGCCGACAACGTCACCGACCACCGGCTGAACACGCGCACCGTCTACATGAACCCGATCAGCCGCTTCATCTATTGGAACATGAACTACCATGTCGAACATCACATGTTCCCGATGGTGCCCTATCACGCGCTGCCGAGGCTGCACGAATTGATCAAGCACGATCTGCCCGAGCCGAACCCTTCGATGTGGCATGCCTATCGCGAGGTCTGGCCGGTGCTGCTGAAGCAGCTTCAGTACGAGGACTATTTCCTCAAGCGTGAATTGCCGCCGACGGCCAGGCCGTACCGGGACGAGTTCCATGCGCTGACCGTGCCGGCGGCGGCGGAATAGAGTTGCAGGAGAAGCAGATGGCCGACTGGGTTGAAGCGTGTGGCGTCGACGATGTCGAGGAAGAGGATGTCATCCGCTTCGATCATGGCGGCCGTACCTTCGCCATCTATCGCAGTCCGGATGACGGGTACTTCGCAACCGACGGATACTGCACGCATGAGAAGGCGCATCTGGCCGAAGGGCTGGTGATGGACGACATCATCGAATGCCCCAAGCATAATGGCCGCTTCAACTATAAGACAGGTGTGGCCCGGGGCGCACCGGTTTGCGTCAATCTCGCCACCTATCCAGTGAAGGTCGAGGCTGGCAAAGTGATGATCCAGATCGGCTGACCTGCCGTCGAATGCAACTGAGGGAACCCTTTTGATGAGCCGAAAAAGACCGACGGTGGCGGATTTGCGCGCCATGAAGGGCAAGCGCCAGCTGACCATGCTGCGTGTGCTGACGATGGACGAGGCCGAGGCAGCCGAGCGGGCAGGGCTCGACATCGTCTCGGTGCCGCCTGAACTGATGCTCAACCCGCAATACCGTGACGCCGCACCCAGCCTGTTCACCATGCCGGGCGACAATTTCTACGAGATCGGCACATCGGACGATTTCGTGCGCTGGGCCTTCCGGCTCTACAAGGCCGGCGCCGACGCGGTCTATTGCAGCGCCGGCTACGCCACGATCAAGCGGATGGCCGATGACAATATCCCGGTCATCGGCCATGTCGGGCTGATCCCGTCACGGGCCACCTGGACCGGCGGCTTCAAGGCAGTCGGCAAGACCGCCGACACCGCCATGGACGTCTTCACGGCGGTGAAACAACTGGAAGCTGCAGGCGCCGTCGGCGCGGAGATCGAGGTCGTTCCGGTCGAGGTGGCCAAGGCGATCTCGGAACGGACATCGCTGATCATGCTGTCGATGGGGGCGGGCACCGGCTGCGACGCGCAATATCTGTTTGCCGACGACATCCTCGGCCAGAACCGTGGCCACATGCCCCGCCACTCCAAGGTCTATCGCAATTTCGCTGCCGAATATGATCGTTTGCAGGCCGAACGCATCGCCGCGTTCTCGGAATATGTTGCCGATGTCAACAGCCTGGCCTACCCCGAAGACAAGCATGTGGTGCATATGGACCCGGCTGAACTCAGCCTGTTCATGAAAAGGGTCGACAGGGCGTGAAATCTCAAGGCAATGATGCGACGGGCGAGGCCGCGCCGGTTCATATTCTCACGCTTTCCTGCGAGGATCGGCCGGGGATCGTCGCCGCCGTCACGGCGGAGCTTGCCGCGAATGGCGCCAACATCGCCGAAAGCAGCCAGTTCTGGGACCGGCAGACCAATCGCTTTTTCATGCGGATCGCCTTCACCAGCCCGCCAGGCTCGACCAGGGACAGTCTGGAGCGGGCCCTGAAATCAAGCGTCGATCGTTTCGGCATGAAGACCGCGCTGGTCGATCAGGGACGCCGCCCGAAGATCATCGTCATGGTCTCCAAGTTCGACCACGCGCTTCTCCATCTGCTGTACCAGATCAGGGTCGGCTGGCTGAACGCGGAGGTTGCCGCCGTCGTCTCCAATCATGAGGATGCCCGCCGCTTCGCCGAGATGGAGGGCATTGCCTACCACCATTGGCCGACCACCAAGGAAAACAAGGTCGAACAGGAACAGAAGCTGCTGGACCTGGTGCAGCGGACAGGGGCCGAACTGGTCATCCTGGCGCGCTACATGCAGGTCTTCTCGAAAGGCCTGTCGGACCGGTTGTTCGGACGGGCGATCAACATCCACCATTCCTTCCTGCCGAGCTTCAAGGGCGCCAAGCCCTACCACCAGGCTTTCGATCGCGGCGTCAAGCTGATCGGTGCGACGGCGCATTACGTCACCTCCGACCTCGACGAAGGCCCGATCATCGATCAGGAGACCGAACGCGTCACCCATGCGATGAGCGCCGAGGATTTCGTCGCCGTCGGGCGCGACATCGAAAGCCGGGTGCTGGCGCGCGCCGTCAAGCTGCATCTCGAAGCCCGCGTCATGCTCAACGGCCACAAGACCGTCGTCTTCTGAGAAGCCGCGTCAGGCCGGCCAGCTTCCGCCGGCGAGCGCGGCGTAAAGCGCCTCTGCATCGATACCGAGCGGCCGGTCCTCCTTCAGGGCAGGGACCAGCGTGCGGATCGCCGTGTGAAGTGCGGCGGTGCGTGGCGCCAATGTAAAGCCGTCGCGCAAGTCGATGGCCTGTGCGGCGGCCATCAATTCGAAGGCGATCAGCCGCCGCCATAGCACGATCATACCAGCGCATTTCGCAACCGCGAGAGGTGTCTGCGTGGCGTGGTCCTCGACGCCTTCCGACACGGCCAGGAAGTCGAGCATCACCGGATTGGCCTTGTGGCGGATGGCGGCCTGGATCGACGTCACCGTCTTCTGCAACGGCACGAAGCCGGCCGAGGCGCTGCCAATCGGCGACAGATATTTCGGCAGGCCATTGCGGCCCGAACCGGTGAGCTGGATGAAGCGCGCGGCACTGGCCGCGGCACATTGAGCGATCGCCAAGCCGAGCGTCTCAAAGGCGAGCGCCAGTGCGGCGGTGTGGAAATTGCCAGTCGACAGCACCAGCTCATCATCGCCCAGCACCAGCGGATTGTCGGCGGCGGCATTGAGTTCGATCTCGACCGCCTGTCTCGCCTGACCGATCGCCTCGATCAGCGCGCCATGGATCGACGGCATGCAGCGGATCGACAGCGGGTCCTGCAAGGTGGCCGGCGCCGGCCCCTCGTCACCGGCGAGCAGATCGTGCAGCGCCTTGGCTGCTTCCTGCTGGCCGGCCGCCGGGCGCGCCATATGCAGGCGCGGGTCGAGGATGGTGCGATTGGCAGCAAAACCTTCCATGGTCAGAGCGCCGGCCTGCTGTTGCTGGGCCAGGGCGGACAGCGCATCCGTCACCACAAGCGCGCCGGCGCCGGCGGACACCGCCGAGGCGTTGATCAACGACAGGCCGTCCTTGGGCGCCAGGCTGATGGGGGCGAGGCGCGCCATCATCAGCGCCTTGGCCGCCGGCATGCGCCGGCCCTGATAGTCCGCTTCGCCTTCGCCGGTGAGCATGCGGGCGAGTGCCGTCATCAGCACCAGGTCGCCGGCGCCGATCGAGCCGAGCGACGGCATGACGGGATGGACGCCGGCATTGAGGGCGTCGACCAAAGCGACGAAGACGGAAGGCGAAAGGCCGGAGCCGCCGGTCGAAAGCATCGCGGCGCGGGCGGCCATGGTTGCCCGCACGGCCTCGACCGGCAGCGCTTCGCCGACCGCGCCGCTGCGGCCCTCCAGCAACTGGCGCTGGAAGGCGCCGACATCGCCTTCCACTGACGTGCCGAGATTGGCGCCGAGCCCGGTGTTGAGGCCATAGATCTGCTGGCCGGATGCGGCGGCCTGGTCGAGCACTTTTCGTGCCTTCTCCAGCCTGCCGATGACGTCGGGTCCAATCTCCACCTTGCGCCCATCGCGGGCGACCGCAGCAACATCGCCAATGCCGACGCCGGTCCCGATGAGGACGAGCGCGGTCATGCGAAGCGCAGCCTCTGGCCGATGCCTTGCACTTGGGCCTTGGCCAGCATCGCCTTACCCAGTGCAATGTCGGACAGCGACAGGCCGCGGTGCCAGAACAGGATCGTTTCGTCTTCGCTTTCGCGCCCGGTCTTGAGGCCGGCGGCGATCTGGCCGAGCTCGGCATGCAGCGTCTTCTCGCTCAGCCGCCCGGTCTCGACATGGGCGCGCAGCGAGCCGAACTTGCCGCCCTTGCACTGGCCCCAATCGTCGACGACCATCTTCTGCATGATGTCGGTCAGCGACAGTTCCACCGCGCTCATCGTGCCATAGGGCACGACCAGCGCGCCGGGCTTGATCCATTCGGTCTTCAGCAGCGGTTGCGGCTCCGGCAGCCGCGAGGCCTCGACGACGATGTCGGCGCCCTCGATGCAGCTCTTCCAGTCGGCCACCGCCGTCACCGTCTTGCCGAGATCGGCGGAGAGTTTGGCGGCGAAACCGTCGCGGCTTTCCGGGCGGCGCGAATGGACGCGGATCTCGTCAAAATCGAAGAGATGGTCGAGCAGGCGCACATTCCAGTAGGCCGTGCCGCGCGCGCCGATATGGGCCAGGACCTTGGAATTCCTGCGCGCCAGATGCCTGGCGCCGATGGCGGTGACTGCGCCGGTGCGCATGTCGGTGATGACGGTGGCGTCGAGGATGGCGCGCGGCGTGCCGGTGCGCGGATCGAACAGATTGAGGATGCCGAATTCGGAAGGCAGGCCATGCAGGTAGTTGTCGACATAGTCGCCGACGATCTTGACACCGGCGGTGTCGAGCGGCGCGACGTAGCCGCGCAAGACATTGAAATGGCCGTGGAAGGACGGGTCCGGCTCGAGATGGACGCGTGGCTCGATCACGGTCTGGCCCCGGCCCTGCGCCACCAGGCCAGCCTCGACGGCGGCGATGATCTCGCCATCGGTCATGGCAAGGGCATCGATGTCGAGGGCATTGAGATAGTCGATATAGATGGGCTTCATTCTACGCGGACACTTTCCTCGGCCACCCCGTTCATCCCATAGCAGGCCATGGCGGGACACGAAAGTTTGTTGCGCCGTCTCTGGACGCGGCCGGTGAGATGCTGTTCAAACCGGTTCCGTCATGACTGCCATTCCCGAGACCGCAACCTTATCCGAAACGGCCACCAATGCGCGGCGCGTGGCGCTGATCGTCGCCATCGCCTTCTTCATGCAGTTGCTGGATTCGACGATCATCTCGACCTCGCTGCCGCAGATGGGTGCCTCCTTCGGCGTGTCGGCGGTGGCAATGAGCATCGGCATCACCGTCTACATGCTGACCATGGCGGTGTTCGTGCCGCTGTCGGGCTGGCTCGCCGACCGGTTCGGGGCGCGCAACATCTTCCTGCTGGCGATCGTCCTGTTCACCCTTGCTTCGCTCGCCTGCGGCCTCTCGCAAACCCTGACCCAGTTCGTCGCCGCCCGTGCCGTGCAAGGGCTCGGCAGCGCGCTGATGACGCCGGTCGGGCGAATTCTCGTCCTGCGCAATGCGTCGAAATCCGAACTGCTCAACGCCACGGCGCTGATCACCTGGCCAGCATTGTTTGCACCGGTGGTAGGGCCGGTGCTCGGCGGCTTCATCACCACCTATCTGTCCTGGCACTGGAATTTCTTCATCAACATCCCGCTTGGCGTGATCGGGCTGGCGCTGGTCGCCCGCTTCATTCCGGGCGACCGCGAGGCCGATCCCAAGCCACTCGACTGGCCGGGTTTTTTCCTGACATCGGCCGGACTTGCCTTGCTGCTCTATGGTCTCGAACGCATCGCGCATCCCGAGGACGGCGTGCTGCCGACAGCGCTGCTGGTCGTTGCCGGCATCGTCATAGGCTGGCTGGCGGTGCGGCATCTCAGGCGCGCGCCGCATCCGCTGCTCGATCTCGCCTCGTTCAAGGTGCTGACCTTCGCCATCTCGACGCTTGCCGCCGGCACCATTTTCCGGGTGGCGATCAACGCCACGCCGTTCCTGTTGCCGCTGTTGTTCCAGGTCGGCTTTGGCCTCAGCCCCGTCGACGCAGGCATGATGATCCTTGCCTATTTCCTCGGCAATCTCGGCATGAAGACGGTGACGACGCCGACGCTGCGCCGTTTCGGCTTCCGCTCGGTGCTGGTCGTCAACGGCCTGATCGCCTCGGCGGCGATCATGGCCTGCGCTGCGATCTCGCCGCAGACGCCACAGGCGCTGGTGGTGGCGCTGATGCTGATCGCCGGCCTGTCGCGCTCGATGCAGTTTACTGCGCTCAACACGCTGGCCTTCGCCGACATCGATGCGGCGCAACGCAGCTCGGCGGCAACGCTGTCCTCGATGCTGCAGCAGGTGGCGATGCTGTTCGGCGTCGCGGTCGCGGCGGCGATCCTCAATTTGTCGCAGATCGTCAGGGATCGCCCCGCTCTCGACCTCGTCGATTTTCGAATCGCCTTCCTGGCGATCGGCGCCATCGGGCTGGTGGCGGCGTTGCGTTTTCTCGTGCTGCCGCCAAGTGCGGGCGCGGAAGTTTCCGGCCACTCACCGGGAAATTGAGATCGATTTTTCCGCCTGATGCGGAGATAAATTCCATCTTGTCCTTTCGCCTTGGTGCCGCGCTTTCGCGAGCGGCGGCAAGGGCGCAACGAATTGCCAAAAGCGCAGAGTTTTCCGAGCATTGCGCCAGCTTCGGCAATCGATGCGTCCACTCGGTGAATATTGCTGCCGGCTTGGCTTCCGAGCGCGGATTCATTTGACGAACCGGCGTTGGGCCGATTAGCGTTCTTTCCCAGGGATGGCAGCGCTGCCATCGGGGCAAACGCAGACATGAACACGATCGGCTGGCCGAATTTCAGGAGCCTGAATCAGGAAGGCATTGTCTTTGCCATCGCCGTGGTGCTGTTCGTTGCAGCGGCCATAGGCCTGCCGGGCTTCATCGACCCCAACAATCTCGTCGCCATCGTCCGCTCCGTGTCGGTGCTGGGCATCCTCGCGCTCGGCATGGCCGTCGTCATCATCGGCCGCGGCATCGACCTCTCCGCCGTCGCGATCATGGCGATGTCTGTCGCCTGGTATCTGCAACTTCTGAATTCGGGTACGCCGGACGGGCTGGCCTTCGCCTATGTGCTGGCCGGTGTGCTGGCCATCGGCCTGCTCAATGGCTTTCTCGTCGCCTATGCCGACGTGCCGGCGATCTTCGTGACGCTGGCAACAGGCTCCTTCGTCTTCGGCTATGTGCGTTCGCAGCTGATCACGCAGGATGCCGTGCCGGTGCCGCAGGGTCATTGGGTCGAGCTGCTCGGCGGCCTGCGCTTCCTCGACATTCCCATTGAGGTGTTCGTGTTCGCAGGGCTGGCCTTCCTGTTCTTCCTGTTCCTGCGCTACACCAAATGGGGCCGCTACATCTATTTCGCCGGCGACAATCCGGCTGCCGCCCGCAACATCGGCATTCCGGTGCGGCCGATGCTGGTGCTGCGCTATGTGCTTTCCGCCCTGGTGGCGCTGATCGCCGGCCTGCTGACGGCGGCCAGCCTGCATTCGATCAACACCCGCGTCGTCAACTCGACGCTGCTCTACGACATCGTGCTGGTCGCGGTGATCGGCGGCATCGGCCTGTCCGGCGGGCGCGGCGGGGTGCGCAACGTGCTGGTCGGGGCGGCGCTGATCGGCATCCTGCTCAACGCCATGACCATTATCGACATTCCGCTGCTCACCCAGAACCTGATCAAGGCAGCGATCCTGCTCGGCGCCATTATTGTCGACGGCATCATCAATCCACGTGACGAGCAGACCGCCCAGCAAGGCGACATTTAAAGCGGATGGGCTGGCCCATCTGCTCGGGGTACCCGGTCCGATCCATCCCGATCGGCCGGCAATGAAAATCGAAACGAGAGGATCTGACATGAAATTCATCAGGACATTGATGGCCGCTGCCACGGCACTCGCCGTCACCGCCTTCGTGGCGCCAACCTTCGCCGCTGACGATCCGGGGCCGGCTGCTTACGCGCAGGCGCTCAAGGGCAAGCGCGTCATGCTGGTGCCGCTGGCAATGGGCTTCGACCTGGCGCAGGGCTGGGCGCATTATCTGAAGACCGAGGTCGAGGCATGGGGCGGCGTGTTCGAGACGCGCGACCCGAACTGGGTGGTCGATGCCGGCGCACAGGCGATCACCGACGCAATATCCTCGGATACCAGGCCGGACGTGCTGATCATCCATGCGCCGGACCTCAATTCCTATTCCAAGCTGATGAAGAAGGCGCAGGCCGCCGGCACCTATGTCATCCTGGTCGACAATCCCGCCAACTTCCCGGCCGACGCCTTTATCGGCAGTGACTGGGACCGGCTTGGCCAGCTCGAGGCCGAAGCGGCGATCAAGGGCTGCGGCCCGAACTCGTCGAAGAAGATCGGCCTTGTGCAAGGTGACCAGGCGAACTCATCCAGCCTTTATCAGTATGCCGGCATCATGAAGGTGCTGGACAAGAATCCCGACTTCAAGGTGGTGGCCAAGCCCGATTCCAACTGGGATGCGACGGCCTCGCGCAACGTGACGACGACGATGCTGCAGCAGAACCCGGATATCTGCTCGATCATCGATTTCTGGGATGGTGACGCCACCGGCGCGTCCGCCGCGATCCGCGATGCCAAGCTCGACGGCAAGGTGTTCCTGGTCACCACCGGCGGCGGCGAGAAGGCGGCCGACTGCGACAAGCTGCAGGACGGCACCTATGGCGCCGTGGTGATGACCGATCTTGCCCGCCAGTCGGGCGACATGAACGCCATCATCAAGTTCCTGCTGCAGAGCGGCCAGCCGGCCGGCACCTCGCACACCTACATCTACACGCTGGAGAAGGCGACGACCAAGGCCGACCTCAAGCCCGACAGCTGCTGGGACCTTAAGGCGCTGCAGGCGCAAGCGGCGGCCGCAAAGTAAGCCGCACCTTTTCGACTGAAGTACAAGCGAGGTGGCCGGAAGGATCCGGCCACCTCGCTCCCTCATGGAATAGCAGCAGCCGATGTCCTTTCGCGAACGTCTCCAGTCCTGGCGCTACAATCTCGTGCCCGACCATGTCGTCGGCGAGATCCTGACCAAACGCTGGACCGACAACGCCATTCCGTTCCTGGCGCTGGTGGCGACGCTGGCAACCTTCGGCTCGATCATTCCCGGCTTCTTCAAGCTGACCGCACTGCAGGAATCGACCCGCCAGCTCGGCGAGTTCTCCATGGTCGTCACCGGCATGACGGTGGTGATGCTGGGCGGCGGCATCGACCTGTCGGTCGGCTCGATCTTCGCGCTGTCCTGCTTCTCCGCCGTCTATGTCTTCTTCATCCTCGAACAGTCGGTCTGGCTGGCGCTGGCCGCTTCGCTCGCCACCGGCCTCATCTTCGGTGCCATCAACGGCTACCTCGTCGGCTATCTCAGGCTGCGCGCCTTTCTGACCACGCTGGTCACCTTCATCTTCGGGCGGGCACTGTTCGACATCCTGGTCACCACCTATGCCGCCGATGTGCAGCTTTCGACCGCCACATCGGATGTGCTGGACTTCATCGGCGACAGCACCTTCTGGGGGCTCTCCGTCTCGGTGTGGCTGGCGATCATCCTGGCCATCATAACCCATATCGCGCTGACGCGTTCGCGGCCGGGCTGGCACGTGCTGGCGGTCGGCGGCTCAAGGCGCTCGGCGCACAATGCCGGCATCCGCGTGCGCCGCACCGTGTTCATGACCTATGTCTTCTCCGGTTTCTGCGCCTCGATCGGCGGCTTCCTCATCGCTTGCCGTTTGAGCGGGGCAGGGCCGGGCACCGGCCTCAACCTCGAGATCATGGCGCTGACGGCGGCGGTGGTCGGCGGCGTCAGCCTCGGCGGCGGCCGCGGCTCGGTGATCAAGGGGCTGATGGGCGCCATCATCGTCTTGACCATGACCAATGGGCTGATCCGGCTGGGCTACGGCACCGGCACCAACCAGATGGTGCTCGGCATCATGCTGGCGGTGGCGGTGACCATCGACATCCGCTGGCTGAAGAACCGCCACAAGGTGCTGAACGAGGTCTATGTCGCGCCGGTCTATCTCAAGATGGGCGAGACACAATCGGCCGCGCCCGGCTCGGGCACGCCCTACGAGCTCGACAACAGGCTGTCGGCGGCCAACCATATCGGGCTTGGCGAGCTGGAGGGACCGGAAGACGTCATTCTCGACCGCGCCGACAATCTCTATTGCGGCACGCGCCACGGCGAGATCGTCCGCTTCTTCGCGCCGGACTATGTCAGGTCGGAAGTGTTCGCTCACATTGGCGGCTTTCCGCTCGGCCTTGCCTTCGACAAATCGGGCAATCTGATCAGCTGCGTCGGCGCCATGGGGCTCTATTCCGTCTCGCCGGATCGGGAGGTCAAACGCCTGTCGGCGGAGACCTCGCGCTCGTGGACTTCGATCGTCGACGATGCGCGGCTGCGCGATCCCAACGACTGCGACATCGCACCGGACGGCCGCATCTATTTCACCGACTCGACCAAGCGCTACGATGCGCATGACTGGGCACTGGACTCGATCGAGAACCGCGCCACCGGCCGGCTGCTGGTCTACGACCCGAAGGACGGGTCGACCAAGACATTGCTCGACGGCTACCGTTACACCAATGGTGTGTGCATGGCGCATGACGGCAAGTCGCTGTTCTTCGCCGAAAGCTGGGCCTGCCGCGTGCATCGCTACTGGCTGGAAGGGCCGAAAGCCGGCACCGCCGAATGCGTCATCCGCGACATGCCGGGCTATCCGGACAACATCAACCGCGCCTCCGACGGCAATTACTGGATGGCGTGGCTCGGCATGCGCACGCCGAGCTTTGATCTTTCGCTGCGCCATCCCGACATGCGCAAGCGCATGACGCGGCGGTTGCCGCAGGATGAATGGCTGTTCCCCAACATCAACACCGGCGGCGTGGTGAAATTCAACGAGAAGGGCGGCATCGTCGAGGCGATGGGCGATCTCACCGGTGGCGCACACCCGATGGTCACCTCGATGCGCGAGCACAAGGGATATCTGTTCGTCGGCGGCATCCTCAACAACCGCATCGGCCGCTACAAGATTTCAGGCGCCGACCCGAACTGGACCAGCCCCGCTTCCTATTGGGGAGCAAAGCCATGATCCTCGATCCTGTGCTCGACCTGTTTCGCGGCAAGGCGGTGACCATCCCGCCGCTCGACGGCGCTTTTCGCCCCAATACGCGGCTGGATGATGCGCCTGCGTTTGCCGAGCTGACCGAGCCCGACAATCTGTTGGTTTCCGGTGACAGGCTGCTAGCCTCCAGCGGCAACGTCATCCACTCGGTTGCTGCCGGCGCGACCCCAACCGTGGTCGAGACCTTTCCGTCGCCCGTCACCGCGCTGGCGATGTCGCCATCCGGCGAACTGGCGGTCGGGTTGGAGAGCGGCAAGCTGCTGGTTGCCGGCAAGGAGGTTTCGCTGCCGGCCGAGATCCTCTGCATCACCGCACTTGCCTATGCCGAAGACGGCACGCTGTGGCTGGCCAATGGCTCGGCCGAGCACGCGCCTTCGCAATGGGCCGCCGATCTGATGAAGAAGGGCGCTTCCGGTTCGCTCTGGAAGCGAGACGCCGCAGGCGGTGATTTCCGCAAGGTGGCCAGCGACATTGCCTTTCCCTATGGGCTGCATCCACTCGGCAGGGATGTGCTGGTCAGCGAAAGCTGGCGTCATCAGTTGGTGCGCTTCGATGGCGCGACGGGCAGCCGCTCGACGGTTCTGGCGCATCTGCCAGGCTATCCATCGCGGCTGTCGCCGTCCGCCGATGGCGGCGCCTGGCTGACCTTGTTCGCGCCGCGCAACCGGCTGATCGAATTCGTGCTGCAGGAAACGCATTACCGGCAGGACATGCTGAGCCAAGTGCCGCCCGCCTACTGGATCGCGCCGGCACTGGCCTCCAGCCGCAGTTTTCTGGAGCCGCTGCAATGCGGCGGCATCCGCACAATGGGTATCCACAAGCCATGGTCGCCGAGCCGCTCCTACGGGCTGGTGGTCAGGCTCGACCAGAAGCTGCAGCCGCAATTCAGCCTGCACAGCCGCGCCAACGGCACGCGCCACGGCATCTGCAGCGTTGCCGAAAGGGACGGCCGGCTGTTCGTCGCCTCGAGGGGCGGCGACTGCATCCTTTCCGTCGCCACGGGAGGTTTCTGATGGAACCGATCGTCCGCCTGGAGAATGTCACCAAGAACTATCGCGGCGTGCCCGCGGTCAAGAACGTCACGTTCGAGCTACGCAAAGGCGAAATCCACGCGCTGCTCGGCGAGAACGGCGCGGGCAAATCGACGCTGACCAAGATCATCGCCGGTGTGGTCGACGCCACCTCGGGCAAGATGTTCCACAAGGGGCAAGAGATCGCCTACGGCTCGCCGCACGCAGCGCTTGAAGCCGGCATCGCCATGGTGTTCCAGGAGACCAGCCTGGTGCCGTCGATGACGGTGGCGCAGAACCTTTATCTCGGCACCGAAAAGTTTCTCAACCGACTGCGCGGCACCTACATTTCGGCCCAACAATTCCTGCAATCGCTGAACTTTCCCGTCGACCCGAACGCGATGGTGGCGACGCTGGGCGCGGCCAAGCGGCAAATGGTGGAGATCGCGCGCGCCGTCCACCACAATGCCGAGATCATCATCTTCGACGAGCCGACGGCGACGCTGACACCGGAGGAGAAGCGGCACTTCTTCGCGCTGATCCGCCGGCTGAAGGCGAGCGGCGTCTCGATCGTCTTCATCAGCCACGCGCTGGAAGAGGCGCTCGATATTGCCGACCGCATCACTATCCTGCGCGACGGCGAGCTGGTCATCACCGACGACACATCTGCTTTCGACCGAGACAGGATCGTTTCCGCCATGGTCGGGCGCACATTGTCGGGACAGATCTACCGCCAGCGCGACGAGGCAAAGCTGCGCAAGGCGGGCAAGAAAGTGCTGTCGGTGCAGGACATTTCGATGAGCAATGTCGTGCGCAACACGTCCTTCTCGATCTTCGAAGGGCAGATCACCGGTGTGTTCGGGCTGATCGGCTCCGGCCGCACCGAGACCTTCAAGATCGTCTCCGGCATCTACAAGCGCGACTTTTTGCGCGGCGGCGCCATCGAGCTCGACGACAGGCCGGTGCGCTATCTCGTGCCGAGCGAAGCGGTGGCCGACGGCATCGTCTATGTCACCGAGGACCGCAAGAGCGAGGGTATCTTCGAGACGATGGGCATTGCCGAAAACCTGTTCGGCGGACTGCTGGCGGCGGGCCGCGAAAAGGCCTGGGTGATCAATGCGCAGGAAATGCGCGCGCTGTCAGCCGAATGGACGAAGACGCTGAACATCAAGGCGATCAACGACAATGCGCGCGTGGTCGAACTGTCCGGCGGCAACCAGCAGAAGGTGGTGATCGGCAAGGGGCTGGTGCAGCAGCCGCGCATCGTCATCTTCGACGAGCCGACACGTGGCGTCGATGTCGGCGCGATTGCCGAGATCCACCAGATCATCAACCGGCTGGCCGATGAGGGCCTCGCGGTGGTCGTCATCTCGTCCTACCTCCCGGAGATCATGAACCTGTCCGACCGGATTCTTGTCTGTAGGCAAGGGCGTATTGTCGAGGAGTTTTCGCCTGCGGAGGCGACGGAGGAGAAGATCATGTATGCGGCCGTGCACTAGGTTTCTGGGCGGTGCGCACTCAGACAATTGGCCGGGACGTCAGTCCATTCGTCATCCTAGGGCGAAGCAAGGAGCGCAGCGACGTGGCGCAGACCCTAGGATCCATGCCGCGACTGCAAAGCGTCGCTGCAGTGCAGAGTTCTGCTCCGCTGCACTCTTCGACTGATGTCACGGAATGGATCCTCGGGTCTCCGCGACGGAGCTTCGCTCCTTGCTTCGCCCGTGGATGACGAAGGTGAGGGGTCTCGGCCAACCTCCATGGTTGTCAGTCAACCGCATCAAAAAATGAATCATACAAAGCGGTTAGCTCCAGTTGCTCAGGACTTGATTCAGCCAACTCACGACGATCCAACGAAGGGAGAATGCCATGGCCACCACAAGACTTCTGACTGACGCCGAGGTGGAGAAAATCCCGGCCGTGAAAGCCGTGTTCGACGACATCCGCGCGACGCGGAAATCCGATTTCGTCAACAATTTCTGGCGCGGGCTGGCCAATGATCCGGCGGCGCTGAAGCGGACCTGGGAGCAGTTGAAGGTGGTGATGGTCGCCGACAGCGCCATCGATCCGCTGACCAAGGAGATGATCTACATCGCGGTGTCGACCGCCAATGGCTGCTCCTACTGCGTCCATTCGCATACGGCGGCAGCCCGCGCCAAGGGCATGACCGATGCCCAGCATGGCGAGCTGGTGTCGATCATCGGATTGGCTGGGCAGACCAACCATATGGTGACGGCGCTGCAGATCCCGGTCGATCCGCAGTTCGAGGTGAAGTGAAGCGTCACACCGGCCGGTAAATCTTCTGCGCCGTGTTCCAGAAGATATCCGCCTCCGCTGCCGAACCATGCCTGGCCACCGCATCGCGGTACGCCTTGATCAGTTCGGCGTGGTTGGTCCACAGTTTCTCGATCGGGAAGTTCGAGCCGAACATCAGATGGTCGGCGCCCAATATGTCGATCGCGTTGTCGACGATGTAGGCGATCAGCGCTGGGTCGTTGCGATGGATGAAGGTGCCGAGGCCGGAGAGCTTGGCGTAGAAATTGGGCGCCGCGGACAGCGTGCGTAGGCCTTCCTTCCAGGCTTCCGTGGTTTCCGGCTCCATTCCGGTCAGCATGCCGGCATGGGTGAGGATGAAATTGGTCTGCGGGTTTTCGCCGACCAGCGTCAGGCCGTCCTTCATCTGGGCGGGGAAGAGCTGCAAGTCGAAGGACAAGCCATAATCCTTGAGCCGCGCCACGTTGGCGCGCACCTTCGGGTCGATCACCTGGTCGGCCGAAGCTGCGAAACGGAAGGCCGGCGTCTCGTGCCAGTGCAGCTGCATGCGCACGCCGCGCAGCAGCGGATATTTTTTCAAGCGATCGATCTGAGGCCTGATGTCGTCGACGGTCATGTCGGTGTAGCCGACGATGGCATGCGGCCAGCCAGTCTCGTCAGCGGTCTTCTGCAGGAAGGCGACTTCCTTCTCGAAATCCTCCTTGGCCCAGTTGGTCTGGACATAGACGGCTTTCTCGACACCGGCGCCTTGCTGGTCAGCCAGAAATTCCTCGATCGGGTAATCGCGCCGGATCGGCTCGTAGGGGCCGAAGATGCGCGGCACCATCGGTCCGACCAGCCAGGGCTGGTCCTTCTGGCGCCAGATGTGGAAATGCGCGTCTATGACTTTCTGCATCATGAAACCCTCTTCCAGATTGCCGCCGCCGCCGGGGCAGGGCGGGCGAGCGACAGGATGAAATCGGTGAGGCCGGCGAGCGATGAGCCGTCGACCAGATCGTCGAGCGCGGGCAGGATGGCGCGCAGTGCCGCCGTTGCCGGCCGGAAGCGCGGGTCGCCGGCTAGCGGTGTGGCCAGCGACAGCCGGAAAGCGCGGGCGCTCAGCCGCCGCATCGCTGTCTCCAGCTCGCCATGATCGCCGCGCTCCAGCGCGTCGGACAGGATGACAACCGCGGCACCGCGCGCGAAGGCGGAAAAGCGCGGCACCGAGAGGAAAGCGAGCAGCGTCGGTCCCATGCGGGTGCCGCCGTCCCAATCGTCGACCTGGGCAGCGGCGCGCGCCAGCGCCTGGCTGCGGTCGCGGATGCGCAATGCCGTGGTGATGCGGGTCAGCCGCGTGCCGAAGGTGAAGATTTCGGCACGGTCGGCGCCTTGCACGGCGGCATGCGCCAGCTTGAGATAGTCCGCCGTGTGCAGTTTCATCGAGCCGGAGACATCGATCAGCAGCAGCAGCTTTCGCGGGACGGTCTGGCGGCGGCGCAGCAGCGGCGAGGGCACGTCGCCATCGGCGCTGACGATTTCCCTGAGCGACCGGCGCAAATCGAGCTTGCCGCGGGAGTGGGTGCGTATCGTGCGGAAGGAGCGCCGGGCTGGTAAAGCGGTCGAGAGTTTGCGACGAAAGGCGGTCAGCCTGTCATCATCGCGCTGGAAGTCGCGGGTACTCAGTTGCTCCAGCGCCGAGGACAGCTCGCCGCCCTCTTGCTGCTGCTCGGCCTCGATCCGTTCGTCGTCGGCGCCGCCATCATCCTTGATGCGAGTTTCCTCGTCGGCGTCGCTTTCGACCACGGCGGATGTGTTGCCATAGAAATGGCTCTGGAAATGCGCCTCGAATTCGTCGCGGCGGTCGGGCGGCGGCGCCAGCGTCGCGAGCGCCGCCTCGCGGATGTCGGCCATCGAGCGCGGGCCGAGCAACGTCACCGCCTGCATGAAGCCGGAGACCTGCTCGGGGGCTACGGCAAAGCCGTAGCGGCGCAGCAGCCGGCCGAAGCCGAGCAGAGGTGCGGCGGCGCGGGGCATGCTTGTTTCCCGCATCATTGCGTGGCGCCCCCCTCTGTCCTGCCGGACATCTCCCCCTCAAGGGGGGAGATTGGCAGCTTCGGCGCTTCGCTCCGTTCGGAGACCTTAGAGATTGGCGAAAGCCGAGATGACAGCTGATCTCCCCCCTTGAGGGGGAGATGTCCGGCAGGACAGAGAGGGGTGCAGTCCCGCCAGCGTTGCAGAATGAACGGGGAGGAGGGATTGTTGAGATCGCGGCTCACGCCAGCGCCTCCTCGACAATCCGGCCAAGCTCCGGCGCGATGTAGGAGAGGTCCTCCTCGTCCTTGATCAGCACGCCGATGGCGCGGCGGAAGGCTTCGGGCCACAGGCTGCCGCCCTTCTCCAGGATGGTGGCGGCGTTAGCCCATTCGACCGCCTCGGCGATCCCCGGCGGCTTGGCCAGCGGGCGGGCGCGGATGGTCTGCACGGCCGCCGCCACGGCGCGCGCCGTTGCTTCAGCCACGTTGCCGGCGCGCAGCAGGATGATGGCGGCCTCGCGCTCGGCGTCGGGATAGCCGATCCAGTGGTAGACGCAGCGGCGGCGCAGCGCTTCGGCGAGTTCGCGGGTGCGGTTCGAGGTCAGGATGACGATCGGCTGTGCCGTGGCGCGGATGGTGCCGCGCTCGGGAATGCTGATTTGGAAGTCGGAGAGGAATTCCAGAAGCAGCGCTTCGAATTCATGGTCCGAGCGGTCGATCTCGTCGACCAGCAGCACGCGCTGTTCCGGCGCCTTCAGCACCTGCAGGAGCGGCCGGGCGATCAGGAAACGGTCGTCGTAAATGTCGATCTCATGCTCGCCGGCGTGGCGGATGGCGAGCAGCTGGCGCTGGTAATTCCATTCGTAGAGCGCATGCGCGGCGTCGATGCCTTCATAGCATTGCAGCCGCACCAGATCGCGGCCAAGCAGTTGCGCGATCGCCTTGGCCGCCTCGGTCTTGCCGACGCCCGGTGCGCCTTCGAGCAGCAGCGGCTTGCCCAGCCTGATCGCCAGGAAGATGGCGGTCGAAAGGCTTTCATCCGCCAGATAGCGCGAGGTGGCAAGGTGCTGCGCCACCGCCTCCGGCGACGTTGCGACAGTCTCGGCGCCTGTCCCTGTCATTCCAGCCCTCAATTCGCCGCCTGCGCCTTCAGCGCGCGCAGGATGCGCTCCGGCGTGATCGGCAGGGTGTCGATGCGCACGCCGACAGCGTCGAAGACGGCATTGGCGACCGCGGGGATTTGCGGGTTGGCGCACATTTCGCCCGGCCCCTTGGCGCCGTATGGTCCGTCTGCCGATGGCCGCTCCAGCACAATGATCTCGGTCTCGGCGAGGTCGCCGGGGCCCGGCATCAGATACTGGTTGAAGTCGGTGCCGCCATGGTCGCGGTTGGGATAGTAGGGCTCGGTCGTCTCATAGAGCGCGTGGCTGATGCCCATCCAAGAGCCGCCGACCAGCTGCTGCTCGACCATTTTCGGGTTTAGTGCGCGGCCGATCTCGAAGACGTTCTTGACCGTCAACACGGTGACCTCGCCGGTCTCGTCGTCGACTTCGACTTCGGCCACGGTGCAGGCATGCGCGTAACAGGTCGACGGCTTCATCGCGCCGGTCTCCTTCTCCGGATAGGAGCGCGGGATCAGGAACATGCCGCGGCCCGAGATCGAGCGGCCGCGCTTGAAATGCGCCGACAGCGCGACATCGAAGATCGAGATCGACTTTTGCGGTGCGCCTTTGACCAGGATGTTGCCCTGGCCGTCGGTCTCGAGATCGGAGGCGTTGACCTCCAGCTCCTCGGCCGCCACTTCCAGCATCACCTGGCGGGCTTCCCTGGCCGCCTGGATGACGGCGTTACCGGCGCGGTGCGTGCCGCGCGAGGCAAACGTGCCCATGCAGTGCGGGCCGGTGTCGGTGTCGGCGGTGTCGACGACGACACGGTCGGTTGGTACGCCGATGGTCTCGGCGCAGATCTGCGCCATGATCTGCTTCATGCCCTGGCCGAGATCGACCGATGACAGCGTCACCATGAAATTGCCTGTCGGCGTCGAATGCACCAGCGCCTGGGTCGGGTCGCCGCCGAGGTTCATGCCTGTGGGATAATTGATCGCGGCAACGCCGCGTCCACGCCTGATCGCCATCTCAAGCTCCCTTCACGTAGGACGACATCGCCATGTACTTTTCCGCCACCGGCCAGTTGGCGGCGCGCGAAGCTTCCTGCATGCATTCGATCAGCGCCGCACCCTCGGTCGGCTGGCGGTGCGCTTTCATATCGCCGTCGCGATAGGCGTTGATGAAGCGGAATTCGAGCGGATCCATTCCGATCAGCCGCGCCAGCTTGTCCATCTGCACCTCCAGCGCGAAATCGCCGATGGTGACGCCGAAACCGCGCATGGCGGAGGAGGGCGTGCGGTTGGTGTAGACGCAATAGGTGTCAATCCAGACGTTCGGGATGGTGTAAGGGCCGGGATAGTGCCCGGCACCCTTTTGCGCGCCATAGGGCGAGTGGCGCGAATAGGCGCCGGCGTCGGTATAGCCGGTGACCTTGCGCGCGACGATGCGGCCGTCCTTCATGACGCCGTCCTTGATGACGACCTTTTCGGCCGCTCGCGGCGACGAGATCTGCATCTCCTCCTCGCGGCTGTAGATAAAACAGACTGGTCGTCCTGTTAATTTTGCGCCGAGGATGGCGATCGGCTCGACGATGACGTCGACCTTGCCGCCAAAGCCGCCGCCGACGGTGCCGCCGACGAAATGCAATTTGCTGCCCGGCATCTGCAGGATGATCGAGGTGTTGTCGAGCGTGAAGAACATCGCCTGCGTGTTGGTGTAGCAGGTGAAGCGGTCATTGCCCTCAGGTGCCACCACGCAGCCGGTGGTCTCGGTCGGCGCGTGCTCGATCGGCGAGGACTGGTAGCTCTCCTCCAAGATGTGGTCGGCGCCGGCGAAGCCCGCCTCGACGTCGCCGAAGCGCACCTTGCGGCACTCGCCGCTGTCGTAGAGATAGTAATTCTGGCCGTGATATTCGTTGACCAGCGGCGCGCCAGGCTTCAGCGCCTCTTCCATGTCGAAGACGGCCGGCAGCACCTCATAGTCGACCTTGACCTTGGCGGCCGCTTCTTGCGCCGCGCGCTCGGTTTCGGCCAGCACCGCCACCACGGCCTCCCCCTTCCAGCGCACCTTGCCGTCGGCAAGCACCGTCTCGTCCTCCGGCCCGACCTGGATCAGGATCAGGATGGTGTAGACATTGTGCGGCACGTCCTTGGCGGTCAGAATCTTCACCACACCTGGATGTTTTTCCGCCTCGGAGGTGTCGATCGAGCGGATGCGGGCATGGTGATGCGGGCTGCGCACCATCTTCAGGTGCAGCATGCCGGGAAAGTTGCGGTCGGCGAAAAAGGCGGTCTTGCCGGTGACATGGCCGGGTGAATCCGAGCGCGGCCGCGGTTGGCCGATCTCGTGCAGATCATCCTTGCGGACATCGGCGAAGTAGCTCTTGCGCAGTTCCATGTTTTGTAACCTCAAGCCGCGTTCTGAGAGTTGGACCGCGCGGCGGTCAGCACCGCCTGGATGATCGGCTCGTAGCCGGTGCAGCGGCAGATGTTGCCCGACAGCGCCTCGATCACCTCGTCGCGGCTGGGGTTGGGCGTATGGTCGAGCAACACCTTGGCCGCCATGATCATGCCCGGCGTGCAGAAGCCGCATTGCGTGGCGAAGGTGTCGAGGAAGGCGCGCTGCAGCGGATGCAGGACGCCAGCCTCGGAAAGCCCTGACGTGGTGCTGATGACGGCGCCATTGCAGGTCTCGACCAGCGTCAGGCAGGAGAGCCTGAGTTCGCCGTCGATGATGACCGAACAGGCGCCGCAGGTGCCTTGATGGCAGCCGCCTTTCGGCGAGGTGTCGCCGATCTTGTCGCGCAAGGCGTGCAGCAACGTCGTGCCGCTGTCGATGAATTCGGCCTTTTCCGAGCCGTTGAGCGTGAATTGAACCGGAACCTTTGCCATGTTTTCCTCCCAGCGCGCCTGCCCGAACCAGCGGACAGACGCGCGCCCCCGAACGAAATATTATGCGAGCAGCAATCGGCCGAGATGAACCGGCAGGACTTCGGCGCGATACCAGGTGCTGGCGATCGGGTCGGTGATGGGCGAGGTCCCATCACCGGCCGCGGCCAAGGCCGGCGCGATGCCGTCAGCCGTCAGCGTTCGACCGATCAGCGCCTTTTCCGCCGCGCTGGCGCGCATTGGCCGATCCGCCATGCAGCCGAGCGCGATCCGCGCCGAGGTCACGGTGCCATCCGACGACAGTTCCAGAGCACCGGCTATGCTGAGCACAGAGACGCCCTTAGGCTTGACCCTCGACACTTTCAGGAAGCGGAAACTGTCGGCCTTCGGAAGCGTGAAGCTCACGGAAGTGACGACGGCGCGGCTGCCGTCCCGATTGGCCAGGAAAGTCTCGATCGATGTTTCGCCGCCATCGGTGCTGACCGTCGCATCGAGCGCCAACAGGGCAACGGCGAAATCGCCATAGGGGGCCGGGGCAAAAAGATTGCCGCCGACGGTCGCCATGTTGCGGATGGCCGGACCACCGACGGCGCGGGCGGCCTTGGCGAGCGTGCCAAGCTCCGGATGGCCGGCGATCGCCGCCATGGTCACCGAAGCGCCGATGCGGACTTTATCGCCGGCAACGGCGATGGTGGACAGGGACGGCTCGGTCAACCTGATAAGGCCGGAAACCGAGACGTCGCCTTCATTGGCCGCGCGGACGACCAGCGTGCCGCCACCGAGGTAGCGTGTGCCCTGGGTTTTCAGTGCCGCGTTCGCGTCTTTCACCGTTGCAAAAGTCTGCAGTGCCAGCGCCATGGTTTGGCTCCTGTCAGCTCTGGCCGGCGAAATGGCTTTTCAGGGCATTGAAGCCGCCCTGAAAGACATTGGTGCCCATGCCGTCGGCCAGCTTGTCGGCTTCCTCGGGAGCGGCGTCGAAGCTGGCGGTCCATTCGGCATAGGTGCGGTCGCCATCGGTCACGCGCCGCAGCTGCAGGGTCGCCTTGTGGTTGGTCAGCGGCTGCGGCGTCTCCAGGATGGAGTAGCTGACCAGGAAATTCTGGTCGGAAAAGTCGAGCAGCTTTTCGCGCAGGCGGGGGCCGCTGGCGAGCTGGAAATTGCGCACGCAGCCGATCGTGGTGGCATCCTTGCCGTCTTCAATGTGGCTTTCCACCATGCGCGGATGCCAGCCCGGCAGCCCGTTGAAGTCTCGTATGCGCGCCCAGACCTTTTCGACCGGCGCGTCGATGACGCTGGAAATGGTGACTTTGGCCATTCAAATGTTCCCTTGCAAAAGCGATCCGGTGCAAGGGTAGGGCGGCCATTTCAGCGGCGCTTATCAATGCGTCTTGAGCGCCTATCAAGGAGTCTGAAAAAGGGCGGTTGGTTCAGGCGATCGCCCGCGCGGCTTCGCGGTAGAGCGTCGGCGGCACGCCGACATGATCGCGGAAGAAGCGCGAGAAATTGCCCTGCGTGGTGAAGCCGAGATTGCAGGCGACCGAGATCAGCGGTTCCTGGGACCATTGCAGCTGCCGCACCGCTTCTTCCATGCGCAGCGTGTTCCAGTAGACATTGGGCGTCAGATTGGTCTGTTCCTTGAACAAAGCGAAGAAATGCGGTCGCGACAGCCCGACGCTGCGCGCCACGTCGTCGAAGCAGATGCGCTCGCAGACATTGGCCTTCATCAGCTGGATTGCCTTGCGGACACGAAAATCCTGCATGGTGTTGATGCGGAGACGGGTCTCCTGCGGTGCCGAGGCGTCGGCTGCGTCGAGCACGCTATCGATGAAACGCTCGATCTCGTAGTTGGCGATATCGTCGACGCTCTCATTGTCGCTGAGGTGGTCGAGCAGATTGGCGGCGGCCTGATGCAGCCACGGTTCCAATGTGATCGCGGCTCTTGAAAACAGCGGCGCCGACGAAGGCAGGTCGCGGCGGCGCCGCGCCCAGTCGGGATCGATGTAGAAGGCGAGAAACAGACCGGGCGTCCCGTTTTGCGACAGAACATGGCTGTGCGGCTGGAAGGAGTTGATGCCGGCGGCCGTTCCAGGTCCAAGCCGCACGGTCTCGCGGCCGATGGTCATTTCGCCGGCCGTGCCTTCCAGCCAGATGATCAGATGGGCCTCGACATGGGCATGGGTGACGAAGTCGCTTGCGACATTCAGGATAGAAACATGTCCGAACCGGCCCCAGTAGAGCCTGATCGCTTCCGTCATGGGTATATCCTCCCGCAGACGACTGGCCTCCCTTCGTCTGCAACAGGGATTGTGCGGCCGAGTTCAGGGCCGCGTCAAGACGCGCGGGAGCGGCGAGGGCGAATGACGGCCAGTGAGGCCGGATTTTCAGACTGAGCGATAGGCACTGGAACGAATAGCGGTTGGGAGGATTGCCGCCTCAAACCGAAGCCGTCATGCCGCCATCGACATACAGCGTATGGCCGTTGACGAAAGACGAGGCGTCGGAGGCAAGGAACACGGCGGCGCCGATCAGCTCGTCGACATTGCCCCAGCGCCCGGCCGGCGTGCGCTTTTCCAGCCAGCCGGAAAATTCCGGATTGTCGACCAGCGCCTGGTTCATCTCGGTGCGGAAATAGCCGGGCGCGATCGCATTGATCTGCAGGCCGTGCTTTGCCCAGTCGGCGCACATGCCCCTTGTCAGGTTCCTGATCGCGCCCTTGGTTGCGGTGTAGGGCGCGATGTTCGGCCTTGCCAGTTCGCTCTGCACCGAACCGATGTTGATGATCTTGCCCTTGCCGCGCGGGATCATGTGGCGGGCGACCGCCTTGCCGGCCTGGAAGGCGCCCGACACATTGGTCTTGAACAGCCGCTCCCATTGCTCCTCGGGAAAGTCCTCGAGTGGGGCGCGGAATTGTATGCCGGCATTGTTGATGAGGATGTCGATGGCGCCGATCTCGGCCTCGATGCGGGCAATGTCCTCGTTGATCGCCTGAAAATCGGTGACGTCGAATACCGAGGCATGCGCCTTGAAGCCGGCATTGCGCAGCTTTTCGACGGCACCGCCGATCCTGGCGGTGTCGCGACCGTTCAGCACCACGCTTGCACCATGTTCGGCCAGGCCCCGAGCCAGCGCGAAGCCGATGCCTTGGCCGGAGCCAGTCACCAGCGCCACCCGCCCCTCGAGGCTGAACAGGGAGTTGGCCATCAACCGTCGGCTTAGTCGCTGCGGCGGAAATTGCGGATGCGGTCGAACAGCACCGCCAGCAGGATGGCGCCGCCGATGAAGACGCCTTGCCAGAAAGCATTGATGCCGAGCAGGCCGAGACTGTTGCGGATCACCTCGATCAGGGCCGCGCCGACGATGGCGCCGAAGGCAGTGCCGACGCCGCCGGCCAGATTGGCGCCGCCAATGACGGTGGCGGCGATCACCTGCAACTCCATGCCGGTGCCGAGATTGGTGGTGACGGCGCCCAGCCAGCCGGTCTGGATGATGCCGGCAATGCCTGCCGACAGCGCCGAAATCATGTAGACGGCAACCTTGATCTGGCGCACCGGAACGCCGGTCAGCGTCGCCGCGTGCTCGTTGCCGCCAATGGCGAAGATGTGGCGGCCGAACTTGGTCCAGCGCAGGATGAAGCCGGTGATCAGCGCCAGAAGGATCATATAGAGCACCGGGTTGGCGATGCCGAACACCCAGGCGCCGCCGCCCAGTGCCAGAAGCTTGGCGTGGTCCGGCCCGAACTGGAAGACGACGGTGTTGTTGGAGGCGACCATGGCGAGGCTTCGGGCGATCGACAGCATGCCGAGTGTCACCACGAACGGTGGAAAGCCGAGATAGGCGATCAATATGCCGTTGAAGGCGCCGATGGCGAGCGCGGTGGCAATGGAAGCCAGGATGCCGGCCTCGATCGAATAGCCGGCATGCATGGTGACGGCCAGAACCATCGAGGACAGACACAGCACCGAGCCGACAGACAGGTCGATGCCGCCGGTGATGATGACGAAGGTCATGCCGAGCGCGATGATGGCGACGAAGGTGATGTTGCGGGTGATGTTGTAGAGGTTCTTCGACGTGGCGAAGGCGTCGGTGGCAAACGACAGGAACACGCAGGCAAGGATGACGGAGATCACCACCCAGAAAGTCTGGCTGGCAAACAGTCTTGCCGGCAGGGATTGCCGCTTGTGCTCGATCGGCTGGTCAATTGTCAGTGCCATCGTCGACCTTCATTTGCTGTGCGTGGTGGAATTCGCTTGAAATCAAACCTGTTCGATGGCGCCGGTGATCAGCCCGGTGACTTCCTCGGGCGAACTCGACGCAATCGTCTTGTCGGCGACCTTGCGGCCGCGCCGCATGACGATGACGCGGTCGGCGACGGTGAAGACGTCGGGCATGCGGTGGCTGATCAGCACGACGGCGATGCCTTGATCGCGCAAATGGCGGATCAGGTTCAGCACTTCGGCGACCTGGCGCACCGAGATCGCCGCCGTCGGTTCGTCCATCAGCACGATCTTGGCCTGCGACAGCATGGTGCGGGCAATGGCCACCGCCTGGCGCTGGCCACCCGACATCTGCTTGACGAGGTCGCGCGGACGGGTTTCGGACTTCAATTCGGCGAAGAGCTGGCCGGCACGCTTGTACATCGAGGCATAGTCGAGGATGCGGAACGGCCCGACGCCGCGCCGCAGCTCGCGGCCGAGATAGACATTGGCGGCGGCGGTCAGATTGTTGCAGAGCGCAAGGTCCTGGTGGACGATCTCGATGCCGTGCTGGCGGGCTTCCGCCGGCTTGTGCAGGATCAATTCCTTGCCGTCCATGTGCATGGTGCCATGGCTCGGGCGGAAATTGCCGGCGATCATCTTGACCAGCGTCGACTTGCCGGCGCCGTTGTCGCCCATGAGGCCGACCACCTGTCCGGGCTCGATCGACAGAGAAACGTCGTTGACAGCCTGGATGGCGCCGAAATGCCTTGAGATGTTGGTGAGTTCGAGAACCGCCACCAGCCTTTGCCTCCCCGTGATTTGCGACCTGCCGCTGTTCCCGGCCTGGATGCCGACGCTGCTTTGGCCTCGCTCTCCCCGGCTCCTCCCGAAGACGGCGTTAGCGTTCTTTTACGCAAAAGCCGGCGCACGTCAATCAATTGTCGGACGAATTGGGCCAGGACTATTTTAAAAATCCGTTTTGTAGGACAAATAGCATTGACGTTGGCGCCAAGCCGATATTAGCTAAGCGTCGGAGGAGATTATGCCGATCCCCGCTGGCGGTTCGCCGGCAGGAATCGGCGGAGGTTTGACGGTCCAGGATCCGGCGGCACCTGTGTGTGAGCTGATCTGAAGCCGAATCTGGAAATGCTTATCGATCTGTCCTGGCGACACGAGCGCTCGCGAAACGACCCTCGGTCATCATGCATCCGGTCGATCTGTATGGCGGGCACGCCGTGTCCGTTTGTTTCAAGGGAGGACTGACATGAGGAAGACACTTTTGCTCGCCGCCGTCGCCGCCATGGCGTTGGGCGCCGGGCCGGCTTTGGCCAAGAAACAGCTCGTCATTGTCGTGAAAGGTCTCGACAATCCGTTCTTCGAAGCCATCCACCAGGGCTGCGAGAAATGGAACAAGGAAAACGCCAGCTCGGAATATGAATGCTTCTACACCGGTCCGGCGTCGACTTCCGACGAAGCCGGCGAGGCGCAGATCGTTCAGGATATGCTGAGCAAGGCCGACACCGTGGCGATGGCGATTTCGCCGTCAAACGCGCCGCTGATCGCGCAGACGATCAAGACCGCCAATCCGACGATCCCGATCATGACGCTCGATGCCGACCTCAGCAAGGAAGATGCTGCACTTCGCAAGACCTATCTCGGCACCGACAACTATTTGATGGGTCACAAGATCGGCGAGTACATTAAGAAGGGCAAGCCGAATGGCGGCACGATCTGCACGATCGAGGGCAACCCGGCAGCCGACAACATCCTGCGCCGTGCCCAGGGCATGCGTGACGCACTGTCGGGCAAGGAAGGCCTTGCCGCACTTGCCGGCGAAGGTGGCTGGACCGAAGTTGCGGGCTGCCCGGTGTTCACCAATGACGACGGCGCCAAGGGCGTGCAGGCGATGACCGACATCCTCGCCGCCAACCCCAAGCTTGACGCCTTCGGCATCATGGGCGGCTGGCCGCTGTTCGGCGCGCCGCAGCCCTATCGCGATCTGTTCGGACCGCTCAAAGACCGGATCGCCAGCAACGACTTCGTCATCGGCGCCGCCGACACGATCGGCGACGAAGTGGCGATCGCTCGTGACGGCCTCGTGACCGCGCTGGTCGGTCAGCGGCCGTTCGAAATGGGCTACAAGGCACCGTCGGTGATGATCGACCTGGTCGAAGGCAAGACCGTCGCCGATCCGGTGTTCACCGGCCTCGACGAATGCACCAAGGACACGGTCGACACCTGCATCCAGAAGTAGGTTCTCGATTTCGGGGCGCCCGGTGACTGGGCGCCCCGTCAATTCCTGAACGGACGCAATGGGTTGGGGCAACAGGCTCCTGCTTTGGCGCGGCCATAATCTGGATTTTTCGGCAACGAAATCGGCGCCGGTGCGGTTCGGACCAGTCCGGACGACAGACGGTCGACGCATTGGAACGTGGATGCCGGACGAGAAGTCAAGCAAGCGAACCGACCGGGCCAAGGCACAAGCCAGCCACGGCCCGGCTGTCATGCGGAAGGCTGGTGCCGCGCATTTTGCGGGAGCGAGCGTCCATGTCTCGCTGGCCGGCGAGATTGGCCTGCGGATCGTGCGTGGCGACTATCCGCCTGGCACGATCCTGCCCAACGAGTCCAGATGGGCAGAGATCTTCAATGTCAGCCGTTCGGCGGTGCGCGAAGCCATCAAGATGCTGATGGCGAAGAGCCTGTTGGCCTCACGCCCCAAGATCGGCAGCTGGGTCGAGCCGAAGGAGCGCTGGAACCTGCTCGACCGCGACGTGCTGGCCTGGTACGCGACGGCGCCCGACCGCGAGGCGTTCCTGCGAACCGTGCAGGAGTTTCGTCATATCATCGAGCCGGAAGCGTCGGCCTTTGCCGCCATGCGGCGCAGCGACGAGCAAATGGCGGAAATCAGCCAGGCCTGCCGCGAGATGGGCGAGGCCTTGAGCCTGCAGGAGCGTATCCGCGCCGATACGCGCTTTCATCTCGCCATCCTGCGCGCCTCCGGCAACGATCTTCTGGTGCCGCTCGGCGTGCTGATCGAGTCGGCGCTCGACCATCTCTTCGCATTCACGACACAGCAGGTCGCCGATCAGCGCCAGGCTCAGAAGCTGCATGAGGCGATCGAAAAGAACATCCGCCTGCAGCGCCCAGCCGCAGCGCGCAACGCCGTGCACAAGCTGCTTGCGGATACCGATGAAGGGATCGGGCGCTGGAGGCGGTGATCCACGCTTGCGTTTGGCAATCTCAAATCGTCTGTTTCTTCCCATCCTTCATCGGCATCAGGTCGACACCGTTCACCTCAGCGATATGCGTCGCCAGCATCGGCACGAATTGCTCGGCCGGGCCGGTTGCATGGGCACCGGCGAAGGAGTTCTTGGTAGCGTTGCCGAGCGGGTTGGCAATGCCGGCCGCACCCGCCATCGATTCCAGATAGGTCAGGTCCTTGAAGGCATTGGCGATGGTGAATTTGTGCGCATCGCGGTCACCTTCCAGCGTCCAGCGCATGAAGGTCTGGTAAAAGCCGCAATCCATGCGGCCATTGCGGATGACGCTGTCGAAGCGCGGCGGCGAGATGCCGACCTTCTCAGCCAGCGCCAGTGCCTCCGAATAGATCGCTGCGTAGCCGAGCGAGATGAAATTGTTGAGCAGCTTCATGCGATGGCCATCGCCGGTGTCGCCGATATGGACGATGCGGCCGGCCCAGGTTTCGATCACCGGTTTCACCCTGGCAAAGAGGGTGTCCGGTGCGCCGACCATGGCGTCGAGCGTGCCTTCCCAGGCTTCCTTCGGCGTGCGGCTGAGCGGTGCGTCGACAAAATCGATGCCGAGCGCCTTGAGCTCAGCGGCAAGCGCAATGGTCGAGACCGGATCGGAGGTCGAGCAGTCGACGATGACCGAGCCCTTTTTCAAGCCCTCCTTGAGGCCGCCGGGGCCGCGAATGATGGCTTCGACCTCGCGCGAGCCAGTGACGCAGATAAAGACGATATCCGATGCCGCCGCCACGTCCCGCGACGTAGACGCTTCCTTGGCGCCTCGGCCCAAAAGATCTTCCGCCGGCTTGCGGTTCTTGCGGCCGAGGAAAGTCAGGCTGTAGCCCTTGTCGACGATGTTCTTGGCGATCCCGTGGCCCATCAGGCCAAGCCCGATGAAGCCGATCTTTTCGCTGGCGGCAGTCGTGTTCATGTCTTCAAGTCCTGTTGCAATGATTGATGTCAGGCGCTGCCGTTTTGCAGGCGTGGGTGGTTGCGGATGGCGATATTGTCTGACAATACACATAAATTCCTGAGGATGTGGAGAGCAAAATGACGAAGCGGATCATGTTCACCGGCGGCAGCGGCAAGGCCGGACGCCATGTCGTCCAGTACCTGGTCGAGCAGGGCTGCCAGGTGCTCAACATCGACACCAGGCCGCTCGACAACCCCAAGGTACGCACGCTGATCACCGACATCACCGACAGCGGGCAGGTGTTCAACGCACTGTCGAGCTATATGGGCCTGCATGAATTCGACCCCTCGCTGCGCCCGCAGCCGGTCGATGCGGTGGTGCATTTCGCCGCCATCCCGCGCATCATGATCACCACCGACAACGAGGTGTTCCGCATCAATGCGCTTGGTACCTACAATGTCATCGAGGCGGCGGTGAAGCTCGGGATCCGCAAGGTGATCATCGCCTCCAGCGAGACGACCTATGGACTTGTGTTCGCCAACGAGCCGCGCGATCCCAAATATTTCCCGCTAGACGAGGAGTATGATGTCGACCCGATGGACAGCTATGCTTTGTCCAAGGTCGTCAACGAGAAGACGGCGCGTGCATTTGCGCAGCGCAATGGCACCGACATCTATGCCCTGCGCATCGGCAATGTCATCGAGCCGCACGAATATTCGCTGTTTCCGAAATGGTTCGCCGATCCGGGTTTCCGCAAGCGCATCGCCTGGAGCTATGTCGACGCGCGCGACCTTGGCCAGATCACGCTGCGCGCCATAGAGAAGGACGGGCTCGGCTATCAGGTGTTCAACGCGGCCAATGACGACACATCATCCGACCTGCCGACTGCCGAACTCTTGAAGCGGTTCTACCCCGGCGTGCCGGTCAAGGCCGAACTCGGCGAATACGAGACGCTGCTGTCGAACCGGAAGGCGCGCGACGTGCTGGGCTTCCGCCCGGAGCATAGCTGGCGCAAATACGTCAAGCAGGACTGATCCGCGAAGCAATCGAGGCTGATCTGTGCACAGCTGGCGGCTTTGCGGTGCAAGCCGCTTGCCGCGCTTGACAGCCTGCTTAATACGGACTTTCTGGAGCCCATGCGGGACGCGAAGCCGAACAAGGAAAAATCGTTGGGGAAAGCGGCCTCGGGGGACCGTCCGGGCGGCGTTCGCCGGGCGGACGCCGCGCGTATTCCAGGCTCCAGCGTCCACGCCTCGCTGGCCAGCGAAATCGGCCTCAGGATCGTGCGCGGCGACTATCCGCCCGGCACCATCCTGCCCAATGAAGCGAAATGGTCGGAGACCTTCAGCGTCAGCCGCTCGGCGGTGCGCGAGGCCATCAAGATGCTGATGGCCAAGAGCCTTTTGGCCTCACGTCCCAAGATCGGCAGTTGGGTCGAACCGAAGGAACGCTGGAACCTGCTCGATCGCGATGTGCTTGCCTGGTACGCGACGTCGCCGGATCGCGAAGTGTTCCTCAAGACGGTGCAGGAATTCCGCCACATCATCGAGCCGGAAGCGACCGCGTTTGCAGCCATGCGAAGAACCGACGAGCAGATGGCCGGGATCAGCCTGGCCTGCCGTGAGATGGGAGAGGCGACGAGCCTGCAGGAGCGGACCCGCGCCGACACGCGCTTCCATCTTGCCATCCTGCGGGCTTCGGGCAACGACCTGCTGGTGCCGCTCGGCGTGCTGATCGAATCCGCCTTCGATCATCTCTTTGCCTACACGACGCGGGAGATCGATGATCTCAACCACGCGCAGAAGCTGCACGAGGCGATCGAGAAGAACATCCGCCTGCAGCGCCCTGACGCGGCGCGCAATGCCGTGCGCAAACTGCTCGCCAACACAGACGGCGTCATCCGCGGCCGGTAGGACCGGACCGGCCGCCGCTAATCATCCTTGTCTCGTCCGAAGGCGCTGCGCAGTTCGTCCTTGGCGTCCTCAAGCACTTTTTTGCGCGCGGCAGGCAAGTTCTTGCCGGCGCGGTTGATGTAAAAATTCAGCATCGACATGGCGGACTGAAAAGGCTCGGCCTTGCGCCTGTGGCTGTGTTCGGCGGATCGTTTCAGCGAGGCGGCGATCTTCCTGGCGTCGTCGGATTCGAAGACGTGATCCTCAAGATCCATCGCGTCGCTGTGCTCGGTCACCTCGGCCGACCATTTTTTCCTGGTGCCGGTCATCGCAGAGCTCCTTTGCAGGGTGGGTTGCCGGGAAACTCCGCACATCGGCATCGGTTCCGCCCTTGCTCTGGAGCCACGGATTTGCCCGCTGTGGCGCTGCTGCGGCCTGAGAATGCGCCGATAGTGGCGCAAACGGCAGCCGATCTCCGAGACCGCCGACAGGAAACGCCTTGACCCGAACCGACAACATCCAGCCCGGTCCCGGCATCGACAGCTCCTATGCCTGGATGCGGCTTGCCATCTCGATGTTGCTGGCGACGATCGGCGCCGTGGGCATGTGGGCTGTCGTCGTCGTGCTGCCCGCGGTGCAGGCCGAGTTCGGCGTCGACCGCGCCGCGGCGTCCATGCCTTACACTGCGACCATGGTGGGTTTCGCCGCCGGCAACGTGCTGGTCGGTCGCGCCATCGACCGGATGGGTTACTGGATCCCGGCGCTGCTCTCTTCGATTGCGCTTTCCGCCGGCCTGCTGCTCGCGGCGCTGTCGACCTCGATCCTGCAATTCACGCTTGCCCAAGGAGTGCTGATCGGTGTCGGCACATCGGTGATCTTCGGGCCGCTGATCGCCGATATCTCGCACTGGTTCAACCGCCGTCGCGGTGTTGCGGTCACGGCGGCGGCGGCCGGCAATTACCTTGCCGGGGCGTTATGGCCGACCATCATGCCGACGCTGATGAAGGCGGAGGGCTGGCGCTTCACTTATGCGGCAATCGGCATCTTCTGCCTGGTCACCATGGTCCCGCTGGTGCTGATGCTGCGGCGCGGTGCCCCGGAGGCGCTCGCCGCGGGTTCGCCCGGAAGCCGGTCGGTGCAGCCGATCTCGCTGTCGCCGGCGGCCTTGCAGGTGCTGCTGGTCGTCGCCGGGCTCGGCTGCTGCGTGGCGATGTCGATGCCGCAAGTGCATATCGTCGCCTATTGCATGGACCTTGGCTACGGCGTCGCACATGGCGCCGACATGCTGTCGATCATGATGGCGGGCGGCGTCGTCAGCCGGCTGGCGTCCGGCTTCCTCGCCGACCGTATCGGCGCCGTGTGGACATTGATGATCGGCTCGGTGCTGCAGTGCCTGTCGCTGCTGTTCTACATCCCGTTCGACGGGCTTGCCTCGCTCTATGTGGTGTCGCTGGTGTTCGGCCTGTCGCAGGGCGGCATCGTGCCTTGCTACGCGATCATCGTGCGCGATTACATGCCGGCCAGGGAGGCCGGCCAGCGTATCGGCATCGTCATGATGGCGACCATCTTCGGCATGGCGATCGGCGGCTGGATGTCAGGCTGGATCTATGATTTGACCGGCTCCTATGCCGCTGCCTTCCTGAACGGCATCGCCTGGAATCTGCTGAACATTCTGGCGATCGGGCTGCTGTTCTGGAGGGCACGGCGCAGCGCCGCCGCGATGGCCTGAAGGAAGTCGGTGGTCTTCACACGCACGTAAGCCCGGCACGCGCCTTGGCTTGACAACCGGCGGGTGCCGCGCGACGCCAGAAGGCGAGTTGGGGCGGCAAAGGGCCGACGAGATGGAGACAGCAAAGACGATCGTGTCGAAACCGCGCCCTGCCGGGTGCGTTTCCGGGCGAGCGCGTCCGTGATCAAGCCGCGCTCACGCCGGGGTGGCGGCCGCCCGACCATCGCGGATGTCGCGCGCAAGGCCGGCGTCGGCGCCATCACCGTGTCGCGCGCCTTGCGCGAGCCGGAGCGTGTGTCCGAAGAGCTGCGCCGCCAGATCCAGGCCGCCGTCGACGAGCTCGGTTACGTGCCGGACCCGAATGCACGGGCGCTGGCCTCGGCGCGCGCCGAAGTGTTCGGCGTGCTGGTGCCGTCACTTACCAACAATGTCTTTGCCGAAGTGGTGCGCGGCATCTATGACAGCCTGTCGGCCAGCCCGTTCCGCATCCAGCTTGGCAACACCCACTATTCCGGCCTTGAGGAAGAGCGGCTGCTGCAGCTATTCGGCTCGCAGCGGCCGGCAGCGCTGATCGTCGCCGGCATCGACCAGACGCCGACCTCGCGAAAACTGCTGGAGAACGCCGGCTGCCCGGTGGTGCAGGTCATGGAAACCGGTCCAGATCCGGTCGACATGATGGTCGGCTTCTCGCATCTCGACGGCGGCAGGGCGGCGACCGAGCATCTGATCGAGGCGGGCTATCGCCGCATCGGCTTCATCGGCGCGCGCATGGACCCGCGTTCGCAGCGGCGCCTTGCCGGCTATCGCGCGGCTATGGAGGCCGCGGGCCTGTTCGACCCGCGCCTTGTCACCACCACGCCGGTGCTGTCCAGCGTGTCGCTCGGCCGCGAAATGCTCCGCGACGCGTTGGCCAAGGTGCCGACGCTCGACGGTGTCTTCTGCAACAATGACGACATCGCGCTCGGCGTGTTGTTCGAATGCCATCGCGCTTCGATCGCAGTGCCGAAGACGATCGGCATCGTCGGCTTCAATGATCTCGACATGATGCAGGTGGCGTTTCCATCGGTCACCAGCATCCGCACTCACCGCTACGAGATCGGCCGACGAGCGGTCGCCATGGCGCTCGCGGCAATTGCCGGCAACAGGCCTGATCAACGGGTCATCGATCTCGGTTTCGAACTCAAGCGCCGCGAGAGCACCGACCGGTGAACACGCATTCGCCACTGTGCGAATGACGCTTTACACTGCGGAATGGTAGCGCTACCACTTTCGCCGGAAAGGTGCTCGTAACAAACAGCAAAACCTGTTTATTATATATAAGCGACAACTCATACTTGTTTATTATGGATAATATGATAGGTTTTTTCCGGCATTACCGGGGAGCAAGGGAGGGGATCGGGGCGACATTCAGCCACCGAAAGGCGCGGCAGAGTTAGGCGGGAGGTTCCGGATCTGACGCGCGAGACGTCACAGCAGCCAACAACAATCAGAACTGCAACTGGGAGGAATATCGATGATCAAGTCACTCATTGGTGGCGTCGTTGCCGCCACTGCATTTGTCATGTTGAGCTCGTCGGCGATCGCCGACCCCGAAATCGTCAAGGGACCGTCCGCCGAGCCGGACTGCTTCGCGCCATGGGCCGCTGACACCCAATTCTTCAAGTTCCCCAAGAAAGACGGTCCATATCGGATCGCGCTCGCCAACGGCTACATCGCCAACACCTGGCGCATCCAGATGGTGCAGACGGCGAAGGCCTATGCGGCACAGAAGGACGTCGCCGCGAAGCTGAAGGAATTCAAGGTCGTCTCGACCGGCGAAGACGTGCCGGCGCAGATTTCGGCGATCAACAACTTCATTGATTCGGGCTATGACGCGATCGTCGTCAACGCGCAGAACCCGACCGCTTTCGGGCCGGTCATCAAGCGCGCCAAGGAAGCCGGTGTCATTCTGGTTGCCTTCGACAACATTCTCGACACCAAGGACGCCATCAACGTCAACGTCGACCAGAAGGGTCTTGGCGAGCTATGGGGCAAATGGCTGGTCGGCCATGTGCCGAATGGCGGCAAGGTGCTCGAAGTGCGCGGCGTTGCCGGCACCTCGGTCGATACCGACCGCCACAACGGCATCCATGAGGCTCTCGACGCTTCCGGCAAGAAGTGGGAGGTCACCGAAGTGGTTGGCAAATGGGATGACGGCGTGGCGCAAAAGGCTTCAGCCGACGCCATCGCCACCAACGGCCCCTTCGACGGCGTCACCGGGCAGGGCGGCGATACCGGCATCGTGCAGGCGATGATCGATGCCAAGCATCCATTCGTGCCGTTCGGCGGCGAGACCGAGAATGGCTTCCGCAAGTTCTGCGCCGCTCACGCTGCGGACGGGCTGAAATGCTCTTCGGCTGGTACCGGTCCGGCCCAGGTGGCGGTTGCCATCAAGACGGCGATTGCCGCACTCGAAGGCAATGTCGTTCCGCAAGCCGTCAAGCTGCCGCTGGCGATTGTCGAGGATCCGAACTTCAAGGCCGGTCAGGACTTCTTCCCCGACCAGTCCGATAATTTCTTCGTCGGCAACTCCTTCCCGACCTGCGGCATCAATTTCACGGCGCAGGAAATCATGGGCCAGACCAAGGCGGACCAATAGGCAGCATATACGGCGCCGCGGGATCTCCCGCGGCGCCGGCCACTCGATACCCTGGTCGTCAAAGTGCCTCGGGAGGGCCGATGGACGGTATGGTTCCGCTCTTCCGGATGGAAGGCATATCCAAGCGCTATGGTGGTGTGCGGGCGTTGGAGAAGGCCGAGCTTTCGGTCTCATCAGGCAGCATTCACGCCATTCTCGGCGAAAACGGCGCCGGCAAATCGACGCTGATCAAGGTCATGGCGGGTGTTGTCGCGCCCGACGAAGGGCGCATGACGCTGGATGGAGGCGAGGTGACGTTCGCCTCGCCAGGCGCTGCGAACAAGGCCGGTATCGTCTGCATCTTCCAGGAACTGTCGCTGGTCCCCGAACTCAGCGTTGCCGACAACATTGTCATTTCCGATCCGCCGAAGCGTTTCGGCATGATCGACCGCAAGGCGCAGCGCCGCATCGCCGAGGAGGCGTTGGCACGGGCGGGCGCCGCCGATATCCACCCGCTGGCGCTGGTCAAGGACCTGCCATTGTCGCGCCGCCAAATGGTCGAGATCGCCAAGGCGCTGGCCAGGAAGCCGCGCATCCTGATCCTTGACGAAGCGACCTCGGCACTGACCGCGACCGACGTCGCCAAGATCTTCAGCGTGCTCAAGCGCTTGCGCTCGGAAGGGCTGGCGCTGCTTTACATCTCGCACCGCATGAACGAGATCGCCGAGCTTGCCGACCACTGCACGGTGTTTCGCAACGGCCGCAATGTCGCCAGCTATCCAGCCGGCTCGAAGAGCGACAATGAGGTGGTCGAACTGATGATCGGCCGCGAATACAGCCATATCTTTCCGCCCAAGCCGGCGGCCGTGCCTGCCACCGCAGCCCCCAGGCTCGAGGCCCGCAAGCTCTCATGGGCCGACCGGCTGCACGACATCTCACTGACCGTCAGGGCAGGTGAAGTGGTCGGCCTTGGTGGCCTCGACGGCCAGGGCCAACGCGAATTGCTGCTCGCCTTCTTCGGTGTGCTGCGCGGCCTGTCTGGCCAGATCTTGATCGACGGCAAGCCGGCGGCGATCGCCAGTCCATCCGCCGCGCGCGATGACCACATCGGCATGGCGCTCATCCCGGAGGACCGCAAGACCGAAGGACTGATGCTGCCGATGACGGTGCGCGAAAACCTTTCCTTCGCCGCGCTGGACCGGCTGTCGAAAGCCGGCATCATCGACCGCGCCGCCGAGCAGCGGCTTATCGACGACATGGTCGGTCTGCTGGCGATCAAGACGGCAGGCCTCGACATTCCGGTCGGCGCGCTGTCGGGCGGCAACCAGCAGAAAGTGGTCATCGCCAAATGGCTGATGCGGCAGCCGCGCATCATCCTGCTCAACGATCCGACGCGCGGCATCGATGTCGGCACCAAGCAGGAGCTCTACCAACTGATGCGCAAGCTCGCCGACACGGGCGCGGCGATCCTGTTCTATTCGACCGACTATGACGAACTGATCGGCTGCTGCGACCGGGTTCTGGTGCTCTATGACGGGGCGGTCAAGCGCGAGCTGGTCGGCGCAGAGATCACCGAGCGGGCGCTGATATCAAGCGCGCTCAACATCCATGGCGAGGAGAGCCCGGTGGGCCTGGGAGCGGACGCGTGAAAGATTGGCGCTACTGGCTGGCCGAACAGCGCGGAACGCTGCTGGCGTTCGGCATCTTCATCGTCATGTTCGTCATCTACACCTCGAACCATCCGGCCGGCTTCACCGCCAACGTCGTGCAGACGGCCTCGAACAAGGGCGTGCTGCTCGCCTTTGTGGCGATGGCCCAGACGCTGGTGGTGATCACCGCCGGCATCGACCTTTCCGTCGGCATGATCTTCACGCTGACCAATTGCCTGGCTTCGTGGCTGGTCATCGGTACCGGCGTCGAAACCGCGTTCGGGGTCGTTGCGGTGCTTGGCACAGGACTGCTGTGCGGGGCTATCAACGGTGCCATCGTCATCTATGGACGCCTGCAGCCGATTGTCGCCACCATCGCAACGGGTGCTGTCTATTTCGGCATCGCGCTGCTGCTGCGACCCTTTCCAGGCGGTTCGGTCAACGAGGACCTTGCCGACGCGCTGACCGGGCGGGTGTTCGGCGTGGTGCCGGCGAGCCTGGTGGTGCTGCTGGCCGTGGTGCTGGTCGTCTGGGTGCCGTTCAGCCGTTCGGTGCTTGGCCGCGCGGCTTATGCGGCCGGTTCCTCGGAGATGGCAGCCTACATGTCCGGCGTGCCGATCCGGCGTGGCAAGTTCGCCGCCTACGCGCTTGCGGGGCTGCTCGCCGCGATCGGCGGGCTGTTCCTGACATTCTTCACCTATACCGGTGACGCGGCCTATGCCAGCGGCAACGCCTACACGCTGTTCTCGATTGCCGCGGTCGTGCTCGGCGGCGTCTCGCTGTTCGGCGGCAAGGGCAGCGCCATCGGCGCGATCTTCGGCGCGCTGGCCTTCCGTACGATCGGCGACCTGTTGTTCGTGTTCGATTTCGATCCGCTCTGGCAGCCATTGTTCCAGGGCGTTATCCTGCTGGTCGCCGTCAGCCTCGGCGCCTTCGCCCTGTTTCGGGTCCGCAACCGGCTGGAGTGGTTCCTGTGAGCGAAACGACCCTTGGCGGCATTGCCGGCCGCATGCCCAGATTCATCCGCCGCGCCGATCCGGCGGTGCTGACGGCCTTCGCCTGCATCGTACTTTTGCTTTTCCTGGGCAGCCTCTATTCCAGAAGCTTCCTGTCGCCTGAATATCTTCTGCAGCAGCTCAAGGTGGCTTCATTCCTCGGCGTCATCGCCACCGGCATGATGCTAGTCATCCTGCTCGGCCAGATCGACCTGTCGGTGCCGTGGTCGGTGGCCGTAGGGGCCATGATGGCCTGCGCGGCGGCCGCCTATGGTCCGCTCGGCGTGGCGCTGGCCATTCCGTTCGGCATTTTCTGCGGGGTGCTGATCGGTATCGTCAACGGCTTCGGTGTCGCCTACCTCAGAATTCCGTCGATGATCATCACGCTTGCCACCAACGCCGTCGCGCAAGGGCTGATGGTGGTCTACACCGGCGGGTTCTCGCCGCAGGATTCGGCAACCGTGGCGATGCGCTATGTGGCGACCGGCTTTACCATTCCGGGCGTGCCCAATGCCGTGGTCATCTGGGCGCTGATCGGAGCCGCGATGGTCTTCGTGCTGACCCGCACCAGCTTCGGCCGCTGCGTCTACGGCATAGGCAATCGTGAGCGCGCCGCTTATCTCTCCGGCATCGACACGCGCCGGGTGGTGATGATCGCCTTCGCAGTTTCAGGCGGGCTTTCCGCTTTCGGCGGCGTGCTTCTGGCTGGCTATGCCTCCAAGGCCGCCCAGTCGATGGGCGACGCTTATCTGCTGCCGTCGATCGCCGCGGTGGTGCTTGGCGGCACCTCGATCCTGGGCGGGCGCGGCTCCTATCTCGGCACTGTCGCCGGTGTCATCCTCATCACGCTGCTGCAATCCATCCTGTCGGTCATGCAGATGCCGGAGGCGGGGCGGCAGATCATCTATGGTGTGGTCATCGTCGCCATGCTGCTGCTCTACGGCCGCGCGCCGGCAAGCCGCTGACAGTGGACGAAGCGGCAGCACAGGCGCCGACGAGCGCCGCCGGCTCGGTGCCGGCCATCGTGGTGATGGGCGTCGCCGGCTGCGGCAAGTCGGCGGTGGGTATTGGGCTTGCCGCCGCTCTGGGCGTTGCCTTTATCGAGGGCGACAGGCTGCACCCGCCGGAAAACGTCGCACGCATGGCAAGCGGCGAGCCGCTCACCGATCAACTGCGCGAAGGCTGGCTCAACGCGATCGGCGAACGCGTCGCGGCGTCGGTGGGGCAGGGACAAGGGGTGGTTGCCGCCTGTTCGGCTCTGAAGCGCCGCTACCGCGACCGGCTGAGCGGCTTCTGCCCAGGGATCGTCTTCCTCTATCTGGAGATCGACCCAGCCACGGCCATGCAGCGCGTCGGCAACCGCAAGGGCCACTTCATGCCGGCGAGCCTGGTCGACAGCCAGTTCGCCATCCTCGAGCCGCCGGCTGCGGAAGAGCGCGCCTTGACACTCGATGCCACACGCCCGGTCGGTGAGATCGTCGCTGCCGCGGTCCGCCTGATATCCCGGTCATGAGCCTTCATCCATTCCGATGCCGGTGCTGTCCTGGGCCTCGGTCAGCCGCTGCCGGCGGGACCACGTCAGCATCTGCTCGGGGTAGAGCCTCAGCGCTTCCAGCAGGCGGTCGCGCTTGAGCAGGATGTAGTGCGCCTGCACAGTCATGTTCTTGGCGCCATCCCTGGCCATGTCCGTTGCCGGGGTGACAGATGCCTCCGGCGTCAGTTCGGGGCTGAGCACGGCCCTGTATTCGATGAAGGGAACCACTTCGAAGGTCGACATGGCAAACAGGGCGGTTCTGCCCCTGGCGGCAAAATTCGCCGGCGCCGAGGCGAGATGCGTCCAGCCGCTTTCGCCCATGGCTGCCTCGGTGAAGGTCGTGCCGGCATGGACGGTGTTGGTCATCGCCACCACGCCATTCTGCTTCAGGATTTTCTGGATGCGGATGGTGACCTGATAGGCGTCGTCGCGATCAAAGACGACCCGGCTTTTCAGGAACCGGTTTTCGACATTGATCAGCGGCGGGTTGAGGAAACGCAAGCCAAACGCCGATTCGGAAATACCGTGGGTGTTGACGCTCACCTGATGCGCTTCGATGCCGGCCTCGTACAAGGCGCGCTTGCCGATGATGGTCTGGGCGGTGAACTGATCGCACCAGAGGATGGCGCCGTGGCCGCGCTGCAAGGCCGACCGCAGCCCCTCCAGCCCCTCCAGCCGGATCGTCGGCGACCAGCGGCCGGCCACCAGATGTGCGGCGAGCTGCAAGCGGCGGCGGTGGCGCGCCGCCAGCAATCCCTCGAACAGCTTGCGTGCATCGATACCCTCCCCAAGCACCGCGCGTGTGGCGGCAGCGTAGGCCGGGAATTCCTTGCGCATATGGCGCTTGAGGCGAAACCTTGATATGCGGCCGCAGATCGGCGCCCACCAGCGCACCGGCAGTGCCGCTGCCACCAGGAGATAGAAGACGGACAGCAGGCCTTCGCGGAGATCCTTGTTGGAAAAGCGGCGAAGCCGGCCGGGGTGAACCAGCTTGCGGCTGAAGAAGCGCACGTCCTCCGCCCGTTCCGGAACGAAGACGTCGGCGATGATTTCAGTGCGGAAACTGGCTGCCGATGGCAGCTTGCGGGCGGCCTTGCGGGATTTTGCTAACCACCACAGCCTCATCGGTCCAGCCCGTTCTTCGAACCCCGCTTTACTGCGTCGGCTTGGGCCGTGCAAGGTTGTGATAGCCAACGCGGCGCAGCAATCGGGGTCTAGATCTGCGACGTCAGCTCGACCGGAAAATCGTCATTGTCGGCGTCGCGCATGGCGGCGAGGCTGCGATTGTCGAGCACCTCGGCGATTGCCTGCCGCACCTCCAGCATCATGTGGCGGACCTGGCAGGTGGCCTCGTCGCAATCCTCGCAGCGTTGATACTGCGTGCGGCTGGCGCAAGGGATCGGCGCCAGCGGCCCGTCAAGCACGCGCACGACATGGCCGATCTTGATTTCGGAAGCCGGCCGGGCGAGGCGGTAGCCGCCTTCCTTGCCCTTGCGGCTCTGGACGAAGCCGGCGTTGCGCAACTCGCCCAGGATGGCATCGAGGAATTTCTTCGGGATGTTGTTGGCTACAGCGATGTCATTGACGAAGGCCAATTGGCCGGCCGGGAGGCCAGACAAATGCACGAGGGCCTTGAGGCCGTATTTGCCTTTTTTTGTCAGCATGCCCAGATCAACCCATAAAAGCCCCAACCACCCGCATCTGGCGACTGTTTGTGTGCAAATAATGACGTTCTCGCCACGCGATGATGTTTCGCGAAACAGCCACCAAATTGCACGTTAGGCACAAACGCGTTGATTCTTTGTAACGCTTTGCACTGAGAACGCGGATATTCCGCTGACAACCAGGTTTTCGGCGTTCAAAAACGAAAAAAGCCGGCAGGGCGCCGGCTTTCCCGTCTGCTCCGAGATATCGCTGCCTTCAACGGCTGCCGTAGGTCTGGTCGAGCAGGCCGCCGGCGGCGAAATGCTCTTTCTGCACTTTGTCCCAGCCGCCGAAAACGTCTTCCACCGTCAGCAGCCGGATATCGGGGAAATCGGCCTTGTATTTCGCCGCAACAGCGGCGTCGCGGGCTCTGAGGCCGTTGCGGGCGGCGATGTCCTGGCCCTCCGGCGTGTAGAGGAAGTCGAGATAGGTCTTGGCCAGATCGCGTGTGCCGTGCTCGTCGGCAACCTTGTCGACGATCGCGATCGGGAATTCGGCCAGCAGGCTGACCGTCGGCGTGACCTGCTCGAACTTGTCGTCGCCATACTCCTTGCGGATGCCGCGCGTCTCGGACTCGAAGGTGATCAGCACATCACCGATCTCGCGCTGCACGAAGGTGGTGGTCGCGGCGCGGCCGCCGGTATCGAAGATCGGCACGTTGTTGAACAGCTTGGTGATGAACTCTTTCACCTTGGCGTCGTCGCCCTTGAAGGCTTCCTTGGCGTAGGCGGTGGCCGCCAGATAGGTGTAGCGCGCATTGCCGGAGGTTTTCGGGTTGGGGAAGATCACCTGCACGTCGTCGCGCACGAGATCGTTCCAGTCCTTGATGTGCTTGGGGTTGCCCGCTCGGACAAGGAACGAAGGCAGAGAATAGAACGGCGAGGCGTTGTCGGGGAAATCCTTCTGCCAGTCGGCCGAGACGAGGCCCTTCTTGACCAGGAAGTCGATGTCGATGACCTGGTTGAAAGTAACAACGTCGGCGCCAAGGCCTTCGGCGATGGCGCGCGCCTGCGCCGAAGTGCCGGCATGCGACTGGTCGACGGTGACGCCCGGATGCTGAGCGATGAAAGCCTTGTTGACCTGCACGAACAGCTCGCGGCCGACATCATAGGACGCGTTGAGCAGTTTGTCCGCCGACCAGGCTTGGGACGGTGCAAGGAACAGGCCGGCGACGGTGGCAAGCCCGAGGAAAAATCGTTTCATGAAACAGGCTCCGATGCAATGCGTTTATGGTCGGACCATAGCCGGGGTGCGTGGTGTGCGACGAGGCATGCGCCGTAGGTTCGCGGCCTCGTCGTGGGAAAATATATCGCATAACTTGGCTGTTGTTGGAATTTGTTCCAGAAGATGGCTACCTTTGTTGGAGTTTTTCTGTGCCTTGTTTTGGGGTGCTGCATGGCATATACAAAAGGCATATACAAAAGAGCTGCGACCATGCCCCAGAACCGTCGTTCAACAACGCCGCCCAAGGAGGCGAAGCTGTTTCGCAACAACCGCAGCCAGGCGGTGCGCATTCCCGTCGAGTTCGAGCTTCCCGGCGAAAAAGTCCTGATCAGCCGGGAAGGCGATCGTCTTGTCATCGAGCCGGTTCGCAAACCTGGCCTTACCGCGCTGCTCGCCCAATGGGCGAAAGATCAGCCGCTTGGGCCCGAAGACGACTTCCCCGAGATCGATGACACGCCGGTCAAATCCGAGGACATTTTCTGATGCGGTTCATGCTGGATACGAACATTATCAGCGACATGATCCGAAACCCGGCCGGCAAGGCCGCAAATGCAATGATGCACGAGGGAGATGATGCCGTGTGCACCAGCATCGTGGTCGCCTCGGAATTGCGATACGGCTGCGCCAGGAAGGGATCGGCAAGGCTGCTGAAGAAAGTCGAGGAACTGCTGGCCGAGATTCCTGTTTTGCCGCTCGATGTGCCGGTGGATGTCGAATACGGCGCACTTCGTGCCGAGCTTGAAGCCGCGGGCCAGACCATTGGCCACAATGATCTTTTTATTGCCGCTCACGCCTATGCATTGGGCACCACGCTGGTGACCGCCAACGCGGGAGAGTTCAACCGGATCAAGGGCCTGAAGGTCGAGAACTGGCTGGCGTAGCCCTCGACCAGAGGATCAAGCCGCCGGAAAAAGCTTCCAGCGTCCGGGGCGGAACGCCACCCGGCTTTTCTGGGCCGCGGGGTGATCGACCGGCAGTTCGATTTCGACCCGCTGGCGCTCACCACCGATCTCAAGCTCGACCCGGCGCGTGCCGGCGACGCGGCGGCTGGCAGCGACCGTGCCGGCGATACAGCCGCTGCAGCCGTCCAGCAGTTCGACATCATGCGGGCGGAAGTAGAGCGTCGCGTCGCCCGAGGGCTCGTTGGGCGCGGCAATCCCGATCGGACGGTCGGCGAGCCAGATCTCGCCATTCTCGACCTTGACGGGAAGCGAGCTCGATTCACCGATGAAGCCGTAGACGAAGGGCGAGTTCGGCGTGTCGTAAATATCGTCGGCAGTGCCGACCTGTTCGATGCGGCCCTGGCTCATCACCACGACACGGTCGGCAAGCTCCAGCGCCTCTTCCTGATCGTGGGTGACGAAGACGGTGGTGTGGCCGGTGGCGTCATGGATTTCGCGCAGCCAGCGGCGCAATTCCCGGCGCACCTGCGCGTCAAGCGCGCCGAACGGTTCGTCGAGCAGCAGCACCTTAGGTTCGATGGCCATGGCGCGCGCCAGCGCCACGCGCTGCCGCTGGCCGCCGGAAAGCTGCGCCGGATAGCGCTTCTCCAGCCCGGAAAGCTGGACAAGGTCGAGAAGCTCGGAGGCGCGGCGGCGGATCTCATGCGCCGGCGGGCGCGACGGCCCGTGCCGGACCTTCAGGCCGAAGCCGATATTGTCGGCCACCGTCATGTGCCGGAACAGCGCATAGTGCTGGAAGACAAAGCCGACGTTGCGATCCTGGATCGACTTGTGCGAGGCGTCCTCGTCGCCGAAGAAGATATTTCCGCGCGTCGGCCGCTCCAGTCCGGCAATGAGCCTGAGCAGCGTCGTCTTGCCGGAGCCGGACGGCCCCAGCAACGCGATCAGCTCGCCCGACTTGATATCGAGCGACACGTCGTGGAGGGCCGGAAACCGGTCGAACTCCTTGCGCACGTTGGCAACGCGAACTTCCATGCAAATCCCTCTGTCAGTGTCCGCGTGTCGCGGCGATCTCGGCGCCGTAGCGCATCTCGAGAAGTGTTTTCAAGACCAGCGTGACGAGCGCCAGGCCCGCAAGCAATGAAGCGACGGCGAAGGCGCCGACGGCGTTGTATTCGTTATAGAGGATTTCGACATGCAGCGGCATGGTGTTGGTCAGGCCGCGTATGTGGCCCGACACCACCGAGACCGCGCCGAACTCGCCCATGGCACGCGCATTGCACAGGAGCACGCCGTAGAGCAGCCCCCATTTGACGTTGGGCAAGGTCACGTACCAGAAAGTCTGCCAGCCATTGGCGCCAAGCGAAAGTGCTGCCTCCTCGTCGCCATTGCCTTGCTCCTGCATCAGCGGGATCAACTCGCGGGCGACGAAGGGGAAGGTGACGAAGACGGTGGCCAGCACGATGCCCGGCACGGCAAACAGGATGACGATGCCATGCGCTTTCAGCCAGCCGCCGAGCAGCCCCTGGGCGCCGAACAAAAGCACATAGACGAGGCCCGATATGACCGGCGAGACCGAGAAAGGCAGGTCGATCAGCGTGGTCAGGAAGGCCTTGCCCTTGAACTCGAACTTGGCGATCGCCCAGGCGGCGGAGATGCCGAAGACGATGTTGAGCGGCACCGAGATCGCCGCCACCAGCAGCGTCAGCCGGATCGCCGAGCGCGTGTCGGCGTCACTCAGCGATTGCGTATAGGCACTGACGCCTTTTGCCAGTGCTTCGTGGAAGACGATGATCAGCGGCAGGAGCAGGAAGATGCCAAGGAAAGCGAAGACTATTGCCATCAGGACGGCCTGCGCCGGCCGGCTTTCGGTGACCGCCGCCGAACGGCTCTCGTGATGCGGTGCGTAGGATTTGATCTCGGGATCAGCCATAGCGCTTGCGGCTCCATGATTGTGCGAGATTGACGATCAAAAGCATCAGGAACGACAAGAACAGCATGATCGCCGCGATCGCGGTCGCCGCCGGATAATTGTACTCCTCAAGCCGGATGACGATCAGAAGCGGCGCGATCTCGGATTTGTAGGGCAAATTGCCGGCGATGAAGATGACCGAGCCGTATTCGCCGACGCCGCGCGCGAAGGCCAGCGAAAAGCCGGTGATGATGGCCGGCGCCAGGCCCGGAAACAGGATGCGGGTGATGATCTGGAAGCGGCTGGCGCCAAGCGTGGCGGCGGCCTCCTCCACCTCCTTGTCGATCTCCTCCATGATCGGCTGCACGGTGCGCACGACGAAAGGCAGGCCGATGAAGATCAGCGCGATGATGATGCCGAGCGGCGTATAGGCGACCTTGATGCCGAGCGGCATCAGCAATTTACCGATCCAGCCGTTCGGCGCATAGAGCGTGGTCAGCGCGATGCCAGCCACCGCCGTCGGCAGCGCGAAGGGCAGGTCGACCATGGCATCGACGATGCGGCGGCCGGGAAAGCGGTAGCGCACCAGCACCCACGCGACGAGCGTGCCGAAGACGACGTTGACGCCAGCCGCGATGAAGGCGGTGCCGAAGCTGATCTCAAGCGCATTGATGGTGCGGCGGTCGGTTGCGATCGCCCAGAACTCGGGCCAGCCAAGGGCGGCCGAGCGCCAGATCAGTCCCGACAGTGGGATGAGGATGATGAGGGTGAGGTAGGCAAGCGAGAAGCCGAGCGTCAATCCGAAACCCGGAATGACACTCGGCTGTCTGAACCGCCACCCCGCCTGCGCGGGTGCTGTGGTCATATCGTCCTGATCTAGATTTAGCTCACTGGGCCGGCTTGTAGATCTGGTCGAATATACCACCATCGCCGAAATGATAAGGCTGTGCCTTCTTCCAGCCGCCAAAAAGCGGATCGTCGATGGAGATCAGCTTGATTTCAGGTGTTTTGGGCAGATCCGCCGGAGCCACGAGTTCGGGCTTGGCCGGACGATAGTGGTTCTTGGCGATGATCGTCTGCGCTTCCTTGGAATAGAGCCAGCCCAGATAGGCTTCGGCGACCTTGCGCGTGCCTTTGGCATCGACATTGGCGTCGACAATCGCCACCGGCGGCTCGGCCAGGATCGATGTCGGCGGGTAGACAATGTCGAAATTGTCGGCACCGAATTCGTCGAGTGCCAGATAGGCATCGTTTTCCCAGCCGATCAGCACATCGCCGATGCCCTTTTGCGCGAAGGTCACGGTCGAGCCGCGCGCACCCGTGTCGAGCACGGGGGCATTGGCGTAGAGCTTGCCGACGAATTCCTTGTTCTTGGCCTCGTCGCCGCCGTCATTAGCGTTGGCGTAAGCCCATGCGGCGAGATAGTTCCAGCGTGCGCCGCCGGAGGTCTTGGGGTTGGGCGTGATCACCTGGACGCCGTCCTTGACGAGGTCGCTCCAGTCGTGGATGCCCTTGGGATTGCCCTTGCGCACAAGGAAGATGATGGTCGAGGTGTAAGGCGCTGAATTGTTTTCGAATTTGGTGCGCCAGTCCGGATTGATCTTCTTCGATTTCGAGACGATGGCGTTGATGTCGCCTTCGAGTGCCAGCGTCACCACGTCGGCGTCGAGGCCATCGATCACCGCGCGGGCCTGGGCGCCCGATCCGCCATGCGATTGCTGGACGGTGACCGTCTCGCCGGTCTCGGCCTTCCAGTGGGCGACGAAAGCTTCATCATAGGCCTTGTAGAGCTCGCGTGTCGGATCGTAGGACACGTTGAGAATGGTGGTATCGGCAAACGCGAAACCGAGCGTGCCGAACTGGACAGACGTGGCGACCAGTGCGCCGAGCAGTTTCCTGAAATGAGGTTTGGTCATTTCTGCCTCCGTTGAACCCGCGCCAAATCTACCGAATTGGTAGAAATTAGATGCATTCAATCTTGCCTTTTTTGCCCCTCTGGAGAAAATATCCGACGCCGTTTCGTTGTTTGGAGAAATATTTTCCTCTTGCGCCCAAAGGAAGAATCCCTGCCAGCCACTCAGCCTATCTAGCAATGGGCGGTACCGAGGCAAGGGTGGTATTTGGTCCGGTGCCTCAATCGGCGGTAATGGGGAAGTCGAAACGCTGCCTGGCGAACGGTTCGTTTGTCAGCGTGAAGTGCCACCATTCCCGCGCATAGTTCCTGAAGCCGGCAACACGCATGGTATCGACGAGCATCTTGCGGTTTGCCGCTGCTTCGCTGGCGAGGCCGCGGTGGCCGGTTTCGCTCATCGGATCGAAGCAGTCGAAGCCGGTACCGAAATCGAGCGTGTCGGCATTGACCGCGCCACAGGCTGGGTTCGGGCTGGACCTGCGGTCCGTTCGGGCGATGGCGACGTCGACGGTCGAACCACGTGAATGGGTCGATAGTTCTCCGACATAGCTCTTGGCGATCAGCTCGCTGCGCCTGACCTTCGGATACCATTGCGGATCGGGCAGGCCGCCCCCACGCGTCCACTCGCCCATGTCGGCGACGGCGCGGGCAGGGCGGTAGCAATCGAACACCACCAGGGTCAGGCCTTTGGCCGCGATCGCCTTCTGGACCTCGGAGAGTGCCTTTGCCGCCTGCTCGGTGAGGATGCACACCGGCGCGTCATAGCCGTTTACCTTGCGATGCAGAAAATTGTCCGATCCGGCGTAGCGGATGTCCTGGCGGATCGAGGGGTCGACATCGGCGAGCCGGACGAAGCTGGCGGGCAGGGCATCGGCGAAGGTGGGGAGGGTGATTGCCAAAACGAGCGCTGCCGCAGCCAGCGCCGAGGCTGCCGACAATCGAGGACTTCGCGAGGCGCCCCCCTCTGGCCTGCCGGCCATCTCCCCCTCAAGGGGGGAGATCGGATGTCCTTGCCGCTTTCGCCAATTGTCGATGGTGGAGCAGGACGCCAATGCTCCCAATCTCCCCCCTTGAGGGGGAGATGCCCGGCAGGCCAGAGGGGGGCGCCTTGGAACCGGCATGGGCAAGTGTCCTGCTATTCTCTGGCCTTGGAAAGCTAAGCCTATGAATCGTTTGCAGCGATCTATTCGACGAACACCTTCACACTCGCCGCACGCCCAGCGGCGTCGATCACGGTCAGCGTCGAATAGCCGGCGCCGTCAGGTTGCCAGGTCGCGGTGCGGCGACGATCGATGCCGACCAGCGGCTTGCCGTTGGCCAGCCAGCGGAAGGGCGCGCGGCCGCCTTGCAGCTTCAGCACCAGCGGCGAGGCGTCGACCGAATTGGTGCCGAGATCGACCCGGGCGCCGTCGGGCGGGAAGATGATGGTCGGCGCGGGTTCGGTCACCGTCGCCTGCACCAGGCCGTCCGACCCGGCGCCAAAGCGGGCGAGCGTTACCGGCAGGTCCTCGCGCCTGGGGCTGAACACGCCGGGCGGCTTGCCCGGCAATGGGACGGTGGCCAGGCCCGAGCGGACAAAACCCTCGAACAGGATGGGAGCGGCCGAGACATAGCCGGACAGACCCGGCACCGCGCCGGCGTCGGGGCGGCCGACCCAGACACCCAGCACATAGCGACCGTCGAAGCCGACCGACCACGCGTCGCGGTAGCCATAGGAGGTGCCGGTCTTGTAGGCGATGCCGCGCTGTAAGGCACCCTCGGGCGGCTTGACGCCCGACAGTATGTCGATGATCTGCCAGTTGGCCTGACCGTCGAGGATGGTGGCGCTGGCGCGCTCGGCATTGGCCGGCTCGGTGCCGTCATGCAGCGTGTGCGTCTTGCCGCCATTGGCGAGCCCTGTGTAGAGCTGGACGAGGTCGCGCAGCGTCACGCCGACACCGCCAAGGCCGATGGCCAGGCCCGGCGCTTCGTTGACCGGCAGTATGGGATTTACCCCTGCCTGGCGGAAGCGCGCCATCAGCCGCGTTGGTCCGACCGCGTCGAGCACACGGATTGCCGGCACGTTGAGCGACAGTTGCAGCGCTTGCCGGATGCTGACATCGCCCTGATAGCCCATGTCGAAATTCTTCGGCCGGTAGCCGGAGAAATCGACGGGGCTGTCGTCGATCAGCGTTTCTTGCGCCACCAGTCCCTGTTCGAAGGCAAGACCGTAGATGAACGGCTTCAGCGTCGAGCCGGGCGAGCGGACGATCCTGGTCATGTCGATCCAGCCGGAGCGGCTGGCGTCAAAGAAATTGGCCGAGCCGACTTCACCAAGAATGTCGCCGGTGCGGGAGTCGGCCAGCACCATGGCGACCGACAGGCGGGGCCCAAGCTTGGTGGCAGCGTCCCTCGCCACCTGTTCCAGCCCTTCCTGGACGCTCTTGCGGATCGTCAGTTGCAAGGGCTGACCGGGGACGGCCTTGGGCAGCATCGCATAGGCGGCGTGCGCGGCGAGCGCCGGCAGCGTGCGGCGCAGGCCCGCCACATCATCGAGGGCGGCACGTGCGGCCTCGCGCTCGCCGAGCAGGCCGGAGGAGACCATGCGGGTCAGCACCCGGTCGCGGGCAGCGTGGGCGATCTTCAGGTTGCGATCCGGCCGGCGCTTTTCCGGCAGTTGCGGCAGAGCGACGAGAAGGGCGGATTCGGAAACGGTGAGCCGCTTCGGTTCCTTGCCGAAATAGGCGAGCGAGGCGGCGCGCACGCCTTCCAGATTGCCGCCATAGGGCGCCAGCGTCAGGTAGCGTTCGAGGATTTCGCGTTTGGACAGCCGCCGTTCGATCTGTATGGCGCGCAGCATCTGCTTGATCTTGGAGCCGAGGCTGCGGCTCTCGCGCGGTTCGATCAGCCGGGCGAGCTGCATCGACAGGGTCGAGCCGCCGGAGACGATGTGGCCTGATGTGGCGAACTGGCCGGCGGCGCGCGCCAGCGCCAGCACGTCGACACCCTCATGGTCCCAGAAACGTTTGTCTTCGTAGGTGACCAGCATGTCGACGAACTGCTTGTCGACCTGGTCGAGACGGGTCTCCAGCCGCCAGTAGCCGTCCGGCGTGGCGAAGGCACGCAACAACTGGCCGTCGCGGTCCTGAACTTCGGTGGAGACCGTGAGTTCGGCCGGAAGCGGAGGCGGGAAGGCGCGGTCGAGTTGCCAGAGGGCGGCTGCGGAGATCACCGCAACGCCAGCGAGAGAGACGCCCGTGATGGCTGTCCGGCGCAGGAATTTTTTGGAGAGCATGGCGCTGCCCCTCATCCGGCTGCCGCCACGACGGCCCTTCGGGCGTTCGTCGTTCGAAAAGCCAAGCAATTGGTTTTTCGTTCGCTGCGCGGACCACGCCTCACCTCCCCGTATAGTGACGGGGAGAAGGGGGCTGTCGTAAGCGCCATCGTCTTGTTCATGATCGTCACCATCAGCGCCTTACGGCGCCTTGATCTCCATCATGCCGGTGGCGGTGCGGGCCGAATATTGCGGCCGGTACATGTCCTCCACCGTTGCCGCCGGGTGCGCGTAGGTGCCGGGCGTCACCGCGCGCACGACATAGGCGAGTGTCAAATTGTGGTCGTGGTCGCCGTCGGCCGGGTTGAATGCCGCGACGAAACGGTCGTCGCGGAATTCGAGATGGGCCGCATCGGTCTGCGCCAGCCACGAGAAGTTCGTCAACTGGGCGCTGGAGACCAGGCCGGGATTGTCGATCTCGAAGCCGGCCGGCAACAGGTCGGTGACCAGCAGGCGCGACGGCCATGTGTTCTGCTCGTTGACCTTGAGCACGACGACATAGCGTTCGTTCTGCGTCGCCTCGGTGACATTGGCTTCGGTGCCGTCGAGCTTGTAGTAGGTGCGGCTGATGGTGAAGCCGTCGCCGCCGGCCGGCAAGGGCTGGACCGGCGACGCCACCGTGGTGACGACGGCCTGCAGCGGGGTCTTGCCGGTGTTGGCTATGGTCAGCGGGCTGTCGACCAGGTCAGAACCGTCGACCTGGTTGGAATAGCCGCCGGAATGCGGAGTGCCATTGACCGTCAGCGTGATCGTATCATTGCCTTCCTTCAGCGCGCGTGCCGCCAGCAGCATCCAGGATTCGTCCTGGGTGCTGGTCCAGCGGGCTTCGGCGCGTTCCCTGGTCACCAGCTTGATCAGCTCCGGCACGATCGTCGGCACCGGCTTGGATTCCGCCGCCAGCGCCAGCATTGCCGCGCCGTCACGCAGCCGCGAGCCGTAGTCGGAGCGGTAGTAGTCATAGTCGGTGGTCGACTTGGCGAGTTGCAGGGCGGTCTTGAACGTCGATTCCGCACGCGGCGTATCGCCGTAGAGTGCCAGGCTCGCCGCCAACTGGGCAACGGCCATCGGGCTCGAGAAAGCTTCGAGCTGGGTGTCCGCGTAGTAGCGCAGGTCGCCGATCGAGGCCTTCTTGTTGCGGGCCAAAACGTAGAGGGCGTAGGCGATCTCGCTGCCACGGTCCTGTACGCTTTGGTCGTAGCCGAGCGAGTTCTGCAAATTGCTCAGCGCCTGGTTCATGGCCAGGCTCGGCACGTCGTATTTCTGCTCGCGCGCCCTGGTCAGGAAGTCGGTGACATAGGCATCGAGCCACAGATCGCCGGAGCCCGGACCCCACAGGCCGAAGCTGCCGGCCGAGGCCTGATAGCTCAGAACCTTGTAGATGGCGTCCTGGATGCGGCCATGGATGTCAGGATCGCTGGCCATGCCGATGCCGGATGCCAACTCGTTGACGTAGAGAAGCGGCATGGCGCGGCTGGTGGTCTGCTCGGCGCAACCATAGGGGTAGCGGTCGAGCGTCATCAGCAGCGACGGTACGTCGAAGGCGGCGGCCTGCGAAACACCGACGCTTACGGAAGCGCCATCGAGCAGGCTTGCCGCCAGCAGTTCCTTGTCGACGCGCAGTGCGCCGCCATTGCCCTTGAGGTCGACCACCAGGCGGGTGGTGACCGGCAATTGCGCCGGGCGCACCGGCACATAGAGCGTCTGCTCGACCTTGGTGCCGTCGGCATGGGCGAGCTTGATGGTGAGCGAGGCATTGCCGGCCGTCTGAGCGATCAGCGGGACAGTCAGCGTCTGGCGCTTGCCCTGGGCGAGCGTCAGCTTCTGGGGCAGGGGCTTGTCGCCGGTCGACAGGTCGCCCGTCGTTTCGATCGACAGCGCATAGTCGCCGGCGGGGCCGTCGGTGTCGGCGACATCGAGGCGCATGACGGCGGCGTCACCAGGAGCCAGGAAGCGCGGCAGGCCGGCGGTGATCACCACGGGATCGCGCACGATGACATCGGACTGGGCATGGCCGACCGCATCCTTGGTCCAGGCGACAGCCATGACGCGCACGGTGCCGTTGAATTGCGGGATGTCGAAGTCGACCCGCGCCTTGCCGTCGGCATCGAGTTCGACGATGCCGGAGAAGAAGGCGACCAGCTTTTCGGTGGGCGGACTGCCTTGCGCCTGCATGTTGGCGCCGTCGCCACCCGTCCTGAGCTTGCCGGTGTTGCCAAGCGAGCCGTCGATCAGGCGACCGTAGATGTCGCGGATTTCCATGCCCAGCATGCGCTGGCCGAAGAACCAGTTCTCCGGATCCGGCGCCTTGTAGTTGGTCAGGTTGAGGATGCCGACATCGACGGCGGCAACCATGACATAGGCGTTGCTGCCCGGCTGCACGCCGGCGACCGAAACCGGGATCGACAGCTGTTGGCGCGGCATCGTCTTGTCCGGCGGCGTCAGGGTGATGGCGAGCTTCTTCGAGCCCGGATCGACCTTCAGCCATTTCACGCCGATGGCGCGCGCCGGCATACGTGATTCCTGCGCATCGCCCGGCCTAAACAGAGTGGCCGTGACATAGGCGCCGGCGCCCCAGTCGTCGCCGACCGGAATGTCGACGGTGCTGCCGCCGGCTGGCACGAACGCCGTGACGGTCTTCAACAGCTTGTCGGAACCGATGTTGATGAGAAGTTCGCCGGCAAAGTGCGGCGAGACTTTCAGCTTGGCCACTTCGCCGGCGGCATAATTGTCCTTGTCGAGGGCGATCTCGAGACCGTCAGGCGTTTCTGTGGTGGTCGAGGAGACATACCAACCGGCATCGAACTCGTAGCTGGTCGCCGGTCCCTCGGGATCCGATGTCTCGACCTCGAGGCGGTACTGGCCCCAGTCGACAGGCACGGAGACCGTTGCGTCGCCGTCGGCGTTGAGGTCGACCTGGCCGTTGGCGATCGACTTGGTGAAGGTGACCGGCTCGTAGTTCCAGGAATTGTTGGAGCGGTACCACTGGTAATTGCGTTCGACCTTGACCAGGGTCCATTGCGCGCCTTTCAGCGCCTCCCGCTTGCCGTCGGGATCGACGGCGATCAGGCTGAACTTGGCGGTGCCGCCCTGCGGCACTTCATTGTCGGCGAAATCCGGACGGATGCCGATCATGTGGCCCTGCGGGCGGATGCCGATGTTGAGCGAACGCTCGATGGCGCGGCCACCGGTTTCGCGCATCCTGACGGTCACCTTGGCGTCGACCAGCTTGGTGGTCGAGGGCAGTTGGTCGACGGAGACCGGGAAGGTCACCTTGCCGTCATCGCCGACCACCGGCAGATCGGCGAGGGGGGTGACCGTGGGTTCGGCCGACTGCTCGTCGGCGAGGCCGAAGGAAAAGCCCTGGAAACGGTCCCAGTCGCGCGACGTCGACAGCGTCAGCTCGCCTTCCAGCGCCAAGCCCGCCGCCGGCGCGCCATAGAGGAAGCGGCCGTCAATGTCGATGTTGGCGGTTTCGCCCTGGGCGATCTCCTGCTTGTCGGCCTTCATGTCGAATTCGATGCGATCCGGTACGAAATCCTCGACCAGGAACATCTGGCTGGCCACCGCCGGCTGCTTGGGATCGGTGTAGATCGACACCGACCAGGTGCCGCGCATGGCGTTGGGTGCGAGCGGCAGGTCGACGGCATGGCCGCCGGCGGAGGCGCCGTCGCTGACGATGCGGCGGTCCTCGACGCCGTCGGGGCGCGAGAAGATGAAGGTCAATGGCAGGTTCTCGACCGCCTTGGCGGCGCCGTCGCGAGCAAGTGCCGCGACATGAACATCCTCGCCGGCGCGGTAGATGCCGCGTTCGGTCCAGGCATAGACGTCGAGCGCACCAGGCGCCGCGCGCCCGGTGACGCCGCGGTCGGACAGGTCGAAGCCGGCCCGGCCCATGTCGAGGAAGACGAAGTCATTGTCGCCCTGCTTGGCCATCAGCACGGCCGGCACCATGCCGCCGTCGCCGCGCGTCAGGCCGGGGTTGAAGACGGCATGGCCGTCGGCATCCGACGTCGCCGTGCCGAGAACCTCATTGTTCCTGGCAACCAGCGTCAGTTCGGCGCCGGCGATCGGCTTGGCGCTGCCCAGCGAACGGGCAAAGACATTCAACCCGTCCTGGCCGGTATAGGTCGACAGGCCGATGTCGGAGACGACGAACCATTGCGTGGCCATCGAATTGTAGTCGTCGCTCTTGTCGTTGACGGCCTGGGCGGTCAGCACGTAGACGCCGGGCTTGCGCTGCGGCACCGCCTCGTCGACCGGGAAGGAAGTGGTGACCTCCTTGTTGAGATCATTGGCGATGTCGAGCTGGCCTTGCCAGACCGGCGCGCCCATCTGCTCGGAAATGTTGGAAATATCATAGCCGTCGAGCTGGTGCAGGAACTGGTAGCCCGACAGAAGCTGGGCCAGCGAACGATCGCCGATGCGGTAGAGCTTCATCTCGGCGGCGTTCATGTTGACGGTAACGACCGGAATGCCACGGCGCGCTCCGGCCGGCAGCACGAAGCTGTCACCGGTGAAGCGGGCGGACGGTGCGCGGTCCTGCACATAGATCGACAGCACCACGGGTGCCGCGGTCACTTCGCCGATTGCCGCCGGCAGGCCGGCGCGGAAGGTGACGTCGTAATGCTGGCCGTGCTCCAGCCCTTCGACGCAGATCTGCTTGTCCTTGGCCTCGACGCCCTTGGGCGGTGCATTGTCGACGGTGACGAATTGCGCGTAGTCGACGCCGGTCTTGACCAGATCCTCGGAGAATTGCGCGCAGATGCGCGGCGCGCTGGTGTCGGCGTCGATGGTGTGGTCGATAACGCGGAAACCCTTGCGCGCCTTCAGATCGGCATAGTCGGCCTGGACCGCCGGCGAAGGATTCAGGGCAAGGCTGGCCTCATAGGCCTGCAGCGCCGGCCGGTAGAGATCTCGCTTGTCGAGGCCGTTGCCGAGCAGCGCCAGCACTTCCGCGCGCGTCTTGGTGGTGCGCAGTAATTTATAGGCGTTGAATGCGGCCGAAGTGCCGTTCGTCGGCAAAGTGGAAGCTTCGGACGTGCTGGCGGCGGGCTGCACGGCCAGCGTTTCACGCGCCAGGTTGAGCCAGAGCTGGCCGTCATCGGGCAGCACCGAGACCGCGGCCTCGTATTTCAGCATGGCCGAGCGGTGGTCGCCGGTCAGTACGGCCTGTTCGGCGGCGTTCAGCAAGGCAGCCATGCCTTCGGTCGGCCTGTCATAGGCCGGGCCGAGCAGCTTGTTGCGGTATTGCTGGGCCTGATCGGACATCCAGTTGGGGAAGAAGGCGAGTTCCGGCGGCGCGCCGATATCAGGATCGCCATCGATGTTGACGACCTTGCCCGCGACCGCGCCGTTGAAGGTTTTCAACTGGTTGTAGTCGGATTTGAGGAAGCACCATTTGGCTTTTTTGTTGTAGGTGAAGGCGCGGCAGGCCGGGTCTCCCAGGCAAGTCGTCTTGCACTGGTCGATTGTCACATTCTGGTCGGACCTGAGATCAAAGCCGAAATAATCGGAATTGTCAGTTGTCGCGATTCGCCGGGCCTCGGCCGCTTGCGCGACGCTGCTCCAGGCCAGGACATTGGCCCAGGCAAAAAACAGGAGAATCAGAATCGAAAGACCACGAGCCGCGCGCATTGCCATAACACCCCTCCAGACACAGCTGACGTCCGGGCATGATCAAGCTTCAGTCAGGCTTGTCAACACAAGGACGCGGCAGGGTTCCGCCTGCCAACGGTTTCCTTTCCGGCCGATGACCGGTAGTACCTCCATAGGACAGGGGATCACGCATTCTTGCGGCGACGCAAAAGGTGTGAATTCCAAGCCCGCCCTATTTCAGACAATTGGATTGTGGCCCCTTTACGAGCGCTTCAGAACTTCATTCCAATTTTAGTTTTGTAATCTAGGTTGTCTTAATGCCGGCGCATGAAGAGCAGATGTCAGGAGGTCGCGCGCCAGGGCGTGCGCTTCCGCGCGCCCTGCTGCTGGCCATGATGTGCTCGACCGTGCTCGTCGCCGAATCGCGCCCGTCGGCCGCTTTCGAGCTTTTCGGCATCAAGCTGTGGGGATCGTCCAGCGACGAGGATGCCGATATCGTCGATCCTCTGCGCTACGCGGTGACCATCAACGCCCCCGACGCCGACAAGGATTTGGTCAAAAAGCTCGAAAATGCCTCGGCGCTGAAGAGTGACGAGGAGCGTCCGGTTTCAGGCTCGCTCGGGCTGATGGCCAAGGCGCGCAGCGACCGCGAACAGCTTGTCGCCGCGCTCTATGCCGATGCCCGCTACGAAGGCGTCGTCAACGTCACCATCGACGGCAAGCCGCTCGACGATTTGCCGCCGGATGCCGAATTCAAGGGTCCGCAGCCGGTCCCCGTGGCCATCGACATTGCTACCGGGCCGAAATTCACCTTGGGCAATATCAGGCTGCAAGGCGACGCGGCGGGCCTGATGAGCGCCGATTATGGCCTGATATCAGGCGGCGACGCCGGATCCGGCGCCGTGCTCAAGGCCGAGGCGCTGATCGTGCGGGCGCTCAAGCAAGAGGGCAGGCCGCTGGCCAAGATAACGGCCCGGCAGATCGTCGCCGACCACGCTACTTCGACGCTCGACGTGACGCTGACGGTCGCTGCCGGGCCGGTCGCCGGCTATGGTGACACCACGGTGGAAGGCACCGAAAAGGTCGACCGCGATTTCACCGAATACATGACCGGCCTCAAGCGCGGCCGGCAATACTCGCCGCAAGAGATCGATGACGCGCGCGACCGGCTGCTGGCGCTCGAGGTCTTCAACAGCGTGACGTTCAAGGAAGCCGACACGCTCGATGCCGACGGCAACATCCCGATCGGCGTCCAGGTCAGCGAGCGCAAGCCACGCTATTTCGGCGTCGGCGGCACCTTCTCCAACACCGAGGGACTGGGCCTTGAGGGCTATTGGGGCCACCGCAATTTGTTCGGCCGGGCCGAGAAGCTGCGCATCGAGGGCAAGATCAGCGGCATCGGCAGCAACGATCTCGGCGAGCTCAACTACAATGCCGGCATCATGTTCGAGAAACCCGGCGTGGTCGGGCCGGCATCGAAGTTCTTCGCCAGCGTCAAAACGGTGCTCGAACATCCTGATGCCTATGACCATTTCTCAGTCAAGGGCAGCACCGGCCTGTCCTACGAACTGACCAAGAAGCAGACGGTTTCCGCCGAGGTGGCGCTCGACTATTCCCGCATCCACGATGCTTTCGGCAAGCACAAATACCTGATCGCCAGTATTCCGCTGCAATATGTCTACGACAACCGGGACAACCGGCTGAACCCTACAAGCGGCTTCCGGGTGCTGGCCTATGCCGAGCCCAGCTACGACATTCTGAGCGGTGCGGCGTTCCTGAAGCTGAAGGGCGAAGGGTCGGCCTATCAGTCGCTGGATTCGGCTTCGAAGTTCGTGCTGGCCGAGCGTGTCGCCATCGGTTCGATCGTCGGCATCAGCCTCGAACACGTGCCGGCCGACCGGCGCTTCTATTCCGGCGGCGGCGGTTCGGTGCGCGGCTATGCCTATCAGGGCATCGGTCCGAAGGATTTCACCGGCCAGCCGATCGGCGGCCTGTCCTTCTTCGAAACCTCGGTCGAGATGCGCATCGCCATCACCGACACGATCGGCATCGTGCCGTTCGTCGATGCCGGCACCGTGTCGACCAAATCGGTTCCCGATTTCTCCGATGTCAAGGTCGGCGCCGGCGTCGGCCTGCGCTATGTTACGCCGTTCGGGCCGCTGCGCATCGATGCCGCCGTGCCGCTCAACCGCGATCCAGGTGACCCGCATTTCGGCATCTATGCCGGCATCGGGCAGGCATTCTGAGCGATGAAGATATTCAAGCGCATCCTTCGCATTGTCTTCTACACGCTGCTGATCGTGGTCGCGGGAACGATCGGCGCGCTGGTGGTGCTGACCAAGACCGAGCGCGGACGCGACAATCTCGCCGGCATCATTTCGCGGCTGGCCTCGAGCGACGACCGCAAGATCACGGTCAGCGGCATAGATGGCATCTGGTCCGGGGCTCTCAGTGTCGACCATGTCGTGCTGGAGGACAGCGAGGGCGCCTGGCTGGTGGCGCGCAAGGTAGCCATCGACTGGTCGCCGCTGGCGCTGCTGTCGAAAAACTTCAGCGCCGACCGTATCGCTGCCGAGCGTATTGAGCTGGCGCGATTGCCGGTGGCCAGCACGCAGCCAGCGCCAAGCGGCGGCACGACGACGCTGCCGGTTTCCATCGACATCAAGCAGATCGACCTGCCCGAGATCGCGCTTGGCCGGCAACTGGCCGGCAGCGGCATCGCCGAGCTTGCGGCCAAGGGATCGGTCAAGGCCGATGCCGCACCGCTGGCGGTCGAGACGGTGCTCAACATAACCCGCCATGACGGCAAGCAAGGCAATGTCGACGCCAAGATCCACTTTGCGCCGGCGGACAACAGGCTCGATCTCGACCTGAAGGCCTCGGAGCCGGCAGGCGGCATCATCGCTAATCTGCTCAAGCTACCCGATACGCCGCCGGTCGACATAAATGTCTCGGGCACCGGGCCGCTCGCCAATTGGAACGGCATCGGCACGTTCTCAGTCGACGGCAAGATCGTCACCCAGCTGACAGGCCGCCACCAACTGACCGACAAGGGTAATCATATCGAGGCCAAGGGCGACGGCGATTTCGCTCGCTTCCTCCCTGAGAATTTGAAGCCGCTGTTTGCCGGCAAGACCAGTTTCGACGTCGCCGGCACCGCCACATCGGCCGGTGGGGTCAGTGTCGACCGCGCCAACATCGATAGCGATGCGGTGCACGGCACCGCGACTGGCATTGTCGATCCTGCCGGCGCCAGCGACCTCTCGGTCGAATTCGCCGCCAAGGGTCCGCCCGTGGTGATCAGCGTCGGCAGCAAGGCGCAGCCGATCACGCTGGCGATCAGCAATGCCACCGCCCGCGCCTTCGGCGACGGCAAGGCGCCGATCATCGACATCGGCGCCTCCTTCGTCTCCATCGTCGCGGGCGGCACGCGGCTGGATGATCTGGCGGCGCAGATCCATTCCGACGGCTTCGATATCCAGAACCGCGCCGGGCCGGTCACCGTCAAGCTGGAGGCGGGCGGCCTCAACACCGATGTGGCGACGCTGGCGCCGCTGGTCACCGGCAAGATCGATGTCGATCTGGCCGGATCGGTCAGCAAGGACGCCATCGCCATCGACCAGGGCACATTGCGTTCCGACGCGCTCAACGCCTCGCTGACGGCGACGGTGGCGCTTGCCGACCTGTCGATGCAGTTGAATGTGAACGCGGATGCCGTGGCGACGGCCTTTCCGCCGCAGATCGCCTCGGTGCTAGGCGCCAGGGTGAAATTCTCGGCCAGCGCGGCCCGCGATCCGCAGGGATCGTTCGCCGCAAACTCGATCGAGTTCACGTCCGGCACGCTCAGCGCCGCCGGCACAGCCAGCATGCAAGGCACCGATATCCAGGCCGACATCAAGGGCAAACTGGGCGATGTTTCGGTGCTGTCGCCGACGGTCGGCGTGCCGGTTGCCGGTGGCGTCGATTTCGCGCTGTCGGCAAGCGGCGCGATGACGGCGCCGGACTTCACCGTTACCGCCGACAGCGACAGCCTGACGGCATCGGGCCGCACGGTGAAGAGCATCAAGCTGACGGCAAGCGGCAAGGCCGATATCACCAGTCCCGCCGCCAACGTATCGCTGACCGGCTCCGTCAATGACCAGCCGCTCGACATCAAGGCAGCGCTGGTGACGAACGAGGGCAAGCGTTCGATCAACGGATTCCTGGTCTCGCTGGGCGACAACAAGGTCTCGGGCGATCTCGCGCTGGACGACAACTATATGCCGCTCGGCACGCTGACGCTCGACGCGCCTGCTATCGACCAGTTGGCCGCACTTGCCGGCCAGGCGGTGACGGGCGACATCGACGGCACCATCCGCTTTGCCAAGGAGGGCGACGCGCCCTCCGTCGCCATCGACGCCAAGAGCACGTCGATCGCGCGCGGCGAGGTGACGGGCAAGGCCATCACCGTCAATGCGCTGATCGCCAATTATCTCAAGGCGCCGGCGATCGCCGGTTCAATCAAGGCCGACAGCGTGACCTCGGGGGCTACGGAAATCGGCGGCATCGCCGTCGACCTGAAGCGCGACGGCGATTGGACCAATTTCACCGGCGGCGCCACCATAGCAGGCATTCCGGCAACCGCTGCCGGCCGGGTGAAGATCGCCGACGGCACGACGAGCGTCGAGATTGCTTCGGGCGAGGCGACGGTTCGCGGCATCAAGGCGGCAATCGCTCAAGCGTCGACACTGAGCATCGCCAACGGCACGGCCAGCATCGAGAAACTGGCTCTCGATGTCGGTGGCGGCTCGGTGACCTTGTCGGGTACCGCCGGCCAGACGCTCGATCTCGCGGCGCAATTTTCGGCACTGCCCGCGGCGCTCGCCAATGAATTTTCGCCCGGCCTCGAGGCTGTGGGCACGCTCAACGGCACGGCTGGTGTGACCGGATCGCCGGCCGCTCCCGATGTCCGCTTCAATGCGCAACTGGCCGGTATCGAAACCAGCCAGACCCGGCAGGCCGGGCTCGGGCCGCTCGCTGTCGATGCGGCCGGCAGCTACACCATGGCCGGCGGCGTGATGCTCGATCAGGCGACGCTGACCGGCGACAAGATTTCCGGCAAGGCGACCGGCACCCTCAACCCCAACGGCGCCAGCGATTTTGCGCTCGATCTCATATCATCCGGCCCCAGCCTGCCCCTGACTGTCGGCAGCGCCGAGAGCCCGGTCAAGATCGAGATCCAGTCGCTGTCGGCAAAGGTGGCGGGCGAGAGCACGCGGGTCCGCCTGGATGTCTCTGCGATCCTGCCCTCGATCGTCACCAGTCCGGCGAGGGTGGAGGGGCTTGCCCTGGCGTTGCATTCGGATGCGTTCGATCTCAAGAACCGTGCAGGGCCGGTTTCCGGCACCGTGTCGGTGGACAAGGTCGGTCTCGACAATCCGGTGATCGCGCCGCTGATCGCCGGCAAGGTCACGGCAGCGCTCAGCGGCCGCCTGACAGCCGATGCGGTTGCCATCGACAGCGGCTCGCTCAAGAGCGATGCGCTGAACAGCCAGGTTGCCGGCCAGGTGTCGCTGCGTGACGGTGCCATAGACCTCAACCTGAAGGCGGATGCCCCATCGTCGGCCTTGCCGGCGGCGGCGCGCGGCATGCTTGGCGAACGCGCTGAGATCAGCGCCACGCTGAAGCGCGACCCCAATGGCAGTATCAATGTAAGCGGATTGAAGCTGGCCTCGGGTGCGCTGACCGCCGACGGGCAGGCGAGCCTTGCCGACAACAAGGTGGCCGCCGACATCAAGGGCGCGCTGAGCGACATCTCGCTGCTGTCGAAAGACGCCAAGGGCGCCATCGCCTTTTCGTTGAACGCGCAGGGCCCGGCCGCGGCGCCCGACCTGTCGCTGACCATCGACAGCGACCGCCTTCTCGTGGCGGCGCGAGAGATCACCGGGCTGAAGCTGACCGCCACCGGCAAGGCCGATGCCGCCAATCCGGCGGCGAATGTGCAACTGACCGGCAATGTCGCCGGCCAGGCGCTGCAAGGCAGCGCGGTGCTGGCGACGGCGGACGGCAAGAGCGCCATCAACGGCCTGCTGCTGTCGCTGGGCAAGAACAGGATTTCCGGCGATCTGGCGCTGGACGAGAAGTTCGTGCCGGTCGGCACCATCGCGCTCGACCTGCCCGATATCGGCCCGCTGGCGGCACTTGCCCTGGAAAAGGCCGAAGGCGATGTGCGCGGCACGATCGCTTTCTCGAAGAACGGCACCGCGCCGCAGGTCGCCATCAAGGCGGCGACAGCATCGATTACGCGTGGCGACCTGCAGGCGAAAGCCGTCTCGATCGATGCGCTGGTCGCCAACTATCTGGCGGCGCCCGTGATCTCCGGAAAGATCCGCGCCGACACCGTCACGTCGGGCGGCACCGTGATCAGCGGCATCGATGTCGACTTGAAGCGCGACGGCGACTGGACCGGCTTCTCCGGCGGCGCAACCGTCAAAGGCATTCCGGCACAGGCCGCCGGCCGGGTGAAAGTGGCCAACGGCACGACAACCATCGAGCTTGCCTCCGGCCAGGCGACCGTCCAGGGCATCAAGGCGGCCATTGCCCAGGCCTCGACCGTCAGCATCGCCAATGGCACGACGACGCTGGACAGGCTGGTGCTCAACCTTGGCGGCGGCACGGCGACGGTGACCGGCAAGGTCGGCACCGCGCTCGACATCAATGCGACGCTGGCGCGGGTGCCGATGTCGCTCGCCAACAGTTTTTCGCCGGGACTGGACGCCGCCGGTTCGATTTCGGGCACGGTCAAGGTGACGGGCGCGCCGGCAAATCCTGCCGTTGCCTTCAACATCGACGCGGCCGGCGTGCAGACCTCACAGACCCGCGGTGCCGGTGTCGGTGCGGTGAGTGTTTCCTCGTCGGGCAGCTTCGGCGCCAACAAGCTGACCTTCAATGCCAATGTCAGCGATGGAGCCGGCCTTGGCGTCAAGGGCGGCGGCACCGTGACGACGGCCGGCACGCCGGCACTGGTGCTCGACTTCAATGGCGTCGTGCCGTTCGGCCTGCTCGGCCAGAAGCTTGCCGCGCAGGGCCTGTCGCTGTCTGGAACCGCCAATGTCAACGTGCAGGTGCGCGGTCCCGCGACATCGCCCGTCATCGGTGGCAGCGTCAGCACCTCCGGTGCGCGCCTTGTCGATGCGCGCTCGGGTCTCGCCGTCAACGATCTCGCCGCCGATGTCTCGATTGCCGGCGGGGTCGCCAGGATCAACCGGCTGACCGGAACGCTGTCGACGCGCGGCAGCCTGTCGGCCAGCGGCACGGTCGGCATCAACCCCGCGCAGGGGTTCCCGGCCGATCTGTCGATCAAGCTGGTCGACGGCCGCTATACGGACGGAAGGGTGGTGACCGCCAATCTCGGCGGCGACCTGACGATCAAGGGACCGCTGACCTCCGCACCAGTCATCGCCGGCACCGTCAATCTCGCCAAGACCGTGATCACCGTTCCGGACAAATTGCCGGGCTCGCTGGCGGCGCTCGACGTCAAGCACAAGAATGCGCCAGGTGCGGTCAAGGCGCAGGACAAGGCGCTGCGGCCGCCGACGACCAGCGGCAAGGGCGGCGGTAGCGGCCTTGCGCTCGATGTCACGGTCAACGCGCCGAATCAGATCTTCATCCAGGGCAGGGGCGTCGATGCCGAACTCGGCGGCTCGCTGAAGCTGACCGGCCCGGCCTCGTCCCCGCAAGCGGTAGGCACCTTCACCTTGCAGCGTGGCCGGCTGTCGATCCTCGGCAAGCGGCTGACCTTCACCGAAGGCACGGTCGGGTTTTCCGGTTCGCTGGTGCCTTATCTCAATTTGACGGCGACCACGACGACGACCAGCGCCACGGTCACCATCATCGTGTCGGGCGAAGCGACCAATCCGAAATTCACCTTCTCCTCGGTGCCGGCGCTGCCCGAGGACGAGGTGCTGGCGCAATTGATCTTCGGCCGCTCGATGTCGAACCTGTCGCCGCTGCAGATCGCCCAGCTCGCCGAGGCCGCCGGGCAACTGGCCGGCGTCGGCGGCTCGACGTCGCTGCTCGAAAACCTGCGCAGCGCCATCGGCGTCGACGATCTTGACGTCACCACCGACGACCAGGGCGGCACCGCGGTTTCGGCCGGCAAGTATCTCAACGACCGCACCTATGTGACGATCCAGAAAGGTGACAAGCCGGGCTCGGGCAAGGCGACGATCGACCTCAATGTCGGGCGCGGCGTCAAGCTGCGCGGTGAGGCCAACGATGCCGGCGAAGCCAAGGGCGGCATCTTCTACGAGAAGGAATACTGATACTTCCGTAGGACTTTTGGCCTCATGGTGGCTCGATTCTGGCGCTGTCGGGGCGCCAGTAAATGTCTCAGTTTAATCGACTATCGAGATTCCAGACGAATCCGACGGGCAGTAGCAAATTTGCGCCAAGACTGTCGTTATCACGCGAACCGCTCCCCTTTCAAAGTTGCACATTCCCTAACATGTTCTCAATCCACGCTGTCTTTGACATCATGGCCTGGATGCGGAATGTTAAAAGGCGGAAAGCCAACAATGGGAGTTAAGTCATGACAATTTATAAGAGCAATGGCGATCGCGTTCCGGATCACATCCTGGCCATGGCCGAAGAAGCCAAGGCAGGCAAGGTGGACCGCCGCGAATTCCTGGCCATGGCCAGCGTCTTCGGCGCATCGACGGCAATGGCTTACGGATTGCTCGGCCTCGCGGATCCGACGCCAGCGAAGGCCGAAGAGGTAAAAGGCAAGAAGGGCGGCACGCTGAAGATCGCCCAGTGGATCAAGGATCCCAAGGACCCGCGCAAGGCCGACTGGTCGGAAATCGCCAATGCCGAGCGCCAGGCGCTCGAGCCGCTGGTCAAGTACACCTCCGAATACACGTTCCGCCCTTATCTGCTGGAAAGCTGGGACGTTAACGACGATGCCACGCAGTACACGCTGCATGTGCGCAAGGGCGTCACCTGGTCGAATGGCGATGCCTTCACCGCCGATGACGTCATCTTCAACCTGAAGCGCTGGGCCGACAAGAAAGCCGAAGGCAATTCCATGCCCGGCCGTCTCGGCTCGCTGGTCAAGGACGACAAGCTCGACGAAAGCGCCGTGACCAAGCCGGACGACCACACGGTCGTGCTAAAGCTCACCAAGCCGGACATCGCGCTGATTCCGAACATGTGCGACTATCCCGGCCTCATCGTCCACAAGACCTTCGATGAGAAGGGCGGCGACTTCAAGGCCTGCCCGATCGGCACCGGTCCGTTCGAACTCGTCTCCTACGATGTCGGCCAGAAGGTGGTCTACAAGCGCCGCACCGACGACAAGTGGTGGGACGGCGAAGTGTTCCTCGACGGCCTGGAATTCATCGACTACGGCACCGATCCGGCAGCCATGGTCAGCGCTTTTGAAGCCGGCGAAGTGCACACCAATTTCGAGACGTCGGCCGACTACGTGTCGATCCTCGACGGCATGGACCTGGTGAAGTCGGAGATCGTCACCGCGTCGACCATCGTCTGCCGCACCAACGTCAACAACAAGCCCTATGGCGACCAGAAGGTGCGCAACGCGCTGCAGCTTGCGGTCGACAACAATGTCGTCTTGCAGCTCGGCTACGGCAATGCCGGCTCGGTCGCTGAAAACCATCATGTCTGCTCGATCCATCCGGAATATTACGAGCTGCCCAAGGTTGCTCGTGATCCGGCCAAGGCAAAGGCGCTGATGGCGGAAGCCGGCCAGGCCGACTTCGAACACGAGCTGATCACCGTCGACGAAGACTGGCACAAGAACACCGGCGATGCGATCGCCGCCCAGCTGCGTGACGCCGGCATCAAGGTGAAGCGCACCGTTCTGCCGGGTTCGACGTTCTGGAACGACTGGACGAAGTATCCGCTGTCGATGACCAACTGGAACATGCGCCCGCTCGGCGTCCAGGTTCTGGCCATCGCCTATCGCACCGGAGAGGCCTGGAACGAGGCCGGCTGGTCGAATCCGGACTGGGATGCCAAGCTCAATGCGGCGCTGGCCGTTGCCGACGCCGCCAAGCGCAAGGACATGATGAAGGACATCGAGCAGATCCTGCAGGATTCCGGCATCATGATCCAGCCGTACTGGCGCAAGCTCTACAGCCACTCGGTCAAGGCGGTGCAGAATTACAAGATGCATCCGACCTTCGAGCGCGACTACGGCAAGGTCTGGCTCGACCAGGCTTGACCGCATCGACATGGGGGAAGGGTCTCGCTCCCTTCTCCCGCTCTTTGCATCGTCCGTCCCTGCTGATCCGCACTTTCTCAAAAAACTTACGGACTCGCGGGCCGGACCATGCAACAAAAACAGGGTTGATCGCATCCGAAGGCCTGTTTTGACAGCCAGCCCCGCCGGTCACGGCAGGGTTGGCTTTCATAGCCGGCTCAAACCCCAACCCATCGGCAGGGGGCCGCCATGCTTTCCTTCGTTATCAGGCGTCTTGGCACCATGGCATTGACGATGCTGTGCCTGACCATGGTCGTCTTCTTCCTGATCAACCTCGAACCCAATCTGAAGAAGCTGGCGATCAGCCAGACCGAAATGCATACGTCGGCCGAGCAGCTCGAGAGCTGGCTGGTCAACCATGGCTATCGGCAGAACTTCTTCGTCCGCTATGGGCAGTGGCTGGGCGTGGTGCCCAAGCAACCTGTGACAGACCCGGCGACCGGCAAGCCGGCGCAGCGTTTCTCCTTCTGCAACGATCCACTCGTGCCGACCTTCGCCGGCGTTTTCCAGGGCGATTTCGGCTGCTCGACCAAGTTCAAGGCGACCGTCGCCTCAAAACTGTTTCCGGCACTCGGCGCTACGGGCATCCTGATGTTCTGGGTGCTGGTGGTGATGGTGCCGATCTCGCTGCTGATCGGCATTCTGGCCGGCATGCGCGAGGGGTCGCGAACCGACCGGGTGCTGTCCGTGGCGTCGATCGCCTCGACGGCGACGCCGGAATATGTGTCGGGCGTCATCTTCACCGTCATCTTCGCCTCATGGCTAGGCTGGCTGAACGGCTCGGCGGCTTCGGCCAGCCAGGGCATCACCTTCTACAATTTCACTTTGCCGGTGATGACGCTGGCGATCTACGGCATCGGCTATATCGCCCGCATGACGCGTGCTTCGATGGTCGAAGTGATGACGCAGCAATATATCCGTACCGCCAGGTTGAAGGGTCTTTCCTTCGGCAGCGTCGTGGTCAAACATGCCTTGCGCAACGCGCTGATCGCACCGTTCACCGTCATCATGCTGCAGTTCCCCTGGCTGCTCACCGGCGTCGTCATCGTCGAGGTGATGTTTCGCTACCAGGGCTTCGGCTACACGCTGGTCGAGGCGGCCGGCAACAACGACATCGACCTTTTGCTCGGCTGCTCGCTGGTCTCGGTGTTCATCGTCTTGATCACGCAGCTCATTTCCGATGTCGGCTACGCATTTCTCAATCCGCGTATCAGAGTTCAGTAGGGAGCGAAGCGGATGCCGGTTCAATACATCAGTGGCTTCACCGTCGTTCTCGAAGTGCTGTCGCGCTTCTGGCCGGTCTGGATCGCCCTCGTCATCGTCATGGGCGCGAGCTTCGCCTACAAGAAGAAGCTGGCGCTCTACGGCCAGCTGTTCGACAGCGGTGTCGGCATCGTCGGCGTCGGTATCTGCCTGTTCTGGCTGTTCACGGCGATCTTCGCCGCGACCATCTCGCCCTTCGATCCGCTGGCTCAGATCCCCATCATGAAGGACGTGTTGCCGGGCGCCGTCGAACCGCAATCGGGACTGACCTATCTGTTCGGCGGCGACAAGCTGGCGCGCGACGTGTTTTCGCGCATGGTCTATGGCAGCCAGATCGTGCTGATCATCGCGCCTGCCGCGACCGGCTTCGCGCTGATGGTCGGCATCACGCTCGGCCTGCCTGCCGGCTATTACGGCGGCAAGATCGACACCGTGCTGTCGTTCCTGGCCAATCTCGTGCTGGCCTTCCCGGTCATCCTGCTGTTCTATCTCTTGGTGACGCCGGGCATCATGGACACGCCAATCCCCTATGGCATGGCCGGCGTCTTCTTCCTGTTCCCGATCATCTTCTTCAGCGTGCTGTTCTGGACCCGCTACAAGAACCGGCCCGACCGGCTCTACATCCTGCTCGGCATCACCCTGATCCTCGGCGGCTGGATCTATCTCGGCCTGGTCTTCGACGCCGATCCGCTGAAGATCGTGCATATCGATCCTAATCAGCTCAACATTTTCGTGGCGGTGGTGTTCGCGTCCAGCCCCGGCGTGTTCCGCATCGTGCGTGGCCTGGTGATGGACATCAAAACGCGCGACTATGTGGCGGCGGCGCAGACGCGCGGTGAATCGCCCTGGTACATCATGCTGTGGGAGATCCTCCCCAATGCGCGCGGGCCGCTGATCGTCGACGCCTGTCTGCGCATCGGCTACACCACCATCCTGCTCGGCACGCTCGGTTATTTCGGCCTTGGCCTGGCGCCGGAAAGCCCGGACTGGGGCACCGCGATCAAGGACGCCAGCCGTCTGCTGCGCTCCTTCATCCACCCGGCGCTGCCGCCTACCATCGCACTGATGTCGTTCGTGCTGGGCTTGAACCTGCTCGCCGACTCGCTGCGCGAACAATCGATGAAAGACTGATCTCGCGGGTTTCGACCCGATGCGCCTGAGAGAAACAGGCCTAAAAGAACCAGGATTGGAGCGACCCATGAACGAGGCAGTTCGAAATCCCGCCACGCCAACCAATGGGCCGATCATCGAGATCGAGAACCTGTCGATCTCCTTCTTCACCCGCAAGGGCGAGATCCCGGCCGTCATGGATTTTTCCTGCACCGTCATGCCGGGCGAGGCGATGGGCATCGTCGGCGAATCCGGCTGCGGCAAGTCGACCGTGTCGCTCGGCATCATGCGCGACCTCTCCAACATCGGAAAGATCGTCGGCGGCAAGATCAAATTCCAGGGCAAGGACATGGGCGAGCTCTCCGACGAGGAGTTGCGTTCCATTCGCGGCAACAAGATCGCGATGATCTACCAGGAGCCGATGGCGAGCCTGAACCCGGCGATGAAGGTCGGCCAGCAGTTGATGGAAGTGCCGCTGATCCACGACAAGGTGTCGAAGGAAGAGGCGTATAAGCGCGCGCTCGAAATGGTGCGCTCGGTCAAGCTGCCCGATCCCGAGCGCATGATGCGCTCCTATCCGCACCAGCTTTCGGGCGGCCAGCAACAGCGCATCGTCATCGCCATGGCGCTGCTGTCGAAGCCGGCGCTGCTTTTGCTCGACGAGCCGACGACGGCGCTCGACGTGACGGTTGAGGCGGGCATCGTCGATCTGGTCAAGGGGCTGGGCGAGAAGTTCGGCACGTCGATGATTTTCGTGTCGCACAATCTCGGCCTGATCCTGGAAACCTGCGACCGCATCACGGTTATGTATTCGGGCGAAGCGGTCGAGACGGGCAAGATCAAGGACGTCTTCGACCGGATGCGGCACCCCTATACGCAAGGGCTGTTCCGCTCGATCCCGCTGCCCGGCGCCGACAAGAATTCACGGCCGCTGATTTCCATCCCCGGGCAGCTGCCGCTGCCGCACGAGCGGCCCAAGGGCTGCAATTTCGGCCCTCGCTGCCACCATTTCGTGGAAGGCGTCTGCAACGCCGCTGAAATCCCGATGATCGAGGTCGCTGGTCACGAAGGCCATTTCTCGCGCTGCGTGCGCTTCAACGAGATCGACTGGGAGGCGCTGCCGCCCGGCGCCAAGAAGGTCAATGAGCGGGTCGTGCCCGGCGCGCCGGTGCTCAAGATCGAGGACCTCAGAAAATACTACAGGGTCGGCGGCAGCGAAGTGTTCGGCTCGAGCGAGGGCCGCGTCGTCAAGGCCAACGAGACGATCTCGTTCATGGCGCGCGAATCCGAGACGGTCGCCATCGTCGGCGAATCCGGCTGCGGAAAGTCGACGCTGGCCAAGGTGCTGCTCGGGCTGGAGACGGCAAGTGCCGGCACGGTGACGCTGGGCAACAAGGAAATCCAATCGACGGGCATCGAGAAGCGGAGCGTCGACACGGTGTCGTCGATCCAAATGGTGTTCCAGAACCCGTTCGACACGCTCAATCCCAGCCATTCGGTCGGTTCGCAGATCATCCGCACGCTGGAGAAGTTCAATGTCGGCAAGACGGTTGCCGATCGCCGCAAGCGCATGCTGGAACTGCTCGACCTGGTGAAGCTGCCCAGGGCCTTCGAGACCCGCAAGCCGCGCCAGCTTTCGGGCGGCCAGAAGCAGCGTATCGGCGTGGCGCGCGCCTTTGCCGGTGACGCCAAGGTGGTGGTGGCCGACGAGCCGGTTTCCGCACTCGACGTGTCGGTGCAGGCGGCGGTGACCGAACTTCTGATGGACATCCAGCGCAAGAACAAGACGACGATGCTGTTCATCAGCCACGATTTGTCGGTCGTGCGCTACATCGCCGACCGCGTCGTCGTCATGTATCTCGGCTACATCGTCGAGCAAGGCACGACCGACCAGATCTTCGCGCCGCCCTATCACCCCTATACAGAGGCGCTGCTGTCGGCGATACCGATCGCCGATACCAGCGTGGTCAAGCGTCACATCGTGCTGGAAGGTGACATCCCCTCGGCGATGAACCCACCTTCGGGCTGTCCGTTCCAGACGCGCTGCGGCTACAAGAAGCTGGTGCCGGACAATCTCTGCGAAACCAAGGTGCCGCCGGTCAAGCATCTCGGCGACGGCCATATGAGCCTGTGCTGGCTCTCCGACGACGTGCTGGCCAAGATGGAGCCGGTAATCAAGTTCGACAAGGAGCACGCCGCGCACGAAGGCGTTCCGGATGACGCGCCGAACGGCGATGGTCCCGGTTTTGCCGGCACGCCACCGAAACGTCCACGGGGTAAGACGAGCAGTGCACGAGCCGACATCATCGGGCAGGCTGCCGAGGAGACGGAAGCCGTTTCGAAAGCCCGCCGTCACGAGCTTCGCGATGAGATTTCGGAAACCGGCGATTCCCCAAAACCGGGCGATTCCACGAAACCGAATTGACCAGCATCAGGCACCGCGGCGGCGATTTGAAGTCGCGGCGCTCCTCGCTCCGCCTGTGGATGACGAGGCGATGAGCGTTTGCCGCTAATCGGCAAGCATACTGCCCACCAGCGCACTCGGTCGGTTGAAATGCTTGTGGGCGGAAATCAGTTGCCGCACTCGCTCAGTTGCTGGGCATAATCGCGCGCCATCTTCTCGGTCGCGCGGGCATAGCCCTGGACGCCGGCGTCGCCACGGTTGCCGCGGCCATAGGCGGTCCAGCCGAGATAATAGGCGAGGTAGAGATTGTAGGTGTCGTTGCGGGCAACGCCGTACGTGTCAGCGGTCTTGGAATGATACCAGCCGACGAAATCGACCGCGTCGGCGAATTTCGTCCGCCGCGCCGCCCAGTTGCCGGTCTCGCGCTGATATTGCGACCAGGTCCCGTCCAGCGCCTGCGAGAAGCCGGTGGCCGAAGAGACATGCTTCCACGGAATGAAGCCGAGAAGCTTGGTGCGTGGCGGCCTTGCATTGCTTTTGAAGCCGGATTCCTTGCGAACCGTCGCCATCAGCACGGGAACAGGGATGCCGTATTTCTGCTGGGTGCGTTCGGCCGCCGATTGCCAGTTGTCGAACCAGCCGTCATTCTGGTCGAAGACGGCGCAGACATTGTTGATGTGACTGGGCGCGGTGGCGCAGGCCGAAAGCGCCAGCAGCACGCAAACCGCACCAATTTTACTAAAACTCGAACTACGCATTGGCAGAGCAATAGGCCGAAATCATAAAGGGAATCTTGCAGCGTCCGTTAATGCTTCGCCGGCGCAGCCCGTCGAGGAAATCTCGTATCAGCAATCCGACATATTTTGTCGCTTTCTCTAAACAGAGATCGCAGAAATGCCGCCGTGGCTAAAATCACGTCCGCAAACGGCGTATTTCTGACAGCTTGCCTGGATTGCCGGGGCTTTGATGCCAGGCATGACCGAACCAAGACGCAAACGCGGCGCCGAGCGCACCAGCAACAGGGGGCCGTCGGCCATCCCGCAACTGCCGCTCAGGCGGGTGACAAATCCCTATCCGCCTATGGCCATGCTGTCGCCCGACCAGATCGAGCAGATCCACCAGGCGTCGATGCACATATTGGAGAATTTCGGCATCGAGGTGATGAGCCCGCGCGCGCTGTCGCTGTTCGAGAAGGCAGGCGCCAAAGTCGACCACGCCTCGGCGAATGTCCGTATCGATCGTGGCCTGGTCGCCGAGGCGCTGAAAACCACGCAGTCCAGCTATGTGTTGACGCCGCGCAACCCGGCCAACGCGGTTCATCTCGGCGGCAACACCATCAATTTCACGCTCGTTGCTGGGCCGCCCAATGTGCACGACATGGAGCGCGGCCGTCGCGCCGGCAATTTGCGCGACTATGCGGACCTCACCCGGCTGGCACAGCATTTCAACTGCATCCACATGCTCGGCAACCAGGTCTGCGCGCCGGTGGAACTGCCGGCTAACTCCCGCCATCTCGACACCTACTTCACCAATCTGACGCTGACCGACAAGAGTTTCCATGTCTCGGCGATCGGCCGAGGCAGGGCGCTTGACGGCATCGAGATGATGGCCATCGCGCGTGGGTTTACGCTCGACCAGATGCGCGACGATCCCGGCATTACCACGATCATCTCGGTCAACTCGCCGCGCCGCTTCGACGAGATGATGGCCGAGGGGCTGATGACCATGGCCGAGTTCGGCCAGTCGGTGGCGGTGACGCCGTTCACGCTGATGGGGGCGATGAGCCCGGTGACGCTGGCAGGCGCGCTGGCGCAGCAGAACGCCGAGGCGCTGTTCGGCGTCGTGCTGACGCAGCTGGTGCGTCCAGGCGCTCCGGTCATGTATGGCGCCTTCACCTCCAATGTCGACATGAAGTCGGGCGCGCCGGCCTTCGGCACGCCGGAGAACACCAAGGCCAATATTGCGTCAGGGCAGTTGGCGCGGCGCTACGGGCTGCCGTACCGCACGACACCGGGCTCGGCCTCCAACGCCGCCGATGCGCAAGGCGCCTATGAGACGCTGATGGCGCTGTGGGGCGCGGTGCTCGGCCACGGCAACCTCGTCTACCACGCCGCCGGCTGGCAGGAGGGCGGACTGACGGCGTCGTTCGAAAAACTTATCATCGATGTCGAGATGATCCAACACATGATGGAGTTCTTGCGCCCGATCGAGGTCAACGAGGCGGAGCTTGCCGTCGAGGCGCTGGGCGCGGTGCCGACCGGCGGGCATTTCTTCGGCGAGCCGCACACGCTCGAGCGCTACGCCACCGCCTTTTACCAGCCGATGCTGTCCAACTGGCAGAATTACGAAGCCTGGCAGGAAGCTGGCGGACTCGACGCCACCGCACGCGCGACGCGGCTGTGGAAGAAAGCCCTGGAGGACTATGTCGAGCCGGTGATGGATATCGCCGTGCGCGAGGCGCTGGAGGCCTACATGGCCAGGCGCAAGGAAGCGATCGGGCAGGGCGAGCCGTGATCGTTCCCAGCTTGAATCCACTCACCCATCCAACTCACTGATATCAGAGAAGAATCCATGAAATCGCATGCAAAGGTCGTGGTCATTGGCGGTGGCGTCGTCGGGTGCTCCGTGCTGTTCCATCTCGCCCGCCACGGCTGGACCGATGTTGTCCTGCTGGAGCGCGACGAGCTGACATCGGGCTCGACCTGGCACGCGGCCGGCGGCATGCACACCATCAATGGAGACCCCAACGTCGCCAAGCTGCAGAAATACACGATCAACCTCTACAAGGAGATCGAGGAGCTTTCCGGCCAGGCGACCGGCGTGCATCTGACCGGTGGCGTGCTTCTGGCGGCGACCGAGGCGCGGCTGGACTGGCTGCGCGGCGTCGTCGCCAAGGGCCGTTATCTCGGCATAGAGCTCGAGGAGATCTCGCCCAACGAAGCGGCCGAACTGATGCCGCTGCTCGATCCCAAGCAGTTCGTCGGCGCCGTCAGGAACAAGGAGGACGGCCATCTCGATCCCTCAGGCGTCACCCATGCCTATGCCAAGGCCGCGCGCAAGCTCGGTGCCGAGGTCGAGCGCTTCACCAAGGTCGAGGACATCGTGCGGCGGCCCGACGGCTTATGGCGCGTCATCACCAACAAGGGCGAGGTGGTGGCCGAGCATGTCGTCAATGCCGGCGGCCTGTGGGCGCGCGAGGTCGGCCGCATGGTCGGGCTCGAACTGCCTGTGCTGGCCATGGAGCACATGTACCTGATCACCGAGGACATGCCGGAGGTCGCCGCCTGGAACGCCAAGACCGGCACCGAGATCATCCATGCGGTCGACTTCGATGGCGAACTCTATCTGCGCCAGGAGCGCGGCGGCATGCTGATGGGCACCTACGAAAAGGCCAACAAGCCTTGGTCCGAATACCAGACGCCGTGGAATTTCGGCCATGAATTGCTGGCGCCGGACATCGACCGCATCGCGCCGTCGCTTGAGGTCGGCTTCCGCCATTTCCCGGCCTTCCAGAACACCGGCATCAAGCAGATCATCAACGGGCCTTTCACCTTTGCGCCGGACGGCAACCCGCTGGTCGGGCCGGTGCGTGGCCTGCCCGGCTTCTGGGTCGCTTGCGGTGTCATGGCCGGTTTTTCGCAGGGCGGCGGCGTCGGCCTCGCTTTGTCGAACTGGATGATCGAGGGCGATCCCGGCGCCGATATCTGGGCGATGGATGTCGCGCGCTATGGCGACTGGGCGACGATGGCCTATACCAATGCCAAGGTGCGCGAGAATTATTCCCGGCGCTTTTCGATCCGCTTCCCCAATGAGGAGCTGCCCGCCGGGCGGCCGCTGAAGACGACACCGGTCTATGATCTGCTGTCGGCCAAGGGTGCGCAATGGGGTGTTGCCTATGGGCTGGAAGTGCCGCTGTGGTACGCGCCGGAAGGCGTCAAGGACGAGTTCTCGTGGCGCCGCTCGAGCGACTTCACGCAGGTCGCCAAGGAGGTCGCGACGGTACGCGACAGTGTCGGCCTGTCCGAGATTTCGAGCTTCGCCAAGTACAAGGTGACGGGTGAGGGGGCGGCCGCCTGGCTCGACCGGATGCTTGCCTGCAAACTGCCGAAACCCGGCCGCATGACGCTGGCGCCGATGCTGAAGGAAGACGGCAGACTGATCGGCGATTTCACCCTCGCCAATCTCGGAAGCGAAGGCTGGTTCCTCGCCGGCTCCGGCATCGCCGAGCAGTACCATATGCGCTGGTTCGAGCAGCACCTGCCCGGCGATGGATCGGTCCGCATCGAGGCGCTGGGCGCGAAGCTCACCGGTCTGTCGATCGCGGGCCCGAAGGCGCGGGATGTGCTGGCAAAGGCCACGCGCTCGGATGTCTCCAATGCCGCCTTTTCCTTCATGGCCATTGGCCGGATGGATGTCGGCATGGCGCCGTGCCTGGTCGGCCGCGTCAGCTATACCGGCGATCTCGGCTACGAGATCTGGGTGGCGCCAGAATACCAGCGCGCCGCCTATCAAGCGCTGATGGCGGCGGGCGAGGAATTCGGCATCGGCCTGTTCGGCTCGCGCGCGCTCAATGCGCTGCGGCTGGACAAGAATTACGGCTCATGGGGGCGCGAGTACCGGCCGATCTACGGACCGCTGGAAGCGGGGCTCGACCGCTTTGTTGCTTACGGCAAGGACGCCGATTTCATCGGCAAGGCCGCGGCGCTGGCCGAGCGCAGGCATGGCGGCAAATTGCGCCTGCGCGCCTTTATCGTCGATGCCGACGATGCCGATGTCATCGGCGATGAGCCGATCTGGTTCGATGGTGCGGTGCGCGGCTGGGTGACGTCGGGCGGCTATGCGCATCATTCCAAGAAATCCGTTGCCGTCGGCTATGTGCCGAAGGAGATCGCCGATGAGAGCGACGGCTTCGAGATCGAGCTGCTGGGCAAGCGCCATGCGGCGCGCATTCAGGCGGTGCCGCTTTTCGACGCCAATTTCGAACGGATGCGTGCCTGAAATCAGGCATGCCCCCTTCTTACGGGCGTCACGCGCTGCGGCGGTTGTCCAGCGCGAAGGCGCCGGCGCCGGCAAACACCAGATAGAGGAAAATGAAGCAGAACGAGATCGCCGAATCGCCGCCATTGTTGACGGGGAAGAAGTCGCGCGGCATGTGCGCCATGAAATAGGCGATCGCCATTTCGCCGGCCAGAAGGAATGCCACGGGCCGCGTGAACAGGCCCAGCGCCAGCAGTATGCCGCCGGTGAATTCGAGAATGCCGGCAGTGAGTGACAGTCCGCTCAAAGCACCGGCGTGGTCGCTGACCGGGAAATTGAACAGTTTCTGGGTGCCGTGTTCGATGAACTGCAGCGCGGTCACGATGCGCAGAATGCCGAGTGCCTGCGGCTGATATCTGGCAAGGCCGTCGAAAAGCTTCATCTAAAACTCCCTTTAGCTTCCGGGACCGGCCATAGATTATCGCCCGGCATTGGACCATTCACTTCCCATGGCTTGCCATCAACAATCGGTGATTGGGAATGTTCCCAATTCCCCTGCAAATTCTCTCGCCATGGTTGCATTAGTACCTCTATGGTTGTATTGATGTGTGTACAACAATCTGAATGTGTGGGGGTCTTGCCATGAAAAAAGTCGTCATCAGCCTGTTCGCGATCGTCGCAGGCACCAGCTTCGCCATGGCCGAAGACGCCGGCTGTGAGGCCTTCAAGTGGCCGGTGACGCGGGAGCAGACCCTGTTTGCCGCGGCACCGGCAGCGCCGTCCGGAGCGGCGCTGGCGGTTGGTGCGGCTGCGGACCTGGCGCTGGTGCCGGTAGAAAAAGCCGGTTTTGCGGTGGCGCCCGAACGTGCGCCGGCATCAGACACGTTTGGGGCCGTCGCCAGCGTGGAAGTGCCATCCGAGGGAGCCATCCAGATAAGTCTCTCTGGGGAGGCCTGGATCGATGTCATTCAGGATGGCCAGGCCATCAAGTCGGCTGGCTATAGTGGCGTGAAAACATGCCCTGGTATTCGCAAGAGTGTGCGCTTCAAGCTTGCGCCCGGACCGGCCACCGTCCAGTTCAGCGGCGCGAAAAAAGCTGAGCTGAAGGTCGCGGTGCTGGCGCCGGAATAGGTCGGCGCCAAGCAGATGAATACGGCCCTTCATCGGTGGTGCGACGAAAGGCCGGTGCTTTGTACCAGCCGTGTTTATCGCCGTCAGCGGACCGGCGCCATCAAGGCGAAGTGCGCGCCTTGCGGGTCCTGGCACTGCACGACCCAACTGCCGCCGGGGACCTCCATCGGCCCCATCAGGATCTTGCCGCCATTGTCGGTCACCCGCTTGGCCGCCGCATCGATGGCCGGGACGTTGAAGTAGAACTGCCAGACCGGGACCGGAATCTGCTCCGGCTTGTTCATGATGCCGCCGCCGGATTCGGGGCCGGCCGTGAAGGTCTGGTAGGTGCCCATCGGGCCCATGTCGAAATCGCCGGCATCGACCCAGCCGAACTGGTCGCGATAGAAATCGAACGCGGCTTTCCAGTCGCTCGTGTAAAGCTCGTGCCAGCCGATATGGCCCGGCGTGCTGGCCGGCACGACTGGCTGGTCGGGGCCGTTCGGCTGCAGGAACATGAATGTCGCGCCCTGCGGATCGGCGACGACGGCAAAGCGGCCGACGCCCGGAATATCGTCGGGCTGGCGATGAACGGTGCCGCCGGCTTTCTCCAAGGCAGCCGTGGAGGCGTCGACATCCTTGGTGTGGATGTAGCCGAGCCAGGCGGGCGGCATGCCCATCTTGGCGGCTTCCTCGGGCATTGTCATCAGGCCGCCGACGCCACGTTCGCCGACATTCATGACGACATAGCGCGGCATGCCGGGCGCCACGTCGAAAGGCTTCGCCGTCCAGCCGACCACTTTGGGGTAGAACGCCTCGGCGGCGTCGAGATCTGTGGTCATCAATTCGTACCAGAAGAAGGGCATCGGGAATTTCTGCATTTTCGGTCTCCTCACCTTTCATGCATCGATCGTCGTCCGATCCATCATAGGACGATCCTCACGACGAAAATCCGACACCGCCCGGACAGTAATGGTCGAACCGAGGCAAGCGTTCCGAGGCTTGCACGCCGAGCGGTTTTCGATTTCTCTGCGATGATGAGGGAATGTCGTTCATGCGCTTGATGTCGCTCACGCCCGAGCTTGTCGCACTGTGCCACCGGGAGGAGGCCGATCCCGGTCCGGACCCGAGCTGGACGGAGTTGAACGACGAGGATTTCCGCACCCTTGGCTTGCGGCTGTCAGGGGAAGCCGACGAGGGGCCACTATGGGTGTTCGCCTACGGGTCGCTGATCTGGAAGCCGGAATTCGAATCGGTCGAGCAACAGCTCGCCACCGCTTTTGGCTGGCACCGCTCTTTCTGCCTCGACATGGTGCGTTGGCGCGGCAGCGCCGAGCAGCCGGGTTTGATGATGGCGCTCGAACGGGGCGGACGCTGCAACGGGGTGATCTACCGCTTGCCGGAGGGCGAAAAACCGGTCCAGATCGAAAGGCTGCTGCGGCTCGAGATCAGCGACCACGAAAGTATCGACACGGTCAGGTGGCTGCCGGTGCATACGCCGCAAGGCGCGCTGCGTGCGCTTGGCTTCTGGGTCGGCGTGAAGGGCAGGGGAACGTCGCTGAACCAGCCGCTGGACAGAGTGGCGAGCGTGCTGGCCCGAGCCTGCGGGCATATCGGATCCGGCGCCGAATATCTCTACAACACGGTCAGCCACCTCGAAGCATTCGGCATCCATGACCGCAATCTGTGGCGGTTGCAGGAATTGGTCGCGGACCAGGTCAGGGCTATCCATGGCCATGGACTTGAGCCCGGCCATTCGCTCACGCTGCAAACGCAGCCGTAATTGCCCATAACATGAGTAAAAAAATCATGTTATTGTCGAGCCTTTTCAGGGGCTTGCGCCGAAAATTGACCAATTGATAAAAAAATAAAACGTGCTAGCCTTCCCCAAAAGAAAACATGGGGAACTGACGATGCCAGAAGGCCAATTCAGGGAAGGCATTGCGGGCGGCAGGCTCTCGGCCGACCAGTACGCGGACAATTTTTCCGACCTGCACCCACCGCTCGACCACCACGAGGCGCTGGTTGAATCCGACCGCTGCTATTTCTGCTACGACGCGCCGTGCATGAATGCATGCCCGACCTCGATCGACATTCCGCTGTTCATCCGCCAGATCTCGACCGGCAACCCGATCGGTTCGGCCAAGACCATCTTCGACCAGAACATATTGGGCGGCATGTGCGCCCGCGTCTGCCCGACCGAGACGCTGTGCGAGGAAGTCTGCGTGCGCGAAGTGGCGGAAGGCAAGCCGGTGCAGATCGGCCGCCTGCAGCGCTACGCCACCGATGTCGCCATGGGCGAGAACAAGCAGTTTTATCCGCGCGCCGAGCCGACCGGGAAGACGGTCGCCGTGGTCGGCGCCGGTCCGGCCGGCCTTGCCGCCGCGCACCGGCTCGCCCGCCACGGCCATGACGTGACCATCCTGGAGGCGCGCGCGAAGGCCGGTGGCCTCAACGAATACGGCATCGCCGCCTACAAGAGCGTCGACGATTTCGCCCAGGCCGAAGTCGACTACGTGACCGCGATCGGCGGTATCGACATCCAGAACGGCAAGGCGCTCGGCCGCGACTATCAGCTGTCGGATCTGATCCGCAATTACGATGCGGTGTTTCTCGGCATGGGTCTTGGCGGCGTCAATGCGCTGCGTGCCGATGGCGAGGAGGCCGACGGCGTCATCAACGCGGTCGAGTTCATTGCCGAGCTGCGCCAGGCCAGCGACCTTTCCGGCCTGCCGGTTGGCCGCCGCGTCGTCGTCATCGGTGGCGGCATGACGGCCATCGACGCCGCGGTACAGTCGAAGCTGCTCGGTGCCGAGGAGGTGACGATCTGCTACCGGCGCGGCCAGGAGCACATGAACGCTTCCGAATTCGAACAGGATCTGGCGGCAGCCAACGGCGTCAGCATCCGCCACTGGCTGCAGCCGAAGCGGGTGATCGCCGAAGACGGCAAGGTCACCGCCGTCGAACTCGAATACACCGCCCTCAACGGCGACAGGCTTGCCGGCACCGGCGAGACACTGACGCTCGTTGCCGACCAGGTGTTCAAGGCGATTGGACAGAGCTTCGTGCCGGCAGCCCTTAACGGCAGCGGCGCTTCGATCGACCTCGAAGCCGGCCGCATCAAGGTGGACGCGGAAGGGCGCACGTCGCTCGACAGGGTCTGGGCCGGTGGCGACTGCATCTTCGGGGGCGACGACCTCACCGTCTCGGCGGTCGCGCAGGGCCGCGACGCGGCGGAGAGCATCAATCGGGCACTGACCTCGAACGGGAGGGCATGAGCATGGCAGATATCAGAAACAATTTCGTCGGCATCAAATCGCCCAACCCGTTCTGGCTGGCCTCGGCGCCGCCGACCGACAAGGCCTACAATGTCATCCGCGCCTTCAAGGCCGGCTGGGGCGGGGTGGTGTGGAAGACGCTGGGCGAGGAAGGCCCACCGGTGGTCAACGTCAACGGCCCGCGCTATGGCGCGATCTGGGGCGCCGACCGCCGACTGCTCGGCCTCAACAACATCGAGTTGATCACCGACCGCGACCTGCAGGTCAATCTGCGCGAGATCAAGCAGGTCAAGAAGGACTGGCCCGACCGCGCCATCGTCGTCTCGCTGATGGTGCCCTGCGTCGAGGAGGCCTGGAAGGCGATCCTGCCGGTGGTCGAGGAGACCGAGGCCGACGGCATCGAACTCAATTTTGGCTGCCCGCACGGCATGTCGGAACGCGGCATGGGTGCCGCCGTCGGCCAGGTGCCGGAATATATCGAAATGGTGGTGCGCTGGTGCAAGCAGAACACCCGCATGCCTGTCATCACCAAGCTGACGCCCAACATCACCGATGTGAGGAAGCCGGCGCGTGCAGCACATGCCGGCGGCACCGACGCGGTGTCGCTGATCAACACCATAAACTCGATCACTGGCGTCGATCTCGACAGTTTTGCGCCGCAGCCGACCATCGACGGCAAGGGCTCGCATGGCGGCTATTGCGGTCCGGCGGTGAAGCCGATCGCCATGAACATGGTGGCCGAGATCGCGCGCGATCCCGAAACCCAGGGCCTGCCGATCTCCGGCATTGGCGGCATCACCACCTGGCGCGATGCGGCCGAATTCATGGCACTCGGCGCCGGTAATGTGCAGGTCTGCACGGCGGCGATGACCTATGGCTTCAAGATCGTGCAGGAGATGATCGCCGGGCTCGAAAACTGGATGGACGAGAAGGGCCACGCCTCGCTCGACGACATCATCGGCCGGGCTACGCCCAATGTCACCGATTGGCAGTATCTCAACCTGAACTACGTCGCCAAGGCGCGTATCGATCAGGATGCCTGCATCAAATGCGGCCGCTGCCACATCGCCTGCGAGGATACTTCGCACCAGGCGATCACCAGCATGGTCGATGGCGTCAGGCATTTCGAGGTCATCGAGGCCGAATGCGTCGGCTGCAATCTCTGCGTCAATGTGTGTCCGGTTGAGAACTGCATCACCATGGAGCCGCTGGCGGCCGGCGTGATGGACCAGCGCACCGGCAGGCCGGTGTCGCCGATCTATGCCAACTGGACGACGCACCCGAACAATCCGATGGCCAAGGTGGCTGCGGAATAGGGACTACCCCAGGAAAGAAGAGCGGCGCTTTCGAGTGCCGTTTTTCATTTTCCTATTGCGGATAATAACTATCCAAGATATCATGTATCCATGATCAAGGAGCCGATCCAATGAAGCTGGGCGAGGGCGTTGAAGCAGCCATCCATTGCGCTGCCACGCTGGCGAGTGTGGCAGGGAACAGTACGGTGCCGGGCGCCGCTCTGGCCGAGGCCTTTGGCCTGTCGCCTAGCTATCTGCTCAAGCATCTCAACATGCTCAGCGCCGAGCGCATCCTGGAATCGGTGCCCGGGCCTGCCGGTGGCTATCGGTTGGCGCGGCCGGCCGAGCGCATCACGCTGCTCGACATCGTGCTGGCCGTCGAGGGCCGCGAGCCGGCCTTCCGTTGCGGCGAGATACGCCAGCGCGGTCCGGTGAAGCTCGATGCATCGGCCTATGTCAAACCCTGCGGCATCAACGCCGCGATGCTGAAGGCCGAGCGCGCCTATCGCGCCGCGCTCGCCGAGACCAAGCTGTCCGATATCGTGGCCACCTATGCTGCGGAAGGCGATCCGAGATCGCTTGCCGCGAGCTGCGCCTTCGTCGAGCGCCACCAGCGGCCGCAGAAATCCAGTTAACCCCGTAGACCCAAACCCAAGCAGATTTGAAAGGACAAGACGATGAAACAGAGGCTGCAATTTTTCGCCAAGGCGCCGGAGATCATGAAGGCGGTGTCGGCGCTCAACAAGGCGGTAGACGAATGCGGGCTGGAGGTGAGCCTGCTGCACCTGATCAAGCTCAGGGCGTCGCAGATCAATGGCTGCTCGTTCTGCGTCGAGATGCATAGCCGCGAGGCGAGGCGCGACGGCGAGACCGAGCAGCGGCTCTATCTGGTTTCGGCGTGGAAGGAATCGCCGCTGTTTTCCGAGCGCGAACGCGCCGCCTTGGCCTGGACCGAGGCCGTCACCCTGATCGCCAACAATGGCGTGCCAGACGAACTCTATGCAAGGACGCTCGAGCATTTCTCGGAAGAGGAGCTGGTCAAGCTGTCCGTTGCGCTCGGCATGATCAATACCTGGAACCGGCTGTGCATCCCGTTCCAGGCCATTCACCCGATGCCGGCGGCCAAGGCTGCCTGATTGTCCGGATGTGTTTTGGAGCGCCGTCGAAAGGCGGTGCTCCGACTGTTTCTGAAGGGAGAGTTTGATGCCTGCCGATTCGCCTTCGACGCTGTTGTTTCTCGGCCGGCTGTTGCTCGGCGGCGCCTTCGTCTTCGCCGGCCTGCGCAACATCCAGAACGCGCCCTTCCTGGCCCAGATGATGGCCGCGCGTGGCGTGCCGCAGGCAAGATTGGCGCTGTGGCTCGGCATCGTGCTTCAGATCACCGCCGGCGTGCTGGTCATCGCAGGACTCTGGACCGCATTCGCCGCAGCGGTGCTGCTGCTGTTCCTCATCGTCGCCACGCCGATGTTTCACAATTTCTGGGACCATCAGGGTCCGGACCGTGCGTCCCGCGTCAACGGCTTCGTCGGCAATGTCGCGCTGAGTGGTGGCTTCCTGACGCTGATCGCGCAGTCGCTTTGACGCGCGGCTCCATGCCGACTGCGGCACTGTGGCGCCGCCAGTCATTAAATCGGAACCAATCCAGCCGTTGACGCATTTCGCACCTGTATGCCGAGCATCCAGGATGAAATATGAAAATTGCCCATGTCGCGCCGCTTTATGAATCGGTGCCGCCGCGGCTCTATGGCGGAACCGAGCGCATCGTCTCGTATCTGACCGAAGCGCTGGTTGATTTGGGCCATGAGGTGACGCTGTTTGCCAGTGGCGACAGCCACACATCCGCGACGCTGGTGGCTGGCCGGGAGCGCGCGCTACGCCTCGATCCGCGTCCGCTCAAATCCGAGATCGCGGCGCATCTTTCGATGCTTGCGCAGGTGAGGGAACGGGCGTCGGAGTTCGACGTCATCCACTTCCACCTCAGCCACTTCCTGCACTTTTCCTTCTTCGAGGAGATGGCGCAGCGGACGGTGACAACGCCGCATGGCAGGCTGGATTATGTCGACCTGGCGCAGGCCTATGAGCGTTTCCCGCGCTTTCCCATGATTTCCATTTCGCACAGCCAGAAGGCAGGCCTTGCCAACGCCAACTGGTTGGCGACGATCCATCACGGATTGCCGACCGGTATCTACGAGCCGACTTTCGAGACGAAGGCGGAAGAACCCTATCTTGCTTTCCTCGGCCGGTTTTCACGCGACAAGCGCCCGGATCGCGCCATCGAGATCGCCTTGCGTTCGGGGCTCAAGCTCAAGCTCGCGGCAAAGATCGGGGACGACGACCGCGCCTATTTCCACGAGATGGTCGAACCGTTGATCGACGGCGATCGCATCGTCTATGTCGGCGAGATCGAGGAGGGCCAGAAGGCGGAATTTCTCGGCAAGGCGGCCGGCCTGCTGTTCCCGATCGACTGGCCGGAGCCGTTCGGCCTCGCCGCCATCGAGGCCATGGCCTGCGGTACGCCGGTGATCGCCTGGAATTGCGGCGCGCTGCCCGAGATCATCGATCAAGGCGTGACCGGTTTTATCGCTGATACAATGGATGGCGCGGTCGCCGCGGTACCTGATTTGCTGCAGCTCGATAGGCGCAAGGTAAGGGCCGTCTTTGAAAAGCGTTTTTCCGCTCGAAGAATGGCTGGCGATTATCTGGCCGCCTATGCGGGCCTGATAGGCGTCCCGAGCGCGGCGAAGGCGTCTTGAGCAGCGACGTGCTCGAGCCACGGCAACGAAACAACAGGGACCTTTGACGAATGGCCCAACTCGATGAGCGCCAGCTCGATCCTGCGGTCGCGCTTGCATCGCTCGACGCCACCGCCCCTCGCGAGCCGCATCGGTTGTTTGCGCTCAAGCAGGCCGATTGCTTCGCCGTTGCCGACGCCTATGGCGACATACGTGGCGCCGGCGACGGTTTCTTTCGCGACGACACACGGGTTCTTTCCGAGTTCCGGCTGACCGTCGGCGGCAGGCAGACATCGCTGCTTGGCGCCTCGCTTAGCCAGGACAATGTGCTGTTCACCACCAATTTGACCAATCTGCCGATACAGAGCGCCGGTGGACGCGACATCCCACAGGGAGCCATTCACATCGAACGCGTCAGGCTGCTTTGGCAGGACAGGCTGTTTGAACGCATCACCCTTTCCAATTACAGCCGGGAACACTCGACGATCAGCGTTTCCCTGCACTATTCCGCCGATTTCCGCGATATGTTCGAAGTGCGTGGCTCGACACGGCTGAAGCGCGGGCTGGCCCATGCCGCCGAAACAGACGCGACGTCGGTGCTGCTGCGCTATGACGGGCTCGATGGCCTGGCCCGCCTCTCTGCGATATCGTTCTCGCAGGCGCCGGACCAACTGAGTGCCAACCGTGCCGATTTCCTGATCGCCGTGACCAAGCGCAGCAGGAAGGTGCTTTATGTCGAGGTCGGTCCCGAGGTGGCCGATAAGCCCGACCGCGACCGGTTCCGCGCCGCTGCCGCCCGCGCCCGCTTTGGAATGCGGGCCAAACGTCGCCATGGCGCGACGGTGCGCAGCTCGGGCCGTGTCTTCAACGACTGGGTCGAGCGCGCCCGCGCCGATGTCGCGCTGCTGACCACCGAACTGGCGACCGGACCCTACCCTTATGCCGGTATTCCCTGGTTCTCGACGGCGTTCGGCCGTGACGGCGTCATCTCGGCACTGCAGATGCTGTGGCTCAATCCGGGCCTGGCGCGGGGCGTGCTGGCCTTTCTGGCCCAGCACCAGGCGACCGAGACATCGCCGTTCAGCGATTCGCAGCCGGGCAAGATCATGCACGAGACCCGCAAGGGCGAAATGGTCGCGCTGCGGGAGCTTCCCTTCGGCCGCTACTACGGTGGCGTCGATACGACACCGCTCTACATCTATCTTGCCTGTGCCTATGCCGATCGGACCGGTGACATGGCGTTCATCGACAGCCTGTGGCCGTCGCTGTGCGCGGCGGCCGAATGGACGGAGGAGGCGGGCCGCGAGACCGGCTTCGTTACCTACCAGCGGGCCGCCGAGTCCGGCCTCGCCAACCAGGGATGGAAGGACAGTTTCGATTCCGTCTTTCATGCCGATGGCCGCATTCCCAAGGGCCCGATCGCGCTAGTCGAAGTGCAGGGCTATGTCTTTGCCGCTTTCCGGGGGCTGGCCAAGCTTGCCCGCCGCCGTGGCGAGGACGACAAAGCCGATCACTGGGAGGACCGCGCCGAGGCGATGCGGGTGGCCGTGGAACGCGATTTCTGGCTCGACGATCTCGGCTTCTATGCGCTGGCGATCGACGGTGAAGGCGAGCCCTGCAAGGTGCGGACCTCGAATGCGGGCCATCTGCTCTTTGTCGGATTGCCTGAGCCGGCGCGGGCCCAGATGGTCGCCGACCAGCTGCTTTCCGCCTCCTTCCATTCCGGCTGGGGACTGCGGACGCTTGCCGACGATGCCGTGTTCTTCAATCCGATGTCGTACCACAATGGTTCGATCTGGCCGCACGACACCGCCATGTGCGGTGCCGGCCTGGCGCGCTACGGCGAGCGTGAAAGCGTGGTTCGCCTGATGAGCGGCACATTCGAATCTGCGGTCCATTTCAACATGCGGCTGCCCGAACTGTTCTGCGGGTTTACCCGAGCGCCCGGCGAAGCACCGATCGCCTATCCCGTCGCCTGCCTGCCGCAGGCGTGGTCGGCGGGCTCCGCTTTCATGCTGATGCAAGCCTGTCTTGGCTTGGAGATCGACGGCTGGGATGGCGAAATCCGCGTCACCCGCCCGAGGCTGCCGATCGGCATCGACACGCTCACGCTTCGTCACCTGGGCGTCGGCGAGAGAGTGGTCGATCTCACCTTCCAGCGCGTCGGCGACCGGGTCGTCGCTTTCCTCGCCGATCGCCACGAAGGGCTGGTGCCGCTCATCGTCAGAACATGATCCGAACAAAATTGGCGGAACCGATCCCGGCTTTGTGCGTTGCGAAAATACATGTCCGTATGGCGACCATGTCACCGCGGACAGTTTCAAATTGGTAACACGAACAAAACGGCCGCAGAACGGCCGGAGGTGAGTTGGCATTCCATGACAAATTACGGTGCGGACCTGCTCTGGGTTCTGATCCTGGCGAGCCTCGGTTTTTCCGCTTTTGCCGTTTTCTTCTCCCTATCGCGGCAGCGCCGCAGTCATCCTCCTGCGGTCGCGCACACGCCGGGTGAAGACGTGGCCGCGGAGGCGGCGCGCAAGGTGATACGTGAGTTCGAAAAGAACGGCCAATCGGCCGATGCGGCGCTGGTGACGTGGTCGCCCGAGACATTGCGCAAGATCCTTGCCGACGATCTGCCCGATGCGCAGGTCATCGTGGTGTCCAACCGCGAACCCTATATCCACAACATCAGGGATGACGGCGTCGAATTGCTGGTGCCGGCCAGCGGGCTGGTGTCGGCGCTCGAGCCTATCACCCGCGCCTGTGGCGGCACCTGGATCGCCTATGGCGGTGGAACCGCGGACCGCCTGACCGTCGACGACCACGACCGGGTACTGGTGCCTCCCGGCCATCCGTCCTACACGCTGCGCCGGGTCTGGCTGACGGAGGAAGAGCATCAGGGCTACTATCTCGGCTTCGCCAATGAGGGCCTCTGGCCGCTTTGCCACATCGCCTTCACCCGACCGATTTTTCGCGCCTCGGATTGGGAGGCCTATGAGGCCGTCAACCGGAAGTTCGCCGACACGGTGGTGGCCGAAGCGCGCAACGAGCGGCCGATCGTGCTGGTCCAGGACTATCACTTCGCGCTGTTGCCGCGCATGATCCGCGAGCGCCTGCCGGAGGCGATCGTCATCACCTTCTGGCACATCCCATGGCCGAACTCGGAAGTGTACAGCATCTGTCCGTGGCGTGAACGCATTCTCGAGGGGCTGCTCGGCAGTTCAATCATCGGTTTCCACACTCAGTTCCACGCCAATAATTTCACCGAAAGCGTCGATCGCTTCCTGGAAAGCCGCATCGAGCGGGCCGATGCGGCAATCTCCTACGGTGGCCAGACGACGCTGGTGCACGCCTATCCCATTTCGATAGAATGGCCGGCGAGCTTGTTGGCAAAATTGCCTGATGTCGATGACTGCCGCGCCCGCCTTCGCAACAGGTTCGGACTGAAAGCGGATGTGAAGCTGGCCGTGGGCGTCGAGCGTCTCGATTACACCAAGGGCATTCTGGATCGGTTTCAGGCACTGGACGAATTGTTCAAGCGATACCCCGAATGGATCGGAAAGCTGGTTTTCCTGCAGATCGCGGCCCCCAGCCGCGGCACGCTCCCGGCTTACAAGCTGCTCCACGACGAATGCCACCGCTATGCCGAGGAACTCAACCAACGCTATGGCAGCGAGGGTTACAGGCCGGTGGTTATGGTGGCCGAGCATCACTCACAGGAACAGGTCTACGAGATCTATCGCGCCGCCGACATATGCATGGTCACCAGCCTGCATGACGGTATGAACCTGGTCGCCAAGGAATTCGTCGCGGCGCGCGACGACGAACAGGGCGTCCTGATGCTCAGCACCTTCGCCGGCGCCTCGCGCGAATTGCTGGAGGCGCTGATCGTCAACCCTTACGACGCCGCCATGATGAGCGAAGCGCTGCTGCAGGCGCTGATCATGACTTCAGACGAACAGCGCGAGCGCATGCGGCCCATGCGCGAGACGATCCGCAACAACAATGTCTATCGCTGGGCCGGCAGCATGCTTCTGGACGCGGCGCGCTTGCGCAAGCGCGGTGACCTCGACCGGGTAACCGGTGTCGGTGACCGGCCGCCTAGCGTCGACAATGTCGTGTCCATGTTCGAGCGCAAACGGGTAGTCATGTCATGAACGAGGTCCTGCAAAAGATGATCAGCGAAAGCCCGCAAAAGCCGCAGGCCGTCATGCCGAAACCGCAGGCTGTGCTGACCGGCGAATGGGCGTTGTTCCTCGACATCGACGGCACCCTTCTGGAACATGCCGAGCACCCGGACGCCGTCTCGGTCAGCGACGAGCTTCGCTCTTTGCTGCAAGGCCTGGACCGGAAGCTGGACGGGGCATTGGCCTTCATCACAGGCCGCTCCGTTGCCGCCGTGGACCATCTGTTTCAGCCTTTGAAGCTGCGCGCGGCCGGACTCTACGGCCTGGAACACAGGCTATCCCCGGGTGACGACGTCGAGATCGCGGACGAGCCGGCGGATATTGCAGCGCTTGCCGACGAGATCGAGGCCGAGCTCGGCCGTGGCGCCTATATCGAGCGCAAAGGACGGGTGCTGGCCATCCACACGCGCGCCGCCCCGCATCTGCTTCCGCGGGCGACGCAGCTTGTCGAGCAGGCGCTGGCCACGCTGCCAAAGGGCTACCGGGTGGTTCCCGGCAATGCCGGTGTGGAACTGCTGCCGCTCGAGGCTGCCAAGGGCGCAGCGATCCGGCGATTCATGGATATCGCGCCATTCACGGGCCGTCGCCCGGTCTTCCTGGGCGACGATACCTCGGACGAGAACGGCTTCGAAACGATCAATGATACCGGCGGCATATCGATCCGGGTCAAGCCACCGGCGCACACCACCGCGCAGTACGGGCTTGCCGGCGTTGCCGAGACGCTGGCCTGGCTGAGAGGTCAACTTTAGGTCCAGCCGACGCAACCGCGATCGCGCCTCCTGGAAAGGACAACGAAAGGAACGGTTTCCATGGGACGCTTTGCACAATTGGTCCGAGAGATCACCCCGAACTGGCTTCACGCTCGCTCCTCCCGTCATGAGATCGCCGAGGTTTCACCATCCGACGCGGACTACAGCTGGCAAGAGGCGATCGACAACAAGATGTATGGGGCGGATACATCTGATTATTCCCATGTGCCGGAAAAGCCTGTTTCGGCAAAACCGTCAGGCGACAGGCCTGCGGACGAGAACGACCGCGGTCCAAAGAAGGCCAATTAAGGTCCCGCCGGAGCCCGATAGTCGCTGTTCCTATGCCGCAAATCTCAGACCGCCGTCGCAGGTCAGCACCTGGCCGGTCATGAAGCCGTTGGAGACGAGGAAAGCGATTGCGTCGGCCACGTCTTCGGCCCGGCCGACGCGGCCGACCGGGGTTTTGCCGGCATAGCCGGCAAAGATCGTGTGCTTCTGCTCCTCGGCCAGAAAATCCCACCAGGGCGTGTCGATGACGCCGGGCGCCACGACATTGACGCGCAGCGGTTTCAACTCCAGGGCCAGGATCGGCACCACGGTCAACAGCATGCCGTTGATGGCGGCGATACCGGCGACGCCGGGCGTTGCGAGCTGCGCCGAGACCGCCGAGATGAAGGTCACCGATCCGGCCTTGTTCAGCGTCGGCAAGGCGGCCTGCAGGCAGGACAACTGCGGCCGGACCTTTTCCTCCACGCCACTGCCGATGTCGCTCAGGTCAAGCGTCGGGAAGGGGCCGAGGCCCTTGCCGCCGCTGGCCGCCAGCACCAGATGGTCGAAAGGCCCGAGGCTTTCGAAGAACTGGCGGACCTCATCGGGCTTCGCGGCGTCGAACGCAGCCTTGTCGGCAGCGCCGCCAAGGCTTTTCCAGGCGCTCTTCAGTTTCTCCTCGTAGCGCCCGGTGATGGTCACCTTCATGCTCGGGCCGAGCAGCTTGCGCGCCGTCGCCAGGCCGATGCCGGACGAGCCGCCGATGATGACGGCATGTTGGATTGTTGTGGTCATGAATGGTCTTCCTTCGATGTGGGGGAGGCCGGGCCGACAAGATCGAGGCTCAAGGCTCGCAACTGTTGCCTTGCCTTGGCGTCATAGGCCTGGGCATCGGCGCGGGATTCACGCAGGCCGTCGAAATAGAGGCCGCTTTTTCCGTCGAGCGCGGTCGACGTGGCGAGATTGAGGATAGCGTCGGCGCCAGTCTCGACCGAACTCCACGGCGTCACGCCTGCCTGCTGGACCATGGTGGTGTTCATGTAGCTGGCCGGATGCAGCGCGTTGACAGTGACGCCGGTGCCTTTTAGCCGCTCCAAAAGGTCGACGGTGAACAGGATCTGCGCCAGCTTGCTCTGGCAGTAGGCACGCACGCCGTCGTAACTCCGGGTCAGCATGACATCGCCGAAGTCGATCGCTTGCTGCCCGGCCGAGGCGACGTTGACGATGCGTGCCGGGGCGCTCGCCTTCAGCAATGGCAGAAGCTCGCTGGTGAGCAGGAAACCGGCGAGGTAGTTGACCGCGAAGCGCAGTTCGTAGCCGTCGGCGCTGACCTGCCTTTTGGCGCCTTGGCCTGCCGTGCCGATGCCCGCATTGTTGATGAGGATGTCCAGCCGGTCCGTCCGCGCGCGCACGGCCTCGGCAAGCCGGCGAACCTCGGCCAGCGAAGAGAGGTCGGCGACCAGAAGTTCCGCTTTGCCGCCGGCAGCTTCGATCTCGGTGACAACAGCCTTGCCGCGCGTTGCATCGCGGCCATGCACCAGCACACGGGCGCCCGTGGCGCCGAGCCTTTGCGCGACGACGCGGCCAACGCCATCTGTCGAGCCGGTGATGAGGATTGTCCTGTCTTTGAGTTCCATGTTCAGAGCCTCCGTTCTGTTGCTCTGAACGGAAGATGGGACAGTTGGCGCGAGCCAAACAGTTCAAACTTTATCCTGGTATCAATACTGCTATAGTAGGGGTCATGGATGCTTCCACCACGCACTCGGCTGAAGACAGCCGCCGGCGCGAACTCGGCGCCTTCCTGCGCTCGCGCCGCGAAAGGCTGACGCCCTCGGCCACAGGCATCGCCACCGGTCTCAGGCGGCGTACGCCGGGACTACGGCGCGAGGAGGTGGCGATGATCGCCGGCGTCGGCACGACCTGGTACACATGGCTGGAGCAGGGGCGGGAGGTCAGGCCCTCGGTCGAGGTGCTGACGGCACTTGCCGAAGCGCTGCGCCTCGACGCCGCCGAGAAACAGCATCTGTTCATCCTTGCCGACCGCCAGCAACCGGAGCGCCGTGCCGTGGCGCCGGAAAAAGTCGATGGCCCCTTGCTGCACATGCTGCAAAGCCTGGTGCTGCAGCCGGCCTATGTCGTTGGGCGGCGCTGGGACGTGCTGGCCTGGAACCCGGCGGCGGTGGCGGTGTTCGGCGACTATGGCTTGCTGGAGGGTGATGCCCGCAATATCGTCCACATGGTGTTCACGAGCCCGCACCACCGGCGCCTGCTGGTCGACTGGGAGCAACTGGCGCGCACCGTGCTGGCCTCGTTCCGGGCCGCGAGCGCCCGCTATGTCGGCGATCCGGATTTCGAGCGGCTGATCGAGTTGATGACGCGTTCGAGCCCCGAATTTCGGGCCTGGTGGCCGCAGCGCGACGTCGCGCACCGGCTGTCGGGGGTGAAACATGTCCGGCACCCGAGCGCGGGCGCCATGACCTTCGAGCATATGAGCCTGTCGATCAGCGACGGCTCGGACATGAAGCTGATCGTCTACACGCCGCTCGCCGAGCAGAACTCGGTCGCCAAGCTGCAGACATTGCTGGACGCGCTGCCGGCCGAGCGGCGCAGCGCCTGAGGTTGACTGACGAAGTGATGGGCGTTTCGGCTAATCCCCACGGTCTGCAACTTTAGTCTATTTCGACGAGGCGCTACCCTTCGGCTTCAGCCCATCCAAGAACAATTGCTCGAGAAATCTTGCCGCATCCTCGAAGCGGCCGTCGCCGCCGCGGTTCGGCCCGAGCACGGCGCGGACCTGGACGTCAAAATCGGCATAATGCTGCGTCGTCGCCCAGATCGAGAAGATCAGGTGCCACGGATCGGTCTTGGCGATCTTGCCGGCGCGCATCCAGCCCTTGATGACGGCGGCCTTCTCGTCAACCAGCGTTTTCAGTTCGCCCGCAAGCAGCGGCATGATGCGCGGCGCGCCTTGCAGGATCTCGTTGGCGAACAGCCGGCTCTCGCGTGGAAAGTCGCGCGCCATCTCCAGCTTGCGCCTGATGTAGCTGCGCAGTTCGGTGAGAGGATCGCCAATGTCGTCGAGTTCGCGCAGCGGCGCCAGCCAGGTGTCGAGCAGGCGCTGCATCAGCGTCTCGTGGATGTCTTCCTTGCGGCGGAAATAATAGAGCAGGTTCGGCTTCGACATGCCGGCGGCTTCGGCGATCTGGTCGATGGTCGAGCCGCGAAAGCCGTTGGCGGAGAAGACCTCGAGCGCCGCTTCCAGGATGAGTTCGCGCTTTTCCTGCTGGATGCGGGTGCGGCGAGGGGCGGCCGTGCCGATGGTCACCGTTGCAAGCCCTCGTGTTGAGGGTCATCTGGACCAATTCTCTGGACCAGTTTTTCCCTAGCCTGTGGAACGCACTTCAGGTGCCGCATTTCCGCTAGTAATCCTTGACCGCCGACAGGGCGGTGCTAACGTTTGTCCAATCGGTCAAAAATTTGCGTAGCATGAAAACGCGGCAAAGACCAAGCGTTGGGCGCAGCGAAACAGATTACAAGGGGAAGTCCTGGTCATGTCCAACCGGCTGAAAGTCACGCCGAACGATCTCAGCGCATTCTGGATGCCGTTCACGGCAAACCGGCAGTTCAAGCAGGCGCCGCGCATGATGGTGTCCGCCAAGGACATGCATTACACGACCAGCGACGGCCGCAAGGTGCTCGACGGCACCGCCGGCCTGTGGTGCGTCAATGCCGGCCACTGCCGGCCGAAGATCACCGAGGCGATCCAGCAGCAGGCCGCCGAGCTCGACTATGCGCCCGCCTTCCAGATGGGCCATCCGATCGTGTTCGAACTGGCCAACCGCCTGGTCGACCTCGCGCCGAAGGGCATGGACCATGTCTTCTTCACCAATTCCGGCTCGGAATCGGTCGAGACCGCGCTCAAGATGGCGATCGCCTATCACCGTGTGAAGGGCGAGGGCTCGCGCACACGGCTGATCGGCCGCGAGCGCGGCTATCACGGCGTCAATTTCGGCGGCATCTCGGTCGGCGGCATCGTCACCAACCGCAAGATGTTCGGCACGCTGCTCGGCGGCGTCGACCACATGCCGCACACGCATCTGCCGGAAAAGAACGCCTTCACCAAGGGCGTGCCGGAGTATGGCGCGGAACTCGCCAACGAGCTGGAGCGTATCGTCGCCCTGCACGACGCTTCCACCATCGCCGCTGTCATCGTCGAGCCGGTCGCCGGCTCCACCGGCGTCATCCTGCCGCCGAAGGGTTATCTTCAGAAGCTGCGCGAGATCTGCACCAAGCACGGCATCCTGTTGATCTTCGATGAGGTCATCACCGGTTTCGGCCGCCTCGGCACGCCGTTCGCCGCCGATTATTTCGGCGTCACGCCCGACATCATGACCACCGCCAAGGGCGTCTCCAACGGCGTCATCCCGATGGGCGCGGTGTTCGTGAAGAAGGAAATCCACGACGCCTTCATGACCGGCCCCGAGCACATGATCGAGTTCTTCCACGGCTACACCTATTCGGGCAACCCGATCGCCTGCGCGGCCGCACTCGGCACGCTCGACACCTACAGGGAAGAGGGCCTGCTGACCCGTGGCGAGGAGCTGGCGCCGTACTGGGAAGACGCGCTGCATTCGCTGAAAGGCGAGCCGAACGTCATCGACATCAGGAACATCGGCCTGATCGGCGCGATCGAGCTGGCGCCGATCGCCGGCCAGCCGACCAAGCGGGCCTTCTCGGCCTTCGTCAAGGCGTTCGAGCGCGGCGCGCTGATCCGCACCACCGGCGACATCATCGCGCTGTCGCCGCCGCTGATCATCACCAAGGGCCAGATCAACGAATTGATCGACCATGTGCGCGATGTACTGAGGTCGATAGACTAAATCTGCTTTGCCTGGATGGGTGGCGGCGGGAACCGCCGCCCGACCAGTGTATGAAATGAGAGGACTTTGAATGGCCGCACCCGGCGAGAATCTTCGAATCAATTCAGACCGTTTGTGGGATTCCATCATGGAGATGGCGAAGATCGGCCCCGGCATTGCCGGCGGCAACAATCGCCAGACCGTGACCGACGAGGACGGCGAGGGCCGGCATCTGTTCAAGCGCTGGTGCGATGCGGCCGGGCTCGAAATGGGCATCGACGAGATGGGCACGATGTTTGCCCGTCGCGAAGGCACCGACCCCAGCCTGCCGCCGGTCTATGTCGGCAGCCATCTCGATACGCAGCCGACCGGCGGCAAGTATGACGGCGTGCTTGGCGTGCTGGGCGGGCTTGAAGTGGTGCGCTCGCTCAATGATCTCGGCATCAAGACCAAACATCCGATCGTCGTCACCAACTGGACGAATGAGGAAGGCTCGCGCTTTGCCCCGGCTATGATGGCATCCGGCGTGTTCGCCGGCGTGCTCGACCAGGCCGATGTGTACGGGCATGTCGACAAGGCCGGCAAGAAGTTTGGCGAGGAGCTGGAGCGGATCGGCTGGAAAGGCACCGAGAAGGTCGGCGATCGCAAGATCCACGCCTTCTTCGAACTTCATATCGAACAGGGTCCGATCCTCGAGGACGAAGATATCGACATCGGTGTCGTCACCCATGGCCAGGGCCTTAAATGGCTGCAGGTGACGCTGACCGGCAAGGAAGCGCATACCGGCTCGACGCCGATGCCCAAGCGCCGCAATGCCGGGCTCGGCATGGCGCGGGTGATCGAGTTGGTGCACGAGATCGCCATGGACTACCAGCCCGATGCCGTCGGCGCGGTCGGCCACATGGAGGTTTATCCCAATTCGCGCAACATCATCGCCGGGCGCACCGTCTTCACCGTCGATATCCGCTCGCCGGAAAAGGAAGTGCTGGACGCGATGGATGGCCGCATCCGCGAAGGCATCGACACGATCTGCGATGCACTCGACATCCGCTACGAGATTGAACAGGTCGGCGCTTTCGATCCGGTGACTTTCGATGCCGGCTGCGTCAAGGCGATCCGCGATGCCGCCGAACGCCTCGGCTATTCCCACCGCAACATCGTCTCCGGCGCCGGCCACGACGCCTGCTGGATCAACCGCGTCGCGCCGACCGCCATGGTGATGTGCCCCTGCGTCGACGGCCTCAGCCACAACGAGGCCGAGGAGATCACCAAGGAATGGGCTTCGGCGGGCGCCGACGTGCTGTTCCACGCGGTGGTGGAGACGGCGGAGATCGTCGGGTGAGAGGTCGGCGCTGTACCCCCACCCCTAACCCCTCCCCACAAGGG
>NZ_RZRU01000030.1 GCF_003997495.1 Mesorhizobium sp. M7A.F.Ca.US.008.03.1.1 | reverse complement strand
CTGAAGGTGTCGTGGCTCGGACACCCATGCTTCAGCTCGACGATCTCTTTCAACTCGTCTTCCCGGCCCTCCACGAATTCAGCAATGTCCACACAGCTTTTGGCACCGCACAGTGTCGCTGCAAGCGCCAGGAACAGAAGTTCAGCAAGATTATGCCGCGCATTGATATCGCGCGGATCACGAACCTCTCGCAGGATAGACATAACAAACGGCACTGCGGCCTCCTCTGCAACGAGAAAGCCTCTCAAGAATCCCTCTTTTCCTGCTTGGCAAGTGCCAATCAACTTATCTGCGATTCCCCTGCCCTTGCGGGGGAGATGGCCGGCAGGCCAGAGGGGGGTGCTGTCCCGCCAGCTTCCAAAGGGAATCTCCAGAACGATCACGAACCGGTGAGCGCTGTAACGAAGCAGCAAGCGGCGGCGAAGTGGGGATATCAAGCGGTGCATCCAGGCGCCGCCGCCCACGGAGCAAGCCGATGTCGCGATCCTGCACGTTCATCAAAGTGTCCAGCCTCTCGGCGATTGCGCTGGCAGTGTCGCTCGGTGCGGCCGCCGCCCAGCCGCTCAGCGTGGTCGAGCTGTTCACCAGCCAGGGCTGCTCGTCCTGCCCGCCGGCCAACGCCAATCTGATCAAGGTCAAGGACCAGCCCGGCGTGCTGGCGCTGTCGTTCAACGTCACCTATTGGGACTATCTCGGCTGGAAGGATATTTTCGGAAAACAGGAATTCACCCGGCGCCAGGTCAGTTACGAGCCGGCGCTCGGCCATGACGGGCCGTTCACGCCGCAAGTGGTGGTCAACGGCCATGCCGATGTCGTCGGCGCGGCACCCGGCGAGATCGAAAAGCTGATCTCGGTGAGCGGCCGGACGGGCGGCCCGGCATTGTCCCTCGATGGCGGCAAGATCAGCATCGGCGCCGGCGCCACGCCTGGCGGCCACGCCGATGTCTGGCTGGTGCGCTATGCCAAGGGCGTCGTCGAGGTCCCGGTGGCGCGCGGCGAAAATACCGGCCGCACCTTGCCGCACGCCAATGTCGTGCATGCGCTCAAAAACCTCGGCAGCTGGACCGGCGCGGCCGCGACATATCCGCTGCCCACCGCATCCGGCGGCCTGAGCACCGCCGTGCTCGTGCAGTCGCCCGGTGGCGGACCGATCCTGGCTGCCGCGACCGACTAGATCGCGCTTCGGCAAGAGATTGCGCAACGCCGCATGGCGCGGCGGGCGCATAGCACGGCCGTCAAGAGGACGCGCCTTCAACGACCAACCTCAAGGAGACCATCATGACCACTTCCCGCCTGACGCTGCCGGCGCTCGCTCTCGCTCTGTGCTCGACGGCGCTGTTTGCCGGCGGCATCGCCCGTGCCGACGACGCGACCAATGCGATGAAGCCGGCTGCAAATGCCATGAAACCGGCCGCGGATGCGATGAAGCCTGCAACCGATGCCATGAAGCCGGCCGACCCGATGGCCACCAATTCGATGAAGCCGGCCGCCGACGCCATGAAGCCGGCAACGGATGCGATGGCTCCGGCCAAGTAGATGCGATGGCTCCGGCCAAGTAAAGGTGGTGCTGTTTCCGGCTTCGGTCCCGCGGGTCCGAAGCCGGATGCACGTGAAAGTGAGGCTTCGGCCGCAACTCGCCCGTCGCATGATCGTATCTTATCCAATAGACTCCACATGATGGACGTCACAGGAGCTCAAGCCATGACCGACATTCAAAAACCAGTCACCAGACAATCGTCGCACGTCTTCCGCAGCGCGCTCGCCGCGCTTGCGCTGGCGGCCGCGGGCGCCGCCTTCTGGCTGACGCCGGCGGTTTCGGCCGAGGACGCGGTGAGGATTCCGCCGCCGGCACTGGATGAAAAGGCTTCTGCCGGCACTGAAAAGGCAATCTTCGCCGGCGGTTGTTTCTGGGGCGTGCAGGGCGTGTTCCAGCACGTCAAGGGCGTCAGCAAGGCCGTCTCCGGCTACACCGGCGGCGCCAAGGATGACGCCGTCTACGAGACGGTCGGCTCAGGCCGCACCGGGCATGCCGAATCCGTCGAGATCACCTACGATCCGTCCAAGGTGACCTACGGCCAGCTGCTGCAGGTCTATTTCTCGGTCGCCCACAACCCGACCCAGCTGAATTTCCAGGGTCCGGACTCCGGCACCCAGTACCGCTCGACGATCTTTGCCGAAAACGATGCACAGAAGAAGATCGCGCAGAGCTACATCGCCCAGCTCGACAAGGCCAAGGTGTTCCCGGAGCCGATCGTCACCACGCTGGAAACCGGCAAGACCTTCTATCCGGCCGAGAATTATCATCAGGATTTCCTGACGCTGAACCCGACCTATCCCTACATCGTCTACAACGACCTGCCCAAGGTGGCGAACCTCAAGGCGCTGTTCCCGGCGCTCTACAGCGAGAAGCCGGTGCTGGTGCTGTCGGCGAGCAATTGAGCTGAGCGCGATAAGCGGGCGTAGGGTGTGCGAAGTGCGCCGACGCCCGTCCGTTCGTCATCCTAGGGTCTGCGCTGCGTCGCTTCGCTCCTTGCTTCGCCCTAGGATGACGAAGGCACGGTAGCTGCAGCCACCCCCACCTGACCCCCTCAATCATACGTCAGATCCGTCGCCTTGCCGCCGAACACCCGGTAGGCATAGAAGGAATAGAAGATGATGATCGGCAGCACGATCACGGTGCCGGCCAGGATGATGGCCAGGCTTTCCGGCGCCGAGGCCGCCTGCCAGATGGTCAGGCGATCCGGCACCACGAACGGGTAGAACGACCAGGCCAAACCGGCAAAGCCGAGCGCGAAGATGGCGGCCAGCGTCAGGAACGGCGTCAGTGAATGGCGGTCGTCGGGCTTTGGCAGGTGAAAGGTCTGCCGCCACAGCCACAGGAACAAAAGCGCCGACAGGATCGGCAGCGGCGACAGATAAAGCATCTCCGGCCAGACGAACCATTTGTCGAAGATGCGCGGGCTGGCGAAGGGCGTCGCCAGCGACACCGCCGCCATGCCGAGCGCGGTCAGCACCAGCGCGGTGCGAAGCCAGCGCACCGCTTTCTTCTGCAGCTCGCCCTCGGTCTTGTAGATGACCCAGGCCGCGCCCATCGCCGCGTAGGCGGCGGCAAGGCAGAACGCCACCAGCACGCCGAACGCCATGCCGCCGAGGCCGACATCGAGGCCGAGCACATAAACGCCCAGCATATAGCCCTGCGCCAGCGAGGCGATGAGCGAGCCGAGGAAGAAAATACGGTTCCAGCGGTGCTTTCGCTCGGTCGGCACCTTGGCGCGGAAATCGAAGGCGACGCCGCGCAGGATCAGCCCGACCAGAAGCACGAACACCGGAATGTAGAGCGCGGTCAGGATGACGCCATGCGCCATCGGGAAAGCGACCAGTAGCAGGCCGACGGCCAGCACCAGCCAGGTTTCGTTGGCGTCCCAGAACGGGCCTATTGCCGCGATCATCGTATCCTGTTCGGCATCTTCGGCGGCGGCGAACAGGATGCCGATGCCGAGATCGAAACCGTCGAGAATGACGTAGATCAGGATGGCGAGGCCCATCAGGCCGGCAAAGATCAAGGGGAGCGCGGTTGGCCAGTCGAAGCTCATTTTCTTCTCCTACTCGCCAGCCGCCGGCTGCGACATGGCGGCGTTCATGACGCCCGGCAGCGGCGATGAATCGCCGTCCTTCGCCGCCTTCAGCGCCAGGTGCACCAGCACGCCGAGATAGGCGATCAGCAACAGCACATACAGAACGAGGTATGTGGCGAGCGTCAGCGCGACATGGCTGCCGGCCACCGGGCCGACCGCGTCGGCGGTTTTCAGCACGCCCGTCACCAGCCAGGGCTGGCGGCCGATTTCGGTGGTGTACCAGCCGGCCAGCGTCGCCAGCCAGCCCGACAGCGCCATCGGCACCATCAGCATGGCCAGCGGCTTCGGCAGGCCGTGCCGGCGCTTGAGGAAGAAGGCCGCCGACCATGAGACGAGCAGCATCAGTATGCCTGTGCCGACCATGATGCGGAAACCCCAGAACACCGGAAAGACCGGCGGATGGTTGCCGGGATAATCGTTCAGCCCCGGCACGACCCCGCTGGTGCTGTGCCGCAGGATAAGGCTGGCGCCGTCGGGAATGGCGATCTCGAATTTGTTTTCGCGGGCCGCCTCGTCGGGGACCGCAAAAAGCACCAGCGGCACGTTGGGGCCGGTGTTCCAGTTGGCCTCCATGGCGGCGATCTTCTGCGGCTGGTGCTCCAGCGTGTTCAGCCCATGCTGGTCGCCGGCAAAGATCTGGATCGGGATCAGGATCGCCGCGGTGAAGACGCCGGTGCGCAGCGCCTTCCACATCGATTCCGAACGGTCGCCGGTGAGATAGCGCAGCGCCGACAGACCGGCGATCAGGAACGACACCGTGAGCCCGGAGGCCAGCAGCATGGGGGTCAGCCTGTAGGGCATCGACGGGTTGAAGATGATGGCCCACCAGTCGACGGCGTGTGCGACGCCGTCGCGCATCTCGAAGCCGGCCGGCGTCTGCATCCAGGAATTGAGCGCGATGATCCAGAAGGCCGAGACGGTGGTGCCGCCGGCGACAAGCACCGTCGCCAGGGTGTGGATGCGGTTGGAGACGCGGCGGAAGCCGAACAGCATGATGCCGAGGAAGGCCGCTTCGAGGAAGAAGGCGGTGAGGATCTCGTAGGCCAGCAGCGGCCCGGCTATGTTGCCGACCTTTTCCATGTAGCCCGGCCAGTTGGTGCCGAACTGGAAGCTCATGGTGACGCCCGAAACCACGCCCATGGCAAAGGACAGCGCGAACACCTTCACCCATGTGAAATAGGCGCGCATCCAGGCGGAATCGTTGGTCGCGTTATAGCGCAGCTTGAAGAACAGCAGCACCCAACCCAGCGCAATGGTGATCGTCGGAAACAATATATGGAACGAAATATTCGCGCCGAATTGCATGCGCGACAGGATGAGCGGGTCCATGGTGGGCTCCGGCTGCTTCTAATGAGGTAAGAATAGGCCTGTAGCGCCGTTGGGTCAAAGTGGCGTCCTGCCGCGAGGCTGAACGCCACAGGACAATTTTGCCGGTTGCATGCCGCGCATCCCAGGCCTACGGGCTGGTCTCCGGCGCGTCGCCAAGTGCGTCCGCGAACTTGCGCATCAGCCGCACCAGTTCCTCTATGTCGTGCGCCTCCCAGGTCTCGAAGATGGCGCATCCGATTTTTTCACGCGCCGCATCGACGAGATCGGTCATCGCCTTGCCCTTCGGACTGATGACGGCCTCGCGCACGCGCCGGTCGGCGGCACTCGGCCGGCGCTGGACAAGGCCCAGACTCTCCAGCTTGGCGACCTGCCGGCTGACGGTGGTGTAATCGCGTCCGACACGGTCGGCCATTTCGACGACGCCGATCGGCCCGAAACGCTCAATACCGACCAGCAGCGGAAACAGCGCCCGATCGAGCGGAATGCCGGCTGCTTCGATCAGCAGCTCGTCGCGCTGTGGCCGGTTCATCAGGCCAACGATATCGAGCACAGACCCGTGCAACTGCCGCAGCTGGGTGGCGATATGTGTATTTTGCACTTTATTTGTTGACGGCATGTGGCGACTCCATATATGTGCATTATACACGCAACTCAGGACTCAGAAAGAAAAACATCATGAAGGCCGCGATTGTTTCAAGCGCCGGGCAAACGCCAATCCATGGCGATTTCCCTGAACCGGCCGCCGCAGCAGGCGAGAGCCGCATCGAGGTCACCGCCGCCGCCATCAGCCATGTTGTCAAGGGCCGCGCCTCGGGTGCCCATTACAGTTCTTCGGGCCATTTCCCCTTCGTCGTCGGCATCGACGGTGTCGGCCGGCTCGATGACGGCTCAAGGGTCTATTTCGCTTTGCCCAGGGCGCCCAATGGTAGCATGGCGGAACGAACGGTTGTTCCGGCGGCGCACTGTGTTGCGCTGCCCGATGATCTGGATGACATCACCGCCGCGGCAATCGCCAATCCCGGCATGTCGTCATGGGCGGCCTATACCGAACGGGCGAAGCTCAATTCAGGCGAAACCGTGCTGATCAATGGCGCCACCGGCACGGCGGGCCGTCTCGCCGTCCAGATCGCCAGGCATCTCGGGGCAAGGAAAATCATCGCCACCGCTCGCAATGCCGCTGCACTCGACGCGGTCTCGGCACTCGGGGCGGATGTGACCATCCCGCTGGTCGAGGACGAAGCGGCTCTGGAGGCAAGTTTCAAGCGACAGTTCGCCGAGGGGGTGGACGTCGTCATCGATTACCTCTGGGGCAACAGCGCCGAGCGCCTGCTGATCGCCGCCGCCAAGGCCGCCGCCGACGCGGTGCCGATCCGCTTCGTCCAGATAGGCTCCGTCAGCGGCTCGGACATAAATCTGCCGAGCGCCGTGCTTCGGTCGTCGGCGATTGCCTTGATGGGCAGCGGCATTGGCAGCATCCCGCTCGACCGCTTCATCGCCTGCGCCGGCGACTTGCTGCGCGCCGCCGTGCCGGCCGGCCTCCAAATCGCCACCACACCGGTGCCGCTGGCCGATGTCGAACAGGCATGGGCCGAGGACGACAGCACAAGGCGCACCGTGTTCACGCTGGAGAGGCGGCAAGCCTGATCCCGCCCGCCTTTCCACTCGCGCGCAGATTGGGGATCCATCGGAGCGGCATCGAACCTGCAACGGCCGACCCACAACGATTGTCGAGAACTGTCAGCAGGGCATTGACTTGCGGTTGCATGCACCGACATTCGGCCTATATCAGGGGACCTCTTTCAGGCAGCCGTTTTCATCCATGCCTTCCATCCTGTCCATTTCCGGGGTCTCCAAGACCTACGCCACCGGTTTTACCGCGCTCAAGGAAGTCAATCTCGACATTCAGCGCGGCGAGATCTTCGCGCTGCTTGGGCCCAATGGCGCCGGCAAGACGACGCTGATCTCGATCGTCTGCGGCATCGTCAACCGCTCGTCGGGCACCGTCACCGTCGACGGCCACGACATCAACAAGGATTATCGCGCCGCGCGCAGCCTGATCGGACTGGTGCCGCAGGAACTGACCATCGACGCCTTCGAGAGCGTCTGGGCGACGGTCAATTACAGCCGTGGCCTGTTCGGAAAGCCGGCCAACCCCGGCTTTGTCGAGAAGGTGCTGCGCGACCTGTCGCTGTGGGACAAGAAAGACGCCAAGGCGATCACCCTGTCGGGCGGCATGAAGCGCCGGCTGATGATCGCCAAGGCGCTGTCACATGAGCCGCGCATCCTGTTCCTCGACGAGCCGACCGCCGGCGTCGACGTCGAGCTGCGCCAGGACATGTGGGCCATGGTGCGCCGGCTGCGCGAGGACGGCGTCACCATCATCCTCACCACGCACTATATCGAGGAAGCCGAGGCGATGGCCGACCGCGTCGGCGTCATCAATCGCGGCGAGATCATCCTGGTCGAGAACAAGGCCGAACTGATGCGCAAGCTCGGCCGCAAGCGGCTGGTGCTGGAGCTGCGCAATCCGCTGACGGCCATTCCCGAGGCGTTCTCGCGCTATGCGCTGGACCTGTCGCCGGATGGCGGGCAGCTGACCTACACCTATGACAACCAGGCCGAGAGGCCCGGCGTCGCCTCGTTGATGCGCGACCTCGAGGCCGGCGGCATCCAGTTCCGCGATATCGACACGCAAAACTCTTCGCTCGAGGAGATTTTCGTCAATCTGGTGAGGAGGGAGCCATGAACCTTCGCGCAGTATGGGCGATCTACCGGATGGAAATGGCGCGCGCTTTCCGCACCGTGCTGCAGAGCATCGTCTCGCCGGTCATCTCGACGTCGCTGTATTTCGTCGTCTTCGGCTCGGCCATCGGCTCACGCATCACCGAGATCGACGGCATCAGCTACGGCGCCTTCATCGTGCCGGGTCTGATCATGCTGTCGCTGTTGACGCAGTCGATCTCCAACGCCTCCTTTGCCATCTATTTTCCGAAATTCGTCGGCTCGATCTACGAGCTTCTGTCGGCGCCGGTCTCCTATCTGGAGATCGTCATCGCCTATGTCGGCGGTGCCGCGACCAAGTCGATCATCCTCGGCCTGATCATCCTGGCCACCGCCTCGCTGTTCGTGCCGCTCACCATCCTGCACCCGTTCTGGATGCTCGCCTTCCTGGTGCTGACGGCGGTGACCTTCAGCCTGTTCGGCTTCATCATCGGCATCTGGGCCAAGAGCTTCGAGCAGCTGCAACTGGTGCCGCTGCTGATCATCACGCCGCTGACCTTCCTCGGCGGCAGCTTCTATTCGATCAACATGCTGCCCGAGATCTGGCGCACGATCACGCTGTTCAATCCGGTCGTCTATCTGATCAGCGGTTTCCGCTGGAGCTTCTACGGCAAGTCCGACGTCTCGGTCGGCGTCAGCCTCGGCATGACGGTCGTCTTCCTGCTGGTCTGCATAACCATCGTCGCCTGGATCTTCAGGACAGGGTATCGGCTGCGCAACTGACGCTGACAGGACCTGGCCACCTCTGCCCCGCTCCGCAGGGAGCGAGGAACCCAAGTTCTGCGAGCACCTCAAATGGCCTTGATCAACCGCAGCAGCCCCAGCATCTCGATATAGGTCCCCTTGCGGAAGGCGATGTAGACCGGCTCTTCCACACCGTGGAAGCGGCGTTTGAACGCCGCCTGGCCCTGCAGGTTGAACCTGCGGCGGTTGACCCAGGGCGAAGAGTAGGCGCGCTGGAAGGCATTGCGCCAGAAATCGCTTTCAGCAAATCCGCTTGGCCCGATATCGAGCATCGGCGACAGGCCGAGCGTGACCACCGAGATGCCCTCTTCGCGAAACCGGTCGACGGCGAATTTGGTCAGGCCGATCTCGGCATGCGGCGAGGCATCGATATGCTTGCGCTTGAAGGCGGTCGTGTAGCCGATGACCCTGCCGTCGCGACACAGCGGGTCGAAGTCGAGCAAAGCGACCAGTTCGCCGTCGGGCCCGTGCAGCACGAAGCGGCGCATGTCGGTGCCGAGATGGTCGGCAAAGTTGCGGTTGAGAAAGCCCATCTCCCAGCGCTTGACGATGCGGTCGCCACGCCAGTTTTCCGAAAGCCGGGCGATCTCGTCGAGATAGATCGTGCGCTTGTCCTCTTCGAATGAAAAGCCCTTCTTCAGCAGCCAGCGCTCGGAGTAGCGCACGGTCTCGTTGCGCTTCCCGGAAAAATCATGCTCCGGCAGGGCGAGGCGGGTGTCGATGCCGAGGCGATTGACCTTGTAGCCCAGTCCGGCCAGCACGCGTGCGGTCTCCTCGCCGATCTGCACGAACCACGGGCTGCCGGCAGTCTCGGCGAAACGTCTGATGTAATCGGCCCGACGTGCCGGAGCCGCTACCGGGTCGCCGAGCGCGAAATGGTGCTTCATCTTGGTGCCGAAGGCGATGTAGCCGTCGGCGTCGCCGAAATAGGAAAGCTTGCCTTGCACGGCGGTGGAATAGGCGAGCGAGAAGTCGCCATAGCGGCGCACCAGTGCCAGCCGTTCGACATGGGTCAGCGCCTGCCGCTCGACCTCGGGCGCGGCGGCCTCAAGGATCTTGTCGAAATAGAACCGCAAGGAGGGCATGGTCGAGATTCCGCGTGCCGCCTACAGCGCCGGCCGTCCAGGACGCGCCGAGGTGCTGTAACACTTTGATTCTGCGCACGACTCGAAAATCGGACTCGATTTCGGGCATGCGCGTGGGGGATAATCGAGACCCGCCAGCCACCCAGAGCCTCGAATCAATCACATTGCCGCGACCTGATTACCGTTGATATCGCGCATATGCCATATAGAGCGCAACCACGGCCCGGCGGATGGCTGGAAATCGCATGGCTCGAAAATCGGCAGCGGTTTGCAATATGGGTCCTGCGCGGGATCAAACGGTTACAGCGTCCTGCGAGCATTGTGGCAGGACGGTCGAATGGGATTCGAGTGAATGACTGATACGACAATCAGATCGGTTGCGGATCTGCCGACCACGGTCGAGCCAGCAATCGTCGTCGGCGCCGGTGCTGCCGGGCTGGCGGTCGCGCACGCCTTGATGAACGCCGGCGTGCCGACGGCGATCCTGGAACAGGAAAGCCGGCTGGCCGAGCCATGGCACCGGCGGCACCAGCAATTGCATCTCAACACCCATCGCGATCTGTCTTCGCTGCCTGGTCTCGCCTTTCCGCCTGGCACGCCTGCCTTTCCGCAAAGGATGGTCGTCATCCGTCACATGAATGATTTCCAGAAGGAGAACCGGCTGCCGGTACAGTTTGGCGTCGCGGTCGAAGAGATCACCTTCATGGGCGATCATTGGGCATTGCGCACCAGCGCCGGACCGCGCTTGGCCCGCAATGTCGTCATCGCCACCGGCCGCGACAGGCAGCCCTTCATTCCTGAATGGAAAGGCATGAAGGATTTCGTCGGGCGCATCATCCATTCGGCGGATTTCGGCGACGCGCAGGACTATGCGGGCCAGAAAGTGCTGGTCGTCGGCGCCGGCAATTCGGGCTTCGACGCGCTCAATCATCTGGCCGGCATAGACACGGCCGCCATCTGGCTGTCGGCCCGCAGCGGCCCCGCCCTGCTGCCCAAGCGGATTGCCAAGATCGCCGTGCACCGGCTTTCGCCGTTCATGGCGCGCCTGCCCTTGCGGGTCGCCGATGCGGTGATGGCGGCAACGCAGCGCCTGGTTTTCGGCGACCTGACCAAATTCGGCCTGCCGCCCGCGCCTGCGGGCGGCGCCAGCCGCCTGACCTCGGACTACACCGCGATCGCCGCCGACGACGGCGCCGTCAGCGCCATCAAGGCCGGCAAGATCACCGTCGTGCCCGGCATACGGGAATTCACCCGTGACGGCGTGATCCTGGCCAATGGCAGCCTGATCGATCCCGACATCGTCATTGCCGCGACAGGCTACCGCACCGGGCTGGAGCCCATGGTAGGCAAGCTTGGCGTGCTCGACGCCAAGGGCGTCCCGCTCTTCAACGGTGGCGAAGCCGATCCCAAATTGCCCGGTCTGTGGTTCACCGGCATGCGGCCAAGCATTCGCGGCTGCTTCGCCAATGCCGGTATCCTGGCCAAGGCGATCGCCAAACGGATTGCAGGGTCGGCCTCGCACCAACCCAGCGCATTACGCTGATTTCGGTTCCAGCCGCCGGAAACCGACGGCTTCCATCAGCATGTCCTCTTCCACCATGCCGGCATTGTGCAGGGCGAGCAGGTTAAGAGCGATTTCCCGCGCTTCGGCGGAATCGGCATGGGCCTCGCGCCGCCGGCAGGCCTCGTCGAACACGCGCTGCAGCTTGGCGATATCGGCTGGCTTGAGCAAGCCACGGTCATAGACGGACTTCGACATGGCGATCTCCTGATAAAGATCTAGGGCGCCACGTTTAAATTGCCAATCTTTCCCGAGGCTTGACCGGCTTCACCCCGTCGCCTCGTCGTCCTGAGGCGGAGCAAGGAGCGAAGCGACGCGGCGCGGACCCCTGGAGCTGCTCCGCAGCCCAAGGGATCCATGCCGCGGCTTCAAGGCACAGCAGCGGTGCAAATTCTGCCCCGCTGCACCCCATGCTGGTGGGCAATCAGACCGCGATCTTGCCGCCGCCCTGTCTGGTGATGGCGACCACCGACGGCCGCACCGGCATGTCGGGCTTGAAGTCGGGCCAGCGCGTCGACAGATCCTCATAGTAGGACGGACGGCCGAAGCCTTCCCAATCCTCGCCGCCGTCGCCCGGATGCTGGACGGCGACGAAGGCGGTCTGGTCGTCGGGCGCAAACAGCGGGCCGCACATTTCGGCGCCGATCGGCACGCGGAAGAACAGTTTCGAGGTCGCCCGCGCCGCCCCTTCCGTGTCGACCGCCCACAAGCCATCGGTGCGGCCGGTGGCTTTCGGGCCCTGGCCGTCGGTCGCGACCCAGAGACGCCCGGCCGAATCGACCGCGCAATTGTCGGGCATGCCGAACCAGCCATTGGCCGTCGTCGCCGTCGAGAAGGTGGCGCCGACATCGGCAACCGCCGGATCGCCGCATTTCAGCAGCACTTCCCACTTGCCCTTGGCGGCAGTGAAATCACCGCCGTCCTCGGCGATCTCGATGATGTGGCCGAAGGCGTTTTCGGCGCGCGGATTGGCGGCGTCGACCTGGTCGGCCTTGCGTTTCGAATTGTTGGTCAGCATGACATAGACCTTGCCGTTGACGGCATTGGGCTGGATGTCTTCGGGGCGGTCCATCTTGGTGGCACCGAGCAGGTCGGCGGCGCGGCGCGTCTCGATCAGCACGTCGGCCTGGCTGGCAAAACCGTTTTCGGCCGTCAGCGGCCCCTGGCCGAAGACGATCGGCAGCCATTCGACCGTGCCATCTTCGGCGAACTTGGCGACATGCAGCGTGCCCTCATCGAGCAGGTCCTTGTTGGCGGCATTGTCGTTGGGATTGAACGCGGCCTTGGTCACGAACTTGTAGACATAGTCGAAGCGCTCGTCGTCACCGAGATAGAAGACGACGCGGCCGTCCCTGGCGACAATCGATTCGGCGCCCTCATGCTTGAAGCGGCCCATGGCGGTGCGCTTCCTCGGCGTCGAGGTCGGGTCATTGACATCGACCTCGACGATCCAGCCGAAGCGGTTGGCCTCATTGGGTTCCTTGGCGAGGTCGAAACGCTCGTAATGCGCCGCCCATTCATAGGCGCCTTCGGGAATGCCGAGACGCTTGTAGTTCGCGGCTTCCTTGTGGCCTTCCGGCAGCTCGCCGGAAAAATAGCCATGGATGTTCTCCTCGGCCATCACATAGGTGCCCCAGGGCGTGACGCCGCCGGCGCAATTGTTGAACGTGCCGAACACCTTGGTGCCGGACGGATCGGCATTGGTCTTGACGCGGTCATGGCCGGCGACCGGACCGGACAGCGCCATTTCGGTGTTGGAGGTGATGCGGCGGTTGAGCTTGCCGTCGCGCACCACCTGCCATTTGCCACTATCCTTGCGGATCTCGACGATGGTGCCGCCATGGGCGGCCATCTCGACATCGACCTGCTCCTTCGAGAGGGGTGCGACTTCTGCCGACTTCTTGCCGTCCTTTTCGACGATCTTCACGATGCCCGGGAACATCAGATGCGGATTGGTGTATTCGTGGTTGACCACCAGCAGGCCATGTTCGGCCGAGCCGTCGATCGGGATGTAGCCGACATAATCGTTGTTGTAGCCGAACTGTTTCGCCTGGGCCTCGGCCGACTGTTTCGTCGGGTCGAAGTCGGGCGAATCGGCAAACAGCGGATCGCCCCAGCGCAGCAAGACATCGGCATCGTAACCCGGCGCGACATGGTGCTTGTCGTCGATGCCGGCCTGGAGTTCGTCGAAAATGAAGGCCGAGCCTTCCGCTGCCCGGGCCTCGTCGGCGCTGATCAGCGCCAGCGGGCTGACGGTGGCGGCGATGGCCGAGACAGCCAGCGAACCCTTGAGGAAGCCGCGACGCGAGAACCGCGCCGCGACGATCTCGCCCATGGTGCGGTTGTCGGAAGCGTTGACGGCCGGGCCGTCGTTTTCCTCGAGCAGGCTGGTGCGGAATCGGGTGTCGGGGGAGCGAAGGTCAGTCATGGTGGCTTGCCTCTGGCTTTTGGATTGGCTGGAGCGTGGGTACCTGTTTGACCCCCTTATAATCGCCGGGTCACATTTTCGTGACATCGGGAAAACCTTTTCAGACACGACAGGCATTGCGCGCAGCCCTGGCTAAGCATTCCCCGGAGACCGTGGAACTGCTCCAGAATTTCGATGAAGGAAATCTTCGGCGGCATGTTTCGCCGCGCATCCCGCAACGCGCTGACATCAGTCGTTTGCAAACAACGGATCAAGGGCCAGCTCGACAAGTCACCTCCGCCGCCCCCGGCGGAGGTGACTTGATGTTCGGCGTCTGCCGTCGTCAGGCGTCGGGAAAGCCAGTCTCCCGTTGAGCGACGGCGGTCGCGGCGCCGTTCATGCGAAGCTAATGTAGCATATGCTTGGGACTTTAGTCCAACCTTGCGCTTGCAATGGTCCTAGTTGACAACCGCAACGGTCGGAGGTCGCTTCCGGGCGCCGCGTCTTTCGGCAATTGTTGGTTGCACTGCAACGTTGGGGTGGGGCGCGCCGGGCTCAGTCGTCGGAGATCAGAATGCACAGATCGGTCACGACCCGTTGTTGCCGGCTGGCGCTCAAATCGGCAGCGGCGCTGGCGTTGACGATCGCGCCCTACCAAATTGTCCTGGACGGCTCCGTTTCCGGCATTCAGACCGCCAGCGCATACGCCGGCAAGGGTGGCAATGGCGGCGGCAACAGTGGCGGTGGAAACGGTAACGGCGGCAGTTCCGGCGGAGGCAATAGCGGGAACAGCGGCAATAGCGGCAACGGAAATGGGAATGGCAATAACGGCAACAACGGCAAATCAGGATCCAATCAGGGTAAGAGCGGCAGCCATGTCAATGCAAAGACCGGTGACAAGGTCGACGTGACCGGCAACAAGATCACGGTCCGGCACCCCGACGGCATAACGGAAAAGCTCGAAAACGGTCGTTTCAGCATGAAGGACGCGCTCGGTCGCACGATCATCGACCGTCAGGCCACGCCGGCCGATGCCAATCGTCTCAAGGCCTTGTGAAGCTGGCCAACAGGCAATGGTCAGCTTTGCACGTCACCTCCGCCGCCCCCCGGCGGAGGTGACCTCGTTTTCGGCGGCGTTCCGGTTTTCGGCGCAATGGCTGCAGTCCCGAGGCGCGACGCGCTTTTGCGCAATCCGGGACGGGAAACCGCTGCGCATTTTCCCCGGACCTGGCCTGGAGCAATTCTAGACTAGGAAGGTCTGTCGCGGTCGCGCCACTCACGCATCATCAAGGCCGCTTCGGTGCGGTTTCGCACATTGAGCTTCGACAGCACCCCTGTCATGTGATGCTTGACGGTCTTCTCCTGCAGCTCAAGCCGCAAGGCGACTTCCTTGTTGCTCAGCCCCTCCGCCACCAGCCGCAGGATTTCCGTCTGCCGCTCGGTGAGCTGCCGCAGCCGTTCCGCCATGCCGTCGGTCGGCTGCTGGGACTGGAGATCCGAAAGCAGCCGGGCCGACAGTGTCGGCGAGAGATAGCTTTCGCCGGCTGCGACATTGCGCAGGATGTCGGCGAGCCCGCGTGACCCGACGCCTTTGAGGACATAGCCATTCACCCCTGCGTTCAGCGCCTTGGTCACATCGGCATTGGCCTCCGAAACGGTCAGCATGACGATCTTCTGGGCGGGATGGCTGGCTAGGATGCTTGCGACCGCGGTCAGCCCGCCGCCCGGCATGGAGATATCGAGCAGCAAGATGTCGGGCCGCACCGTCGCGGCGAGGCGTTCGGCATCCTGCGCCGTGGCGCCCTCGCCAACGATCTCGAAGCCTCCGATCTCCGACAGGCTGCGCGTCACACCTTCGCGAAAGAGGGGATGATCGTCGACAATGGCGATGCGAATGGTCCCAGTCATGCTTGCTCCTCGACCGACAGACGGATCACCAAACGCGTACCTTGCGGCCCGGTCAAGGTTTCGAACTGTCCGCCAATGCTTTCAACCCGCTCCCTGAGGCCGGCGAGCCCGAGGCCCTCGACCCGTGCCGCCGGATCGAAACCCGGCCCACCATCCGACACTTCGACAAAAAGCCTGCCACCTTTCATCCCGGCGCTCACCGCCTGATCCTTGCCCAGCCCGTGGCGATAAGCGTTGTTCAGCCCTTCCTGAACGAAACGATAGATGCTGATCTTCTCGGAAGCGCCCGGTTCTGGCAACTGTCCGGCCAGCGTCAGCGTCACCGACGTTCCCGTCCTCTGCTCGTGCTCCTTGACGGCCAGCCGCAGAATGTCGGTTGCGGCAGCCGTCTCGATCTGCGGCAGCACAAGGCCGGTGCAGATGCCGCGTATTTCGCGCATCGCATCCTCCAGCGTCTTGCGGATCATCGCGACCTCGGTCGAACGGCTTTCGCCCGAATGGCTGTCGCTGGAAAATATCGGACTATCCATGCGCAGTGCCGCCAGGGCCACGAGTTGGGCCGGGCCGTCATGGAGGTCGGCGCCGATGCGGCGCAGATATCTTTCGTTGTGCGCGGTGGCGCGGCGAGAGGCCCGTTGCACGCGCAGTCGCAAGGCGCTGTTTTGCGCCACCAGACCCTGCAGCTCCGACACCTGGCGGCGCAGCGCCCCACGCTGGTCGTCGATGGTGCGGCTGCCGCGCAGGACGATGCCCGACAGGAGCAGGAATGCCGCCAGGGTCGCGCCGGCCACGATCAGCCAGCTCGACCACAGAGCGGACGCCAGGGTAGCCTGGAAATCGTCGGCGATCTCATAGAACTCGGTGACCGCCACCACCTCGCCCGACCAGGGCTCGCGCACGGGATTGTAGATCTCCAGCAATGGCAAGCCGGTAGCCTTCTCCTCGCGTTCATCATCATCGAATGTATTGAATTCAGCGACGACATTACCTTCGAAGGCGGAACGCAGATTGTCGCTCGGAGCGAAGCGGCGGCCAATCAGGGCCGTCTCCTTCGCGTAGAGAACCGTCCCGTCGCGGCGCCAGAGCACGAACGATTCGAGGCGCTTGCCGAGCGCGCCCTGGCCCAGCGTCTCGTCCAGCGCCTGCTTGACGGATTCGCTGAGTTCCTGCTCCTTGCGCAAGTCGGGAAGCAGTGGCGCAATCACGCTGTCGACATAGAGCGCCGTCGTGGCGGCCGAATTGCGGATGACGCCGTCCCTGATTTGCGCCGTCACCCAGGCGCCCACCACCAGCATGACGGCCAGCAGGCCAAAGCCGCCGGCAACGACGAACTGCAGGGCAAGGGAAAGCTCGCTCCAGCGTCGCGTCAAGTTCTGAAGAATACGAATCATGAACCCCTGACCGCCCTTCAATCGACAGGCTGGGCGATTACACACATTGAGCCTCCGTCATGCCATTGCCAAGAGCTTCGTTTGGGAGAGCGCTTGACGTCCCGGCGCGCTTCGGAAACAACGTCCGCGACACACGCGGCTGGAGCCGCTTCGAGAGGGGACGGAGCGTTGAGTTTTTCAGGATTGCTGCAGCTCGGCTTTTCGACGGTCATTTTCCTGCTGGCCGCGACAGCCGCCAAGCAATGGGGCCTGGCGCCGAGCCTTGGCAAGATCGCGCTGACGCTGGCGCTCTATTCGCTGGGCAATTTGATCATGCTGCGGCTGATCCGCGAATTCGGCATGTCGGTGTCGTTCAGCCTGTCTGCCGTCATCCAGCTGGTCTCGGTGAACGTCGTGGCACTGGTCTTCTTCGGCGAGCGCGTCAACGCGCTGCAGGCGACCGGCATCATGCTGGCGATCGCCGCAGTGGCGCTGATCACGCTCGGACCCTATCTGCAAGGCAGGCTGTAACGGGCAAATTGCCGATGAAGAACGCCGCGAACGCTTTGCTCAACCGGGTTGAATTCCCGGTGCTGCTGGCCGGCCTGGCGATCGCCGCCGGCCTGTGGGGCTTCGAGGAGCTGATGGAGATGGCGCGCGCCACCACGCCGCACGCTTTCGACACCGAGATCCTGCTCGCCTTCCGCCAGGCGGGGCGCCCTGACAGCCCAATCGGCCCGCTATGGCTGCAGGGGGCGATGCGCGACATCACAAGCCTTGGCAGCGGCAGCGTGCTGGTGCTGATCGTGACGGCGGTAATCGTCTATCTCCTGCTTATCCGCAGGCCGGCGACCGCCCTTTTCATCTTCGTGGCGGTGGCCGGGGGTCAGGTGCTATCGAGCCTGCTGAAAGCCGGCATCGACCGGCCGCGCCCCGAACTCGTCTCGCATCTCGTCAACGAAACGACGCTGTCTTTTCCGAGCGGCCACGCCATGCTGTCGGCGGTGACCTATCTGACGCTCGGCGCGCTGGCGGCACGCTTCCTGCCCGGTCGAACGACGAAGATCTATGTGCTGTCGCTGGCGGTGCTGACGACGCTGCTGGTTGGCATCAGCCGCATCTATCTCGGTGTGCACTGGCCGTCGGACGTGCTGGCCGGCTGGTGCGCCGGCTTTGTCTGGGCGATGCTTTGCTGGCTCGCTGCCCGCGTGTGGCAGCGATGGCGCGGGCAGCGCCCGGACGGCGACAGCCAGACTGAAGATTAGATCAGCCGGTTGATCAACCCGTGCCCGCAACCCGCCAACAGCAAAACCGCCGACAGCAAGGCTGCCGATGTCATCCAAGCCCTGGAAATCTTCAACTGCTCACCCCGATCGATGCTGAAAAGGGAAGGCTGCGTCGATATCTTCCCGGCAATGACCAGCCTAGCATGCCTGTCTTGACCCCGCCATCCGGTTTCCCGAGAGGGTACATGTTTCATATATACATTATGATGGTTGAAACATCACCATGACTGTACTATACGTTGATACCGCAGACTCAGACGGGGGTTTTGGCCGATGATCACTGCCGCGCAGATGCGCGCCGCAAGGGCGCTGGCCGGCATCGATCAAAAGACGCTCGCCGAGCGCGCCGGGGTCTCGCTTCCGACCATCCAACGCATGGAAGCGAGCGACGGTGTGGTCAGGGGCGTGGTCGATACGCTGATGAAGGTCATCCAGGCACTCGACGAGGCCGGGGTGGAATTGATCGGCGAGAACCAGGCCAGCGAGCGCGGTGGCAGGGGCGTGCGCCTCAAGCAAACCGTGCCGCGCTAAGCCTCTCCCGCAACCCGAGTCGGCACACATAAGTCGCGACGCGACCGCCGACGATCCTGCCGACGATCCCGCCGCCGTCACGGAGCGGAAGGCACATTCATGGACCAGAGCCATCCGGCAAGCCATCATCCGGCAAGGCCGACATTTTCCGAATTGTTCACGCCGAAACTGGTGACGGTCTGGCGCGAAGGTTACCGCCTGCCGCAGTTCAAGGCCGACTTCATGGCCGGCCTGACCGTCGCCATCGTCGCACTGCCGCTATCGATGGCGATCGCCATCGCGTCGGGGGTGACGCCGGAGCGCGGCCTGTTCACCGCCATCGTCGGCGGCTTCATCGTCTCGGCGCTTGGCGGCAGCCGTTTCCAGATCGGCGGACCCGCCGGCGCCTTCATCGTGCTGGTGGCGGCAACGGTTCAGCGCGAAGGTGTCGACGGGCTGCTGCTGGCGACGATGATGGCAGGGGTCTTCCTGCTCGCCATCGGCTACCTCCGTCTCGGCACCTACATCAAATTCATACCCTATCCGGTGACGGTCGGCTTCACCGCCGGCATCTCGATCATCATCTTCTCGGGACAGATCGTCGAACTGTTCGGGCTGAAGCTTGCCGGCAAGGAGCCGGGACCGCTGGTGCCGAAGTTGATCGCGGTCGGTGAGGCGGCCGGCACGCTCAACATCTCGGCGACGCTGGTGGCGGTGCTGACCATCGTTACCATTGTCACGGTGAAGCGCTGGCGGCCGGGCTGGCCGGGCATGCTGATCGCCGTCGGCCTGGCCTCGCTGGTGGTGGCGCTGCTGGCGCTGCCGGCGGAAACGATCGGCACGCGTTACGGCGGCATTCCGCGCAGCCTGCCGTTTCCGGCACTGCCGGCGCTCAGCCTCGACAAGGCGATCGCCGTGTTGCCTGACGGCGTCGCCTTTGCGCTGCTCGGCGCGATCGAATCGCTGCTGTCGGCGGTTGTCGCCGATGGCATGACGGGCCGGCGGCATCGTTCCAACTGCGAACTGGTGGCGCAAGGCTTCGCCAACATCGCGTCCGCCCTGTTCGGCGGCATCTGCGCCACAGGCACCATCGCCCGCACGGCGACCAATGTGCGGGCCGGCGCACATGGGCCGATCTCGGGCATGCTGCATTCGCTGTTCCTGCTCGTCTTCATGCTCGTGGCGGCACCGCTGGCCAGCTACATCCCACTCGCCGCCCTTGCCGGCGTGCTGGCGGTCGTCTGCTGGAACATGTTTGAAAAACAGGCCTTCGCCACCCTGTTGCGCGCTTCGCGCGGCGATGCGCTGGTGCTGATGGCAACCTTCCTGATCGTCGTCTTCCGCGACCTCACCGAAGGGATCGTCGTCGGCTTCGTGCTGGGGTCGATCCTGTTCATCGACCGCATGTCCAAGAGCATTGCGGTCGAGGTCGATCAGCCGCTGGTGCAGGAGGATGTCGCCGACAGCAGCAACGCCTACGATGCCAGCGAGGCGACCGACGCCGACACCGTCGTCTACCGCATCTCGGGCGCCTTCTTCTTCGGCGCCGCGTCGACCGTCGGCACCGTGCTCGACCGCATCGCCGACCAGCGTAAGAACTTCATCCTCGACTGTTCGGCCGTACCCTTCTTCGATTCGACGGCGGCCAATGTCATCGAGGGCGCCGCCCACAAGGCGAAGCGCGCCGGCGTCCGCTTCATCATATCAGGTGCCGCGCCGCAGATCCGGCGCATGCTGATCAACCACGGCGTCAAGCGTCCCCTGGTGACCTATGCCGCCTCGATCCGCGACGCACGTGCGCAGTTGAAAAGCGAAACCTGAGACGCAGTAGCAATCAGGATTTGCCGGTCGGTGGCCACTTTGTCAGCGCAGGACTGCGAACGGTGATATCAGATGTGCCTTTCGTAATTCAGACAATCATGGTCGATGGACCATTCTTACGGACAGCTCACGCAACGTGCGGAGCCTGCTCGAAACACTCGATCAGCAGTTCGGTAAGGACTCTTACCTTCCGTGCCGGATACTGACCTGATGGACGGATGACATATATGCCTGCCGGAGGTGGTGGATGGCGTGTCATCAACGGAACAAGCGCGCCGGAGGCCACATACTCGTCGATGAGGCAATCGGGAAGCCAAGCGATGCCGAGACCTGCCGCCGCGGCGGCAGCGAGGGCTGTGCCGTTGTCGGCCTTGAAGCGCCCCTGCGGTTTAACCGTGGTGATCTTGTCGCCATCCATGAGTTGCCAGGCTTCGGTTCCCTGCATGAGGGCCTGATGGGCGACGAGTTCCCGCGGCGTCTCAGGGGAACCATGCGCTTTAATATAGTCCGGGCTAGCGACGAACTTCCCATGGACCGGCCCGACGCGTCTTGCGATCAGGTTGGAGTCCGGAAGATACCCAACCCGGATTGAACAATCAAAACCCTCCGAGATGAGATCAACGAAGCGATCACTATAGGCGGTATGGATGTGGAGTTGCGGGTGGCGTCGCGCCATTTCCGCGAGCACGGGAGCAAATTGAGTGGGGCCGACGGAAAGCGGCACGGCAACTCGCAGACGGCCGCGAAGATCACCGGCGGGCAGGATCGTTTCCTTGGCCATTTCGATTTCCGCGACGACTTTGGCTGCATGGTCTCGAAACGCAACTCCGGCTTCCGTGAGAGCGGCGCCACGGGTGGTTCGTGCGAGAAGCTGGACGCCAAGCTCCGCTTCAAGCCGGAAAAGCCGCCGACTGACAATCGACTTGGATACGCCGAGCCGGCGCGCGGCGGGCGAAACGCCCCCGGCATCAGCAACTTCCACGAATGTCTGCAGCTCTTCGATATCCAATTCAGCGTTCCCCATTCCGCGACACAGCGGTGCACGAAGAAGCACTACCGTATCATGAATAGGAATGCCAGTTTCCATCCAGGCAATGCGCGGGCGGCGCATACCTCTCAGCAAACCAACCTCACTCACAACAGCACCAAAGGATAATCATGACCTTTCGTAACGGCCTTGCCTCGCTTCTTCGTCCCGAAGACTCCGTGCTCGTTCTGATCGACCACCAGCCTTATCAGCTCGCGAACCTGAACAGCCACGATCCGCAGATGGTAGTCAACAATTCGACGGCTCTGGCGAAGGCCGCTAAGGCCTTCGGCGTCCCCACCATCCTGACCAGCGTGATCGCTGATCGGGGCGGTCTTATCTTCCCCCAGATCACGGATGTGTTCCCCGGCCAGGAGGTGATCGACCGGACTTTCATCAACACCTGGGAGGACCAGAAGGTGGTGGACGCGGTCAAGGCGACGGGCCGCAAGCAGCTGATCATTGCTGGCCTGTGGACCGAGATATGCGTCGCGATGCCGGCGATCCAGGCCCTCGGCGAAGGTTGGGATGTGACGGTCATCACCGATGCCTCGGGCGGCACGTCGGTCGAAGCGCACGAGGTCGCCATCCAACGCATGATCGCTGCCGGCGCGCACATGATGACCTGGCTGGCGCTGGCGTCCGAATGGCAGCGCGACTGGGCCCGGACCGAGCACGCCGCGGAGTTGACGGAAGTGCTCAAGCAGCATGTCGCTGGCAGCGGCATCGCGTTTCTGTGGGAGCAGCAGCTGCTCAACACCCCGGTCCCGAGCGCCGCAGGCTGATCTGAGAAAATGGACGTCTCCTATCCGAACTTCCGGCAACAGTATCTTCGCCGTAAGCTGGCAGGAAAGGGACGGTGCGACAGTTACGAATGTTCAAGACTATGATCTTGGTCTGATCCACTCGCACGCCACGCTGCATAGCGGTCAGTTTATTCGAATGACCGGGACATTTTCGGTCATTCGGCCCGCGGATCGGATCTTCGACGATCGCCCGCAGCGCAACAAGGCGCTGGTCCTCAAGGCGATGACTTCACTGTTCCAGCGTCATGATGCGTCGGCAGTGGAGCGCCTCTACGCGCCAGACTTTCGATTTTTGGCGGAATTGGCAAAGGCGGCCATTGCGCCACGCCATGCAGGACGTTCAAATTTGAGCTTCCGCATTCATGCTCTGTCGAGCGTATCTCTTAGAGCCGCTTAAACCTTCTGCGCCGTAGGTTTTTGCCGTGCTGAATCGCCGTCAGCGACGATGACGACGAAATAGGAGAACGCAAATGGCTCGCAGTCACGTTGAACGTCTTGGAGAGTTCAGGGAAATCCTGGTCGCCACTCGACGCGAAGGAGTCCGTAACGTCCACCATACTCGCGACGCAATGCGGGCAAGTGGCTTTCAGATCGGGGACAGCGACGGCTCCAGCTACGGAGCCGAGCTGAAGGTGCTCCAAGAGGAAATCGAGGCGGTTGATCGCGCCATCGAAGACGAGAAACGGTTGGCCCTAGAGAGCGAGCCTCAATCCCGTCGACCGATTAAGCCGAGGATCGTGAAGGGAACGTAGAGGCACCTAACTTCGCACAATGCGGGTTGGCGGTCCTCGCCGAGGAATGACGGTCCACCTCACGACTGCTGGTGAAGGTTTTGTGGCTCGCCTCCAGGCCACCGGTTACATCTCTCAGTCGAGCTTCAGCGCTGCCACTTCGCCTTCGTTCATCAGCGGCACATAGATTGTCGACTTCCCATCCGTGCCGATGTCGGCGCTGCCCGGCTTGAAATGCGCCACCGATTCCGGCACGCTGCCGGCTTGATAGCGGTAGAGCGTGCCGGTCATGTAGGCGGTGGCGTAGATGGTGTCGCCGATGGCAATGACGCCGTCGAGGTCGGCGAATTTCTGGGCGCCCGGCGGCACCACCTTGCTTGAAAGGTCGACCGACAGCAGGCCGCCCGGCTCCGCCGTGCTGAAGTCGGGCTTGATGCCCTTGCCCCAGGAGGCGACGATCAGCCTGTTGCCGTCGGCGAAGACGCCGTTCGGCGACGCCAGCATCGGGTCCCTGACGAACAGCTCCGGCCGGTCGCCGTCGATGCGATAGATGGCGTCGGCCAGCATATCGGTGACGTAGACCTTGCCGGATTGATCCGATGTCATGTCGTTGAGGAAGACCGCGTTCGGCACCGCGATGCTGGCGACGAGTTTGCCGTTGGCCAGGTCGACGACGCGGACTTTCGTGATGTCGGCGACATAGAGCTTGCCGCCCGCTATCGCCATGCCCTTGGGTGCGTCCATGCCGTCGGTCCAGTGTTGGGTGACCGTCTTGCCGTCAACGGACAGCACGGAGAGATAGCCGTTGCCGTCGGCCTCGCCGGGGTTGCCAACGATGTTGGAGACGATGATGCGGTTATTGGCGGCGTCGAACAGCGCCGATTCCGGCTGTTCGAGGCCAGTGGCGCGCCAGAGTTCGCCGGCCTGGGCGGCAGGCACCGGCGCGCTGCCGATGACGGCGAGAAAGGCTGAGGTGATGAGGGTATTCATGACTGCTCTCCTGTGATGACGCGGCAGAGCTATGATTTTCGATACTTTTCCGAAAGGCTGATTAGCGATAGTATCGAAAGTTGATACGAAACCGCTGGCAAGAGGTGCATCCGATGAACGGTCTGATCTTCGAGGCGCTGAAGCGGACGCTGAAGGCGAAGGGCGTCACCTATCGCGAGCTCGCCGAACGCATGGGCGTTTCCGAACCGACGGTGAAGCGCATCTTCCATGAGAAGAACTGCAAGCTCGATCGGCTGATGGAGATCTGCGCTGCCGCCGGCGTCGAGCTGGAGAACGTGCTCGGCTCGATGAACAGGGGGCCGGGACCGGTCAACCGCATCGCGCCGGAGATCGAGCGCAGGCTTGCAGGGCGGCCGGCGCTGCTGTTCATCTTCGTCATGCTGTCGGAAAAGTTCACACCCGACGGCATCATGCGCTCGCAAGGCCTTAGCGAGGCCTCGATGTTCCTCTATCTGCGCGATCTCGAGGAGCTGGGCCTGGTCGCTCTCGGCCGGGGTCTCACGGCAAGGGTGCTGGTCGAGACGCCTATCCAGTGGAATTTCGAAGGGCCTCTCAGGCCGCTGTTCGAAATGACCAACAAGAATTTCATCGGCTGGGCGATCACCCATATCGACAACGAAGCGACCTTCGTCAGCTTCTCTAGGCGGATGCGGCCGGAGACGGCGGAGATGGTGCGGCGTGAGGCGGAGGATCTCGCCGACCGCGCCAAATTGCTGGCCCATCACGACCAGCACACCACGCCGGAGGATGGGCTGGTCGGCTACAAATTTACGTTTGCCTTTGGCGCGACGCCATTTCCCGCGATCATGCCGATCGGGCCGCATCCGCGAGATGCCGGTGCGTTCGATCGGCCCGCCGCTCCTGCAAAGGGACGCCGCCCGTTACCGGCCTGACACGGCCAATCATCCCGAGCAGGATACGCCGGGCGCTGCGGTTTTTGGTGACCTGAACAGGGAAGCCTCCGCCTGTCCTGCTTCGGTTTTCACCATGATCCTTTGTCCGGACATCTTTGCTCTTCGCAGCCGCGGTTCAAAAATGAAATCACATTCATGATAGAGTTCGCGCACTGATTTGCCAGACTGGAGAGGCGGGTTTGCCGAATGCTTGACACGTCCCCCGTGAAATCGAAGTGATCCCATGCCGACCGCGCCAACACTTGAACTTCGCCGCTATTCGCGCCTGAAAAATTTGCGGGCGCGCGCAGAACGCCAGGGCGCTGCATTGCAGTTCTGGGCCCGTACGGCATCGCTCGCTGTGATCTCCTGCTTCTTTTCATTGATCAGCCGCTGGGATGCTTCGCTGCTCTTCGTGCTGGCGGGCCTCGTGCTGTTCCAGCTCGTCGGCCTGATCCAGTTTCTCTTTGCACGCCGTCGCACGGCGCGATGGTGGATCGGCTATCTCGTCGGCACGCTGGACATCATTCTGTTGACCGTTCTGCTGGTAACGCCCAATCCGTTTTCCCAGGAGGTCGCGCCGGCCGCGATGCAACTGCGCGAGGGCAGCTTCAAATTCCTGCTGATTTTCGTATGCCTTGGCGCGCTGACCCTTTCGACACGATTGGCGCTCTATCTCGGCGCGCTCGCGGCCCTGACATGGGCGATCGGGGTGGGATGGGTGATTTCTCATCCGGGAACCGTCATTCCGGCGACGAACCTCTATTCGCTACCGGTGACAGAGCGACTGAACCTCTATCTCAACCCCCATTTCGTCGATACATTCGCGCAGGCGACCAACGTGTTGGTTGTGCTGATTATCGGCGCGATCATGGCGCTGGTCGTCTATCGTTCCCGACATCTGTCGGAAGACTATGTCAAGGCAGAGCGCGCCCGCGCCAATCTCGCCCGGCATTTTTCGCCCAATGTCGTCGACCAGCTCGCCACCGATGACGAGCCCTTCGGCCCGGTCCGCCGGCAGGATATCGCGGTGCTGTTCGCCGACATCGTCGGCTTCACACACTATTCCGAGGATCATCCGGCCGAAGCTGTGTTCGAACTTCTGCGTCAGTTCCACCGCCGCATGGAACAGGTCGTTTTCGATCATCATGGCACCGTCGATAACTATATCGGCGATTGCATCATGGCGACATTCGGGGTTCCGCAAGCCAGCCATGACGACGCGACTCGGGCCATCCAGTGCGCTGAAGCGATGGTCGCCGCTCTCGAAGACTGGAATGTCCAGCGGGTGTCCAGGGGGTACCCGCCGCTGGACGTTCGGATCGGTGCACAATATGGCGCAGTGGTCATCGGCGCGGTCGGCAGCGAGCGCAATCTGTCTTTCGCGGTGGTGGGCGACACCGTCAACGTCGCCAGCCGTTTGCAGTCGCTCTGCCGTGAGCTTCAGGCGAGTATTTGCTTTGGGTCACGACTGATTGAGGCCGCGAAGGTGGAATCGCCCACGACACAGTTGAATGCGCGCGATCATGGACCGGTGAGCATCCGCGGCCGGGACGAACCGGTCCATGTCTGGGTCGAACACAGATCTATTGCGGTTTCGGCGTGATACAGGCCGCCATGTGAAATGCCTGCACCTCGGCTGGATACCGGTAGGCCTCGCCATAGGGACATGTCCTGACCCAGGCCGAAAGCCATCACGTGTCTGAGGCGATCGCGCCAGCCTTTACAGCTGCGGCCTCTGTGTCTGCCTTGTCGTCCCAGGTCACCGCTCGGTAGTCAAAACCATATTCCAGTGTCGGCTTGACGATGCGGAAATAGGGCGACAGGTCGAAATCGCGCGGCGTGTACAGCGAGTGGTGGCGGATGTGCAGGATTTCCTTGCGCGAATAGTTAGACTGCGCCGAAGCGCGGCCGGGCGCACGGGTGATCTCGGGCAGGATCGGATAGCGGATCTGGCCATAGGCCTCTGCAATCAGTGTCGAGCAGATCGCCCGTGTCGGGTCGCCGGAGCCGAAGGCCAGCATGCGGCGCCGCCAGCGCACCGGCACCGGCGGCGTCGGGAAGAAAAAACGCAGCATATCGAAAATGTTCTTGAGGTCGTATTTCAGGCCGAGCCTGCCGATCATGAAGGCGACGACCTTGTCGCGATCCTCCGGCGCCAGCCCGCTCGCCCGGCAGATGCGGGTGTTGTAGGTGCGGTAGCGCGACAATGGCACGGCGACGCAGCCTTCGCCGATCGTGACCTCGATCAGGCGCGGCCGCTCTGAGCCGTCTGCCGGCGCGGGCAAGGCATCGCCGATATAGAAGGCCGCATGCGACCAGGTCGACTGGGTCAGGTACTTGATCGCCGCCGAGATCTTCTGGTTGCCCTCGATCAGCAGGATGTCGCCGGGCTCAAGCGTGCGGCGCAGCGTCTCGGCATCGGACGGTGTGTAGGGCTCGTAGCCGGATGATTCTTCCTGCAGCCGGCCGGCAAGCCAGCGGCCAAGTCGATCCAGAAGCGTGTCGCCGGGCTCGGTCATGCTCCATGGCGATTAGCATGGGCGGGTAATGAGGGCTAGCGCACGCCCTTACTCTCCCCCGTCCGGATCGAGAGGAAAAGCGCCAAGTCAGCCTACGATGCCGAGGCCTCTTCCGGCGGCGCAGCCAGATCGTCGCGCGCCTTGCGGGCCAGTTTGCGTGTCGAGCGTTTGGGACTGTCGCCGAACAGCTCGGCCGCCTCGGCCAGGCAGCTCTTCTTCAACTGCTTCTCCGACCGTTTCAACAGCTTGGCCAGAAGCTTCGTGTCCTTGGGGGGCCCGAGCGGCTGGTCGTCGGCCTCGAGCAGGGCGCGCATCACCAGTATATCGTGCAGGTCGCCCAGCCGCTCGCCCAGTTCGTCGACCGCCTTGCGCCGGGCCTTGATCGGCGTCGGCCACAGCCTGCCGAGCAGCGACAGATGCATGCCGTGGGTCTTGGCTGCCTTGCGTAAATCGTGGAAATCATTGGCCGCGCCGCGCGATCCGGCCTTGTCCAGCGCCTTCCTGGCACGACGCAGCGTGACGCGGGCGCCTTCGGCAAGCACGTCGGCCGCCTGTTCCGGCTGGTCGGGCAAGGCCAGCGCGTCGATGCGGTGCAGGCCCTCCTCGCAGGCGGCGGTCGCAGCACCGATTGCCGCTTCGAGCCCCGTGCCCTCGTGCAATTCATGCTGGCGCGCGATCAGCCTGTCGCGCGCAGCAGTAAGCCCATCGTCGGCGCTCTCCTTGGGGAAGCTTGCCGCCAGCCGGTCGATGGTTTCGATCAGCGCCGTCGCCTCGCGCGGCCCGGCAAGCAGGCCCGCCACGTTGCGATAGCACTGATTTTCGGTCTCGCAGAATGTTTCGTCACCGGAACGAACAAGGCGCAGCAAGGCGCGCGCACTCTTCAACCGCTTGCGGCATTTGTGCACCGCCTGTTCCGGACGGCTGCGCGCGGCGTCAAGATGGACCAATGCCTTGCCGATTTCCTCGGCAAGGATACGCCTGACCTCGCCGGTCAGCGGCAGGCGCGGATCGATGCGAAAGCTCATGCGGCGATCTCCGGTATCCCCCCGAGGGCGAGCGACGCGTTGTAGAATTTTGACTCGCCGGTGACCTCACGGCCGAGCCAATCAGGCAGCATTTCGTCCGGCACGTCCTCCGGCGTCTCAAGTTCGGCGATCACCAGTCCCGCAAGCGCACCGCCAAAGACATCGACTTCGTAGAGATAGCCACCGTGCCTAACATGGTGACGTGTCTTCTCGATGACACGTCCGATGGCGAAGTCCAGCATCTCCACCGCCTCCGCCAACGGGATCGGGTATTCGAATTCGTCGCGTTCGCGCGCCTTGCTGCCGAATTTGAGCGTAAGCTCGGCGGAAGTGCCATCGCTGATGCGGATGCGCACCGTGCGCCCGGGACCGGCCGCGAGGTAGAACTGCAGGATGCGGATATCCGCCTCGGCCAGCTCCTGCCATGCGGTGCTGGTGACCAGGAATTTTCGTTCGACTTCCTTGCCCATGGCCGCGCACTAAAGCGGTTGCCGCTCCCCATGGCAAGACGGTGACATACACGGATTGACGCTCGTGAATTGACTTTAATCAATCGATTGATTAAAGTCACGAGATGATCAAGCAGCCCGATGCCAAGAATCTTCGCCGCGAAACATCTCCCGCCGAGATGACGCGCGCTGCCCTTGTCCAGGCGGCACTGAAGCTGTTCGGAAGGCAGGGCTTCGACGGCACCTCGACGCGCGAGATCGCCGCCGAGGCGCAAGCCAATATCGGCTCGATTGCCTATCATTTCGGCGGCAAGGAGGGTCTTCGCACGGCGGCCGCCGACTTTATCGTCGAAACCATCCAGACGGTCGCCGGCCCGGCGCTCGGCAATGCGCAGGCGCCCGCGCCGGTCGGTCCTGAGGCAGCGCAGGCGCAGCTCTTCGCGGCGCTGGAGCGAATGGTCGGCTTTGTCGTGGCCAGTCCGCAGGCCGGCGAGATCGTGCAGTTCATCCTGCGCGAACTTTCCCATCCAACGGCGGCCCTCGATCGTATCTATGACGGCGTCTTCGAGCCGAGCCATCGCCGGCTGTGCCAGCTCTGGGAACAGGCAACCGGCGAGCCCGCCGAAAGCGAGGCCGCAAGGCTGACCGTGTTCACGCTGATCGGCCAGGTCATCTATTTCCGTATCGGCCGCGAGGCGGTGATGCGCCGCATGGGCTGGCCCGATATCGGTGCCGCGGAGGCCGCAAAGGTGGTGGCGGTCACTTCGGGCAATCTCAAGGCCATATTGGCCGTCAGAAAAGGGGCAAAGACAAAGGGGCCAAGACCATGAGCTTTCTGTGTTCGCTGCCGCTCGCCGCACAACTCTTCTCGGCCTGTGCCCCGGCAGCACCGCTGGCCGTCGGCTATGTCGAAGGCGACTACGTGCTTCTGGCGCCGATCGAGGTGGCGCAGGTCGAGACCGTGACCGTCAAGCGCGGCGACCGTGTCACGCCCGGCACCACCGTTGTGACGCTCGAGAGCGCCGATGCCAAGATCGCCGTGGCGCAGGCGCAGGCCGGCCTTGCCCAGGCGCAGGCGCAACTGGCCGACCTGCAGATCGGCAAGCGGCCGGAAGAGATCGCGGTGCTGAGGGCCGAGGTCGATATGGCCAGCGCCCAGGCCGCCGACGCCAAGCGCAAATACGACCGCGCCGCCGATCTGTTCAAGCGCGGTGCCGGCACGCAAGCGGATTTCGACACCGCGTCGGCCACGCTCGAAACGGCCAATGCGCAGGTCGGCCAGGCCACCGCCAATCTCGCCGTCGGCGGCCTGCCGGCGCGGCCTGAGACGATCAAGGCCGCCGACAACCAGGTCAAGCAGGCGCAGGCGGCCCTGGAGCAGGCGCAATGGCGGCTGTCGAAGCGTGTGCTGGCAGCGCCTTCTCCGGGCCGCGTCAACGATGTCATCCGCAATCCGGGCGACACGGCTGGCCCGACCGCACCGGTCATTTCGATCCTGCCCGACGGTGCGGTGAAGCTCAGCGTCTATATACCCGAAGCCGCCTTCTCCTCGGTCAAGGTCGGCACCTTGCTCGGCGTCCATTGCGACGGCTGCGGCCCGGATGTGAAGGCGCGGGTCAGCTACGTCTCGCCGGATCCGGAATTCACCCCGCCGGTGATCTATTCGCTCGAGAACCGGCAGAAGCTGGTTTACCTGGTCGAGGCGCGGCCGGAGGGCGATGCCGGCCCGCTGCAACCGGGCCAGATCGTCGATGTCGATCTGGCGGACAGCGTAAGATGAACGCCATCGACGTCCATGACCTGGTCAAGCGTTTTGGCGACAAGACCGTCGTCGACCATGTGACGATGTCGGTCGCCGAAGGCGAGATCGTCGGCTTTCTCGGGCCGAACGGTTCCGGCAAGACCACCACCATCCGCATCATGTGCGGACTGCTGACGCCGGACGAAGGCGAAGGCACGGTGCTCGGCTTCAACATCCGCACCGACAGCCTGCGCATCAAGCGTGAAGTCGGCTACATGACGCAGAAATTCTCGTTCTACGAGGATCTGACGATCGGCGAGAATCTCGAATTCGTGGCGCGGCTCTACCGGCTGAAGCCGGTCGAGGAGCATGTCGCGCGCACGCTGGAGGACCTCGGCCTGACGTCGCGCCGCAACCAGCTCGCCGGCACCTTGTCGGGCGGCTGGAAGCAGCGTCTGGCGCTCGCCGCCTGCATCATGCACAAGCCGAAGCTGCTGCTGCTCGACGAGCCCACGGCCGGCGTCGACCCGAAGGCGCGGCGCGAGTTCTGGGACGAGATCCATCGCCTCGCCAGCGGCGGGCTGACCGTGCTGGTCTCCACCCACTACATGGACGAGGCCGAGCGCTGCCATCGCATCAGCTACATCTCCTATGGCAAGATGCTGGCCACCGGCACCGTCGCCGAAGTGGTGAAAAATGCCGGGCTGACCACGTTTGTGCTGCAAGGTCCACGGCTCGATCAGGTCGCCGAAGCGCTGCAGGGCCGCCCCGGCGTCGACCAGGTGGCGCCGTTCGGCGCGACGCTGCATGTCGTAGGCTCCGACAGGAAGAAGCTCGAAGCCGCACTCGCGGATGTCGAGAGAGAGCACAAGGACGTGAAAGTTTCGCCCGGCGAAACCAGCCTCGAGGACGTCTTCATCCAGTTCATGTCCGGCTCGAAGGACAACATGGCATGAACAGCGTCTTTTCCTTCGCCCGGCTTGGCGCGCTGCTGATCAAGGAATTCATCCAGATGCGGCGCGACCGCATCACCTTCGCCATGATGCTGGGCGTGCCGCTGATACAGTTGGTGCTCTTCGGCTACGCCATCAACAACGACCCGAAAAGCCTGCCGGCAGCACTCGTGGCGACGAGCAACGATCCCTATACGCGGGCCATTGTCGCGGCGCTGCAGACCACCGGCTACTATCGTTTCGACCATGTCGCGCAAAGTGCCGCCGAGGCCGAGTTTCTGATATCGCGGGGCGACGTCGCCTTCGTCGTCACCATCCCCGCCGATTTCGCCAAGAGGGTGGAGAGCGGCAACAACCCGCAGATACTCATCGAGGCCGACGCCACCGACCCGGCGGTGGCCAGCGGCGCCATCTCGACGCTCGGCACCGTCGCCAGTCAGGCGCTGCTGAGGGCGCAAGGCACGCAGGAGGCCGCCGCCGAGGCCGCCAAGGGTCGGCTCGATGTCGTCGTACACCGGCGCTACAATCCCGAAGGCATCTCGCAATACAACATCGTGCCCGGCCTGCTCGGCGTCATCCTGCAGATGACCATGGTGATGATGACCTCGATCGCGCTGACGCGCGAGACCGAACGCGGCACGATGGAAAACCTTCTGGCGATGCCGTCCAGCCCGCTCGAGATCATGATGGGCAAGGTGCTGCCCTACCTGGCGGTCGGCGGCGTGCAGGTGGTGGTGGTGCTGGCGGCGGCGAAGCTTCTGTTCGCCATCCCCTTCACCGGATCGATGTCGCTGCTCCTGACCGCCGTGCTGATCTTCGTGCTGGCGCTGGTGCTGCTCGGCTATACGATTTCGACCATCGCCCGCACGCAGATGCAGGCGCTCCAGCTGACCTTCTTCTTTTTCCTGCCGTCGATCATGCTGTCGGGTTTCATGTTCCCCTATCGCGGCATGCCGGACTGGGCGCAGATCTTCGGCGAGATCTTCCCGCTGACGCATTTCCTGCGCATCACCCGCGCGGTGATGCTGAAGGGCGCGCAATTGCCAGCGGTGGCAACGGAGATCGGCTGGCTGGTGGTGTTCGTGGCTTTGTTTGCCGGCGTAGCATTGGTGCGGTTCAGGCGGACGCTGGATTAGACGCCGCACGACCTCCCCAGTCTTGGTACCAGCCTTTGCGGCGTCGTCATCCTCGGGTCTGCGCTGCGTCGCTTAGCTCCTTGCTACGCCCGTGGATGACGAAGGTAGAAATGCTTTCGCCAATCTCCATGGTTTGTACTGCCACTAACCGTTGAGCGATTTCGGGCCGCTGACGAAGGCGCTCCCCTTGACGTAAAACCGCAGCGGGCGATCGGCATCCTTTGTAATGCCGATCCGGATGCCTTGGGCGATGTCGCCGGTTTGATGCTCGTCGGTTGCCAGCCATAGCGGGCCTTTGCGGCAAAGATCGAGCCCGTCGAGCGAACGATCGATCCGCAACGCCTGGGCGAGCCTTCCCGGTCCCCGCGCCAGGTCGCGCAAGCGGTCGATGCCGCGATTGAGCCGCATGATCGCAATGCCTTCGAGCGGCTCGAGCGCCCTGATCAGCACGCCGGTTCCGACCCCCGGCATCTCGCTCGAGACATTGAGCATGTAGGAGATGCCGTAGGCGAGATAGACATAGGCGTGCCCAGCACCGAGAAACAGCGAACGGTTGCGCGGCGTCTGGCCCCGGTAGCCGTGCCCGGCGGCATCGCCGACGACGTAGGCCTCTGTCTCGACGATGCGGCCGCTGGCGATGCCTTCGGGCAGTTCGCGCACCACGATCTTGCCGATGAGGGTTCGGGCAAGGGATGCTGTATCGTCGGGCAGCTCGGAACGCGTGAGCGGGCGGTAGAGGACCATGCTCAGCGCGGCGACGATTTGGCGGCGGGCGAGGAGTGATCCAAGACGGAGCCTGTCTCCAGATACTCCATATCAGATCCCCTTGGACATCGCCGTCTCAAGCCGCCGCCATGATCCCGGCATAAGTGCCGAAATCGACATTGCCGCCGGACAGCACCACGCCAATGCATTTGCCGGACAGCTCGATCTCGCCCGATGACAGTGCCGCCAGCGCCACGCAGCCGCCGGGCTCGACCACCAGCTTGAGATAGGCCATGGCGTCGCGCACCGCCTGCGCCGCCGCCTGATCCGAGACGGCGATGGCCCCAGTGAGGTTCCTGCGGTTGATCTCGAAGGTGATCAGGCCGGGCTCGGCGGTCAGCAGCGCGTCGCAGATGGAGCTATGGCCGGGCTCGTTCGAAACCCTGGCGCCGGCGGCCAGCGACCGGCGGGTGTCGTCGAAATGCTCGGGCTCCACAGCCCAGACCGCAGTGTCAGGCGAGGCGTCCTTGACGGCTACCGAAATGCCGCTGGTCAGGCCGCCGCCGCCGCAGGGAACGACAACCGCGTCGAGGTCGACGCCAAGCACTTTTGCCTGGCGCATCAATTCGAGGCCGATCGTGCCCTGGCCGGCAATGATGGCCGGGTCGTCGAAAGGCGGCACCAGCACCATGCCTCTTTCCATGTAAGGGCGAACCACGGTCATGCGGTCGTCGCGAAAGCGGTCGAACGGCACCACCTCCGCCCCCATCTTGCGGACGTTGGCGATCTTCATCGCCGGCGCGTCTGAAGGCATGGCGATCACCGCCTTGACGCCGAACATCGCCGCCGACGCCGCGACGCCCTGCGCATGATTGCCCGACGAGAAGGCGACGACGCCTCGGCGGCGCTCCTCCTCGCTGAGCGACGACAGCTTGTTGTAGGCGCCACGGAACTTGAACGAGCCGGTGCGCTGCAGCGTCTCCGGCTTGAACAGGATGCGGCCGCCGAAGCGCTTGTTCAGCTCCTGCGATTCGATCAAGGGGGTTTCAACGATCAGGCCGGAGAGACGCGCGGCGGCAGCACGGATGTCGGCAATGCCGGGAGGTGTGGTGGCGGTCATGTGAGGTCCAGTGGACAGAGGTTTTTCCATGATGCCCGCAAACAGATGTGGCGCACCAATGAAAAAATGTGACCGTTACAAAGTTTGGCGGGGCGGTCGCCAACGGCACGGCTGCACGCTGTCCCGCCGACATCTCACCGCGATTTCCGCACTGCGCTCGAGTGAGCCAGCCGGGGGCTCGCTGCCTGCGGCAGCCCCCCGGTTCGAGCCCTTTGAAAGGTCCGCCGGATCTTTCAATTCGCCTGCGGCGAACCGGCTTCTCACCCCAGCAACGTCCGCTGCCTCTTGCTCCCACCCAGCTTGCGCCAGTTGTTGAACCGGTGGCTGGCGGCGGCAAAGGAGATTTTCATCTGCTGGGCGACCGAGTAGCGCGACTTGCCCTCGTCGAACATGCGGTAGCAGCACTCGACGCCTTCCTCGGTCAGTTTGCCATCCGGCGCCTTGTTGTGCGGATTGGCGGGGTCGAATTTCTCGACCTGCTGTTCGACCAGGCCCTTCAGGCGCTGCAGGTCGGCCTCGATGCTGGCGATGAGATCGAGAACGGGCTTTGGGTCATAGGGATGCGGAGGCTGTTTTGCCGTCATCTGCCGGTTCCTTGTTCTGGTTGGGTCAAATTATATAGGTGAACATTCACTGATAATGAAGGGCCAACCCGGCTTGCGAGCTTCAACAATTCTTGACCGCGGCCGCGCGCGCAATTGACCGGAGGCATATCTCGTCCTAGTTTAGAACTATTCTAAACTAGGGTGAATTCCTCATGCTTTCCCGTGTTTTCGGCTTCGGCCGCCGTCCCTTCGAATCGCTCTCCGAACAGGAGATCCTGGCGCTGGCCATTTCGTCCGAGGAGGATGACGGACGCATCTATCGGGCCTATGCCGACGGCCTGACGGAAAACTTCCCGCAATCGGCAAAAGTGTTCGAGGAGATGGCCGAGGAAGAGGATGGCCATCGCGATGCGCTGATCGCGCTTTTCCGCAAGCGTTTCGGCGAGCGCATTCCGCTGATCCGGCGCGAACATGTGAAGGGCTACTACGAGCGCAAGCCCGACTGGTTGGTGCGGCCGCTCGGCATCGAGCACGTGCGCAGCCAGGCCGAGGCAATGGAACGGCAGGCCTATCTTTTCTATGTCGAGGCGGCCAAGCGCACGGCAGATGCCTCGACGCGAAAACTGCTCGACGATCTGGCGGTGGCCGAACTGGGCCATGAGACCCTGGCGCAGCGGCTGGAGCAGAAACATGTGCCGGGCGAAGTGAAGGATGAAGAGACCGCCGCCGAGCAGCGCCAGTTCATCCTCACCTATGTGCAACCAGGGCTGGCCGGGCTGATGGACGGATCGGTGTCCACTCTGGCGCCGATCTTTGCTGCCGCCTTCGCCACGCATGACACCTGGCAGACGCTGTTGGTCGGGCTTGCCGCCTCGATCGGCGCCGGCATTTCCATGGGCTTCACCGAAGTCGCTTCAGACGACGGCAAGCTGTCGGGCCGCGGCTCGCCGATCAAGCGCGGTCTGACCGTCGGCATCATGACGACGCTGGGCGGTCTCGGACACGCACTCCCCTATCTCATTCCGCATTTCTGGACGGCGACCGGGGTTGCCGCGGTGGTGGTGTTCTTCGAATTGTGGGCAATCGCTTTTGTCCAGAACCGCTACATGCAGACGCCCTTCCTGCGTGCCGCCTTCCAGGTGGTGCTGGGCGGCGCCCTGGTGTTCGCGGCCGGCGTGCTGATCGGGAATGCGTAGTTTCTTCCTTCCCCCGCAAGGAGGGAAGGGGGAGCCTCACCCATTCACCGCCCGACTGTCGGCCGGCGCCTCTTCCCTCTCGGTCAGTCCATAGTCGCGCACCACATGGGCGATGCGCAGACGATAGCCGGCAAAGATGCCGCCACGACCGGCCTTCTGCGCCTGCCGGTGTTCCTCGGTGTTGCGCCAGGCCTTCACGGCTTCCTCGTCGCGCCAGAACGACAGCGACAGGATGCGGTTCGGATCGGCCAGGCTCTGAAAACGCTCGATGGAGAGAAAGCCGTCTATGCCGTCAAGCAGCGGACGCAAATCGGCGGCGATGCTCAGATAGGCATCACGCCGGCCCGCCGCCGGCTCGACCTCGAAGATGACGGCAATCACGGCAGCACCAGTTTCGCGTGCGGGCCCGAGACGTGTTTCAGGAACATGCGGTCCTCCTTCAGGATGAATCTCTCGCGCTTGGCGAACTCGTAGTTTGCCTTGCCGGCGGGATCGGCGGCAAGCCGGGCGCGGTAGGCTTCGTAGGCGGCCAGGCTGTCGATGTTGTAGGCGGCATAGGCGGTCGTCGCCGAGCCCTCATGCGGCGCGTAGTAACCAATCAGATCGGCGCCGCAGCGTGGAATGGCCTGGCCCCAATTGCGCGCATACTCCTCGAAGGCCGCCTTGCCGAACGGGTCGATCTCGTAGCGGATGAAGCAGGTGATGGTCATGGTGGTCTCCTTGGTTGCCGCATCGATAGTTCGAGCGGCGTCGAAACGTCGTGTCGCCTCGTCTGCTAGGACTGCCAGAAGGATTTCGCGCATTCGCGGCGCACGTCTTGCCGTGTAAGGCCAAGGTCGCGCAGCTGATGATCGTCGATCTCGGCAAGGCCGAGACGCTGCAGATGGCGGTCATACCAGCGGGCCAACAGTCGCCAACGCAACCAGATGACGAACGGGAAGAATCGACGGCTGGGGAGCGGGGCTGAGGCGAAAGCGGATCGTGCGGTCATCGTCATCTCCTTGATCTGATCGGAGAATAGTGGTTATCTGACAAGAATGCTTCGATGGGGAACGAACTATGCGCGAAGGACCCGACATCGCCCGCATCGCCAGCCTGGTCGGTGACCCGGCGCGGGCAAACATGCTGAATGCCCTGATGGGCGGCACGGCGCTGACCGCGAGCGAACTGGCGCTCGAGGCCGGCGTTTCGCTGCCAACCGCCAGCTCGCACCTGGGCAAACTGATGGAAGGTGGGCTGCTCACGGTGGCGAGCCAGGGCCGGCATCGCTATTACGGCCTCGCCGGACCGCAGGTGGCCGGCATGATCGAAGCCATCACAGGCGTTGCGGAAGCCGTCGGTCCAAAGCGTGTGCGGCCGGGTCCGCGCGATGGGGCGATGCGCGTGGCGCGCGTCTGCTACGATCACCTCGCCGGCGAGCAGGCGGTGGCGATGCTCGATCGGCTCGTCGCCAAGAACGTACTGGTCCGCGACGAACAGGAGATCAGGCTCGGGCCATCGGCGGCTTCGCATTTCGCTGCCATCGGCATCGACGTTTATACCAAGCCGCGCCGGCCGGTATGCCGCGCTTGCCTCGACTGGAGCGTGCGGCGCTCGCATCTCGCCGGCACACTGGGCGCCGCCATCCTCGACAAGATCCTTGCCGAGAAATGGGCGCGCCGCGAGAAGGACAGCCGCGCGGTGATCTTCTCGCCGCCGGGCAAACAGGCGTTCGAGAAGGTGTTTCTGTCCTGAACGGGCGAAGCGTTAACCCCGCTTCAGAGCCCTGCCCTGCTTAAAGAAATCCGACCACGGATCGGCTTTCGCCAGCTGTTTCAACGTCGTCTTATCGCCGATCGGGAAAGCGTTCGGCGCCAGGCCGGCCTCGATCTCTGGCCAGGTCACCGGCATCGACACGGTGGCGCCCTTCTTGGCGCGTGACGAATAGGGCGCGACCGTCGTCGAGCCCCTGCCGTTGCGCAGATAGTCGACGAAGATCTTTCCCGTGCGCGCTTTTTTCGACAGCGTCGCCGTGTAGCGGTCGGGGGCACCTTGCTCCAGCGCCCTGGCGAAATCATGGGCGAAGCTCTTCACCGCATCCCAATCCGCCGATGGTTTCAGCGGCACCAGCACATGGTAGCCCTTGCCGCCCGAGGTCTTGACGAAGTTCGGCAGCGACAGCTCGTCGAGCTTGCCCCTGATATCGAGTGCCGCCTCGCGGACCGTCTTCACGTCGACCCCTTCATCGGGATCGAGATCGAAGATGATCTGGTCGGGCTTTTCGATCTCATCGATCGTGCACCCCCAGATGTGGATCTCGACCACGCCATACTGGACCAGTGCGGCAACGCCATCGAAATCCCGGATGTACAGGATCTCCTCGCCGTCGGTAGGGTCCTTCATGCGGGCGATCTTGTCGCTCATGCCGGCCGAGGCATGCTTCTGGAAGAAACGCTGGCCACCGACACCGTCCGGCGCCCGCACCAAGCTGAGCGGCCGGTTGACGACAAACTGTTCCATGCGCGGCCACACCTGCGCGTAATGGTCGAGCAGGCCCCGCTTGGATATGTTTTCGTCCGGCCACAGCAGCTTGTCGGGATGCGAGAGTTTTACCGTGGTCGTCATCGATCCGGCGGCTTTGCCACCCGATGCCGGCTTGGCCGTGCTCTTGCCTGTCGTTGGCTTGCCTGTCGACGCTTTGGGCTTTTCCTGCACCACTTCCTCCGCCGGCTTGTCCTCGCGCAATCCCTGGAACGAGGCGTGGCGTATTATACGGTCCGAGGTCCAGCTGCGAAACTCCACTTCGCCGACAAGTTCGGGCTTGACCCAGACCAGGCCCTTGCCCTTCGGCACGGCGGTGGAGAAGGGCGATGATTTTGCCGTCAATGCATCGAGTTTTGCCTTCAGCTCATTGGCGCCCTTGCCGGAGAAACCAGTGCCGACGCGACCGGCATAGTGCAGCTTGCCGCCCTCGTGGAAGCCGACGAGGATCGAGCGCAGTCCGCGCCCGGTCTTGTCCGACGGCAGATAGCCGCCGATGACGAATTCCTGCCGCGCCGTGCATTTCGACTTCACCCAGGTTGGGCCGCGGCCGCTGCGATAGGGGGCATCGGCACGCTTGGAGACGACGCCTTCCAGGCCCATGCGGCAGGCATGCTCCAGCATGATCTTGCCAGGTTCGGAAAAGTGGTCGCTGAAGCGGACGGCGGGATTTTCGGACTGTTCGCCGAGCAACTCCTGCAAGGCCTGCTTGCGCTCGACCAGCGGCTCGCGGCGCAAATCCTGACCATCGAGGCGCATCAGGTCGAACACGTAATAGATGAAGCGATTTGTCCGCTTCGCCGACAGATCCTGCTGCAGCAGCGCGAAAGACGAGACGCCGCTGTCGGCGAGCACGACCACCTCGCCATCGATGATGGCGTCGCTGCACTTCAGCCCGGCCAGTTCCGCGACGATCTCGCCGCCGAATTTCTTCGTCCAGTCGAGGCCGGTGCGGGTCAGCAGCCGCACATCGGTGCCGGCTATCTGCGCCTGCATGCGATAGCCGTCGAACTTCACCTCATGCAGCCAGTCCTTGCCCGGCGGCGCATCGCGCTCCAGCGTGGCCAGCTGCGGCTCGATGAAGTCGAGTTTCTTGGCCCCGGCTTTCATTTTGACGGCGGCCGGCTTGTTGGAATGCCAGACCTTTGGCTTCTCGCCCTTGGCGGTCTTGCCCTCGCCGACCTCTTCGATCGTCAGGCCGGACTTTACCGATTCCGGCGCCTCCTTGAGGATGTCCTCGCCGGGACGCGCGGCAGCATCGTCCGACTTGATCAGCAGCCAATTGTCGCGTTTTTCACCCGCTCGCGGCTTCAGCCGCACCAGGTGCCAGAGGCCGTGCAGCTTGTGCCCCTTGAGCTCGAAGCTGATATGGCCCTTCTTCATCGCCTTGGCCGGGTCGATCTCGGGGGTCCAGGTCCCCTCGTCCCAGACGATGACCGAACCGCCGCCATATTCTCCCTTGGGAATGGTGCCCTCGAACGGCGCATAGTCGATCGGGTGGTCCTCGACATGGACCGCCAGGCGCTTCTCATGCGGATCAAGGCTCGGGCCGCGCGTCACCGCCCAGCTCCACAGCACGCCGTCATGCTCGAGCCGCAGGTCGTAATGCAGCCGCGTCGCGGCGTGCTTGTGGATGACGAAGATGCCGCCTGCGCCGTCCTGCTTGGTCCGGGCGACCTTGCCGGCCGGTTCGGCGGTCTTCTTGAAATCGCGCTTGGAGTGATATTGTTCGAGGCTGGCCATTCGTCCGTGTCCTCAGGCCGATTTGCGTTTGGGCGCGCTGGCTTTCGGCTTGGCGCGTTTGGCCGCCGGCTTGCCTTTCGCCGACGAAGACGTTTTCGATGATCCGGAATCTGACAGGCTCTTCTTCAGCGCGTCGAACAGATTGACGACATTGGAAGGTTTGGGTGCCGCCTTGGCCTTCGGCGCCTTGTGGCCGGCCTTCTTGGCGCGGATCAGCTCCAGCAGCGCCTCCTCGTATTTGTCATCGAATTTCGAAGGGTCGAACTTCGTCTTCTTCTTGTCGATGATCAACTCGGCGAGGTCCGTCATCTCCTGATCGGTCTTTACAGGCTCGATGTCGCCGAACACGGTGTCCGGCTGGCGCACCGTATTGTCGTAGCGCAGGGTCGTCAGCACCATCCCTTTGCCGAGCGGCTCGATGACCACCGGCCGTTCGCGTCGGTAGAGCACGATACGCGCCAGCCCGGCCATCTTCTTGCCCGCCATCGCATCCCGGATGACGGCGAACGCCTCTTCCGACACCTTGTCGGCCGGGGCCACATAATAGGGCGTATCGAGATAGATCTGCTGGATCGAAGCTTTGTCGACGAAACCGTCCAGCGCCATCGTGTGCGAGGATTCGATCTGTACCGCCTCGATCTCGTCCTCCTCGATATGGATGAAATCGCCATCGTCGAGTTCATACCCCTTGACCTCCTCATCCTCCTCCAGCGGCTTGCCGGTTTCGGCATCGACATAGAGGCGCTTCACGGTGTTGCCGGTCTTGCGGTTGAGAATGCGGAACGAAACCCGCTCCGTGTGGGTGACGACATTGGTCAGTTCTACGGCACAGGTGACCAGCGAAAGCTTCAGATAGCCTTTCCAGGCCGGACGCGGCGCCATGATTCTTCCCTTCCAGAACGAGATGAAGGTGAGAACGGACAGACCGCGCTCCAGTTCCGCCACGCGGGCGTTCAGATGCAAAGGTCGTTTCCCGGGCGCCAAGTCGCCAAGCCCCTAAATTTCACGGACGCCGCAAAAGTTGAAACAGAACCGCACGCAGGCGACATTCAAACGAAACATATGTGATGCAAAAGTCACATTGGCCGGAATGCCGACCAACTGCACCGAAAGACCCCGAATCAGCCGCAATCCAGCCACGAAGCGGGGCATTTTCGACCAGATATTAACATCACGTTCACCGACTATTCACGCCTCGACGCTATGATGACCGCAATTCGGAAGGGACATCCGAAAATCGGGACAGGGACAAGGGTAATGAACTTCCTCGCGCACCTCATCGGCTATGCCGCCGCCATCCGCGAATTCGTCGCGCCGACCTATCGGCCCGAGCGCTATTACATGCGCGGCCCCGGCCCGGCCTGCGCCCGTCGCGGCAACTCGCTGGGCGCGCACTGATCATGGCTTTCGAAAATCGCCACGACAGCAGGATCTGCAGGCCGGCCGCCACTACCCGCGCCACCACCTATCGCGCCGAGCGTCCCGCTCTCGCCGACCGGCGGCGTGCGACATCGCCACGGCTTTGATGCCGCCTTCGGCTGGCTTAGTGTCATAGGACACGAGCAGCCGAGGCCAGCGTGACCGACCATTCCCAATCAAGTCCCTCTGAGCCCTTTGATTAAAGCCAGCCGCTGATCGTTTTCGATGGCGTCTGCGTGCTCTGCTCCGGCTTCGTGCGCATGGTGATCAGGCTCGACCGCCAAGGCCGTTTCCGCTTCGCCACCGCGCAGTCGCCCTTCGGTGAAACGCTGTTCCGGAAGCATGGACTGCGCACGGACTCTTACGAAACCAATCTCGTCCTGATCGACGGCGTCGCCTTCACGCGGCTCGACAGCTTCGTCGCCGTCATGGCGGAACTCGGCTGGCCCCTGGCGGGTGGCAAAAGCGCTGTTGCTGCTGCCGCGCCCGCTGCGTGGTTGGCTCTACGATCGCATCGCCAGGAACCGCTACGCTCTGTTCGGCAGGAGGACAGCTGCGAGATCCCCGCACCCGATCTGCGGGAGCGGTTCCTTGGCTAGAAAACGTGGCTCTGGGAAGCAGCGCGTGAAGCGTCTCATCGTCGACGCCGATGGCTTCTGGCTGCCGCATCGTTCATTTGCGTTGCCGATGTGGCTGTGATCGCGGCCCACATCGTTCGAAGCCTCCGAGGAAGCCGCTTCCGCGTTCCCGGCGAGATTTCTCACCCGGCCGATGCGTTATCGCGGCTGGCTTGTGCCGTCCGATCCGCACGGCTCCAGCGCGATCGTATCGCCGGCCGTCTTGCCCAGTTCCCTGCAGTCCTGAACCGAGCACAGTGTCCAGCCGTCACCAGTCGCGCCGGAGGCGGCAAGCACGACGCGTCGCTGCGGGCCGACATCAGGCGCATAGATCCACCAGCCATCCTTCAGCACCGCACCTTCCGGTGGTTCCATGCCGGCGCCCGAACCCTTGATCCGCGCCTCGACCAGCTGCAGGCCGGTAGGCGTGACCTTCCAGTCCTCCTCCCAGCGCGTCCGTTCCACCGAATGCGTCCAGGACAGCGTGAAGGCGGCGACGGAGAGCGTTACCGTCTTGCCGGCGGCCAGGATGCACAGGCTCATGGTCTGACTGAAGCCCGCCGCGCTCGAAAACAGTGCCAGCCGATCCAGGCCAGCGCCAGCACCCAGCCGGCCTCGTCGGTGAGCGGCACCGCGGCGACCAGCAGCACGCCGGCGGCGAAGGCGACGAGCCGTTCCCACAATGCCATGCGGCTGGCGAGGAAACCGACGGCGGCGACACCCCACAGCACGATGCCCATGCACGCTTTTGCGACGATGTAGGCGACCTCGACCGGATAGCCGAACTGGGCAGCGATCGGCCCGGCGTCCTGCAGCATCAGCGCCGGCGTGTAGACGGCCATGAACGGTATGACGAAGCCGGCAATGGCAAGCTTGGTCGCCTGGATGCCGATCTTCAGGCCGCTTTCCCTAGCCATCGGTGCGGCGGCAAACGCTGCCAGCGCCACTGGCGGCGTCAGGTCGGCCATGATGCCGAAATAGAACACGAACATGTGGCTGACCAGCAGCGGCACGCCGAGTTCCAGCAGCGCCGGCCCGGCCAGCGACGAGGTGATGATGTAGTTGGGAATGGTCGGGATGCCCATGCCGAGCACCAGGCAGGTGACCATGGTCAGCACCAGCGACAGGAACAGATTGTCCTCGCCGATCGAGATGATCCAGCCGATGAAGGTCGAGGCGATGCCGGTGAGCGTCAGCGTGCCGATGACGATGCCGACAATGGCGCAGGCAATGCCGACCGGCAGCGCGTTCTTGGCCCCTTCGGCGAGCGAGTCGACACAGATTTGCAACGTCTCGCGGCCGCCCTTGAACGTGAAGCAGGCGACGATCAGCGCGGCGATCACCAGGCCGAGGAGGTTGACGCCGAACTTCATGAACGAGGCGGCGGCAAGCCCGAGCGCGATCCAGAAGACGATGCGGAAGGCGAGCGGCCCGATCGCTGCCGCCAGCGGCGTGCCGAGGATGAGCACGATGGTCAGCGCCAGGCCCATCGTGCCGGCGAAGATCGGCGTATAGCCGGCAAACAGCAGGTAGATGAGCGCTGCCAGCGGCAGCACCAGCGGCCAGTGTTGCCGAACCGCGTCCCACGGATTGGGCAGGTCCGCCTTGGCCATGCCATGCAGGCCGGCCTTGCCGGCTTCCAGATGCACCTGCCAGAAGCAGGCGCCGAAATAGAGCAGCGCCGGGATGATCGCCGCCTTCACCACCTCGGCGTAAGCCACGTTCAGCGTTTCGGCCATGATGAAGGCGACCGCGCCCATCACCGGCGGCATGATCTGGCCGCCCATCGAGGAGGTCGCCTCGACGGCGCCGGCAAAAGCCGAGCGGAAGCCGAAGCGCTTCATCAGCGGGATGGTGAACTGGCCGCTGGCCACCACATTGGCGACGCCAGAGCCGGAAATGGTGCCCATCAGCGCCGACGACAGCACGCAGACCTGCGCCGGGCCGCCGCGCCACGAACCGACCAGGCCGAGCGCGAAATCGTTGAACAGCGCGATCATGCCGGCGCGTTCGAGGAAGGCGGCAAAGACGACGAAGATGAAGATATAGGCGGCCGAGACATAGATCGGCGTGCCGTAGATGCCCTCGGTGCCGTAGGCGAAGGTGTCGACGAGCTGGGCGAAATCATAGCCGCGATGGATGAGCGGCGGCGGCAGATGGTTGCCGACGAAGCAGTAGGCAAGGAAGATGAAGGCGATGATCGCCAGCGGCAGCCCCATCAGCCGCCGCGCGGCCTCGAAGACCAGCACCACCAGCACCGCGCCGACGATCAGGTCCGGTGTGGTCAGGAAGCCGGAGCGCCGGATGAGGTCGGTGTAGAACACCCAATTGTACAGGCCGGTGCCGAAGCCGAGCCCCCCGAGCGTCCAGAAAATGGCCTTGGCCGGCATGCTTTTGGTGCGCAGATTGGCGATCAGGCCGAAGCCGAGCAGCAGCAGGAAGCCGACATGCATGGCCCGCACCACCTGGCTCGGAATGCTGCCATAGGCGGCGACATAAATCTGGAACACGGAAAAGGCGACGGCGATGAGAAAGGCAGCCTTGCCGGCGATGCCGTCGCCGAAACCGGGCGGCAGCCCTTCGACCTGCTCTTCGACGACAGGGAGATGGAAGGTGGTGGATTTGCCGTCGGGTGCTGTTCCAGACGTTGCTTCGCTCATCCGGCGTACTCCAAAGCGAGCAAATTGTGGTGCGAGGGGGTGCTTGGCGAAGACATATCGAATTTGCCGAACTGCTCCCCGCCCTACTTCAGCAGCCCCTTCTCCTTGTAGTACCGCTCCGCACCGGGGTGCAGCGGCACCGGCATGCCGGCGAGCGCCTTGGCCGGGTCGATCGCCTTGGCGGCGGCATGTGCTGCGGCCAGCTGGTCGAGATGGTCGAACATCAGCTTGGTCATCTGATAGGCGGTCTCGTCGGAGACATCGGCGCGGGTGATGAGGAAATTGCCGACTGCGGAGGTCGCGACATCCTCGCTCTGGCCCTCATAGGTGCCCTTGGGAATGACCACGGAAAGATAGGGCGAGCCGATCTTGGCGACGTCCTCGGCGGGAACCGCCACGACATTGATCGGCAGCGAGGTTGCGAGGTCGCGGATCGAGGCGACGCCGAGCCCGGCCGATTGCAGCGTGGCGTCGAGCTGCCGGTTCTTGATCAGCTCGACCGATTCGGCGAAGGGCAGGTATTCGACGCGGCCGAGATCCTCATACTTCAGCCCGGCGGCGGCGAAGATGGCGCGGGCGTTGAGCTCGGTGCCGGACGCCGGTGCGCCGACCGACAGGCTCTTGCCCTTGAGGTCGGCCAGCGTCTTGATGCCGGACTCCTGGCTGGCGACGATCTGGATGTAATTGGGATAGATGGCGGCGATGCCGCGCAATTTGTCGAGCTTGCCCGGGAAACCGGCCTCGGCATTGCCTTCGGCGGCCAGCTTGACGGAATCGCCGAGGGCAAAGGCGATCTCGCCCTTGCCCTGCTGCAACAGATTGAGGTTTTCGACCGAAGCCTTGGTCGCCTGCACTTGGGTGCGGGCGCCTTCGATGCCCTTGCCGTAGATTTCCGACAGCGCCACGCCGAGCGGATAATAGACGCCGGATGTGCCGCCGGTCAGCACATTGATGAATTCCTGCGCGCCTGCCGATACGGTGCCGAGGCCAAGCGACAGCGCCATTGCGCCGACAGCAACAAATTTCGTTCTGAAATGGAACATGGTGATTTCCTCCCTGAAATAGCGGCCGCGTCGCCTCCCTGACGCGAACAGCGGCGAGTTTAGACAGCGAGATGGAAATGCCAACCCGCAATTCCATGCGTTAGACGAATGGTTGAGTGCGGCATGCGCACATGCCCGCTTGCGTGAAATGTCTTCGGAGCCGAAAGATTTTTCCAACGCCTGTCGAAATCGGCCAGGGCCGCGCGACATACGTCCGGCTCGCAACGAAGCGGCCTTCGAAACAACGGGAGAAGACCATGCGCTACATGCTTTTGATCTACGTCAACGAAGTCGCGATGGCGGCCGCACCGACCGATAAGACCTACGAGATCAGCGCTGCCTATGGCGCCTATACCGATGCGTTGAAGAAATCCGGCGCCTGGCTGGCCGGCGACCGACTGAAACCGACTCAGGCGGCCACTTCGGTGCGCATGGCCAATGGCAAGACCAACGTGCTCGATGGCCCTTATGCCGACACCAAGGAGCAGCTCGCCGGTTTCTACATGATCGAGGCCGAGGACGCCGATGCCGCCATCGCCTGGGCGGCGCGCTGTCCCGCCGCCAGCGCCGGCACGGTCGAGCTGCGGCCGATCTGGGAACAGACCATGTGATGGAGAATGGCCCGGAGATCGCGCGGGCGGCGGCGGAAACCGCCGCCCGGCAAAGCTACGGCAAGTTGGTCGCCTGGCTCGCGGCGCGCACCCGCGACGTGGCTGCCGCCGAGGACGCGCTGGCCGACGCCTTTGCCGCGGCACTCGAACGCTGGCCACGAACCGGCGTGCCGGAAAAGCCTGAAGCCTGGCTGCTGGCGGTGGCAAGGCGGCGCCGCGTCGATGCGGTGCGGCGGCGGCTGACCAGCGAGGCCGGCCGCGAGCATCTCAAGCTGATTGCCGAGGAAGCGGAGGCGCGCATGACCGACGAAGACCTGCCCGACGAGAGGCTGCGGCTGATGTTCGCCTGCGCCCATCCGGCGATCGAGGCCAGCGTACGGTCGCCGCTGATCCTGCAGACCGTGCTGGGGTTCGACGCGGCGACGATCGCCTCTGCCTTCCTGGTCTCGCCAGCAACGATGGGCCAGCGCCTGGTGCGTGCCAAGACCCGCATCCGTGAAACCGGCATTCCGTTCCGCGTGCCGGAGCGGGCCGAGCTCGGCGAACGGCTGGACGCGGTGCTGGAAGCGATCTACGCCGCCTTCGCCGAAGGCTGGTCCGATCCGGCGGGCACCGAAACGCGCCGCCGCAATCTGGCGACCGAAGGCATCTGGCTCGGCCGCCTGGTGGCTTCGCTGTTGCCGGAAGAGCCCGAGGCGCTTGGCCTGTTGTCGCTGATGCTGTTTGCCGAGGCGCGCCGCACCGCACGGCGCGATGCGGCCGGCGATTACGTGCCGCTGGCTGAACAGGACTATACGCTCTGGGATCGCGCTTTGGTCGATGAGGCGGAAGCGTTGCTCGGCCACGCCGCCACCATGGGCGTCATCGGCCGTTACCAGCTCGAGGCGGCCGTGCAGTCCGCACATGCGGCACGACGCCTGACCGGCCGCACCGACTGGGTGGCGGTCCGCGAACTCTACGACGCGCTGCTTTCGATCGCGGGATCGCCGGTGGTGGGGATCAACCGCGCGGTGGCGATTGCCGAGGCCGAGGGCGCCGTGGCGGGATTGGCGGCCCTTTACGTGCTGGGCCACGACAAGCGGCTTGATGAGTATCAGCCCTATTGGGCAGTCCGCGCCGGTCTGCTGGCAAGGCTCGGTCAGGTGCCACATGCAATCGAGGCCTATGATCGGGCAATCGGCCTCGAACGCGACCCGGCGGTGCGCCGGTTCCTGCAGGGAAAACGGGCAGTGCTCAGAAATTGACCTCGCCACCGGCCGTTCGTTCAGCCTGGCCACATCTCATGCGATGTGTTGAGCGTCTTCATCAGGGGGTGCCCGCGCAGCTTCGACCACAGACGTTCAATGTTCGGCCATGCCGTCCGCGCGCTGTCGATGTCGGGATGCCAGGCCACCAGCATGACCAGATAGATGTCGGCCAGCGACATCCGGTCACCGACCAGCCAGTCACGGCCCTCGAGCGCGGCATCGAGAACGGCAAAGCCACGGTCCATCTCGGCGACGGCTGCCTGCTTGACCGCCTTGGTGCCGTCGGCATCGGCCGTGTACCGATACGCGTAGTAGAAACGCAGCACCGCCGGATAGAGCACCGACGACATGAAGGCCATCCAGCGCAGGAAGTCGGCGCGGGCAGGCGCGTCGACCGCCGGCGCCAAATTGGCATCGGGATGTCGCTCGGCAAGCAGGATGCAGATCGCCGCCGATTCGGTCATCGAGCTTCCGTCCGGCAAGGTCAGCACCGGCACCTGGTTCAACGGGCTGATGTCGAGGAAGGCCGGATCGGGCCGGTCGGTCTTCGGCACGTCGATCTGCTCGAACGGTGCATTCGCCAGCACCAGCGCCGCCTCGACGACGAAGCCGCCGCTGCCAGGACGGGTATAAAGCTTGTACATGAAATCCTCCCCCGGTCGCGCAAAGCAGGCCGGGGGCGATATGAACCGGAAGCGGTGTCACGCTCAAGCCGCTGACGGCGGCCACGGACGGTTTTTCAGCGGGCCAGCTTGGCCATGAAGAAGCGTCGGATTACGATCCCAACCCTTCGAACAGGATGGTCGACAGATAGCGCTCGGCGAAGGATGGGATGATCACCACAAGGTTCTTGCCCTTGTTCTCCGGCTGCGAGCCGACGACGATGGCCGCCTGCAGGGCGGCGCCCGAAGAGATGCCGACCGGCACGCCTTCGAGGCGGGCGACCAGACGGGCATTGGCGACCGAATCCTCGTTCGACACCTTGACGATCTCGTCATAGATCGTCGTGTCGAGGATTTTGGGCGCAAAGCCGGCGCCGATGCCCTGGATCTTATGGGGGCCGGGCTGGCCGCCCGACAGCACCGGCGAGGAGTCCGGCTCGACAGCGACGACATGCACGGAAGGCTTGCGCTTCTTCAGCACCTGGCCGACGCCGGTGATGGTGCCGCCGGTGCCGATGCCGGCGACGAAGATATCGACCTCGCCATGCGTATCGTTCCAGATTTCCTCGGCCGTCGTGGTGCGATGGATTTCCGGATTGGCCGGGTTCTCGAACTGCTGCGGGATGATCGCATTGGGGATCGTCGCTGCCAGTTCGTCGGCCTTGGCGATGGCGCCCTTCATACCTTTCGGGCCTTCTGTCAGCACCAGCTCGGCGCCGAGCAGCGCCAGCATTTTCCGGCGCTCGATTGACATCGTTTCGGGCATCGTCAGGATCAGCTTGTAGCCCTTGGCGGCAGCGGCGAAGGCAAGCGCAATGCCGGTGTTGCCCGATGTCGGTTCGATCAGCGTGGTCTTACCGGGAGAAATCTTGCCTGACGCTTCCAGCGCCTCGATCATCGCCACGCCGATGCGGTCCTTGACCGAAGCGATCGGATTGAAGAATTCGAGCTTTGCAATGAGATTGGCGACGATGCCTTTTTCCCGAGCGAATTTGTCGAGCCGCACCAGCGGCGTGTCGCCGATCGTGTCGGTGATGGAATCATAGACGCGGCCGCGGCCGCGGCCGGGCACGCGGGCTGATGTGACGGGCTTGTTCATTGGTTTCGCTCCCAGAATTTCAGGCAAGTGGAGGATTTCAGGCAAATGCAGCCGACAGGATAGGGCTTTCAGCCGCGCAACATAGACTGTCGGCCGAAAATATCCGAGTGGGACCTGTGTCGAAAACATCCCTGTCTCGGAAAAGCATTTCCCGCAAAGGCCGGTTTGCGAAATGCTTTGGCCGAAAGCCTCTATTGGCGGGCGGCAATCGCCGCCGCGGCGCCGACCATGAAGCCGGCGGCCGTGCGGTTCAGCGCCTTGAGCGCGCGCGGCGATTTCAGGAACCAGCGCGCCTTGGCGGCCAGCGCCAGATACGGCACCAGCACCACCAGAAGCACGACGACCGTCAGCGCGACGAGAATGCTGTAGTCGGCCAATGTGATGGTCTTCAGGTCGACGATGGTCGGCGTGATCGCGAGGTAGAAGATCATCGTCTTCGGATTGCCGAGCGTGACGGTCAGGCCGGCGGCAAAGCTCGACAGCAAGCCACCCTTGCCTTTTCTGGCCTCGACGGTCTCGGGCGTGATGCCGTTGTTCCAGAAGCGCCAGCCGAGGAAGGCGAGATAGGCGACGCCGGCCCATTTGATGGCCAGGAAAACCATGCCGAAACTCTGGGCGACGAAAGCGAGGCCGAGCACCACGGCGGTCAGATAGGTGATGTCGCCAACCATCAGGCCAAAGGACATCGCCAGCGACGAGCGGAAGCCGGAGCCGAGCGCACGGGCGACCAGCGCGGTGATGCCGGGACCAGGAATCGCGGCGGCGATGCCAAGAGCGGCGCTGTAGGCAAGGAATCCGGTAAGGGTCATCATTGCGGCCTTGCGCGACGCTGCTATCACGGCATCCTATCGCACAAAGTCCGGCGGGCGTGAATTCCCTCAAGCTCGGATTCGATTGCACCACGCCTGTGCGAACTGCGCTCAGGAACGACCGTCGCCATGGGTGACACGCCAGATGGTGCCGTTGCCGTCCTCGGTCACGATCAGTGCGCCGTCGTTCGCCACCGCCACGCCGACCGGCCGGCCCCATACCTCGCCGTCGGAGACGACGAAGCCGGTGGTGAAATCCTCATATTGGCCGGTTGGCTTGCCGTCCTTGAACAGCAGTCTCACCACCTTGTAGCCGGTCCTGTTGCCGCGGTTCCATGAACCATGCAAAGCGACGAAAGCATCGCCCTTGTATTCAGCCGGAAAGCTCTTCCCCTCGTAGAAGGCGATGTTGAGCGGCGCCGAATGCGCCTGCATCAGCACATCGGGAACGGTCGCCTTGCCGGCAAGATCGGGGCGCGCACCCTTGTGGCGCGGATCCTCATTGTCGCCGATGTAGTACCAGGGCCAGCCATAGAAGGCGCCCTCCTTGACCACGGTCGCGTATTCGGGCGGTACATTGTCGCCAAGCGCATCGCGTTCGTTGACGACGCACCACAGCGCGCCGGTCGCCGGCTGCACGGTCATACCCGAGCAGTTGCGCAGGCCGGTGGCGACGATACGGCCGTTCTTGCCGTCCGGGTCGAAGGCCAGCACATCGGCGCGGCCGTCCTCGGATCCCCAGGCTGCACCCAGCGGCTGCGATTTCGCCCAGGCATCGAGTCCGCCTTTCGGCTCCTGGCCCATGTCCTCGGCGACATTCGATCCCGAGCCGACCGACAGATAAAGCGTCTTGCCGTCCGGCGAGAAAGCGATGTCGCGGGTCCAGTGGTGATTGGCCGGGATGTTGTCGACGATGGTTTCTGGATCCCCGGAGGCCTTCAGGTCGCCATTGCGGTAGGCAAAGCGAACGATGCTGTCGCTGTTGGCGACATAGACCCATTGCGGGTCAGCACCCGGCGGATAGAAGGCAATGCCGTAGGGTTGGTTGAGATTGCCGGCAAAGATGCCGTCCTGCGCCGGCTTCGCACTGCCTTCGGCGAGGCGATAGATGCGGACCTGGTTGGCCTCGCTGTCGGCGACGAACAGGTCACCGTTCGGCGCGACGCGCACGACGCGTGGATTGTCGATGCCAGATGCAACCAGCTCGGCCGAGAACCCCGGCGGCAGTTGCAGCTTCGCGTCTGCCGGCATGTCCGCGACGCCGGCGCTGTTCGAGGTCGACCGGGTGGCATAGGGCTTAGGCAGATCGTCCTGTCTGATCAGGCGGCGTGTGCCCGGCTTGTCCGCTCGCCAGTCGCCGAAGGCGGCCGCGCCTTTGAGCACCGACTCGTCCGCCTGCTGGGCGAATGAAGCGGTTGAGAGAAACAGTGCGGCGGAAATTGCGGGGCCGGCAAAACGCATCATTCGGTCCTCCGATGCTGGGCGTGAGAACAGGAACGAGCGGTTTCGTCGATCGTTCCACGGCACAGGACGAGGTGAAGGAAGCTTCCGGTTCCTGGGCTCAGGTCCCGGCGGCGTAGAAATCGTCGTCGAGGCGTTTTTCCAACTCGACGAGATCGGCCGGCAGCGGCAAGCCCATGGCGCGCATTTCCTGTAGTTTTTCACGCAACTGCTCCTGGATCTCGTGCTGATCCTCCGGCTGGTTGACCATCTCCTCCAGCAGGAGGCTGATCCGGGCCTTGAATTCTTCGAGCGCCATAGTCGTCTCCTCGGTTAGATCAGCTCAACGGAGCATGCGCGATATCAGCTGCGCGGTGTAATCCACCATCGGCACGATGCGGGCATAGTTCAGCCGGGTCGGGCCGATGACGCCGAGCGCGCCGACGACGCGGGCGTCCTTGTCGCGATAGGGCGCGACCACCAGCGACGAGCCCGACAGCGAAAACAGCTTGTTTTCCGAGCCGATGAAGATGCGCACGCCCGAGCCTTCCTCGGCGAGGTCGAGCAGCTGGATCAGACCGTCCTGCGTCTCCATGTCCTCGAACAGATGCCGCAGCAGTTCGATGTCGGCCTGGGCGGTGACGTTTTCGAGCAGATTGGCCCGCCCGCGCACGATGAGCCGTGCCGGCAGGCCGCTGTCGGCGCCGGCCCACACCGCCAGCCCCTTCTCGACCAGATCCTGCGACAGCGTGTCGAGTGCGGCCCTGGTCTCTTCCTTGATGCGGGCGATCTCGATCCGCGCCTCGGCCAGCGTGCGGCCGCGTATATGGGCGTTGAGGAAATTCGAGGCCTCGTGCAGTTGCGAGACGGTGATGCCCGCGGGCAGCTCGACGACGCGGTTCTCGACGTCGCCATTCTGCGACACCAGCACCGCCAGTGCCTTGGTCGGTTCGAGCTGGATGAATTCGATATGCTTCAGCGCCACCTCGTTTTTGGCGGCCAGCACCAGGCCGGCGCCGCGCGACATGCCCGACAGCATCTGGCTGGCCTCAGTCAGCATATGCTCCAGCGTTGCGCCCGAGCCGGAAGCCCGCACCTGTGCCTCGATGGCGCGGCGCTCCTCGTCGGAAAGGTCGCCAAGCTCCATGAAGGCGTCAACGAAGAAACGCAGGCCGGCCTGCGTCGGCAGCCGGCCGGCCGAGATGTGCGGCGCGTAGATCAGGCCGAGATGCTCGAGGTCGCTCATGACGTTGCGGATGGTCGCCGGCGACAGCGAGGACGGCAGGATGCGCGACAGGCTGCGCGAGCCCACCGGTTCACCGTCCCTGAGGTAGGAATCGACAATGCGCCGGAAGATGTCGCGGGAACGCATATCGAGCGACTGAAGCGCGGGCGACTGCGAACTCGGATCGACTGCCTTGGTCATACGGCCAAAAACCTCCGGCCCGAGGATATAGACTTACACTGCACCCGCGCAACCCGGTGTCTGTGTCAGATCGTCAGGCCATTTTCCTTTGCGCCACGCGTCCCATGCGGTTACAAGCCGGCCAAGATTCCGAAAAATGACAAGAAAGCAGCCTGAATGCGCCCTTCCAAACGCCAATTCGACGAAATGCGTGCCATCTCCTTCGAGCGCGGCGTCTCCAAGCATGCCGAAGGCTCATGCCTGGTGAAGTTCGGCGACACGCATGTCCTGTGCACGGCCAGCCTCGAAGAAAAAGTGCCGGGCTGGATGCGCAATTCCGGCAAGGGCTGGGTGACGGCGGAATACGGCATGCTGCCGCGCTCGACCGGCGAGCGCATGCGCCGCGAGGCTTCGGCCGGCAAGCAGGGCGGCCGCACGCTGGAAATCCAGCGGCTGATCGGCCGCTCCCTGCGCGCCGTGGTCGATTTGCAGGCGCTGGGCGAGCAGCAGATCACTGTCGACTGCGACGTCATCCAGGCCGATGGCGGCACCCGCACCGCCTCGATCACCGGCGGTTGGGTGGCGCTGTACGACTGCCTGCGCTGGATGGAAGCGCGCCAGATGGCCAGCGTCGCCAAGGTGCTCAAGGACCATGTCGCTGCGATCTCCTGCGGCATCCATGACGGCCAGCCGGTGATCGATCTCGACTATATCGAGGATTCCGCGGCCGGCACCGATGCCAATTTCGTCATGACCGGCAAGGGTGGCATCGTCGAGATCCAGGGCACCGCCGAGGGCGAGCCTTTCTCCGAAGAACAGTTCGCGGAATTGATGGGCCTGGCCAAGAAAGGCATCCAGCGCCTGGTCAGCTTGCAGCAGATGGCAGTGGCTTAGCTGCAGCTTGTAGGACGACAACGTTGGCGATCCTTCACACCCCCCTCTGTCCTGCCGGACATCTCCCCCGCAAGGGGGGAGATCTTTTGTGGTCGCGGGCTTCGCCAATCACCGACGTTACAGGTCATGAGGCAGCGTTGACGCTGCCAATCTCCACCCTTGCGGGGGAGATGCCCGGTAGGGCAGAGGGGGGTGCCTCGTGACGCCCTTGGCAATCCTTGAATCAGCCCTCTACGTCACCGATCTGGCGGCGGCGGAAGAATTCTATGTCGGCATCCTCGGCCTCGACCTGCTCGGCAAGGTTGACGGCAGGCACCTCTTCTTCCGCTGCGGGCCGGGCGTGCTGCTCGTCTTCAATGCCGCAGCGACGAAAGTGCCGCCGGCGCCCGACGCCAGGCTGCCGGTGCCGCCGCACGGTGCAGTAGGCCAGGGTCACCTGTGCTTTGCGGCAACCGCCGATGAAATCGCCGGCTGGAAAGCGCATCTCGCGGCGAAGAGGATCGCCATCGAAAGCGAATTCGAGTGGCCGCAGGGCGGCCGTTCGATCTATATACGCGACCCCTCGGGCAATTCGATCGAATTTGCCGAGCCAAGAATCTGGGGCCTTTGATGCATTCTCTCGATGGCAAGAAGATCGTCGTCGCCAGCCATAATGACGGCAAGCTGCGTGAATTCGCCGATCTGATGGAGCCGTTCGGCTTCGAAGCGAAGTCGGCCAAGGAGTATGGCCTGCCGGAGCCGGATGAGACCGGCACCACCTTCGAGGAGAACGCCTATATCAAGGCGCTGGCCGCCGCCCAGGCGACCGGCCTGCCGGCATTGTCTGACGATTCCGGCCTGTGCGTCGACGCGCTTGATGGCGCGCCTGGCGTCTACACCGCCAACTGGGCCGAGACCCCGGATGGCAGCAGAGATTTCGGCATGGCCATGCAACGCACCGAAGTGGCGTTGCAGGAAGTTGGAGCGGCCTTGCCGCAACAGCGCAAGGGACGCTTCGTCGCCCTCATCTGCCTGGCGTTTCCCGACGGCGAGGCGGAATATTATCGCGGCGAGGCCGAAGGCACGCTGGTCTGGCCGCCGCGCGGCGAACTCGGCTTCGGCTATGATCCTGTGTTCCTGCCCGATGGCTTCGAAAAAACCTTCGGCGAAATGAGCGCTGAGGAAAAGCATGGCTGGAAGCCCGGCCAGGCCACGGCGCTGTCGCATCGCGCGCGTGCCTTCCAGAAATTCGCCAGAGCGAGATTGGGCTCGACATGAGCATGCTGCTCGACCGGGCGCCCGGCTTCGGCGTCTATGTCCACTGGCCGTTCTGCGCGGCCAAATGCCCCTATTGTGATTTCAACAGCCATGTCCGCCACCAGCCGGTCGACCAGGACCGCTTTGCCAGCGCCTTCGAGGCTGAGCTGGCAACGATGCGCGAGCGCACCGGGCCGCGCGAGGTGACCAGCATTTTTCTCGGCGGCGGCACGCCGTCGCTGATGAAGCCCGAAACCGTGGCCAGGGTTCTGGACGCGGTAGCGAAGAACTGGACCGTTCCAGATGGCATCGAGGTGACGCTGGAGGCCAATCCCTCCTCGGTCGAGGCCGAGCGCTTTCGCGGCTATCGGGTGGCCGGGGTCAATCGCGTGTCGCTCGGCGTGCAGGCGCTGAACGACAAGGATCTGCGCTTCCTCGGCCGGCTGCACAATGTCGATGAGGCGCTGCACGCCATCGGGCTCGCGCGCGAGATTTTTCCGCGGCTGTCCTTCGATCTGATCTACGCCCGCCCCGGCCAGACGCCGGAGGCTTGGGCAGCGGAGCTGGAGCAGGCGATCGGCCATGCCGCCGATCATCTGTCGCTCTACCAGCTGACCATCGAGGAAGGCACGCCTTTCCACGCGCTGCATGCGGCGAAGAAATTCATCATTCCCGACAACGACCACGCCGCCGACCTCTATGCGCTGACGCAGGAGATCACCACGGCGCACGGCCTGCCGGCCTACGAGATTTCCAACCACGCCAGACCGGGCGCCGAGAGCCGGCACAACCTCACCTATTGGCGCTATGGCGAGTATGTCGGCGTCGGCCCCGGCGCGCATGGCCGCTTCGTCGAGAACGGCCGCCGCACGGTGACGATCGCCGAGCGGATGCCGGAAACCTGGGCCAACCTGGTCGAGGCCAAGGGCCATGGCGTCACCGGCGGCGAAATCCTGACGCGCTCGGAAGAGGCCGACGAATTCCTGTTGATGGGCCTGCGGCTGGCCGAAGGCATCGACCTCTCCCGCTACGAGGCGTTCTCCGGACGCGGCCTGTCGAGCGCGCGGCTGTCGATGCTGCAGGGAGAGGGGCTGGTGGCGCCGATCGGCAATGCGCGTCTCCGCGCCACGCCGGCCGGCATGATCGTGCTCGATGCCGTGGTAGCGGATCTGGCGCGGTGAGCATGATCCCGAAAAGTGGAAACCGGTTTCCGGACGGGATCATGCTCCAAAGAAAAATTCCTTGAAAAACGTCCTCTTCGTCTGCAGCCAGAACCGTTTGCGCAGCCCGACCGCCGAGCAGGTGTTTTCCAAGCGCCACGACATCGAGGTCGCCTCGGCCGGCACCAACCATGACGCCGACACCCCGCTGTCGCACGAGCTCGTCGCTTGGGCCGACATCATCTTCGTTATGGAAAAGACGCACCGCTCGAAGTTGCAGAAAAAGTTCAAGGCCAGCCTGAAGGCGGCCAAGGTGATCTGCCTCGATATCCCGGATGACTACGAATTCATGGACCCGGAGTTGATTGCGCTTCTGAAAGCGCGGGTTCGCGTTATCTGGACTGAGACCTCGCGAAGGCCATCGGCATGAACCTGACCGTATCCTCCTGGCAATTCTGGGCCCTGCTCTCGGCTGCATTCGCGGCCCTGACGGCGATCTTCGCCAAGGTCGGCATCGAGAACATCAATTCCGATTTCGCCACCTTCATCCGCACGGTCATCATCCTGATCGTGCTCGGTGCCATCCTGCTCGCCAGCGGCCAGTTCCAGTCGCCGGCTACGATCTCGGGAAAGACCTGGGCCTTCCTCGGCCTGTCCGGTCTGGCGACCGGCGCCTCATGGCTCTGCTATTTTCGCGCCCTGAAGATCGGCAACGCGGCGCAGGTGGCGCCGATCGACAAGCTAAGCGTCGTGCTTGTGGCGGTGTTTGGCGCGGCCTTTCTCGGCGAGCGACTCACCGGAGCGAACTGGCTTGGTGTCGCCCTTATTGCGGCGGGCGCGGTGCTGGTCGCCTATCGAGGGTAGTTGCGCGCCGTTGCGGGCGTTCTTTGTTTCAAGACGGGTGATGAAGATATCGAAGCGATTGGGCATCGTCCGGTCAGTGCTCCGTCGTGCTGTCGGGTTTGTTGTCGGAAAGCCTGACGTTCGTAGGCAAGGCGGCCTGCTTGGTCAGGCTGTTCTCGGTCTTGGCAGGCAAGCGCTTGTCCCTGCGTACGGCAACGCGGTTGCGGTCGGCATAGTAGGGCTCGAAAGCGTCCTGTATCTTCAGGCTGTCCATCCTGTCCTCCTCCGGAATCAGGGGGCTAATTTGCCAACGCCGGTTTGGTTCCCCACTGTGGCAAAGGAAAGGCGAATTCCTTACATCGGCGCCAGCTTTGCAAGCCCGCGTCAGCCGTGCCAAACAGGGCTGAATGGAGAAGTCATCAGTGACCGCAGAGACGGGCAAGCGCAGCTATGTGGTCGGGCAGACGGAGATCGCGGCCCGGCCGCTGGAACCAGCGCTCTATCTGGTGGCGACGCCGATCGGCAATCTCGCCGACATCACGCTGCGCGCGCTGGAGACCCTGGCCGCCGCCGACATCGTCGCTTGCGAAGACACGCGGGTGTCGCGCGTGCTGCTCGACCGTTATGGCATCCGCCGCCGAACCACGGCCTACCATGAGCATAATGCCGGCGAGGCCGGGCCGAAGCTGATCGCGGCGCTCCAGGCCGGACAGAGCGTGGCGTTGATCTCCGATGCCGGCACGCCGCTGGTGTCCGATCCCGGCTACCGGCTGGTCGGCGAGGCGCTCGACCACGGCATCCGCGTCGTGCCCATCCCCGGTCCATCGGCGCCGCTCGCGGCGTTGACCGCATCCGGCCTGCCCTCCGACGCCTTCATGTTCGCCGGATTTTTGCCGGTCAAATCAGGACAGCGGCTGACGCGGCTGGAAGCCCTGAAAGCCGTGCCGGCGACGCTGATCTTCTTCGAATCGCCGCGCCGGCTGGCCGAATCCCTCGGTGCCATGGTCGAAGCGCTGGGCGGAGAGCGCAAGGCCGCCATCGGCCGTGAATTGACCAAGACCTTCGAGGAAATGCGCACCGGCACGCTTCAGGCGCTGGCCGACCACTATGCGGCGGCCGATACGCCGAAGGGCGAGATCGTCGTCTGCGTCGGTCCGGCCGAGGCCAGGGCGGACGAGCCCGCCGACATCGACCGCCTGCTTTTGTCGCTTGCCGCCGAGATGCCGGCCTCCAAGGCGGCGGCGGAAGCCGCGAAGATGACCGGCGGCCAGAAACAGGCGCTCTACCGGCGGCTGCTCGAGCTCAAGGATGCTTCCGGAGAGGACGGTGGCTGAACGCCCGGTCGCCAGCCGCCAAAAAGCCTATCGGCGCGGTCATCGCGGCGAATGGCTGGCGGCTGCAGCGCTGATTCTGAAAGGCTATCGCATTCTCGCCCGCCGCCATCGCACGCGCTTCGGCGAGATCGACCTGATCGCGCGGCGCGGCGACCTGGTGCTGTTCGTCGAGGTCAAGGCGCGGCGCACGCTGATGGAAGCCATGGAGGCGATCGGCCACGAATCGGAACGTCGAATAGAAGGCGCAGCCGACATCTGGCTGTCGCGCCAAGCGGACTACGGCAGGCTGTCGATGCGCTTCGACATGGTCGCGGTGGTGCCCTGGCGTTGGCCGGTGCATGTCGAGAACGCGTTTTATGGAAGGAATTGAGGAGAAACGTTGCTCGCCCTTCGCATGCTCAGGGCGTTCGTCGTTCGGAAAGCCAAGCAATTGGCTTTCCGTCCGCTTCGCGGACCACTCCTCACCCCCAGATCATCAAGGCCACCAGACCAACGCCGCCGACCACCAGCCGCCACCAGCCGAACAGCGAATAGCCGTTGCGCGAGACGTAGTCGAGCAGGAAGCGCACGACTATAAGCGCCGTGACGAAGGCGGCGACGAAGCCTACGGCGATGATCGGCAGGTCGGCACTGCTCAGCACGTTGCGGTTCTTGAACAGGTCGAAGGCGAAGGCGCCGACCATGGTCGGGATCGCAAGGAAGAAGGAAAATTCAGCGGCCGCGCGCTTGTCGACGCCCAAAAGCAGCGCGCCGACGATGGTCGAGCCCGAACGCGATGTGCCGGGAATGAGCGACAGGCACTGGAAAAGCCCGATCTGCAGGTAAAGCCTGGTCGGGAACCGCTCGACGTCGCGGTAGACCGGCTTGAGATTCATGCGGTCGACCACCAGCAGCACGACGCCGCCGATGATCAGCATGATGCAGATCAGCCTTGGCGATTCGAACAGCACCGTCTTGATGAAATCATGCGCCAGCGCGCCGATGATCGCCGCCGGCAGGAAGGCGATCAGAATGCCGATGACGAAATGCCGCGTCAGCCGGTCATGCGGCAGGTCGAGCAGCATCTTCCACAGACGGCGGAAATAAACGCTGAGGATCGCCAGGATGGCACCGAGCTGGATCAGGATCTCGAAGGCCTTGCCGGTCGAATGGAAGCCGAGGAAATGGCCGGCGAGCAGGATATGGCCGGTCGACGACACCGGGATGAACTCGGTCAGCCCCTCCAGCAGGCCGAGCAGCAGGGCTTCGACGATGGTCTGGCTTTCCATGGCTACCTCGGCATTGGCGTGACGGCTAGAGCATGATGCCGAAAAGTGTGAAGCGGTTTTCGGACGACATCATGCTCTATCTCTAGACAAACGGCTTGCTTGTCATGGCGTTGAAGTCCCCCTATAGGTCGCAACACCCTGACGGCCCGCTAACCGGGCGGCCAAGACTTACCGGTGCGCCCTGCGATTCGCCAGTGCGCTTTATCATCGCGGAACCATGCTGACGCTTTTCCACCATCCCATGTTCGCCACCTGTCGCTTCGTCCGCCTCGCTTTCGGCGAGTATGGCGAGGAGTTGGCCTTGATCGAGGAAAAGCCGTGGACCCGGCGCAAGGAGTTCCTGGCGCTGAACCCGGCCGGCACGCTGCCGATCCTGCTGGCCGAGGGCGACGTGCCGATCGTCGGCGCGACCGTCATCGCCGAGTATCTCGATGAAACGCGCGGCGTCCTGAAGCGCGACAAGCGGCTGTTCGCCGAGGACCCGATGCAACGCGCCGAAATCCGCCGGCTGATCGACTGGTACCTCAACAAGGCCGAAAGCGAAGTCACCCGCCATCTGGTGCGCGAGCGCGTGCTGAAGCCGGTCATGCCGGAAACGGCGGGCGGCGGCTCGCCCCATTCGGGCGGGGTCCGGGCCGCCC
>NZ_RZRU01000029.1 GCF_003997495.1 Mesorhizobium sp. M7A.F.Ca.US.008.03.1.1 | reverse complement strand
CAACGCCGCAGGTCTCATGCGGGCCCTCGAAGGGCGAGCACCACAGGCGGTCGTCACGGTGGCGCGGGACCAACGCCCAATCAGCTCTTAAACTGATTCAACGCAATCGTGAGGTTGCCTGATGAGCACCCACACCGCAGTCCTCAAAAAGGACATCACGCCTGAAGGCAGCGACTACGAAATCGTGCGCCGTGCCATCGAGAAGATCAGTCTCGACTATCGTGATCAGCCTACCCTCGAAGAGCTGGCCGAGGAAGTCGGCGAGACGCCGACCGGCTTGCAAAAACTCTTCACCCGCTGGGCCGGCCTGTCGCCCAAAGCCTTCCTGCAGGCGGTGACACTGGACCATGCGCGCAGGCTGCTCGATTCCGGCATGCCGCTGCTCGAGACATCGTTCGAACTGGGCATGTCCGGCCCGGGCCGGCTGCATGACCTGTTCGTCACGCATGAGGCGATGTCGCCGGGCGACTACAAGACACGCGGCGCCGGGCTCACCATCCGCTACGGCTTCCATTCCTCGCCATTCGGCACCGCCCTGATCATGGCCACGGAGCGCGGGCTCGCCGGCCTCGCCTTCAGCGACCCCGGCGAGGAACGCGTCGTCTTCGCCGACATGTCCAGCCGCTGGCCGAACGCTATCTATGTCGAGGACATGACTGCTACCGGCCCCTATGCCGCCCGTATCTTCGATCCGACGCTGTGGCGCCCCGACCAGCCGCTGCATGTCGTCATGATCGGCACCGACTTCCAGGTTCGCGTCTGGGAGGCGCTGCTCAAGATCCCGATGGGGAAGGCCCGCACCTATTCCTCGATTGCGGCCAGCATCGGCGCACCGTCCGCCAGCCGGGCGGTCGGTGCGGCCAACGGCGCCAATCCGCTCTCTTTCGTGGTGCCTTGTCACCGCGCCATCGGTAAATCAGGCGACCTCACCGGTTATCATTGGGGCCTGACCCGTAAACGCGCCATTCTGGGCTGGGAAGCCGGGCAGGTATCATAAAATCGATTTTTCGCAATATTGTGGAGAAAAACATGGGTATATCGGCATTATTAAGTATAAGCGCGATTTCCACTGTGGTTTCCGCCTTTGCAACCGAAGGCAACCTCCGGTTCCGGTAATCGTTGTTTTTGGCCGTTATTTCAGGTAACTCTAAATTAACCACGATAAAGTGATGATGCCCTCATATTAATCCGGACGATCCGGCTTGATAGGAGGTCCCGATGACATGGTTTCGCGCCGCCTGCGGCGCAGCTTTGCTGGTTGCCAGCATCGACGAGGCTGCGTTGGCCACGACGCAGAATGTCATCTTCAACGGCACGATCGCGCCCACCTGCACGCTTGTCGTTGCCACCAACGGTACGATGACGGCCAGTCCCGATCTCCAGTCCCTCAGTTCCCACAACAGCGGCGGCTCGGCCGGAACCGTGACGCTGACGACGACCGGAGGTGTGTCGCTGAGCGTCGACCCGGTCACCACCATGACGGTGCCATCCGCCGACAGCACGTCGACGACCTGGACGCCCACCTACTCTGCCGCCGGCGCGCATTCCATCGTCGAGACCGGCTCGGCAACCAGCATCAACACACCCGGCGCCGATCTCGTCTCGGTTCACCTTGCCGGAACCAAAGGCGGCAGCAATCGCTTCGCCAACGGCAATTATCAGGCAACCGTAACGCTGCGCTGCGAATGACGCGCAGCGAAGGAGGGGTCGTTGAAACATGCTCGAATCCTCGCGACGGCATTGGCCGTCGGATTGGTGCCCATTGCCGCCAAGGCCCAATCGATGTCGCCGATGCGTGGCGAGATCAACAGCTTCACCGACGTCTTCGCGGTTCGCGTCTTCCCCGCCAATCCCTACGACCGGAAGATCCGGGTCGAAATCCACGTCTACGATCAGGATTTTCAGCCGGTAGATGCCAGAATCTCTCCAGATGTCTTCCAGCTGGCTTCCCAGGCCTCCCGCTCTGTCCTTGTGGTTGTGCCTTTTGACGGCGCTGCCGAGCGTAAAGTGCGTATCTGTACCGAAAGCATCCCCTTTCCCAATCAACAGACGCAGATAAAGGCACAGATATGCGGAAAGTTTTTTGGGCGCCGCAAGTCCTGATACTGGCGCTCGCGGCTGCTTGGGCGGGTGCCTTGCCGGCCGGAGCCGAGGACGTCTACAACCTCAACCAGAACGAGAGCGGCTTCAACCTGCCCGGCGTCACCTTGCCCCAGGGCCAGGACGAGGTCCATGCCGCGGACGGTACCACTTGCCGTTCCGCCGTCTCCGGTTCCGGCGCCTATGTCGATCTCGGCGTTATCAGAGGCAACAGCCAGTCGGACAACAGCGTTGCCACCTATGGTCGGGTGGTGATCCCGATCGGGCGTACGCCGAAGCGCGTCGATTGCAGCCGTCTTTATGAGCTTGAGGTCGAGCGCCTGCAGCTGGAGCTGAAACTCCTCAAAATGGGCCTTGGCGCCGACGGCCAGACGGCGAGCATCGCCGCCAGCGCTCCCACGGCCGCGTCACCGGGGTGGGCCAACGAAGGCTGGAGCATCAGGACCGGAAATGGCGATGGCAAGAAAAAGAAGAAGCAGTAGCCGCGCGCTGCTTGCGATGGCAGCACTTGCCGGCTTTTGCCTTCCGGTGCAGGCAGCGATCATTGGCACCTGCACCATCATGGTCGGGGCGTCCGGAACGATGAAGGCCAATCCCGCCATCAGCATACTGGGCTCCAAACAGGCAGGCGGATCGAGCGCCGGCGCCACCGTGGTGGCAAGCTCCCTGTTGTGCTCGATACTTAACCTGCTTGACTGCTATTCGGTTTCAGCGCCGGCGCCTGCCGCATTCTCGTCCGCGCCGAGCGGCGGCGGCACCAACGTGGCCTTCGCTTCGGTCTTCCGCCTCGATGGCTCGGGGGCCGATGTCAACGGAAGTGTGCCGCAGAGGGTTGCCAACGGCACCCACAGCATGCAGGTCGACCTCACCGCCACCAGGTCGAGCGGTATCTTTCCCGCCGGCAACTATCAGGGCACGGTCACCGTGCGCTGCGAATAAGGCCACGACACCGCCTCAAATCGGACTGGACCATGCGCCTGGTCTGGCAAGCCGCGGCCTTACAGGTTAGCTTCCGCGCAATCGGAATGACCTGCGTTCGCCCGGACGCACGAAGGACGCTCCGACATTTGATTTGCGTTGCCAGGAGGCCTTGCTTGATTATCGTCATTGGTTCGATCAACCTCGACCTTATCGCCAAGGTCGACCGCTTGCCGAGCCCCGGCGAGACGGTAGGCGGCTCGGCCTTCACCACCACGCCTGGGGGCAAGGGCGCCAACCAGGCACTGGCCGCCGCACGCGCCGGCGCCTCGGTGCGCATGGTCGGCGCCGTCGGCAGGGACAGCTTCGCAGCCGAGGCACTGGCATTGCTGCGCGACGGCAAGGTCGACCTGTCCGGCGTTGCCGAGACTCACGCCTCGACCGGCACGGCACTGATCATGGTCGCTGACGACGGCGAGAACATCATCGCCGTGGTGCCGGGCGCCAACGCTTCCGTGGTGCCAGGCGATCTCTCCAAGGCCTTTCTGAAAAAAGGCGACGTCGTGCTGCTGCAAAACGAGATTCCGCTGGCCACCGTCGATGCCGCCCTCGACCAGGCAAGGGCGGCCGGGGCCATCACCGTGCTCAACACGGCGCCTTTCCAGGGGCAGGCAGCCGGCTTTCTCGACAAGGCCGACTATGTCGTCGCCAACGAAACCGAGTTCGACCTCTACGGCGAAGCGCTGTCGCTGCAAGGCCGCGACCGGGCGGCCCGCATGCGCGACTTTGCCGGAAAGACCGGCCGCACCGTCGTCGTCACGCTCGGCGGCGATGGCGTGATGGCGGCAACGCCGAGCGAATTCCTGGCCGTTCCGGCCCGCAAGATCACCCCTGTCGACACGGTCGGCGCCGGCGATACGTTCTGCGGCTATTTCGCCGCCAGCCTGTCGTCGGGCCTCACGCTCGAACAGGCGCTGGCGCGCGCCGGCGCAGCCGGTTCGCTGGCCTGCCTGAAGCCCGGCGCCCAACCGGCGATCCCGCTGGCCAAAGACGTCGATCAGGCGCTGCAGGAAACCCGTTGAAAATGCTGCGCCCTCAAACGAAACATGCCGTGCAGCCGGCAAGCGACATCTGCCGCCTGTCCGCGGTCGAACTCGCCGGCGCGATCCGGGAGAGAGAGCTTTCCGTACGTGAGGTGGTGGGGGCATTCCTCGATCGCATCGAGGCAGTCAATCCGCTGGTCAACGCCATCGTCTCCTTGCGCGATCGCGCCGATATCCTGCGCGAAGCCGATGCGGCCGATGCCAGCCCAACACGAGCCAAAACCGGCCCGCTCTTCGGCCTCCCCATCGCCATCAAGGATCTCGCCTCGACCACGGGCCTCAGGACCTCCTTCGGCTCGCCGATCTTCGCCGATTTCGTGCCGCAGGGGGACGATTTCTTCGTCGAGCGGATCCGCAATGCCGGCGCCATCATCATCGGCAAGACCAACGTTCCCGAATTCGGGCTTGGTTCCAACACCTACAACGCCGTGTTCGGGCCGACGCTGAACGCCTTCGATCCGGACCTGACCGCCGGCGGCTCGAGCGGCGGCGCGGCGGTGGCGCTGGCCCTCGATATGGTGCCCGTCGCCGATGGCAGCGACTTCGGCGGCTCGCTGCGCAACCCGGCCGCCTGGAACAATGTTTTTGGCTTCCGCCCGTCGCAAGGACTTGTTCCCGGCGGACCCGATTTCGAAGTCTTCCATGCGCAGATGGGCGTCGACGGGCCGATGGGCCGCAACGTCCGTGACATGGCGCTGCTGCTCGATGTGCAGGCCGGTTACCACCCGCACGCGCCATTGTCCTACGAAAAACCCGGCTCGTTCCTCGAAGGGCTTGGAATACCCGCAACTGGTGGCCGTATCGCCTGGCTCGGTGACCTCGGCGGTCATCTGCCGGTTGAAACAGGCATTCTCGGCCTGTGCGAGGCGGCACTTGGCCGCTTTGCGGAAGCGTCCTTCGCGACCGAGCCCCTGCTGCCGGATTTCGATTTGGAGGCGCTGTGGCAGGCGTTCGTGACGCTGCGCCAGGCCAGCAGCGGCTGTGCGCTCAAAACCCACTATGACGATCCCGCGAAGCGCGGCCTACTCAAGCCGGAAGCCATCTGGGAAGTGGAGAACGCAATGAGGCTGACGGCGCCGCAAATCCGCGCCGCCTCAGTCATCCGCACATCCTGGCATCGCGCGCTGCTGTCGATCTTCGACCGCTTCGATCTCATCGCGCTACCGACCGCGCAGGTCTTCCCCTTCGATGTAAGCACGCATTGGCCGCGCGAGGTCGCCGGACGAGCGATGGACAGCTACCACCGCTGGATGCAGGTTTCCGCATTCGCCACGCTGGGCGGCTGTCCGGCGGTCAACGTACCTGTCGGCTTCGACGACAAGGGCCGACCCATGGGCATGCAGTTGATCGGCCGGCCGCGCGGCGACCTCGCGGTGCTGAAGGCAGCGGCCTCCTATGAGGCAACGCTGCCCTGGCAGGCCGGAGCTGGCGCCTGAGCCGCATGCACCGGCGTGTCGTGGCGCTTCGCGCATCGGCTTGCATCGCCATCGCCGCCATGCATTGATTGCTGTCAGCTACGCCGCCTCGGCGGCATTCTTGGGGAAGAAACATGTCGCTCGAACTCTACGCTGCTTATGTCCTGGCTTGCATCGTCATCATCCTGGTGCCGGGCCCTACGGTCACGCTGATCATCGCCAACAGCATCCGCCATGGCTCACGCGCCGGTCTTGCCAATGTCGCCGGAACGCAGGCCGGGCTTGCCGTGATGATCGCCATCGTCGGCATCGGCCTCAACACGCTGATCGCAGGCATGGGCCACTGGTTCGAATTGGTACGGCTGATTGGCGCCGCCTATCTGATCTGGATGGGCGTGCAGATGTTCCGTTCCAAGGGCACGCTGAACGCCGATGGAACAGCGAGGAAGCCGCGCGGCGGCTTCTTCCTGCAGGGCCTGCTGGTGGCGCTCAGCAATCCCAAGACGCTGATTTTCTTCGGTGCCTTCTTTCCGCAGTTCATTTCGCCGCAAGGCAACTATTCGCTGCAGATCGCCATCATGGGCCTGACCGTGATGATCTTCGCCGCCTTCTCGGATTCGACCTACGCGCTGGCCGCCGGCCGCGCCGGGCGCCTGCTGTCGGCCGGGCGCATAAAACTTTTGTCGAGGATCAGCGGCAGCTTCATGGTCGGCGGCGGTCTGTGGCTGGCGTTTTCAAAGGCGAAGTAAACTCATCCCCTCACCCCGTCCATGAGTGGTCGCGTAGTGGCCGGGTGAAGGGGCAGCGCCGGAGCTAAAGGCAGAATATCCACGCTCGCGCCGCCCCTCATCCCCCTGCCGGGACCTTCTCCCCGTGAACGGGGAGAAGGAAGCTCTCACAGCCGCCCCAGCCTTTCCACCAGCAAGGCGAAAAACCCGTCATGGTCGATGTCGCGCATCACCATGGCGTTCTTCGGCCGTTTGGTGACGCCCCACCAGTCGATCACGGTCATACCCATGGTCAGTTCCGAGGCGGTTTCCACGCTGACGTTGCAGTTGCGGCCCTTGAACAGGTCTGGCTTCAACAGATAGGCGATGACGCAAGGGTCGTGCAGCGGGCCACCGTCGGTGCCATACTTCTCCTCGTCGAAGCGCTCGAAGAACTCCAGCATCTCCGCGGTGGCGGTGCCGACCCTGGTGCCCAGGGTGCGGAAGGCCTGCGTGCGCTTGGCGGTGGTCAGGGCCTTGTGGGTGACGTCGAGCGGCATCATCACGATCGGAATGCCGGATTTGAGCACGACGTCGGCGGCCTGCGGGTCGACATAGATGTTGAATTCGGCGGTCGGGGTGACATTGCCGCCTTCGAAGAAGCCACCGCCCATCAGCACGATTTCCTTGATGCGGGGTACAATGCGTGGCTCGCGGATCAGCGCCAGTGCAATGTTGGTCAGCGGCCCGAGCGCGCAAAGCGTGATCGTGCCGCTTTCTTCGCTCATCAGCGTCTCGACGATGAAATCGACCGCATACTGGTCTTGCAGCTTCATCGTCGGTTCGGGCAATTGCGGTCCGTTGAGACCAGTCTTGCCATGCACTTCTTCAGCGGTGACCAGTTCGCGCATCAGGGGCCGGATGGCGCCGGCATAGACCTTGATGTCCGGGCGGCCGGCCAGCTCGCAGATCTTGCGGGCGTTCTTTTCGGTAAGCTTCAGCGGCACGTTGCCGGCAACGGCTGATATGCCGACGATCTCCAGTTCGGAGCTGCCGAGCGCCAGCAATATGGCGACGGCATCATCCTGGCCGGGATCCGTGTCGATGATGATCTTGCGTGACTGGGGCATTTCAATTCCTTGTTTGGCGAGGTCGTGGGCTTGCACCGATCCGATCGAAACATCCAAATCACGCCGAAGCGGCCGCGAGCTGCCAGGTCGAACCGCTCGACCGGGGAAGACCATCCCGACCTGCGCGCTTCTCCTTGCATCTGCTCGCCGTTTCAAGCGCCATGTCGGTCATTCCTGTGAGTCCACGGCATGGTCTTTTTGGGCGGGTCTGTTGACGGCTTGAACTTGGTCGCGGGGCGGACCATATCAAGGCCATCGGGAAAAATGCCATCTGGGTTTTTCCACTTTATGTCGCTCTTGAGAGGACAGTGTAACATGAGCCGAATGACGCCCTTTTCCAGCCCGCTTCTGCTTGGCTTCGACGCCATGGAAAAGACCCTGGAACGCCTGGCGAAGTCCGGTGACAGCTACCCTCCCTACAACATCGAACGCCTCAGCGGCGCCGACGGCAAGACCGAAAGGTTGCGCATCACATTGGCGGTCGCAGGTTTCGCCGAAAGCGATCTCGATGTCACCACGGAGGAAAACCAGCTGGTCGTGCGCGGCCGTCAGACCGACGACACCGAGCGCGAATTTCTTCATCGCGGCATCGCCGCGCGCCAGTTCCAGCGCTGTTTCGTGCTGGCTGATGGCATGCGGGTGATCGCGGCGGAGTTGAAGAACGGCCTTTTGTCGATCGACCTTGATCGGCCGGAGTCCGAACGGCTGGTACGGAAAATAAACATATCGGTGAAAGACTGATCTTTACGACTGCATCGGCCGGAAATCGGTTCCGATTTTCCGAAAGCACGATGCAGCAGACTTAAATGGCTCTCATGCGGGATGGCCTTGAGCGGCGTCCTCGCGCCAAGGAGGCTTTGAAATGACCAGAACTGAAAATATCACCATGACCAATGGCGAATTCGCTCATCTGGGCGAGGGCTCGGTCGCTTATCTCAGAAAGGTCTCGAGCGACGAATTGCTCGGCCGTTTCCCCAATCTCGGCGAAATCGCCCCCGGCATGGAACTGTGGGCCTTGTTTGCCGCCAATGGCCAGCCGATCCTGCTTTCCGATGCGCGTGACCGCGCTCTGGCCGGTGCCATGGAAAACGATCTGACCACGGTCGCCATTCACTGAGAGCGATTTCCCGCTGAAACGGAAAAGGGCCGCCATGGCGGCCCTTGAGATTGTCTCAATTCAAAGCAATGCCAGGAAAAGTGTGTAACGGTTTTCCGTCCGCAATTGCGTAAAACAGATAATATCAGGCCGCGTGCGAGGCCTGGGTGTCCGATAAAAGCGTGTGGATAGCAGCCGCGTCGCGCGTACCCCTGATTTTAGCCACCGTGTCGGCGTCGCGCAGCACCCGCGCGATGCGCGACAGTGCCTTGAGGTGATCGGCGCCCGCCCCTTCCGGCGCCAGCAGCAGAAACACCAGATCGACGGGCTGATCGTCCAGTGATTCGAAATCGACGGGCGTCTCCAGCCGGGCGAAAACACCTGCGATGCGCTTCACGCCGGCCAGCTTGCCGTGCGGGATGGCGATGCCGTTGCCGACGCCGGTCGAACCCAGCCGCTCACGCTGCAGGATGGTGTCGAACACCTCCCGCTCCGGAATGCCGGAAATCGCAGCTGCCCGTTCGGACAGCAATTGCAGCAGCTGCTTCTTGGAGTTCGCCTTCAACGCCGGCAATATCGCCGGAACGTTGATAAGATCGCTCAGATCCATGCTTGAAAATCCCTTGTTCGCCTGCCGTCACCAGTCCCACCCCTCGTGCGGCCGGCTTTTATCCCAGTGCGACCCTGGTCGTCACCCGTACAACCTCGGTCGTCACCTGTGCGACCTCTGTCGTCACCTGTGCGACCTCGGTCGTCACGCTTGTGCGACCTTGGTCGTGGACGGGTCGATCCAGCCGATGTTTCCATCGGGCCGGCGATAGACGATGTTGAGATGGTCGTTTCCGGCGTTGCGGAAGACGAAGACCGGGCTGTCCTTGGTGTCCAGTTCGATAACCGCCGACGCCACCGACATGGTCTTCAGCGTCATGGTTGATTCGGCGACGATGGCCGGCGCGAAATTCTCCGGAATGTCCTCGTCGTCATCGGCAAGCGGCGCCATAACCGTGTAGGCTATGTCGGTCGGTTGGCCGTTGGCGGCGCCCGAATTGTGCGATTTCAGCCGGCGCTTGTAGCGCCTCAGGCGGGTTTCCAGACGATCCGCCGCCGCCTCGAAGGCAAGCGTCGGATCCTGGGCATCGCCGGTGGCCTGCAGCGAAGCGCCGGAATCCAGCCGGATCATGCAGTCCGCCGAATAGCGCGAACCCGATTTGATGACCGTGACGTGTCCGGCAAAACCGCGATCGAAATATTTGCCGATCGCTTCGCCGACACGATCGTTGATGCGTGTACGGAACGCATCGCCGATATCCATGTGTTTTCCCGATATGCGCAGATTCATCTGAAAACTGACCTTCCTTGCTCAGGCTTCAAACTCGCCCGAGTTTATACTCGTGATCCGTGCGCACAAGCTTTGCGGCGTCACTTGCGCCGATTTAAATCCGAACTTTCCGGTTGATCACAAGCCGCCCTTTGACCGTCTCGAGGCCAACGTCGTGACGGACCATCCGCATGCGGGCATCTAGCCCGTCTCATGCGGGCGGGCTTCTAGCCACTTCACCGAAGCTTGTCAATGAAGTGCTGGCCTGTGGAAAATCGAACTGCCTCAGCGCCCGGCGCTGGCCAGCGCCCGTTTCTCGCGCCGGCGCTGCACCGAGGAAGGAATATTCATGCCTTCCCGGTACTTGGCCACCGTGCGCCTGGCAATATCGACGCCACTCTCGCGCAACATGTCGACGATTGCATCGTCGGAAAGCACGTCGGCCGCTTTTTCCTCGTCGATCAGCTGCCTGATGCGGTCACGCACGGCCTCCGAGGAATGCGCATCGCCGCCGCCTGACGCGGCGATCGAGGCGGTGAAGAAGTAGCGAAGCTCGAACACGCCGCGCGGCGTCAGCATGTATTTGTTCGCGGTGACCCGGCTGACCGTCGATTCGTGCATGCCGATGGCATCGGCCACCGTGCGCAGGTTGAGCGGTTTCAGCTGGCGCACGCCATGGACAAGGAAGGCATCCTGCTGGCGAACGATCTCCGAGGCGACCTTGAGGATGGTCTTTGCCCGCTGGTCGAGACTGCGCGTCAGCCAGTTGGCGTTCTGCAGGCATTCGGCCAGAAAATCCTTTTCCGCCTGGTTCCTGGCCTGCGGCGAGACCTGGGCGAAATAGATATGGTCGACCAACACGCGCGGCAGCGTTTCGGCATTGAGTTCGACCGTCCAGCTGCCGTCATTGGCCGCGCGCACCTCGACATCGGCGACGATCGCGTCGCTGGCGCCGCCCGAAAACGCCATGCCCGGCCGGGGATCGAGCGCCCGGATCTCCGCCAGCATGTCGAGCAGATCCTCCTCGTCGACACCGCAGATCCGTTTCAATGCGTGAAAATCACGCCGTGCCAGGAGTTCGAGATTGGCGACCAGCGCCTTCATCGCCGGATCGAGCCGGTTGCGCACCGCAAGTTGCAGCGACAGGCATTCGGCTAGGTCGCGGGCAAACAGGCCGGCCGGCTCGAAAGTCTGACACACCGCCAGCACCTTCGCCACGGCGGCGGCATCCGCACCGAGACGAGCGGCGATCTCGGCCAGGTCGGCACGCAGATAGCCGGTCTCGTCAAGGCCGTCGGCGAGCTCGGCGGCGATCAGCCGTGCAGCCGGATCGGCGAAGGCTAGCGCCACCTGTTCACCGACATGGTCGCGCAGCGTGATCGTCGCGGCCGCCATATCGCCGGCGTCAAACCATTCGGATGAGGAACCCGCGCCATTGCCGGAAGCCGATTTCCATTGCGCCGTCAGGTCGGGACCGAGCCGCTCGCTGGTACCCGGGTCGTCGGGAAACAGGTTTTCCAGCGACGTGTCGAGCTTGTCCGAGATCGCCTCGGCACTCCACTGCGTCTCGTTTTCGAACCAGTCGCCTTCGGGGGTGGCTTGCGGCTCCGCCTCGATCTTCTGCGCCTGGTCGCTGGCGGCATCGTCCTGCGGCTCGGCGCGCTCCAGCAGCGGATTGCGCTCGATTTCCTCGTCGATGAAATGCTCGAGCTCGACATGGGTGAACTGCAGCAACCGAATCGACTGCATCAGCTGCGGCGTCATCACCAGCGACTGCGATTGTCGTAGCTGTAGTTTGGCCGCCAACGCCATGGTTCGGTTTCAAACGCCTCGTCTATGCATCCGGACTTCCGGGCAAGAATTTTGCAGCCGGCCATAGAAACTGGCCCGGCTTTTGCTTGTCAAGGCAATTGGTAGCAAAACTCGCTTACCGGAGCGTTATCCCGGAGCAAAATCGAGGAAAAAGCGCCCGGCGAACCGCAAAAATCGTGTCAGGAAACAAATTTCACGCTCAGAGCGTAAAACCCTCGCCGAGATAGAGTCGCCGCACATCCGGGTTGGCCACCACTTCATCGGCCCTTCCGTGGGTCAGCACCTGGCCGGCATGGATGATGTAGGCGCGGTCGATCAGGCCGAGCGTTTCGCGCACATTGTGATCGGTGATGAGGACGCCGATGCCGCGCGCCGTCAGGTGGCGCACCAGTTGCTGGATATCGGCGACGGCGATCGGATCGATGCCGGCGAAAGGCTCGTCGAGCAGCATGTAGGCCGGACGCGTCGCCAGCGCTCGCGCGATTTCCAGGCGTCGCCGCTCGCCGCCCGAAAGCGACATGGATGGCGCCTTGCGCAGATGGCTGATGTGGAATTCCTCGAGCAGTTCGTCGAGATTGCGCTCGCGCACCTTGCGGTCCTTTTCGACCACTTCCAGCACCGCGCGGATATTCTGCTCGACATTGAGGCCGCGGAAGATCGACGCTTCCTGTGGCAGATAGCCGATGCCGAGGCGTGCGCGACGGTACATCGGCATCGACGTGACGTCGAAGCCGTCGATCTCGATCGTGCCTTCATCCACCGGCACGAGGCCGGTAACCATGTAGAAACAGGTCGTCTTGCCGGCGCCGTTGGGGCCGAGCAGTCCAACGGCCTCGCCAGCGCGCACGCCGATGGTGACGCCGCTGACGACCTTGCGGCCCTTGTAGCTCTTGGTCAGCCCCTTGGCGATCAGGGTTCCCTTGAACTTTCCCGCATCGACGGTCACCGTGGCCGGCGCCGAAAGCTTGCTGGCGGCCCGTCCCGGAAGACGCGCCGTCAGCGACGACAGGCTGGCCATCAGGGGTTCGTCGCTCCCGATTTCGGCGGCGGCGTGATCGACATCTGGACGCGTTGCCCCGCGCATGGATCCACCTGAGCCAGCCCGCTTTTCATCTGCACGGTAAGCTTGCAGCCGACCAGAACGTTGTCGTTTTGCGACAGAACGACCTTTTTGCCCGAAAGCACCAGCACCTGGCTCTTCATATCGAAGCTGCCTTGATCGCCGGTCGCGACCTGCGCATCCGACTTGATGTAAACCTTGTCGGAGATCTCCAGGTGATCGATGTTGGCCGAGCCCGTCATCGCCGCACCCGCGGCCTCCGTGCCCTTGGCAGCGGCATTGGGGTCCTTGACGTAGTAGACCGTCATCTTGCCGGCCTTCATCAATGTCGGCCCCTGGACGACGCTGACATTGCCCGTGAAGATGGCGACACTGTCGGCCTGGCGGACTTCCAGCTTGTCACTCTCGATCTGGATCGGCTTGTCGCCGGACAGTTTGAGGCCTGACTGACTGGTCGTCTGCGCCCATGACGGCACGAGTCCGAGCAGCAGCAACGCTGAAGTTGCAGCCGCGAGCCGCGTCGAACTACTGAGCCGCATTGGTTTCTCCGCTGTTTCCCTGTGCCGCCTTCAAGGCGGCGGAATCGATGTTGACGCGCACTTTGTTCTCGAAAACCAGAACCTTGCCATTGTCCTGGACCGACATCGTATCCGCCGTGATCCGCGACCCGCCACGGCTGACATCGACGGGATCTCCCGTCTTCATAGTGCCTTTGCCCATGTCGAGGAAGACCGATTTGAACTTGGCCTGCATGCCGTCGGTCGTGGTGATCGTCACGTCGCTGGTCAGGTTCATCGTATTGCCGTCGCGATCATATGTGCCGTGCGAGGCCTTGACCGCCGCCACGTTGTCGGACGCGATCGGCACCTTGGCGTCGATGCCTTCCAGTTCGATGATACCTTGCGTGCTGACATCCTGAATGGCACGCAGCGCCGTCATCGAATAAGGTTGCTTCTGCTTGGTAAAACCGTTGAGCTTGGGATTGGCCATCACCAGCTTGCCGTTGGAAAAGGCAGTGCCTTCCGCCTGAATCTTCACGGAGACGGGTGCGGCGAGATAGGAATAGACCGGGAAAGCGACCGCTATCAGTGCTGCGGCCACCGGCACGGCAAATTTGAGAACGCGCACGCGGCGCGAATGACGCTGTGCACGGTCGAAAGCATCGCCGCGCGTCCGGCCGTCCGCCGGGGGAGCCAACACCGCCTCGGCGTTGGTCGGTTCAATCGGTCGCGCTAACATTCACTGCTTTCTTCTAACCTGCCCGCCCTTGAGCACCGCCTATAGGTGGGACGCCGGCGCTTTCAAGCAAGCACAAGCCCACGAAAACTGCAAAAATGTGACAGCCGCCCTTGTACAGACGAAAACGAAGTCCGCACAACTGCGTGTTCTCCATAGCAGAAACAGACACGCGGCGTAAAATTTATCAGCCGTCGGTTTCGTCGCCCGACCTGTGCCGATTGCACGAATATGTGAGCAGACCAATGCTTGGAGAGGGCCTGGCCGGTCCGGTCGGCTGTCGACGCGGATAGCCACCTCACGTCCAGGCGCTGACTTGTCTCGCAATGCGCAAGAGAGAACTGCTTCCAGATGGGAGGATCATGGTCTAAAAGCGTCTCCTCCCGCCGACTGAAAGGCTGACCATGGCACTGAGAGCCGACGACCTGATCGACCGCCGCCGTTTGCGGCGCAAGCTGACATTCTGGCGCGTCGTCGCCATAGGCATAGTAGCCCTTGGGGTGATTGCGCTTTCAACCTGGTTCTATGGCGACGATTTCGGCGGCTCGACGGTCGACCATATTGCCAAGGTCAAGATCGAAGGCACGATCATCGAGGACGAGGAACTGATCAAGCGGCTGGAAACCATCCGTCTTTCATCGAAGGTGAAAGGCGTGATCCTGTCGATCGATTCGCCTGGCGGCACCACCGTTGGGGGTGAATCGATCTATGAAGAAGTGCGCAAGCTGGCCGCCGACAAGCCAGTCGTGGCGGAAGTCGGCACGCTCGCGGCATCGGCGGGCTATATGATCGCCAGTGCCGCCGATCACATCGTTGCCCGCAAGACCTCGATCGTCGGCTCGATCGGCGTGCTGATCCAGTATCCCGACGTCAGCGGCCTGATGGACAAACTCGGTGTCAAGCTGGAGGAAGTGAAATCCTCGCCGCTGAAAGCCGCGCCCTCTCCTTTCAAGCCGACCAATGACGACGAGCGCGCCATGGTTCGCAAACTCATCCTCGACAGTTACGACTGGTTCGTCGGCATCGTTGCCGAGCGCCGCAAGATGACCCGCGAACAAGCGCTGGTGCTTGCCGACGGCTCGATATTCACCGGTCGCCAGGGCGTTGCCAACGGACTGATCGACGCCGTCGGCGGCGAGACGGTAGCGGTCGACTGGCTGGCGACCAAGGGTGTCGATGCCAAGCTCAAGGTCGTCGAGTGGAAAGATACCGAACGGCGCGGCGGCTTCCTGTTCTCGAAAGCGATGGCGCAAACGATCGGCAGTGCGCTCGGCCTGCCCGCCTACAGCGGCGACGTCATCCATGAACTTGGAGCCGACCGCTTGTTTCTTGACGGTCTCGTTTCCGTCTGGCACCCTTGAGATGCCGTTTGGGGCAAGTGAAAAAAGCAAATAAAATCATCCTCATAAATTTGACCGCACTGCTTTCACGGGGACCCGTCTCATGATCAAGTCCGAACTTGTGCAGATTATTGCCACGCGCAATCCGCATCTTTTCCTGCGCGACGTCGAAAACATCGTCGGCGCGATCTTCGATGAAATCACCGACGCCCTTGCCGAAGGCAACCGGGTCGAGTTGCGAGGCTTCGGCGCTTTTTCGGTGAAGAACCGTCCCGCCCGCACCGGCCGCAATCCGCGCACCGGCGAATCCGTCGAGGTCGAGGAGAAATGGGTGCCGTTCTTCAAGACCGGCAAGGAACTGCGCGAAAGGCTGAACGGCGGCAAGTAGGGCGCGACGTCAGCGCCCGACGGCCTTTCGACAGGCCAGTTTCCGACGGAAAACATCATGTTCAATCGCTTCATGCTCATCGCGATCTTCGTGCCCCTGGCGATCATCCTGATCGCACTCGCCGTTGCCAACCGCGAACTGGTCGCCTTCACCCTGGATCCGTTCAACCCCGGCAATCCGAAGCTGACGCTGACCTTGCCGCTGTTCATCTTCCTGTTCCTGGCGCTCGCCATCGGCATGATCGTCGGCAGCCTGGCAACCTGGGTCAAGCAGGGCCGCTATCGCAAGCTGGCGCGTCAGCGCGGCGTCGAGGCCGAGAACCTGCGCCAGGCGGTCAGCCGTGCGCCGGCGGCCCCGCAAAGCCCGGCCCGAGGATCGGCCCAAGGGTCCGCCCAAGGGTCCGCATTGCCGAAGCCGACCACTTGAGCCGCCGGTCGGCGGTTTTGTCCCCCACGGAGTTTTTCATGCTGACCATTTCGGCCGCAGAGGTCGACCATGCGCTGACCTTTCCCGGACTGGTCGAGACGCTGCGCACGGCGTTTCGCGACGGCGCGGTGCAGCCGGTCAGGCACCATCATACGATCGAGCGGCCCGACGGTGCGGCCTCCACCCTGCTTTTGATGCCGGCCTGGACCGATCTCAACGCGGCCGGCACGTCGGCCGGCGGTCACGTCGGCGTCAAGATCGTCACCGTGTCGCCCGACAACAATGCCATCGGCAAGCCGGCAGTGATGGGGCTCTATCTCCTGCTCAATGGCGCCACCGGCGAACCTGAAGCCTTGATCGACGGCCAGCGGCTGACACAGTGGCGCACCGCCTGCGCCTCCGCACTCGCTGCATCCTATCTCGCCTGCGACGATGCCTCGCGGCTGCTGGTGGTCGGCGCCGGCGCGCTGTCGCCCTTCCTCGCCAAGGCGCACTCAGCCGTGCGGCCGATCAAGACCATCCGCATCTGGAACCGCACCCCGGCCAATGCCGAGAAAGTCGTGGCCGATCTGCGCGCCGAAGGCTTCGCGGCCAGCGCCGCAAGTGATCTCGATGCCGAGCTTGGGCAGGCCGACATCGTCGCCTCGGCAACGATCACGACGACGCCGTTGATCAAGGGCGCATTGTTGCGGCCAGGAACCCATGTCGACCTGGTCGGCGGCTTTACGCCGACGATGCGCGAGAGCGACGACGACGCGATCCGGCTCGCCCGCGTCTATGTCGACACCCGCGCCGGCGCCACCAAGGAAGCCGGCGACATCGTCCAACCGCTGGCCTCCGGCGTTCTGAAGCCGGAAGCCATCATCGCCGATCTGCACGAATTGGCGCGTGGCCAGAAGAAGGGCCGCGAGAGCGCCGGTGAGATCACGCTGTTCAAGTCGGTCGGCGCGGCGCTCGAGGATCTTGCCGCCGGCATTGCCGTCTACAAGGCGCTCACGGCGTAGTTTACCATTGTACCCAATTTGGCGCCCATCGCCTCGGCTATCACACGAAAATCGTGATCCCCGATTTCAAAAAGGCCAAAGCGAAGCTGATAACCCCAGTTCGACTTGGCCACGGTGAAGTCCAGCCTGTCGAGCAGCGGCTTGATCGGCGCTTCCTCGGCCTTGGCCCACGCCACATCGCGACGAAACGGCGTGAAGCCAGCGCCCATATCGCCCTGATAGGGCTCCCCTTCCCGCACCGTGCCGATCGCCGTGAAGGCCTGCAGGCCATCTTTCTCGCCCAAAACAGTGGTCGGCGAATAGTAGACGATGCCATCGCCTGGCTTGACGCGACGCAGCGGCGCCGCCTTGCCGTGGTTGACCTGCATGAAGCCGGCTGCGCGACCACGCCGGACATGTTCGGCCGACGCCACCGCGATCCAATACGCGCTCATTTCTGGTCACCATTGGCCTGTTCGCCGTCCGACAGCCAATAGACGCGCAGGCGATGATTGTCGGGATCGAGCGCGACAAAAGTACGGCCGAAATCCATGTCGGTCGGCGTCTGCAGGATTGTCAGCCCTCGCCCGGACCAGTCGGCATGGGTGGCGTCGACCGCATCGGGCGTATCCAGCGCAAACACGATTTCGGCGCCACCGCCTGACGTGGCGGCTGCCGGCTCAACCGTGTGACGCGACCACAGGCCGAGCTTGAAGCCGGCATCGAGCACGAACAGTACGAAGGTCGGCGAACTTTCGACCGGCTCACGGCCGAGCAGCGCGCTGTAGAAGGCAGCGCTCTGCTGCGGCTGGTCGACATAGAGGATGACGAAATTCGGGGTGGCCATATCTGCTCTCCAAGGTGTTTCAGCGTTTCGACTTGGCGAACATAAAATGCACTACTGTCAGTTTCTGGCAGCAGTCGTCATGATGAGCCACGCGGCTTGTCCAGCGTCGCCCGCCATTCCTTGAGAAGCGCCTGGCGACGACGCGGGTAGCGCGTGTCTGTTGCTTGGAGTTCGGCGATGCGATCGGCGCGAAAATGCCGGAAATCCTGCCGCATCTCGCACCACGCCACCACCACCCGCACCTTGTCGAAGAACCCCAGCGCGAACGGCCAGACCACACGTTCGGACGCGGCGCCGCCGGCGTCGCGGTAGAGAAAGCCAAGCTTGCGCTCGTTGCGGATGGCCTGCCGCACCAGACCAAGATCGATGCCCTCGATCGCCGCGGCGGGAGGCCCGACCAGCAGTGTGCTCGCGTCGAGATCCTCGCGCAGATCGTCCGGCAGCACGGCGGCGATCTTGGCCAACGCGTTGGCGGCGGCGGCCGAGAGACGCTGGTCCGGCTGCTTGGCGACCCAGCGCGAGCCGAGCACGATGGCTTCGATCTCCTCGTCGCTGAACATCAGCGGCGGCAGCATGAAGCCGGGCTTCAGCACATAGCCCAGCCCGGCCTCACCCTCGATCGGCGCACCCTGGCCCTGCAGCGTCGCGATGTCACGGTAGAGCGTGCGGATCGAAATCCCGAGTTCATCGGCCAGCGCCCGCCCGCTCACCGGCCGGCGATGCCGGCGCAGGCACTGGATCAGGTCGAGCAGGCGTTCGGAGCGGGACATCCAGCAGATTTGCCTGTTTCTTTGACATTGGTCCATCGCCAGCCGACATAAACCGGAGAAGCCGTCGCGTCGGAGTTGGTTGCGAAGCGGGTTGCCCTATGTCAAAAGCGGCCACGCCGTTCGGAGTTGCCCCCGCTTGAAGTCTTTTCGCGACAAACGACGCGACAACCGTCCACATCCATCCGCGAAGGGTGCGGCGGACGTGTCACGTCCGCGTCCCGGCCAGGCTCCTGCCAGATCGGAAGCGCCACCGCGCGAGCGCCATGAGGCGAAGACGGAAAGTCGTTCCGAACCGAACTCGGCGCCACGCATCCTGGCCCGCCGCGAAGGCGCTCTGCCCACCGAACATCTTCCCATGATCCTGGAAGTGGCGCCCAATGCCGATTATGCGCTGCTCGACAGTGGCACCGGCCAAAAGCTCGAACAATATGGTCCCTACCGTATCGTGCGGCCCGAGGGTCAGGCGATCTGGCAAAAGGCCTTGCCGGCAAAGGAATGGGAGCGCGCGGACGCCGTCTTCACCGGCGACACCGACGAGGAGGGCATCGGCCGCTGGCGTTTTCCCAAGCTGCCACTCGGCGAGACCTGGCCGATGAAGCATGACGGCATTGACTATCTCGGCCGTTTCACCTCGTTTCGTCATGTCGGCGTCTTTCCCGAGCAGGCCTCCCACTGGGACCACATGGCCGGCCTGATCGCGGCGGCGAAGCGGCCGGTCAAGGTGCTGAACCTGTTCGGCTATACCGGTCTCGCTTCATTGGTGGCGGCTCGCGCCGGCGCCGAGGTCACCCATGTCGATGCCTCGAAGAAAGCGATCGGCTGGGCCCGCGAAAATCAGGAGATGGCCGGCCTCGGCAGCAAGCCGATCCGCTGGATCGTCGACGACGCGGTCAAATTCGCCGAGCGCGAGGAGCGCCGCGGCAGCCGCTATGACATCATCCTGTTCGACCCGCCGGCCTATGGTCGCGGCCCCAAGGGCGAGGTCTGGCAATTGTTCGAGGACCTGCCTGAGTTGACCGATCTCTGCCGGGCGATCCTGACGCCGAAGCCGCTTGCCGTGGTGCTGACCGCCTATTCGATCCGCGCCTCCTTCTTCGCCATCCACGCCTTGATGCGCGATACCTTTGCCGGCATGGGCGGCAAGATTGAATCGGGTGAGCTGATCATTCGTGAAAAGTCCGCCGGCCGGGCGCTCTCGACCTCGTTGTTTTCGCGTTGGGTGGCTGAATGAACGAGCGGCATGCAGGCGCACCTGGCCAGGTGAAGGAGGTCACCAGCCTCGCCAATCCGCTGGTCAAGGACATCAAGGCGCTCGCTCAGAAGAAATTCCGCGACCAGCAGAACGCCTTTATGGCCGAGGGGTTGAAGCTGGTCATCGATGCGCTCGATCTCGGCTGGCAGATCAGGACATTGGTTTTCGCCAAGGCCGGGCGCGGCAACGCGGCGGTGGAGAAGGTGGCCGCACGCACGGTTGCCGCCGGCGGCATGGTGCTCGAAGTGTCGGAAAAGGTGCTTGTCGCCATCACCCGCCGCGACAATCCGCAAATGGTCGTCGGCGTCTTTTCGCAAAAATTCCTCGCCTTGAAGGATGTCCGCGCCGACAATGGCGACGTCTGGGTGGCTCTCGATCGGGTGCGCGATCCCGGCAATCTCGGCACTGTCATCCGCACCGTCGATGCCGTCGGCGCCAAAGGCGTCATCCTGGTCGGCGACACCACCGATCCTTTTTCGGTGGAGACGGTGCGCGCCAGCATGGGTTCGATCTTTGCCGTGCCGGTGGCCAAGGCGACGACCGAGGCTTTCCTTGCCTGGCGGGGCGGCTTCTCAGGCCTCGTCGCCGGCACCCACCTGAAAGGCACCGTCGACTACCGCTCGGTCGATTTTTCCCGCGGGCCCGTGCTGCTGATGATGGGCAACGAGCAGCAGGGGCTGCCCGAAAGCCTGGCTGCGAGCTGCGACAGGCTGCTCAGGATTCCGCAAGCGGGCCGTGCCGATTCGCTCAATCTGGCGGTTGCCACCGGCATCATGCTGTTCGAGATACGGCGCGGCGCGCTGAAGCTCGAGCCAATCCTGGACCAGCAATGAAGGTTGCCTGCCCGTGAGATCATGGTCTCCCTACGCACTGTTCGTCGTCGCGGCCATCGCGCTCGACCAGTGGATAAAATACCTGGTCGAGGCCGATCTGCCTTTTCAGGAGAAGGTTGATCTGTTGCCCTTCCTGGCGCTGTTTCGCACCTACAACACCGGCATCGCCTTCTCGATGTTCTCATCCTTCGGCGACACCGGGCTGATCGTCATTTCGCTTGCCGTCGTTGCCTTCGTGCTGTTCCTGGCGACGCGGATCGCGCCGTCCCAGATCCTTGCCCGCACCGGTTTTGCGCTGATCGTCGGCGGCGCGCTCGGCAATCTGATCGACCGCGCCGTCTACGGCCACGTCATCGACTACATCCTGTTCCACACGCCAGTCTGGTCCTTCGCCGTCTTCAACCTTGCCGACGCCTTCATTTCGGTGGGCGCGGCACTGGTCGTATTCGATGAGCTGTTCGGCTGGCGGCGCGAGCCCAAGGCCAGGCCTTCCAACGATTGACCCCGTGCAGCCATCGCCGCACAGTTCATGTCGCCAAACAAGATCGCGGAGAAAGACATGTCCGAAACCTTCAAAGCCATCCTCGTTTCGCGCGACGCCGAGAAAAAGCAGTCGGTCAGCGTGACTGATCTCACCGAGGCCGATCTGATGGAAGGCGATGTCACCGTCGCGGTCGAGGCAACGACGGTGAACTACAAGGATGGTTTGGCGATTACAGGCAAGGCGCCGGTGATCCGCCGCTGGCCGCTGGTGCCGGGCATCGATTTCGCCGGCACCGTCATCTCGTCTTCCCATCCCGACTGGCGCGCCGGAGACAAGGTCATTCTGAACGGCTGGGGCGTCGGCGAAACCCATTTCGGCGCCTATGCCGGCCGCGCCCGCGTCAAAGGCGACTGGCTGGTGCCGCTGCCGCAAGGCATCAGCCCGCATGACGCGATGGCCGTCGGCACCGCAGGCTATACCGCCATGCTCTGCGTCATGGCCCTGGAGCGGCACGGCATCCTGCCCGATCGCGGCCCGGTGGTGGTGACGGGGGCGGCCGGCGGCGTCGGCTCGGTCGCGGTCTCGATCCTGTCCAGCCTCGGCTACCATGTCATTGCTTCCACCGGCCGCAATGCCGAAAGCCCCTTTCTGATCGACCTTGGCGCCGCCGAAGTGATATCGCGCGACGAGCTTGCCCAGCCTGCCAAGCCGCTGGCCAAGGAGCGCTGGGCCGGCGGCGTCGACGCCGTTGGCAGCCACACGCTGGCCAATGTGCTCTCGATGACATCCTATGGCGGCGCGGTCGCCGCCTGCGGCCTGGCCGGCGGCATGGACCTGCCGGCCAGCGTCGCGCCCTTTATCCTGCGCGGCGTCTCATTGCTCGGCATCGATTCGGTGATGGCGCCGAAAGCAGTCCGCCTCGAGGCATGGCGCCGCATCGGCACCGACCTCGATCTGCAGAAGCTCGCCAGCCTGTCCAGCACCATAGGGTTCGACGGCATCGTCGATGCCGCGCGCGACATCGTCGACGGCAAGATCCGCGGCCGCGTCGTCGTGGATATGTGACTCCGCCCAACCGCCGGAAGGGCGGATGCAATCGCCAGATCTGGTGGCAAACCCGCCGCGCCTTGGCAAAAAGCGCTCATCCGCTAAAATTCGAACGATCCGCCGCAATTTTCCATAATCTCTGTCTGGCAAGGATTTCGCATGATCGCGGAATCCGGCAACCAACAGGCGGACACTGGCGACGATGTCGATGCGGTGCTCCCGCCGGCTTCGACGCGGCGCTTTGTCGCCGCGCCGCCGCTGGTGCCCGAGCCGGAATTCTCCAGGCGCGAAAGCCTGCCCTTTCTGACATTCGTCGCCATCGTGATGGTGATAGCCGGGCTGGCGCATCTGACCGGGGCACCGATCTTCATCAGCGTCGCATTACTGGCAACCGGCCTTGCCGGCCTTGCCATGCATCTGCGCGCCAGCCGGAGCGAACATCGCACCTCCGCCCTTCTTGACGAAACCACTGCCCGCAGCCGCGCCGAGATCGAGACGCTGGCCGACCGCATGTGGGAGATGCAGGAGAGCGACGAGCGCTTTCGCGGCCTGATCGATGCGCTCGGCGACCTCGTCATTCATCGCAACCGTGACGGCTACATCGTCTATGCCAACAAGGTCTTCGCCGATCTCGTCGAAACCGATCAGCGCGACCTTGCCGGCAAGACTCTGGCAGACCTCGGCATCGAGGTCGGCATCGTCCCCGATGCCGCCTTTTCCGACCATGAGTGCCTGAGTTCCACCGATGTCGCCATCAATACACCGAGCGGCCCGCGTTGGTTCTCCTGGATCGAACTGTCGGTACGTGACAAGGACAGCGGTTCGGTTTCGCATCGCGCCATCGCCCGCGACATCACCGCCCGCAAACGCGCCGAATCCTCCCTGATCACCGCACGCGAACGGGCCGAATATGCCAGTCAGGCCAAATCGCGCTTCCTCGCCACCGTCAGCCATGAAATCCGCACCCCGATGAACGGCATCATGGGCATGGCCAGGCTGCTGGCCGACACCAGCCTGTCGCCGGAACAGCAGACCTATGTCGGCGCAGTCTCGACGTCGGCCAGCGCATTGCTTGCCCTGATCGAGGATCTTCTCGACTATTCCAAGATCGAAGCCGGGCGCTTCGACCCCGAGCCGCAGCCGATGTCGGTGCGAGAGATCGCCGACAACATCATCGAATTGCTGGCAGCGCGCGCCTTCGCCAAGGGTATCGGGCTGGGTTGCCATGTCGAACCCGACGTGCCGCAATTGATCACCGCCGATCCAGGCAAGGTCAGGCAGGTGCTGCTCAACCTCATCGGCAACGCCATCAAGTTCACCGACAGCGGCGGCGTGCTGGTGAGCATTGCACGAGCACGCACCGAAACCAGCGACCGCATATGCTTCACCATCGCCGATACTGGTCCGGGCCTGCGTGATGCCGACTTGGAGCGCATTTTCGAGGAGTTCGAGCAGGCCGACGGCACGTCGACGCGCACACATGGCGGGGCCGGCCTCGGCCTTGCCATCTCCAGGCGCCTGGTGGCCGCCATGGGCGGCACGATCTCGGTATCCAGCCGGCTTGGCCAAGGATCCGAGTTCGTCTTCGAAATCCCTGCGATAGCGGCCACCGAAGCGCCGCAGGGCCGCCAGAATGCTCTCTCGGGCAGACGCGCCGTAATCCTGTCGAAGAACGCCGTCGAGGCCGACGCCATCGCCCGCACCATCCGCGCCAATGGCGGCGCGGTCGACATCGCCACCACTGCCGCACAGGCCGCGCCTTTCGCCGCCGGCTGCGATGCGATCCTGGTCGATGCAGCGATGGAAGAAGGCGACGGAAGGCTGCTCAAGCGCCTGCGCCAGGGCGGTTTCTCCGACTGTGAGGCGATCACGTTGATCGCGCCGACAGATCGCGGCATGCTTGGCGAGTTCCGCGCCAGCGGCTACGCAACCTTCCTGGCCAGGCCGGTGCGTGGCGGAACACTTCTGCGTGTGCTGTTGAGCAGCCATGCTCCAAGCCACGGCCCGCCGCAGCCGGAAAAGCGCGGCGCTCCGTCGCTGCGCACCGTCGGCATCCGCCAGCGCGGCCTGTCGGTGCTGATTGCCGAGGACAATGACATCAACGCCATGCTGGCCCGCGCCACGCTGCTGAAGGCCGGGCATCGCGTCAAGGTGGTCGGCAACGGCAAGGCCGCCGTCGAGGCTGTCACCGGCGCCGCGCACAAGGACCGCTTCGACGTGGTCTTGATGGACCTGCACATGCCGGTCATGGACGGGCTGGACGCGATCGCCGCCATCCGCCGCCATGAGGAAGAAAGTGCCGTGCGGCCGGTGCCGATCATGGTGCTGTCGGCCGACAGCCAGGAAAAGACCCGCCATGCAGTGCTGGCCCATGGCGCCAGCGGCTTTGTCACCAAGCCGCTCGACCCCGAGGCGCTGGTCAATGCCGTCGAGGGTCAGGTCGTCGCGGCCTGAGCTTTCCACCGCCCATTCCGCACCGCGCGATCACGTAAACGTAGCCGGTTGATCGTATTCGCCAGCCGACGAAGTATTGCCCACGACGTCGTATCACGGTACTGTCACAATCCTGTTGCACCTACACCGTATCCCCGTGCCAAGAGGGATGGCTCGAAGGAGAATCACTCGTGCATACAGTTATGCCGGAATGTGACACTCGGCCGAACGCCAGCAGCGCCTTGCTTGCCGGACGTAACGTCGATTCCGTCATAAAGGGCGCGGCGCTTGGCCGTATAGGCAATCTTGAAGTGCGGCTCGCTCGCAACGAGGCCGAGATCGCGGCCGCGCAGGAAGTGCGCTACCGGGTGTTCTACGACGAACTTGGCGCCAGGAAGGACCTGTTCCAGGCTCATGACCGCCGTGACGCCGACCGGTTCGATCCGCTCTGCGACCATTTGCTGGTTTTGGACACCACGCTTTCCGGTCCCGAACATCGCCGCATCGTCGGCACATATCGGCTGCTGCGGCAAGAAATCGCGGCCACGGCCGGCGGGTTCTATTCGGAAGGTGAATTCGAGCTGACCAAGCTCATCGCCCGTCACCCCGGCCAGCGTTTCCTTGAACTCGGCCGCTCCTGCGTTTTGCCGGAATACCGCTCGAAGCGCACCATCGAGGCCTTGTGGCAAGGCATCTGGGCTTACATCAACCATTATGAAATCGGTGTGATGACCGGTTGCGCTTCCTTCCACGGCACCGTGCCGGCGGCGCATGCCGAGGCGCTCACCTATCTCGCCCACCACTGCCGCACCAATTCGGCCTGGGACGTGCGCGCGGTGTCCGGGCGCTACTGCTCGATGGACCTGATGCCGATCGAGGCCGTCAATGCCAAGGCGGCGATCGCCGCAATGCCGCCTCTGGTCAAGGGCTATCTGCGCGTCGGTGCCCGCATCGGCGATGGTTGCGTCATCGATCGCGAATTCTCGACGGTCGATGTGTTCGTCGTGATGCCGGTCAAGGAGATCGGCGCACGCTACGTCAACTATTATGGCGGCGAAGCCCAGCGCTTCGCTGCGTGAAGCCGATAGTCAGTAGTCAGTAGTCAGTAGTCAGTAGTCAGTAGCGAAGACGCCACGAATCACGCCCCTCTGCTACTGACTGGCCTACTCCCTACTCCCTACTCCCTACTCGCTACTCGCTACTCGCTACTCGCTCTCACAAAATATCTTCCGGCCGCCGGCCGGGTCGGCTCTTGTAGGACGGAAACGACCAGCCGAATCTGAGCGCACCACCGCGCACGAGGAACGCCGCCGCAAAACCGGCGAGGTCCGAGGCGAGCGGCGGCAGTCCGGCAAGATCGCCAAGCGTGTAAAGGCCGGCACCCGCAAGGGCCGCCGTGACGTAGATTTCGGGCCTGAGCAGCACTGATGGCTCGCCGGCAAGGAGATCGCGCAGAATGCCGCCGAAAGTGGCGGTGAGCACGCCGGTGATGACGGAGACGACCGGCGAACCGGTAATTGCAAGCCCCTTGGCCGCGCCCATCACCGAAAAGGCGGCGAGCCCGACGGCGTCGAGCCAGAGCAGCCATTTCCAGCGCGATTCGACACGATGCGCGCTGAAGAAGACCAGCACCGCAACCGCGGCGCAGACCAGCACATAGCCGGAGTTGGCGACCCAGAAAACCGGCAGGTTGAGGATGACGTCGCGAAGCGTGCCGCCGCCTATCCCGGTGACGCTGGCCAGGAACAGGAAGCCGATAATGTCGAGCTGCTTACGCGAAGCCGCAAGCGCCCCGGTCGCCGCGAAGACGGCGACGCCGGCATAGTCGAGAAGCGCGATGGGGTTCATGGCAGGCCAAGGGAGTAAGGGAATAGGGGAGTAAGGGAGTAAGGGAGTAAGGGAGTATGTTTACCACGAAGCCACGCGATTGGGACGACTCCCCTACTCCCCTACTCCCCTACTCCCCTATTCCCTTACCTAAGCATCCTTCTCAGCCTGTTCATTGACAGGCCCCGGCTCGACCGATGCTTCGGCGGCGGCGAACTTCGGACCACCCTTGGCGACGCCGACCATGGCCGGGCGCAGCACGCGGTCGCCGATCGAATAGCCCGGCTGCACGACCTGGACCACGGTGTTGGCCGGGACATCCGGATTGAGCACTTCGAACATCGCCTGGTGGAAATTGGGATCGAACTTCTCGCCTTCAGGCGCGAGCTTCTTGACCCCATGCCGTTCCAGCGCCGACAGCATGGCGCGCTCGGTGAGGTCGACGCCTTCGATCAGCGCCTTGAAGCCGGCGTCACCCGCTGCCTTGGCCTCGGCAGGAATCGCATCCAGCGCGCGGCGCAGATTGTCCGACACCGACAACATGTCGCGGGCGAAATTCGCGACCGCGTAGGTGCGCGCATCGTGCACATCGCGCGCCGTGCGGCGACGCAGGTTTTCCATCTCGGCCGCCACGCGCAGCGCGCGGTCCTTCAGCTCCTCATTTTCCTTCAGCAGCCGCACAAGGGCTTCATAGTCACCGTCGGTGCTGCCTTCCGTGCGCTCGGCTGTGGGCTCGGTCGCCTCGACTTCATCGGGCGCGCGTTCGTCTTTTGCCTGGTCGCTCATCGCCATTTCCCGTCAATCTCGAATGATGTGGATTTTGTGCCCGATATCGATGTTTGGCGGCCAAAAATCAAGGGGTAAGCGATTACGGAAGCCGCCGGCCAAGGCCGGACAATGACAGCAAGACATTTCGATTTTAATTCAAATTTTACCCTAACTCCCGCCTTTGCTTGCCACGAAGGCAGTATGGGGGAACCATTCCCTTACTGGAGGAGTTTCGAAGCCGACACGGGATTTTGAGATGATGACCCGCAACATGGGCGAAAATACAGAAGGGCTGGCCATCGAGGTCAGGCGCCAGTTGGGTGGCGAGGCGGTGACCCGCTTTCTGCGCACCTTGCCGGCCTTCCGCACCGAGGCCGACATTCCCGACCGGCTCAGAGAACTGCTCGACCGCCTCGATGGGGCGGAGCGCGGTGACATCGGCTGGCGCCGCGGGTAACGCAACAATCGATCTTGGCAGCAAACCTCCTATCGGCAATAGCCGCGGAGAGCCGAACCATCTAAGGATAGATGGGTTGTGGTTCAAATGGAGGACGTAATGCGCAAGGTTTCGATTACCTCATCGCTGATGGCGCTTGTCGGCCTCGGCGCCATCACCTTGGCGGCCTTTCCGGCACAAGCAGACAATCTGCAGCTGCAATTGGGCAAACATGGCCCGCGGCTGAAGCTCATGGAAGATTGCGACCCCGCCTACGACGATTGCGAAGGCCCCCGTCGCGACGATCGGCGCGACCGCCGTCAACGAGGCTGCACGGAAGACCGGGCTCTCGACAAGGCAGACCGAATGGGCATCCGCCGCGCAAGGATAGAGTCGGTCGGCCGCCGGGAAATCACGGTCCGCGGCAGACAGGGTGGCGACCGCGTGCGCGTGACTTTTGGCACCGAGCGCGGCTGTCCTATCCTCGATCGCGAATAGCGGTCGACGTCATCAGCAGGTCGGGCTGGCGGTTGGCTGGCTCGACCGCCAAGCCACGCGACAATTACGCACAGTAATTTTGCGTGATGTTGCCTTGCGGCGGCGAGGCACCGCGCCTATGCTTCCTGATGAACATCATTTCCCCTGAGGCGGTCGCCAACAGCAAGCGCGCCTGGCTGAAGATTCTCGCCCGCTACAAGAAGCCTGACAGGCGGCGCAGCGCCGTCGAGCTCGCCATCACCCTCATCCCATTCGCCATACTCTGGGGACTGTCCTCGGCGGCCTATGCCTATGGCCATTGGTGGGGATTGATCCTCATCCTCCCCGCGGCCGGGTTTCTGGTGCGCATCTTCATGATCCAGCACGATTGCGGCCACGGCTCCTTCTTCGCCAATCGCTACGCGGACGACTGGATTGGCCGCGCGCTCGGCATCCTGACGCTGACGCCCTACGATTGCTGGCGGCGCGCCCACGCGACGCACCACGCCAGCGCCGGCAATCTTGACGAACGCGGCATGGGCGACATCCGGACGCTGACCGTTGCAGAATACCGGCAGATGTCATGGCGGGGCCGCCTTGCCTACCGTCTTTATCGCCACCCGCTGGTGATGTTCGGGCTCGGACCGATCTGGCTGTTCATCTTCGAGCAGAGGCTGCCCGTCGGCATGATGCGCGGCGGCCTGACCCCTTGGGTGTCGTCGATGACCACCAATCTTGGCATCGCGGTCGCAGCGGCCATTCTCATCTGGTTCGTCGGTCCCGGCGCGTTCCTGGTGGTCCATCTGCCGATCGTCATCCTCGCCGGTTCGGCCGGCATCTGGCTGTTCTACGTCCAGCACCAGTTCGAGGAAACGGAATGGGCGAAGGATGTCGACTGGGAATTCCAGCACGCAGCCTTGCACGGATCGTCCTATTACGATCTCCCGCCGGTGCTGAACTGGTTCACCGGAAACATCGGTGTCCATCACGTCCACCACCTCTCCGCCAAGGTGCCGTGCTACCGGTTGCAGGAAGTGCTGCGGGATTATCCCGAGCTGCGCGACATCGGCCGTGTCACGCTGCTCGAAAGCCTGCGCTGCGTCAAACTGGCGTTGTGGGACGAGAACCGCCGCAAGCTGGTGTCGTTCCGCGAGGCACGGGCGGCGACTTAAGCATTCCTGGGCCGGCCGGACAGCATGCCGATAATGCCAGCCGGAGCGCGGATCAGCATATCCCTGCCCTCGCCGCCAGCTTCGATAAGGCAGACCGTTTTCGAGGGATCTTCCGAAAGCCGTGCGGCAAGCGCGCAGCCGGCGGACCCACCGCCGGCTATGACATAGTCGTAACGCATGAAGACCCCTTGATCATTCCACGGATTTTCATCCGGATGCTCAAGAGAAGGCTTGAACAGGGGCGTTGTAAAGACGCGCGGAATTACCGCAACGTCAGCTGCTGCGAACGCGTCGCCAGGAGTATTTCGGGCCTTTTGGTTCCGGCACGGCGGCTGGCTGGTAGTAGAGCCCCAATCCGCCGGTGCGGCCCTCCTCCAGGCGCTTCAACAGCACGGGGTTCGATATCTCGAACTCGTCGAAGCCCAGCCGCAGCATATGCGGCAGTTGGTCGACCAGCACCTGGCCGGTGGCGCGAACGGCACCTTCGAAATGGTAGCGGCCGCGCAGCAGCTCTCCCTTGGAGAAGGAGCGGCCGTCGCTGAAGGCCGGAAAAGCCAGCGCCACCAGCGACAGCTGGTCGAGCAGGTCGGCGATCTTCTCGAGCTGATCACCCGGCTGCAGCAAGACCCCGAGCCGTTCCTTGGCCGAGCGGCGCACCTCCGGATCGAGATCGAGGAAGACTTGCAACGGCAGGATGAAGCGGCCGTTGCCGGACAGCGCATCGGCGCTTTCGGCATGCGTCCACTCATCCTCGTGAAAACCCGCGGGGGTCCAGAGTCGGGTCTCCGGTGTCGTCGGTCCAGTCATAAAGATTCCTAAAGCCCCAAGATCCAGGTCCGCTGAAAGTCCATCCCACGCAAAACCGGCGGCCTCCGGATGAAGGTCGCCGTTCGCAGGCCGGCTGAATTTCAGCATACCCTATAGTGATGCGTCGGTCAGCGACTTCTCCAGCCCCGACAGGTGAATGCCGCACTCGGTCTTGGCATGACCGGCCCAGCGACCGCTGCGCGCGTCCTCGCCCGGCTGCACCGGCTGCGTGCACGGGAAGCAGCCGATCGACAGATAGCCATAAGCGACCAGCGGATTTTCGCGCAGCGCATGCGCGCGCATATAGTCGGCCTGGTCCGATGTCGTCCAATGCGCCAGCGGATTGATGCGGATGCGCGGACCGACCGCCTCGAACACCGGCAGCGCTGCCCGCGTCGCGGCCTGAAAACGCTTGCGGCCGGTGAGCCAGGCACGAAATGGCGCGACACCGCGCGCCAGCGGCTCCACCTTGCGCACGTCGCAGCAGGCGTCGGTGTTGCTCTGATGCAGATTGCCCGTCGGATCGATCCGTTCGAGTGCTGCTTCCTCGGGTTTGATCACCCTTATATTGGTCAACCCGAAATCGGCGGCGAGCGCGTCGCGATAGCCGAGCGTCTCCTCGAAATGCTTGCCGGTGTCGAGGAAGATGACCGGCAGTGTCCGATCGATCTTGGCGATCATGTGCAGCAGCACAGCCGAATCCGCGCCGAACGACGACACCGCGGCGATCTCGTCGAGGAATAGTTCGCGGGCCGAGCGTTCGATGATCTCGAGCGGCTTCAGATGACCATAAAGCGCATCGAGCCCCGCCGCCTTGGCGGCGATGCCGTTATCGACGTCTCCAATACGGTCAAGCGGCCTTGGCTTCGCCAGCATAGAGCGCCTCCTTGAACGGCGCGGGACCGACTCGGCGGTAGGCGTCGATGAATTTCTCTTGTGGGTCGAGCCGGAGGCCGAGATAGGTCTCGACGATCAGCTCGATGGCGTCGGTGATCTCTCCCGACGAGAAGCCGCGGCCGATGATCTCGCCGACCGAGGTGTTCTCGTCGGCCGAGCCGCCCAGCGTCACCTGATAGAGTTCGGAGCCCTTCTTCTCGACCCCGAGGATGCCGATGTGGCCGACATGGTGATGACCGCAGGCGTTGATGCAGCCGGAGATCTTCAGCTTCAGTTCGCCGATCTCGCGCTGCCGTTCCAGCGAGGCGAAGCGGCGCGAGATTTCCTGCGCGATCGGGATCGAGCGCGCCGTGGCCAGCGCGCAATAATCGAGGCCCGGGCAAGCGATGATGTCCGATATCAGGTTGGAGTTGGCTGTCGCCAGACCGATGCCGACCAGCGCGTCATAGACGGCCTTGAGGTCGGCGCGGGCCACATGCGGCAGGATCAGGTTCTGTTCATGGCTGACACGTAGCTCGTCAAAGCCATATTTCTCGGCGATGTCGGCGACCGCTTCCATCTGGCTGTCCGAGGCGTCGCCGGGCACCTCGCCGATGCCCTTCAGCGAGATCGTCACCGCCGCATAGTCGGGATGGCGGTGCGTCACGACATTCTGATCGAGCCACTCCGAGAACCCCTTGGAATCGAGCCGCGCCAGCTTGACCGCCTGGTCGCCTCCCGCCCGCCCAGTGAGCGCCGGTGGCGCGAAATAGGCCTCGATGGCGCGGATGTCGGCTTCCGGCAGCTTCAGCTCGGCGTCCTTCAACTCCTGCCACTCGGCCTCGACCTGACGGGTGATCTCCTCGACGCCGGTCTCATGGACGAGGATTTTGATGCGCGCCTTGTACTTGTTGTCGCGGCGGCCATAGAGGTTGTAAACGCGCAGGATCGCCGTGCAGTAGGACAGAAGGTCGGCTTCCGGCAGGAAGTCGCGGATTTTCCGCGCAACCATTGGCGTGCGGCCCTGGCCGCCGCCGATATAGACGGCGAAACCGAGTTCGCCGGCAGCGTTCTTCTTCAGGTGCAGGCCGATGTCGTGGGTCTGGATGGCGGCACGGTCGCGCTCGGCACCCGTCACCGCGATCTTGAACTTGCGCGGCAGGAACGAGAATTCCGGATGCACCGACGACCACTGGCGCAGGATTTCCGCATAGGGACGCGGATCGGCGACCTCGTCGGCGGCGGCCCCGGCGAAGTGGTCGGCGGTGACGTTGCGGATGCAATTGCCGCTGGTCTGGATGGCGTGCATCTCGACGCTCGCGAGATCCGCCAGGATCGCCGGAATATCCGACAGCGCCGGCCAGTTGAACTGGATGTTCTGGCGCGTGGTGAAATGTCCGTAGCCCTTGTCGTATTTGCGGGCGATGTGACCAAGCATCCGCAACTGCTTGCCGTTCAGCGTGCCGTACGGCACCGCGATGCGCAGCATGTAGGCATGCAGTTGAAGATAGACGCCGTTCATCAGCCTCAGCGGCCGGAACTGGTCCTCGGTGATCTCGCCCGCAAGACGGCGCTGCACCTGGTCGCTGAACTCGGCGACGCGGGCCTGGACAAAATCGTGGTCGAACTCATCGTAACGGTACATGCTTGGTCTTTCAGGGCGCGTCCGCCCATGCCTGGTGTCTTGTTATGCTGCCCAATTTGCCTGCTTGGCAGCCTGCTTGCCGAGATCGTTGCGGATGGTCGGGCCGGCGGCGCGGATCTTCTCGCGCAGCCGCACCGGTTGGACGACGCCGTTGACGACTTCAGCGTCGATCAAATTGACGTCGACCACTTCGTTGGCGGCATAGGCCTTGGCGCCGATCGCCTCGAGCCTGTCCTCGGCCGCCTTGTCATGGGCGAGGTCGGCATGGTCCACCGTCTCGGCCCAGCCGCCATCGGCGTACCAGACGGCAATGCCGTCGGTGAGGCGGTTGGCGGTCAGTATCTTCATTGCTGAACTCCTTCGGCGATCGAACTGGACGCGCCTTCGTGCCTGTGTGCCGCCAGCGGCTCGGATCGTTCAAAGTTGGCGCCGGCGACCGCATCGCCGATGATGGTCATGACCGGGCCGGAAAGATCGGCGCGCGCCTCCAGCGACGGCAGGTCGGCAAGCGTGCCGTGGAAGCGCCGCCGGTTGGCGAGGCTGGCATTCTCGACCACGGCCACCGCCGTGTCTGGCGACAGACCGGCCTCGATCAGCCGTCCAGCAACCTCGGCGGCCACCGAGCGGCCCATATAGACGGCGACGGTGGCGCCGGAAATGGCGAGCTTGGCCCAGTCGGGCAGCGAATTGCCCTTGAGGTCGTGGCCGGTGGTGAACACCATCGACGAGGAGACACCGCGCAAGGTCAGCGGCAGTTCGAAATCGGCGGCGGCGGCAAAAGCCGCGGTGACGCCCGGAACCACCTCATAGGCGATGCCGGCATCGCGAAGTGCCGCCATCTCTTCGCCGGCCCGGCCGAACACCAGCGGATCGCCCGACTTAAGCCGCACGACACGCTTGCCTTCACGGCCAAGCTCGACCAGCAGCGCGTTGATCTCAGCCTGGCTCTTGGTGTGGCAGCCCTTGCGTTTTCCGACCGGCAGTCGCTCGGCATCGCGGCGCCCCATGGCAACGACCGCCTCGGGCACCAGCGCGTCATGGACAATGACATCTGCTTCCATCAGCAGACGATGGGCGCGCAGGGTCAAAAGATCCTCGGCGCCCGGACCGGCGCCAACCAGCGCGATGTGACCGCAAGCGGGCGTGTTCGACAGCAAAAGATCGACGGCGGCGTCATGCGCCTGCGAAAGCTGGCCGGCTTCAGCCGCGCGCGCAGGAGCACCGGAGAAGAAATCATTCCAGAAGCGGCGGCGGGCATTGCCTCTCGGCAACAGCTTCTCGGCAGCCCCGCGAAACGAAGCGGCAAGAATTGCCAGCGGCCCGAGCGATGGCGACAGCATGCGGTCGATGCGGCCGCGCAACATCTGGGCAAGCACCGGGCCTGCACCCTCGGTGCCGATGGCGATGGCGACCGGCGCGCGGTTGACCAGCGCCGGGGTGAAGAAATCGCAAAGCTCAGGCCGATCGACGGCATTGACCGGAATGCTTAGGCGGCGCGCATCCGTGGCCACCCGGCGGTCGAGTTCCTCGTCGCCGCTGGCGGCAAACACCATGATCGCGCCTTCGAGCTGCGATGCGTCGTAAGCTGCGGCAAAATGGGTCGCGCCGGCCTGGGCGACGAAGGCGAGCAGGTCGGGCTCGGCGTGTTCCGCGATGATCCGCAGGACCGCGCTCGATTGTCCGATCAGCCGTGCCTTGGCCAGCGCCTCTTCACCGCCGCCAACGATGGCCACGGCTTCGCCCTCGACCCGCATGAACACGGGGAAGGCGTTGAGCTTGGAAGCAGTGTGCGACATGGACGCGAGCGGAATCCTCAATGGGCCTGCAGTTCTACGCGCGGGCGCGAGAAACCAGAAGGAACGCACTCGCGCATCCCTTATCGGGATGCAATTGCTTTTCTGAAAGCGTCCCGGCCAAGAGAAAAATATTTCTCATTTACAGATAGAGCGGATTGAAGCTGCTGTCGCGGGCCTTTGAATTGCAGGTCTTTTAGCGCCCGGCGAGAAAAGCCGCAAAACCGTTTTTTCTAAATTCTACCAAATTAGTAGATTAAAGTCGCAACACTGGATAGCCAGAATGTCCAACGCCGACGCGAGTGTCGACTGGAACATTACCGGCTCGGGGTGCGTTCTCAAAATGCCCATCATGTCGGGTCGAAATCCGGCTATGGAATGCCAAGAAAAGGCCGCCACGCGGCCAAAAGGAGCCCTGTCATCATGAACACAATCTTACTCAAGCACGGTACCTGGGTCATGGTGGCCGATGGCGAGAAGGCGCTTTTCCTCAGGAACGCCGGTGACAACAAATATCCGAATCTCGAGGTGGTGCACGAAATGCAGCAGGACAACCCGCCCACCCGCGAGCAAGGCAGCGACAGCCCGGGCCGATACAATGATGGTCCCTCCGTGCATCGCAGCGCAGTCGAGGATACTGACTGGCACCGCATCGGCAAGGAGCGCTTCGCCGATGAAATCGCCGCCCGGCTCTACAAGCTCGCGCATGACGGCGAATTCCGCGAGATCGTGCTCGTCGCACCGCCCGTGGTGCTTGGGACAATGCGCAAAAAGCTGCACAAGGAGGTCGGGGACAAGGTGACCGCCGAAATTCCCAAGACATTGACCAACCATGCCATACCGGAGATCGAGGCCTTGCTGCGGGCAGCCTGATCATTGTCGATCGGCCCTGACCGATCGAGACGAATAGCACCGCACAAATTCCGATTTGGCCGGCAGTTTTTTCAGCTGCCGGTCAAATTTTGCGGCAGCGCCGTCGATTTCATGGCTTTGCGGGTTGCATCGCCGACATACCATCCACCATATTGCAAACAGGCGGCGGCTTTGGGCGGCGCTCATCCAACATCGCTGTTTTTGAAAGGCGCTCCATAGACAATGCCGCATGACACGCCCCTTATCGCCACCATCGTCGCCGGTCTGGGGCTGGCTTTCGTCTTCGGGGCTCTCGCCAACCGCTTCCGCATTCCGCCGCTGGTCGGTTATCTCGTAGCCGGCGTGCTGGTCGGGCCGAACACGCCTGGCTTCGTCGCCGATGCCGGCCTTGCCAACGAACTGGCCGAAATCGGCGTCATCCTCCTGATGTTCGGCGTCGGGCTGCACTTCTCGCTCAAGGATCTGCTGTCGGTGCGTGCCATCGCCGTGCCGGGCGCCATCGTCCAGATCGGCTTTGCCACCGCGCTTGGCGCCGGTCTTGCCTGGATGCTCGGCTGGTCGATGGGCGCGGGGCTGGTGTTCGGCCTGGCGCTGTCGGTCGCCTCGACCGTGGTGCTGCTGCGTGCCCTGCAGGAACGGCGGATGATTGAGACCGAGCGCGGCCGCATCGCCGTCGGCTGGCTGATCGTCGAGGATCTGGCCATGGTGCTGGCGCTGGTGCTGCTGCCGGCGCTCGCCGGCGTGCTCGGCGGTCAGGAGCAGGCCCATGCCAGCGGCCTGCTGTCGCTGCCGGCCAGCTACGGCATCTGGGGCGTCGTCGGCATCACGCTGGCCAAGGTCGCCGCTTTCGTCGTCGTCATGCTGGTGGTCGGCCGCCGGGTCATTCCCTGGATCCTGCACTATGTCGCCCATACCGGCTCGCGCGAACTGTTCCGGCTGGCGGTGCTCGCCATCGCGCTCGGCGTCGCCTTCGGTGCGGCAAAACTGTTCGGTGTCTCGCTGGCGCTGGGCGCCTTCTTCGCTGGCATGATCATGAGCGAATCCGAACTCAGCCACCGCGCCGCCGAGGAATCGCTGCCGCTGCGCGATGCCTTCTCCGTGCTGTTCTTCGTCTCGGTCGGCATGCTGTTCGACCCGTTCAGCCTGATCAGCAATGGCTGGCCGATCCTGGCGACGCTCGCCATCATCGTCATCGGCAAATCGTTGGCCGCGTTCGCCATCGTTGTTGCCTTCGGCTATCCCATCGCCACGGCGCTGATAATCTCGGCAAGCCTTGCCCAGATCGGCGAGTTCTCCTTCATCCTGGCTGAACTCGGCGTCGGGCTGAAGCTGCTGCCGGAACAGGGCCGCGACCTCATTCTGGCCGGTGCGATCCTGTCGATCGTCCTCAACCCGCTGATGTTCCTGGCCATCGACTGGATGAAGCCGTGGCTGGAACGGCGCGCCGCCAGGACGGCACCACCGGTCGAGGCAAAACCGGTTGGTCCGGCGACGGAGCCGGGCCAGGTAGCCTCTGTCGCGGCAACGACGAAAAAGGAGGACGGGCCGCCGCCAAAGACGGCACTCACCGGCCATGCCATCCTGATCGGCTACGGCCGTGTCGGTGGCCTGGTCGGCTCGGCGCTGAAGGACGCGGCACTGCCCTTTCTGGTCATCGAGGACGCCGACAAGACGCTGGCGAAGCTGAAAGCGGACAGCGTCGAGGCCGTCGCCGGCAATGCGGCCAATGCCGAAGTGTTCGCCGCCGCCAATCCCGAAGGCGCCAGCCGGCTGATCCTTGCCATCCCCAATGCCTTCGAAGCCGGCCAGATCGTGCTCCGTGCCCGCGCCGCCAATCCCGGTATCAACGTCATAGCCCGTGCCCATTCCGATGCCGAGGTCGAACATCTAAAGGGTTTGGGCGCCGATACGGTGATCATGGGTGAACGCGAAATCGCCCGCGGGATTGTGGAAGAAGTTCTCGGTTCCAAACCGGAGTTGAGGCGCGAGACCGCCGAGCCATCGGTGGCCTGAGTCCCGAAGCCCGAGCTGCACTCTCGCACGCTGGCAACGTGATCGGCTCGGCCACCCTTTCAAGCGAGCGTCACGCCACGAATGCGGAGCCGCCATTTTGCGCGATACCACTGAAGTATTTGGCCGGCGGCTTCCCAAGCGCCTTCTTGAACATGGTGATGAAGGCCGTAACGGAACCATAGCCGAGATCGCCCGAGACCTGCTGGACACTCTTGCCGGAAGCCAGTTCCCGAATTGCAACGATCAAGTGCAATTGCTGGCGCCAACACCCGAAACTCAGCCCTGTCTCCTTTGCCACAAGGCGGGCGAGACTGCTCTCGCTGAGCGCCACGCGGTTGGCCCATTCCGCCAGTGTGCTGCGGTCGGCAGGGTCTTGCGCCAGTGCTTCGGTGATCCGCCGCAAGCGAGGCTCGGATGAGATCGGCAGGTGTAACTGCTGGACAGGCATGCGTGGCAATTCGGTGAGCAGCATCTTGGTCAAGAGTTCGCCCCTCGCCTCGTCATCCTCCACCCGATCGGAAAGCTCGATGATCAATTCGCGCAGCAGTGGCGAGACCGAAAGCGTGCAGCACCGCTCCGGCAGATGGGCGGCTCCCGGCTCTATATAGACGAAAAAAATCCGGGCATTGGCGGTTGCGACATTGCTGTGTTCCATGCCGCCGGGAATCCACACCCCGCAATGCGGCGGTACCATCCATAGACCGCTTGGGACGCGACATGTGACGCTGCCTCCAAGTGCGAAGACGAGTTGGCCCTTGCGGTGCCGATGGGCGGCTACCTCCGCCCTGGTCTCGGGGACGTCGACGCGCACGGCAATCGCCAGCGCGGTGGGATCGTCCACATCGAAATCGAGCCAGGGGTAGCTGAGGGGCTGCTTCATGGTTGACGGTTTTTAGCGATCAATTGCCTTCATATCTAAATTATTCAAGGGCAAAAATCGATAGGGTCCACTTGCGAATGCGGTGCGTCCACACGCAGCCAGGAGGTATGAACCATGCTCGCCCTCGTTATCTCCTCCGACAGCGCGACCGGACTGAGGATCTCGGAGCGTGCCGAGCCTCAACCGGCCTCGAACGAGGCGCTTGTCTCGGTCCACGCAACCTCGTTGAACCGCGGCGAATTGCGCCTGCTCGCCATCCGCCCGACTGGCTGGATACCGGGTCAGGACATCGTTGGGGTTGTCGACAAAGCAGCAGCCGATGGTTCCGGGCCAGCCGTGGGCGCCCGAATTGCCGCTTTGGTCGACCAGGCCGGATGGGCTCAACGTGTCGCCGTTCCAACCGACCGTCTCGCGGTCCTGCCGGACGACGTCAGCTTTGCCGCCGCTGCCACGCTGCCAGTCGCGGGCACGACCGCGCTGAGGACGTTGCGCCATGGCGGCGACCTGGCCGGCCAGCAGGTCCTGATCACCGGTGCAAGTGGAGCGGTCGGTCGTTTCCAGATCCAGATCGCCCGCGAGCAAGGCGCCTCGGTGACCGCCATCGCCGCTGCCCGGCATGCCGACGATCTCCGCAGCCTTGGAGCCGGGCAGGTTGTCGAAGCGATCGAAATGGCCGAGGGACCGTTTTCGCTAATCACCGAGTCGGTGGGCGGCCAAAGCCTCGCACGCGCGATCGAACGCGTCGCACCTGGCGGGACCATCGTCATGTTCGGTTCGAGCAGTGGCGAACTGACGCCCATTGGATTCCGCCAGTTCGTTCCGGATCACGAAGGGGCGAGGCTTCAGACTTTTGCGTACTACACGTCTGGTCCAGGCATTGGCGAGGACATCGCCTCGCTGCTCGCTCTGGTCGCAGCCGGCCGGCTCGAAACGCGCGTGGCCTTGACGGCGCCGTGGACAGACATTGCGCAAGCCCTGGACGCACTACGGCAGCGCAGCTTCAGCGGCAAGGCTGTTCTCACAATAACCGGATGAGCATCCTGTTTTGTCACACGTGCTGGCCGCCATTGATGTGGATTTCCGAGCCGGTCACATAGGACGCTTGCTGCGAGCACAGGAAAAAGATGATGTCGGCGACTTCAGCCGTGGTGCCAAGGCGCCTGAGAGGAATGGTCTCGACGATCTTGTCCGTGCCCGGCGACAGGATCGCGGTGTCGATCTCGCCGGGCGCAATGGCATTGACGCGGATGCCGTGCGGGCCGAAATCATGTGCCATCTCGCGCGTCAGCGAGCCGAGCGCCGCCTTCGATGTCGCGTAGGCCGTGCCGGCGAAGGGATGCACGCGGGTTCCGGCGATCGAGGTTACGTTGACGATCGAGCCCTTGGCCGCCGCCAGTTCCTTGAACAGGCCGCGCGCCAGCATGATCGGCGCGAAGAAATTGACCTGGAACACGTCGCGCCAGACATGCATCGGCGTGTCGATCGAATCCATGCGGCTGTTGCCGTCCTTGAGCTTCGGCGAAATGCCGGCATTGTTGACCAGCGCATGCAGTTGACCTCCATGCGCTTCCAGCCGGTGGCGGATTTCGGAGACAGCGATGCCGACATCCTCCTGATCGGCGAGATCGACCTTGATGTGGTCTTCCGGCCCGGCCGGCCACGGGCAGTCCTCGGCGAAAGCCTGCCTGGAGCAGGTGATGACGCGCCAGCCCTCGCGCGAAAAACGCTTGACGGTGGCGTGGCCGATGCCGCGGCTGGCGCCGGTCAGCACGATGGTCTTTCGGGTGTCGAGCTCAGTCATTTCAAGGTCTCCGGCCGGCAGATGTAGCCGAACGCCGCCGAGGTGGCGAGAGGCCGAAATGTCACCATTCACCTCAAAAGGAGGAACCGGGAAGCCAGCTCGCCGTTGGTTCGGGAGTTGCAGGACAAGGGCGCGGGTTTCAGATCAAATCAATCGGACAAGAGCCATGACACGGACAGCGCCCCTCGACATAGCCACCGCCTTCACCAAGGCGTGGACAAGCCACGACCTCGAAAAGGCAGCATCCTTGGTCGCCGACGACGTCGTCTTTGATGGGCCGATGCAGCAATCGACCGGCAAGGAACCCTATCTCGAGGGCCTGACCAAACTTTCACAGGATGTGACCGGTGTGCGCATGATCGCGGCCTTCGGAGACGACCACCAGGCGCTGCTTATGTATGACTTGATGACAAAATCGTCCGGCGCGCTTTCCTGCGCCAAGCACCTCACCATCAGCGATGGCAAGATTCACAGCGACAAACTGACCTTTGACAGCAAGAAGTTGGGCAGCGCCAAGCCACGGAATTAGCGGATCGGATCAGCCGCCAAGGAGGTCGAGGATCGAGGTCTGCCGCTTCTTGCGCGGACCGCCGACATCGCTTGGCGGCACCGGATGTTTGATCGACGCAGTGGCGCCGTCATCCTCCGGCATGGAAAGGCCATCGGCATCAACGGTTTGGGCGGGACGAGCCGCGCGGACCGGCGCTTGGGCAACCGGCGCTGCTGGCCGCGTCGGTGCCTGCTGGCCGACCGACGTGGACGGAACCGGTGCCGTGTTGTTCGCCGAGGGTATCTCGTCGGGGACGATGGTGTCGGCCGGCGTCGATTTCCAGGTGCCGGGCAGCGGCCGCACCGGCACACCCTCGTGGGCCGCAACCATGAACTCGTGCCAGGCCTGCGCCGGCAGTGCGCCGCCGGTGACCTTCTTCATCGGGCTGCCATCATCATTGCCGAACCACACACCGGTGGTGAGGTTGGCGGTGTAGCCGACGAACCAGGCGTCGCGCGAATTCTGACTGGTGCCGGTCTTGCCGGCCGATGGCCAGGCGAAAGCCGCTTTCCGGGCAGTGCCGATCTCAACCGTGCCCGTCATCATCGAGTTCATCATGCCGACGATCTCAGGCTTGACGACGCGCGGCGCGCTACCGCCGCCGCTGTCGTAAAGCACTTTGCCCTCGGTGGTCGTCACGCGCCGGATGAAATGGATGTCCGGCTTGTAGCCGCCATTGGCGAAGGGGACATAGGCCGATGTCAGCTCAAGCGGCGTCACTTCCGAAGTGCCGAGCGCGATCGAGGTGTTGGCTATCAGGTCGGACTGGATGCCCATGCGGTGGGCCGCCTCGACAACCGCGTTTGGCCCGACCTCCATGGTCAGCTGCGCGGCCACCGAGTTCAGAGACTTGGCCAGCGCGGTAGCCAGCGTCACCTTGCCGAAATACTTGCCACCGTAATTGTCGGGCGTCCAATTGCCGATCTTGATCGGCGCATCGTTGCGGATGCTGTCGGGCGTGCGGCCGGCCTCGAGCGCGGCCATATAGACGAACGGCTTGAACGCCGAGCCCGGCTGGCGACGTGCTTCCGAGGCGCGGTCGAACTGGCTGGTCGAATAGTCGTAGCCGCCGACCATGGCGCGCACCGCACCGGAATCGTCGATCGACACCAGGGCGCCCTGGCTGACGTTGAGCTTCTTGCCGCTGTCGTCGATCAGCCTGCGGATCGATTGCTCGGCGAGCTTCTGCAGGTTCAGGTCGACGGTGCTGTCGATGACGATGTCGCCGCGCACGTCGCCGATCAGGTCGGGCAGTTCCTCCATGATGGTATCGGCGACGTAATTCTCCGACCCGGTCCAATAGGACGGCGCACGCGTTGCCGGCGCGCTCATTGCCGAGGTCAGTTCCTTGGCGCTGATCTTGCCTTCGTCGCGCATGGCGGCGAGCACCAGCTGCGAGCGCTCCTCTGCGGCCTTCGGATCGCGTGCCGGCGACAGCCGCGACGGCGCCTTCAACAGGCCGGCAAGCAATGCGGCTTCCGACAGGGTGACGTCACGCGCGCTCTTGCCGAAATAGCGGCGCGAGGCGGCCTCGACGCCATAGGCGCCGGAACCGAAATAGACCCGATTAAGGTACATTTCGAGGATCTGGTCCTTGGTGTGCTTGTGCTCCAGCCATAGCGCCAGCAGCACCTCCTGCACCTTGCGCTCCAATGTGCGGTCGGGCGTCAGGAACAGGTTCTTGGCCAATTGCTGGGTCAGCGTCGAACCGCCCTGCGAGAAATGCCCGCCAAGCACATTGGTGACCATGGCGCGCGACAGCCCTATCGGGTCGATGCCGAAATGCGAATAGAAGCGCCGGTCCTCGATGGCGATGACGGCCTCCGGAATATAGGGCGACATTTCATGCAGGCCGACGGCCTCGCCGCCGCTCATGCCGCGATTGGCGAGCAATTGGCCATCGGCCGAGACGATCTTGATGTTGGGGGCGCGGTCGGGAATCGACCAGGTCGTCGCCGCCGGCATCTTGGCGCCGTAGTAGACGACGATGCCGGCCACGGCGATGCCACCCCAGATGGCGAGCACGAAGCACCAGTAGAACAGCCGGCCGAGCACGCCGAACAGGCCGCGCCGGCTTCTGCCGCGCTTGACCCGCGACGATTTCCCTCTGGCCGGCTTGCGTTTTGCGGAGGCTTTGCGATTGCTCGGCACGACGCGATCCTCCTCGTTCACCGAAAGACCCGCCGAGGACCGAGCCTGCGGCGGCCCCTCGAAACTGGGTTCGATGCGACTGTCTCTGCGGTTCGCCATGCGCTGTGCTTGATATCCCCGATGCCTATGGCGTTCGGGTTGAAGAGTAGATGCGGCGATTTAAGGGCGGGTTAAGTCGTGTTCGAATGCCGGCCTTGGGGGTTGGGCAGCGAAAAGGCCAGCGTCTGCTCTTTGCAGGTCACTGCCACCACGCTGTTCGATGTCTCGTTCAGATGGGCTCGAACTTCACATCCGGCTGGTCGGGACCGCCGGCTTGCCGCAACAGCGCGAGAATGTGTTCGCCCCTGTCAACCGGCTGTCGCCTCCAGTTCGAGGCGTTCGTCACGTGCAGCCAGCCATCGACCACCATGAAAAAATCCTCGGATTGATCATGTCCAGCGCCGAAGCGAAGCGATTTGTTTTCAGCGAACCGAACCAGCGCCAGATCGATCGACCTGTAGAGCACCGGCCAGTTGCCGCCGCCGGAATCCATATGAAACGTGTAGCTCGGGGCGAAATCCAGCCGCCGCCGCAATAGGCTTCCATCGAAAAAACAGAAGCCGGGCCACAGGAACCAGCCGCCCGGCGTCGGCGTATCGCGCCGCACGCTGCCGTAGAGGCTTTTGCCCTCCATCCGGGCGCGGATCGAAAATGGTTCAGTCGGAAAGATGTCATGGTCGATGAAGCCGAACAGCTTCGGCCCGAACCTGGGCAAGAAATTCCGCACGATCCAGTTGAGCGCTTGACCGTGCGATCTGCTGACGACCAGCCTGTTCCTCGGCAATGCGACATAGGGGACATGCTGGCGACGGCAGAGGTCACGGATTGCTTCCCTCGCCTCGTCCTTGTTGCTGTTGTCGAAAACGATGTAGCTTTCGTGCTCTCCCAGGTATCGGCGTACCAGGTGGATCTGCCATTCGATCATGTCGGGCCGGTTGAAGGCCACGGTGGCGACGACGGCGTCGCGGAATACCTGCTCTTGCCCTTGCAATTCGCAGACCGGCGCGGATGTCCTCAGGAAGCGAAACACCCGCCAATGATAACGCAGCCACGCCTCGCGCCTCGGCGGCCTGTTCAGCCTCTCCCATTCCGCGACGGTAATTCTGGGCTGATCGACATCTTCCGGAGCGTCAGAAGCCACCATGTCGCGCTCCTGCATGTGCCGTTCGACGGCTCAGTTCTGCTGGATCGAGATGCCCTTATCGTCGATCTTGAGTTCGACGCCCTTGGGTTTCGTCTGCTCGCGATAGACATAGATACCAAGCGCGATGACCACGACGACGAGCGCGCCAATGAGAAGATAGAGTGTGTTCTGTTTCATGGCGCGCTCTTTCGTTGTCGAGCGTCAAGCTCGCTTCAGGACCTTGACCAGCACCAGCAGGATGATGGCGCCGATGGTGGCATGGATGATCGAGGCGAGAATGCCGCCGCCGATGGAGAAGCCGATCCGCGGAAACAGCCAGCCGGCGATGAACGCGCCGACGATGCCGACAATGATGTTGCCGATCAGACCGAAGCCGAAGCCGGAAACGATAAGACCGGCGAGCCAGCCGGCGATGGCACCGATGATGATGAAGACGAGCAGGCTTTCGACACCCATAGCGATTTCCTCCGAGCAAGAGGACGACGGCGGAGCGGAAAGCTCCGAATCGGCCTCGATATCAACGGCTTCAGGCTATGCGAAAGCGACCGGCCTCGCCAGCGGCTCGCTCACTATAGCAATTTCAAAAGTGTAAAGCGGTTCTCCCGTGAAAAGCGCGTAGCGCTTTCCCTAGAGAATTGCGTCAAAACAAAGAGTTAAGGCAGCTCGCCGTTTCCGTGAAACGGTGAACTGCTCTAATCGTCATCATCGCTTGCGGCAGGCCGCCAGCTGGTCGGCTCGACCTTCTTTTGCGTGTGACTGTCGGTGTAGACCCACCAGCCGTCGTCGCGATATTGCGCGATGGATTCGTTGATCACGCCGTCGCTGTCCTTCCAGGTGACGGAGACCTTGGAGCCGTCGGTCGGCGCGGTCGCTATAGGCTTTCTGTCCGCCATGTCATCCCCTTTGAACCGCCAAACTGAGCCGACAGATCGCCGCGACGGCCGTCAGCTATGGGCGAAGATATCCTCTTCGTCCCAGCCCATCAGATCGAGTTTGGCACGCGTCGGCAGGAAGCGGAAGCAGGCATCGGCCTCCTTGGTCCGCCCGTCGCGCGCCAGCCGCCCGGCCAGCACATCGCGCAACCGGTGCAGATAGAGCACGTCGGAAGCGGCATATTCGAGCTGTTCGGGCGACAGCGTCTCGGCCGCCCAGTCCGACGATTGCTGTGCCTTGGACAGGCCGACGCCGAGAAGCTCGAAACAGATGTCCTTCAGCCCGTGGCGGTCGGTATAGGTGCGGGTCAGCCGCGAGGCGATCTTGGTGCAGAACACCGGCTCCGGCATCACGCCGAACGCATTGTAGAGAACGGCAAGGTCGAAGCGGCCGTAGTGGAACAGCTTGGTTATGCCACGGTTCCTCAGCAGGCTGACGAGGTTCGGCGCCTTCTTCTGGCCGGGCGCGATCTGGATGACATCGGCGCTGCCGTCACCAGGCGAAATCTGCACCACGCACAGCCGGTCGCGATGCGGGTTCAGCCCGAGCGTCTCGGTGTCGATGGCCACTGCCCCGACATTATAGTGCGAGAGGTCGGGCAGGTCGTTTTTATGGAAACGGATATCGGCCATTGTCTTCTCCGGTCGAGCCCTACATTGCCCCCTGACCCACAAGGGACGCTGCAGCGCTTGTCTTCTGGCCCGTCCTCGCCGCGATCCGCTGAAAAATCAACAGGAAAACAGTGGTCCCCGCCGCTCAGCGCGTCAAGGCATCGAGAATCCGCGCCCAGGAGCGCTGGCCCTTGTGGAAGGAGCTGAGCTCGTATTTCTCATTGGGCGAGTGAATGCGATCGTCGTCGAGGCCGAACCCGACCAGCAGCGATTCCATGCCGAGATAGGTCTGGAAATCGCCGACCACCGGAATCGACCCGCCACTGCCCGTCGTCACCGCCGGCTTCGGCCATTCGTCGGACAGCGCGTCCTTGGCCTTGGCCAGGAAGGGCGAGTCGTAGGAAAGCTGGATTGCCGGCGAGCCGCCATGCGGATGGAATTCGACCGAACAGTCGGCCGGAATGCGCTCCTGGACGAACTTCTGGAACGCGGCGCGGATTTTCTTTGGATCCTGCTTGTGCACGAGGCGGAAGGAGACTTTTGCCGAGGCTTCCGCCGCGATCACCGTCTTGAAGCCCTTGCCGGTGTAGCCGCCGATGATGCCGTTGAACTCGGCCGTCGGCCGCGCCCAGGTCAATTCCAGCACCGAGCGGCCCTTTTCGCCCGATGGGATCGACAGGCCGACCGGTCCCAGGAACGTCTCGGCCGTCTCGCCAAGCGTCTCCCATGATTTCAGGATCTGCGACGGCGTTTCCTCGACCCCGTCATAGAAGCCGGGAATGGTGATATGGCCGTCCTTGTCGTGGATATCGGCCAAGACCTTGACCAGGATGCGGATCGGGTTGGCGGCGGCACCGCCATAGAGGCCGGAATGCAGGTCGCGGTCGGCGGCCTTCACCGTGATCTCCTCACCGACCAGCCCGCGCAGCCCGACGCAGATCGACGGCGTGTCGCGGTCCCACATGCCGGTATCGCAGACCAGCGCGAAATCGGCCTTGAGCTCGTCGGCATTGGCTTCGAGGAACGGCTTCAACGACGGCGAGCCGGATTCCTCCTCGCCCTCGAACAGGATGGTGACGCGGCAGGGCAGATTGCCATGCACCTGTTTCCAGGCGCGGCAAGCCTCGACGAAGGTCATCAACTGGCCCTTGTCGTCGGCCGAACCACGGCCGGTGATCACCTTGTGGTCCGGCCCGACCTCCTTGACCCCTGGCGCGAACGGATCGCTTTCCCACAAATCGATCGGGTCGACGGGCTGCACGTCATAATGGCCGTAAAACAGCACATGCGGTGTATCAGCCGGGCCGTCATGGTGCGCAACCACCATCGGGTGTCCGGGCGTGTCGCGAACGCTGGCGTCGAAGCCGATCAGCTTGAGTTCGGCCACCAGCCATTCCGCCGCCTTGCGGCAGTCGGCGGCATAGGCCGGATCGGTGGAAATCGACTTGATCCTGAGCAGGCCGAAAAGGCGTTCGAGGCTCTGGTCGAGGTTCTTGTCGAGGCGGTCGAGGACGGGGGAAACTGCGGACATTTTTTTGAAGCCTTTCGATTCAGAACCGGAACCGTAAAGGCAGGACAGGAAAACGAAAAGCCCGCGATCACTGCATTGGCCGGAAAATCCAATTTGATTTTCCGAAAAGCACGATGCAGCAGATTCAAAGTCTTAGAGCGTCCTTTGTGCGTCCGATAGGACGCACGACGCTCTAGTGGACCACGGGCTGCAAACGTCTGTCTGAGGTAAAAAAGACCGCCGTGGTGGAGGGGGAACCACGGCGGCCTTCTACTCGAAACGATGCGGCAGCCCGGAGAGGGGGGATAGGCTGCCGCAGGTGTCCGGGATAGGCGGGGGACGGGCCTTGCTCCGGACTCGGCGAAAACTGCCGATGGCATGTATTTGGGTCTGTGAACGTGGCGATTCAAGGGCACGAAAATTACAGTTTTGTAACATGGGCGTGAGCAGGGTGACGGCGATCTGTCAGGGTGTTGCCGGAACCGATCGTTGAGGTTGCCTTTGGCATGGACCAAGCCGCCGCGCCGCGCTATCCCTGCCGGCATGAAAAAAGGCGATCATCTCTTCCTTGTCGACGGCTCCGGCTACATCTTCCGTGCCTATCACGCGCTGCCGCCGCTGACCCGCAAATCCGACGGCCTGCCGGTGGGCGCCGTTTCCGGCTTCTGCAACATGCTGTGGAAGCTGATGCTCGACGCCCGCAACACGGATGTAGGCATTGTGCCGACGCATTTCGCCGTGATTTTCGACTATTCGTCGAAAACCTTCCGCAACGACCTCTACCCCGAATACAAGGCCAACCGCTCGGCCCCGCCGGAAGATTTGATCCCGCAATTCGGCCTGATCCGCCAGGCGACCAGGGCATTCAACCTGCCCTGCATCGAGATCGAAGGCTACGAGGCTGACGATCTGATCGCCACCTATGCCAGGCTGGCCTGCGAAGCCGGCGGCGATACCACCATCATCTCCTCCGACAAGGACCTGATGCAGTTGGTCGGCGATACCGTCGCCATGTACGACCCCATGAAGGACCGCCAGATCGGTATTCCGGAGGTGATCGAGAAATGGGGCGTGCCGCCGGAAAAGATGGTCGACCTGCAGGCGCTGACCGGCGATTCGGTCGACAATGTACCTGGTGTGCCCGGCATAGGGCCGAAGACGGCGGCGCAACTGCTCGAACAGTTCGGCGACCTCGACACGCTGCTGGCCCGCGCCGGCGAGATCAAGCAGGACAAGAGGCGCGAATCCATCATCGCCAACGCCGACAAGGCGCGCATTTCGCGCCAGCTGGTGACGCTGATGAACGATGTGCCGGTCGCCGAGGGACTGGACGACTTCGTGTTGCACGCGCCGGACGGCCCGAAGCTGATCGGTTTCCTCAAGACGATGGAGTTCACCTCGCTGACCCGTCGCGTCGCGGAAGCGACCAGCACCGAGGCCGGCAACGTCCAGGCGGTCGCGGTCACCGTCGAACGCGCCGATCATGCCCATGGCCCCGATGTTGGCGCCGGGTTGCCGCCGGTTGCCCGAAACGCGTCCGGCACTGAACCGGACGAAGACGGCGGGACGGCGGAGACGTCAAAACAGGGCGACACCCCTTCCCTGCTCGCGGCACTAAGGCTGGAGCGCGCGGCCACCGGCAAGATCGACATTTCGGCCTATCACTGCATCCGCGATATCTCGGCCCTGAAAGCCTGGGTCGCCGAGGCAATGGGAGCTGGCATCACCGCCTTCGATGTCAGGGCGACATCCGCCGACCCGATGCAGGCCGAATTGATCGGCATGGCCATAGCCACGGCGCCCGGGCGCGCCGCCTACATTCCCTTTGCCCACATGAGCGGCAATGGCGACCTGCTCGGCGGCGGTATGCTCGAAAACCAGATCCCGCTGCGCGAGGCGCTGGCGGTGCTGAAACCGCTGCTCGAAGACAGATCGGTTCTCAAGGTGGCGCAGAATCTGAAATACGATCTTGTCATCATGAGCCGCTACGGCATCGATGTCGCACCGTTCGACGACACCATGCTGATCTCCTACGTGCTCGATGCCGGCACTCCTCATGGTCACGGCCTGGACTCGCTGGCCGAGAAATGGCTGGGTCATACCCCTCTCCTGCTCAAGGACGTCACCGGCTCCGGCAAAAGCTCCGTCGGTTTCGATCAGGTCGACATCGACAAGGCGACCGCTCATGCCGCCGAAGACGCCGATATGGCGCTGCGGCTCTGGCTGGTGCTGAAACCGCGGCTTGCCGCCAAGGGCCTGGTGTCGGTCTATGAGCGGCTGGAACGGCCGTTGGTGCCGGTGCTGGCGCGCATGGAACAGCGCGGCATCTCGGTCGACCGGCAGATCCTGTCGCGGCTCTCCGGCGAACTGGCGCAGGGCGCCGCTCGCCTCGAAGAGGAAATCTACCAACTCATCGGCGAACGCATCAACATCGGTTCGCCAAAGCAGCTCGGCGACATCCTGTTCGGGCGCATGGGCCTGCCCGGCGGTTCGAAGACCAAGACCGGCCAGTGGTCGACCTCGGCGCAGCTTCTCGAAGATCTCGCCGCCGAAGGCCACGAACTGCCGCGCAAGATCGTCGACTGGCGACAGCTGACCAAGCTGAAATCGACCTATACCGATGCGCTGCCGGGCTTCATCCACCCCGACACCAAACGCGTCCACACGTCCTATGCGCTGGCGGCGACGACGACGGGACGCCTGTCATCCTCCGATCCGAACCTGCAGAACATCCCGGTGCGCACCGCCGAAGGCCGCAAGATCAGGACCGCCTTCATCACCGACAAGAGCCATCGGCTGGTCTCGGCCGATTACAGCCAGATCGAGCTGCGGGTGCTCGCCCATGTCGCCGAGATCCCGCAATTGCGGCAGGCTTTCGCCGACGGCGCCGACATCCACGCCATCACCGCGTCGGAGATGTTCAACGTACCGGTCGAAGGCATGCCTTCGGAAGTCCGCCGCCGCGCCAAGGCGATCAATTTCGGCATCATCTACGGCATCTCGGCCTTCGGCCTCGCCAACCAGCTGTCGATCCCGCGCGAGGAGGCCGGCAACTACATCAAGAAATACTTCGAGCGCTTCCCCGGCATCCGAGACTATATCGAGGAGACCAAGGCCTATGCCCGCGAGCATGGCTTCGTCGAAACGATCTTCGGCCGCCGCATCCATTATCCCGATATAAGATCGTCCAATCCCTCGCTCCGCGCGTTCAACGAGCGCGCCTCGATCAACGCGCGCCTGCAAGGCACCGCCGCCGACATCATCCGCCGCGCCATGATCCGCATGGAGGAGGCGCTGGAAAAAGCAGGGCTTTCGGCACGCATGCTGTTGCAGGTGCATGACGAACTTATCTTCGAGACCGTCGAGGCGGAAGTCGAGGCAACGATCCCGGTCGTGCGTCACGTCATGGAAAACGCGGCGATGCCTGCGGTATCGATGTCGGTGCCGCTGCATGTCGATGCGCGCGCCGCCAACAACTGGGACGAGGCGCATTAGCCGATCGTCGTCATCCTCGGGTCTGCGCCGCGTCGCTGCGCTCCTTGCTCCGCCCGTCGATGACGAATGGAACGGGGCCTCAAGCCGCTTCGGCCAGGCACTTGGCACACGTCCCGCGAAACTCGATCACCGCCTTCTTGGCGGCGAAGCCTGTCGAGCGCACCCATTCGTCCAACCGGTGGCCGACATCGTGGTCGGACATTTCGGTGACCTGCCCGCATGTGTCGCAAATGGCGAAGGCGGTCATCGAATGGCTGTGGTCGTGCGGCTCGGCGCAGGCGACGAAGGAATTGATGCTTTCGAGCCGATGCACGAAACCTGACTTCACCAGCGTGTCGAGCGCTCGATAGACCTGCAGAGGCGCACGAAAACCGCGTTCGCGCAGCTGGTCAAGCAAGGTGTAGGCACTGAGCGGCCCGCTGGCGGTCTCGAGTTTCTCGAGCACGCACAACTGGTTCTTCGTCAGCACATCCCTTGCCGCCATGATCCTGCTTCCAACTCGTCTTGCGTCACTTGTGCCGCGCACAAACGATCCATGTCCCATCCAGATAGCGACGAACAGGCATTTTTGCTACTGTTTCCAGCATTCTGCCCGCAAGGCGGTCGAGAACATCGATCGGAGCGGGGCAACAGGCAGATTGCTCTGCGATGTGACGTTCAAAATACTGACAATATCTTCGGCGAGGATTGCCGCGCTTGGAAATTCGGTCGGGCTTGGGGAAGCAATCATGATCAAATTGACGCGGCGGACGCTGCTGGTCGGCACGTCCGCGTTGACCATGGCCGGCATGGTATCGTTCCGGACCATGGCCGCATCGCGCACCTACCATGCGCTGCTGGTTGCCTGCACCGAATATCCCAACCTGCCGCAGAGGAACTGGCTGGTCGGGCCGAAGAACGATGCAGCCCTCGTCCGAGACTATCTCCTGAAGAACGTGCCCGATCCGGTGCGGTTCGCGCCGGAGAACGTCACGCTGCTCGCCAAGGATGTCCCCGGCGCCAGTGGCCTGCCGACCCATGCGGCCATCAAGGCCGCGTTGGCCGACCTTGCCGCCAAGGTTCAGCGCGATGATTTCGTTTATCTGCATCTGTCCGGTCACGGCGCCCAGCAGCCGCAGATGGTCAAGGGCGACGAGACCGACGGGCTCGACGAGATCTTCCTGCCCGTCGACATCGAAAAATGGATCAACCGCGATGCCGGCGTGCCCAATGCGCTGATCGACAACGAGATCGGCGCGGCACTCGACGCCATTCGCGACAAGGGCGCCTTCGTCTGGGTCGTGTTCGACTGCTGCCATTCCGGCACCGCGACGCGCGCCGTCGAGGTCGATGACGAGCTGGAGCGCAAGGTAGAGTTCGCCGACCTGGTCGGCGGCAACGAGGCCGAGCGGGCCGCCGCGATCAAGACCTATGACGAGGTGGCCTCGGCCGCCGGCTCGCGCGGCGTCGACGACAATGGCATGCGCAAGCCCGCCTTCACCCTGACCCCGACCGGTGGCGATCCGATCACCAAGGGCAAGCTGGTCGCCTTCTATGCCGCGCAGACGGTGGAGACGACACCAGAAATGCCGCTGCCGAAGGGCACGGCGGATGCACCGCGGTTCGGCCTGTTCACCTTCACCATCCTGTCGAAACTGGCTGAGAATCCCAACGTCACCTATCGCCAGCTTGGCCAGGCCGTGCTGCAGCAATATTCGGCCGACAGCCGCACCCGGCCGACACCGCTGTTCGAGGGCGAACTGGACGCCCGGGTGTTCGGCACCGACAAGACCGACGCGGTCATGCAGTGGCCCGTCGTCATCAAGGATGGCGAGGCGACGATCGGCGCCGGGCTGCTGCATCGCCTCACTCCCGGCAGCAAGCTCGCCATCCTGCCTTCAGCACTGTCGCCGCTTTCCGACGCCGTCGGCTTTCTGGAAGTGCAGTCGGCCAGGAACCTGGAAAGCCGCGTCAAGCCTGTCGAGTTCGACAAGAAGCCGGCGCTGAAGCTGGCCGACATCCCGGCCAATGCCTATGCGCGGGTGGCGGAGATCGCCGTCGACTACAAGCTCGTCGCGGCGCGGCCGGCTGCCACCAAGGGACTTGAAAAGGAAACCGCTCTCGTCAATTCGGTTCTCGACGAACTGGCCACTGCCAGGGAGACCGGCTTCAACATCGAACTGGTCGAGCCCGGCAAAAGCGCCGAGCTCCGCTTTGCGGTGATGCGCGAGAATGCTGTTCCCGGCGCCGCCAAGGATGCGACCGACAAGCCGGCGCTGTGGTTCCTGCCGGCGTCGGGCGACGTGACCTTGACGGACGGCAGCAAGCCGCCGCTGATCATCGTCCATAGGGATGACCGCAAGAAGCTGGTCGATGCAACGGCCAGGAACCTGCGCACCATCTTCCGCGCCACCGGGCTTTCGCGGCTGGCGGCGGCCTCCGACTACAAGCCCGAGGACGTCGACGTCCAGTTCCAGGTCAAACGTCGCGACAAGGACGGCCTCGAACCGCTGCAGGCTTCGGTCGTGCCGCGCGTCTCACCGGGCGACGAAGTCCATGTGCTGGCCAAGAACAGCTCGGACCTTCTGGTCGATATCAATGTGCTCTATGTCGGCAGCGACTATTCCATCACCCATATCGTTGCCGAACGCCTCGCCCCGCAGGCCACGCTCGAGGAGGGGCTGCTGGCCTTCACCGACACCAGCTTCGGCATGGAACGGATGATCGCGGTTTTGACCGAGGCGCCGCCGGAGAGCGAGAAGGAGGATCTGGGCTTCCTGGCGCAGGACGGCGTCGCCTCGGCGACACGCGGAACGGGCTCCGCCGGCTTCTCCGACATGCTGACCGATCTCGGTATGGCGCCGGCAACCCGCTCGGTGATGCGGCTTGCCGACAAGAGCGGGCCGAAAGGCGCGGTGATGATCTTCCCGATGGAAACGGTGCCACGCGCCTGAGTGGATGCCGGCGCCCAAGGCCGTCGTGGCTCTGCCGGCCCTTGCGCGATCAGCGCGATATGAGAACATTCCCGGCCGCAGCCTTGACGCATGACGGCCGGATGAAACGGATAGGATCGATTGTGAAGAATTCTATGTTTTCCTGGCGTGGAACGGTGGCCGGCCTTGCCGGCGGCCTGTTGCTGATCGCCAACGCTTCGGCGGACGAGGCCTGCGGCCTGTGCGTCAAGCAGATCGTCACCAACTCGGAACTGGCGACGTGTTTTCTCGATCAATACGACCAGATCGCCAAAAGCAGCAGCGGCGCCGTTGTCGTCGATCTCAGCAACTGCGCCTCGCGCGGCGTCGTCGAAGCCTTGCCGTCACCGAACAAGGGGGCGGCCGAGCCCGACGTACAGTTCATGATTTCGCGCCTGCAGTTGCAATGTCTGAAAAAGAAGCTGGAGGCGCCAGGCATCGTGCTTGATCCCTCCGCCACCATTGAACTGGACAGCTGCGGATGAAGAAACCGGCGGGCAACACCAGGCAAACAGCAGCCGCCGCACCCGCAAAGGCGCCGGCCGGCAAACCGGAGCTGCCGGAAACCACCGAAGGTTTTCCGTGGCCGAGCAGCCACGAGATCAAGAAGGAGAGCAATCCCTTCACCGACCGCGACTGGCGCATGCTGGTCTATGCCTGGTCGGGCATGGCAGTGCGTCTCGCCATCATCTTCACCTTGATGTTCTCGGTCTATCAGTTCCTGGCCAACCAGGAGCAGAAGCGCGTCGAGCAGACCATGTCGCTGGTCGAGCTTTGGGAAAACAAGGACTACCAGCAGGCACAGCGCGCCCTGAAGGATCGTCTGACGGCCCTCAACGCCAAATATGACAATCTGCTCAGCGCCAACCCCTCGCCGACCGAGGAGCAGGTGTTCCGGCAACGGATCGGCATCGAGGCGATGACTGCCTCCGGTGGTGACATGCCGCTCGCCGATTTCAGTGAGAATTTCGACCGCATCGTCTATTTCCTCAACCGCCTCTCCTTCTGCGTCGACGGCGATCTGTGTTCGCGCAAGGTGACCGACGCTTATTTCCGCGACTATGCCGTCTCCTTCTGGAGCTATTTTGCCGGCTACATAGACAAGCAGCGCAAGGCGGGTTCTCCCACATTCGCTTCGGCAATCGAGAGCTACGTGCGCAACGGCACGCCTGCAGCCAAATAGCGACGCGAAAATCCGGCCTCCGTCTGATGCGCGCCTGCCGCTGGCCGCGTGCAAGGGTCGCAACAAATGCGCCCGCCAGAAAAAAGGCGGCGGGATTGCGCCGCCGCCTTTGTCTCCACCGCCAATGCGCAGTGATTACTTATACAGGCTGTTGATCCACTGGACGTTGGCAGCGTTCAGGCGCACGGCGGTGTTCGCGTCGGGGCTTTCCGCCACGTTGATGCCGGTGATGATGCGCTGCTTGGCCTTGTTGTCGTAGGCATAGACCGAGCTGCCGCTCGACCCCGGGAACGTATCGCAGTCATACTGAAAATATTCCGGGGCGATGTTTTCGGCGTGCACTTCGCAGTTTGCCTTCCACATCGTGCCCATCGGCTTGTCGCCGGGATAGCCAACGAGATTGGCGGTGAAGTCGCCGAGATCCTCATAGTTCGCATAGCCCAGCCAGCCGAGATTGGTGCCGACATCCTGCTTCAGCGTGACGATGCCGAGATCCCACAAAAGGACCGAACCATAATAACCCTGGTAGTTGTCGATGAAGCCTTGCAGCACATAGGCGCTTTCGAAGGCGAAGGCGCCGAACGGTGCGTCGTCGGCTGTGCTGCCGTTAAGGCCTGGCACGAACAAATAGTCGGAGAGCCAATCCTTGTCCTCGTGGCTGTAGAGGCAGTGCGCGGCGGTGAGCACCGTGCGCGGGCCGATCAGCGTTGCCGAACAGCTGCCGAAGCTGCCCGTCTTCGGTGATTTGGCTTCGAGATAGCCAATTGCCGAGAACGGATAGGTCTTGGTGTTCTTGACCTGCTCGCGATCGTCGGTGCCGAAAACCTGGCGGCCGGCTTCACCTTCGCCGAGGTCCGGATCCTCGGTCTTGCGCTCAGCCCCGTCTTTTCCAGTGGCCGGAGCATTCAGTTCCTTGATGATAAGCTCCCGCAGCGCTTCGCTCGGCTCGATCTTGATCTCCTTGCCATCGGCGGACCGTCCGACGATGCCATAGGATTTGACGGCCGTTGCCTCGTCGGCAAGCGGCGCGGCGCGGCTGTCTTCGTCGGTCAGCTTCGGTGGCGCGATTGGCTTTGCCCGCCCGGGCTTGTAGTCGCCTGAAGTCACGTCCCGCGCGCTTTCGCCATTGCCGGCACTGGCGGAGCCAGGATCAGCGGCGAAAACCGGGACCGCCCACATTGCGGTGGACAGCAACGCGGACGCAACAAGTGCGTTTGTCAGTTTTGTCATGGTGAGACTCTCCCAAAAGTCAGCAAGGACTGGATCAAAATACACAAATATTGTCGAGATCGTGGTCAGGCCAAAAAATGAGTTTGATTACCGGCACCTGAACCAGCTCATTACCCCCTACAGTCTGTCCAGGCCCCGCCAAAGGCACTAGCGCGGATATATTGCCTAAATTAATACAACATTGGAATGACAAATCGCTTCCACATAGCCCGTGGGGGGCTATAGGGTTTTGGGCTGGGTCTGCACAGGAACGCGATCCGCGAAGCGGTGCCCGACTTGGTGTTCCTGCCGTGCCGCAACAACAAGTGCTGCGCGGCCTGATCACCAGGGTGAGGCTTGTTTCGTTGATCATGCGCCGGGGCTGGCCCGCTCGGGAACATATCTCAGGAGGGCTTCAGGTGAACATCATCCATCGGTTCAGGCCGACCGCCGCCGCATCGCTGCTCGGCATCGCTGCCGCCCTTGCGGCAGCCAATTCCACCCAGGCCGACGAAGCGGTCGCCCGGCCGGAGGCAGCGGTCTCGCCAATGAAGCGCGTGACGGAAGCCAGGGCGAAGGCCGCGGCGGAGAATCCCGACAGCGCCGATCGCATCTACGGCGGCAACCAGGCCGAAAAGGGAGCCTACCCGTTCCAGGTCGCGCTGCTCACCACCGACAGGCTGGACGAGAACCCGGCATCGCAGGCCAACGCCCAATTCTGCGGCGGCAGCCTGATCGCGCCGCAATGGGTGCTGACGGCAGCACACTGCCTCAACGACAAGGGCCAGCCGGTTTCGCCTGAGAGCGTCACCGTGCTGACCGGCGCCACCGATCTCAGCGAGGGCAAGCGCCACAAGGTGGTGGAGGTCATCGTCAACGAGGGCTACAGCGAGCAGACCCTCGACAACGACCTCGGGCTGCTTCGGCTTGCCGAGCCGGCCGACGCGCCGACCATCAAGGTCACCCATGACGCGACGCCCGAGACCGGCAAGACGACGGTCACCGGCTGGGGCAAGATGCAGGATGGCACCTTCCCGACCACGCTGATGGTTGTCGATCTCGACCTGCAGCCGAACCAGGCCTGCAACAGCGGCATCAAGGCCATCTATGCGCATGATCTGAAGGTCGCACTCGGCGATCTGTCACGCCGTATGCGCTATTCGGAAAAAGGCATCGACGCGGCCGCCAATGCGATCGCCGCCGACATGACCGACCCGCTGACCGGCAACATGATCTGCGCCGGCACCACCAGCGGCGTGCGCGATGCCTGCAATGGCGACAGCGGCGGACCGTTGTTCATGACCGGCACCGACGAGCCGGTCCAAATCGGCGTCGTCAGCTGGGGCGAAGGCCCGGCTGACGGCAGTGCGGCCTGCGGCCACAAGGACGCCTACGGCATCTACACGCGGCTGGCCAACTACACCGGCTGGATCGAGACGAAGATGAGCTCTGCTCCGGCGCCTGCCAAACCAAAGGCGGGACTGGGCACGGCGCAGAAACCGAAAACGCCCTGAACCGCGGCCATTTGGCTTCCTGTGAAAAATGGCGGGATTGCCCGCCGCTCTTATTTTGCCGGCTCGAGGTCTATTTTCGCGGCGGACCTTTGCGCTCGGCCGAAGCTGCCCACAGATTGATGTCGGATTCGCGCGCATAGGTGTCGATCTCGGCGAGTTCGGCATCGCTGAAGTCGAGCACCTTGAGCGCGCCGACGCAGTCCTCGACCTGCTCCGGCCGGCTGGCGCCGATGAGTGCCGAGGTCACCCTGCCCTTGCGCAGCACCCAGGCCAGCGCCATCTGCGCCAGCGTCTGTCCGCGCTTGCTGGCGATCGCATCGAGCGCCTTGATGTTGGCGATGGTCTTGTCGTTGATGAAGGCTGTCTTCAGCGACTTGCCCTGGGAGGCGCGGCTGCCGTCCGGGATGCCGCCGAGATACTTGTTGGTCAGCATGCCTTGCGCCAGCGGCGAGAACACGATGGAACCGACGCCGAGCCCTTCGAGCGTGTCGAGCAAGCCGTCTTCCTCCACCCAGCGGTTCAGCATCGAATAGCTCGGCTGGTGGATGACGCAAGGCGTGCCAAGCTGCTTCAAGATATCGGCGGCCTCGCGCGTGCGCTGCGAATTGTAGGACGAGATGCCGGCATAGAGCGCCTTGCCCGAGCGCACGGCATGGTCGAGCGCACCCATCGTTTCTTCCAGCGGCGTGTCGGGATCGAAACGGTGCGAATAGAAGATATCGACATAGTCGAGCCCCATCCGCTTGAGGCTCTGGTCGAGGCTGGCCAAAATGTATTTGCGCCCACCCCATTCGCCGTAGGGGCCGGCCCACATCTCGTAGCCGGCCTTGGTCGAGATGATCAGCTCATCGCGATAGGCGGCGAAGTCGGTGCGCAGGATTTCGCCGAAGGCGGTTTCGGCAGAACCGGGCGGCGGACCGTAATTGTTGGCAAGGTCGAAATGCGTGATGCCGAGGTCGAAGGCCTTGCGCGCGATCGCCTGCTTGGTCTTGTGCGGCGTGTCGTTGCCGAAATTATGCCACAACCCCAGCGAGATTGCCGGCAGCTTCAGGCCGGAGCGGCCACAGCGGTTGTAGATCATCTTTTCATAGCGGTTTTCGGCAGGCGTGTAGGGCATCGGAAAATCCTCAATGGAAACGAGCCGGTCGGCTGCATCGCGATAACGCGGCGAGTTGGCTCTGCCCGTCACCTTTACCCTCTCTCCGTCGGAACGGGGAGAGGGTTGAGGTGTGCTGCCCTATTTCTTCTTCGCCAAAAGCTCCTTGGCTTCCTTGACGCCAAGTGCTGCCGGCCGTTCGCAGGTGGTCTGCATGGCGACGAACTTGCCGGTTTCACCGGAGCGCAGCAGGCCGGTCATCACGTCGACGGCGTGCAGCGCCAGCTCCATCGAACAGCGGTGCGGCCGGCCTTCCGCGATCGCCACCGCCATGTCGGCGAGGCCCGATGTGCGGTAGTTGGCCATCATGCCTTGCGAATGCATCTCGTTGGGCACGCCGAACGGATGCGGCCAGTTCGGCAGCTTCTTGACCGGCTTGGCCGCGTCGGTGAAGCGAACGTCACCACCGAAGAAATTCGGATCCGGCACGAACACCGTACCGGCCTCGCCATAAAGCTCCATCGGCGCGTGGCCGTGAGCCCAGACGTCCCAGCTGGTGTTGAGCGTGATAACGGCGCCGTTCTCGAACTCCAGCAGCCCATGGATGGTCGTCGGCGTGTTGACCGGTATCTTTTCACCCGCGCGCGGCTTTGAACTGATCGTCCGCTCCTTGGCCGGCGTCGTCGCGAAGGCCGCGACCTGCTTCACCGGCCCGATCAGCTGGATCAGATTGGTGATGTAATACGGTCCGATGTCGAGCACGGGACCGGCGCCCGGCTGGAAGAAGAAATCCGGATTGGGGTGCCAATGCTCCATGCCGTGGCCCATGACATGGCAGGTACCACTCGTGACCTTGCCCAGCTTGCCGGTGTCGATCAGGTTGCGCACCAGTTGATGTGCGCCGCCGAGGAAAGTGTCTGGCGCCGAGCCGATCCGCAGACCCTTTTTCTCCGCCCGCTTCTTAAGGTCGAGCCCTTCCTTGACCGACAGCACGAACGGCTTTTCCGAATAGACGTGCTTGCCGGCATCGAGGATCTGCTTCGACACCTCGTAATGCACCGCCGGGATGGTGAGATTGACGATGATGTCGATGTCATCGGCATCAAGCAGGTCTTCGACGGTTTCGGCGCGCAGTTTGAACTCCTTCGCCCGCGCCTTGGCCGCCTCCATGTTGATGTCGGCGCAGGCACGCATCTCGATGCCGCGAAACAGCGGCGCCAGCGAAAAATACGCTTTCGAGATGTTGCCGCAGCCGATCACGCCGATGCCAAGTTTCTTTGCCATGCTGATTGCTCCTAATAGGTTTGGGCGGCTGCGATGGAGCGGCGGGCGAAACGCTCGATGTCGTTGGGGTTGTCCTGTTCCATGACGTAGTATTGGGCAGCACTCTTGGCACGCAACACCTTGATCAGGCCGGCCCAGTCGATGGTGCCATGGCCGACATCCGACCAGCCATCCTCGTCCAGCCCCTCGCCGGGCTTGGCCATGTCCTTGACGTGGACGGCACTGATGCGCTTGCCGTGTTTCTCGATCCACGGCAGCGGATCATCGCCGCCGCGCACCACCCAGGCAACGTCCATCTCCCAGCTGACATCGGGCGCGGATGACAGGATGTGGTCCTGCGGCACCGATCCGTCGGCAAGTTTCTTGAACTCGAAATCATGGTTGTGCCAGGCAAAGCCGTAGCCGGCCTTTTTCGCGGCATCACCGACCTTGGCCAGGCGTTCGCCGAAGCCGCGCCAGCCGGCCGCGTCGGATGGTCGCTGATCGGGCATCAGGAAAGGGCAGATGAGCAGCGTGATGCCGAGTGCGTCGGCGGTTCTGCGCACGCCGTCGAAATCGTTCTCGAGCGCGTCGATCGAGAAATGCCCCGTCGGCATGGCGAGCCCGTTCTTGTCGAGCTCAGTGCGAAAGGCCTTGGGATCGTCATAGACGCCGCCAAAGCCTTCGACTTGCGTGTAGCCGAGCTTGCCGAGCGTGGCGAGCACGCCTTCCCAGGGCAGGAAATTGCGGGCGCTGTAGAGTTGGAATGACCAATTCATCGTCTCTGTCCGTTTCGCTTGGGGATTGTCGTTGGAAGGTTGGTTCTCGGAAGCTAGATGCGTGTGCCGGTTGCCGTGTCGAAAAGCGAGGCGCGCATCGGATCGAAGCCAAGCGTCACCGCCTCGTCGTTCTTGGGCGTGCGTTCCGAGGTCACTCGGACGCTGAAATTCTGCTGGGCAAGCTTCAGCCAGACCAGCGTGTCGGAGCCCATGGGTTCGACCACCTCGACATTGGCGGCTATCGAGAACGGCCAGCCGGTGCCGCTGTTCAGGCTGACATGCTCGGGCCTGATACCGAATGTGACGGGGCCGGGAGCCGGAGGCTTGGCAAAGTCGTAAGTGCCGAGCGGGATCTTGATATCCTCGGCCGCGAACCGCCAGCCGCCGTCGGCGTCTTCCAGGCGGCCATCGACGAAGTTCATCGCGGGTGAGCCAAGGAAGCCGGCGACGAAGCGGTTGATAGGGCGGTTGTAGATGGTCTGCGGCGCATCGAGCTGCTGGATGACGCCGCCCTTCATCACCGCGATGCGGTCGGCCAGCGTCATCGCCTCGATCTGGTCGTGGGTGACGTAGATCATGGTGTTCTGCAGCTTGCGATGCAGCAGCTTGATCTCGACGCGCAGTTCGGCGCGCAGCTTGGCATCGAGATTGGACAGCGGCTCGTCGAACAGGAACACGTCGACATCGCGCACCAGTGCCCGTCCGATGGCGACGCGCTGGCGCTGGCCGCCGGAAAGTGCGGCCGGCTTACGCTGCAGCAGCGGCTCGATCTGCAGGATTTCAGCCGCCCGCGCGATCCGCTTGGCGATCTCTTCTTTTGGCGTGCCGGCGACACGCAGTCCGAAGGACAGGTTCTTCTCCACCGTCATTTGCGGATAGAGCGCATAGGACTGGAACACCATGCCGATGCCGCGGTCCTTGGGCTCTTCCCAGGTGACGTTCTTGCCCTTGATGAAGATGCGGCCCTCGGAAACGTCGAGCAGGCCGGCAATGCAGTTGAGCAAGGTCGACTTGCCGCAGCCGGACGGCCCGAGCAGCACGATGAACTCGCCATCGGCGACATCGAGATTGAGCGTCTCCAGAACGGTCACCGCGCCGAAATTCAGCGACAGGTCCTGGATTGAAACGCTGGTATCGCTGGCTGCCGTCATCGCCATCACCCCTTCACCGCGCCGGCGGCGATGCCGCGCACGAAAAGCTTGCCTGAAATGAAGTAGACGATGAGCGGCACAAGCCCGGTCAGGATGGTGGCTGCCATATTGACGTTGTACTCCTTCACGCCTTGCACCGAGTTGACGATGTTGTTGAGCTGCACCGTCATCGGATAGGTGTCGGGGCGGGTGTAGACGACGCCGAACAGGAAGTCGTTCCAGATGCCGGTCACCTGCAGGATGATGGCGACGACGAAGATCGGCAGCGACATCGGCAGCATGATGCGCAGGAAGATGCCCCAGAAGCCGGCGCCGTCGACGCGTGCCGCCCGGAACAGCTCTTCCGGCATCGAGGCGAAATAATTGCGAAACAGCAGCGTCAGGATCGGCATGCCGAAAATGGAATGGACGATCACCAGCCCGCTAAGGCTGCCATAGAGGCCGATTTCGCGCAGAATGATGACGATCGGATAGATCATCACCTGGTAGGGAATAAAGGCGCCGACGATCAGGATGATGAAGAACGTATCGGCGCCCTTGAAGCGCCAATTGGCCAGCGCGTAGCCGTTCACCGAGGCGATGGCGATCGACAGCAGCACCGACGGCACGGTGATGCGCACCGAATTCCAGAAGCCGCGCGAGAGCCCGTCGCAGTTGAGGCCGGTGCAGGCCGTCGACCACGCCTTGACCCACGGCTCGAAGGTGATCTCGAGCGGCGGTGAGAAGATGTTGCCGAGCCTGATCTCCGGCATGCCCTTGAGCGAGGTGACGATCATGACGTAGAGCGGCAAGAGGTAGTAGACCGCCATGACGAACAATGTGCCGTAGAGGAAGACGTTGCGGCGCGAAATCATACGGCGCGGCTTCGGGCCGTAGGGACCGGTGATGCCCTGGCGCGCGCCGGCGCCGGCGGCAGGGCTTGTTTGAGCGATGATGTCTGCCATGCTCATTTGCGCCGCCCGAACTCGAGATAGGCCCAAGGCACGATGACGATCACCACCGAGAGCAGCATCATGGTCGAGGCTGCAAAACCCTGGCCGAGGTTCTGGGCGAAGAACATATAGTCGTAAACGTACTTGGCCGGCACTTCGGAGGCGATGCCCGGGCCGCCGCTGGTCTGGGCCACGACGAGGTCATAGACCTTGACGATGCCGGAAGCGATGATGACGAGCGTGGTGATGAAGACCGGCCGCATCATCGGGATGACGATGAACAGATAGGTCTTCCACATCGGGATTCCATCCACCCGCGCCGCCTTCCAGATGTCCTCGTCGATGCCGCGCAGGCCGGCCAGCATCAGGCACATGATCAGCCCGGTGCCTTGCCACAGCGCCGCGATCGATATGCCGTAGATGACGATGCTGGAATTGTAGAGCGGATCGAAGCTGAAGCTCGTCCAGCCTAAGTCCCGTACCACGTGCTGGATGCCGAAATCGGGATTGAGCAGCCACTGCCAGACCAGGCCGGTGACGATGAAGGAGAGCGCGAAAGGATAGAGGAAGATGGTGCGGAACGTGTCTTCGAAGCGGATCTTCTGATCGAGCAGCGCGGCAAGCAGGAAGCCGATGACCAGCGAGAACACCAGCGAGATCGCGCCGTAGATCAACAGGTTCTCGATCGAGATCAGCCAGCGCGGCGTCGCCCACAGGCGGTAATACTGGTCGAGCCCGACGAAATTCAGCCGCGGCAGGAGCTTCGAATTGGTGAAGGAATAGAGCACCGTCCAAACGGTGCCGCCGACGAAAATCACCATGGCGGTGAGGATCATCGGGATCGAGGCGACCTTCGCATTGAGGTTGCGGAACAGAAGGTTGGGGCGTTCGCTCTTGCTCATCTCGTCAGCCGGCTGGGTAAGGGCGGTGCATTCCCCGGCCCTGCGTTCGCAAGGCCGGGAGCGAGGTGGGCGGCCTCCAGGGTCAGTCCGCCGAAGCGATGAGGTCGGCGAAGCGCTTCTGCGCGTCTTCGACGGTCAGTTCCGGCTTGGCGAAGAATTCGGCGAAAAGGTCTTCCTTCTGCTTCTGGGTGTCCTGCGAAAGCAGCTGATCCGTCCACGGTATGACGGCACCCTTGGCGAGGATGGCGAGGCCCTTCTTCATGCAGTCGTTCGCCGCATTGAGATCGACGTCGCCGCGCACCGGCAGGGAACCCTTCTTCAGATTGAAGGCGACCTGCGTCTTGGGATCGAGCAGCGTCTCGGCCAGCACCTCCTGCGCCTTGCTCTTGTCGGCATCCTTGAGCAACGGGAAATAGAAGGCGTCGCCGCCCGTGGCTATGACCTCGTTCAGCCCAAGGCCCGGAAGGCAGGTATAATCCTTGCCGGCGGTCTTGCCGGCAACCTGGAACTCGCCCTGAGCCCAGTCGCCCATGATCTGGCCACCGGCCTTGCCGGTGATGACCAGGTTGGTCGCCTGGTTCCAGTCCTGCACATTGGTGTTCTTCGCCATCTTGCGGGCATCGTCCGCGGCCTTGAAGACCTTGGCGACTTCGGGCCCGGCGGCGAACTTGGCATCCTTGTCCTTGTAGACCTTGAGGAACGTGTCCGTGCCGCCCACAGCCGCAAGCAGCACGTCGAAGGCACCGGAGGATTGCCATGCCTGCCCGCCGACTGCGAGCGGGATGATGCCGGCCTTTTCCAGTGCCGGCGCTGCCGCCACGAATTCATTCCAGTCCTTCGGCAACGGCACGCCGGCCTTCGCGAAGGCTTCGTTGGACAGCCACAGCCACTGCCAGGAATGGATATTGACGGGCACGCAATAGATCTTGCCGTCGATGGTGCAGCCGTCGAGCAGGCTCTTCGGTCGGACGACTTCCGTCCACTTGCCCTTGGTGGCGACGTCGGTGAGGTCGCGCATCAGGCCGGCCTGCACCAGTTCCTCCGCCTGCCGGCCATGGTTGAACTGCGTGGCGCCCATCGGATCGCCACCGGTGATGCGGCTGATCATGATTGGCCGCGCCGTGCCGCCGGAACCGGCAATGGCGCCGTCCACCCAGCGATTGCCGGTCGCATCGAACGCCTTGGCAAGTTCCGCAACCGCCGCCGCCTCGCCGCCCGACGTCCACCAATGAGTGACTTCCAGGTCCGTCGCGGCCGCCTGGCCGGCAAACTGCAACGCGGCCGTCGCTGCCAGCGCAGCGGTCAAAAGTTTGTATCGCATTTCGGCTCCTCCCAGAATCTGAAACGTTACAGATTTTCGATACGGCAATTGCGTGGGCTGCGCAACCCATCAACGAAGCGCCCTCGATATTTTTTCGGGCCGCGAACAAATTCGCCTGAGTGACCGCACTTTTTATGCACTGCAACATGGCTTGCTGCGGCGCAAACATCGAAATGTCGACCGATCCGGGCAATAAGCGGCGGCAGGGGCGATTTCTCCTGGAATCCCAATGCGTTTCGCAAAAGAACCATGCACCCCGCGACGAGATGTAACCCGATATGGCAATCTGTAACGTTTCAGTTTATTGAGACTTTACCGGGGCTGGAACGCATATCGTATCGCCATGGCGGCGATTGCCGACATGGCCTGCGGCTGCTATGCGCCTGACGGGCGGGACGAATGGACAGACAGCGTACGGACAAGAACGGGGAGACCTCGGCACAGGGACGGCCGACGTTGAAGACGCTTGCCTTCATGACCGGGCTCGGCGTCACCACCGTGTCACGCGCCTTGAAGGATGCCCCGGAAATCGGCGCCGAAACCAGGCGCCGCGTCCAGCTCGTCGCCAAGCAGATCGGCTACCGGCCGAACCGCGCCGGCGTGCGTCTGCGCACCGGCAGGACCAATGTCATCAGCCTCGTGCTCAACACCGACCGCGAGATCATGAGCTTCGTCTCGGACATCATCTACGGCGTTTCGGAAGTGCTCGCCGAAACGCCGTATCACCTGATCGTCACGCCCTATTCCCGCTCGCAGGATCCGATGGAGCCGATCCGCTATCTCGTCGAGACCGGCTCGGCCGACGGCGTCATCATCTCGCGCACCCAACCGAACGATCCGCGCGCCCGCTACATGCTCGAGCACGGCATGCCCTTTGCCACGCATGGCCGCACCGACATGGGCCTCGTCCATCCATACCATGACTTCGACAACCATGTTTTCGCAATGGAAGCCGTGCGCCGCCTGGCGAGCATGGGCAGGCACAAGCTGGCGCTTCTGTCGCCGCCGCCCGGGCTGACCTATTATGGCCACACGCTGAACGGCTTTGCCGATGCGCTGAGCGAGGTCGGAGCCAGCGAGATTCCGTTCAACACCGTTTCCATCGATCACACGATCGAGCAGATCAGGACCAGGACCGCGCAGGTGATGCGCCGCGAGAACAGGCCGGACGGCTTCGTCAGCAGCGCTGCCGCCGCGACACTGGCCATCGTCGCCGGCATCGAGGATGCCGGCCTCAAGCTTGGCCGCGACGTCGATGTCGTGTCCAAGCAGTCGTCGGACCTGTTGCACCTGTTCCGGCCGGAATTGCTCGTCGTCAACGAGAACTTCCGCCTGGCCGGCTCCGATCTCGCCCGCTCCGTGCTCGGCTGGATCGGCGGCGCCGCACCCGGCTCGTTGCAGCGCCTGGTCGCCACCAGCGAGGTTCAGGCGTTCAGCCCGCCGGTTTCCGTTTAGAGCAATTCCAGGAAAAGTGTGAAACGGTTTTCCCGGGAAAAGCGCATAACGCTTTCCCTTGGGAATTGCGTAAAAACAAGGAGTTAGAGCGGGTCGCCGTTTCCGTGAAACGGTGAACAGCTCTAGGGTCTTGGGCTGGTTTGCTAACCAGCCGCACCGCTTCCCCACGGCCCATGGAACGCGCCTTTGTCGTCGATACGCTCGAAGCCGTGCGCACCGAAGAAGTCGCGCTGCGCCTGGATCAGGTTCGAGGTGCCGCGGCCCTGACGGTAGCTGTCGAAATAGGCAAGTGCGGAAGATAGCGCCGGAACCGGCGAGCCGGCCTCCGAAGCCCTCGCCACGATGCGGCGCAGCGACGGGTGCGCTTCCTGCATCAGCGAGATGAAGGCCGGAGCCATCAGAAGGTTGGTCGAGGCGCCGCCCTTGCTGAAGGCTTCCGCCATGGTGTCGAGCATCTGCGAGCGGATGATGCAGCCGGCGCGCCAGATCCTGGCGATGGTCGGCATCGGCAGGTTCCAGTTGAATTCCTTGGAGGCGCCGCTCATCACCGCAAAACCCTGAGCGTAGGCGGCGATCTTGCCGGCGAACAGCGCCAGTTCCAGATCTTTCAGCAAGGCGTCCTTGTCGCCGGAAATCTTCGTCACGCCGGCGTTGCCATAGGCCTTTTCCGCCGCCAGCCGCTCGTCCTTGATCGACGACAGAACGCGCGCCGCCACCGCCGCCTCGATCGCGGTGGCCGGGATGCCGAGCTGTTGCGCCTCGATGACCGACCATTTGCCGGTGCCCTTCTGCCCGGCGCGGTCGAGGATGATGTCGACCACCGGCTTGCCGGTCTTCGGATCGTCTGATGCCAGCACCTTGGCGGTGATCTCGATCAGGTAGGAGTTGAGCCGGCCCTTGTTCCAGTTGGCAAACACCGTGCCGATCTCTTTCGGGTCCATGCCCAGGCCGTCGCGCAGGATGCCGTAGATCTCCGCGATCATCTGCATGTCGGCATATTCGATGCCGTTATGGATGGTCTTGACGAAGTGCCCGGCGCCATCGGTGCCGAGCCATGCCGCGCAGGGTTCGTCCTTGAACTTGGCGGAGATCGCCGTCAGCACCTTCTCGACCCGCTTCCACGAGTCCTCCGTGCCGCCGACCATGATCGACGGCCCATGGCGCGCGCCCTCCTCGCCGCCGGACACGCCCATGCCGATGAAGGTGAGACCCGAGCCGGAAAGCTCGGAGAAGCGCCGCATCGTGTCGCGGAAATTGGCGTTGCCGGCGTCGATGACGATGTCGTTGGCCGACAGCACGCCACGCAGAGCCGCGATCTGTTCGTCGACCGGCTTGCCGGCCAGCACCATGATGATGATCGGGCGCGGCGGCCTGATCGCGGCGGCAAGCTCTTCCAAGCTGTAGCAGGGCACGACCATGTCCCTGAGCGCGCCGGCATTCTCGACGAAAGCGTCGGTGCGCGCCCTGGTGCGGTTGAAGACAGCGATGCGGTGCCCGTGCTCGGCGATGTTGAGCGCCAGGTTGGAGCCCATCGTGCCAAGGCCGATCAGGCCGATTTCGGCTTTTTCCATCGTTTCTTCCCTGCTTTCGGATCTTTTTTGGTTCGAGCCCGCGATTGGCGGGGATGCCCATTCTTCACGGAATGATTGACGGGCCTTTCGGGCCGCGTCAACCGCCTCGCCGAATTGTGTTGGGTGGATGGCCGGCCAAGCTCGTGCCGGTCTGGCTTTACGGCCTGATATCGACGGGCGCCTCGATCTTCACCATCTCGAAGTCCGAGACCAGTATGTCGATGCGCACCGTCCACCGGCCCGGCACCGGGATGACGAGGTTGTCGACGCGCCAGCTGCCGTCGCCGGGCTTGCTCGCAGTGCGCTTCAGCGGCTCGATGCCGGAATCGGGCTTCGACAGCACCAGGGTCACCTCCTTGGCGTCGAGCGGGCCGAAATCGCCGCTCATGATGACCATCGAGGCAACGACCGGGCCGGCATGGCCGGGAGTGATGCTGAGATCGGCCATCGCTTGCAGCGCGTGGATATGGACCGACACCGGTTGCGCTGCCACAATCGCCAACGCTCGTGGCGGCGGTGTGAAACGCCAGCCCGCGGCAACGCCGAAAATCGTCAACACGATCAGCAGTTCGACTGATATCGAGCGGACCAGCCTGCGCTGAACCTCCGTCGATCCCGCCTCGGCCAGCGCGGTGAGCTTCCAGCGATTGACGGCAGCGAGCGTGAACAGAAAGACCAGCAGCCCCAGCTTGATCAGCAGCAGCCTTCCATAGGCGGTGTCGACCAATGCCGCGGGTGTTTGCACCTGGATGACGGCAAGCACGATGCCGGCAGCGGCAAGCACGGCCACCACGGGCAGGATCGCCCAAGAAAACCGCCGCAGGAATGGCGTGGCCTCCGCCGATTGCCCCTTCAGCGCCAGCCCGAGTGGGACCAATGCGCCGGCCCACAACGCGATGCCGACGCCGTGCAGGAACACCATCGGCCGCGTCAGCCATTGCGGTTCGGCGGCACTGGCATGGCCGCTGGCGGCAAGGGCAATCCCCACCCCGGCCAAGCCGGCAAGCGCCAATGGTTTGGCGGTGGCGCGGGGACCGGCCAGCGACAGCAGGCCAAGCCCCAGCGCGATCAGCGCGACCCGCACTGTCCAGCCGAAACTGGTGGCGAGCCCGGTCCGCCAGATGACCGATTGTGCCAGATGGGAGAGCGGCGCCCCGAGCGCATCAAGCCCTTGCAAGCCGAGCGACAGGCACGACGCGACCAGCCCGCTCAGGATTGCAGCTGCAACGAAGCGCTGTCCGGCGCGCCCACTTCCGGCCAACCAGGCAAGCGCGAAGGCGCCGCCAACGCCGAGAAAAAGGCCGACGTAGAGAAAGATTTTGCCCGCCCAGATAGCCGACCGCAACGGCCAGTCGACGGCTTCGGATACGGCCGGCGGTTCGCTGGGCGCGCCGATGGAAAACAACAGGGATCCACCGACGGGATGACCGTCTGCGGAGATGACGCGCCAGCTCAGCACATGCGTGCCGGACTTGAGCGGCTGCGGATTGTCGATCTCGACGGTCTGGTCGCTGAGCCGGAATGACGTTAGCAGAACCGGCTTGCCGTCGGGCTTCACCAGCGTCAGCACCAGAGGCGAGACCGGCTCGCTGAAGGTCAGCGAGAACTGCGCCGGCCCCTGTGCCAGCACCGCGCCGTCGGCCGGATCGGTCTTGATCAGCGCGGCATGGGCGAAGGCCTGATCTGGCCCGGCCATGATGGCAAGAAGCACGATCATGGCCAACAGGCCGGCGACCAGCCGGCCGGCGCGTTGGCCGGTCATGCAAGCCGTTTGCAGGAAGGACGTCGTGCTCATCAGGCAACCTCACGATTGCGTTGAATCAGTTTAAGAGCTGATTGGGCGTTGGTCCCGCGCCACCGTGACGACCGCCTGTGGTGCTCGCCCTTCGAGGGCCCGCATGAGACCTGCGGCGTTG
>NZ_RZRU01000028.1 GCF_003997495.1 Mesorhizobium sp. M7A.F.Ca.US.008.03.1.1 | reverse complement strand
TCTGGCGGGTACCGGCTCGATCGCGATCGGCGACAGTTTCGTCCAGCAGATCGTCGGCCACGGCCTGGCCGCGCGCCTTTCGGCCAAGCTTGGCGAGGGCGTCGTCAACGGCATGATGACGGCGCGCATCGGCATCGCCGCGATGGAGACGGCGCGACCGCTGCCCTTCAGCGCCGCGAAGCGTCCCGGATTGGGCGACTTCCTCTCGGCGCTGACATCGTTCGCAACCCGGAAAGACGGTGAAACGACCCCATCCGGCAAGTGAGCCGGGCTGGAGTGTCCGGGCATTCGGAATCGTTACCGGACTGCTCTGCGGCGGCCCCGCGGTGACGAAGCATTAACCAATCTTGTTCATGGTCAGACGGGTTCCAAACAGCATCTTTGTTGCCGGGTGTCGTCGATGAAAAGCGTAGTACTATCCAGCGTCCTGCCCCTGGTAACCGTGATCACGGCAGTCGTCGGCATTGCAGGAGCGGCCAGCGCAGCGGAGCCGGACAAGCAGTTCTTCCAGTCCGCCGAAGGCAAGTGGATCGGTCCCGGCGAAATCGTCGCCGGCAAGTACAAAGGCACCAAGTTCAACTGCAGCTTCACCGGCTCGACGCCCGATGGCAAGGTCGGCATGTCGCTCGACGGTGGCTGCCGGGTCGGTATGTTCACCCAGCCGATGTCGGCCAAGATCGAGCGCAAGGGCCGCGAGGGCTACAAGGGCAGCTTTATGGGTGGCGCGACCGGTTCTGGCCTCGACATCATCGGCGGCAACGTCGTCGATGCCCGCAAAGTGGTCTTCACCATCAACCGCAACCAGCTGCGCGGCGTCATGCAGGCCCGCATCCCCGACGACAATTCGATGACGGTGACCATTGCCGTGCGCGTCGACGACCAGTTGGTGCCGGTGATCGGCATGAGCCTGAAGCGGGTCGACGCGGTCGAAGTCGGCTCCATCGCGCCGAACTGAAAAAATCCAAAGAAAAAGGCGGCGACCCAACGGTCACCGCCCTCTCACTTGAGCCCATCGAATCAGGCGTTTAGACCTTGATCTCAAATCAGGGCGTTAGCCCTTGATCTCGAATCAAGGTGTCAGCCCTTGATCGCGGCCGTCACTTCGTCATAGGCCTTGCAAGCGTCGGCCAACGTCGTGGCGCCCTGATACTTGGTTGTCACCGCCTGGACCTTGGCGGTCAGATCAGCCGCCTTGGCCGGGTCCTTGGTGATCGCCTCCTGAAGTGCTGCAGCCATGTCCTGCGCCTTCTTGGTCGCGATCTCCGCCGTGCACTCAGGCGCCTTCGAGCAAGCCGAACCGGCAAGCACCGCCAGGCCGGCGGCAACAAACAAAAACTTCTTCATGTCAGTCATCTCCTCAAAAAGGGTGCGACTTGATCGTCGATCACCCTCCAATGGCCGAAGCCGAGCGTCCTTAGCCTTCGATTGCGGCAAGATGCAACGTGTTCCCGGCCTCAACTTGTGTATCGCGCCTGCAACATCGCCGGCGGCCTGAATTCCAGGCTGCTGTATCTGCGGCAGCGAAGTTCAGCTGCGTGGCTGCAGCAGCGCCAAGACGGCTGTCGATGCGGCAAGGATAGCAGTCAGAGTCAAAGGCGCTGTAGGACCGTAGGTGTCTACAACATAGCCGCCGACAACCGCGCCGATGGTGATGGCAATCTGGAAAGAGGTGACCATCAGGCTGCCCGCTGCTTCCAGCGCGTCAGGGGCTGCGCGAGACAAATTTGTCGGCAGCACCACCGGCGCCATGCCGAAGGCGAAGCCCCACAGCGTAGCGAAGCCGAAGGCAACGCCAATGTGCACGCCCCAGAGAACCAATGCCAGCGCGGCAAACGCCATCAATGCGGCGGTAGCCACGAGAGCCACGTGGATGTTGGCGTCGGCCATGCGGCCACCGGCGATATTGCCGATCACGGCGGCGATGCCAAATCCTAGCAACGCCAGGGCAATTGGCCCGGTTGCAAGGAGCGTCACGTGTTCGAGGAAAGGACGCACATAAACCGAGCCGGCAAAATGCCCCGTCATCAGCAAAAGGATAGCAAGCATACCGAGTTGAATGCCACGCCGCCGTGTCAGCCGAAGGACGTCTGCAAGACTATTGCTTGCTGTTGCAGGCAAGGTCGGCAGACTAAGGAATTGCAGCAGCATGGCAAGCAAGGCCAACCCCGCTGTCATGGCCATGGCGCTGCGCCAACCCAGCCAGTCGCTGATCAACGCGCCCATCGACGGTGCGGCAATGGTTGCAAGCGAGACGCCGAGGGTGACGATAGCCATGCCCCGCCCAGTCGCGTTGGCGCCAACCAGCCTCGCCACGACGGCGACCGAAAGTGCCCAGAAAGCGCTGAGAGCAATTCCCAGCCCGGCCCGGCCCAGCAACAACAGCCAGAAATTGGGCGCCAGCGCTGCAAGAACATTGGAACCGACTGCCAAGGCGCTGAGGCCAACCAGCACCGTCTTGCGGTTCAATCTGCCGATGAGAACATTGCTCAACATGGCCGTCACGGCGCCGACGGAAGCGGTGGCGGTGACGACCTGTCCGGCCGTCCCCTCGCTGATGCCGAGATCGCGTGCCATTGGCGTCAGCAGACCTGCGGGCAGGAATTCGGCCGACACCAGGGCAAAGCTGGTGGCCGCCAATGAAATGACCGCGAACCAGGTGGCTGAGCTCCACGCGGCTGGTGCACCGGTATCGGCGTCTATCGCCGCGTCTTCAAGCTGTAATATTGTGTCTGTCACGGAAAGATCTCCAAAGTTTGGAGGTCTTCATAGACGAGCCCCTTCGGATGATATGTACCTTATAATCCGAAATTCATGTCTATTCGTCCGGGAATTGTGCGACGCACAACGCCCGGCGAGACACTGGTGATGCGCTTGAACGCGCGAGCGAAGGATGCCTCGGAATCATAGCCCAAACGGGTAGCGACCTCAGCCACCGACAAGCCGTTTTGCCCTAACAACTCGCGGGCAAGCTGCATGCGCAGACGGGCGAGATAGCGTGCAGCACCCTCCCCCAATACAGCGCTGAAGCGTTCGGCGAAAATCGAGCGCGATTGGCCTGCCAGGCCGGCGAGGCTTTCCAGCGTCCAGTTGTGGCCGGGATCTCTGTGCATGGCTGCCAGAGCGCGGCCAATATGAGGGTCGCGGATGGCTGCGAGCCAACCGGTGGTCGAGGCTCCCGTGCAATTGACCCAGCAGCGAATGAGCCGGGCTGTCAGCAAGTCCGCCATACGCGACAAGATAGTGGCGCTGCCCATCTGCGGTTGCGCGGCCTCTGCGGTCATAGCGGCCAGCAAAGGGCCAACGATCGGGTCATTGCCGGCCACGTCGCAACCCTTGATGATAGGCGGCATCAGCGCGATCAATGGGTTAAGCGCACAGGCGCCCAAGGCCATGGAGCCGCAGAAAAGGGTGCTTGTCGCGCCGGTGCCTTCCCGTACCACTTCGCAGACGTTGCTTCCCAACTTGGTCACCTGGCAATCCTCGAGCGAGCCGCCTGCAACGTCCGGCGCGCTGGCCAGCCGATGGGCGATGCCTTGCGGCAGCAGCGCCAGATCGCCATCGCGCAACTCCTGCCAGCCTTGCGCTTCGGTGTGAATCCAGCATGGCCCCTGGCCGACAAAATGAAACCGAAGCAGCGGTTGTTGCGGAAATGCAATGCTCCATGGATGTCGGAGTTCGCAACGGCCATAGTTGACACCACTCAAACGAAAGTCTTGTAAAACTTCGCTGAGCGCATCCATCGGGATATGTGGCGTCGAAGACGGCCGGGACGAATAGGCAGACATATGCGCAATATAGATGCCGAACGTCCGGCAGGCAAGCGGGGACCGTTGTTCCACTAGGTGAATCGCTGCAACGGCACGCTGCCCTTCCCTGCAGATTTCTCACCTTGCCTCCCGCTTCAACTGCATGCAAGGAGTGCTGCGAGACACAGGGACAAGAGGCATGGCGGCGGAAGCATCGGGCAGCGATCTGGTTCAGGTGGTGGCGCTGCTTGCTGCCGGTGTCGTCGCTGTTCCCATCTTCAAGCGCATGGGCCTCGGCTCGATCCTCGGCTATCTGGCTGCCGGCGTGGTGATCGGCCCGTTCGGCCTCGGGGTCTTTTCCGAATCGGAAGCCATTCTTCATGTCGCTGAACTCGGCGTGGTGATGTTCCTGTTCATCATCGGGCTGGAAATGCAGCCATCGCGGCTCTGGGGCCTGCGCCGTGAGATCTTTGGCCTCGGTGCGTTGCAGGTCGGCGTCTGCGCACTCCTGCTGACCGGTGTCGGCATGGCTGGAGGGTTTCCAATCTCGCAGTCCTTCGTCGCCGGCGCCGGCTTCGTGCTGACTTCGACCGCGATCGTCATGCAGCTTCTCGAGGAACGCGGCGAAATCGCCGCACCGAAAGGCCAGCGCATCGTATCGGTGCTGCTGCTTGAGGATCTGGCAATCGTGCCGTTGCTGGCCCTGATCGCGTTCCTGGCGCCCGGTGGAGCCGACACCAGCCTGTCGGAGCGGCTGACCGAGGTCGGCATCGGCCTCGCCGCGATCGTCGGCCTGGTGGTGGCCGGCCGCTATCTGCTCAACCCGTTCTTCCGCATCCTGGCGGATGCCCGTGCGCGCGAGGTGATGACGGCCGCGGCACTTCTGGTTGTCCTCGGATCCGCCCTCGCCATGCAGCTCAGCGGCCTGTCGATGGCGATGGGTGCCTTCCTGGCCGGCGTGCTTTTGTCCGAATCGACCTTCCGCCACCAACTCGAAGCCGACATCGAACCCTTCCGCGGCATCCTGCTTGGCCTGTTCTTCCTCGCGGTGGGCATGTCGCTCGACCTGCATGTGGTCGCGGCGAACTGGCGGCTGATCGCCGTCTATGTCGTCGCCTACATGGTGATGAAGGCGTTCGGCATCTACATCGTCGCCCGCATCCTGAAATCAGGCCACCGCGAAGCCCTGGAGCGCGCGGTCTTCATGGCACAGGGCGGCGAATTCGCCTTTGTCCTTTACTCGGCGGCCGCGGCGGTCGGCATCATCGACGGCCAGGCCAACGCGACGCTGACGGCGATCGTCATCATCTCCATGGTGCTGACGCCGCTGGCCATCATCGCCTTGCGCTATCTGACGCCGCACGACGAGCAGTCTCTCGACGGCGTCGATGTCGCCGATGGACTGACCGGCAGCGTGTTGATCATTGGCTTCGGCCGCTTCGGCCAGATCGCAAGCCAGCCGCTGCTGCTGCGCGGCATCGACGTCTCGATCATCGACAATGACGTCGAAATGATCCAGGCGGCGGCCGATTTCGGCTTCAAGGTCTACTATGGCGACGGCACGCGACTGGACATCCTGCATGCCGCCGGTGCCGGCCGGGCGCGCGCCGTGCTGATCTGCGTCGACAAGGCCGATGTGGCTGTTCGCATCGCCCAGTTGATCAAGGCCGAATTCCCACTGCTCACAGTGCTGGCCCGCGCATTCGACCGTGGAACGGCGCTGCAGCTCATTCGTGCTGGCGTCGACTACCAACTGCGCGAAACCTTCGAATCCGCACTTGTTTTCGGCGGCTCGGCACTGGAATCGCTGGGCGTCGATCCCGAAGACGTGGCTGAAACGATCGAAGACGTCAGGCGCCGCGACACCGATCGTTTCGAAACCCAGCTCGCTGAAGGCATTCGCGCCGGACAGCGCTTCCTGAGAGGCAATATCGGCACGCCGATTCCGACACCGCTCTCCACGCCGCGCCGGCCTGGTCAGGCACTCAATGAAGAAACCGCGGGTGTGCTGCACAAGTCCGAGCCCGCCGATTGAGCAAGGAATTATGCATGGAATTGGACAGCAGAGCCCTGTCGGTCACGAAATTCTGGCGCGATGCCGGCGAGGACGCCTGGTTCGAGAAGAATGAGGCATTCGATGCCGAGTTCCGCGACCGCTTTCTCGATCTGCATTACGCCGCTGCGCGACGGGAATGCGACGGCTGGCTGGAGCATGCCGAAGGCGCGCTGGCGCTGATGATCCTGCTCGACCAGTTTCCGCGGAACTGTTTTCGCGGCACCGGCCATATGTACGCGACCGATCCGCTCGCCAGATATTTCGCAGAGAGAGCGATCGCGGCTGGTCTTGACTTGGCACTCGAGGAAGAACTCCGCGTCTTCCTCTACCTGCCTTACGAGCATTCGGAACTGCTGGCCGACCAGGACATTTCGGTCGAGCTGACGCAGGCCAGGGCTGAGCCCTACCTGAAGTACGCTGTCGAACACCGCGATATCATTCAGCATTTCGGTCGTTTTCCGCATCGAAACAGGATGCTTGGCCGCGAAACCACAGTGCAGGAGCAGGCATTCCTGGATGGTGGCGGCTTCTCTGGCTGAAGATCCGGCAACTGCCTCGTCCGGACCTCAGGCCAGCCACCAATCCCGGCCGGACGACAAGCGCTCGATGCCTGAGGTATCGACGGCGACCAGGCGCTCGGTGATGCTGCGACCACTGACAACCAGGCCGGGCGCGATCTCGGCCAGCGGCGCCAGCACGAAGGCGCGCTCCAGCATGCGCGGATGCGGCACCTCCAGCCCGGTCTCGTGGATGACGCGGTCGCCGAACACCAGAATGTCGATGTCGATCAGCCGCGGCCCCCAGCGCTCCTCGCGCACCCGCTTCAGCTTGCGCTCCGCATCGAGGCAGAGGTCGAGCAAGGCACGCGGTGCAAGCACGGTGGAAATTTCGGCGGCCGCATTGAGAAAATCCGGCTGATCGAGCTTGCCCCAGGGCGGCGTGCGATAAAGCGAGGAGACGCCGGTGACACGCGTATCCGCGTCGGCATCCAGCATGCGCAGCGCCGCGCCCATGGATTTCGCCGGATCGCCAAGATTGCCGCCAAGGCTGAGATAAACGGTACTATTCGGGCCAGACAACGGTCACCTCGACATAATCGAGCACGCCGGGCACCGGTGCGTTCGGCTTGCGCACCGTGATCTCGGCTTTCTTTATCTGCGGAAAGCGCGCCGTCAGCGCACGGGCCACTTCGAGCGCCAGCGACTCGATCAGAAAACGGCGCTGCCCGGTAATGATCTTTTCAATGACGGTGAATGCAATGCCGTAGTGGACTGTATCCTCGATCGAATCCTCGGCAAGTGCGCGGCCTGGATCGACGGTGAGAACGGCATCGACATAGAAGCGCTGCCCGAGCCTTTCCTCCTCGTCCAGCACGCCGTGCCGGGCAAAGAAAGCGCAGTTCTTCATGCGGATGACATACATCGCTCAGTTTCTCGCCCGGTCCGTCCGACGCGCCAGCATAGCATCCGCGAGCGCCAAAGCGTCCATGTTGAATGCGACATCGTGGACGCGAAACAGATCCGCCCCCTGGAGCCTCAAAATCACGCTGGTCGCCGATGTTCCGACCCCTCTGTCGGCGGCATCACGGCCGGTGACCGTGCCGATGAAGCGTTTTCGCGACGTACCGGCCATCAGCGGCAAGCCAAGTGCATGCAATTCCGAAAAGCGTGCCATCAGGTCGAGATTTTCCTCCGCCGTCTCCTTGGCGAATCCGAAACCGGGATCGAGCACGATATGATCGTCGGCGATGCCGTTCCGGCGGGCGATTTCCAGCGACCTGCGCAGGAACGTTAGTTGATCGGCGATCACATCCGGCAGCTTCTGGCGATCCCGCCCGGTATGCATGATGACAAGCCCCGCGCCGGTGTCGGCGGCGACGCGCGCAATATCGGGCTCGCGCTGCAAACCCCAGACATCGTTGACGATATGCGCGCCGGCGGCAACCGCCAGCCGCGCCGTGTCGGCGCGATAGGTGTCGACCGAAATCAGCACCTCGCTCACGCCCGTCAGAGCTTCGATCACAGGCAGGATGCGGGCCTGTTCCTGGCTGGCCGATACCGCGGCAGCACCTGGGCGCGTCGATTCTCCGCCGACATCGACAACCAGTGCCCCTTCCCCGATCATGCGCCGTGCCTGGGCCAGCGCCTTTTCAGGGGCGTCGAACTGGCCGCCGTCGGAAAAGCTATCAGGCGTGACATTGAGGATGCCGACGACCACGGCCTTGCCGCCAAGGTCGAGATGGCGCCCATGCGCCAACTGCCATCGCCTTGCCGTCATTGCTCATCGACCATGGAGTTCATCAATCATGTGTGATCCCTGGCGGATCAATTTCATTGCGCCGGCAACGGCCGTAAAGCAAGGTGGTCGAAGAGGCAACATGATGAAACGATCCATGCTTGGCATGAAAAAACAGTCTTTGGGCGTGAACCAATCCTTGGCTTGCGCGCTGCTGCTCGCCACGACGCCGCAACCGTCGGCGGCGGCCAATCTCGTCAAGACGTACAGCTATTTCGCCATTGGCGGCAGCACGCTCGACGACATCGAGGCACAACTCTCCAAACGCGGGCCGGAGGTGAAAAGCACTGGCACCCGCCACCCGGGCGCCACGCAAATGGCCTTCACCACCCGCATCAGCTATGCGCAGACACCGAGTTCCTGCCGGATCGCCGACGCGGTGGTGACCGTCAAGGTGAAGGTGATCCTTCCCGAGTGGCGCCGCCCGCGCAAAGCCGATGCCGATGTCAGGCTGTTCTGGGATACGCTGTCCGCCGACATCAAGCGCCATGAGGAGCGCCATGTCGAAATCGCCAAGAACCATGGCGGCGAACTCGAAGAGGCCTTGAAAGCCACCTACCCGCAAAAGAACTGCGACGCCGCCAAGGCCAAGGCAGCCGCCATCACCGCGGCTGTTCTGGCCAGGCACGACCGCGCCCAGCTTCAGTTCGACCGCGTCGAAAGCGTCAATTTCGAAAGCCGCATCTTGCGGCTGCTGCGCTACCGCATGGAGCGCATCGGGAACGGCCGACTGCCGCCGGCCTGAACGCACTCGAACTGGAATCCAAATTCGCCGAAGCGTGGTGCCAGATTGGAAAAACTTTCGAGCCCTTGTCGAAACCGGCCTATATGGGACGACATATATCAGGCTCGCCGGACGCGAGCTTAAAACACCAATGCGATCCAAACGGTCGAGAAACCCGAACGGCTGAACAGCGCCGGTCAAATCGCAAGCTTATGGATGAACGATCATGGACCAGGCTGTCGACAGTCAAACGATGGCGGAAACCGGCACGCCGATAACAGAGAGCGAAAAGAACGCCATCATCGGCGGCGTGCTGTTGTCGATGCTGTTGGCGGCACTCGATCAGACCATTGTCGCGCCGGCCATGCCGACCATCGGGCATGCGCTCGGAAACGCACACTATCTGCCATGGATTGTCACCGGTTATCTCCTGACCGCTACCGCGGTGGCTCCGCTCTACGGCAAGATTTCCGATGTCTACGGCCGCCGGCCGACCGTCTATGCCGCGATCCTGATCTTTTTGGCGGGATCGCTGGTCAGTGCGCTGGCTCCCAACATGTTTGTGCTGGTTGTCGGGCGGGCGATCCAGGGCGCCGGTGGCGGCGGCTTGTTCGCTTTGACGCAGACCGTCGTCGGCGATCTCGTTCCGCCGCGCGAGCGGGCACGCTATGCCGCCTGGTTCTCCGGCACATGGGCTGTCGCCAGCATTGCCGGTCCGTTGCTCGGCGGCACTTTCGCAGAGCACCTGCACTGGTCACTGATCTTCTGGATCAACATTCCGCTTGGTCTTCTTGCGATGGCGATCATCAACAAGCCGCTCAAAAAACTGCCCGTTGCCGCAAAGCGCCATCGTATCGACGGCCTGGGCGCATTGCTTCTTATCGTTGCCACGGCGCTGCTGCTGCTCGCATTGAACTGGGGCGGCAGCGCCTATCCCTGGATTTCGCTTGAAGTCATCGGCGTTCTCTGCGGTTCGGCGATTTTCTGGGGCGCTTTTGCCTTGCGGCTTATGCGAGCCGCCGAGCCGCTCATCTCCCTCGAAGTGCTTGGCAATCCAATCGTTCTGGCGGGCACGCTTTCGATGTTCCTGCTTCAGGCCGCAAGCGTCGGCATGGCTGTGTACCTGCCCGTCTATCTTCAGGCGGTGCTCGGCCTGTCGGCAGCAGAGTCGGGCATCGCGATGCTTGGGCTTCTGCTTGGGACCGTCGGCGGCGCGGCATTCAGTGGGCGCATGATACCGCATTTTACCCACTACAAGCGCATTGCAATGGTGGGAGTCGTCTTCAGCATGCTGTGCCTCTGCCTGCTGGCCGTCGTCGCAGGATATGCAACGCTGCTGGAGGTAGAGGTCTTGACGATTTGCATCGGGTTTGGAACCGGAACGACGTTTCCGGTCACCACCGTGTCGGTCCAGAACGCCGTCGATCGCGTGCATCTTGGCGTCGCGACGGGCGTGCTGACATTCCTGCGTTCGCTTGGCAGTGCGCTTGGGGTCGCGATGCTCGGCGCGGTCGCTCTGGGTTACGGCTTGCCGCTTGCCGGTGAAGGCGTGCGGATCGCTGGCCATAGCGCGACGGTCGAGCCGTTCGTGATGATCTTTGCCGTTGCCGCCGCTACATTGCTGCTGGGGTTGATCACGCTGACGCTGATGCCCGAAAAAGAGCTTCGCGGTTATGCCGACAATGCGGCGCCGATGCTCGCCGAATAAAGTTCAGCCGGAGACGCCGAGCTTCTTCTGCAGGCTGGTCGAGGAGGTCGTGTACTGGAAAACGATGCGCTCGCCGGGGCTGATGATGCGCTTGGCGGCCTGCGCCATCAGCGCCACTTCGTGGAAACCCGACAGGATCAGCTTCAGCTTGCCCGGGTACCAGTTGATGTCGCCGACCGCGAAGATGCCAGGCACCGATGTCTGGAACTTCTCCGTATCGACCGGAATAAGGTTCTCGTGAAGATTGAGACCCCACTCCGCGATCGGTCCGAGCTTCATGGTAAGGCCGAAGAACGGCAGCATGCGCGTGCAAGGCACCTCGACGTCGCCGTCCGGTCCCTTGATGGTGGCCGATGACAGCTGGCCGTCGGCACCGGTCAATCCGGTCACCTGCCCGACCTGGAACTCCAGCTGCTTCATCTCCTGCATGGCATACATCTTGTTGACGCTGTCGGGGGCGGCACGGAACTCGGGCCGCCGGTGCACCAGCGTCACGCTCTTTGCCACCGGCTGCAGGTTCAGCGTCCAGTCGAGTGCCGAGTCGCCGCCGCCGACAATAACGAGGTCATGGCCGCGAAAATCCTCCATCCGACGCACCGAATAGAAGACACTCTTGCCTTCATAGGGCTCTATGCCGGGGATCGGCGGACGCTTGGGCTGGAAAGAGCCGCCGCCGGCGGCAATCACCACCACCTTGGCCTCGAACACCTCGTTTTCGTCGGTGGTGACGCGAAAACTGCAGTCCTCCAGTTTTTCCAGGCTGGAAACCATTCGGTTGTAGCTGAAATCAGGCTTGAACGGCGCGATCTGCTCGAGCAATTTGTCGACCAGCCCCTGCGCCGAGATCGAAGGCCAGCCTGGAATGTCGTAGATCGGCTTTTCCGGATAGAGTTCCGCGCATTGGCCGCCCGGCCGATCGAGAATGTCGATCAGGTGGCACTTCATGTCGAACAGGCCGAGTTCGAACACGGCAAACAGGCCGACCGGCCCTGCCCCGACAATAAGCACGTCTGTCCTGATGATGTCTGTCATGCCTGTGCCTCGCTGAGAAACAGCAGGACACTGCATGACCATCGCTCCGCTGCCAAGCCACAGCGGGAAAAATCAGTTGGCAAAGATACCGCGCTTATCCCTGGCGGGCAGGCACCCGCACAACCAGACCGTCAAGCGCATCGCGGACCTTGATCTGGCATGACAGGCGCGAGTTGGGCTGGACGTCGTAGGCGAAGTCCAGCATGTCCTCTTCCATCGCTTCCGGCTCGCCGACTTCAGCCGTCCAGGTTTCGTCGACATAGACGTGACAGGTGGCACAGGCGCAGGCGCCGCCGCATTCGGCCTCGATCCCGGGCACTGCGTTGCGGATCGCGTTCTCCATGACCGTAGAGCCGTTCTCGGCGTCCATGTCGAAATGCGTGCCGTCATGGGCAATGAAAGTCAGCTTGGTCATTTGTCACCTGAAGGGAGTTCCAGCCGAGATAATCACTCCGGCTGACAAGTCAACTGCCGCATGAAAGCGCCGCCCGATGACGTTTTTCCGAAAATCGGGTTCGGCGCGGATTCAGCGGTTGATGGCGGCGATGAAATCGCGCACTTCGTCGATCAGCGTGCCAAGCCGCTTGAGCGTCTGGCCGTCTTCCGGCCGGTGCTCGATCTCGGTGGCGCAATCGGCGATGGCAAAGGCGCCGACGCCCCGTGCCGAACCCTTTAACCCATGGGCGAGCAGAAGACGGTCCTTGATGTCGGCGTCGACTATTCTGTCGCGCACAGACAGCGCCTGCTGTACAAACAGCGCCAGCACCTCCTGCTCGAGGCTGCGGTCACCCATCGTCTGGCGGGCAAGGTGTGCCAAATCGACCGGCCGTGACCGCCTTGGTCCGGATACGTCGCCCCCGGGCATTGAGAAGGCAATGCCGCTTTCGCCACGCATGAACTCGAACTCCGCTTCTTCGATTCGCCCGAAAACCTAGGCGAATCCAATGGACAACGGGTTAATGAATGGCCGGAAAAAATGTTGCCAAAGCGGCGCCCAAATCACAGTTCCGTTAACCTTATATTTAAAGTTTTACGTATCCCGCGGAATGCATGTTTTCTTTACCCCCCTGTGTCATTACGATACGAGGGGTCCATTTTCAGCCTCCTGCGCGTGGTACGACAAACAGAATTATAAGCCCGCGGCAGCTAGTACAGGGTAGCGAAGGCATGGCAAAGAAACCAACGACGACGAGAACTCTCGACAGCGAAGTGGCCAGGGAACTGGAAAAGGCGCTCGATCTCGACCTCAGCAACGAGATCGGCAGCGGCGACCTCGACATCGCGGCTTCGATGGAGGATCTGGAAGCGCAGATATCCCAGGCGGCTGACGAGCTGGCGCGCGAGGGACGCAATAATAAGCCGGAACAGAACCCGGAGCCCGTGGTCAATCAGAACCACACCGCGAAACCCGCGCCCAAGGCCAAGCCTGCCGAATTGCGCCCCGTGGAACCGCGCAATGGCGCCCAGCCCGCGGGCTTCGCGCCGGCCAATGACGATCGACAGAAGGACTACAAGACGCTCCTGCACAGCCTCAACAGGCGTGCCTCGAACACCATTTACTGGGTCGTCGCCTTCGTTTCGCTCGCCTGGTTCGCCGGTGCCGGTGGTTTGGCCAATCTGCTTTTCGGACCGAGCATCTGGAGAATCCGTACGCTCGACCAGTTCCTTGCCCGTCCGGAGCTGATCGGCCTCGCCGTCGCGGCGATCGTGCCCGTCATCCTGTTCTGGGCCTTCGCCGCCATGATTCGCCGCGCCCAGGAAATGCGCATCGCCGCACAGTCGATGACCGAAGTGGCCTTCCGCCTGACCGAACCGGAAAACCTTGCCCAGGATCGCGTCATGATGATCGGCCAGGCCGTTCGTCGCGAGGTCGCGGCAATGGGCGAAGGCATCGAACGCACGCTTGCCCGCGCCGTCGAACTGGAAACGCTGGTCCACAGCGAAGTCAACCAGATCGAACGCTCCTATTCCGAGAATGAATCCCGCATCCGCTCGCTGGTCGACGGGCTCGGCAGCGAGCGCGAAGCTGTCGTCACCCATGCCGAGCGCGTCCGCGCCTCGATCACCGGCGCGCATGAGACGCTGAAGGACGAGATCGGCGCCGCCTCCGACATCATCCGCGACTCGATCCTCAATGCATCGACCAAATTGTCGATGACGATCACCAATTCCGGCGACACGCTCATCGACCGCATCAACGAAAGCTCGATGTCGATCTTCGATTCGGTCGAAGGCCGGCTCGATTCGATCACCGACCGGCTGTCGACCTCGGGCGAGGCCTTCGCCAGCCTTCTCGACACCCGCATTGCCAAGCTGACGGACACCACGGACGGCCTGACGCGGTCGTTGACCGATCTGCTCGACGATCGCACCACCGGCATGGTGTCGCTGCTTGGCGGTGCCGCGCGCACCCTCAATTCCGAATTCGAGGCCAGCCTCAACGGCATCGAGCGCACGCTCGCCGAACGCGGCCAGGCGCTGATCAGCGAATTCCAGACCCGCGCCGAGGCGCTGGACACCGGAACGCAGAAGCTCAATGCGGCACTCGAGGCGCGCGCCCGCCAGATCAACGAGACGCTGGTCGAGCGCGCCCGCGAAATCGCCCACACCTTCGCCGAGAGCAAGGACACGCTGTCGGCAATGATCGATCAGGGCAAGACCCAGATCGGCGCCGACATGGCCGACATCGTCACCTCGACCTCCTCCATGCTCGAAGCCCGCGCCAGCGACTTCGCCGGGCGCATGGAAGCCGCCCGTCACGTCGTGTCGCGTTCGTTCGACAGTGACATCCAGCGGCTCGCCGACGCCCGCGTCGGCATCGAGGAAGCTGTCGAGAACCACAGCAGGAAACTGTCCGAAAGCCGCGAGCGCATGGCCGCGGCCATGGAGGCCGACCTGGCGAAGTTCGCCGAGGGCCGCGCCGGTATCGATGCGGCGGTGACCAACCAGGTGCAGAAGCTGGCCGAAGGCCGCAGCCTGATCTCGCGCGCTCTCGAAGAGGACCTGCGCAAGGTCAATGAATCGCGGGCAGCCATCGATGCATCGCTCGGCAGCCATCTCGAAAGGCTGGAAGAAGGCCGCAACAGGCTTTCTACTGCCTTGAACGAAGACTCCGGGAAATTGGTGCAAGCCCGTACGATCATTGATGAAATGGTCGCAGGCCACGTCGGCAAGCTCGCCGAGGGCCGCAACATTCTGTCGCGCGCTTTGGAAGCCGATCTCGGCAAACTGTCCGACAGCCGCGCCGACATCGACGGTCTGGTCGCCGGTCAGGTGGAAAAGATCGCCGAAGGCCGCGCCGTGCTCGCCAAGGCGTTGGAAAACGACATCGTCGGCATCAAGAGCCTCATCGAAACCCATTCCGCCAAACTGGCGGAGGACCGTACGCAGCTTTCCCATTCGCTCGACAATGATCTGTCCGGAATACGCGGCCTGATCGAAAGCCACTCGGGACGATTGGCCGAGGACCGCAGCCTGCTGTCGCAGACCCTTGAAGCCGACCTTGCCAAGCTGGCCGACAGCCGTTCGAGCATCGACGGTCTGGTCGCCGGTCAGGTCGAGAAGCTGGCGGAAGGCCGCGACATTCTCAAGCGCGCGCTGGAATCCGACCTGAACACGATCAAGGGCGTGATATCGAGCCAGTCGGAAAAGCTGGCCGAGGATCGCGGGCAGCTTTCGCGGCTCCTGGAAACCGACTTGCAGAATGTGAACAGCGTCATCGCCGACCACATGAACAAGCTGGTTCAGGATCGCTCGGCTCTATCCAAAGCCCTTGAGGACGACCTCGCCAAGCTGGCCGACAGCCGCTCCAGCATCGACGGACTGGTTGCGGGTCAGGTCGAGAAGCTGTCCGAGGGTCGAGATATCCTGCGGCGCGCTCTGGAATCCGACCTCAATGCGATCAAGGGCACCATTGCCGACCAGTCGCAGAAACTGGTCGATGACCGGGCGCAGTTCGCCCGGGCGCTCGAGGCTGATCTCGAAAGCGTCAACGGCCTGATCAACAGCCATTCCGAACGGCTCGCCCAGGATCGTTCAACCCTGTCGAGGTCACTTGAGGCCGATCTGGAAAACGTCGGTGGCCTCGTCAACAGCCACGCGGAAAGGCTTGTCCAGGAGCGCTCGACCCTGTCGAAGGCGCTTGAGGACGATCTCGCCAAGCTGGCCGAGAGCCGCTCCAGCATCGACGGGCTGGTCGCCGGCCAGGTCGAGAAGCTCGCCGAAGGCCGCGATGTTCTCAAGCGCGCGCTGGAAGCCGATCTCGCCAAGCTGGCCGAAAGCCGCTCCAGCATCGACGGGCTGGTCGCAGGCCAGGTCGAGAAACTGGCCGAGGGCCGCGACATTCTCAAACGCGCTCTCGAAGCTGACCTGCAGAAGCTGACCGAAAGCCGCAGCGATATCGACGACGTCATCGCCGGACATGTCGGCAAGCTGTCCGAAGGCCGCAATATGCTGACCCGCGCGCTGGAAGACGATCTCGGCAAGCTCGCCGAGACCCGCAAGGACGTCGACCGCTCGCTGTCGGGCCATATCGATCAGATCGCCGCCAGGAGCACCGGCATTTCCGACGCGATCGCTGCCGATGTCGAGAAGATCGAGCAGGCGTTCAGCCGTCAGACCGGCATCATCGAGGAGCGCGCCGGCACCATGGAGCGTGCGCTCTCGACAGGTGTCGACAACGTCCGTGCCGTGCTCGAGAAGAGCGCCGTGTTTGTCGCCGGCGCCCTGCGCGAGAAGGTGCTGGAAGTCACCAGCACCCTGCACGAGCAGGCCGGTGCCGCGTTCAGCGACGCCGACCGCAAGATCGCCGAGCGCGCCGAGCAGACGTCCGCCGCCCTGCTGGCGCGGGCCGAAGACATCGCCCGCACCTTCGAGGATGCAGACCGTCGCCTGCACGCCCGTGCGGAAGACACCTCGAACGCCTTGCTTGCCCGCGCGGACGACACGTCCAGCTCGCTGCTGGCCCGTGCCCATGAAACCGCCGATCAGCTGGCTGCTCGCGCAAGCCAGATCGCCGGCACCTTCGAAGCGGCTGACCAGAAGCTCGCCGCCCGCGCCCAGGAAACCGCCGATCAACTGACCGCCCGGGCCCAGGACACCGCCGACCATCTGGCGGCCCGTGCAAGCGAGATCGCCGGTACGTTCGATGCAGCAGACCAGAAGCTGGTTGCTCGTGCCATCGAAACGGCCCAGTCGCTGGCCGCGCGCGCCGGCGACATCCTGCGTAACTTCGAAGGCGCCGACCAGCGGCTCGGTATGCGCATCGGCGAATCGGCCGAAGCGCTTGCCGCACGCGCATCGGACCTTGGCCGCATCTTCGATGCCGCCGACCAGCAACTCGTCTCGCGCATCGCCGAAGGTTCGGAAGCGCTGTCGAGCCGTGCCTCCGAAATCGGCCGCATCTTCGACGACGCCGATCAGCGTCTGGTATCGCGCATCGCCAACAGCACATCCACGATTGGCGAGCATGCCGAGACCATTGTCGGCGCCTTTGCCGATACCGAGCAAAGGGTCGCCGAACGTGCACGGCGGACCGGCCAGGAAATGGCCGTGCATGCCCGCGAAATCGAGCAGGCGCTTGCCGGCGCCGACGAGCGGCTCGCATCGAGCGCGGCAGCTGCCGCCGCCCGCGTCGAAGAGCAGGTCTCAAGCGTCGAGAACCGCCTCGCCTACACGGCCGAGACGATGGGCCAGAAGCTCAACGAGCAGGTGTCGAATGCCGAGGCGCAACTCGTCTCGCGCGCCAACGTGATCGCGGAGACCTTCACCGCGGTTGGCCAGCATATCGGCCAGAGCACCAACGATGCCGCCAAGACGATCGGCGCCAACACCCGCGAACTCAACACCATGCTCGCGGCGCGTTCGGCCGAAATGTCGAAGATCCTCGACGAAACCGCACGGCCTTTGGTCGAGCGCTTCGCCCAGGGCGGCTCGGAACTGCAAAAGAGCATGGAAGAGGTCACCGAACGCGCCACCGAAAAGCTGCGCAGCGAGAATGCCGCACTTGTCGACGCTCTCGCCAGCCGCACCGCCGAAACCTTGTCGGCGGTCGAAGGCGCGCGCTCGTCGCTGTCCGACAGCGTCGCCGACCTCATCGGCCGGATGACCAAGTCCAGCTCGCAGCTCGGTCAGCTGATCGAGCAGGCCGCGGTCAATCTCGGCCAGGTCGATGAACGCCTCAGCGGCAGCACGCAAAGCTTCGCCGCCACCACCGAGAAGGCCGCGCAGACCTTTGCCAGCTCGGCGCGACTGGTCGATTCGAACACGACAAGGCTGACGGAACTGTCGTCGTCCACCTTGCGCGAGGTCGCGTCGATCGCCACCAAGTTCGACGAGCACAGCCGCCTGCTGTCCAGCGCTTCGGACCTGTTGAGCTCGGCCCAGAGCAACCTCGAGCACACGCTCGAACGGCAGTCGTCGCTCGAAGATCTCGCCGTCGGCTTGGTCAAGAAGTCGGAAGATCTCGAAAGGGTCATGCGCTCGTTCGAAAATCTCGTCGGCCAGACGCTGCAGAACGCCGAAGGCAAGACGATGGAATCGGCCGACAAGATCCGCATTGCCATCACCGACGTCGTCGATTCGGCAACCAAGCGCTTCGCTGATGCGACCGAGGAGATGCGGCGCACCGCGGGCTCGATCAAGAGCGAGCTCGACCTTACCCGCGCCGAGCTCAAGAAGGGCGTCATCGAGATGCCGGAAGAGGCCAAGGAATCGACCTCGGCCATCCGCCGCGCTGTTTCCGAACAGATCAATGCCCTGAAGGAGCTTTCGGACATCGTGGCCAAGTCCGGCCGCGGCGCCGATGGGTCCGAGCCACGCAATCTGCGTCCGGCGCCGCAAGCGCCGGCCGCACGCGCTGCCGAGCCGCCGCGCCGCGCACCGGCACCACAGCCGGAGCTGCGCACGCCTCAGGCGCCCTTGGGCGGCCCTGCATTGCGCGGCACGCTTGACCTTGAGCGGCCTGCCGAGGCGGCACCGCGTCCGCGCGGCGATGCCAACGCCCGAACGCCGCAGGGCGGCTGGGTGCGCGATCTTCTGACCGCGGCATCGAATGATGAGGACCTCAGGTCGGCAGCTCCCACGGCGCCGGCGGAAGCGCCGCGCGCTACCTCTGCCCAGCGCTCGCCCCTGCATGTCGTCGAATCGCTGAACTCGCTCTCCGTCGATATCGCGCGGGCCATCGACCACGATGCTTCGATCGAGCTGTGGAACCGCTACCGGCGTGGCGAGCGTGACGTGTTCACGAGGCGACTCTACACGCTGAAGGGCCAGCAGACGTTCGACGAGATCCGTCGCAAGTATCAGGCCGAGGCCGAGTTCCGCGCCGCTGTCGACCGCTACTGCGACGATTTCGAGAAGCTGCTCAAGGATGTCTCGCGCAACGACCGCGACAACATCATGGCGCAGACCTACCTGACCTCGGACACCGGCAAGGTCTACACCATGCTGGCCCACGCCAGCGGCCGCCTGCACTAAGACAGAATTGAACAGGCGGGGCCATGGTCCCGCCTGTGACTGCGCTGAACCTCCGGCACGCGCCGAACCTGCCCGCAGCGAGTTTTGCAAGCCGATCGACGCGTTCGGGACTCGCCGAAGTCGGATTTCCGATCGCACTGAAATCCACCGACAATACCCGCTGCCCTGACGCTCAAAGGGTGTGATCGTGAAGACGGCAATCATATTCGACTGCGAGTTTCTTTGCCTTGAGGGCTCGCAACGCAGATTCTGGTGCGCGGCCCACGATCCTGACCCGGTGATCGCACAGATCGGCGCCGTCAGGCTTGGACTTGAAGGCGACTTCCCCCTGCTGGGGACACACAAGGCCTATATCAGACCGGTCGACCGGTTTGGTCAGAGATACGCCCTCGACCCGTTCTTCACCAGACTGACCGGCATCACCGAGGAAGATCTGGAGGCCGAAGGGATGGCGCTAGGAGATGCGCTCGCCGACGTCGATCGTTTTTCCGACGGGTCGCGATTGTGGTCCTGGGGCAAGGACGAGTTGAACATGATCGCCATCAGCTGCTATGTCGCGGGCATTCAGCCTTCGATTCCGGCCACCCGGTTTGACAACGCCGTCAAGCTGCTGATCGCAGCCGGAATGCCGATCGAGGATCTGGCGAGAACGCCGAGCAATAAGCTCGCCGATTACTACGGTGTAGAGCACCCGCCATTGCAGGGGCACGACGCGCTCGATGACGCGCTGTCCGTGACCTATACCCTGCAGCACCTGATGAAGACCGGAAAGCTCCGGCCGGAGATCTTCGACCGCTTGTAGGTAGAAAAGCCTGATGGGATGAAGCTTGGTGGGATTCCGGCGTGCCCCGCGCTCAGATCACCGAATCCGTCCAGCGCACGATCTGCCCGGCGGCGTCGCCGAACGCCTTGTCGAGCGCGGTGACATAAGCAGGATTACCACTTCCCGAGACGGGTGCGGCTGCGGTGAAGCTCTTGGAAGCACGGACCTCGCCGTTGCGATCGTTCAGGATCCGCACGAACAGATCGACCTCGGCATGCTCGCCGCCGTCGACGCGCACCTCGAAGGAGCGGATCTCCACGATCACCTGATAGTCGATCGCCAGGCCCTCGCCCGGCTTGCCGACGCCGGCAAAGCTGCCCGAGCGCTGGAACGTCTCGGCCAGCCGCGCCTGCACGATCAGCGGCAGCCGGTCGGCCCATTGCGCGCCCTTGAGATACTGGATCGAGCGATCCGACGGCTTGATGACGATGTTCTGGCTGTCCAGAGCCTTGAGCGCCGAGGGCTGGGCGATCAGGATCTGCTTGCGGCTGTGGCCATGCGCGTCGACCGAAGGCGCCGACAGCTCAAACGTATCGAGCGGCGCGGGCTTGCCGCCCAACGCCGCGCAGCCTGCGAGCGTCAAGGCAAGCAGTGCCGCAGCCGATGTCAACCCGCCCGTTTTCACCCACACAGACTTCACGCGCGATCCCCGTTGTCCCCGGACCGTAAGATCGACCCGATTTCGCGGCTCATGTTTCTGGGGCGCGCCGACGTCGAAGTCAACGCCGCGCCCTGCCATCGAATTGCCGAACCTCGCCATCGCCACCCGAAAGGATACGCTGCGGATTGCGGCTGAGATCGGTTACCGCCTCTTCGATGCGGCTGATCGAACGGCGGCTGTCCTGCACCAGTGCCTCGACATTCGAAAGCCCCTGGCCCGAGAATCGCGCCAGATTGTCGGTGATGACGCCAAGGCGGGCATTCAGCGTGTCGGCAACCTGCTTGAACGACTTCAGCGTCGCCCTGGCATCCGCCATCACGCCGTCAGCCTGCCCCGACCCGAGCAAGGTATCGACCTTGGCAAGAATGCCATCGACCCGCACCGAGGCATCGTTGAGCCGTTGCGCAAGCTGCTTTGCGTCCTTGATCGTCTGGTCGATGTCGTCGGCCCGGTTGGCGAACTTGTGTGTCACCTCCGCGATGTCGGCGGCGGCCTTGTCGGCGCTCTCGCTGGCCTTCTGGATGTTGGCGAGCGCCGAGCGCACTTGTGCGGGATCGATACCGTCGAGCACGTTGTCGACCTTGGCCAGCGTGCCTTGCGTCCGTTTGGCGAAATCGTTGACCGACCCCACGGCTGTATCGACGTTCTTGATCACCCCGTCGAGCTGCTTCGACGTCTCCTTGAGGTTACCGGTTACCGCGTCGACATTGGCGACGATGCTCTTGATCTTGTCCTTGTCGACGGCGTTGAGAAGGCCTTCGGCCGCCTTCAGCGTGCCGTCGAGTTTGCCGGAAACGCCTTTCAACTCATCGGCCAGCGTGCTGGCGGCGGACAGGAACTTGTCGATGCCGTCCGAATTCTTGGCCAGCGCATCGGAGAAGGTCTGGACGTTCTGGACGGTCTGCGTCAGCGGCCCGCGAACGTCCTTGGTGAAGCCTTCGAGCTCGGTCAGCACCTTGTCGGCGCGGGTGAAGATATTCTGCGCCGTCTGCAATAGGTTGGTCACCGCCGACGGGTTGGCGACGATCTCGGCAACCTTGCCTTCCTTTTCCGCCTGGTCGAGGAGCTTTACCTCCTTTGGATCGGCGCCCTTGAGCTCGATGTTGGCCTGCCCGGTCAGGCCGGCAAGCCCGATATCGGCCTGCGTCGATTTGGTGATCGGCGTCATGCGATCGATCTCGGTATCGGCGATGGCAACCGTCGGATTGTCGACATCGATATAGACGCGCCTGACATCACCGACCTTGACGCCGTTGAACAGCACGAAACTGCCGCGGCCAAGCCCGGACGCCGAGCCCGGAATGCGCACGCGCAGCAACGTCGTCTCACCCTTGTCGCCGATCGCCGCCGTCCAATAGACGAAGGCAAACGCCGCCAGGATCGCGGCCAGCGTGAAAATGCCGACAATGACGTAATTGGCTCTGGTTTCCATTGTCCCACTTATGGCTATGCGCGCGCCGCAAGATCAAGTTGCCGGGCGCGTTTTCCGCGGAAATAGGACTTTACCCACGGCTCCTCGCTCTTCAGCATGTCGTCGATGGTGCCTTCGACCAGCACTTTCTTCTTGCCGAGCACGGCCACCCGGTCGCAAGCGGTGAAAAGCGTGTCGAGATCATGCGTCACCATATATACGGTCAGGTCCATCGTATCGCGCAGCTTGACCACCAGCTCGTCGAACTCCGCCGCGCTGATCGGATCGAGGCCCGACGTCGGCTCGTCGAGGAAGACGATGTCGGGGTCGAGCGCCAGCGCCCGAGCCAGCGCGGCGCGCTTGATCATGCCACCGGACAGTTCGGACGGGAATTTCTGCGCCGCATCGGGCGGCAGCCCGACCAGCTCGATCTTGAGCAATGCCAGTTCGTCCATCAGCTTTCGCGGCAGATCGAGATATTCGCGCATCGGCACCTGGACGTTTTCCAGCACCGTCAGCGCCGAAAACAGGGCGCCGTGCTGGAACAGCACGCCGAGCCGCATGTCGATGCGAAGGCGCTCGATGTCACTCGCCTTCTCGATATCGACGCCGAACAGCTTGATCGTGCCCGACTGCTTGCGCGTCAGGCCGAGAATGGTGCGCAGCAGAACGGATTTGCCAGCACCCGAGGCGCCCACAAATCCAAGGATTTCGCCGCGCCTTATGTCGAGCGACAGCCCGTCGAGGATAAGCTTGTCGGCAAAGGAAACGCTGATGTCGTGCGCGGAAAGCACGATGTCGCCCTCGCCCGCGTCATCAGCCAGTGCACCTGCCCTTTTCCTGTTTCGCAGCTGCATCTCAGAACTCGATCGCTGCGTAGAACATGGCGAAAAGTCCGTCGAGGATGATGACGACGAAGATCGACTTCACCACCGAGGCGGTAACATGCTGGCCCAGCGATTCGGCGCTGCCACCGACCTTCATGCCTTCGACCGAGGCAATCGTGCCGATGATCATGGCCATGAACGGCGCCTTGATCAGGCCGGCAAAGATGGTGCTGAGATCGATGGCGACGCGCAGCCGGTCGATGAAAGCAGCGGGTGGAATGTCGGAATAGAGCCACGCGGCCAGGATGCCGCCGCCGAGTGCGGCGAAATTGGCGATGATGGTCAGGCATGGCAAGGCGATGACCAGCGCCACAAGGCGCGGAAAGACCAGGACACCGATGGGATTGAGCCCGATGACCTTCAGCGCGTCGACCTCCTCGCGCATCTTCATCGAGCCGATCTCGGCGGTGATCGCGCTGCCCGAGCGGCCGGCGATCATGATCGCCGTCATCAGCACGCCGAGTTCGCGCAGGATCAGCACGCCGACCAGGTCGACGACGAAGATATCGGCACCGAAATAGCTGAGCTGGTAGGCGCCTTGCTGGGCAACGATGGCGCCGACGATCGCCGACATCAGCACCACCACCGGAATGGCGCCGACGCCCATGCGGTCGATCTGGTTGAAAATCGCCGCCGGGTTGACGGCATGGCCACGGCCGAGCTTCATCTGCGCGCCACGGATGGTGGCGCCGAGAATGTTCATCGAGGCGAGAAAATCGTCGCGCATCTCGTAGACCCGGCGGCCAACCGCCTCCAGCGCGCGAATGACGATGTTGGGCGGTCGCGCCGGGCCGGATTCGGGTTCGCGCCGCACGGCCTCGCCGACAGCTTCGAGCAGGATCGAAGCGATCTCGCTCTGGCCTTGCATCTGGATCTCGACGCCCTTCTTCTCGAAGGCGCTGACCAGCCGGTCGATCAGCCAGGCGCCGGCGGTGTCCATTTTCTCGATCTTGGAAACATCGAGCGCCAAGGTTTTGAAGCCGCTTCGCTTTTCGATCTTGCGCATTTCGGCGTCGATCAGCGCGACCGTCCGTGTCGTCCAGATTCCGGAGAAAGCGCAGCCAAGAACGCCGTCCTCCTCGCCGACCGCCACGCGCGGTTCGTGGTCAGCCTCCCCTGCAGTCGTGCCGCTTGCGTCGCGCTTGCCGATGGTCAACATGGCGTCCTGTTTAGCCTGACGGGTCTGACCTGTCGATTTGCCGACCACGCTTGTCGCATAGCAGGAGCAGAAAAATATGGCGCGTGTCATTTCGGTCGAGGCCGAGCGCTTTCCAATCGCCGGAACCTTCACCATTTCGCGCGGCTCCAAGACCGAAGCCGAAGTGATCTCCTGCACGATCAGCGAGGGCGGCCACGCCGGCCGTGGCGAGTGCGTTCCCTACAAGCGCTATGGCGAGACCTTGGATGGGGTCCGCGACGCGATCGAGGCCATGCGCGGCCGGATCGCCGGCGGCATCAGCCGCAGCGCCTTGCTCGATGCCATGCCGGCAGGAGCTGCCCGCAACGCCATCGACTGCGCCCTGTGGGACCTCGAAGCCAAGCTGAGCGGCGAACCGGTGGCATCCAGCATCGGCGCCGCACCACCACGGGCGCTTGAAACCGCCTACACGCTGTCGCTGGGCGAGCCGGAGGCGATGGCGGCGCAAGCCCGCGCCAACGCGGCGCGGCCGCTGCTCAAGGTCAAGATCGGCGGCGACAACGACATCGCCCGCATCCGCGCGGTCAGGCAAGCGGCACCCGACAGCCGCATCATCCTCGACGCCAATGAGGGCTGGAGCGACGACAACATCGTTGCAAACCTTGCATTCTCCGCCGAACAGGGCATCGCGCTGATCGAGCAGCCGCTGCCGGCCGGTCATGACGAGATCTTGCGCCATATCGCGCATCCCGTGCCGATCTGCGCCGATGAAAGCGTGCACGAGGCGAAAAATCTCGAAGTACTTGTCGGCCTCTACGATGCTGTCAACATCAAGCTCGACAAGTCGGGCGGCCTGACGGCGGCCTTGGTGCTGCGCGATCGCGCCCGCGAACTCGGTTTCGGCGTGATGGTCGGCTGCATGGTCGGTACGTCGTTGGCGATGGCGCCAGCGGTGCTGCTTGCTCAGGATGCCGATTTCGTCGACCTCGACGGTCCGCTGCTGCTCGCCCGCGACCGTGTGCCTGGTCTCGTCTACCGGGGATCGCTGGTATCACCGCCCGATGTGGCGCTGTGGGGCTGAGCGCGCTGCAAGGCCGATCAGCACGAGGCCGACGATAGCGATCGGAATCATCACAAGGAACCCATCGACGCCGAGACGGTCATAGAGCGGGCCGGAAGCAAGCGTAACGGCGGCCATGAAGAAGCCGTTGAAGAAATAGGCGATGCCTTGCGCAGCACCGGTGCGCTCTTCGGAGACGGTCTCGGCGATCATTTTCTGCAGGCCGATCAGCACCAGTGCGACAGACACCGAATGCAGCGACTGCACGGCGAAGAAGCCCGGAATGCCAAGACCGAGCGGCCATACCAGTGGAAAGATGATCCAGCGAACTATCGAACCGATGCCAGCGATCACCATCACTTTGACGACGGACACGGAGGCGAAAATGCGATTGAAAAACAAAAACATGCCGACTTCGCACACCACGCCCCAGGCCCACAGCAGGCCGACGACGGAATCGCTGATGCCGATCGATTTCCAGTAGATGGAGACGAAGCCGTAGAGAAAGGCGTGGCTGGCGGTAATGATGCCGACGCCTAAGGTGAAGTAGAGGAAATAGGCATTGAACAGGCTAGGCGCGGCGTGCTGGATTTCTGCGGCCGACAGCGGCGAGGCCTTGCGCGGCCGCCCCATTCGCGGCGCAAACAGGGCTGCGACAAGCGCTGCGGCAAGCGCCACGAATATGATTATCGGCACAGCTTTGGCTCCGGCCGCCGCCAGGATGAAGCCGCCCACAACATTGGCGCAGAAATAAGAGATCGAGCCCCATTTGCGCATAGCGGTGTAATTCGAGCCGAAGCGGCGCACCCCGGACAACGCTAGCGAATCGGCCATTGGCGAATGCGGTGTCCAGACGATCGTCAAAAGCAGAGATACGGCCAGCACGATCGCGTAAGTCGCTGGCAGGAAATAGCCGGCCGAAATGGCCATCGTTGCCGCGACCAGCGCGATATAGACGTTGGCGCGATCCTTCGCCCGGTCGGCATATGCCGTTAGCATAGGCGTCGACACGACGCGCAAGAACATCGGTGCGGCAAGGATCACGGCGATCTGTTCGGCGCCGAAGCCCTTCGCCTGCAGCCAGAGCGGAAAATAGGGCAGATGCGTGCCTTGCGACACGAATAGCGTCGCGAAGATCAGGCTCATGCGCAGTTCGAAATGGCGCGGCTTGACGAGTTGTTCGGGCGACAGCGGCGGCAGGGACATGAATCGATCCAATCACGTTGCGCTCGGCCGGACGGCAACGCGTATCGATCCCTTAACATGGACGAAAACCGGACGAAACCGGTTGGACTAATTGATTGATTCCGAAGCGCGAAAAGACTTCGGACTATGCCGCGTGCCCTACCCGGTCCTCTATGAGCAGCGGGATAAAGGGCTCGTCCGGCGCTTCGGGCAGCACCTGCGCCCAGGTCAGGATTTCCATGCGGCCGTCAAAGTGCTCGACCACAGCCGTGCAGCTTTCCACCCAGTCGCCGGTGTTGATGTATTGGACATCGCCGAAATTCTCGATGACGGCATGATGGATGTGACCGCAGATGACGCCATCGACATGCGAGCGGCGCGCCTCGTCCGCAAGCATGGTCTGGAACGAGCCGATGAAGTTCACCGCCTTCTTGACGTTGTGCTTGGCCCAGGACGAAAACGACCAATACGGCAGGCCGAGCAACTGGCGCAGCCGCGTCACCACGCGGTTGACCAGCATGGCCGCGTCATAGGCGTGGTCGCCGAGATAGGCGAGCCAGCGCGCATTGTGGACGACGGTATCGAACTGGTCGCCATGGATGACGAGCAGCCGCTTGCCGTCGGCAGTCTCGTGGATGGCGCGATCGGCAACGACGATGCCGCCGAAATGCACGCCCTGGAACTGGCGGGCGAATTCATCATGGTTGCCGGCGATGTAGGTGATGTTGGCGCCCTTGCGCGCCTTGCGCAGCAACTTCTGCACGACGTCATTGTGGCTTTGCGGCCAGTGCCAGCTCCGCCGCAGCCGCCAGCCGTCGACGATGTCACCCACCAGATAGATGATATCGGCATCGTGATGTCGAAGGAAGTCGATCAGGAATTCGGCCTTGGCCGCCTTCGAGCCCAGATGGACGTCGGAGATGAACATGCTGCGGAAAGTGCGGGGCTCTTGGCCGGACATCGCGATTTCACCCTTGCTTTCGCGCAGGCTATGCCCCGATTCATGCAACAACCGTATGACGGTTGCGATTGGTCCAGCCGAAGGACTAGCTTGCCGGCCAAATCACAGGAGAAATCGTCATGGATCTCGGTATCCGCGGAAAGAAGGCCATCGTCTGCGCTTCGAGCAAGGGACTTGGGCGCGGTTGCGCCATGGCGCTGGCGGAAGCCGGCTGCGATATCGTCGTCAACGGCCGCAACGCGGAGCTGGTGGCGAAAACCGCTGCGGAGTTGCGCGAGCGATATGGCGTCACGGTGACGGAAGTCGTCGGCGACGTCTCGAAGCCGGAGGTGCAGAAGGCGCTGCTCGCGGCTTGCCCCGAGCCGGACATCCTCGTCAACAACAATGGCGGCCCGCCGCTTCGCGATTTCCGCACGCTTGACCGCGAAAAGATCCTCGAAGGCGTTACCCAGAACATGGTGACGCCGATCGAGCTGGTCCAGGCTGTCCTCGACGGCATGGCGGCACGCGGCTTCGGCCGTATCGTCAACATCACCTCGCTGTCGGTCTATGTGCCCATTCCCGGCCTCGACCTGTCGTCCGGCGCGCGCGCCGGCCTGACCTCGTTCCTTGCCGGCGTGGCGCGCACGGTGATCGACCGCAACGTCACCATCAACAGTCTTTTGCCGGGCAAGCTCGACACCGACCGTCTGCGCGGCCCGCATGAAGCCGGCACCGTCGAAAGCCCTGAGGCCGCAGCCGCGCGCAAGACACGCATCAGTGCCGATGTTCCGGCCAAGCGGCTCGGCACGCCGGAGGAATTCGGCCAGATCTGCGCCTTCCTGTGCTCGGTCCATGCCGGATATCTGACCGGGCAGAACATACCGGTCGACGGTGGTCTCTACGTCAGCGCTTTTTGATCGACGCACCCGCCAAACGGCAGGAGCCATCTGCTATAAAATCGGCGTAAGCTTTTGATAAATCATGACTTTCGACGCGCCGCCGGGTAACGCTGCCGGCGCGTCAATTAGCGTCGCGAAAAACCACGGCTGCATGCTAAAAGGGAATCTCCAGCCAGATTTCGAGGGAGCGGCCGCATGGAAGGCGAGAGCAAAAAGACGGCACGTTCGGACCTCGACGAAGCCGCCCTCTACTTCCACAAGCACCCAAGGCCGGGAAAACTCGAGATCCAGGCGACCAAGCCGCTCGGCAATCAGCGCGACCTTGCGCTCGCCTATTCGCCGGGTGTCGCCGCCCCTTGCCTGGAAATCCGCGACGATCCGGCGACCGCCGCCGACTACACCGCGCGCGCCAATCTGGTCGGTGTCGTCACCAACGGATCGGCCGTGCTCGGCCTCGGCAATATCGGCCCGCTGGCCTCCAAACCGGTCATGGAAGGCAAGGCCGTCCTGTTCAAGAAGTTCGCCGGTATCGACGTCTTCGACATCGAGATCGACGCGCCCGGCATCGAGCGCATGGTCGAGACGATCTCGGCGCTGGAGCCGACCTTCGGCGGCATCAACCTCGAGGACATCAAGGCGCCGGAGTGCTTCGAGGTCGAGGAGCAGTTGAAGGCCCGCATGGGCATACCGGTGTTCCACGACGATCAGCACGGCACCGCCATCATCGTCGCCGCCGCCGTGCTCAATGGGTTGGAATTCGCCGGCAAGACCATATCGGACATAAAGATCGTCACTTCCGGCGCCGGCGCTGCCGCCCTTGCCTGCCTCAACCTGCTGGTCTCGCTCGGCGCGCGGGTCGAAAACATCTGGGTCACCGACCGTTTCGGCGTCGCCTACAAGGGCCGCACCGACGAGATGGATCGCTGGAAAGACCCTTATGTGAAGGACACCGAGGCGCGCACGCTGGCCGACGTCATCTCAGGCGCCGACGTCTTCCTCGGCCTCTCGGCGGCAGGCGTGCTGAAGCCGGAACTGCTCCAGCACATGGCGCCAAAACCGCTGATCCTGGCACTGGCCAACCCCAACCCGGAAATCATGCCGGAAATAGCGCGTGCGGCGCGTCCCGATGCGATGATCTGCACCGGCCGTTCCGATTTTCCCAATCAGGTCAACAATGTACTGTGTTTTCCTTACATCTTTCGCGGTGCGCTCGACTGCGGCGCCAGCGCCATCAATGAGGAGATGAAGATGGCGGCGGTGCGGGCAATCGCAGCGCTGGCACGCGAAGAGCCATCCGATGTCGCGGCTCGCGCCTATTCCGGCGAGACGCCGATCTTCGGACCGGAGTTCCTGATCCCCTCGCCCTTCGATCCGCGCCTCATCCTGCGAATCGCACCGGCGGTCGCCAAGGCAGCCTGCGACACCGGGGTCGCGACGCGGCCGATCACCGACTTCGCCGCCTATATCGACAAGCTCAACCGCTTTGTCTTCCGCTCCGGCCTGGTGATGAAGCCGGTGTTCTCATCCGCCAAGGCATCGAGCGCCAAGCGCGTTATCTATGCCGATGGCGAGGACGAACGCGTGCTGCGCGCCGCACAGGTCGTGCTCGAGGAAGGCATTGCCGAGCCGATCCTGATCGGCCGCCCGCACGTCATCGAAGTGCGCTTGAAGCGCTACGGGCTGCGTATCAAGCCCGGGGTCGATTTCAGGCTGATCAACCCGGAAGACGATCCGCGCTACCGCCACTATGTCGACCTTTTGATCGAACTCGCCGGCCGGCGTGGCGTGACGACGGAGGCCGCGCGCACCATGGTGCGCACCGACAACACGGTGATCGCGGCCCTGGCGCTCAAGCGCGGCGATGCGGATGCCATGGTCTGCGGCCTCGAAGGCCGCTTCGAGCGGCATCTGCGCAACGTCACCTTGATCATCGGCCCGCGCTCCGGCGTCAAGGACCACGACCTGTCAACGCTCTCGATGCTGATCTCGCAGCGCGGCATCATCTTCCTGACCGACACGCACGTCTCCGTCGACCCGACGGCCGAGGAGATCGCCGAGATGACGGTGCTGGCGGCGGAAGAAATCCAGCGCTTCGGCATAGAGCCGAAGGCAGCACTGCTGTCGCACTCGGATTTCGGCTCGCGCGATTCGCCGAGTGCGCTGAAGATGCGGCAAGCAGCGGCGATCCTGGCGCGCATCGCGCCTGACCTTGAATGCGATGGCGAGATGCATGCGGACTCGGCGTTATCAGAGCATCTGCGTCAGCGCGTCTATCCGCATTCGCGGCTGAAGGGCGAGGCCAATCTGCTGGTGTTCCCCAACCTCGATTCGGCCAACATCACGCTGACCGCGCTCAGGACCATGATGGACGCGCTGCATGTTGGGCCGATCCTGCTCGGCACCGACATGCCGGCGCATATATTGACGCCGTCGGTGACCTCGCGCGGCGTCGTCAACATGACGGCGCTTGCCGTGGTCGAAGCCGCCCACAAGGCACAAGCGGTCGTCAATCTGGGCTGAACACGGATTTCGCGGTAAACTGCGATTAACCGCGAACACGGTAGCCTTGCGGGCCAACGGGCGGGATTTGGGCAGGCGGAGTTTGGGCGGATGGCAAGCGGAGGGTGGAAGCAGGCGCATGCTGCCGTGCTGCTCGGCCTCCTGTTGTCCGCAACCTGGGGAGTAGCCGAACCACAGGCTGCTTCGCGCGTCTGCCGCCAGTTGGAAGCCGATCTTGCCGCGTCCTCGCGCGGCGGCGGTGGCGGTCCGACGCTCGTCCGGAAGTACGATTCCGCAATTGCCAGGCAACATGAGCAGATTTCGAAAGCGCGCAGTCAGGCGAGCCGGGCCGGGTGCGGTTTTTCGCTGTTTGGCCGCAACCTCAATCAATGCGCCGGGCTCAACGCCACGATCGACCGCATGAATGCCAATCTCGACGCCTTGCAAAACAAGCGCGAGCGGCTGGCTGGCGGTGGCTCTCGCCGCGATCGCGGACGCATCCTGGCGGCGCTCGACGCCAATGGCTGCCGCGACGACACCGTTGCGCCTCGGCGTGCGCCTTTGCAGGAAGCGAACCGCGACGGCGGCAGCGCAAACCTGTTCGATCAGCTTTTTGGCGGCAACAGCCAGCAACTCGATATGCTTGATGAGCCCAACCAGCCCGGCGATCCCGGCGAGGAGCGCAATGTCCGTCGTGTGCTCAACCAGCCCGGCCTACCGGATTTTCCGAGCGTCGGCGGCGAATTCCACACGTCTTGTGTGCGCACCTGCGACGGCTACTTCTTCCCGATGTCGAACTCAGCCTCGGCAGGCGATTTCGAACGCGACCAGAAGAATTGCGAATCGAGCTGCCCCGGCACCGAGATGCAGGTTTTCTATTCGCGCGGCATGGGCGACGATACGGCCTCAATGACGTCATCTGTCACCGGCCGGCCCTACAGCGAATTGCCGACCGCCTATCTCTACAAGCAGCCCGACATGTCGCGGCCACCGGCCTGCGGCTGCAATGCCGCTGCGCAGGGCTTCCAGATCATTGCGGGCAACCCGCCGAATCCGGAGCAATCGCAGCCCGAGACAGACGCGTCACCATTCATTCCAGTCCCGGTTGCAAAACCTGATCCGGGCGCCGATCCCGAAACGCTGGCCAATCTGGAAGGTGGGCTCGACCGTGAGGCGATCAAGCGGCTTTCCGCCAAGCCGGTGACGTCGCCGATATCAGCCTTGCCGCCGGAACAGCGCAAGGTCAGGGTCGTCGGGCCAACGTTCCTTCCCGACCCATCAGCGGCAATAGATCTGCAAGCTCCGGCCCCGAAGGCAGTCCGGTAAGGGCTGTCCTGAGCGGCATGAACAACGCCTTGCCCTTGCGGCCGGTCGCTTCCCTGATCTTGCCCGTCCAGTCCTTCCAGATCGTCGCGCTCCAGGGTTCCTCCGGCAGCAGGTCGAAGGCCTGCTGAAGGAAATCGCGGTCGTCATCGGAAAATTCCGGCCTCTCCTGCGGTCCTTCGCGCAGGATGCGCCACCAGTCGACCGCATCGGCCAGCCTGTCGAGATTGCCGCGCACCGCCAGCCAGAACGGTTCGGCCTGCTCGCCGGAGACGCCGAGCACGATCAGACGGTCTTGTGCCTCGGTGAACGGCATGTGGTGTAGCAGCGACCGGTTGAGCACGAACAGCTCGTCGGGATCGAACTTGGCCGCGGATTTCGATGTCGCCGCCGGATCGAAGCGTTCGGCGAGTTCGCCCATCGTCGGCATCGCCGCGACATTCTCCGAAGTGCCGACCAGCACGGCCAGCGAGGCCACTGCCATAGGCTCGATGCCGTCCTCGCGCAGGCTTTCGATGGAGAGCGCGCCGGTGCGCTTCGACAAGCCTTCGCCCGATGCGGTGGTCAGGAGATTATGGTGGCCGAACACCGGCGGCTCGGCAGCCAGCGCCTGGAACAAGGCGATCTGCACGCCGGTGTTGGTGACATGGTCGTCGCCGCGGATGACATGGCTGACGCCCATCTCGATGTCGTCGACCACGGAAGGCAGCGTATAGAGATAGGTGCCGTCCTCGCGCACCAGGACCGGGTCGGAAAGCGAGGCCAGATCGACGGTTTCCTCACCGCGCACCAGGTCGTTCCAGTGGATTTCGGTGCGTTCCGGCTGTTGTGGATCGCCTGAGAAATTGGGGAGGAGAAAACGCCAGTGCGGCCGGCGGCCATCGGCCTGGTGTTCGGCGATCTGCTCGTGCGTCAGGGTCAATGCCTCCCGGCCATAGACCGGCGGCAGGCCGCGCGTGCGCCGCACCTTGCGCCTGAGATCGAGTTCTTCCGGCGTTTCGTAGCAGGCATAGAGAACGCCTGCCGCCTTCAGCCTCTCGACCGCCGCATCATAGATTTCGAAGCGCCGCGACTGGTACTCGGTGGCGTCGGGAAAAATGCCCAACCAATGCAGGTCGTACAGGATGGCGTCGGAAAACTCCTGCTTCGAGCGCGCAATATCGGTGTCGTCGAAGCGCTGGATGAAGCGGCCCTTGTTGTTCATGGCGAACAGCCAGTTGAACAGAGCAGTGCGCGCATTGCCGATATGGATGCGGCCGGTCGGCGAAGGGGCGAAACGAACGGTAACTGTCATGAGCGGGGCGTACCGGATGCTTTTACGATTGACAAGACGCGCCCCCGCGCTGCCCGGCAGACATAGAACATGGCGGCTGGAATGAAAAGACCGGGCGGTGGACGCCTCAGGAAGCGCGCAGTCCGCAGGTGGCCTTTGTAACCGAGCGCAGCCAGCCGCTGCGGCCGACGATCGTTTGAAGGCAATCAGCGACCGAAATCATCGGAACTGAGGCGGGTCCAGCGGTCGCCCACCAATCCACCGATAAAGATGTCGCCGGAGCGGACCGCTTCCGTGACCTCGGCGATCCGCGAGCGGAGCCCGGCATAGCGGAAGAAGACATTCTTGTAGCCAAAGAGTTGAGATATGAATCTGGTCTGCGTCTGTCCGGTGATGCCCACGCAGCCCATCTCCCATGCGGCGGCGACAAGCGCATCCAGCGTCGCGCCCCAGTGCGATCCGAATGCCTGGATTTGCAACAGGTTCGCCATGTCGCCGGCTTGACCATAGAAGGCATAACAACCGAGCATTTTGCCCGTTTCGTCGTAGGTCCCGCCGAAATGAAGGGGACCGTCGGCCCGCTTCTCGGCCGCCAGCGCAAGCAGCCGTGGCAGTTCCCCATCCTTCCAACTCGGCCGAAGAGCGTAACCCGACAGGAGGGTCGGCAGCTTCTCGGCAAATTGCACGGCATCGATCGGCTCACGGTGGGTGCGATGCGACGATGAATGCTGGATGGGGAGCTCGAACCTTCTTTTCGCAAGACCATCGAATGCTCGCGCAAAGGGGTCGAGTACAAGGTGAGGCAGGCCGGGCCATTTACGGTGCAGTGAGGCGGCGGCCATTCCCGCCGGCCGGAAAACATATGTCCATCCCAGACACTGCACCGGCAGGAGTTGATACTTCATCGGGCGCGCGAAGGCCAAGGATGTCCGGTTGGCCGAATCGGTCAGTTGCAGATCGAATTCGCCTTGATGCAAGGCACGCAGCAATTGCGGTCCGGCCGAGCCGTCATCGGTGCCGGGGTCGGCCATGAGCGGCCCGATGATCGCCGCATTCAATGGCGCTCCATTGAGCTCGTAGCGGGCTTTCAAAACGCCTAGGAACCCGCCCAGACGGCCCTGCCGGTTGATCTGGACAAGAGCGTTGCTTTCACCGGACTGGCCGGCAGGGTCGAGATAAATCTCTCTCATATACGCGGCCGTCTCGGCGATCGCTCGGTCGAGGAGGTGACGGCGCCGCCGGCGAAACTTCGTCAGGAAGAGTGCGGCGACGCGCTCAAGATCTTCGGCAGCGAGCGGCCGAACCGAGCCATGCTGAGATTCCAGCACTGCCGGCGCAGCCAACTTTTCCTCGGCATTTGCAGAAAGATGCATCGTGAAGAACGTCCGTAGGTTGCTCCCATCGGATATATATCAACCAATGGTAGAAACAACGTATCTCGGTCAGTATGATGAACAGAGGTCCCAAGACTTACTATCCGGAACAGGACTTCACAGGCAAATTTAGTCGGCCAGCATCACGGCGCTGATGGGCAGGTCGGCTGCCGCCCTGCGATGGCATGCCCTGCTCCAGACCGCTGGACTGACAGTGCCGGACAGAGGCGGCCTCCGGCCGAAGCTGGAGGCCGCCTCAGGTCAGCTGACGAGTCCCTTGGTCAGTTCTAGCGCCTGGCGTTCGAACAGGCGACGGTAGATGCCGCCTTTTAGCCGGATCAGTTCGTCATGCGAGCCTTCCTCGACGATGTTGCCGCGATCGAAGACCAGCAGGCGGTCCAGCGCCCTCACCGTCGAAAGCCGGTGCGCGATGACCAGCGTGGTGCGGCCGACCATCAGCCGCTCCATCGCCTGCTGGATCAGCACCTCCGATTCTGAATCGAGGCTCGATGTCGCTTCGTCGAGGATCAGGATGCGCGCATCGGCAAGGAAGGCGCGCGCGATCGCCACGCGCTGACGTTCGCCGCCCGACAGTTTCACGCCGCGTTCGCCGACCAGCGTGCCGTAACTCTTCGGCAGGTTGGTGATGAAATCGTGCGCGCTCGCCAGCTTTGCGGCATGCTCGATCTCCTCCTGCGTTGCACTCGGCCTGGCATAGGCGATGTTTTCGGCCAGCGACCGGTGGAACAGGATCGGTTCCTGCTGGACGATGGCGATCTGCCCGCGCAGCGACGCTTGCGCCACCTGCGAGATGTCCTGGCCGTCGACGAGGATCTTTCCCGCATTGACGTCATAGAGCCGCTGGATCAGCTTGACGAAGGTCGTCTTGCCCGATCCCGAATGGCCGACCAGCCCGACGCGCTCACCCGGCGCGATATCGACCGAAAAGTCGCGGTAAAGCGCCGATCGGTGATGGCCATAGTGAAAGGTGACGTTGTCAAAGCTGATCCGTCCTTCGGTGATCCGGATCGGCTTGGCACCTGGCCGGTCCTCGATGCCGAGCGGTTCGGACTGGAAATCGACCAGCTCTTCCATATCGTTGATGGAGCGCTGCAGATTGCGGATATGCGTGCCGATATCCCTGAGATAGCCCTGCAGCACGAAGAGCGAGGTCAGCACGAAGGCAACGTCGCCGGCGCTCGCCTGCCCCCACGACCACAGCATCAGCGCCAGGCCGATCACCGCGGCGCGCATGACCAGCAGCAGCACCCCTTGCGTGGTGCCGTTGATGGTGCCCCGCACCCAGGTGCGCCGTGTACGCGCACGCCATTTGGCGACGACCTTGGCCAGGCGGCGCTCCTCGCGCTCCTCGGCGCCAAAGCCCTTGACGACGGCGTTGCAGCTGACCGCGTCGGCCAGCGAGCCGCCGAGGCGGGTATCCCAGGTGTTGGCGAGCCTTGCCGCCGGCGCGACATAACCAAGTGACAACAGCGCCGTCACCGTGATGAACAGCACCGAACCGGCAGCAACGACCGCACCCATCAACGGCCAGAACCAGCCAAGCAGCAACGTCGAGCCGACCAGCATGACGATCGACGGCAGCAGCGCGATGAGGATGGTGTCGTTGAGCAGGTCGAGCGCCCACATGCCGCGCGTCACCTTGCGCACGGTCGAGCCGGCAAAGCTGTTGGCATGCCAGTCGGTGGAAAAGCGCTGGACGCGATGGAAAGCATCGGCGGCGATGTCGGCCATCATCTTCAGCGTAAGCTCGACGATCCCCATGAACGCCAGGTTGCGCAACACAACGGCGGCCAGCGCCAGCGCCATCAGCATCGAGAACGCCATCAGCGCGGCATTCCAGGCAATCGCGTCGGCGCCGGCGCTGCTGGCGACGGCGTCGACCAGCCGGCCGGAATAGAGCGGCGTCAGCACATCGGCCAGCGTCGACAGCAGGAAGCTGCCCATGATGAGCGAGAGCCGCCACGGCTGGCGCCGCCAATGGGTAAGCGTGAAGCCAAGAACGCTGCGAAAGGCGCTCGCGCGCAAATCGATCTTAAAACGAGCCATGATGTCATTCGGGCACAAACGAGCCGATCCCAGTAAAGTCGAAAATTGAAAACCGCGCTGGGGCAATGCGCCCAGGCATGCGAAGGTTCGGCATAGGTGGCAGCGCCCGATTTATCGGGTGGCGACCGGCATCGGCATAAGCCCGTACTCGACCCGGCATCGGCGCGAAGGGGAAACCTTCGCTGGACGCCAGGTGAGACCTAAGCTTCGCGGCCTCGCATTACCATTTGGAATACTGCCATTCGGACCTCCCGCAAGACAATTGCGGAGCGGCCCTTATAGAGACGCTCGGGCAGATCGCCAAGACGGGCTCTCGTCGAAAGCGTATCTGGTCCAACCACTGCGATTATTTTGCAACAACGGCGGCAAGCCGCGCGCCTCATTCAGGAATGCGATCCAAGCGCATGTAGCGACCGTCGGTCGATGGCTTGAACCCAAGCTTTTCATACAAACCATGGGCGTCGCTGGTCGACAGGCTCCAGTGGAAAACCGTCCTGACTTCAGGATGATCGATCAGGGCCTGGACGAGGCGGCTGCCGATGCCCTGCCCGCGATGCTCGGGCCAGATGATGATATCGGCGAGATAGGCGAACACCGTACGGTCCGTGATCGCCCGCCCGAAGCCGGTTTGCTTGCCATCGATGTAGGCGCTGACGCAAAGCGAATTGGCAAAGGCGCGGCGATGGACTTCGTCGGTGCGTCCGGCGCCCCAATAGCTTGCCATCAACAGGTCCGATGTCGCACGGAAATCGATCCGTGACATGTCGAAGCTGATTTCACAATCGGGCATGGCTGTCTCCGGCCGCGCTGCCGCGCGCCTTCGGCACTTAGCTGCGATCCCTGAAACGATTGGTGATGGGATAGCGGCGGTCGCGGCCAAAATTCTTTTTGGTGATCTTCACGCCCGGCGCCGCCTGCCTTCGCTTGTATTCTGCGATGTAGAGCAGGTGCTCGATGCGCGTCACCGTTGCCCGCTCATGGCCGCGCGCGACGATGTCGTCGACACCCATCTCGTTCTCGACCAGGCATTCGAGGATGTCGTCCAACACCGGATAGGGCGGCAGCGAATCCTGGTCGGTCTGGTTCTCGCGCAATTCCGCCGACGGCGCCTTGTCGATGATGTTTTTCGGGATCACCTCGCCCGAGGGGCCAAGTGCACCCGGTGGCACGTGGCTGTTGCGCCAACGCGACAGCGCGTAGACCTGCATCTTGTAGAGGTCCTTGATCGGATTGAAGCCGCCATTCATGTCGCCATAGAGCGTGGCATAGCCGACCGACATCTCGCTCTTGTTGCCGGTGGTGACGACCATCGAGCCGAACTTGTTGGAGATCGCCATCAGGATGGTACCGCGCGCGCGGCTCTGCAAATTCTCCTCGGTGATGCCTTCCTTGGTGCCTTCGAACATCTGCGTCAGCGCGTGCAGAAAGCCTTCGACCGGCTCGAAGATCGGCACGATGTCGTAGCGGCAGCCGAGCGCCCGAGCGCAATCCTCGGCATCCTTCAGCGAGTCCTTCGAGGTGTAGCGGTAGGGCATCATCACCGCGCGCAGGCGTTCCTCGCCGAGCGCATCGACGGCCAGCGCCGCGCAGATTGCCGAATCGATGCCGCCGGACAGACCAAGCACGACATTCTTGAAGCCGTTCTTGTTGACGTAGTCCCGCAGACCCAGCATGCAGGCGCGATAGTCGGCCTCCTCCCGGTCCGGAATTTTCGACATTGGCCCTTCGGAACAGACCCAGCCTTCGGAATTTCCATTTTGCGCGCCTGCGGCGTCGCTGGTCCGCTTCCAGGTGGTGACGTCGACCGCTTCCTCGAACTGGCTCATCTGGAAGGCAAGCGTCTTGTCGGCGCCAATGGCAAACGACGCGCCGTCGAAGATCAGTTCGTCCTGGCCGCCAAGCTGGTTGGCATAGATGATCGGCAGCCCGCATTCGATGACCTGGCGGATGACGACCTGGTGACGGACATCGATCTTGGCGCGGTAGTAGGGCGAGCCATTCGGCACCAGCAGGATTTCCGCCCCGCTTTCGGCCAGCGATTCGCAGATATCGACATCGCCCCAGATGTCCTCGCAGATCGGAATTCCGATGCGCACGCCGCGGAAATTGACCGGCCCCTGGATCTCGGGTCCGGCCTGGAAGACGCGCTTCTCATCGAACTCGCCGTAATTCGGCAGATCGAGCTTGTAGCGCTCGGCAATGATCTTGCCGCCGTCGGCGAAGACGATCGAATTGTGCGTGCCGCTCTTGCGCTTCAACGGCGTGCCGATGATAACGCCGGGACCGCCATCCGCGGTGTCGGCGGCAAAGTCCTGTGCTGCCTTTTCGCAGGCTTTCAAAAAGGCCGGCTTCAGCACCAGATCCTCCGGCGGGTAGCCGGCGAGGAAAAGCTCGGTAAAGAGCACGAGATCGGCGCCCTGACGTGCGGCATCCGCCCTCGCCTCGCGGGCCTTGGCGAGATTGCCTGATATGTCGCCGACGGTCGGATTGAGCTGGGCGACGGCGATGCGCAGGATGTCGAGCTTCTTGGTCATGCCTGCTGACTTAGCGCGGCAAATTTGCCCGGGCAATGGCGTTCGTTTGGACCAATTTCAGAGATTAGTCGTCGCCCATATATTCGCGCAGCGCTTGCGGCGAATGGTTCTCGCCGATCGACATCGCCAGTATGCGTGAAATATGCCGGCGCGGCAGATGCGTCTCCGCTGCCCATTGGTTGATTTGTCTCTGGATCTGGCCCAGGTCCTTCTTCGAAGTCGGGCTTTCGGCGATGTCGAGGCCGGCGTCGCGCAACGCCGCGGCCATATCGCCCGAAATGACGAACGCATCCCAACCCAGCCAGCGCAGGAAATACTGGCCCGTATTGCCGCCCAGCCGGCTGCCATGCTTGCCGAGCCAGGCCATCAGCCCGACCTGGTCGTCAGCAGGCCAGCTGGCGAGGAATTGGCCGAAGCCGCCATATTCCTTCGACACGCGCTCGACGAAGGCAGCGTTGTCGCGCACGGATCTGATCTTCTGCGGGTTGCGCACGATGCGCTGGTCGGCCGTCAGATCGTGCCAGAAATCATCGGGCTGGAACAACAGCCGCTTCGGCTCGAAGCGCAGAAACGCCTCCTCGAAGCCAGGCCATTTCTGCTCGATGACGCGCCAGACGAAACCGGCGGCAAAGACGCGCTCGGCCATAACAGACAGAATGCGATCGTCCGCAATGTCGGCCACGGCGGCATTGTCAGGCGCTGGACCCAACAGTGACGTCAGTTCCTCCTCGCCACCCTTGCGTTTTGCGGCACGTGCACGGATTTTTGCGAAATCGGGCATTCTGCTTGCATCCCCACGTCGTGCTTTTGACGAAGCGGCATCTTCCTATATGGAAACCAGGCTGCCAAGCCGATGCTTTGTATGGAGACATCCATGAACAAGACCGTGCCCGAACTGGCCAATCGCTGGCTGAGGCGAAACCCGGAGAATTTGAGCGAACTTGAGAGGCGGGTGCTTCAGAGTACCGTCGACCGCAAGCCCATATCGCAGGACATCAATGACAATCTCGCCGGGCTTCAGGGCGCGGGCGACCGTATCGCCGATGCCATTGCGCGCGTCGGCGGTTCGTGGACCTTCATCCTGTCCTTCATCGCCTTCCTCATCCTCTGGATCGGCGCCAATTGGTGGCTGCTGGGGCGAGATTCGTTCGACCCCTACCCTTTCATCTTCCTCAACCTCGTGCTCTCGATGATCGCCGCCTTGCAGGCGCCGGTGATCATGATGTCGCAGAACCGCCAGGCGGCGCGCGACCGCATCGATGCCGCCCACGACTACGAGGTCAATTTGAAGGCCGAGATCGAGATCATGGCGCTGCACGAAAAGCTGGACGAGCTGCGCCACAGCCAGATCATCGGCATGCGCGACGAGATCGCGCAGATAGCCGAACAGCTGAAGCGGATCGACGAACGGCTCACCCCCCAGACCCAACCCTCATGACGCAGGCTATCCATCATTTCATCGAACAGTATGGACTGCTAGCCCTCTTTGTCGGTTGCCTCGCGGAAGGCGAAAGTGCTGCCATTCTTGGCGGTTTCTTTGCCCACCAGCAGGTCTTTGTGCTGTGGCACGCCGTCCTGGCGGCCGCGCTCGGCGCCTTCGTCGGCGATACTTTCTTCTTCATCCTCGGACGAAGCTTTGCCGACCATCCCTATGTCGTCAGATTGCGCAAACGGCCCGGCTTTCGCCGCGCCTTTCGCCTGCTCAATACCCATCCCGACATTTTCGTGCTGTCCAACCGCTATATCTACGGCATGCGTCTCGTCGGCGGCATTGCGGCCGGGCTTTCCAATATCCCTGCGCCGCGCTTCGTCATCCTCAACGCGCTTTCATCGGCGGTCTGGGCGGTGCTGTTCGGTACGATCGGTTATGTCTTTGGACTTGGCGCAGAGCATTTCATCGGCCAGGCTTTGATGCATCACGAACGGTTGCTGATCGGGCTTGGCATCGGCCTGACCGTGGCCGTTCTGGCATGGCTCGTCGCCCGTCACATCGCCAGGAAGGAACGCGCCAGGGAAGGCTGATCGTCAATCCACGCCGAGCGCCTGATCCCCCCGATCGAGGATAAGCGGGATGATCAGGTCTTCCTCGTCGGCAAGATGCCTTGTCAGCATGAGGATCAGCCGGCTGTTTTCGTCGGCATAGGCGTCGGCGGCAAAGCGCTGCCTGTCTTCGCTCTCCTGAAGCGTCTTGATGAACGCATTGGCCGCCTCGGCATTGCGCTCCAGCCCTTCATGAATGGTGTGATGGTCGGTATCGAGAATCTCGAAGCCGCGCTTCAAACGGGGCTCGGCCTTGGCGAAGACCGGAAAATAGTGATAATCCTCGACATTGTGGTGACCGTCGAGATTGCCTAGAAAATGATTGAGGCGCGGCGCGAACCAGCGCGCGAAATCAGGCGCCGTCAGCCGTCCCTCACGGTAGTCGCCAATGCCGTTGGCCAGCATGCCGCCAAGTTCGCGGAACATGTCATGCCGCTGCAGCCATATATTTGCGATGCCGTGGACATTGGCATGGTCCTGCCAGTTTTCACGCGGGTATCTTTCGACGAGCCAGCGCAGATCGTCCGGCAGGCTCTTGCGATCGAGAAGCAGAAAATTGGCGGCCTCGGCCATGACAGTCTCCTTTGGTGACTGGCATGTAGGGATCGAAAGGCTAGATCGGTAGTCCCGTAATCCGCTCGATAATGGCGATGCCCCAGACGCCGGCAACGATGAGCACCGAAATCAGCACCGCCAGCGAACCGCAGTCCTTGGCCAGCTGGATATCGACATTGAACTCGCGGCTGAAAGCGTCGCATGCCGCCTCGATGCCGGTGTTAAGCACCTCGACCATGATCAAGAGCAGCACCGCGCCGATCAGCAAGGCATAACCGCGCCACGAGATCGAAACGAACCAGCCGAGCGGCAGTGCCAGCGCAAGCAGCGTCAGTTCCTGCTGGAAAGCCTTCTCGCTGGCGGCAAGCTTGCGAAACGCCCGCACCGAATTGAAAAAAGCGTCGATCAGCCGCTGCATGCCAAACCCCTTTGCGAATCACCGGCACGGGATAATGCAATGGCTGGCCAGATCAATGGAATAAGGTGACTTGTCCAAGATTCATTCAGCAACCGGTATGGACGGTGTCGACTTTTCAAACTGTGGCAGCCCGTCGTCGATCGAATAATAGTCGCCCTTGTCACCGACAAAGATATGGCATTCCCCCTCGAGGCTTGTCGGCTTGTCGAACGATCCCGCCATGACTGAAACGTAGTCCTGGTCTCGCGGCTTCCAGAACAGCACCGACCCGCATGCCTTGCAGAACCCACGCCTGGCGAAGGTGGAGGCTTCGTACCAGGTGATACTTTCCACGCCTTCGATCACGATGTCGGCGTTGGCAACATTGGTCGCGGCATAGAAATGTCCGCTCTGCTTGCGGCATTGCGAGCAATGACAATAGACGACGCCACGCAGCGCTCCGTTCGTTCTGAAGCGGACCGCTCCGCACAGACACGATCCCTGGTGACCATCACTCACGTCGATCCTCCTTGAAGAAAAGTGCCTGGTATCGCCTTCAGGATTCCAGCTTTGCGGCGCACGCACGCAAGCAAATGCGACATGTACTGGCGTGGAGAATCCGAAATTCGGTTTCATTTTCAAGAGCGCGATGCGCGAATCGCGAATTCAAGCCTCCGCACCGGCGTTATTTCCAACTGTTGGACGCGCGGATTAGAGCTCCTACAGCCCGCAGACAGAGAAAACCCGCCGAACCTCTGTCAGTTAAGGAAACTTTAGCGACAGCGCATTTATGGTCATCTGCAAGCGAAGGCCGTGGGTGGGGACGCATCCCTTCGCAAGTTATTCCGAGGTGTCGGTCGCATTCCCCAGGGCTCGGCGACAAAGGGAATTCGCGAATTCCGCGGAGGATCCGAGGGGAAGAACCAAGATGCAGCCGGCAGCTGTCCCGACCGAACGAAGCACCGACATTGCAGCCACTGTTGTCGCGACAATGCGCCAGTTGGGCGTGCTCGGGCTGCCGCGCAATTACGAGATCTTCTATGAGGCCCTGAGCGGCACCAATCGCGAACTCAGCCTGGCCGTCGTCTCGCTGAGCAGCCGGCCGACACAGGATGAACTGGATCAGATCGGGCGCACTTTCTTTGCCCACAACCACGGTCCTGGAATCGTCGAGCATGCCCGAGACGTCATTGCCAGGGAGCTCGAGGAGGTTGCTTCGCTGCTGCGGAGCGAGCGCAGCCACATCGAGAAATACGGCAGGGTCCTCGATGAGACATCGAGCGGCCTCAGCGGCCGCAGCCTTCTCTCTCAGGATCTCTTGCACAAGATCGCCAACGCCATGGCGGCTGCCACCAATTCGACGATCGATCACGGCCGGCAGGTGGCCTCGACGCTCAGCGACAAGACGGCCGAACTCGAGAGCGTCAAATCGAAGCTCGAGGAGTACAAGCGGCTGGCCGACACCGATCCCTTGACCCATATCTGGAATCGCCGCGCCTTCGACAAGGAAATCACCAGGATCTACAACAGCAACAGGGGTATCCTGTTCAACGCCCTGGTCCTTGCCGACATCGACCGTTTCAAGGACATCAACGACCGCTATGGCCACCCGGTCGGCGACAAGATCATCCAGAGCATCGCCGATATCTTCCAGACCAGCATTCGCGGCGACATGTTCGTCGCTCGCACCGGCGGCGAGGAGTTCGCGCTGATCATCGAGGGCGCCAGCGAGGACGCCACCTATGACGTTGCGGAGCGCATTCGCGCCCTGATCGAGCAGACGCCGTTCACCAGCAGCCAGACCGGCACGAATTACGGCACCGTCACCGTCTCGATGGGTATCTGCATGGCGTCCGAAGCCGAAGGACCCGAAGATCTCTACACCAAGGCCGACCGGGCGCTCTATCGCTCAAAGGTCAGTGGCCGCAACCGGGTCACCAAGCACTCGACGATGGCAGGCCGGGCCGGCAAGAGCTGGTTGCTCTACAAGAAGGACTGACAGTTTCGGCTCTTGCCTCCCCGCCTGCTGGCTCGTGCAGGGAACACCAGACTAGCGCAGACATAAAAGGCGCCCGATTTCTCGGACGCCCTTTCATGGATCTTATTCGGACTGCGAAAATCAGCCGTTGACCGCCTGCTTGTGCTGTACCGGGTGGCTCTTCTTCAACAGATCCGAGACCAGGAAGGCCAATTCGATCGCCTGGTCGGCATTGAGGCGCGGGTCGCAATGCGTGTGGTAGCGGTCCTGCAACTCCTCGGCGGTGATGGCGCGCGCGCCACCGGTGCATTCGGTGACGTTCTTGCCGGTCATCTCGACATGGATGCCGCCCGGATGGGTGCCTTCGGCGCGGTGCACCTCGAAGAAGGTTTGCACCTCCTTGAGGATGCGGTCGAACGGCCGCGTCTTGTAACCGGCGGCCTCGATCGTGTTGCCGTGCATCGGGTCCGACGACCACACCACGCTGCGGCCTTCCTTCTGCACCGCGCGCACCAGCTTCGGCAGATGGTCGGCGACCTTGTCGGAACCGAAACGTGCAATCAGCGTCAGCCGGCCCGGCTCGTTTTCGGGGTTGAGCAGGTCGATCAGCTCCAGCAACCCGTCAGGCGTCAGCGACGGACCGCATTTCAGCCCCAGCGGGTTCTTGATCCCACGGCAATATTCGACATGCGCATGGTCGGGCTGGCGGGTCCGGTCGCCGATCCAGATCATGTGGCCCGAGGTGGCGTACCAGTCGCCGGAGGTCGAATCGACGCGGGTCAGCGCCTCCTCGTAGCCGAGCAGCAGCGCCTCGTGGCTGGTGTAGAAATCGGTCTCGCGCAGCGCGTAGTTGGTTTCCGAGGTAATGCCGACGGCCTTCATGAAGTCCATCGTCTCGGTGATGCGGTTGGCAAGAGACTCGTATTTCTCGCCCTGTGGGCTGTCGGACACGAAGCCGAGCATCCAGCGGTGCACATTCTCCAGGCTGGCATAACCGCCTTGCGCGAAGGCGCGCAGAAGGTTGAGCGTCGCCGCCGACTGGCGGTACGCCATTTCCTGGCGGGCAGGATCCGGAATGCGCGACTTCGGGTCGAATTCGATGCCGTTGATGATGTCGCCGCGGTAGCTGGGCAGCGTCACCTCGCCCTTGGTCTCGTTGTCGGATGAGCGCGGCTTGGCAAACTGGCCGGCAACGCGGCCGACCTTCACCACCGGCTGCGCGCCGGCGAAGGTGAGCACCACCGACATCTGCAGGAAGACGCGGAAGAAGTCGCGGATGTTGTCCGCGCCATGCTCGGCAAAGCTCTCGGCGCAATCGCCGCCCTGGAGGAGGAATGCATCACCGGCAGCGACAGAAGCGAGCTGCTTCTTCAGCTTGCGCGCCTCGCCGGCAAAAACCAGCGGCGGAAAGGTGGCGAGCTGGGCTTCCGTGTTCTTCAGCGCGGCAAGGTCCGGATAGGCAGGAACCTGCTTGATCGGCATTGCTCTCCACGAATTCGGCGACCATTTCGTCATCGCTGCACCCAACGCTCTTTCCAGCGGCCTACACTCCGCCATTCCCACCCCCTAATGGGGATCGCGGCTCCATACACGAAGCCGATTTCCTATTCTAGACCGGAATTCAAGCGCTGGCGAATGTGCCGGCTGCTCTAAGCCGCCTTCTCCACCAGCCGCGCCAGCTGGGTCATGACGACCGCGGAGCCCGCCAGCCGCTTCTCGGCTGTGGGCCAGTCGCGCACGAACACGACGCTGTGGTCCGGCCGGATCTTGGCCAGCGAGCCCTGCTCGCCGATGAACCGGACCAGCCCGACCGGGTTGGAGAATTCGCGCTTGCGGAAATGAATGACGACACCCTTCGGCCCGGCGTCGAGTTTTTCGACATTGGCCTTGCGGCAGAGCGCCTTGATGAAGACGATCTTGAGCAGATGCTTGACCTCCTCCGGCAGCGGGCCGAAGCGGTCGATCAGCTCGGCGCCGAAAGCATCGATTTCCTCGGTGTTTTCGAGATCGCCGAGACGGCGGTAGAGCGCCAGCCTGAGCTGCAAGTCGGGCACATAGCTTTCCGGGATCATCACCGCCGTGCCGACGGCGATCTGCGGCGACCAGCCGCCATCCTGCACTTCGCCGGAATCCTTCACCTCGGCGACGGCTTCCTCCAGCATCTGCTGATAAAGCTCGAAGCCGACCTCCTTGATGTGGCCGGACTGTTCTTCACCGAGAAGATTGCCGGCGCCTCTGATATCGAGGTCGTGGCTGGCCAATTGGAAGCCGGCGCCCAGAGTATCGAGCGATTGCAGCACCTTCAGCCGGCGCTCGGCGGTGTCGGTGAGCTTGCGGTTGGCCGGCAGCGTGAACAGCGCATAGGCGCGCACCTTCGAACGGCCGACGCGGCCGCGCAACTGGTAAAGCTGCGACAGGCCGAACATGTCGGCGCGATGGATGATCAGCGTGTTGGCGGTCGGGATATCGAGACCCGATTCCACAATGGTCGTCGACAAAAGCACATCGTACTGGCCGTCGTAGAAGGCATTCATGATGTCGTCGAGTTCGCCCGGCGGCATCTGGCCATGGGCCACCGCCACCTTCAGTTCAGGCACGGATTCTCTTAGGAAATCATAGATTTCCGCCAGATCGCTGATGCGCGGAACGACGTAGAAAGAGTGCCCGCCGCGATAGCGCTCGCGCAGCAGCGTCTCGCGAATGACCAGCGGATCGAATGGCGAGATGAAGGTGCGCACCGCCATGCGGTCGACCGGCGGCGTGGCGATCAGCGACAGCTCGCGCACCCCGGTCAACGCCAGTTGCAGCGTGCGCGGGATCGGCGTCGCCGACAGCGTCAGCACGTGCACGTCGGTCTTCAGATCCTTCAGCCGCTCCTTGTGCTTGACGCCAAAGTGCTGCTCCTCATCGATGATCAGCAGGCCAAGGTTCTTGAACGAGATCGCGGAACCGAGCAGCGCATGGGTGCCGATGACGATGTCGACCTGGCCCTCGGCGATGCCTTTCTTGGTTTCGGCCAGTTCCTTGGCGCCGACCAGCCGCGACGCCTGGGCGACACGGATCGGCAGGCCGGAAAAGCGCTGCGAAAACGTCTTGAAATGCTGGCGCGACAACAATGTCGTCGGCACCACAACCGCCACCTGAAAACCCTCCATCGCCGCGATGAAGGCGGCGCGGAGTGCTACTTCCGTCTTGCCGAAGCCGACATCACCGCAAATCAGCCGGTCCATCGGCTTGCCGGCAGCAAGATCGTCGCGCACCGAATCGATGGCCGTCTGCTGGTCGTCGGTCTCTTCATAAGGGAAGCGGGCGGCGAACTCGCCATAGAGGCCTTCTGCCGGCACCAGTGGCGGTGCGGAGCGCATCTGCCGCTCGGCGGCGATGCGGATCAACTGCCCGGCCATGTCGAGCAGGCGCTTCTTCAGCCGCGCCTTGCGCGACTGCCAGGCACCACCGCCAAGCTTGTCCAGCGTCGCCTCGGCTGTGTCAGAGCCGTAGCGTGACAGAAGCTCGATATTCTCGACCGGCAGGAACAGCCTGTCGTCACCGGCATAGTGGATTTCCAGGCAATCATGCGGCGCGCCGACCGCTTCGATGGTGCGCAGGCCAATGAAACGGCCAATGCCGTGGTCGGCATGGACAACAATGTCGCCGGCCGACAGCGCCGAGGCCTCGGCAATGAAATCCGAGGGACGCTTCTTGCGCTTCGAGCGCCGGATCAGCCGATCGCCGAGAATGTCCTGTTCGGCGACGACGACCAGTTTTTCGGTCTCGAAGCCGGATTCGAGCGGCAGGACGGCCAGGGCCGCCTGCCCCGGTTCGAGCTTTTCGGCTTCCGCCAGCGTCGCCACTTGCTTGAGGTTGCCGAGATGGTGTTCGGCAAGGATCTGGCCAAGCCGGTCGAGCGAGCCGTCGGTCCAGCCGGCGATGACGACGCGGCGGCGCGCCGCGCGCTCGTCGGCGATGTGCTTGACGACGACATCGAACACGTTGGCGTTCGGATCGGCGCGCTCCTCGACGAAGCTGCGGCCGTGGCGCGAGCCGGCGTGATAGACCTTCTTGGCGCCAACGTCGGGCGCGTCGAACGGCGTGAAATCGATCGCTTCGCGCGGTCCAAGCGAGGCGATCAGGTTTTCCGGTGAGAGATAGAGCAGGTCCGGCGGCACCGGCTTGTAGGGCACCGCATCCTTCAGCGCGCCGTCGGCCTGCTTCCTGCGCGCCTCGTAGTGGTCGAGGATCAGCGTGTGGCGCTCGGCCAGCGCTTCATGCGCCAGATGGTCAAAGATGACAGGCGTGTCAGGCAGATAGTCGAACACCGTCTCCAGCCGTTCGTAAAAGAACGGCAGCCAGTGCTCCATGCCGGCGAAGCGACGCCCTTCGCTGACCGCCGCATAGAGTCCGTCATCGCGCTGCGGTGCGCCAAAGGCTTCGATATAGGAGCGGCGGAAGCGGCTGATGGTTTCCGGCGTCAGCGCCACTTCGCTCATCGCCTGCAGCGCCATCGACTTGCGTTGGCCGGTGGTGCGCTGGGTGGCGGCATCGAAGACACGAATCGATTCCAGCGTGTCGCCAAAGAAATCGAGCCTGAGCGCCTCGGTCCATCCGGGCGCAAACAGGTCGAGAATGCCGCCGCGCACCGCGAATTCACCGATACCACGCACGGTCGGCACGCGCTCGAAGCCGGACGTTTCCAGCCGCGACACCAGCACGTTCATGTCGATCTGGTTGCCGGGCCTGGCATGAAAAGTCTGTGCCTCGACCAGCTCGGACGGCGGAATGCGCTGCAACAATGCATTGGCGGTGGTGAGGATGACGGCGCGGTGCGGCTTCTTCGCCAGCGCGATCATGGCGGTCAGCGCATCGAGGCGCTTGGCGGCGGCATCCGAGCCGGGCGAGACGCGGTCGTAGGGCAAGCAATCCCAGGCCGGCAGTTCCAGCACCGGCAGGCCGGGCGCCGCGAAGGACAATGCCTCGATGATCGCCGGCAGCCGCTGACCGTCGCGCGCCACGAACAGAACCGGCTTGTCGGGCGCGATCTCGAGTGCCGCCTGCACCAACGCAAAGGCTTCGTAGCCGTCGGCGACGCCGTCGACGATGAACTGGCCGGCACGGCCTTTCGGCAGGCCGATGGTGGGAATGAGGCTCATGAAATCACGCGTTCAGAATGTCGTTGTTCAAAATGTCAGGGAGTGGCGGAAAGCCAGGATCTTTTGCAGGACGGCACAATCGATTTCAGCCGGAACCGGGTGTTCGCCGGTGACCATGGGCAGGAATTCGGTATCGGGAATGTCGAGGAGCCTCTCATATTGGTCGATTTCGTCGTCGGTCAAGGCACCGATCTCAGCGTCGGCGAAAGTGCCGAGGATCAGGTCCATCTCGCGCATGCCGCGATGCCAGGAGCGAAACAGAAGCTTGCGGCGGCGGGCGTCGAGCCCCTCGCTTGATCTCGTCGTTCCGGTCATCGTGCCGCATCCTTGCTTGCTGCGGCGCATATAGCGTGGATAGAAGGGGCTGTCAGCCTTGCGCTGCCGCCGTCGCAACATAAGCTGACATCATGCGCCCGACCATCCTCGATCCCTTGTTTGTCCCGATCACGTCGCTTGCAGGCGTCGGACCGAAAGTCGGCGCGCTGATCGAGAAGGTTGTCCCGGCCGATCTCGGCGATCGCGCGGCGCGTGCCGGCGATCTTCTGTTCGTACTGCCGCATACCGTCATCGACCGGCGCAGCCGCCCGGGCATCGCAGGATCCGCGGAGGGCCAGATCGTGACGCTGGAGGTGCGCATCGACCGCCACCAGCCGCCGCCGCGCGGCAACAGGTCGGTGCCCTACCGGGTCTTCGCCCATGACGACACCGGCGAGATCGCGCTGACCTTCTTCCATGCTCACGCCTCCTATCTCGAAAAGGCGATGCCCGAGGGCGAGCATGTCGTGGTCTCGGGCCGCATGGAATGGTTCAACGGCCGCCCGAGCATGGTCCACCCCGACCATATTGCGCTGGCCAGCGAGGCGGAAAACCTGCCGCTGGTAGAACCGGTCTACCCCCTGACAGCCGGGCTCTCGGGCAAGGTGCTGCGCCGGGCGATCGGCCAGGCGCTGGCGCGGGTGCCCGAATTCCCCGAATGGCAGGACGGCGCCTTCATGCGCCGGCACAGCTTTGCTGCCTTTGGCGATGCGCTCGCCCGCATCCACAATCCGGCAGACCCGATCGACGTCTCCATCGATGGCGCCGCGTGGCGGCGGCTCGCCTATGACGAGTTGCTGGCGGGCCAGGTCTCGCTGGCGCTGGTGCGGGCGAAAGTCCGCCGCCTGTCCGGGCGCCCCTTGGTCGGCGACGGCCGCATCGTCGAAAAACTGCGGGCCGCACTGCCCTATTCGCTGACATCAAGCCAGGAGTTTGCGCTGGCCGAAATCAATGCCGACCTCGCCGACCCAGAGCGCATGCTGCGGCTTCTGCAGGGCGATGTCGGTTCCGGCAAGACCATCGTCGCGCTGCTGGCCATGGCGCGGGCTGTCGAGGCCGGCGGCCAGGCAGCTTTGATGGCGCCGACCGAAATCCTGGCGCGCCAGCATCTGGCGACCATCACGCCCCTTGCCGCCGAGGTTGGGCTGCGCATCGCCATTCTCACCGGCCGCGAGAAGGGCCGCGAACGCGCTGATACGCTGGCCGGTCTGGCAAGCGGCGAGATCGACATCGTCGTCGGCACCCATGCGCTGTTCCAGGAGACTGTCACCTTCCACGACCTGGTCTTTGCCGTGATCGACGAGCAGCACCGTTTCGGCGTCCATCAACGGCTTGCCATCACCGCCAAGGGCGATGCACCAGACATGCTGGTGATGACCGCCACTCCGATCCCGCGCACGCTGGTGCTGACCGCTTTCGGCGACATGGACGTGTCGAAGCTGACGGAAAAGCCGGCCGGCCGCCAGCCGATCCGCACCGTCACGCTGCCGCTCGAGCGGCTCGACGAACTGGTCGACCGCATGGTGGACGCCGTCGCCACCGGCCAGAAGATCTACTGGATCTGTCCGCTGGTCGAGGAATCCGAAGAAATCAAGCTGATGTCGGCCGAAGACCGTTTCGCCTCGCTGAAACCATTGTTCGGTGATCGCATCGGTCTCGTTCACGGCCGCATGAAGGGTGGCGAGAAGGACGAGGCGATGCGCGCCTTCAAGCAGGGCGAGACACGCATCCTGATCGCCACCACCGTCATCGAGGTCGGCGTTGACGTGCCGGACGCCACCGTCATGGTCATCGAGCATGCAGAGCGCTTTGGCCTGGCCCAGTTGCACCAGCTGCGCGGCCGGGTCGGGCGCGGCGACAAGCCCTCCTCCTGCGTGCTGCTCTACAAGGACCCGCTCGGCGAGACCGCAAAAAGCCGGCTGTCGGTGATGCGCGAGACCGAGGACGGGTTCCTGATCGCCGAGGAGGATTTGAAGCTGCGCGGCGAAGGCGAATTGCTGGGCACCCGCCAGTCGGGCACGCCGGGTTTCCAGGTGGCGCGCATCGAAGCGCATGCCGATCTTCTGGAGGCCGCCCGCGACGATGCCAGATTGGTCCTGTCACGCGATCCGGAGCTGCAATCAGACCGAGGCGAGGCGTTGCGCCTGTTGCTCTATTTGTTCGGCCGCGACGAGGCCGTGCGGCTCTTGCGCGCCGGCTGAGCCAGGGCGGCAACCGACGGGTTGGCCAGCACTCCCTCGATCGGCTCGCCGTTCACGACAACCATCTGCTTGACCTCGGGCGCCACCAGCCCGGCCGAGACGATCAGCTTGGCGCCGTCCTCGATCGTCATGTCGAGCAGCACGATGTCGGACTTCGGCACATACATCAGGAACCCTGTCGTCGGGTTCGGCGTGCACGGCATGAACACTGCAATCAGCGGATCGCCTTCCTGGTCGAGCTTCTGGTTGATCTCGGTTTCCTTTTCACTGGCGACGAACACCAGCGACCACACGCCCTTGCGCGGATATTCGACCAGCCCGACCTGGCGGAACATGTCGCCCTTGTTCGATAGCACGGTCTCGAAAATCTGTTTCAGCGAGCCGTAGATGCCGCGCACCAGCGGCATGCGGCCAAGCAGCCGCTCGCCGAAATTGACGATCGCGCGGCCAACGATGTTTGCCGTCAGGAAGCCAATCAGCGTGATCAGGATGAGCGCCACGATCAGTCCGAACCCCGGCACCGGAAACGACAAGTAGGTGTCCGGGCTGTAGCGGGCCGGAATATAGGGTTTCACCCAGGAATCGACCCAGCCGATGAACGACCAGGCGATGTAGGCGGTGATCGCCAGCGGCGCGCAGACGATGAAGCCTGTGAGGAAATAGTTCCTCAGCCGGGTCATGCCGGAGGTCTTGGGAGCATCGGACATGGTTCACCGGGGGTTGCACCGCAACATAGTGAACAGGACGCCGCTTTGGAACCACGAAATTTTTAAAGGCACCTATTATGCAGCCGCTTCCAACGGCTCGATCTTCTCGAGTTCCGGGACGAGCTTCCTGGCTTCAGTTTCAAGCTCATAGGCCTGCTGAAAATTCATCCAGAATTCGGGCGTGGTGTTGAAAAATCTGGCGAGGCGAAGAGCCGTATCGGGGGTCAGGCCGATCTCCTCCTTGGCAATACGCTCGATCCGGGTGCGCGGAAGATTGAGCTTTTTCGCGAGCGCGCCGGCGCTCATGCCCAGAGGGACAAGATATTCCTCACGCAGGAATTCTCCGGGATGAATTGGACATACGAACTTGAGCATCAAGATCCTCAAAGGGTTAGGGCAAGCGCCCACTCAATGGTAGTCGATGATCTCCACGTCTTCGGCGCCTGCGCTGAAACATCCTTTCCCTTCGTCATCCACGGGCGGAGCAAGGAGCGAAGCGACGCGGCGCAGACCCGAGGATCCATTCCGTGACGTCCGCCGAGGAATGCGACGTGTCAGGATAGTCGCGTGGTCGTCCGGCCGCTATCCTTCTTTCATGACGGGCTATGCCTATATGACTGCGAGCCGGAAGCGCGGCACCATCTATATCGGTGTCACAAACGATCTCGGTCGCCGAGTGCCAGAGCACAAATCCGGCGAGGGCTCGCGCTTTACTGGACGGTACGGCGTGGAACGCTTGGTTTGGTACGAAGAGCATTTCGACATCCGCGATGCGATCCAGCGCGAGAAGTCGCTGAAACGCTGGCCGCGCCAATGGAAGATCGAACTGATCGAGAAGGCAAATCCAGAGTGGTTCGAGCTTTTCCGCGGGACTGGGTGGTAGCGCCTAATCCTGCACTGCTTTGATCCGCCACAAACCTCACGGAATGGATCCTCGGGTCTGCGCAGTCGCTTCGCTCCTGCTCCGCCCGTGGATGACGAAGGAAGGGGCCTGGCACAGCGGCGAAAACTTACTCCACGGTCACCGATTTCGCCAGATTGCGCGGCTGGTCGACGTCGGTGCCCATGAACACGGCGGTGAAATAGGCCAGCATCTGGATCGGCAGCGCGTAGATGATCGGCGAGATGATTTCCGGGACGTCCGGCAACACGATCGTCTCCATCGTCTTGACGCTCGTCAGTGCCGCACCCTTGCTGTCGGTGATCAGGATGATCTTGCCGCCGCGCGCCGCGACTTCCTGCATGTTCGACACGGTTTTTTCGAAAATGCGGTCGTGCGGCGCGATGACGATGACCGGCATGTTCTCGTCGATCAGTGCGATCGGGCCGTGCTTCAGCTCGCCCGCCGCATAGCCTTCGGCATGGATGTAGGAGATTTCCTTGAGTTTCAGCGCGCCTTCCATGGCCAATGGGAAATTGGTGTCGCGGCCGAGGTAGAGCACGTCCTTGTAGCGCGAGAGTTCGCGCGCGATCCGCTCGATCTGCTCTTCGAGCTTGAGCACCTGGTTGGCATAGCGCGGCGCTTCCGAGAGCGCGCGCACCAGGGCCTTCTCTTGTTCTTTCGAGATCGTACCCCGCGCCACACCAGCCCGCACGGCCAGCGAAGCCAGGACGGATAGCTGGCAGGTGAACGCCTTGGTGGAGGCGACGCCGATTTCCGGCCCGGCGAGCGTCGGCAGCACGACATCGGATTCCCGCGCCATGGTCGATTCGCGCACATTGACGATCGCGCCGATCTTCATCCCCGCCTTGCGGCAGTAGCGCAGCGAGGCCAGCGTGTCGGCGGTTTCGCCCGACTGCGAAATGAAGAAGGCGGCGTCATCAGCCGACAGCGGCATCTCGCGATAACGGAATTCAGAGGCGACATCGATATCGACCGGCAACCGTGCATAGCGCTCGAACCAGTACTTGCCGATCAGGCCGGCCAGATACGCGGTGCCGCAGGCCGAAATCGCCAGCCGGCCAATCTTGGCGAAATCGAAGGGCAGATCGAGCGGCTTCGAAACTCCGGAGACGAAATCGACATAATGCGCCAGCGTATGCGAGATCACCTCGGGCTGCTCATGGATTTCCTTCTCCATGAAATGGCGCCGGTTGCCCTTGTCGACCATAAAGCTGGTCGACAGCGACTGCTGGCGCTTGCGGTCGACCTTTTTGCCGTCGATATCGAAGATCTCAACACCGTTGCGGCGCACCACCGCCCAGTCGCCGTCTTCAAGATAGGTAATCGAATTGGTAAAGGGGGCGAGCGCGATGGCGTCGGAGCCCAGGAACATCTCGCCATCACCATGGCCGACGGCCAAAGGCGGGCCGTTGCGGGCACCGACGATCAGGTCTTCATCGCCTTTGAACATGATCGCCAGCGCAAAGGCGCCTTCCAGCCGCTTCAGCGCCTGATGCGCGGCCTCGACCGGCTTCAGCCCCCTGGCAAGTTCCCGCGCCACCAGATGCGCCACGACCTCGGTGTCGGTCTGTGACGAGAAGGAATAGCCGTCGCGGACCAGTTCCTCGCGCAGTTCGGCGAAATTCTCGATGATGCCGTTGTGGACGATGGCGACGCCGTCGGAAAAATGCGGATGCGCATTGGTTTCGTTGGGCACGCCATGCGTCGCCCAGCGTGTGTGGCCGATGCCGATCGTGCCGTCGAGCGGCTCGTTTTTCAGCAAGCGTTCGAGGTTGACCAGCTTGCCTTCAGCGCGGCGGCGGCCAAGCTCACCATGCTCGATGGTGGCGACGCCGGCCGAGTCATAGCCGCGATATTCAAGCCGCTTCAGCGCATCGACGATGAGCGGCGCAACCTGCGAGTGGCCAACGATTCCAACGATACCGCACATGCAGAAAGCCCCCGATTCCCCGGAAAACCAGCGCTATTTAGGGATGGCCGGCTGCCGTGGAAAATCACATTGCATTTCGTCCCGTATAACGGAACGCTCATTCTGTCGATGCACCATGACAGGCAGCGCTTGCAATCCGGTTACTGCAATTGTTCGGTTTTTTGCGGACCGGTTTTACTTCTTCTTCGCAGCCGCCGCCGAGGCAAAGCGCTCGCGCAATTCCTTCCCCTTGCCAGGGATCGTCTTCTGGCGGGCGCGGCCGAAGGCCAGCGCATCTTCAGGCACGTCTTCGGTGATCACGCTGCCAGAGGCGATGTAGCCGCCCTTGCCGATGCTGACAGGCGCCACCAGCGACGAATTCGAGCCGATGAAGGCGCCCTCGCCGATGTCGGTGAAGAATTTCGAGTAGCCGTCATAGTTACAGGTGATGGTGCCGGCGCCGATATTGGCCCCCGCGCCGACACGGGCGTCGCCAATGTAGGTCAAATGGTTGACCTTGGCGCCCTCCTCGATGACAGCCTGCTTGACCTCGCAGAAATTGCCGACCTTGGCCTTCTGCCTAAGATCGGCGCCCGGCCGCAGCCGCGCGTACGGCCCGACATCGCAATTGGATGCAATGGTGGCGCCTTCGATATGGCTGAAGGCATGGATCTTGGCGCCCATGGCGATCTTCACGCCCGGACCGAACCAGACATTGGGCTCGACAATGGTGTCGGCGCCGATCTCGGTGTCGTGCGAGAAGTACACGGTCTCCGGCGCAATCAGCGTCACGCCCGACAGCATCGCCTCGTACCGCCGGCGCGCCTGCCAGATGCTCTCGGCTTGCGCCAGTTCGGCGCGGTTGTTGATGCCGAGCGCGCTTTCGAAGCTGGCTTCGGTGGCGACGACATCGAGGCCTCGCGCGCCGGCGATCTCGACGATGTCGGTGAGGTAATACTCGCCCTTGGCATTTTTGTTGCCGACCGCGTCGAGCAGCTTCAGCGCGTGGGCGCCGGCAACCGCCATCATGCCGGCATTGCAGAAGGTTATTTTCCTCTCCTCCTCGGAGCAGTCCTTTTCCTCGCGGATGGCAACCAGCTTGCCGTCCTTTTCGATCAGCCGGCCATAACCCGTCGGACTGGGCGGACGGAAGCCAATCACGACGACGGCAGCACCCTCCGCCAGTTTCAGCCGCGCCACCGTGAGCGCATCCGCGTCGATCAGCGGCGTGTCGCCGAACATCACCAGGATATCATCATAACCCTTTGATATCGCATCGCGTGCGGCCAATACAGCATGCGCGGTGCCGAGGCGCTTGTCCTGCACGAAGGTCTCGGCCTTCGGAGCGAATTTCGCCGCCGCCTTGCGCATCTCTTCGGCGCCATGGCCGATCACCAGCGCCTGGCTGCCGGCTCCGGCAGCTTCGGCCGCCTTGACCACATGGGCGACCATCGGCAGCCCGGCAATCTGGTGCAGCACCTTCGGCAGCACGCTCTTCATGCGCGTGCCTTCGCCGGCGGCGAGAATGACGGACAGGCAGGATCTCTGGCTCATGGAAGGAACAACCATATGAAAAGGGATCGGGAATCGGAGATAGGTAGCATCTGGCGCCATGCTGCACCAATGCGGTTAAATTCCAGTGAGGCGACGGGCTGAAGAGTTCCGATCTCAGGAGATCGGCGGCACTCACATCAGGCCGTGTTTTCTGAATTCAGCCTGTTCATCGCCAGCGATCCAGCCAAACACTTTCAGCTTGCCATCGCGCTTTTCGACGAGATAGTTGACCGCAAAGTCGATGGTCACGGCACTCCCATCCTTGCGTTCATAGTCACCGGACCAGTTTACCTCAGCCACGCAATGGTCCTGGTCGACAGGTGTCACAGAGACGTCCTTGCAGGTCATCCTTTTGCTGCCGAGGGCACGATAGGCGTCAAAACCCTTTGTCATGATGGCCTTTAACTGCTCGCCATTCTCGCCAACCATGACAGATGCCGGCGTCACCGAGACAAAACCGGCCGAATACATGTCCGCGACGTCGTTGAGATCGACGGTGTCGGCGATCGCGTCATTGGAGATTTTCTCATAGGCCTTGAAGAATTTTCGCACATCGGCCTTGGCTACCATTCTCGACCTCCCGGCTCGAAAAAGTGTTGGTCAACGGCACTGCAAATGCGGGCTGCCGTGCATCGTTCCCGCCGAGGCAACCTACCCCAACCGCCCCAACACCGGGAAATTCTCCAGCAGCCAGTACGAAACAGTCTGCACGCCGCCGGTGAGGAAAAACACGCCGGCGACGACCAGCAGCGCGCCGATGGCCTTTTCGACGCGGCCGAGATGGACGCGGAATTTGCCGAGGAAGCGCATGAAGGCGCCGGAAAACAGCGCGGCGATCAGGAACGGTATGCCCAGCCCTAGCGAATAGGCGGCAAGCAGCAGTGCGCCCTCGCCGACCGTTTCGCGGCCGCCGGCCAGCGTCAGGATCGGCCCCAGCACCGGGCCGATGCAGGGCGTCCAGCCAAAGGCGAAGGCCAACCCCATGACATAGGCGGCCACGGCGCTTGCCGGCTTGCCCTGCGACTGGAAGCGTGCCTCGCGCGACAGCAGCGGAATGCGCAGGATGCCGAGGAAGTTCAGGCCCATCAGGATGATCAGCACACCGGCGCCCATCGCCAGCGGCTCCTGCCAGACACGCAGCAGACGGCCAATGGTCGAGGCGCCGGCACCGAGCGCGACAAAGACGGTGGAGAAGCCGAGCACGAAGGCGATCGAGGAATAGAGCAGCGCGCCGCGTGCGCCTTCACGCGCTGTCGCACCCGCATTGCCGCGGAAATCGTCGACCGAGACGCCGGCCATATAGCAGAGATAGGGCGGCACCAGCGGCAGCACGCAAGGCGACAGGAACGAGATAGCTCCCGCCCCGATCGCGCTGACATAGCCGATGTCCAATGCCATTTCCAAGAACTCCAATGCCGTGACGCCGATATAGCGACGCGCAGCCTTGTCCACCAATCACCATTGTGTTGGCAAGATCATCCGTTGCCCGACGCACTTGCCAGGAAGAAACGACAGCCCGCAGGCGTTGACGCTGTGAGGCCGCGATTTCCCGCGCGTCTCCAGACATCAGTCAGGGAGATTTCCATGAAAACCATAACCGCAGGACTGGCAGCGCTTCTGCTCAGCACCGCCGCATCCTTCGCCGCCGACGCGTGGAAGGAAGCCGAGGTCAATGGCACCAAGATCTACACCGACGCCTACGGCATGACGCTTTACACCTATGACAAGGACGAGAAGGGCAAGACCAATTGCTACGACAAATGCGCCACCAACTGGCCGCCGCTGAAGGCCGAAGCCGGCGCCAAGGCGGATGACGAATGGACCGTTGTCGACCGCACCGACGGCAGCAAGATGTGGGCCTATGACGGCAAGCCGGTTTACACCTTCATAAAGGACAAGAAGCCCGGCGACGTGACCGGCGACGGCGTCGGCGAGGTCTGGCATATCGTCAAGGCCGACTAAGCACGCCAATCCCGCCTGCTGGCGGGACAAGGGCTGGTCGCCGGGCATCTCCATGCACCCGGCGGCCGGCATCGAACAGCCCGTTATAATGTGGCCCGTCCCGGTTTGGGCAGCATTTCAACGACTCGGCGGAAAAATGAATCGGGTCGTTTCCGCTGACTCGGGGCCACGGTCTCCCTTTCCCAAATTCTGTGATTTTCTCCATACACTCTAAGAGTGTATTGCTTCGGGCCGGCCCGCAATTTGGGCGCTTCCCCTTGACCGGATGCAAAAGCGCGGCCATGTGAGCGACAAATAGAACGAGATTTCGTCGCGCGCAGCGGAATTCTTCTGCCGCACCACAGCTGATATGAGACCTCATGGACGTCGTCGTCGTCGAATCGCCGGCCAAGGCGAAGACAATCAACAAATACCTCGGCAAGAACTACAAGGTTCTGGCCTCGTTCGGCCATGTCAGGGATTTGCCGGCCAAGGATGGCTCGGTGCGTCCGGATGAGGATTTCGCCATGTCCTGGGCGGTCGACACCGCCTCTGGCAAACGCCTCGCCGACATCGCCAAGGCGGTCAAAGACGCTGACGGCCTGATCCTCGCCACCGATCCGGATCGCGAAGGCGAAGCGATTTCCTGGCATGTGCTGGAAGTGCTGAAGCAGAAGCGCGCGCTGAAGGACAAGCCGGTCAGCCGCGTCGTCTTCAACGCCATCACCAAATCGTCGGTGCTGGAGGCGATGGCCAATCCGCGCCAGATCGATGCGCCACTGGTCGATGCCTATCTGGCTCGCCGGGCGCTGGATTATCTCGTCGGCTTCACGCTGTCGCCGGTGCTGTGGCGCAAGCTGCCGGGCGCCCGCTCGGCCGGCCGCGTCCAGTCGGTAGCGCTGCGCCTGGTCTGCGACCGCGAATCCGAGATCGAGCGCTTCATCCGCGAGGAATACTGGCAGATCGCTGCTCTGCTGGGCACGCCGCGCAACGAGAATTTCGAAGCACGGCTGACCGCCTTCGATCGCAAGAAGCTGCAAAAGCTCGACATTTCCAACAAGGCGCAGGCCGACGACATCAAGTCGATGCTTGAAGGCGCTACCTTCAAGGCGGTGTCGGTGGAAGCCAAGCCGACCAAGCGCAATCCCGGCCCGCCCTTCACCACCTCGACATTGCAGCAGGCCGCCTCGTCAGGTCTCGGCTTCTCGGCCAGCCGCACCATGCAGGTGGCGCAACGCCTCTATGAAGGCATGGAGATCGGCGGCGAGACCACCGGTCTGATCACCTATATGCGAACCGACGGCGTGCAGATGGCACTCGAGGCGATCGATGCCGCACGCGATGCCATTGCCAAGGAATTCGGTCCGAAATACCTGCCGGAAAAGCCGCGCCAATATACAGCCAAGGCCAAGAACGCCCAGGAAGCGCACGAAGCGATCCGCCCGACGAATTTCATGCGCACCCCGGCATCGGTCAGGCAATATCTCGATTCCGACCAGATGCGGCTTTATGAGTTGATCTGGAAGCGCGCCATCGCCAGCCAGATGCAGTCCGCCGAGATCGAGCGCACCACCGCCGAGATCGAGGCGGTCAATGGATCGCGCACCGCCGAGCTGCGTGCCATCGGTTCGGTCGTTCGGTTCGACGGCTTCATCGCCGCATACACCGACCAGAAGGACGACGATGCGGAAGACGAGGAAAATCGTCGCCTGCCCGAGATCCGCGCCGGCGAACAGCTGGCGCGCCAGGCGATCAACGCCACCCAGCACACCACTGAGCCGCCGCCGCGTTACTCCGAAGCGTCGCTGATCAAGAAGCTGGAAGAGCTCGGCATCGGCCGGCCTTCCACCTACACAGCGATCCTGAAGACGCTCGAGGACCGCGACTATGTCACGATCGACAAGCGCCGGCTGGTGCCGCAGGCCAAGGGCCGGCTGCTGTCCGCCTTCCTCGAAAGCTTCTTCAAGCGCTATATCGAGTACGACTTCACCGCGTCCCTCGAGGAAAAGCTCGACGAGATCTCGGACGGCAAGCTCGCCTGGAAGGACGTGCTGCGCGATTTCTGGAAGGATTTTTCCGGTGCCGTCGCCGACATCAAGGAACTGCGCGTCACCGACGTGCTCGACGCGCTGAATGAAGAACTGGCGCCGCTGGTGTTCCCGACGCGGGAGGACGGATCCAATCCGCGCATCTGCCCGAAATGCGGCACCGGCAATCTGTCGCTGAAGCTCGGCAAGTTCGGCGCTTTCGTCGGCTGCTCGAACTATCCCGAATGCTCCTTCACCCGCCAACTCGGCGACGCCGCCAACCCCAATGGCGAGAATGGCGGCGGCGAAGACGGCACCAAGGTGATCGGCAAGGACCCCTACACGTCAGAGGAAATCACGCTGCGCAGCGGCCGCTTCGGACCCTATCTGCAGCGTGGCGACGGCAAGGAAGCCAAGCGCTCCAGCCTGCCCAAAGGCTGGACGGCAGAGTCGATCGACCACGAGAAGGCGCTGGCGCTGCTGTCATTGCCGCGCGATGTCGGCCAGCACCCGGAAACGGCCAAGATGATCTCGGCCGGGCTCGGCCGCTACGGTCCGTTCGTGCTGCATGACGGCACCTATGCCAATCTCGAGAGCATCGAGGACGTGTTCTCGATCGGCCTCAACCGCGCCGTCTCGGTGATCGCCGAGAAGCAGCTGAAGGGCAAGGGCGGCCGCAATGGCGGCACGGCCGCTGCGCTCAAGGAGCTTGGCGACCATCCCGATGGCGGTGGCAAGATCGTCGTGCGCGACGGCAAATACGGGCCCTATGTGAATTTCGGCAAGGTCAATGCCACCCTGCCCAAGGGCAGGGATCCGCAGTCGGTGACCATCGAGGACGCGCTGGCGCTGATTGCCGAGAAAGAAGCCAAGGGCGGCGGCGGCAAGAAGCCGTTCCGCAAGGCGGCCGCGGCCAAGGCCCCGGCAACCAAGAAAGTGGCGGCCAAGAAAACGGCAGCCAAGAAGCCGGCAGCGAAGAAAAAAGGGTAGGACGGCGTGGCGCGCAAGATCACCGGCAGAACCCACGGCGATCCGCGCACCGCCGACACCAGGGCCAAGGTCAAGGACGACTATCGGCCGTCGCGTGACGAAATCCTGCGCTACATCGCCGAAAATCCCGATCGCGCGGGAAAACGTGACATTGCCAAGGCGTTCGCGCTGCGCGGCGACGACCGCATCTGGCTGAAGGACATTTTGCGCGACCTGCAGGACGAAGGCGTCCTGACCAAGGAGCGCAAGCAACTGGCCCGCGTCGGCGCCCTGCCCCATGTCGCCGTGCTCGACATCTTCGGCCGTGACGGCGATGGCATTTTGCTGGCGCACCCGGCCGAGGTCGTGGGCACGGGTGAGCCGCCCGTCGTGTCGATCCGCGTATCGCGTGGCGGCAGCGGCCCGGCGCCCGGCATCGGCGACCGCGTGCTGGCCAAGACCTTTCCGACCAACGAAGCGACCGGCCCGGCCTACACCGGGCGGGTGATGAAGATCTTCGAGAAGCGTACCGATGCCGTGCTCGGTGTCTTTCGCATCCTGCAGGACGGCACCTTCCGCATCGAACCGGTGGAACGGCGTCAGCCCGAACTGATCGTCGACAAGGAATTCCAGAACGGCGCCAGGAACGGCGACCTGGTCGAGGTCGAGCCCGCACGGGCCTCCCGCTATGGGCTGCCGAGAGCCAAGGTGCTCAACGTACTGGGTTCGCTGACCAGCGAAAAGGCGATCTCGATGATCGCCATCCACGCGCATGACATTCCGCATATCTTCCCGGCCGACGTCATCGCCGAATCCGAAGCCGTCAAACCGGCGACGCTTGACCATCGCGAGGACTGGCGCGACCTGCCGCTGGTCACCATCGATCCGGCCGACGCCAAGGACCATGACGATGCCGTCTTCGCCACGCCGGATCTCGACGAAAAGAATCCGGGCGGCGTCGTCGCCACCGTGGCCATCGCCGATGTCGCCGCCTATGTGCGCTATGGCACGGCGCTCGATCGCGAAGCGCTGAAGCGCGGCAATTCGGTCTATTTCCCCGATCGCGTGGTACCGATGCTGCCCGAGCGCATCTCCAACGATCTCTGCTCGCTGCGTGAGGGCCAGGACCGGCCGGCGCTCGCCGTGCGCATGGTTTTTTCGGCAGAGGGCCGCAAGCTCAGGCACTCCTTCCATCGCGTCATGATGAAGTCGGCGGCAAAGCTCGCCTACAGCCAGGCTCAGGCGGCGATCGACGGCGTGCCGGACGACAAGACCGGTCCGATCCTCGATACGGTGCTGAAGCCGCTGTGGGACGCCCATGCGATCCTCAAGCGTGGCCGCGATGGCCGCCAGCCGCTCGAACTCGATCTGCCGGAGCGCAAGATCGTACTCAAGCCGGACGGCACCGTCGATCGCGTTATCGTGCCGGAGCGGCTCGATGCCCACAAGCTCATCGAAGAGTTTATGATCCAGGCCAATGTCGCGGCGGCCGAGACGCTCGAAGCGAAGAAACAGGAACTGGTCTATCGCATCCATGACGCGCCATCGCTGGCCAAGCAGGAATCGCTGCGCGAGTTCCTGCAGACATTGGGCCTGTCACTTGCGCGCGGCGCGCAGATGCAGCCAAGCCAGTTCAACGGCATTTTGGAGCGCGTGCGCGGCGCCGACAATGAAGGCCTGGTAAACGAAGTGGTTCTGCGCTCGCAGAGCCAAGCCGAATACTCGCCAAAGAACATCGGCCATTTCGGTCTCAACCTCCGCCGCTACGCCCATTTCACCTCGCCGATCCGCCGCTATGCCGATTTGATCGTGCATCGCGGACTTATTGCCGCACTCGGACTGGGTCCGGGCGGGCTGACGCAGGACGAAGCGGCACGGCTCGAAGATGTCGCCGTGCTGATCTCCGGCACGGAACGCCGCGCAATGGCGGCCGAGCGGGACACGGTCGACCGTCTGATCGCCGCCTATCTCGCCGAACGCGTCGATGACCGGTTCGATGCCCGCATCTCCGGCGTCACCAAATCAGGACTATTTGTCCAATTGCCGCAGTACGGCGCGGATGGTTTCATCCCGGTGTCAACTCTGGGCGGCGATTACTATATATACGACGAAACGGCCCGCTCCCTGTTCGGAGAACGCTCGGGCAAAGGCTATCAGCTCGCGGATCGCGTCGAGGTCCGGCTCGTCGAGGTGGCGCCGATGGCCGGCGCGATGCGCTTCGAGATGTTGACCGACCCGAAGCCTTTGCCGGGCTCCAAGCGGTCGTTTCACAAGGCCAAGGGCCGCGCCCGCGCGTCGCAAACGCGATCGGGTCCGCGCGGCAGGAGACGATGATGAGAACAGTCACGGAAGAACAGGTTTTCGGCGGAGAACATCACTCGGGCCGGGCTGCCCGCCCGCTGTGGACGGCGATGAAGCGCGGCCTGCTCGGCCGTTGCCCGAATTGCGGCGAAGGCAAGCTGTTTCGCGCCTTCACCAAGACCGTCGACACATGCAGTGTCTGCGGTGAGGAACTGCATCACCACCGCGCCGACGACCTGCCTGCCTATCTCGTCATCGTCATCGTCGGTCACATCGTGCTCGGCGCCTTCATGGGCGTCGAGGCGACCTCCACTCTGTCCACATGGCAGCACATCGCCATCTGGGTGCCGCTGACCATCCTTCTGTCGGTCGCGCTATTGCAGCCGGTCAAGGGCGCCGTCATAGGACTGCAATGGGCCTTCTATATGCACGGCTTCGGCGGCGAACACGACGTGATCGAACCGCATCCAGGAGCCTGAGCTGCAGCCAAGAATGTGGCCTGGCGCAACATACCGACCGTGAAAGGCCACTTTCGCTTGCCAGAAGTTTCCGCTAGGTCCTGCGCATGGACGGTATGACCAAGGCGGAAGTCGACAAGATCGAGCGGAGCATGATCGCTCATAGCGACCGGCCAATTCGCCCGCGCGATGCGGCAACCCTGATCCTGCTCGACCGCAAGGGCGATGACGTGCTGGTTCTGATGGGCCGCCGCCATGCCGGCCACGCCTTCATGCCGGGCAAGTTCGTCTTTCCCGGCGGCCGCACCGATCCGGCCGACAGCCGCATCCCGGTCGCCGCCGCATTGCACCCGGAGCAGGAGGCCCGGCTGATCGCCGGGCCGGGCCGCACAAGCGCCGCACGGGCCCGCGCCATCGCCCTGTCCGCCATCCGCGAGACCTATGAGGAAGCCGGATTGCTGATCGGCCGCAAAGGCGCCTTCGCCACACCCAGGCCCGATTGGCAGGGCTTTGCCGAACACGGCGTGCAACCCTCGCTGGACATGCTGCGCTTCATCGCGCGCGCCATCACGCCGCCCAACCGGGTGCGCCGCTTCGACACCCGCTTCTTCAGCGCCTGGCGTGACGACGTCGCGGTCGAACTGCCCGGTGGCGGTCCGACCAACGAACTGGAAGAGCTGGTCTGGTTGCCGCTTGCCAAGGCCAGGGAGGCCGACATACCCGACATCACCCGAATGATCCTGGACGAGCTGGAAAAGCGCCTCGCCCATGATCCACTGTTGCGTCCAGGCGGCCCGGTGCCCTTCTACCGGCTTATCAGCAACCGCTTCACCCGCGAACTTCTGTAGAGCAATTCTAGGAAAGTGTGACGGATTTCCGTCCTGAATTGCGTAAGATCAAAAAGACAGAGTATTCAGCATCCCATGACGGTCGATACCCAACCACAGGGCGACGAACGCGTACACTGGCTGCCGATGGTGGCGGCGATCTCGTCGATCAGCGTCGTCGGCATCGCCATCGGCCTCGGCATGCCGCTGCTCAGCGTCATCCTCGAAACGCGCGGCCATTCGGCTTCGATGATCGGCCTCAACACCGCCGTCGCCGGCCTCGCCTCGATCGCCGGCGCGCCGCTCGCCACGCCGCTCGCCATGCGCTTCGGCGTCGCCTGGACGATGATTGCCATGATCGCCGCCGGCGCGCTGGCCTTTGTCGGCTTCCATTTCGCACCCGACTTCTGGATGTGGTTTCCACTGCGCATCGTCCTGCACATCGCGCTGACGGTGCTGTTCATCCTGTCCGAATTCTGGATCAGCACCTCGGCGCCACCACACCGGCGCGGCCTTGTGCTGGGCATTTACGCCACTGTCCTGTCGCTCGGCTTTGCCGCCGGACCGTGGCTATTCGCCCATCTCGGCAGTTCCGGCTTCAGGCCGTTCGGCGTCATCATCGCTCTGGTGACGCTGGCCGCCATACCGGTGCTGGCGGCGCGCAACGAGAGCCCGACGATCGCCTCCGACGGCGAGACCAGCAATTTCCTGCGCTACATCTGGCTGGTGCCGTCGGCGACCGCTGCCGTGCTGGTGTTCGGCGCGGTGGAAACCGGCGGCTTTGCGCTGTTCCCGATCTATGGCAGCCGCATCGGCTATTCCGAAGCCGACGCAGCCCTTCTCCTGACCATGATCGGTCTTGGCAACGTGCTGCTGCAGATCCCGATCGGCATGATCAGCGACCGCGTCAGCGACCGCCGCTACCTGCTGATTGCCTGCGCGACGGTCGGTCTTATGGGCACCGTCTTCATGCCCTTCTTCGCCCAGAACTGGCATTTGATGGCCGCGCTTCTGTTCGTCTGGGGCGGCGTCGTCGCTGCCATGTACACGATCGGCCTTGCCCATCTCGGCTCGCAGCTTTCCGGCCATGAACTGGCGTCGGCCAACGCCGCCTTCGTGCTGTGCTACGGCGTCGGCATGGTGCTCGGCCCGCAGGCGATCGGCATCGGCATGGATGCGTTCGGCCCGTCCGGCTTCGGCTGGTCGCTCGGCCTGTTCTTCGCCGCCTATATCGCTTTGGTCGCCGTCAGGTTGGTTCGCAAGATCCTGCTGTAGCGCGACCGCGACCAGCCATGCATTTGGCACGGCACGGTGACAGGCTGCTGACAGAACCGTGTCAGGAGCACAGGGCTAAAAAGGTGTCCCAAAACACTTGAGGACACTTCCATGATCGACAGCGGCTTTGAAACCACATCGCTACGAATGACACTGCTTCTGCTCGTGACCTTCCAGGCTCCGGCCGCCGACGTCGACCGCATCATGGATGCTGTGGTGGCGATTGCGCCGCTGGCCATGGGCAAATATGACCGCAATGCCTATCAGTCGGCGCACGGCATCGAACGCTACAGGCCGCTTGACGGTGCGGCCGCCGGCGCCGAAACCGAATTGAGGCGGCGGCCCGGCACGGTCGAGGTTTCCTTCGAACTGCCGGACGATCAGGCGCTGGCCGCCCGTGTCGTCGAGGCGATTTTCCAGGCACATTCCTACCAGGAACCGGTGATCCGCATTCAACCGATTCTCGCCAGCCGTTCCAAGGGGCTGGACGACCGCGCCAATCCGAATCGCTGGTGGAACACGACCGGAGACTGGAAGAAGGTTGCGGCATCGGCGACGGAGACCGCATGATTTCCCGTCACCAGCCGGCTCAGGCGGGTCGCACAAGGCCTACCGGGCTTGACTTTCCGGGCGCGTTCTTTATGTGTCGCGCCAAGTTTCCCGCGTCCGGGTGTTTCCCCGTGCTCCAGCGGCCAAAACCCCACGAACAAACGGACTGATATCATGGCCAAAGCCGCAAACATCAAGATCAAGCTTCTGTCGACCGCCGACACCGGTTTCTTCTACGTGACCAGCAAGAACAGCCGCACCAAGACCGACAAGCTGTCGTTCCGCAAGTACGACCCGGTCGCCAAGAAGCACGTCGAATTCAAGGAAACCAAGATCAAGTAATCTGGGTTTTCCGCTGCAATGCCGAAACGCCGCCCAATGGGCGGCGTTTTTCGTTTGTAGCCGATTGGTTTCGTTGCATCCCAGCAGAGACTCCAGCCAAAGGATTGACCCTTCGCCATGGTTGCGGCACCCTTGGCCGTGGGTTGGGTGTCATGAACAAGGCGCCTATGGATGTCGAAGAAGTTGAAAGCTGCAATCATTGCAGCCCTTGTCGCTCTGGCTGCCGGATTCGCCGTCAGCAACGGGCTGATAAGCCAGCAGACGGCCGATGAAATCAAGGCCAGGACTGACCAGGTTCTGACTGAGGAAGAGGCCGCACAGCCTTCACCTCAGCCTGACACCTCCGCCCCGCCTTCCACGGAACCCGCACCGCAGGCTCCGGCCCCTCCCGCCGCGGCACCCTCGCAAGGGTCACAACCGGGTCAATGAAGAAGCCCTGCCAGAATGGGCTCCTCTCGTGCGATCGCCATCACCATACCTGCTGAGTGTATCGTTTTAATACAATCGCCGATTGGTAGACTTGCACCACGGATAGGCAGTTAGTTTCAGCGTCAGGCAAAAAGGGGGGAAATGCCTCGCACTGGGAGAAAACGATGTCCGTACAAAAAGGCGACTTTCGAACCAACAGAGCCGACTACGTGATTGCCGCGATGCATGGCGGAGTGACCGCCGAAGACAGCGTTCGAGACGAGAACCTGGCAAGGAGAAAGAAGTCCCTGTGGCTGAAGGAGCGGCGATCGGCCAAGTCGGCTGAGAACCCGTTGGATAGCTCGCCGCTGTCTAGAAGAAGCCCTCGCGGTTAGCGATCTACAATCACCTTCCGCGATCACACCATATCCGCACACAACCCACTCACCCATATTGCAGGTGCCGTCGTCGGTGTTGACTAGCTCCGACGGCGGCCTAGTTCGTGGCGAAATAACCTCCGTTCTTTTGAGAAGACGGCGGGACTAAAGTCTTGTGTTTTACACGCAGAGGTCCGAGTGGTCCTGTTAGGTTCCGGAAATGTCTCTTGGACGTTCCGCTATTTTATCCAATTGAAATGTAGCGTTACCGTGTATTCCCGCCCGATAGCGGCGCCTGATCCTGGCTGCCCGCATCCGCCCTGGCTCGGTCCCCTCAGCCGATGCGCTCACCGCTCTTCGGATCGAACAGATGCAGCTGGTGTGGTTCGGCCGCCAACCGTACCTCGTCGCCGGGCTTCACGCCGGCACGGCCCATGGCAAAGACACACAACTGCTGGCTGGCCAGCTTGACGTAGAACTGCGTCGAAAGCCCGAGCGGCTCCACCACACCCACCTCGGCCTTCAACGCGCCGTCATCCGCCAACTCGATATGCTCGGGCCGCAAACCGACAGCGATGGCGTCACCATCCTTGAGCGGCAGGCCTTCCGGCAGCCTCAGCGCCTGGCCATCAGTCAGTACGACCTCCGGGGTACCGCCCTTGCGAACCGTCGCCGGAAGGAAATTCATGCCGGGTGAACCGATGAAACCGGCGACGAACATGTTGGCCGGCCGATCATAGAGATCGAGCGGTGCGCCGACCTGCTGGATCAGCCCGTCATGCATGACGACGATCCGGTCGGCCATGGTCATCGCCTCGATCTGGTCGTGCGTGACATAAACCGACGTCGTCTTCAGCTGCTGGTGCAGCGCCTTGATCTCGGCGCGCATATGGACGCGCAGCTTGGCGTCGAGGTTCGACAGCGGCTCGTCGAACAGGAAGACCTTGGGATCGCGCACGATCGCCCGGCCCATGGCGACGCGCTGACGCTGGCCGCCGGACAGTTGCCGCGGCAGGCGTTGCAGGAACGTGTCGAGCCCGAGCCGCTTGGCCGCACCGTCCACCCTCGCGTCGATCGTCGTCTTCTCCGCCTTCTTCAGGAGCAGGCTGAAGCCCATGTTCTTCGACACGTCCATATGCGGATAGAGCGCGTAGGACTGGAACACCATGGCAATGTCGCGGTCCTTGGGTGCTACGTCGTTGACCAGCCGCTCGCCGATACGGATCTCGCCGCCGGAAGCCTCCTCCAGCCCGGCGATCATGCGCAAAAGCGTGGACTTGCCGCAGCCTGACGGCCCAACCAGGACGACGAACTCGCCATCGGCGATTTCAAGGTCGACCGCGTGCAGGACGCGGACGGCACCATAGTCCTTGCGGACCTTTTCGAGCGTAACAGAGGCCATCGATCTATCCTTTGACGGCGCCGGCGGTCAGGCCGGTGACGAGATAGCGTTGCAGGAAGGCGAAAAAGATGCAGACCGGGATCAGCGCCAGGATGGATGCCGCCATCATCTGTCCCCAGTCGACGGCGAACTTGCCGATGAAGGTGAGCAAGCCAACGGCGAAGGTCTTCTGGTCGTCGCTGGAAATCAGCATCAGCGCGAACAGAAGCTCGCTCCAGGCGGCGGTGAAGACGAAGCCGAGCGTCGCGCCCATGCCTGGCAGCGTCAGCGGCACGATCACCTTGCGCATCGCCTGCGCGCGGGTGCAGCCGTCGATCATCGCGGCCTCCTCCAAATCCTTGGGGATCCCGTCGAAGAACGACTGCATCAGGAAGGTGGCAAAGGCCGTGTTGAATGCGGTGTAGATGATGATCAGCCCGGTCAGGCTGTTGATCAGGCCGATCTGACCCATCACGCGGTAGATCGGCGGAATGACCATCACCAGCGGAAAGGTCTGGGTCAAAAGCAACATCAGCGCCAGTGCTGCCTTGCCGCGAAAGGTGAAGCGCGACATGGCATAGCCGGCGAGCGTGGCGATGATTGTCACCAGTGCCGCCGTCGATACCGAGACGATGACGCTGTTGAGGAAATAGCGAGGGAAATCGGTGGCCTCGAGCACGGTGACGAAGTTCTGCAGCGTCATGTGCGACGGCCAGAAGGTGATGCCTTCGGAATAGAGCAACCGCTCCGGCGTGACCGAGATCTTCAGCGTCCAGTAGATCGGAAACAGGGCAAAGAGCACGTAAGCCGCGATTGCCGCGTAGAGGCCGATGCCGCCGAAGAAGCGCTGCGAGGTTGAGCGTCCTGCGATCATCAGACGTGCCTCACCAGCGTGCGGCGGATGCCGATCAGCGCAATCGCATAGGCAATGAGCAGGACCAGCAGCAGCACGGCCACCGCCGAGGCATAGCCCTTGTCCAGCGATTTGAAGGCGCTGACATAGATGTAGACCGGCACAGTGTTGGTCGAGCCGGCTGGCCCGCCCTCCGTCATCACGAAGATCAGGTCGGCGAAGGTGGCGATCCAGATGGTGCGCAACATGACGGTGATGGCGATGGTCGGCGCCAGGAACGGCAGCGTCACCTTGGTGAAGCGCTGCCAGGGCGAAGCGCCGTCGATGGCCGCCGCCTCATGCAATTCCGATGGAATGGATTTCAGTGCCGCCAGAAGCGTGATGGCGAAGAACGGAATGCCGAACCAGATGTTGGCGACGATCGGCCCCCACATGGCGGTTGACGGATCGGACAGCACATTGGTCGGCTCGGCTTTCAGCCCCAAGGCGAACAGCCAGTGCGGCAGCGGACCGATGATCGGATTGAACAGCCAGGCCCATGTGAGGCCGGACAGGAAGGACGGCACCGCCCAGGGCAGGAAGACCAGCGCCTGCACCGCCTTGCGACCCCGGAACGGCTTGTCGAGCAGCAGCGCCAGGCCAAGGCCGAGGAAGAACTGGAAAAACAGGCTGGCGACCGTCCACCACAGTGTATTGACCAGCGCCTGCCCCAGCACCTGATCCGACAGCATCGCCTGATACTGCCCAAGCCCGACATATTCGGACTTGAAGGCGGAGAACTTGCGGAAGGAGTAGCTGATGCCGACGACCAGCGGCACCAGGAGCACCACGATCAGCAGGATGATCGCCGGACTGAGATAGAGCCATGGCTCGATTGCGGCGTGGGATAGCCGCTTGCGACGCGGCTTGCCGACGGAACGTATTTCGGACACGGCGTAGGTCATTGGCTGCGGATCGTCTCCTGGAAGTATCGGGATGGGCAATCAGCACCCTTCTCCCCGTTCACGGGGAGAAGATGCCGGCAGGCAGATGAGGGGCAGCACGAACCTTGGCGTGCTGGCGCCGCCCCTCATCCGTCACTTCGTGACACCTTCTCCCCGTGAACGGGGGAGAAGGGAAGAAAACTACTTCTTGTTCTTCGCCAGCCAATCCTGCTGTTCCTTGGTCAGGAAGGCAGCCCATTGGTCGGCGACGTCCTTGGCCGTCTTTTGGCCAAGCAGCACTTCCTGAAAATTCTTGATCGCCACCTGGTCGACGAAATTGCCGAGGTTCTCCAGATGCGTCGGCGGGGTGACCATTTCATATTTGGAGCTGTCGCTGAGCTCCGTGAACCAGCCCTTGAACTGCTCCGTCTTGAAATGGGGATCCTGGTCGGCACCGTTATGGATCGGGACGACGCCGACTTCCTTGGCCCATTCCAGATTGTCCTTCGGCGACAAAAGCGTGGCCATCAGCTTCCACGCATCGTCCTTGTGCTGCGAATTGGCGAACATCGCCCACCCGGCATAGCCCAGTGTCGGATAGGATTTGCCGCTCGGCCCGACCGGCAATGGCGCTACCGCGAAATCATCGGCGCTCATCTTGTCGGCGATGCCGAGCAGCGCGTCCGGATCCTGGTTGAGCATGGCACAGGTGCCGGAATAGAAACCGGTGACCGTTTCGTTGAAGCCCCAGCTCACCGCATCCTTTGGCGCCAGGCCGTCCTTGTACATGTCGGCCAGCATCTGCAGGCCCTTGACCGAGCCTTCTTCGTTGATCGTCGAAGTGCCGTCCTCGTTGAAGTAGCCACCCTTGCCGGCGGCGATGTTCATGAACATGTGCATGCCGTTGAAGGCGCCCGGCCCGCCGCGCAGGCAGTAGCCGTACTTCCCTGGGAGTGCGGAAATCTTCTTGGAATCGGCGATGAAATCATCGAGCGTCGCCGGCGGGCCATCGAGGCCGGCCTCCTTGAACAGTTTCTTGTTCCAGAACAGCGCGTTCACATAGTAGCCGTAGGGGATCATGAACTGGGTGTTGTTGACGGTCGAGCCGAACTGCTTGGCGCGGTCGCCGAGCGTCTTGGCGTCATCCCATTTGGCCATGTAGGGGCCGAGATCCTCGAGCTGGGCATTGTTGGCATAGAGGCCCATCCAGCGTTCCGGCATCTCGACCACGTCGGGCGTATCGCCGGCCTGCACCATGGTCAGGAATTTCTCGAAGGCCTGGCCCCAGGGCAGCGAGATCAGCTCGACCTTGACGCCCGGATTGGCCGTTTCGAACTCGGCGATCTGCTTCTTCAGGAATTCGGTGCGTGGCGGGCTGGTGATGACTTCGACCATTTTCAGGGTCGAATCGGCCACAGCACTTCCGGCGGAAATCGCCAGTCCCGCAACGGTGGCAAGCATGATGGTCAGTTTTTTCATGTTCAAGACTCCCATTTTGAACCCGCTTGTTATTTTCTGGCTTTTTCGAAGGCCTGGGCGACATCCGCCCAGAGGTCTTCGACACTCTCCAATCCGACATTGAAGCGGATGGTTCGGGGGCTGACGCCGAAGCGCGCCATCGAATTCAGGCCCGGCGTCTGCTCCAGCGACGCCTTGGCCGGTACGACCAGGCTTTCATGCCCGCCCCAGCTGACGCCGATGCGGAAATATTTCAGCGCGTCGACGAAGACGGGGATGTCGATATCGTCCGTCACCTCGAAGGAGAACAGACCGGCATAGCCGGCCAGAGTCGCCTTGCCTGGGTGGTTCGAATAGACGGGGTGGTTGACCCGCTCGACATCGGCATGCGCCTTCAGCCGTTCGGCGATGGTCAAGCCGCTCTTCATGTGGTGCGGCAGGCGCAGCGGCAGCGTGCGCAGACCGCGCAGCAAAAGCCACGCCTCGAACGGTGACAGCTTGCCCCCGAGATACGAATAGGTCTGCTCGTTGATGTGCTTGATGTGGGCGGCCGACCCCGCCACGACGCCAGCGACTGTATCGCTGTGGCCGCCAAGGTATTTCGAGGCCGAATGCAGCACCAGGTCGACGCCATGCGTGATCGGCTTCTGGAATACGGGCGTCGCCCAGGAATTGTCGATCGTGGTGACGATGCCCTGTTCCTTGGCCAGCCGTGTCAGATGCGCGATGTCCTGCAGCTCGAACATCATCGAGGTCGGGCTTTCCAGATAGAGCAGCTTGGCGCCGGGAAGTACCGCCGCGACCGCATCCGGGTCGGAGCCGTCGACATAGTCGACCTTGATGTTGAGCCGCGGCAACAACCGCTCGAACAGCCGGTAGGCATCACCGTAGCAGTTGCGCACGGCGACGATGCGCTCGCCGGCGCCGACGAACGCAAGCACCGTGGCGCTGATTGCCGCCATGCCACTGGAAAAGCCGCGCGCGGCTTCAGCGCCCTCAAGCGCTGCCACGCGCGCCTCGAACTCCATCACCGTGGGATTGTCGCCACGCGAATAGATCGGCTGCTTTCGTTTGCCGGCAAAGGTATCGGCCATCTCGGCATAGCTGGCGAAGGTGAACAGCGAGGTCTGGTAGATCGGCGGCACCACCGCACCGCCGGGGAACGGCTCGTCATGCGCCAAGAGTGTCGCCGCCTCGGCAAGATAGTCGTGATCGAAACCGGATGGATGCTCGTTCATGTCTGGCTCGAAAGTTTGAGTTTGGCCGCACCGCGCTTCAGGTCATCCTCGACGGTAGCGATCAGTTTGAGCGCCTCGGCACGGGCGCCCTGCGGATCGCGGGCGGCGATGTATTCGTAGATGGTGCGATGGTAAGGAAAGCTGGCATGGCCGAAATCGCGCACGCCGAGCGGATGTTCCCAGAAGCGATGAAACAGCTCATGCATGGCGGCGATGATCTGCTCGAACAGCGGATTGCCTGAGACCCGGTAAATCGCCTGGTGGAACTCCCAGTCCTCTTCCGAGGACATGCCGTCGCGGGTGTGGAACGCCTGCTCCATGATGTCGAGCTTGCACGCGATCTCGGCGATGTCGGCCTGGCTGGCGCGTTCGGCGCAAAGGGCTGCGGCCTCCGCCTCCAGCGCGCGGCGGATCTCCAGCGTCTGCATCAGGCTGGTGAAATCATGGCCGCCAGCCAGCGTCAGCGGCATGTGCAGCATATCGTGTGAGACAGCCGCCTTGAGATACGTGCCGCTGCCCTGCCGACGCTCGACGAGGCCGAGCCCCTCCCAACGTGTCAGCGCCTCGCGCACGGTGTTGCGGCTGACCTTCAGCCGCTCGGCCAGAATGCGTTCGGTTGGAAGTCTCTCACCCGGCTGCAGGGCTTCGGCGCGAACAAATCCCACCAACGCCTTCAACACGGCGTCGTCGCGCGCCGTGGTTTGAATGGGTGGCAGGCTGTTCTGGTCCACGCCTCCTCCAAGTGGTCCAATGGTCCAACCAATTTCTGCACAGAAGGAAACTCCTGTCAACCAGCTGTCAGGAGCACTGTCGGAGGGAGCGACGGAATACTTTCGAGGGGGTCGCGCGATCGCGCTTCGATTGTCTGCTAACCTGCGGCAGCAGGCGGCCCGAACCAAGTGGTCAGCGCGTCCACCAGGCCCTGTTGGGTTCCCGCCCCGGCCCAAGCCACATAGCCATCGGGCCGGATCAAGACCGCGTCGGGCGCAACGACCCTCCCGAGCATCGGGAGGTCCCAGGCACCGGCATAACCGGCGTCGATCTGCCGGACCCTTTCAGCCCAGGGCGCGATGTCCAGCCTGCCGGTCTCACCGAGGTTGAGCAGCACGGGCCGCGCGTCGTGCAACAAGGTGAAGACCCGCAACGGTCCGCCGGCGGCGGTCAGATCGAGATCGGGCATTCGCCGCCCAAGCAGTGGATGCCCCTGGCCAACGTCGTAATGGACACCCAAGCCAGACATCTCCGCGGCGATTCTTTTGCGGGGTTCATCCATGCCGAGCAACTCGGCAACGGTGTCGGCCAAGGCCTTGCTGCGGTCGTCCGTGCGGCGAAGCGCGACCTGTGCCATCGTGTTGCGCAACACGCGGGCGGCAACCGGATGACGCTCGGCGTAATAGCTGTCGAGCAGGCTGTGCGGCGATATCCCGTTGATGACCTGGGCCAGCTTCCATCCAAGGTTCACCGCATCCTGCACGCCGATGTTGAGGCCCTGTCCGCCCATCGGAGGATGGATGTGCGCGGCGTCACCCGCCAGCAGCACACGCTTGTCGCGGTATGCGGCAGCCTGGCGCGTCATGTCGGTGAAGCGCGATAGCCAGGTCGGGCTGTGGACCCCGAAGTCGGTGCCGTAGATGGCAGTCAGCGCCTCGCTGAGCTCGCGCAGCGTCGGTTCGCCGCGCGCCTCCAGGCGTTGCTCCGTCAGCACGACGCCAACCTTCTTGCCGTCCTCGATCTTACCCAGGGCATGAATTCCGAAGGCGTTGCTGCGGAAACCCCATGCCGGTTCTTCCGACATTTCGACCTCGGCAATCATCCAGCTCATCGTCGGATCCCACCCGGCGAACTCGATACCGGCTGCCTTGCGAATGGTGCTGCGGCCCCCGTCGCAGCCGACCAGATATGCGCCCCTCAGGCGGTGGCCGGTGGACAGTTCGACATCGACGCCGCTGTCGTCCTGGGTAAACCCCGCAACCTCGTGTCCCTGATAGATCGGTACCTTCAACTCGCCGACCCAGTCGGCCAGGATGCGCTCGATGTGGTTTTGCCGCAGCGCCAACAGATAATTGTGCCGGGTTGGGAAGTCGCTGATGTCCAGGCGGATCATGTGAAAACCCACGGCCGGGCTCACTTGGCCCTGTGAGAGGAAACGATCGGCGATTCCGCGCTGGTCCAGCACCTCGATCGTGCGTGCGTGCAGGCCGCCCGCGCGCAGGCCGGCAAGCTTCTGATCCGGCCGCCTTTCTACAATGGCAACATCGACGCCGGCCAACGCCAGTTCGCCCGCCAGCATCAATCCCGTCGGACCAGCCCCAGCGATCACCACCGCATGATCTGAAATCATTGTCGTCACTCCCGTTTTCCGCACCCTGGTTGGGGTCACGGTTTTACGGGAGGAGCCCGGTCTTGCCGCAAGCCCCCTGGGCGCCCTATGTATGAAATGGAAGGGGCTGGTATTGTTCCCCGCTGTTGGTTGCCGCGGAACAAACTCGACGCACGCGCAGGACAATCTCCTAGGGCGGCTTCATAACGATATCCGGATTTTCAAACACAAAAACGCAGAGTCTTCCGTGCTTTGGCACGGAACTCTGATGCTCATTGGAAAGAAGGGGGCCGGTCGGCGTTTGGCAGCGGTACGAGGAGGCCACTATGTGCCAGCGCCGGCCGGCCGACCCCACGGACCCAGGAGATGCGGCGGACCTGAGCATCATGGGGTATTCTGGGGATCGGAGCCGGCGGTCTGTCCTCGTGCCGGCTTCGTCTTGGCCTGCACAGTTGCGCAAGAGCTTATGAAAATCAACAGTTTCTTAACCAAGGCTCGCGAATCGCTTGGATTAAGGTAAACGGGTAACCCTGTCGGGTTGACAGGATAATCGGGGCTGGATCGCTACGCCGCCTTGGCGACGACGCGATTGCGGCCGCCGCTTTTGGCTTCGTAGAGCGCGAGATCGGCACGCTTCATCAGCGCAGCCACCGTGTCCACGCCCTTCAGCACCGACGACACGCCGACGCTGACCGTGACTTCGATCGCCTTGCCGTCCTGCCCGATGGCGAAAGCCGCCTGGGCGATTTCGGCGCGAATGCGCTCGGCTACCTTCTCGGCCACCGCGCCTTCGGTATCCGGCATCACCACGACGAACTCCTCGCCGCCAAAGCGGCAGGCAAGATCGATACCCCTGACATTCTTGCGCAGCCGTCGTGCGAATTCCCGCAGCACCTCGTCGCCGCCGTCATGGCCATGTGCGTCGTTGATCGCCTTGAAACGGTCGAGGTCGGTGATCATCACCGACAGCGGCCGGCGCCGCGCCACGGCGCGATCGAACAGCGTCTGCAGATGGCTGTCGAGATAACGGCGGTTGTGCAGCCCGGTCAATCCATCGGTCACCGCCATTTCGATGGTTTGGGTGACGCTGGCCCGCAGCTGGTCATTGTAACGCTTGCGGCGCACCTGCGTGCGCAGCCGTGCCGTCAGTTCCTGCTGGTCGATCGGCCGCATCAGATAGTCGTTGATGCCGAGTTCGAGGCCGCGGATGATGCGTTCCTCCTCGCCCTCCTCCGCCAAAAGAATAATCGGCACGAAACGGGTGCGATCGAGTGAGCGCAACTGCGAACAGAGTCTGAGCGGATCGAAATCGGCGAACGCGGTCGAGATCATCACGCATTCATAGGACGTCTCGGCGGCCTGGAAAAAGCCGGCATGCGGATCGTGTGTGACGTCGAGGTCGGCGCGGTCGCGCAGCATCTTCTGGATGCGCTCGACGGACGATTTGCGCTCGTCGATCAAAAGCACTTTCGGTGTCGTGTCCTCGGATGCGAAATTGCGGCTGAGCAACTCCTCGATGCCGATGTTGCGCGTCGTCGAGGCGCGCAGCCGCAACTCGTCGGTCAGCGACTTCAGGCGGACCAGGCTCTTGACACGCGTCATCAGCTGCAAATCGTTGACCGGCTTGGTCAGGAAGTCGTCGGCGCCGGCCTCAAGCCCGCGTACGCGGTCGGAAACCTGGTCGAGCGCGGTGATCATCACCACCGGAATGTGCGATGTCGCTGGATCGCTCTTCAGCCGCCGACAGACCTCGAAGCCGTCCATGTCCGGCATCATCACGTCGAGCAGCACGACATCGACCTTGCCGTTCTCGCAGGTCTCGATCGCATCCGGCCCGTTGGTGGCGGTCAGCACCTCGAAATATTCGGCCAGCAGCCGGACTTCCAGCAGCCGCACATTGGCAGGGATGTCGTCGACGACGAGGATCCGCGCAGTCATTTCACAAGGCTCCGGCTCGGCTGAAAGGGTACATCACGCATCACCCAGATAGGATTTGATGGTTTCGATGAAACGCGGCACCGAAATCGGCTTTGAAATATAGGCCTCGCAGCCACCCTGGCGGATGCGTTCCTCGTCGCCCTTCATCGCGAAGGCGGTCACCGCGATGACCGGGATGACGTGCAGCTCGTCGTCCTCCTTCAGCCATTTTGTCACTTCCAGGCCCGACACTTCAGGCAGCTGGATATCCATCAGGATGAGATCCGGCCGGTGCAGGCGCGCCAGATCGAGCGCTTCCAGACCGTTGCGGGTGCGCACGGTCTCGTAACCGCTTGCCTCGATGAGGTCCCGAAAGAGCTTCATGTTGAGCTCGTTGTCCTCGACGATCATGACCTTCTTCGGCATCGATATCCCGTCCCGGCCGTCCATCCGCTTCGAAGGCGACCGTCATGCGCACATGTCTGAACGCACCAAACCCTGCTTCACTTTACGGCAATATGATTGACGAAACGGAAATCCCCGGCTGGAAAACAGCGCGGATTCCACCTCGTCCCCTGCGCGTCCAAAGGGCGCGCCACGCTCTAATGGCTTGCCGCAAGCAACTCTTCCCATTACTGCGGGAGAGACTCATTCCACACACCGAAGGTAGTGATGGCAAACGCAGCGTCAATGCGCGAAGAAGCGGAATCGATTGCCGTGAAGGCCCTGGGCTTTGTCGCCTCCGATCCGGAACTGTTGCCGCGCTTTCTGGCTATCACCGGCATAGAGGTCCATTCTGTCCGCAAAGCCGCCAGCGAGCCAGGTTTCCTGGCTGGTGTCCTGCAATTCATCCTCGCCCACGAGCCGACGCTGATGCGCTTTGCCGAGGAAACCGGCACCCCGCCGGCTGCTGTCGGCAAGGCCCTGCGGTCGCTGCCACTGGGCGATGACAACCACGAGCATTCCATATGAGCGATGATCCAGAAACCGCGCGCCAGATCGAGGAACTGGCAGCCGACGACCGGCCGTTGCTGGTGCTCGACGTCGACGATGTCGTGCTCGAATTCATCCGACCGTTTCCGAATTTCCTCAAGGCGCGTGGCTACGGCCTGACGCTGGCCTCGTTTCGGCTGACCGGCAACATCGCCGAGACGGCCAGCGGCCGGCTGATCGAGCAGCCCGAAGTCACGGCACTGCTGGGCGACTTCTTCGACGCGCAAGCCGATTGGCAAAACATTACGGACGGCGCGGCAGAGGCCCTGGCAGGGATTGGCGACCGCGCGGAAATCATCTTGCTGACGGCCATGCCGCACAAACACCGTGCCGTGCGTCGCGTCCATCTCGACGCGCTCGGACTGAGCTACCCGCTTCTGACCACTGAAATGGCCAAAGGACCGGCAGTGGCCAAGCTTCGCGGCAAGGCCGGCCGACCGGTGGTTTTCGTCGACGATCAGCCGCACAATCTGGCGTCGGTGCGGGGATCGGTCGCCGACGCCGAACTGTTCCACCTGATGGCCGACAATTCGCTGCGCGCATTCTTGCCGCCGGTGACGGACGATGTGGTCGTCGTCCAGGACTGGCACGAAGCCGCGCCCAGGATTGCAAGCGCGCTGGGGCTCTAAACTCCAACCTTCAGGGGTTCAGTTCGCACCTGCGCCGCCGCTGTCGTCTCCGCTGTCATCGTCGCCGTCACCATCATCCATGCTGTCGTCCACGGCCGCGTCGGCGGGCTTCAGCATGACGCCATTGACGGTGACCGAACCGTCGGCCTTGGCGTTGACGATCCATTCCAGCCGACCATCGGACAGCGTCTTGCCAAAGCCTTTCGCCATGAGAGCGACTGGCACGTATTGGGCCACCTCCGGTTCCGACTTTGCCGCTTCCTGCAGGCCTTCGACAAGCTTGTCGAAGCCGGCGACATCGACGGTCACGCTACCTTCGGGCTTTTCGCCTGGGAATGTCATCTCGCCTTCCAGCGCGATCTCCGTGTCCTTGTTCTTCACGGTGCTGTGGCCGAGCACGACCTTCGGCATCTTGGCCATAAAGTCGACTTTAAGCTGCTCGCCGAATTCTGCCGACAGCGGTGGATTCTTATTGAGATCAAAGGCTTCGATCGCCTTCTTCGCCATGCTGTCGAGATCGATATTGGCGCCGCCGAAGTTCAAATCGACATCGGTGGGCAACAACCCCACGCTCCAGCTCGGCAGAAGCTGCGTCGGCACCGTCAGTCCCGATGCCTTGATGCCATACGTGATCGTGCCGTTCTGGGCCACGCCATCGGTGCCGAACGCGGTGCTTAGCTGGGTGGCGCCGAAATTGCCGACCGGACTTTCCACCGCGAAATCCTTGAAACCATAGGTCCCGTCGATACGCTGCCAAAGCGGCAAGGCGGCGAGCAGAAGCGATTTGAGCTGCGCCTGGTTGGCCTTCAGCGTCGCCTCGTCCTCGTTGGCCACTGCAAATGCCAGGAGATCGAGCAATGGCTTGGTCCGCACGCCTTTGCCGCTGGCTTCGACCGACAGTTCCGGCGACCTGACGGTGACCGGGAATTTCAGCCCGCTCTCAGGGTCATCGAAATTGATCGCTTCGACAAAACTCGACACCTTCTGCGAGGTTGTGAAATCGACGCCCCCGGTCGCCGACTTGGTCGCGGCAACGGTCGCGATGCCAGCACCAGTACTGGCTTCCATGTGCTGCTTGGCATCCTTCGATGCCATCGTCATGCCGGCCATCGAGCTGGTGCCGCTGGTGAAGGCCGCCAGATTTGGATCGTAGACGCCCGAGCCCTTGCCGTCCTTGATCGAAAACTGAGTGCTTTGCAGCCCTTCGGGTCCGTTGAACTCGAAGGAGGCGGTTTGGGAGAAATCCATCGAGACATCCCAGGACCCGTCGCTACGCGGCTTGACCATCAGGGCATAGGGCGCGAAATCGAACTTCAGCAGTTTCTGGTCCGGAAATGATGCGGCGAGTGCCTTGAAATCGAACAGGATCTTGTAGGCGCTACCTTCGAGCGAAACCTTCAAAATGCCCTTGTCGATGGCCTGCCTGCCGACATAGCGGGACAAGTCGTCGGACAATTGCTTCGCACCCTGACTGTCGACGGTCTGGCCGAAAGCAGGGGCACTCAACGCAAGAAGGAACACGAATGGCAGGGCACGGTTCACGCGAATTCTCCGTTTGACCTAGAAGAAAGACTTTGTCCGTCTGGTATGAAATTACCGCTGCAACCGCAAGGTGAGATCGACAACGGCACCCTGGCAGACAATCTCGATCAAAGCACCAGCCGCATCAGCGGGCGACCGGCCTTGCGTTCCACCAACCGCTCGAAACCCGCCTTCTCGAAGACCCGCGACGAGCCGACGAACAGGCCGATCGAGCGCGAATCGCGAGACAGATCTATCGGACAAGCCTCGAGCAGCCGTGCACCGTTCTGACGGGCGAAATCGATGCCGCCTTCGACCAGGCGATGCGTGATCCCCCTGCCGCGCGCCTTGCCGCGGATGAAGAAGCAGGAGATCGCCCAGACGGCCGGATCCGCGGCGTCGGCAGGGTCGACCGGCGCCGACCCCCTGCCCTGATTGTTCCATTCGGGCACGTCGGCGCGCGGTCCGATCTGCATCCAGCCAACCGCCTGACCATCCTCGAATGCCAGCAGGCCCGGCGGCGGGCCGGCTTCGATACGCGCCTTGATGTGGTCCTTGTTGCGTTCCCGGCTGCTCTCGCGGCGCATCGCCGGCGCCAGCCGGAAATGCGTGCACCAGCAGCCGTAGCAGGCGCCTTGCTTGCCGAAGAGGTCCTCGAATTCAGCCCAAAGCTCAGGCGCAAGCGGCGCTATGGTCGTGCTCATCAGGCAACCTCACGATTGCGTTGAATCAGTTTAAGAGCTGATTGGGCGTTGGTCCCGCGCCACCGTGACGACCGCCTGTGGTGCTCGCCCTTCGAGGGCCCGCATGAGACCTGCGGCGTTG
>NZ_RZRU01000027.1:20451-89149 GCF_003997495.1 Mesorhizobium sp. M7A.F.Ca.US.008.03.1.1 | reverse complement strand
AAAATAGCCACCGTGATGTCGGTGACGCTGTCGACCGACCATCGCGCTGTCGACGGTGCGCTGGGTGCAGAACTGCTGGTCGCCTTCAAGCGGCTGATCGAAAACCCGATGGGCATGCTGGTCTAGGTCCTGTGGGGAGCCGGCGCCAAATCATGCGCCGGCTCACAAATAGAAACGACTTGTCAGGCGCGGACCCTTGACCCATGTTCTATCTGGATTGCGATCCAGGGAGGCCAAATATGCCTGCATTCGACCCATCTGACGTCAAAACCCTGTTCGGCAAGGTCATGGGTGCGGCGCCATCCGACATCAAGCTGGTGGCGCAGCGCCTGCACGACCACGCCTTCGAGCCGCGCATGTCGGCGGAAGAGACCAGGCAGCTCGTCGCCAGCCTCGGCTATGACAGCCTGGACGCGTTCTGCGCCGACATCGGCTTGCCCATGCATATCGCCGAGCGATGGAGCCGTTTTGGTGTTTCCGGCGAGATGAAGCAGGTGTTCACACTGCTGGCGGCGCAGCGCAAGCGGGTGGCCGAGGCGATCGCCGAATTCGAATCCATGACCCATGTCGGTGTCGAGGATTATTTGCGCGAGCGCGGACTCATTTAGCGGGAAACGCCGGAGCCAGTCGAACCGGCTCAGCCGCCCTTGGCAAGCAGTGCCGTGGCGGTATCGCTGTCGGTGATCAGCACATTGGTGCTGACGGCTTTCAGCGCGGCGAGGATCGCCGCGACTTTCCGCTTGCCGCCCGCGGCGAGAACAACATTCGGCACGTTGCTGACCACATCGAGATCGATGGCCATGACGCGGCCGTTGACCTCGTGGTCGACCAGCCCGCCTGCGGAATCGACGAAATAGCACAGCATGTTGGCGACCGCGCCCTTCGCTTTCAACGGAGCGATCAGCGATGACGGAACGATGCCGTGCCGGAAGATGGTGGCGTCCGGCGACATGTCGCCGACGGTGAGCAGCGCGATGTCGGCGGCGGCCGCGCGTTGGCGTACATCCTGCAGGGTCGGCTGCGCCCAGAGGAGATCGCGCAGCGAGGAATTGTCGACCGTCACCGGCGCGGTGATCTGATAGCTGTCGACCTCGAAGACATCGGCGACCTTGGCTGCGACAATCGATGGATTGATCCATTGCGAGTGCGGCAGGCTGCCGACGAGCGCCACCACGCAGGCACGCTTCAATTGCCGGCGGGCAAGGAAGCCGAGGCTGGCATGCAGGGTCGCGCCGCCGCCGATGGCCAGCGTCATGCCGTCCTGCATCTGCTCGCCGAGATAGGCCGCGACGGCATGGCCGATGGCCTTCTCCAGATGGTCATGCGCCGAAGGCGTCGGGATGACGACGGCGGCATTCAGACCCCAGCGTTTTTCCAGTTCCCGCTCGAGCGCCACCTGCGCGGCGGTCGGCGCGTTGATCATGGTGACGATAATGCCCTCGGCGGTGCAGGAGGCCAGCGTACGCATGACCTTCACCCTGGAGACGTCGAGCTTTTCGGCGATCTGTTCCTGGGTGAAACCTTCGACATAGTAGAGCCATGCCGTCTTGACGGTAAGGTCCGACGAGACCATCGGCAGGCGAGCCTGTCTGGGTTTTTCCGTGGTCATCGGTTCCTGTCCCTCATGAGCCGTGGCCTGACCGGTGCTCATCAAGGAAACACCGGCCGGATGTCAACTGATGCCGGATCTCCGGCGTGTCGATTGTCGCACATTTCTGTTCATTTGTAATTGACATCGTACATATGAACATATTTTGTGGGTTTCACGCGCTGTGTCATCCACCAGTCATATGCGCCGTGCAGGGAGGAAGAGACGGGGGCCGGCCGGAGCCGGACCGGTCATGCACAGAAAGACAGGAGGTCTCATTGAAGACGCACTTCATCAAGCTGCTGGCCAGCCAGCTGGCGCTCGCGGCAACTTTGTTTGCCGGCGTGGCAAACGCCGACACACTGACTCTCTATACGTCCCAGCCGGAAGCCGACGCGGCCAAGACCGTGGATGCCTTCAAGAAGGCGCAGCCGGGTATCGATGTGAATATCTATCGCTCCGGAACGAGCGACATCCTGACCAAGATGGCGGCCGAGTTTGCCGCCGGCAGCCCGCAGCCCGACGTGCTTCTGATCGCCGACGCGGTCTCGATGGAGCTGTTGAAGAAGGACGACCGGCTGCTGCCCTATCCCGAGGCAAAGCTCGACGGCATCGAAGCGGATGCCTATGACGCCGACAAGACCTATTTCGGCAGCAAGCTGATCACCACCGGCATCGTCTACAACACCGCGGCGACCGAGAAGCCGCAGCATTGGGCCGATCTCGCCAAGCCCGCCTATGCCGATGGCCTGGTCATGCCGAGCCCGCTCTATTCGGGTGCGGCCGCATACCTGCTTTCGGGCTTCGTCGGCGACGCCAATTATGGCTGGGATTTCTTCCAGAAGCTGAAGACCAACAACACCGTCAGCGTGCGCGGCAATGGTGCGGTGCTGAAGTCGGTGGCATCAGGCGAAAAGCCCTATGGCATCCTGGTCGACTTCATGGCGATGAACGCCAAGAAGAAGGGTTCCCCGGTCGAGTTCGTATTCCCCTCCGAAGGTGTGCCGGCAGTGACCGAACCGGTCGCCATCATGAAGACCGCCAGGAATGTCGACGGCGCCAAGAAGTTCGTCGACTTCATTCTTTCGGATGACGGCCAGAAGCTCGCGCTTTCGATGGGCTATCTGCCGGCGCGCGCCTCGGTCGGCCGCCCCGAATGGCTGCCGGAGGGCGTCAAGGTCAAGGTGATGCCGTTCGACACCAAGGCAATCGTCGCCAAAACCGACGCCGACAAGGCGAAGTTCTCGGAGCTGTTCGGCGGCTGAGCCGGCAATGCCGTCGGGGATGCCGTCCCAGCGGCATTCCCGATGGGCAAAACCCCGATCGCATCGGCTGATCGACCCAGGAAACGCAATCATGTCAACACGGATCAGGGAAAGCCGGGGCCAGGAAATGGTCCTGACGGCGGCGGTAGCCATCGTCATCGTCCTGCTTTCGCTGCTGCCGATGCTGCGCCTGATCAAGGAGATCGTGGCACCCGGCGGCACGCTGTCGACCGTCGCGATAAAGGCGGGGCTCGGCAGTCCGGCGACCTGGATCGCCACCTGGCACACACTGGTCGTCGGTATCGGCGGCACCCTGCTTGCGGTGCTGTCGGGAACGCTGGTGGCCGTCCTCGTCACCCTGACCGACATCCGCGCTCGCAGCGCCATGGTGCTCTGTTACGTCATGCCCTTGATGATCGCGCCGCAGGTGACGGCGCTGGCCTGGCTGCAATTGTTCGGCCCGGCAAGTCCGTTCCTCAAGCTCTTCGGCGCGGCACCCCCGCTTGGCACCAGGAACCCGCTCTATTCCACTTCAGGTATCATCCTGCTGCTCGGCGTGCAGTATGGCCCGCTGGTTTTCCTGCTGGTGCGCGCCGGCCTGCGCAAGCTGCCGCGCGAACTGGTCGAGGCGGCGCGGGCCGGTGGCGCCGGCTGGTTCACCGTGCTGATCACCATCGTGCTGCCGCTGATGACGCCTTCGATCATGGCGGCCGCGGCACTCGCCTTCGTCTCCTGCGTCGGCAATTTCGGCATTCCAGCCTTTCTCGGCATTCCCGCCAATTATCTCGTGCTGCCGACGCTGATCTACCAACGGCTGTCCGGCGGCGGCCCCGCCGTGCTCGGCGAAACCGCGTTCCTGTCGGTGCTGATCGGCATCATCGCCATGGCGGGCATCCTTGCCCAGGAGATCATGAGCCGCCGCCGCGACTATCGCATCAGCTCCACGTCGCTTTCGGCCGAGCCCTATGAGCTCGGCCGCTGGCGGCCCGCCGTGCAGGCCGGCATGTGGCTGCTGATCGTCGTGGTGCTGTTCCTGCCGCTGTTCGGGCTGGTTCTGACATCGCTGGTGCCGGGCTATGGCATCGCGCTCACCGCCAAGACGGCGACGCTCGATAATTACCGCTTCGTGCTGTTCGAGCATGATGCGGCCAGCCGCGCCTTCTTCAACAGCTTCTGGCTGTCGATCGCGGCGGCCGTCTTCGCGGTCCTGGTCGCAGTGCCGATCGGCTATCTGATCGCGTGGGGCAAGCAGCGCTGGGTGAGGCTGCTCAATCTGTCGGTCGAACTGCCCTACGCCTTGCCCGGCGTGGTGCTGGCGATCGCCTCGCTGCTCCTGTTCCTGCGGCCGATCCCGCTCACCGGCATCCAGCTCTACAACACCGTCTGGATCATCCTCTACGCCTATCTCGCCCGCTTCCTGGTGCTGGCATTGCGGCCAACCATCAGCGGCTATCACCAGATCGACCGGGCGCTGGAGGAAGCTGCCCAGGTGGCCGGCGCCGGGCTGTTCACGCGCATGCGCACGATCATCTTTCCCTTGGTGGCACCGGCGGCGATCGCCGGCGGCCTGCTGATCTTCATGACGGCGCTGAGCGAGCTCACCGTTTCGGCGCTGCTGTGGTCGTCGGGGTCGGAAACGATCGGCGTGGTGATGTTCTCCTTCGAGCAGGGCGGCGATTCCAACTACGCGGCGGCGATGTCCGTCATCACCGTGGCGGTCACTTTCGTGCTGATGCTGGTGACCAATCTGCTTGCCCCCTACCTTCCGACCGGAGTGCTGCCATGGCGCGATTGAGCCTGGACAATGTGACCAAGAGCTTCGCCAATTTCGATGCCGTCAAGGACGTGTCGATCGATGTCGGCGACGGCGAGTTCCTGGCAGTGCTCGGCCCTTCCGGCTGCGGCAAGACGACGTTGCTGAGGCTGGTGGCCGGATTCGAGAAAGTGACTTCAGGCGAAATCCGCATCGGCAGCGAGGTCGTGTCGGGCAAGGGCGGCAGCGTCGCGCCGGAAAAGCGGCGTGTCGGCATCGTCTTCCAGAACTATGCGCTGTGGCCGCATATGACGGTGGCCGAGAACATCGGCTATTCGCTGAAGGTGGCGAAGCTCGACAAGGCCGTCGCCCGCCGGAAGGTTGAAGACGCACTCGCCCTGGTCAATTTGCAAGGGCTGGGCGAGCGTCGGCCGGCCAATCTTTCCGGCGGCCAGCGCCAGCGCGTGGCATTGGCGCGCTGCCTTGTCGCGGCGCCCTCGCTGGTTCTGTTCGACGAGCCGCTGGCCAATCTCGATGTGCATCTGAGGGCCTCGATGGAGGACGAGTTCGCGTCCTTCCACAAACGCACCGGCACCACCATCGTCTACATCACCCATGACCAGGCCGAAGCGATGGCGCTGGCCGACCGCATCGCGGTGATGGATGGCGGGCGCCTTGCCCAGCTGGCGACGCCGCGAGAACTCTATCATGAGCCGGCAAATGAAATGGTGGCGTCCTTCATTTCGCAAGGCATTTTGCTGCCCGCGGATGTGTTGAGCGCGGAAGAAAGAGGGCACTGCAAGGTCCGGGTTCTCGGCGCTGAACTGATTGTCCGCTGCCGACCAGGCGAGCGGCCGCGAACTGGGGCAAAGGTCTGCTGCCGGTCGGCCGACCTCGACGTGTCGCAGGACGGCCCCGGCTTCGATGGCCTGGTCAAGCGGGTGATCTACCAGGGTGGCTCGGCGCGCATCGAATTCACGCCTTCGACCAGTCCGGACCTCACCTTGCATTTCGAACGGCCCGATCCGGTCGCGCTGGAGAGCGGAGCCCAGGCGCGTCTGCGGATACGGTCCGGCTGGCTGATCCCGGCGGCGGGCGGAGCATCGTGATGATGCTCGATCTGCTCGGCGGCTTTGGCGAAAAGGGCCGCACCAGCCTTGCTGTCAGCAGCGGCAACGATCGCGTCCTGCTCGACGTCGGCATCAAGGTCGGTGCCTCCGGCGCGGACTATTATCCGGTGCTGAACGGGTCGGTCGCCGATATAGACACGCTATTCGTCTCGCATGCGCATGAGGATCATATCGGTGCGCTGAGCTGGCTGCTGTCGCGCGGCTATGCCGGTCCGATCTTCATGACGGCCGAGACCCGAGACGAGGCGCCCGCCGCGCTCGCCGGCTATGCTGAGCCCGAGGATTTCAGGCGGTTCCCTTTTCCCGAAGACCGCATCGAATTGTTCGAGCCGGGCGACACGTTGAACAGCGGCAACCTCACGATTCGGACGGGACGCTCCGGGCATGTCGTGGGCGGCGCCTGGTTTGCCGTGGACGACGGCGAGAGCCGCGTCGCCTATTCCGCCGATGTGGTGCCGGACAGCAATGTCTTCATCATGGACACGATCCCCCACTGCGACCTGCTTGTTCTCGATGCGTCCTACGGCGCCGATCCGGTGCCGGGGACGGCGCGTGCGCGTGAAATCTCGCAGTGGGTTGCGAGGCATTCGGACGGATGTCTTTTGCCGACGCCGCTCTCGGGTCGGTCACTGGAGCTGATCGCGGCCTTGCCGGGGCCGTTCGCCATCCATGCCGGCATGCGTTCGTCGCTGCAAGCGCAGATCGGCGCCACGGCAGCCTTGTTGCCGGGCGTTTCAGCGTTGCTGCGCCGCCGCTTGCAGGAAGCAGCCGACTGGACCGATGTCGATCCCCTGCCGCCAATGCCGTTGCTGGCGGATGACGGCATGGGTGAAGCCGGGCCGTCGTCGCGCCTCTTGCCGCGTGCCGACCATTCCGGTTTTCCGGTGCTGCTTACCGGCCATCTGCCGTCAGGCTCGCCGGGCGATCTGTTGCACAAGGCCGGCCGGGCGGACTGGGTGCGCATGCCGACCCATCCGACGCTGTCGGGCAATGTCGACATCTGGGAGAAGGCCGGCCGTCCCGCCGCACTCGGTCATTCCTGCACGCCGGACCTTCTCGGCGATCTGCAAACCCACATCCCGTCGCTGCGAACGCAATGCCGCACCGGCCAGCGCATAGTGGTTTCGGAGGCAAGAAAACGATGAGAATCCTGATCTGCAACGACGACGGCATCGAAGCGCCGGGGCTTGCCCGTCTGGTCAACGCGGCCCGCGCGTTGAGCGACGATATCTGGGTGGTCGCGCCCGACGGCAAGCGCACCGCTGCCGGCTCGTCATTGACGATTGCCAGGCCGTTGACCATGCGGCGTGTCAAACCGAACTGGTACTCCTGTTCCGGCACACCGGCCGATTGCGTGGTAAGCGCTATGACCTGGCTGTTTGCCGATTCCGAGAAACCGGGCCTTGTGCTGTCCGGCGTCAACGATGGCCGCAACGTTGCCGAGGACCTTGCCTATTCCGGCACGCTCGGCATTGCGCGGGAGGCGACTTTCTGGGGCGTTCCAGCCATCGGCTTCTCACGCGTGAAAAATCCTGATTTCACCGATGGCGACGACCAATGGCTTGGCGCGCTGATCACTTTATTGTGGCACTCGCACGCCGACTGGGCCGCTGAGGGTCATTGGCTGAGCATCAACCTGCCGACCTCGCTGCCGGCCGAAATCCGCCAACCGCGCATCGGCCGCGACAAGATCGCCCGCAAGGCCGAGATCTTGGAATGCGATGGCGATCGCACGGTCATCACCGTGCCGCGCGGTCGGGCTCATGAGAGCCAGCCGGGCGACGAGAACGAGGCGATCGATGCCGGCTTCATCAGCATCAACCGGCTGAACTGGTTTGGCGAGACGCGGCTGAACGAACGGTTTCTGGACCGGATCATGCGCCAGCGGCAAACTGGCTGACCTGGGGTCTGAATCGGCTGGTTTGAGTCGCGCCATACCTCACTGGCGCTGGTCTGCGCGTCGTCATCCGATCACCAACCTGTCAGCGGTTAAATCAAGCCAATCCACTACCTATGCTTGAAGCCGCTGCCATTTCATTCCACATCGGTGAGGATGAAGGGCGAGACAGGAGAACGGCGGCGGCATCTGCTGTGGGCTTTGCCCGCATCGCTGATCCTGCATGCGCTCATCGCCGCGTTTCTGGTCTATGGCCTGCCGAGACCCGAGCAGCAGCCGGTTCAGCAGGACCAGCCCGTCAATGTCGCGATCGTGCCGCCACCCGAGAAGCCCAAGCCGAAACCTGCTCCAAAGCCACCGGAACCGACACCTGAAAAGAAGGCTGAAAAGCCGCCTGAACAAAAGCCGCCTCCGGAACCGCCGAAACCGCCAGACGACCAGGTTCTGAAGCGCGTCTTCCAGTACGGCCAGAAAGATACCGGGCCGGAGAAATCGCTCGACGGAAGCAGCGCTAAACCCAACACGCCGTCGCCGGCCAAGGATGAGGCGGCGAAGCCGCCTGTGGCACCGACACCCACGCCGACCCAGCCCGCCCCGGCTGCAACGCCACAGCAGAAGGCGGAGCCCAGCAAGCCTGACGAGAAGCCGGCCACCGTTGCGCCGGACGAAACGCCCGCGCAAGGCGAGGAGAAGCAGGCGACCGAGGACACTGACAGACAACAGCCGGACAAACAAGAACCCGCACCGCAACCCGCCGAAAAGCAAGCCGTCGTGACGCCAAAGCCATTGGCGGCTGAGACCGGTGATAAGCCGGCGCCTCCAGCCTCGACCGGAAAGGCAAAGCCCAAATCCAAACCTGCCAAGACAATGACGTTCAAACCCGCAAGAGCTTTCAAAGCGCCGATCGGGAATGCTGGAAGGTCAAATCCCACCAACAACGACGTTGCAGGATCGCCGACCTATTCCGGCCTTCCGGGCGTCAGAAAGCTTTACTCGCAGGGGGCAACCGGCAATGCGTTCGCTACAAGCTCCATGGAGAATGTGCCGCGCGGTCAGCGCGTGGCCACCCTTTGCGGCAATGTTCTAAGCCGGGAACTGCAAAGTGCTGACTATACGGTCAAATGGGTACCAACCATCACGCTGGACAAAGGCAATGTTCTCAATCCTGCTCAGGCGGCCTTCAGCACCAGAAACACCTGGTACAATCTAAACTTCCGGTGTGAAGTCGACCCCGATGCGACGAGGGTCCTATCCTTCAACTTCCGCGTGGGATCATTGGTCCCGGCTGGCGAATGGGCCGGTCGCGGATTCACCAAGTATCCGCTGAATTAGGCCGGCGCGCCAAGCCCGGACAATTGCCGGCTGACTTCTTGCCAGTCGGCGCAGACGAAATCGGCACCGGCAGCCGTCAGCCGAGCGGCGTGCTCGGCATAGGTATGGCCGCCACCGGTGTAGCCGATCGCGGTCATGCCTGCGGCGACCGCGCCCTGGATGCCGAAGGGCGAGTCCTCGATGACGATGCAGTCAACGGGATTGGCGCCGATCTTGTCCGCCGCGAAGAGGAAGATGTCCGGCGCGGGCTTACCGTTCTTGACCATCGATGAGCTGTAGATCGCATCGCCGAAGAAACGCGCCAGCCCGGTCACGGCAAGGCTGTGGTTTATGCGCTCGACAGAGGAGGACGAGGCGACACAGCGGTCGCCCGCGAGCGTCTCGAGAAACGCAGTGATTCCCGGTGTCGGCTTCAATTCCTGCGAGAACAGCACCTTGGTCTCGGCCCAGATGTCGCCGTCCGCCGCCGCCGGAAACTGGTGCCCGGTCAATTCCTTGATCCTGGCGATGATATCGGACTGCTTCATGCCGATGCATTGGGCGATGATGCTGGTGTTGACGCCGGGCATGCCGTGCTTTTCGTAGACGCGCTCATAGGCGCGGGCGGCCAGAGGCTCGCTGTCGACAAGAACGCCGTCGCAATCGAAAATAATAGGCCTTGGTCGCGCCACGCGTTTCCCTCTCGAGTCCATTTTCGCACATCGCTATCGGCAAAAAGTCAAATGTTCAATAGCGCGTGCGTTTTGGGGGCGCGAAGAGCGGGCTCAAAGCTGGCGCAACGCATCGCTCGCACGGGAAGGCCCGAGCGCCCGTTGCATGGCTTGCCGGGACTGGGCGCGATCCGGCGTGATCCAGTTCGGCTCGGCGCCGAGAAAGCGGTCGAGGAAAGCCACCGCATAGGCCGGCATCTCGGTCACATTCTCGCGATAGGACCACCATGTGCGCAAATCGTCGGCGCATTTGTCGATGCCGGGTGCCGTGCCGAATTCCTGCTCGTGGATCGCCGAAATCACCGAGACGCAGTAGTTGGTGTAGAGGAAACCCTCCGGCCAGAAGCGGACGATTTCCAGCGTGCCGGCGTTCGTTTCCGTCTCGATCAGCTGCGTGAGGCCGGAGATTTCCCTGGCCGGCGCCTGTTTTATCAGCTCGCGCAGCACGAGGCCGGCGGCAAAGACGATGAAGTCGGCGCGGTCGATCGCGGCGAAGCGCTTCTGCGCCTCCATGATCTCGACCCAGTCGAGAAAGGCTCTGGTGAGCTTGGCCTCGTCGATCTCGAAGCGCACGCCGAACGTGTCCGAGACCACCTTCGCGCTGCCGCGAAAGGTGGCGCGGAACCAGCGCAACTGCCGCAGCCGATGGCGAAGATCGGGCATCAAGGCCAGTTCGTCCCTGAAGGGCAGATCCATCTTCCTCGTATCCTGTTTCCCGGTCAGCCTAGCACAACGGCGCCACGGCCGAAATCGGTCAGCGTCCCTGTGGATGACCTGAGCCGAGGCCAATATCATACATATTGACATTCTCGGAAACAAATGTTCTCACTTTGCTGTTGTCACGCGCCGGTCCAAGGTGCGGTTCAACTGAGGCTTCGGGAGGAGAACCGAATGGCGATTTGGCAGTGGGGACTGCTTCTGCTGGTTATTGTGTGGGCGCTGCAGTCGCTCGGCGTCTGGCTGCAGATGCGGCACTATTCGGATGTCTTCAGGGGCGTCACCGACCAGTACAAGGATGGCTTCGTCGGAGCCGGCAATTTTCGCGGTCGGTTGGCCAAGGGCACCATCGCGCTCGTCGTGGTGACACCCGATCTGGTCGTGCGCCGCCTGATGGTGATGAGCGGCCGTTCCGTGTTCACCAAGTTCAAAAGACATGAAGAATTCGAGGGTGTTCCCCTCGATCGACTCCGGTCCAACCCTGCAATCATGGGGGAGGGGGAACCCGGTGTGGCCGAGGCCGTGAAACGGGCGATCGAGCAGATCGACAAAACACGGTCGGAGCCGGGGAAGAAGCCGGGCCTGTCCGGTTTGAACGTAGCAAGGGCTTAGAGTCGGATGATTTCGGGCTCTAAATCAAAAGGATAGAGGACGCCGCGCACCGACTGGGATCAACCGGCGGGTGGCATAAGGAGGAGAAATGTCTGTATTTTCGTTGTTGGCGCAGCATGCCGACATGGCCGTGCACAATCTGCATGTCGCAGGTGCCATGGTCTCGGATGCCGCATTGCATGGCAAGCTCGCTGTCGAGCATGCCTCCGACCATCTCGTTGTCCTCGCACAAGCGGACAGCGGACCGATCACCGTCGATCAGTTCAAGGAAAAGCTGAAGGACGTCCAGCAGGAAGAGCAGCTCGGCTGGCTGACCGCCATCGGCAAGTACTTCATCGGCATCTTCCAGAAGGGCGGCGAGGTCTTCGCCGGCTTCGTCACCGGCATCATTCCGACGCTGGTGGTGCTGATGACGGCTTTCTATGCCGTCACAGAACTGGTCGGTGAAGAGCGCGTACACGGCCTGGCGCGCGGCGCCGGCCGGATCGCGCTGACGCGCTACACGCTGTTGCCGCTGCTGGCGGTGTTCTTCCTCACCAATCCGATGGCCTATACGTTCGGATCGTTCCTGGAAGAAAAGCACAAGCCGGCCTTCTATGACGCGGCCGTGTCCTATGTGCACCCGCCGCTGGGCCTGTTCCCGCACATCAATCCCGGCGAATATTTCGTTTGGGGCGGCATTCTCGTCGCGCTGCTGGAGCTGGAAAAGAAGGGCGTCGTCGTCGCCGGCTACCACGTCAAGGTGGCGATCTGGTACGCCATCGTCGGCCTCGTCGTCATCCTGCTCAAGGGCATGCTGACCGAACGCATCACCGCCATCATGGCACGCCGCCAGGGCGTCGAGCTGTAAGGGCGGGGAGGACATCATGGCCAAGACATACAAAGCCGTAAGGATCACCCAGGGCAAAACCGGCTGGGGCGGCCCGCTCGTCATCGAGCCGACCGAACAGCGCAGCAAGGTGGTTTCCGTCACCGGTGGTGGCATTCACCCGGTGGCGCAGCTCATCGCCGACATGACCGGCGCCGAAGCCGTCGACGGCTTCAGGGCGCCGCCGATCGAAAGCGAGATGGCGGTTGTCGTCGTCGATTGCGGCGGCACCGCACGATGCGGCGTCTATCCGCGCAAGCGTATCCCGACCGTCAATCTGACGCCGGTCGGTCAATCCGGGCCGCTGGCCCAGTTCATCACCGAGGACATCTACGTTTCGGGCGTGAAGCCGGCCAACATCACAATGGCGGACGGATCCGAAACGATCACGACTGCGGGGGGAGCAGCAGCTATGAGTTCGAGCAGCAATGCGGCCGCGGCACCACAGCCGCTGCCGAGCGAAGGCGGGCTGATCGGCCTCATCAGCACGATCGGCCGCGTCATGGGACGTATCGTCGGCATCTTCTTCAATGCCGGCCGCCGCACCATCGATCAGGTCATCCGCAACGTGCTGCCGTTCATGGCCTTCGTGACCATGCTGATCGGTCTGATCCTGTATACCGGCATCGGCGATGTGCTGGCGCAGCCGATGGGTCCGCTGGCCAACAACATCGTCGGCCTGCTGATCATCTCGGCGATCTGCGGCCTGCCGTTCCTGTCGCCCATCCTCGGGCCAGGCGCTGTCATCGCGCAGGTCATCGGCGTCGCCATCATCGGCCCGCAGATCGCCAACGGCACGATTTCGCCGGCGATGGCACTGCCGGCGCTGTTTGCCTACAATACCCAGGTGGGCTGCGACTTCGTCCCCGTCGGCCTGGCGCTCGGCGAGGCCAAGCCGAAGACGATCGAAATCGGCGTTCCGGCGGTGCTCATCAGCCGCCAGATCATGGGCCCGGTCTCGGTGCTGATCGCCTGGGTCGTCAGCCTGATCGTGTTCTAAGGCAATTCCGGGAAAAGCGCATAATGCTTTCCCTTGGAAATTGCGTCAAAACAAAGAGATAGAGCGGTTCACCGCTCTAGGCAAAGTTGAGAAAATGAGGTTCGCCATATGACGGTTCTGCTGAGAACACGGGTCACTGCCATCGGCCCCGAAGTGGCGGACCTTGCTGAAGGGGGCGTGGTCATCCTGTTTGCGGATGGCTCGCCGCCGGAGCTTGCCGAGGTTTCGGTGCTCCACAAGGCGGAGCAGGGACCAAGTGACGGAGCGCCCGCCAAGGGCGCTTCGATCACCCTCGGCCCGGTTGCCGCTGTTATCACAGCGGTCGGCTCCAGCGCGTGGAGCAAGGTGCTGGAAATGGGTCATGTCGTCATTTCGTTCAACGGCGGTACCGAGGCCGAGAGGCCGGGCGAGATCTGTGCATCGCAAGTCGACCCGCAAGCGCTCGTGGCCGCCCTGAAGACCGGCGCGATCATCACCATCGCCGCCTGACAGCATTCGCGCCGCGGCCTATGTTGGGAGCGGCGCCCAAAACCAGAGTATTTGCCATGGAACGCTCGACCATCGTCAGAGTGCATGAAGGTTTGCACGCCCGCCCCGCGACGCGGTTCGTGAAGCTCGCCAAGGGCTTCGAATCCGACGTCGAACTGGTCAAGGACGGCAAGGCGGTCAGCGCCAAGAGTTCGGTCAAGCTGATGCTGCTGGCGGTCAAGGAGAACCAGGAAGTCACGGTGCGGGCGAATGGCGCCGATGCCATCGAGGCGCTCGAGGCGCTGATCGGCTATCTCGAGAATCCGCGGGCTGGCCTCGATGATGAAGCGGAAGCGCAGAGCCCGGCGAACGATGCCGGGCAGGAAGCGGCACCCGCGCCCGGATCGGCGCCAGCGGCACCTGACGGGGCAAACCGCCTGCGTGGCGTGGCCGCCAGCGAAGGTTTCGCCATCGGCCCGGCCTTTGCGCATTTCCCACCCGATATCGCCGGACAGGGCCGCATGTTGCAGGCCGAGGAGATAGAAGGCGAGATCGACAGGTTCCGCATGGCTGTCGGCGCGGTCCAGGCCCGCATGGATCATGCGTTGGCGCAGGACAGCCTGTCGGCTGGAGACCGCGGCATCGTCGCCGCCCTGCGCGATATCGCCGCCGACGACACCCTGACTGGTGAGGCCGAGGGCCTGATCAAGGGCGGCAATGACGCGGTCTCCGCCGTCATCACCGCCGCCTCCACCATTGCCGCCGAATTCAGCGCGGTCGACGATCACTATCTCAACGCGCGGGCGGACGATGTCCACGCCGTTGGGCGGCAGATTTGCCTGGTGTTGCTGGGCCAAGACGATGTCAGCCTCGAAAACATCCCCGAAGGCGCTATCCTGATCGCCGACGACATCGGCGCCTGGGATCTGGCACGCGCACCGCTGAAGCGTATCGGCGGCGTGGTGTGCGGCCATGGCGGCGCCACCTCGCACATCGCCATCATCGCGCGCTCGCACGGCATTCCGGCAGTGCTCGGCCTCGGCGGCCAGGTCGATGCCTTGCGTACCGCGCGAGACGTCGCGCTCGACGGCAATGCCGGCCATGTGATCATCGACCCCGACGAGGCGACCCGTGCCGATTTCGCCGGCCGCGTCGAAGCGGCGGCAAAGGAGCGCGCCGGCTTGACCATCTTCAAGACGGTGACGCCGAAGCTCGCCGACGGCAGGATCATCGAGGTCGCGGCCAATATCGGCTCACTTGAGGAAATCGAGGCAGCACTGGAGGCTGGTGCCATGGGCATCGGCCTGTTCCGCACCGAGCTTCTGTTCATGCGCCATATGCATCTGCCCTCGGAAGACATGCAGGCCGAGACCTATGCGGCGCTGGCCAAGGCTTTTGCGCCTTATCCGGTCATTGTGCGCACGCTCGACATCGGCGGCGACAAGCCGATCGCCGGCATCGAATTTCCCGACGAGGAAAACCCCTTCCTCGGCTGGCGCGGCGTCCGCATGTGTCTCGACCGGCCCGACATTTTCAAGCGCCAACTGCGGGCGCTGCTGCGCGCAGCCGTGCACGGCAACATTAAGGTGATGCTGCCGATGGTGTCCGACATCTCGGAGGTCAGGCAGACGCGCGTGCTGGTTGACGAATGCACGGCCGAGCTGAGAGCCGAAGGCGTGCCGCACGCGTCATTCGATCTCGGCGTCATGATCGAAACCCCGGCCGCCGTGCTGATCGCCCCCGCGCTGGCCAAGGAGGTCGCTTTCTTCTCGATCGGCACCAACGATCTGACCCAGTACATCATGGCCGCCGACCGGCTCAATCCGACCGTCGCCAAGCTCAACGACGTCACCAATCCAGCCGTCATGTCGGCGATCGAAATGACGGCAAAAGCCGGCGTCGCCGCCGGTATCATGGTCGGCATGTGCGGCGAGGCGGCCGGCCGTCCGGATCTCATTGCGACCTTCGTGAAGATGGGGCTGACCGAACTCTCGATGAGCCCGGCTTCCATCCAGCGCGCCAAGAAAGCGATCATGGCCATGGCCGCTGAAGGCTAGCCCAGGCCGGCTAACTACGGCAGATGGGCAAGCAGGGTGGCGAACACCGGTGTCAATTCAGCGATCGGGTTTGCCTTGGCGCAGGCCTGAACGATGCGGTCGTGGCGGATATCCGCCGCCAGGATCGCGATCTCCAGCATATCCGGCTCCGGCGCGCCGTCCCTGCCGGTGGTCGCCAGGCCGCAGGCCAAAGCGAGCGGTGCCAGGCAGCTTATGTCAAGCGCCCGGCCGCCCACCACCGCCGGCGTTTCCGGCACGGTTTCGGCAAAGCGGACCGGACGCTGGCCGAGGCATTCGACCAGCAGCGCCGAACAGGTGGCCGCGATAGCCTGCAGCCCGGCACCTGGCGTGGCCAACGCGGCCAGCAGGTCGCCATGCCGCTTGCGCATCGTGGCATGGACGGCCGCGAAATCGGCTTCGTGGATGCGGGCATTGTCGATGTTCAGGCCGGCAAGCACCGCCTTGGTCAGATAATACATATCGCGCCGGAACAAGCGCTCCGCGCTCAGTTGGCGATCCTCATTGCCGATCGGGAAATAGGTGCCGAGGCCCTTTACCGTCGTGCCGTCCACCTTGATCGGGCGCTCATGCGGGACGAAAGCTTCAGCGATCGACAGCGCTTCGTCGACGGCACTCGCGGCATGGCTGAGCAGGCCTTCGATGCCCTTGCCTGGAAACGGCGGCAGATGGCTGGTTGCTTCGCGCAGGATGCTGGCATCGCCGCTGCCGTCATGGCGGCTCTGGCGGATGATTTCGCGGACTTCCCGCAGCCGGTCTTTCAGATTGACGCGGACATCTTCGGAGATTTGTCGGAGCATCGCGGGTCGCCTTGAAATTTGCTGCGGATAGCCGCCAACCGGGGCAGCCGCCACTCTCTACATTGTTCCTATCGATTGGTAGATCAATAGGCGATACTAGACCAGCATGCAGAATCGGCGGCGGCGCGCTCGTCCGTCGCCGCAGGGGGAGAGACAGACTTGGGCAGGCGACGACAGGGCGAAAGCGAAGACGGTCTAGGCGGAAGCGCGGCAACCGAGCAGGTCGCCAGCGAAAGCCGGACGGATCGTCTCCGGATTCGCGCCGCCTGGATGTATTTCGTCGAACAGATGACGCAGAACGAGATCGCCGACGTACTCGGCGTCGGTCGCGTCACCATCGTGCGCATGCTGGCGGATGCCCGGGCGCGCAACGAAGTCAAGATCACCATCGAGAGCGAATTGTCGGAAATTGTGCGGCTTGAGCGCGCGCTGGAGAAGACGTTCGGGCTGCAGCAGGCGCTGGTGGCGCCGCTTTCGGCACCCAATGCCGATCCCATACCAGCGATCAGCGCCAAGACCGGCAGTTTCCTGTCGGACACGATGAAGTCCGGCATGCGGGTCGGCGTCGGCTGGGGGCAGACGCTGTTCTCGAGCCTGCCCTTCATCAGCGCCAAGTCGCTCACCGACTTCAAGGTGATTTCGCTGCTTGGCGGTGTCGGCGTCGTGCGCCGGGTCAACCCAGCCGAGTTCGCCTGGCGGTTTGCTCAGATATTCCAGGGCGACGGCTATCTGATGCCGACACCAGCGGTCGTCGACAGCGTCGAGACCAAGATCGCACTGATCGAGCGCTGCGGCCTGCAGGAGATTTTCGAAATGGCCGACGTGCTCGATGCCGTTCTGCTGAGCGTCGGCGGGATCGCCTCGGCTACCACCTTCTCTCGTGGCGGTTTCCTCAAGGAGGCGGATCGGGAGGCCCTGCTTGCGCGTGGCGCCGTGGGTGACCTCCTGTTCCATTTCTTTGACCGCAACGGCGATCTGGTCGACCATCCCGTCAACAGCCACGTGATGTCGGTGGATGTCGACCGTCTGCGCAAGGCGCCGATCCGTATCCTCACCTCCGGTGGCGAGGAGAAAACCGAAGCGCTGCTCGGCGCCATGACCCTCATCGCCCCAACCATCCTGATCACCGACGAGGAGAGCGCGCGGCGCATGCTGGAGGCGGTCAGAGGAAGCTGAAGCTGTCCATGAGGTAGTCCGGCCAGGCCTGCTGTTCGTCGAAGACAGCGGCGAGATCCGGTGTGCCCGCCAGTATTCCGCTCAGCACCAACGCCGTGGGGATGCCTGCCCTGTTTCCTCCCGATATGTCATGCTCGACGCTGTCGCCGATGCAGACCACGGCGCCACGGCCCGGCTCGCCGGCCAGCGCCAGCGCGGCTTTGAAAATCGCCTTGTCGGGCTTGCCGATGCGGGTAACGCTGCCGCCCAGGCTTTCGTAGAGATCGGCAAGACGGCCGGCGCCGAAGCGAGGGCCTTTGGCCGTCAGCATGATGGTGTCGGGATTGGTGCAGAAGCACGGCACTCGCCGCGCTGCCGCCGGGGCAAACAGCCTGTGATAATGGTCGAGTTCGTAGCGATCACCCTCGCTGGCCGCGATCAGCACCAGCTCGGCCTCATCGCCGGACCCGGTCAGCACAAATGGCAGGCCTTCGATCGCGGAGCGGTCGCCTTCACGGCTGACCAGCAGGCATTTTGTCCCTGGGCGCAACTTCCCCGACGCCGCCATGTCCCTGAAGGATCGCCACGCCACCTCGCCGGAAGAAACGAAATGATCCCAGCTTCCCGGTTCGAAGCCGAGTTTTATGAGCCGGCTTTCATTGGGTTGTGCCCGCCTGCCGGAGTTCGAAACCAGCACCACCGTCTTGCCGGCGCGCTTCAGCGCCGATAACGCCGCCACCGCGCCTGGATAGGGCCGCGTGCCGTCATGCAGCACGCCGAACTGGTCGAGCAGGAACACATTATAGCGCTCCGCCAGCGGCCCGATGCCGTCGAGACGTTCGATTGTTTTCGCGCTCATAGGAGTCCTGCCCGGCTTGCACCCATCAGCGCCAGCCGCGCCGTGCCGGCGGCGGCCTCGTCGGAAAGCGCGGGCAGGAAATCGACCCCGAGCCTGCGCCGTCGGATTGCCGTCCAGGCTGGGTTCGCTGCCCCGCCTCCGACGCTCCTGACCGATGTCAGCGCGGGCGCGCCGAGTTCGGCAAGCCTGTCATAGCCGAGCGCTTCGATCGCGGCGATGCCTTCGAACATCGCTTTCAGATAATCGGCGTCGTCCGGCGGCCGGGACGCAAGGCGAGGCGGCAGCGCCGGATCGGCGATCGGAAATCGTTCGCCCATGGCGGGAAGCGGATAGTAATCGAGGCCGGTGTCGGTCTCCGGGTCGATTGTCGCGCTGAGTTCGATGATACGGGCGAGCGGAAAATACTGAGCCAGCACCTTGCCGCCGGAATTCGACGCACCGCCAGCCAGCCAGGCGTTGCCGAGCCGGTGGCTGTAGATGCCGAAGCGCGGCGCCGAAATCGGCCGGTCGGACAGGATCTTGATGGTCAGCGAGGATCCCAGCGCAGTGACGCCGTCGCCGATCGCGGTAGCACCGGTCGCCAGGAACGAGGCGCAGCCATCCGTGGTGCCGGCGACAACGGCCACATCGCGCGGCAAGCCGAACAATGCCCCGGCTTCCGCGGTGAGGGCACCGGTGACTTTGCCCGGTTCGACCACGCACGGCAGCAACTCCACGCGCATTCCGGTCGCCGCGATCCATTCCGGCCAGCGGCGGGCCTCGACATCATAGCCTGTCTTCAGGGCATTGTTCTCGTCGCTGACGTCGAAGCGGCCGGAGAAGTTTCCGGCAATCCAGTCGGCCTGATGCAGCACCATTGCAATGCCCGGCAGATGCTGGAAGCGCAGGGCCTTGGCGAGGCCGGATGTCGCTCCGTGCGCGGCACTTGCAGTCGGTGCGGTGCGGGCGATCGCGGCCAGGATGTCGTCGTCATCGGCCTTGTCGTTGTACATCAGCGGTTCGGCCAGCGGCCGCCCGGCGGCGTCGACCGGCAGCAGCGTGCCGGAGGTGCCGTCGACGGCGATGGCGCGGACCGCCGTGCGGTCGATGCCGGAAAGCAGCTCCGTCAGAACCGCCTTGACCGCTTGCCACCACGCCGTGGGGGCTAGGCCATCGCGGCCAAACCTGTCGAGTGGAACGGCCGAATGCCCGGCTATGGAAAAATCCGGGCGCATGGCGACGGCGCGCGCACCTGATGTGCCGATGTCGATGCCGATGACAAGTGGCATCATGTCCATGCTAGCCGCCAGCCGCGTTGAGTTTCTGGCGATATTGCTCGGCGTCCCAGTTGATCAGCTCGTCATTCTCGGAAGCGGTGAGATAGTTCAGCCGCGCTGCGATGTCTATGCGCGCCGTCACGTCGGCGAGGCAGCGTTGCATGGCGTCGGCGCCGGCACTTGCGTCGCCGCGCATCAGCACGCCTGCGCCGGGAAACAGGATCGCCGCAGGCGACGTGCCCAGTCGTGCAATGACATCGGCCACGGCCTCGCCTGGTTTCGCCACGACGGAGCCCTGGCCGAGGAAGATGACGTGGTCCGGATAGAGGCTGCCAGCCTGCGCCATGCGGCGGCTCTCAGGGTCGAGCGCAACCGCATGCGCTTCGACATCGGCCGGCAATCTGTAGCCGCTGTCGCCGGCAAGCGCCGCCAAGGCGGCGAGGTCGGGTGCGGCGGTCGCGCGCGCCGGCCGGGCCAGCAATGACCGGACGCGGCGCAGCAGAAGCTCCGCCCCGGCGACGGTTTCGGCGGCGACGACCAGCCCGTGATTGCCAAGGATCAGCACGTCGACACCAGGCCGCAGTTTTTCGGCAATGCCGCGTGCAAGCGGCAGGCCCGGCCGGAAATAGGGCACATAGGCCCATTCGATGCCATCGAGCCGCCTGGCGACCTCGGCCTCGCCATCGGTCTGCACGGCAAGCGAGATGGTGTCGACGCAATGGACATGCAGAACGACGCGTTGCGGCATCAGGGCGTGCACCGTGGTCTCGATCGACGGCCGCAGGCCGCGCGGGTTGAGCGCTGCAATGGTGAAACCCTGCGGCTGGTCGGCGGCGCGATCGCGCTGTTCGACGGCTTTCAGCAGCGGCGCCATCGCCACCGGCACCATGATGTCATCGACGAGCGCGTCCTTCAGCCAGGTGCCGGAGGCCTTGATCCACAGCGTGTCGCCGGCTTTCAGCGAGGTGTTGCCGCCTGCCGCCTGGGTCAGGTGCGGACTCCGCCCGATGCTGGCCGAGAGCGCCCGCAAGGCCGCCAGTTCCTGCGCGTCAGCTTGGGTCGCCATGGCGCTTTTCCTCCAACGGCTCGGCCGTGTCCTGCGCGAAATCCCGTTGCCGGGGTCGAATTGGCGCTGATATCGCAGATGCGAGTGATCTACGTCAATAGTGATCTACTATCATCAAAACCCGCTTGCAATCTGACTAATGTTGAGTAAGTTGCGCCAACTGTCATGGAAAATGGCATCCGGGAGGAAAGAATTGAGCGACTCCGGCCGCCAGCGTCAGATCGTCGAACTGCTGCGGGATCGTCCGTTCGCTTCGGTGCGCGAGCTGCAGGAACGGCTTGGCGTTTCAGCCGCGACGGTCAGGCGCGACATCGACAGGATCGACGAAGCTGGCGAAGCGCGGAAGGTCTATGGCGGCATCTCGGCGCTCGACGGCGCTTCCCAGGCCGGTATTGCCTACGCCAGGCCCTACGACGAGAACCGCGACCTCGCGGTCGAGGCCAAGCGGCAGATCGCCGCTCTCGCGGCGACCATGGTGCGCGACGGCGACGCCGTCATCGTGCATGGCGGCTCGACCTGCTTCCATCTCGGGGTCAAGCTCGCCGAGCGCAACATCCGCCTCTACACCAACTCGATGCCGCTGGCGGCCTATCTCAGCGACCACGGCCATTGCAGCCTGACGGTTGCGGGCGGCGATCTGCATCGCGAACCCGGCATCATCCATTCGCTCACCCAGGCCGTGCCCTTCTACGCCTCCAAATTCTTTCTCGGCGCGCAAGGCCTTGGCCAGGAAGGCGTGATGGAATCGCACCCGCTGCTGGTACGCTCGATCGTCGATCTCAGCCTCTGCGCCGACCAGATCGTGGTGCTGGCCGACAGCCGCAAACTGTCGATCCACGCGCGCAACGTCGCGCTGCCGCTTTCCCGCATCGGGACGCTGGTCACCGACGACGGCCTCTCCGACACCGATGCGCGCATGCTGGAAGATGCCGGCGTCATGGTGCGGATAGCCTCGGGAGCCATCCAGTGAAGGTGGCTGTCCTCGATTTCGGCAAGACCAATTCGAAGCTGTTCGTCTTCGGCCAGGACGGGCGTATTCTCGACGAGCGTCGGACACAGCCGAAATGGATACGCCAGGGCGGCTTCAGCGTGCTCGACGAGGCAGCGCTCCACGACTGGGCACTCAGTGCCGTCGCCGATGCGGCCGACAGTCATGGAGTGGAAGGGGTCATGGTGTCGGGCCATGGCTGCACCTTTGCGTTGGTCGACGAAGCGGCGCTGACGCATCCGATCCTCGACTACGAGCAAGAGCCGCCGGCCGAGATTGCCGCGCGGATCGATCGCCGCATTCCGGACTTTGCCGAGACCTTCTCGCCGCGGCTGCCGCTGGGCTTCAACTACGGCCGCCACATGCTGTGGCTGCAGGAGGTCGATCCCGACGCGTTCGCTGCGTCGAAATCGATCCTCGGCTATCCGCAATACTGGAGCTGGCGCCTTGGCGGGCGTGCGGTCTCGGAAGTATCCTATCTTGGCTGCCACTCGCATTTGTGGGCGCCGCGCCGCCAAGACTTTTCCTCGCTGGTCGACGCGCAGGGCTGGCGTGACCGGATGCCTGCCTTCGAGCGCGCCGGCGCTGTTATCGGCGAGCACCGCCTCGGCGCTGCGGCGCGACCGATCGCCATCCACAACGGCGTCCATGACTCGAATGCTGCGCTGCATGCCTATCGCCGGCAGGAGCTTGGCCCGGTCACCGTCGTTTCGACCGGCACCTGGGTCATCGTGCTCAATCCGGACTGCCCGCTGGACGCGCTCGACCGGGACCGCGACATGTTGGTCAATGTCGACGTCGACGGCGGTCCGGTGCCGACCATCCGTTTCATGGGCGGGCGCGAATTCGCAACCATCAGCGCCGGCTGGCAAGGCGAGATTGCCGGCCCGGTGGTGCAGCGGGTGATCGATGCCGGTATCATGGCGCTGCCGAGTTTCGCACCGGGCGGGCCGATGTCCGGCCATTCCGGCCGGCTGGCGGGGCGCACGCCCGACGCCGAGGAACGCGCGGCCACGGCGCTGCTCTACGTCGCACTGATGGTCGATCTGTCGCTCGACCTCATCCATTCGAACAACACCGTGATCGTCGATGGCGGGCTGAACACAGGCGGCCTGCTCGCCGGGCTGCTGGCGCAGTTGCGTCCCGGCCAGGCTTTCCTGCAGGGCGCCACGCTGGAGGGCAGCGCCACCGGTGCCGCGGCGCTCGTCTTTGAGAGCGTCCGGCGCGAATTCGCCGTCGAAGTTCCGGAGCCGGTGCGCGCGTCGCGTTTCACCGGGTTGGCAGGCTATCGCAGCAATTGGCGTGACGCCACCATGGACCGGGGCGTCGCTGGTGCGGCAGTGGGAGGCGCGCGATGAGTGCGATTGCCAGGGCCGAGACGGCGCGCCAGCCGGTGCTGGAGATGCGGCACATCTCCAAGACGTTCGGCGCGATCCGTGCCTTGCACGATGTCTCGCTCAGCGTCCATGCCGGCGAGCTGCACGCCTTGATGGGCGAGAACGGCGCCGGCAAGTCGACATTGATGAAGGTGCTTTCAGGCGCCTATCGGCCGGATGCCGGTGGCGAGATCCTGATCGACGGCATGCCGGCCGCGACCGGCGATCCGATCAAGGCGCGCGCCAGCGGCGTCGCGGTGATCTACCAGGAGCTGTCGCTGGCGCCCAACCTGACAGTGGCGCAGAACATTTTCCTCGGCAACGAGCCGCGACGCTTCGGCATCGTCGATCGCGACCAGTGCACCCGGCGCGCCAGAGAGATCATCGCGCGTCTGGGCGTCTCCTTTTCGGCCCGCGACATGGTCTCCAGCCTGTCGCTCGGCGAGCGCCAGCTGGTCGAGATCGCCCGCGCGCTGTCGACCAATGCGCGCATCATCGTCATGGACGAGCCGACCACGTCGCTGACCTCGCGCGAGACCGACCGGCTGTTCGAGGTCATCGCGACGCTGAAATCGCAAGGCATCGCCATCATCTACATCAGCCACCGCATGGAAGAGGTCTACCAGCTTGCCGACCGCGTCAGCGTGCTGCGCGACAGCGGTTATGTCGGCACGCTCGAGCGTGCCGACCTCAGCGCCTCGCGCCTCGTGTCGATGATGGTCGGCCGCGATCTGTCGGCTTTCTACAAGAAGGATCATCGGCCGCCGGACGAAAAGCGCGCGGTGGCGCTCTCGGTGCGCGGCATGTCCGACGGCCGTCTCCTGAAAAACTGTTCGTTCGACCTGCACAAGGGCGAGGTGCTGGCGCTGGCGGGTCTGGTCGGTTCCGGCCGTACCGAGCTCGCGCGGCTGATCTTCGGCGCCGACAGGCACATTTCAGGCACGCTGGAACTCGACGGCAAACCTGTAACCATCGGCTCGCCGCGCGAGGCGCTCGATGCTGGCATCGCCTATCTGACCGAGGACCGCAAGGAACTCGGCCTGTTCCTCGACATGTCGATTTCCGACAACATCAGCATGGGCGTGCTGGCGCGGGATTCGCGCGCTGGCGGCTTGCGCGACTTCGCGGCCGCTGAAAGGCGCGCTTCCAAAGCCGTTGCCGATCTCTCCATCCGCACCGGTTCGGTGCAGGCCAATGCCGGCTCGCTGTCGGGCGGCAACCAGCAGAAGGTGCTGCTCGCCCGCCTGCTCGAAACCGAGCCGAAGGTCGTCATCCTCGACGAGCCGACCCGTGGCGTCGATGTCGGAGCGAAATCGGAAATCTACCGGCTGATCGACAATCTCGCCAAGCAGGGCATCGCCATCCTGATGATCTCCAGCGAACTGCCCGAGGTGATCGGCGTCGCCGATCGCGTGCTGGTGATGCGCGACGGTACGATATCGGGCGAGGTGACGGCATCGCAAGGCGAACCGCTAAGCCAGGAGAAGATCATGGAACTTGCAACGGGAGCGGCTCAGCAATGACCGACAAGGCGACCGAGATCAGCGCAGGCGGCCAGGCCACCGGCACGAGCCGACGGTTGCGCACCGCTTTCGCTGCCCTTGGCATGCTGCCGGTGCTGGTCCTGCTGGCGGCCGGCTTCCAGTTCCTGAACCCGCGTTTCCTGACCGAGACCAACCTCTTGATCGTCACCCAGCAGTCGTCGATCAACATCGTGCTGGCGGCCGGTATGACCTTCGTCATCCTGACCGGCGGTATCGACCTGTCCGTCGGCGCCATCCTCGCCGCATCGGCGATGGTGGCGGTGATGGTGTCGCTGGTGCCGGACTGGGGTTTGCTCGGCGTGCCGGCGGCCATTCTGGTCGGGCTCGGCTTCGGCCTCATCAACGGGCTGCTCATCGCCTACATCAAGCTGCCGCCCTTCATCGTCACGCTGGGTTCGCTGACCGCGGTGCGCGGCGTCGCCCGCCTGCTCGGCCAGGACACCACGGTGTTCAACTCGGACCTGCCGTTCGATTTCATCGGCAACGGTTCGCTGTTCGGCATTCCGTGGCTGGTCATCATCGCGCTGTCGGTGGTCGTGCTGTCCTGGCTGGTGCTGAAGCGCACCGTGCTCGGCACCTGGATCTACGCCGTCGGCGGCAATGCCGAAGCGGCGCGGCTGACCGGCATCAAGGTGCCGCTGGTGCTGCTCTTCGTCTATGGCGTTTCCGGCCTGCTGGCCGGTCTTGGCGGTGCCATGTCGGCGGCCCGGCTCTACGCCGCCAACGGCCTGCAGCTGGGGCAGTCCTACGAGCTCGACGCCATTGCCGCGGTCATCCTCGGCGGCACCAGCTTCGTCGGCGGCGTCGGCTCGATCTGGGGCACGCTGATCGGCGGCCTGATCATTGCGGTGCTCTCCAACGGGCTCATCTTGGCCGGTGTCTCGGACATCTGGCAGTACATCATCAAGGGATTGGTCATCATCGTGGCGGTCGCCCTCGACCGTTACAGGCTCCAGGCAGGAGCAAGAACGTGATTGACCTTAGTCGCCGGCGTCAACGACCGGTTTCAAGTAACGCACCGTGAGAGGCGCGGGGTATCAGGAGGAAAGCAATGAAGACCATCGCCAAACTGCTCTGCGGCGTCGCACTCGCGTCGCTCGCCATCGCGCCTGCTTCGGCCAAGGACCTCAACAAGGTCGGTATCTCGGTCGGCCTGCTCGGCAATCCCTTCTTCGTCGCCACCATCAAGGGCATCGAGGACGCGGCCAAGAAGATCAACCCGAAGGTCGAGGTGACCTCGGTATCGGCCGACTATGACCTCAACAAGCAGGTCTCGCAGGTCGATTCGTTCATCGCCGCCGGTGTCGACGTGATCATGCTCAATGCCGTCGACGCCAAGGCGATCGCGCCGGCGGTGAAGAAGGCGCAAGCCGCGGGTATCGTCGTTGCCGCCTTCGACGTTTCGGCGCCGGGCGCCGACGTGACCGTGATGACCAACAACGTCAAGGCCGGCGAAGAGGCCTGCCAGTACCTGGTCGACCACACCGGCGGCAAGGGCGACTACGTCATCCTCAATGGGCCGGCATCGTCGTCGATCCTGGAGCGGGTGAAGGGCTGCAAGAACGTGCTGGCGCAGCATCCCGACATCAAGATCCTCTCCGACGACCAGAATGCCGAAGGCTCGCGCGACGGCGGCCTGAAGGTGTTCCAGTCGCTGCTCACCCGCTTCGACAAGATCGATGCGGTGTTTGCCATCAATGACCCGACGGCGATCGGCGCCCAGCTTGCGGCCAAGCAGCTCAACCGCTCGGAGTTCATCTTCACCGCCGTCGACGGCGCGCCCGATATCGAGAAGGAACTCTCCTCCGGCACCTCGATGATCAAGGCTTCGGCATCGCAGGATCCCTATGTGATGGCGGGCCAGTCGCTGACGATGGCGGCCGAACTGCTGGCCGGCAAGAAGCCGGCGGAGCCGACCGTTCTGCTCGACCCGAAGCTGATCACGGCCGAGAACCTGAAGGACTACAAGGGCTGGACCGCGGCCCGCTAAGAGCCTGTTTGGAAATTCTACTCTGGCGGCCATCTGATGGCGTTTTCTGCGCTTCCCCGTTCTACTGCGTCGGCGCGCAGTAGAACTGAGCTCACGGACCAAATGTCCGCTGCGCCACGGTTCTCGAAACCACCACCATATGACTCGCCAGAGCGAATTTCGAAACAGTCTCTAACCTTCACCAACAACGTGCGACCGGGATCACCCGGCCGCACGTCTTGTCCAGGCATCGGCCCGCCTCCGGGTCCGATGCGCAGAAGCCGGAGACGATGATGTCGCGTATTGGAATCCATTCTTTCGTCTGGTCGGCGAGCTCGGCTCAGGCCGATCTCGAGCGCACGCTGGCCAACACCAGGGAGGCCGGCTTCGACCTCATCGAATTCTCCTATCTCGACCCCGCCAATGTCGACATCGGCGGGCTCGCCAGGCGCATTGCCGATCTTGGCCTCGGCGTGGCGATCAGCATCGGATTGCCTGGTGATGGCGATATTTCGAGCGCAGACAAGGCGATTGCCGCGCGCGGCGTCGAAATCCTCAACGACACCATCGCGCTGACGCGCGATCTCGGCGGCCGGAAGGTCGCCGGCATTCTCTCGACCAGCCACGGATTGCAGGTCGAGGCGCCGACGCGCGATCAATGGCAGCGCAGTGCCGGCACGCTGGCCAAGGTTGCCGAGACAGCCAAGGCGGCCGGCGTCACGCTCAACCTCGAGATCGTCAACCGCTTCGAAAGCAATCTGCTCAACACCGCCGCGCAAGGACTGGCCTTCATCGAGGACAGCGGCTCGGACAACATCCTCCTGCATCTCGACACGTTCCACATGAACATCGAGGAGGCCGATGTCGGGCTGGCCATCCGTCAGGCCGCAGATAAGATCGGCTATGTCCATATCGGCGAAAGCCATCGCGGCTTCCTCGGCACCGGCAATATCGACTTCGCCGCGATCTTCGATGCGCTGACGGCTATCGGCTACAGCGACGACCTCAGCTTCGAATCCTTCTCTTCGGAAATCGTCGATGAGAACCTGTCGAAGAAGACCGCGATCTGGCGCAATCTCTGGACGGACAACATGGCGCTGGCCAAGCACGCGCGCGCCTTCATCGGGCTCGGGCTGGAGACGGCAAGGCGCAAGGCGGAACTCGTCTCGGCGCGCCACAAGCCCTGACCCGCCCGTCGAGAGCCGAAGGGTGCGAGCGTGTCGTGCGTCGCATGGCAGGGCTATGACTTCAGATTAACAAAAGGCCTCGTGGCAGCCAGTGTTGGCAGCTTTTGTGCCGGCAGCTTTTCGCGATAGGAATTTTTTCTTGACTCGGTGCCCTCAGCTAAGGTACATATTCGTTCATGGTGCTGATTTGCGCCAGTGACCCGCCCCACGGCGGGTTTTTCGTTTGATGCACCGTCAGCCAACGTGCCGGCGAAGGCTCCGAAGGAACCCGTTAACCCGAGTTCGTTGGCCTGCGCCGTATGGCGCCGGCATTGCTCGCGGCAGGTGCATCGGTTATCTGACAACGCCACGCAATCCACCAAACGGAGCCCAGCACATGACACGCGAGACAATCCTCAAATTCGGCACGGTCGAACACGCGGACGCCGGCGATCTGGCTGGCTGGATCGTCGTCGAGGGCAAGCCGACCATGCAAACCGCGGTCCAGCATACGACCGAGGACGGCAAGGTGTTGTCGGGCACCTGGCGCGCGACGCCCGGCACCTATCACGCCACTTACACCGACTACGAGTTCGTGCACATGATCGCCGGCCGCATCATCATCACGCCGGACGGCGGCACGCCGGTCGAGGTCGGCCCCGGCGATGCCTTCGTGGTGGAAGCGGATTTCAAGGGAACCTGGAAGATCATCGAGCCGGTGACGAAGCATTTTGTCGTCAGGATTGGCTGAAGCGGATCGTCTACGTCGAGCACGGAAAAACGGTGCGGTTGCTGTCACGGCGGGACCGGCAGGGCCGCGCATGTATCACTGCGCATTCTGGAGCGGCGCGGCACGCCTGAACCTGGCGTGTCCGTTGCTCTGTCGCAATAGCCAGGCCGCGCGCTATGCGGTTATCGTGGCGGGAGGATCGTGGCGGGAGGATCGTGGGCGATGCCGTGAGCAGCCGTCCTCATCCGCAAGCGGCATTTTCTATTCCCGCGAGGCGGTGTTCGACCGGCTGAAGAACATGCTTCGCATAACACCATCGCGCAACAGCACGAAATGCACCAGGGCAGCCAGGATGTGAACGCCGGCAAGTCCAAGCAATACCCAGACCAGCTTTGCATGGATGAGTGCGAACCCCCTTGCCGACAGCGCGCTGACGGACGGCGCCAGCGGAACAGGCAAGTTTCCGAAAAGCCGTGCGGGAGGCATGAAAGGCATTGGCCGGTAGCCCAGCCATCCCGTTATAAGGACGGCGAGAATCGTGATGTAGAGAAGCATGTGGAAGAATGAGGTCGCAAATCGTACGGGCCGTGAGGTTTGCCTGACAGGGGCCCGGGTGAAGAGGCGCCAGCAAAGTCTGAGGACGATGATGGCAAGGATCGTCACGCCGATCGACATGTGAAGCGGAAGCCAGTTCATCGTCGCCATGCCCGGCCCGTCCATCGGCCCAAAGGCAATGGCGATTTGCGCCGCGAGCGCGATCACGGTCAGCCAATGCAACAGACGAATGCCGAAATTCCAGCGCAGGCGAGGATTCTCCTTCACATCTGAAGCCCGACCGTTGTCAAATGCAAGATGGAGGGCGTGAGATTTCCATCCACTGCAGCGAACCAATTTTCGCAAGAAGTATGGCGGCTCACCAAGTCTTTGAAAAGCGTGGTGATCCCGACAGGAATCGAACCTGTGACCTACAGATTAGGAATTTTATCAATTCCGTTGTTTTTGTTGCGTAATTAGACGGCATGTTGCGTCTGTGTTGCGGAAACAGGGGTTAACAGCGCTGCCTCAGCCTCAGCAAGTGCGTCGTTGTCACTATGGTCTTTGAACAGGTGGCCATAGGTGTCCAGCGTCAGTCCGATGGTCGAATGGCCGAGGATGTCCTGCACTTCCTTTGGGGTCATGCCCCTGCCGCCGCGCGCTTTTGAGTTGATGCACCAGCTAGCGAACCAGTGGCGCAGCGCATGAAGGCCGGGGTACTTGGCTTTGATGATGACGATCTCGTAGCCATGATCGTCTAGCTGGGGTTTGCCCGCCGCATCGACCGGCCTCTCCTCCCGCACCACGCCAGCAGCAATCTGTGGCGCCCAAAGGCCCCGCTGCAGGATGTTGGAATGCGACTCGACATTGCCCTGTCCATTTGGAAAGACGAACTCAAGTGGCAACAGCTTGCCGGTGCCCTTTTCCTTCTTTCTCGGGCATTTTTCTTTCCACTCCGTGAGGGTGTTGAACACCATCGGGAACATGGGAATGGTCCGCTGACCAGCTTCCGACTTTGGCATGCCAATCTTGTTGTACTTGTCGGCCCGCTGGGTGATGCGAATGCGCCGCCCCTCGAGGTCAACGTCAGCCCAACGCAGCCCCCGCAATTCAGACGCCCGCATTCCAGTGAAGATGGCCGTGATGATCATGACGCGATAGTTGCTGGTCGACTTGGAAAGCTCCCCCAGAAACAACTGGATCTCCTCGCGCGTTGGAATGTGTTCGCCGACGATCAGCTTCGCCTTTCGGCGCTTGGCGCCATCGGTCTTGCCTTTGCGGTTGTTGCTCATATCCCGCACCGCGTTGCGCACGACGTAGCCGCGTTCCTGGGCTTCCGCGATGATGCTCCCCAAGCTTGTGCGGACGCCCTTGACCATGGGCGTGGAACGGCCCGCAGCTGTCAGGTCATCCATGAACTTGCGTACGGCTGGCACTGTGATTTTGGACAGCTTCAGCTTACCGATGAACGGGATGATATGCAGGTTCAGGTGCTGGCCGTACTGGTCAGCCGTGCCTCGCTCCAACTCATCGACCGCTCGTTTCACCCATAGCTTGCCCGCTTCCTCGACCGTGATGGTGTCGGAGTCTGCCACGTGGCTGTTGCCCCGCACCTCAACGTCGGTGGCGCTGGCATAGGCGTCAGCATCCTTCTTCCTGTCGAACGTCTTGGCGTGACGCTTGCCGTGCTGGTCTGTGTAGTCGACCAACCAAGCTTCCCTCTGGATGCCCTTAGCGGTGGTCCATTTACGCTTACGAACTGACATGACTGTGTCTCCTGTCTAGAGGCACTATGTTGCATAAAATCTGTTGGTCAGCAACGATGAGGGGCTCGTGCTTCCGTATCCAAGCGTGGCGCTGAGGGGTAATATAAGGAATCAGTTTGAGGAGATCCGTACGTGTCGAACGATTCCTTCGAGATGCCATTTCTTCGCCTCCCCCGTCTCCCAGAACTTAATCTGCCCAAGTTCGAAGAGGCGAACCCAGCCAAGTGGGCACACGAGCGCATTGTTAGGTCGATCATCGCCTTTGAAGAAGAGCTGGAAGCCGATCAGGAGATTGGCGCAAGATTAGTCAACTTTAGTGCGCGTGAACCAATTCACATTGACGATGTTGGGTATTGGGGGCCAGACTTTGTGATCTTTAATGGCAAGAATCTGGACGGCAATCCTGTTGAGTTGATCCAGCATATTTCCCAAGTGAATGTTCTACTGGTTGCCATCAAGGTGACGACGGACAAGCCAAATCGAATTGGCTTTGTGCTGGCCAAGAAGTTGGAAGGCGAGAAGGAAGAAGACGATGAGTAGCGGCCAAAGCCGCCGCCTGTCGCGCGACGAGCACGCGCGCCGCCCCAAGTGCACGGGTGGCGTTAACCAGCCCTGCAAAGGCCGCTTCCTCAGGCTGTGCAGGTGGGCTAGAAGTGACGTGCAGGGCGAGTTCAGCCCACGGGCCTCGGCAACCACCGTCCCAGCCGACCCCCGGAGCAACGCAAAGGACGTTCTCACAACATGAGGATGCTTTTATGCGGACTGAAAAATCCAGAGAAGATAATGCCCGCCGACGCCTTAGCAAGCATGGCTTCCGGCTTCGCAAGACACCCGCTCGTTCGTGGCTCCGCGCCTACTACGGTCCCGGCTATATGATCACCGAAAACAATACCGTGGTGAGGGGCTGCCATGGGCGCGAATATACGGACACTTTGGCCGATGTGGAAAGTTACGTAGCCGACCTTGACGTTCGCTGACAGCATAGCCACTTCATCATCAACTACGAAATAGCCGCACGGGTTGTGGGTTCCTTAGGTGGCTTACAGAGTGAACCCTCAAGACGATGGTCAAATGTGCGATGGCGGCTACTACAAGGGTCCTCGCACACGATAGCAACGGAGAATGCCGTGAGCATTTTCTTCGCGATCGAGGCCAGCCAGTCGGGCGGTAGCTCACGCTACCGACTTGAGTTGGGATGCTTCATGCATCCTAGGTGGGCTTCGGTTCTCCTACTCATGACCCGATTGTTCTGAACAGAAGGGCATCCTGGCAACGGGGTGCCCTTTTGCTATGGTACTTGGTCAAATGGTGGAAGAACTTGGGGACGAGTCGAAATCATGCCAGACGAAGAGCAGCGGATAACACACTGCCAACAGTGTCGTTTATCTATCCCCGAGGGCGCTCAAGTTTGCACTCACTGTCAATCCTATCAGGATTGGCGGCGCTGGTTTGCCGTTTCAAGCACAGTATTGGCGCTGCTTACGGCACTGATATCCGTGCTCAGTTTCGCCGTGCCGAGCTTCATCACCCTCCTCCATAAACCACATTCGGATATGTCTGCCCCCATGATCTCCCTGGAGGGAACCACTATCCGACTGCTGGTGGTCAACAATGGCGATGCTCCAGGGGTGTTTGTTCGCGCGGATACAGAAAGTGAGTATCTCGCCCCCGCAACGAAGATCCGATTGCGCGATGATCAGAAAGCAATCATTGCGCCCGGAAGCAATCTGCTGATGTTCGACGTGGTCCCGCTTCTCAGCGGAGAGCAATCTTATAGAAATTCACTTGAAATGCTTATGCTTGTTGAAGGGAATAAAGAGGTACCAAAAACGGACATTGTATTTGTATTCGGGGATTCCGACGGCGAACTGCGAGTCAGCCGGTTGTCGTTGGATGCTGACAAAATGTTCGAGTTGATGCGCGCGAACTCTGACCGATGCTCGGCGATCAAGGAGCCCGATTTCTACAATGGATGCGTCGGCCCCGGCGAGTTGGCCCCCGATACGGGCCCTGGTTCGACTACACCCTAGCAGCGCCATCAGTCGCAAACTGAAATCAGATGACAACTATCAGTCGCTCGTTTCACATAGGAATGATGTCCTATGTCTGCTTCGTCCATTAAGGACGTGTCAGACAGGAGTACATCAAATGTCCAAGAGAAAAGTTGAAGTCAAAGCCGGGACCCCCGTCGCCATTCGGCAGACCAAAAAATCCCAGGTATTGGAAATGCTGAATGGCGGTGCCGTCAGCGTCATGGAAATCGCCGACAAGCTGTCGATCAGCAAGCAGGCCGCATACTCGCTAATCGGCGATGTGAAGCGCGGGGGCGCAGCCATCAGTGGCGTCATGAAAGACGGGGCAATGCGCTACAGCGTCGTTCAGCCAAAGCGTGCAAAGGCCAAGACCCTCGCTTTTGGCAAGGGTCCTGTCGTCAGCGACGCGCCTTCAACCCCGACTGTAGCTGACTGAAGTGGCCACCAGCGGGGGCAGCGCGCCTTTCCAGATAAGCTGCCCCTTGTGTCGTGACGAACTGCTCGACGAGGGCATCGACAGTCAGTAGCCCACGCTCGGTCCGGGCATTGACGACAGGCCTCTTTTTGCGGTCGCTGGACTCCTCGACCTCGAAATCGTTTTCGTCCTTCAGCAACGCGATGACACCTTCGACCAAGCCGGATTTAACGCCAGCTTTCACAAGCGAATGACGAAGGGTTGTAGCGACTGCATAGTCGCGTGACGCAAGCTTTTCAGCTGCCACACGCGCGGGGCCTTCAACTTTGAGCGTCTCCAGCTTGGCAGTGAGGGACGCGATCTCAGCCTTTGCCTCCGTGACGTAGTTCGCAGCGCTGACAGCCAGGATGAAGTCATAGCCCTCGCAATCGTCATCGTCTTCGTCAACCGCCCGGTAAGCAACGCGATATTCCTCCGGCACCGACGCAAGGTCCGCCGTGGTGATCTTCTTGCGCAGGACAACGCCTTCACTTGTGGTGTGGCTGTTTCGCTTGCTCATGCTGATGCCTCCTGCTGTGCCGCCAGCACCGCTTCCCGCTTCGTGCGAGCAGCGATTGCGCCATTGGCGAAAGTAGTGTCGCCTGCTTGCTTGATGAGTGCGACGAAGGCCTTGCCACCGGTGTCTGACGCCACGCGCATCTTCTTCAAGCGCTCCAGACGGGCCATCTCTGCCGGGTGGTGCTTTTGCTGGAAGCGATGCCGAAGCGCGGCGATCTCGGCTGCCTTCATGCCTGACAACAGGGCTGGCGCGCGGAGTACCGAACCGATGATCGTCATATCGCCGGTCTCGAATGCTTCAGCGAAAGCTTCGCTGCGTTCGCCAGGTGTCATGGTCTTGATCGCATAAAGGATTTGCTTGTCGAACTTCTCCCCAATGTCGGCATCCGGCAGCGGAGCGAACGTCGCTTTTTCCAGCGAGGAAATTGTGGCATCCACCGTCGCTTGAGCAGCAAGGAGCCGCGCCGCGACGCGCTCGCCGGTCTTCTTCGCGGCGGCAGCGACTTGGATCACCGCTGCAGCAGGCGTCTGCGTTCCGTCTGCATAAACAGTGTTGACCAGGGCGACGAGCGCGTGGGCCTCCTCCCGCGCCACCTTCATCGCTGCTGATAGGCCGACATGCTCCAGGTCGGGTTCGGGCTGCTTGTCGTTGCCCTTCGGCCGCTCGGCAAAGTGGTCGATTGCCAATTCATTGATAGAGGGTGAGACGTGCAGTTTTTGTTCAAAATCAGCATTGGTGGCCATGTGTCTTCTCCTACAGTTTTCGGTTTTGGACGACGAATAGGGCGTAGCTGGCGCGAGCCACACCGGCCTCGATCTGGACAAAGCCGCCGCTCGACAACTGCCGTTGGCGTGGTGCGAGCATGATGCGCGCCACGTCGCTCTCTGCCTCGCGGCTCAGGAACGTGCCCTTGAAGCCGTCAATCGTCACCTGTTCGCCGGGCTGGAAGACAGGCGTCTCCACCGCGATCAGCATTTCGGCATCCTTCTGGAATCCGCTGTAGCTGCCATCGCCGTTTTTGCGGATCAGCTTCGCATCCTGACCGCCGCTGGGATTGCCGACAAACGCCAGCACGCACCATCGCAACCCTGATCCCGCCACGACGATATCGCCAACGTCGACTGATACGGTCATCAGACTTCTCCCGGCAGGGCTTGCCGCCAGTTCGCACGCGGGGGAACGTCGGACCCTGTCAACTTGTTGAAAGAGATGCGCCAGCGGGCGGACCATTCAACGCCGCCCGTCGCTCGAAGAAGCTTTGCAAACATGCCTTCGGGTTCGTCGCGGCATAGGAACGCCATTTTGCGATTGTCCTCGTGCAGCGTGTAGATGCCGTCCAGTTGGCTCGCGCTGTGATGCAGACGGTCGTCAGCAGGAAACAAGTGATAGAGAATCACCGTGCGTTGCCCGTCACGGACGGAGCGCACCACGAAGTAGTGCGGCCAGTCGGGGAGTCCCGCCACGTCTTTGGCGTCCAGCAAGAAGACGATGACCCAGATGTGTCCGTTTGCTCTTATGTAGTCGCCCGGACGTAGAAGCGTTGGCGCATGGCCTGTCATCGTCTTGTCCAATCGATCTCGTGGAAGGGGCGGTCACGGGCACCTGGCTCTGTGGCTGAAGGGCCGTATCCCCTGCCCACGCACTTCTCCATCAGCATCTTCATCTCTGTCGCATCCTTCTCCGACATGGCACTCAGCCCGTGCTGGTCTACCCTGTGGTTCAGTATCTTGAGACGGTGCTGCTCAGCGTCGCTCAGCTTGCTGATGTCGTAAGTCACCTTGCCATCACGCGGAGGATCAACGCGGCCAAGCCCCAGCGTCTCGAAGATGCGTCGCAAGCTGTTTGAGATACTCTGGTAAGCGAGCAGCGCTGGCAGGCTGGCAGTGCCTTCCTTCGCAAACTCAATCTCCCATTGCTCCATCACGATTGTCGCGTTGGCGGCGCTCTTGACCAAGATGTACTGGCTTTGGGTGACGTGCTCAGGCCCACCGAGGTCCGCAACGTGATTGGCGACTAGGTCATGCAACCGCCGCGCCCACTTGGAACGCCCGTCCATGCCGGCCAGCAGCGTCTTGCCATTCGTGACCCCGCTTCTGCCCTTAAGCTTTCTACGGACTGGATAGGAGGCGTCCATTGTGCATCCACTATGTATCTGTTGTGTAGTTTGCGGCTTGATGAAGTAGTTTGCAGCGTATGGTGGCCTGCAACATGCATGCAACATGAACTATTTTCGGGATTTGTTACAATCACTTAGCTGGTGAGGGACAGATACAAAATCTGTTGCTTAAAACTGGGATCGAGCCGAGCAGGTATCGAGCGGCGCGCGCACTAAAACGCGGGCCTTGGCTCTGAATTCGTGATCTGATGGCTTTTACGGGGGTGCGCAGCTAATTACTTGCTTTGCGTCTCGGCAATACCGCCGCCCTACAGCGCGGTTCCCTGCGGGGCAGGCACTACTCGGGCAGAGGGCGTTCCGCCGCTACAGCGCCCGCCTAGCCGGCAGGCCGCCAGCATTCCAGGGGACACCTAGGCGCTGCGCTACGCCGCTCCCATAATGCGCACACATGGGAAGTGTTTTCAGAAAACATTCCCGTACACGTTGGATGTGCAATCCACCTTGGAAAGTAGCAGGTAGCACCCTGTTCCTCGGAACTGCTACTCGGATGCTACCTGAACAGTCCAGCAATTACAGAGCACTAACTGCGACGTAGCCCCGTAGCCCCACTTTTCCCTTTAAAATAAAAAAAAAAAAATTACGCCCCGTGCGCGCATTACTGCTGCTACCCGGCTCAGAAGACCTCCGAGCCAAAGTGGTTCTCAGGGTCAGGCTCCTTGCTCGACACAGGCTCTCTTATCTTCCATATGCGCAGGTTCTTACCCTTCACGTGAAGCTGGCTATCCCGCGCCCCGCATTCGTCTCTCAACCACTTACAGATGAGGGTGGAGGGATGCTTGAACCCATGCCGGTCGAGATGCCGCAACAGGCCCTCCACTCGGAACCAGACCTCGCCGTCGCCCGTAATGAACGGTGAGAGACTATCCGCCAGCTGCTCCTTGGTCGTCGTGCGCGCCTGTCCAAGGAGATACACATCAAGCAGATTACGGAAGCGCCCGATATCAAGCATCTCTTCAGCCACTTCGATCACCTCGCAATCCTTGCCAAGGTCATCAAGATACCGCTCCCATCGCGGCGCGGGCACGCTCCTAGGCATGCGCTGGATGGTGGCGAACACCTTCGACCTGAATTTGAGCTGATTGGTCAATTCGTCGGTCGTAAGCATCATGCGCTTGCCGCCGATAGTGGCGAACCAAAGGACCGGATTTCCCTCGTGTTTGGCCAGATGCGAAATCTCAAGGTCACCACCACCTACACTGCCGCCACCAACGCCGTGCTTCTGTCCAAGACACTTCCGTCGCATGCAATGCGGTTGGATGGGTGCCTTCGTGCATCGATAATCATAGTCCTTCTTGTCGACGCTTTTCTGAACGGTGTTGACCTCGGCTAGTCCGATAGGCGGATCGCACATCGCGACGTTGTACGTTTGAAGCTTGTCCTGCCAATCGTCCGGGAAGCGCTTCTTCAGATAGACGGCGACATTGTACATGCCTTCATTTCGGCTCCCGTCAGGCAAGCCACCATGCCCCCTCAGATATTGAAGGCAGGGCGGCCCCTCGTCGAACATGTCGTCATCATTGGCTTGAGCAATACTGAGGGCATCAAGCTCCTCTTCTGTCACCGACATAGCGTCAGCGTGGTCGAGGAACTGGGCGAGGTCGATCGGCTCACCGTCCTTGACGCAGTATCGCGTCGTCCGAAGCGCATATTGGTAGGGCATGTTCAGCCAGTTGCCGATGTCCTTCTGTGCACCATCGCCACCGTCATAGCGTACGGTTTGCTTTGGGAAGATCTCGCACCCGCCATATCCAAGTGCCGCCGCCCATGCTGACAGGGCATCGACAACTATGGAGGCTTGAACTGGCTCCTTCAAAAACAGATAGCAGTGTGCGCCGCCGGACTTTGAGCGGCAGATAACGAGCGGCAGTCCAAGCTCCTTGCACTTCGCCTCAAGTGCCTTGTGGTCGATTCCGAACACGTCGATGTCGATGCAGCCAAATAGAAGCGTGTTGTCTGAGCGCAGCGGGATAATCCCAAGTCCTGCACCCTCGCCTTTGACGTGAGCTTCCCAGAGGGAAAGCGTTGGCGGCGTGCTGTACGTGACGGCCTTGCCCTCGTTCTTGCCTTTCTCACTGACGCGCTTGATGTCGTATTTGCCGTGTGCGAATTCGTAACCCTCAAAGCGTTTTGAGAGGGCAATGATGTGGTCTTCGGTGATCTGGCCCATAAGCCGCAACTCCTTGTTTTATCAAGTTTTTGCGGGTAATGTGGGAGTTGGTCCGGGGGTCGACTACCGCAGTACATCCCCGGCTCCTTCTGTGTGCCATATCTACCGCCGGTCCTTCTCAAGAGGGATCGGCGGTTTCTTTTTCGACAGCGTTCTCCATCAGGTTCCGAACCCAGAACTCATGGTTGATGGGAGCGCGCATTGGCGGCAGCACGCCTATCGCATCTGCCACCGCATAGCGGAAAGTGGATTGGTCTTTAAGCTCCGACGTGGTCAACGACACCGTCTTGTCGCCGACCTTGAACGACCAGCGCTGTTCTTGTGCCGCAACAACTGAGCGACGTAGAAATCGTTCTCGTTTGGTAGCGAGACGGTGCCGCTCCGCAGCCCCTCCCGTATCCGCTCACGACGCTTGTTGAGGAAAATGAAGTAGGCGCGCAGGCTGGTCACGTTTTATGCCTCAGTCAGCATGGCTTAATCCACCGAGTCTGCCTTTTCGCTGAAAGTTGATCCCTGCGTCGCTTGGCGGCTAGCTTCGCTTGATACTCGGTCCTCGGTTCGAGGCGAGTGTTGCGGGGAGGCTTGCCCAAGGGGTTGAAGTGCGCGGACAGCTTGGCTCGCGATGCATCCGTGTGACGCATTCCTGATGTCCCCGAGCCACCGTTCGTTCGGTTGACGAGCGTCCCCGTTCCAAGGTCAGCGCGCCCGTACAGGGAGATGCGGTCCATTTCAAAGCGCAGGGATTCGATCTCGTCTAGTCCGACCGCAACGATGCGCACTTCAACCGACAGCCCTTTGGCCTTTGGCTCTTGCTGGACAGCGCCGTGCGCAGCAGTGCGGCACCCAGCGGAGACGCCCATGTCGCGAGAGCGGCGTAGCGGCCCCTTGCCGACGTAAAAGCAGACATTGGTGTCGGGCCGCCAATGCTCATATACGCAGGTGGCTTCCATCACGCCGCTTCCGTCAGCCCGAAGGCCTCACACAGCTTGGTGCGCGCAATGACCCAGCGCCCGCAGACTTGCTTCGCGCCAGGAATATGGTCGTTCTGAAGCATGTGCAGCGTAATGCCAGGCTTCCGGCCAATTGCTCGGGCAATGTTGTCAGCACCCCAGATGAGGCCCAATTCATTCGCAGTAGTGTTTTCGTCCATCGGATAGCTCCGGCTTGCGCCGACGAGCATCATGATTCCGATATGGGGACTGAGACAGGGCGGCGCGGTTGTACGCGTCAGGCGCTTTCGGCGCGGGCCTGAGCCATCAAGGCTGGGCCGATATGATTCTGTCCCCGTGTCCGGACCTGTCTAGAAAGGGCATGTTTGCACGCCCGCAAGCGTTCCACAATGGCCCGCAAAGCAGCACAACGTGGATATCGCCATGTTGCGATCATGTTGCGGGCGTGCGCTTGCGCTGCCTTGTAACCCCTTGTGTTTGCTTGTTCCGTGTTGCGGATGGATGCAACATGAAATGGTCAGATTTGAAGCTTGTTCAATCTCCGCAAAGCCTTGCGCTGTATGGGTTTGCGAGTGGTGATCCCGACAAGAATCGAACTTGTGACCTACAGATTAGGAATCTGCCGCTCTATCCTACTGAGCTACGGGACCACGCGGCCAGACACATAGCCGCTTCGGATCGTTTCGCCAAGAGGCCGGCCGAAGGCAATTCGGCCGGCTTTGCGCTGCCGCCGTCAGGCGGCCAGCGCGGTTTCCGCCAGTTTCACCCAGTAGCTCATGCCGTGCGGGATTACCTCGTCGTTGAAGTCGTAGGCAGGGTGGTGGAGGCCGGCGGTGTCGCCATTGCCGATGAAGATGAAGGCGCCGGGGCGGGCTTCGAGCATGTAGGAGAAATCCTCGCCGCCCATCACCGGCTGAATGCCACGGTGGACATGGGCGTCGCCGGCGACACTCATCGCGATATCGCCGGCAAACACCGTCTCTTCCGCGTGGTTGAAGGTCACGGGGTAATTCGCCTGGTAGTCGACCTCGACCCTGGCGCCGAACGCGGTCGCCAGCCCGTCGCAAATGCTGCGGATGCGCTCTTCGGACTTTTTGGCGATTTCCTTGCGCAAGGTGCGCACGGTGCCGGCGATTTCGGCCGTTTCCGGGATGATGTTGTAGGCGTCACCGGCGTGGAATTTGGTCACTGACACCACCACGGCCTCGACCGGATCGGTGCTGCGCGAGGCGATCGTCTGCAAGGCGCCGACCAGCTGGCTGGTGATGACGATCGGGTCGATCGTGCCGTGCGGCATCGCCGCGTGGCCGCCCTTGCCGCGCACAGTGATGGTGAACTCGGCGGTCGCTGCCATGATCGGGCCCGGGCGAATGGCGAACTGCCCGACAGGCAGGCCCGGCATGTTGTGCATGCCGAACACCCTGGAGATGTCGAAACGCTCCATCATGCCGTCCTTGACCATCTCGTTGCCGCCACCGCCGCCCTCTTCGGCCGGCTGGAAGATCACCGCCACCGAGCCGGTGAAGTTGCGCGTCTCGGCTAGGTATTTCGCCGCGCCCAGCAGCATCGCCGTGTGGCCGTCATGGCCACAGGCGTGCATCTTGCCGGGGATGGTCGAGGCGTAGGGCTTGCCTGATATCTCGTTGAGCGGCAGCGCGTCCATGTCGGCGCGCAGGCCGATGGTCGGGCCTTCGCCCTGGCGGCCGCGGATGATGCCAACGACGCCGGTCTTGCCGAGGCCGGTGACCACATCGTCACAGCCGAAAGCCTTCAGCTTCTCGGTGACGAAGGCGGCGGTCTTGAAGACGTCGAAGTTCAGTTCTGGCGTCTGGTGCAGATGCTGGCGCCAGCCGGCAACTTCGTCCTGCATTTCGGCGGCACGGTTCAGGATTGGCATGATGGTTCCATCTCGCTGTTGGGACGGCGGGTGTTGGCCGCTGCCTTGCAATTGTGATCGCCAGGCACTTTGCCATCTTGGCGTCACATAGAGTAAATAGCACCGCAACAATGGGTCCGGTTTTTGAGGGTCGGACCATATGCTGGCGATCGCGTAACGAAATCTTACGGAGCCAGGGGCGACTACGGCAAGAGGCGATTTCGGATTTGATCATGCGGTACAGGCATTTCCTCAAACTATTCTCGGTTGGCACAATCGCGCTATCGGTCGTGGCCGGGCCGGCGCTGGCCAATCCGGTGGTCGTGTTCGACTTGAACAGCGGCAAGATCCTGCAACATCAGGATGCGTTCAAGCGCTGGTATCCGGCATCGCTGAGCAAGCTGATGACCGCTTATGTCACCTTTCGGGCGATCGCCGCCGGCGAGGTGCAGCTTGATTCGCCGATCAAGGTGACCAAACACTCCGCCGCCGAGCCGCCAAGCAAGATGGGTTTCAAGCCGGGCTCGGTGATGCGGCTCGACAATGCGCTGAAGATGATGCTGGTCAAATCGGCCAACGACATCGCCATGGCCGTGGGCGAAAATGTCGGCGGTTCGCAGGCGGCCTTTGCCGACCGGATGAACGCCGAGGCGACCCGTCTCGGCATGAACGGCACGCATTTCGTCAATCCGAACGGGCTCTATTCGCCGGATCAGTACACGACGGCGCGCGACCTCGCCGTGCTGGTGATGGCGATCCGCCGCGAATTTCCGCAATATGTACCGTGGTTCTCGATCGAGGGTCTTGCCGTCGGCAAGAAGGCGATCCCGAACTACAATCTCTTGATCGGCCGTTATCCCGGCGCCGATGGCATGAAGACCGGCTTTGTCTGCCCCTCGGGCTTCAACATGATCGGTTCGGCGACGCGCAATGGGCGCACGCTGGTCGCGGTTGTGCTTGGCGAGAAGTCGGCCGTCACCCGCGCCGAGACGGCGGCAAAACTGCTCGATCAGGGGTTCGACACGCCTGCCGCCGGCTCGGCCACCGTCACCACGCTGGCGCCTTATGGCGACACGGTCTCGCCCAACGACATGCAGGACGAGGTCTGCAGGAAGAAGAAGACGCCGCAGGAGCAGTCAGAAGCGCCGCCGGTTGCCGCCAAGAACGTGCCGAAATCACCTTACCAGGAAAAGCTCGACCATGTGCCGACGCTGGTTGCCGTCGGCCTCGGCGGCGCCACCGGTCCGGCGCCGAAGGCCATCCTCGACCAGGGCCGCCAGGAATATGCCGATGTGCCGATCCCGAGCTGGCGGCCCGACAGGCCGGCACCGGCCGGCACCGGCCCGAAGATTGCCGGCTCCGCCGCACAGGGCGACCAGCCGGCCAAGGTTGCGAACTAGCCGATGGGCAGCGGCTTCCCGATCCCCGTCTCGGTGCTGACCGGTTTCCTCGGCGCCGGCAAGACGACGCTGCTCAACCGGCTGCTCAAGGATCCGGCACTGGTCGACACGGCGGTGATCATCAACGAGTTCGGCGAGGTGGCGATCGACCATCTGCTGGTCGAGCAGTCTTCCGACGGCATCATCCAGCTTTCGGACGGCTGCCTGTGCTGCACGGTGCGCGGTGAACTGGTCGATACGCTGGCCGACCTGGTCGACCGGCTGCAGACCGGCCGCATCGCCCGGCTTGCCCGCGTCATCGTCGAGACCACCGGCCTTGCCGACCCTGCGCCGGTGCTGCAGTCGATCATGGCCCATCCGGCGCTGATCCAGGCCTTCCGGCTCGACGGCGTCATCACACTGGTCGATGCCGTCAACGGCAATGCCACGCTCGATGCCCATGTCGAGGCGGTGAAGCAGGTTGCCGTCGCCGACCGCATCGTGTTCAGCAAAGCCGATCTGATCACTGATTCCAATGAGCTGGAAATGCTGCGGGCGAGCCTGCGGCTGATCAATCCAGGTGCCGAACTGCTCGATGCCGGGGACACGGAGACAGGCGTGGCGGCGCTGTTCGACTGCGGCCTCTACAACCCGGAAACCAAATCCGCCGATGTGCGGCGCTGGCTGGGCGAGGAAGCGGCGCACGATCATGACCACCACCGTCATGATGGGCATGATCATGCGCATGGCCATGACCACGGTCATCGCCACGATTCGCGGGTGCGTTCCTATTCGCTGGTGCATGACGGCCCGGTGCCGTTTTCGGCGATCGAGATGTTCCTCGACCTGCTGCGCTCGACGCATGGCGAGCATCTGCTGCGCATGAAGGGCGTCATCGAGCTCAGGGAGGACCCGTCGCGGCCGCTGGTGATCCATGGCGTGCAGAAAATCCTGCATCCGCCGGTGCAATTGCCGTCCTGGCCCGATGGCCAGCGCGGCACCCGGCTGGTGCTGATCACGCTCGATATGCCGGAAGATTATATCCGCAGGCTGTTCGCCGCCTTCACCAACCGGCCGGCGATCGACACGCCCGACCGCGCGGCGCTGGAAAACAACCCGCTGGCGATTGCCGGGCGGTAGGCGTCTCGATTCGGAATGACGACGCGCTGCCCCCCTTCCTCTCCCCCGTCGATCGGGGGAGAGGTGTCGAGCGTAGCTCGACGGAGTGGGGGTCGACCTTCGCCGCCCGCCTGAGTTTTCTTGTTCGCCAGGTTGCGCCTGCCTTGCGGCGGCTGCGCGTTTGGCGAATGCCTTCCGCCACTCCGTCGCCGCTTCGCGGCGCCACCTCTCCCCCCTCCGGAGGGAGAGGAAGGAGCCAAGACCGGCCAGGCAAGGGGGTAGCGCCAAGCAGAACGAACGACAACCGCGGAATTCAGACGATCTCGCCGCGCTCGACCAGGAAGCGATGGCCGCCGGAGACCGCCGCCGTTTCAATCAACTGGTGGCCGCTGTCGGAACAGAATGCCGGAATGTCGATGACGGCGAGCGGGTCGGTGGTCTCCAACCAGAGCCGGCTGCCCGGTTGCATCCCGGCCAGGCGCTTCTTGGCCTTGAGCACGGGCAAGGGGCAGTTCAGCCCCTTGAGGTCATAAATAGCGGCGCGATCAGTCACGGGCGATATCAACCGCCGAACATGCCGAGCAGCTTGTTCTTCAGCTTCGTCACCCGGCTTTCGTCGGCACTCGCCGCTTGCGTTTCAGCCATCGGTGCCGCTTCCGAAGGGGCCGCGATGGTCGCGGTGGCGACAGGGGCTTCCTTGGCGGCCTTCTCGGCCTCCTTTTCAGCCAGAGCCTGGGCCTTGGCGGCTTCCTTGGCTTGCTTGGCCGCCTCTATGGCAGCCAGCCTCTGCTGCTCGGCCTTCTGCTTGGCAGCTTTTTCGGCGTCGAGAGCGGCCATCTTGCGGCCAGCGGGCGAATCGATACGGCCCATGCGCGCCGTCTCGGTCACCGAGCCATCGTTGTTGAGCGACGGCGGGTCGATCGGCACGCGCTCGCCGCGCGCGCGGCGCTTGGACCAGTCGGAGACGATGCTGGCTTCCTTGATACCGGCGATGGTCGGCTTGGGCGCCGGCACGCTGGCCTTGACCGCGCCGCTGAACGCAGCGTCGTAGGTGCTCATATAGGAATTGTAGGCGCTCTTCAGCGAATCAGGCTGCGTCGTCGCCGGGCAGGCGCCTGTCGGATCGAATGTCTGACCGTCGGCGGCAACCTGGTTGAAGACATAACGCTTCTCGCAGACATCGACCTTCGGCGGCACCTTGGTGATCTCGAAATTGTCGTAGCCGACCTTCAGCATCTTCCAGAAGTCGTAATTCGGGTCGTTGCGGTAGCGCGCCATGTTGGCGGCGGTCATGCGGAACGGAAACGCCTGGATCTGGAATTCGGTCTGGCCGCCCTGGAAAGCATCGCGGCCGAACGCATAGATCTGCTCGATCTGCGCATCGGTCATCGAATAGCAGCCCGACGACGAACAGGCGCCGTGCACCATCAAATTGGAGCCGGTGCGGCCATTGGCGCGGTCATAGGCGTTGGGATAGCCGATATTGAAGGACAGATGATAGTTCGAGCGCGGATTCATCTGCGCCGGGCGCACCGTGTAGAAGCCTTCCGGAGCCTGGCGATCGCCTTCGGTGTATTTCGGCCCGAGCTTGCCGGACCATTTGCAGATGTCGTAGCTCGCGACCATGTCATAGCGGCCGTTGGTCTTGGCCTTCCAGATCTCGAGCTTGCCTTCTTCCTTGAAGATGCGGGCCATCACCGACGAGGTGCGGACCATGCCCTTGGCCCTCATGTCGGCGAGGATCTTGTCGGGCAGCGGCTTGTTCGCCTCCGGGGCAAAATCCTTCATCGACGAATTGTTGCACCCGGCAACGCCGAGGGCAGCTATCAGGATTCCGGTGCGGGCAAGCTTGACAAACATGGCTGCGGATATCGTCTTTTCTCTGGCGTCCGGACGTTTCCTGCCCGGCTGCTACACTGCGCATCGACGACCCTAAGCCCGTTAACCCTAATAAATTCCTTACCGCAAGTGCCGACGCATCCCCCTGCGGCAGTCTCATTGAGCCGAATGCAGCGGCATTTTTGTGGCAAAAATGCTCCGCCCCACCACATTATGGCGGCCAAGGCTGCCTGTGGTCAGAGACTGCGGCCCATGGCCAGGTATTTTTCGCGGCGCTGCTCGCGGAAATCGGTGTTGGCGCCGGCAAAGTCCTTCATCGTCCTGGCGATGAGGTCTCCGGTCGCGGCGATCACGGTTTCGGCGCCGCGATGCGCACCGCCGAGCGGCTCGGGGATGATGGCGTCGATGATCTTCAGTTCCAGAAGATCCTGCGCGGTGATCTTCATGTTGGTCGCCGCATCCTTCGATCGCGTCGTGTCGCGCCACAGGATAGAGGCGGCGCCTTCCGGCGAAATCACCGAATAGATGGCGTGTTCGAGCATGTAGACGCGGTTGGCGGTGGCGATGGCGATGGCTCCGCCCGAACCACCTTCGCCGATGACCACCGAGATCGACGGTACTTTCAGGCCGAGACAGGTCGAGGTTGAACGGGCGATAGCCTCCGCCTGGCCGCGCTCTTCAGCGTTGACACCGGGATAGGCGCCGGCCGTGTCGACCAGCGTCAGCAGCGGGATCTTGAAGCGGTCGGCCAGTTCCATCAGCCGTACCGCCTTGCGGTAGCCCTCCGGGCGAACCGATCCGAAATTGTGCTTCAGGCGGCTGGCTGTGTCGGAACCTTTTTCCTGGCCGATGATGGCAATGGGTTCGCCGCGGAAACGGGCGAAACCGCCGACGATCGCCTGGTCCTCACCGAAATTGCGGTCGCCGGCCAGCGGCGTGAAATCGGTGAACAGGCCCTTGATGTAGTCGACGCAATGCGGCCTGTCGGGATGGCGAGCCACCTGCACCTTCTGCCACGGCGTCAGCGCCTTGTAGGCGTCGCGCAGCGCGTCGCGGGAGCGCTTCTCGAGGCGGCTGATCTCGTCGCCGACATCGACCGCCTCGCCATTCTCGGCAAGCTTCTTCAGCTCGAGGATCTTGCCCTCGAGGTCCTGCACCGGCTTTTCGAAATCGAGGTAATTGTACATGCGTGAGCGGACCGATACGTCGGAAGGCAGTGGCTGACGGAACCCTTGAATCCAAGGCTCCGGGCGGTGAAATATCGTCCTCACATAGCGATATGAGGCCTAGTCGGCAAGCGGATGATGATCGTTGACCAGCCGCACCAGCCGCTCTTCCAGCACATGGGTGTAAATCTGTGTCGTCGATATGTCGGCATGGCCAAGCAATTGCTGTACGGCCCGGAGATCGGCGCCGTTCTGCAGGAGATGGCTGGCGAAAGCATGGCGCAGCACGTGCGGCGAGATCTTCGCCGAGGCGATGCCGGCCCTTGCCGCCAGCCCTTTCAGGTCACGCGCGAAGACCTGGCGCGAGAGATAGCCGCTGTCGGAGGCGGCCGGAAACAGGAACGGACTGTCGGCAAAGGCTGGCACCCTGGCACGGGCGGCAAGCCAGCTCTTCATCGCCGTGCGCGCCTTGGCGGAGAGCGGCACCATACGCTCCTTGTCGCCCTTGCCGCGCACCATGAAGAAACGGTCGTCGCGCTGCGCCACCGTCACCGGCAGGCCGACCAGCTCGGAAACGCGCAGGCCGGTGGCGTAAAGCACCTCGACCAGCGCATGCAGGCGCAGGGATGCCAGACTGTCCCCATCGCCCGAAGAGACATCGCCGGCCTCAAGCGCCGCACGGTCGATCAGCCGGCCGGTGTCGGCCTCGCTCATCGTCTTGGGCAGCGGGCGGCCCTTTTTCGGGCTGTCCAGCGTGCCGGTCGGGTCATCGCCGCGCAGGCCTTCGGCGTAGAGGAATTTGAAGAACTGGCGGATCGCCGACAGTTTGCGCGCCTGCGACGTGGCTGCAAAGCCGCGGGCGGCAATGTCGTCGAGATAGGCTCGAATATCGGCGGCGGCGGCACCGGCCAGCCCGCCATCGATCGCTTCAGAAGCGTCCTCGAGGTCGCGGCGGTAGGAGGAAAGCGTGTTTTCGGCCGCGCCCCGCTCGGCGCTCATCATTTCCAGGAAGGCTTCGATGCGGGCGGCGCTGTTCATTCAGCTTTTCTTGTCATTCAGCTTTTCTTGGGATTGAGCTTTTCCGGAGGGATGCGCACGCTCATTTCCCCCTTCTTTGGCTCGACGAACATCACCAGTGCGAACATCGTACCATAGGCAATGCCAGCCAGAATCGCTGTTACCACGACAAAGCGAAACAGTGTCGGCATCAATTTTCGCCCGTCTTCTTGTTCTGCGTTTCCAAACCCTGTCCCCTTATGGGACGCCAATCCGGCCAATTCAAGGAAGAAGCTGAGGCCTGTTAGCAACTTCTGATGCAGACCCTGCCGGTCCATATCGGGTTCAAGGCACTTGCCACGCTTGACGCAAACGGGCTTTTCATGTCGATACGCCGGCAAAGAGGGCCTTCGAAACATCCGATGAACGCGCTGCCAGCAAATCCTCCAGACGAGACCCACGCCGCGTTGCTTGGCCGGCTGGGCAGCCGTTCCGTCGTCTTCGTCGGATTGATGGGTGCCGGCAAGACGGCGATCGGCCGCAAGGTGGCAACCATGCTGGCGCTGCCCTTCATCGACAGCGACCAGGAGATCGAAAGCGTCTCGCGCATGACCGTTCCGGAACTGTTCGAGCGCTACGGCGAGACCGAATTCAGGGCGCTGGAGCAGCGCGTCATCCTGCGCGTGCTGGAAAACGGCCCGCAGGTGCTGTCGACCGGCGGCGGCGCCTTCATGAACGCGCAGACGCGCGAGGCGATTGCAGCGCACGGCGTGTCGGTGTGGCTGAAGGCAGAGCTCGATCTTCTGATGGACCGCGTCTCCAAGAAACAGAACCGGCCGCTCCTGAAAAGCGCCGACCCCCGCGCCGTGCTGGAGCGGCTGATGGGCGAGCGCTATCCGGTCTACGCGACATCGGACGTCACAGTGCCGACCCGCGACGACCGCAAGGAAGTCATCGCGACCGAGGTGGTGGACGCGCTGTGCGGGCATTTCGGCATCGATCAGGCGGCTGCGACGGGCGAGGTGGAATCGTGAGCATCGATGCACCCGTTGCCGTCGAAGTCGGCCTTGGCGACCGGACCTATGACATTCTGATCGGCCCGGGGTTGCTGGCCCGCGCGGGTGCGGAGATTGCGCGCCGGCTGCCGGGCACGCGCGCCGCGGTCGTCACCGACGCCAATGTCGCGGCAGCGCATCTCGCTGCCCTTCAGGCCAGCCTCGAAACGGGCGGCATCCAGACCGCCGTGATCACGTTGCCGCCCGGCGAGAAGACCAAGAGTTTTGCTCATCTCGAAGAGGTGGTAGACGGTGTGCTGGCTGCGAAACTGGAGCGCGGTGACATCGTCATCGCCTTCGGCGGCGGCGTTATTGGCGACCTTGCCGGCTTTGCCGCCGGCATCGTGCGGCGCGGCATGAATTTCGTGCAGATCCCGACCTCGCTGCTGGCGCAGGTCGATTCCTCGGTCGGCGGCAAGACCGGCATCAACAGCCCGCGCGGCAAGAACCTTGTCGGCGTCTTCCATCAGCCGAAACTGGTGCTGGCCGACACCGGGGTGCTCGACACGCTGCCGATCCGGGAATTCCGCGCCGGCTATGCCGAGCTCGCCAAATACGGGCTCATCGACCGGCCGGAATTTTTCGCCTGGCTGGAAAAGAATTGGGTCCAGGTTTTTGCCGGCGGGCCGGAGAGGGCGCAGGCCATCGCCGAAGCCTGCCGCGCCAAGGCCGACGTGGTTGCGCGCGACGAATTCGAGACCGGCGACCGCGCGCTGCTCAATCTCGGCCACACATTCGGCCACGCGCTGGAAGCCGCCACCCAGTATGACGGAGCCCGCCTCGTCCATGGCGAAGGGGTCGCCATCGGCATGGCGCTGGCGCACCGGTTTTCGTCACGGCTCAATCTGGCCAGCCCCGACGATGCCGCGCGCGTCGAGGCGCATCTGCGCGCTGTTGGCCTGCCCTGGCGCATGGCCGACATCCCAGGCGAATTGCCTGATGCCGAGGCGCTGCTGGCCTTCATCACCCAGGACAAGAAGGTATCACGCGGCGCGCTGACCTTCATCCTGACGCGCGGCATCGGCCAGGCTTTCATTGCCAAGGATGTTCCGGCATCGGAAGTGCTGTCGTTTCTGACAGAAAACCATCCGGACCAGCAGAAGATGCGGCCGAGATGACCAACGAGCCCGGCTGGATCGTCGTCGCCGTCCTTGCCATCCTCATCGTGCTGCTCGTTGCCGTGCGCACACGCCTGCTTGCCATGTTCGGATACGAGCTTTCGCGCATCGAGCCGCAGCGTTCCAGCCAGGACGAATTGCGCGGCGCGGTCGACGATTTCCGCCGCGACGGCCAGGTGGTGCGCGAGGATCGCGACCGCGTCGGCGGCCTGTTCGATCTCGCCGAGCTCGAAGTCTCCGACATCATGGTCCACCGCACCAACATGCGCTCGGTCAATGCCGACAATGCACCGGAAGCGGTGGTGCGCGAGATTTTGCAGAGCCCGCACACCCGCATGCCGCTGTGGAAGGGCTCGCTCGACAACATCGTCGGCGTGCTGCATGCAAAGGATCTGCTGCGCGCCTTGAACGAAGTCGGCAATGATTTCTCCAGAATCGACGTGATGAAGATCGCTTCGAAACCCTGGTTCGTGCCCGACACCACGACCTTGCAGGAACAGCTCAACGCCTTCCTGCGCCGCAAGGCGCATTTCGCCGTCGTCGTCGACGAGTATGGCGAGGTCGAAGGGCTGGTGACGCTGGAGGACATTATCGAGGAGATCGTCGGCGAGATCGCCGACGAGCATGATGTCGACATACAAGGCGTCAAGCAGGAGGCCGACGGCTCCGTCGTCGTCGACGGCACGGTGCCGATCCGTGACCTCAACCGGGCTCTCGACTGGAACCTGCCGGATGAGGAGGCCACCACCATTGCCGGCCTCGTCATCCACGAGACGCAATCGATCCCCGAGGAGAAGCAGGCTTTTACGTTCCACGGCAAGCGCTTCATCGTCATGAAACGCGACAAGAACCGGATCGCAAGGCTGAGGATCAGGCCAGCCGGCGACGCCTGATCCGCGCCGGGAGACCGGGTGCCGTCATTCCGCGATCTGGCTCGTCGAGCGTTCGTGGATCGTCGCGCCGGTCTCGGCATCCATGGCGGCCAGGCTGACTTCATAACCCCAAAGCCTGCGGATGTGACGAAGCGTGGCGTCGCGGCTGGCATCCTCGAGAAGGATGCCGTCATTGACCTTGTGCTGCAGCCGCAAATGGCGGTCGCCGAGCAGATCGACATCCACCACCTGAATGTCCGGCCGGTTCGCACCGAGATCATAACTGTTGGCGAGCGTGGCGCGTATCTTGGCGTAGCCGCGCTCGTCGTGGATGGACGCGACCAGACAATGCGGTTGGTCGGCAGCGTCGCCGAGCACAAAAAACCGCCATTTCCGGATCAAGGCCGGACTGAGGTACTGGCGGATGAAGGATTCGTCGCGATGATCGGCCCAGGCGTCAAGCAGGACCTCGCGCCAGTTGCCCTGGCCGGCGATGTCGGGGAACCAATCGCGGTCCTCGGCCGTGGGTTTGGTGGAGATGCGCTTGATATCCTGCATCATGTCGAGGCCGAGAGCATAGGGGTTGATGCCGGAAAAACGCGGATCGTCGAAGGCCGGCTGAAAGACCACGTTGGAATGATTGCGCAGGATTTCGAGCATGGCGCCTTCGCTGATCTGGCCGCGGTCGAACAGCATGTTCATCAGCGTATAGTGCACGAAAGTGGCACAGCCTTCGTTCATCACCTGTGTTTGCCGTTGCGGGTAAAAATATTGCGCGATGACGCGAACGATCCTGATGATCTCACGCTGCCAGGGCTCCAGGACCGGGCTGTTCTTTTCCAGGAAATAGAGCAGGTTTTCCTCAGGCAGGTTTAGCGATTTCTTCCGCTCCGGGTCCTGGTCCTTGTCGTTGGCCGCTTGCTGCGAAGGCGGCAGCGTACGCCATAAGTCGTTGTAGGAGCGCTCCTCGTATTCGAGACGCTCGCGAATTCCTTCGCGTTGCCGTTCCGACGACAGCCTCGGCGGTCGGTGATAGCGAAACACGCCTTGATCCATCAGCGCGTGGGCGGAATCGAGAACAGCCTCTACGGCGGCGAGGCCGTGCCGCTCCTCGCAACGGACTATGTAGCCCTTGGCGAAGTCCAGGTAGCTGAGGATCGCACCCGCATCGGTCCACTGTTTGAACAACTGATTGTTCTTGAAGAAGTGATTGTGCCCCAGCGCTGCATGGGCCGTCACCAAGGCCTGCAGGGCCATGGTGTTTTCCTCCATCAGATAGACGATGCAGGGATTGGAATTGATGACCAGTTCATAGGCAAGCCCTCGCCCGCCCTTGCGATAGAGCAAATCCTGGTGGAGGAAATGTTTGCCGAAAGACCAGTGACGATACATCAGTGGCATGCCGATGGACGAATAGGCGTCGAGCATCTGTTGCGACGAGATGATCTCCATCTGAACGGGATAGGTGTCCAGATGAAGCTCTTCGACCGCAAGTGCCTCGATCGCGTCATAGGCCCGCGACAATGTTTTGAAGTCCCAGTCGGACCCTGAGAAAAGCAGGCTGGATTTGCTCGCTTGTCTGGCCATCGGGAGCCCTCACGCTCTCTTGAGGGAGGCCGGCTGCCTGCCGAAGAGCTGGCGAAAGACCGGGTAGATATCGGCGGGCGTGGCGATGCGGCTCATCTGGAAGTTCGGCCATTTCTGGTCGATGGCGTTATAGGCACGCCACAGCGATGTCCCGTTTTCGGTCGAGCCGAAAATATGGGCTTCACGCTCGTCGATGATCTCGACATAGGCAAAATATTGGCACAGCCGCATCAGTTCGCCGTTGAGCAGCGAAATGCATCGCTCGGAATCGCCGGCGAAATTGTCGCCGTCCGAGGCCTGGGCGGCATAGATGTTCCAGTCGTGGGCCGGGTAGCGGCTGGCGATAATACGGTGCATTTCCTCCAGCGCGGTGGAAACGACAGTGCCGCCGCTTTGGGTGTTGTAGAAAAATGTCTCCTCGTCGACCTCCTGAGCCAGGTGCGTGTGGCGGATGAAGACAATCTCGATGCGGTCGTAGCGTCGTTTCAAGAACAGGTGCAGCAGCACGAAGAAGCGCTTGGCCAGATCCTTCTCGCGCTCGCCCATGGATCCGGACACGTCCATCAGGCAGAACATGACGGCATTGGCGTTCGGCACCGGCCGGGGATCGAAGCGGTTGAAGCGGATGTCGACCGGATCGACATAGGCAATCCGGCGGCGGCGGCGTTCCAGCCGATCAAGCTCTTCGCGCAATGCCGCAATACGCTGGCGCGCCGCGGTGCTGGATGGCGCCTCCTCGAGCGAGGCGATTTCCTCGAGGATGGCATCCAGCTCGACCTGCTTGGGGCGTCTCAGCGCAATGCGGCGGCCGTGGCTGTTGCGCATCGTGCGACCAACGGCGATGTTGGTCGGCGAACCGGTGGCGGCGAAGCCGGCCCTGCGCGGCTTGAAGGCAAGGATCTCCTTGAGGTTGAGCTTGACCATGTCCGGGAGCTCGAGATCCTCGAAGAAAAGATCGAGCACTTCCTCGCGCGACAGCACGAAACGGAAGTCGTCTTCCGAAGCCTTGTCTCCCGGGGACGATGCTCCCCCGCCGCCCCCGCCGGGCTTGGGGATCAGGTCTCCAGCGGAGAAATGCCTGTTGCCCGGCAAGATGTGCTGGCGCCTGCCGCTGTCGCGGGCGTTGTTGAAGCTCGGCTCGCTTGTGCCTCTTTCGGGCATGCGCACGGCGTGCTCGGAATCCGCGTCGGCGATCCTGCCGGTGCGGATCTGATCGCGTATGCTCCGTTTCAATTCCTCGCGCGCGCGTCGGAGGAAGCGCTGGCGATTGCCGAGACTCTTGTCTTTAGGGTTCAGGCGGCGGTCGATGAAGATCGGCATGGAACCATCCGGGTTCACTAACCCGCCCTGTTCACCCGCATGTACCAGTCCACGAGGCGACGAACCTGCCGATCGGTGTAGCCGCGCTCGACCATCCGCTGCACGAATTCATTGTGCCGCTTTTCCGTGACGCTGTCCTGCTTGGAGCCGAAGCTGATCACCGGCAGGAGGTCCTCGACCTGGCCGAACATGCGTTTCTCGATGACTTCCCGCAGCTTCTCGTAACTTGTCCACGCCGGGTTGCGGCCATGGTTTCTTGCACGGGCGCGCAACGTGAATTTCACCACCTCATTGCGGAAGTCCTTGGGATTGGCGATGCCGGCCGGTTTTTCGACCTGTGAAAGCTCGTTGTCCAAAACCTCGCGGTTGAGGATCTGGCCTGTGTCAGGATCCTTGTAGTCCTGATCCTCGATCCAGGCGTCGGCGTAGGCGATGTAGCGGTCGAAAAGATTCTGGCCGTACTCGCTGTACGATTCCAGATAGGCTTTCTGGATTTCATGGCCGATGAATTCGGCATACCGCGCTGCCAGCTCGGACTTGATGAACTCCAGATAGGCGGCTTCCGTCTCCTTCGGAAACTGTTCGCGTTTGATTGCCTCCTCCAGGATGTACATGAGGTGCACGGGGTCGGCGGCCACCTCTTCGGTGTCGTAGTTGAAGGTCTGCGACAGGATCTTGAAGGCAAAGCGCGTGCTGACGCCGGCCATGCCCTCGTCGACGCCGGCGGCGTCCCGATATTCCTGAACCGACTTGGCCTTGGGGTCGACCTCCTTGAGGTTCTCGCCATCATAGGCGCGCATCTTGGTGTAGAGCGGCGAATTGTCGTGCTCGGCCAAGCGGGTCGAGACGGTAAACCGGCTGAGGATGTCGAGGACCTCGGGAGCGCAGGGACTGGCGGCCAATTCGCTCTCCCGCAGCAGTTTCTCGTAGATCTGCCGCTCTTCGGTTATCCGCAGGCAATACGGCACCTTGACCACGAGGATGCGATCGAGAAAAGCCTCATTGTTCTTGTTGTTCTTGAACTGCAGCCATTCCGACTCGTTGGAATGGGCCACGATGATTCCCTGGTAGGGAAAGGCGCCGAAATTTTCGGTGCCGTTGTAGCTGCCTTCCTGGGTGGCGGTGAGCAGCGGATGCAGGACCTTGATAGGCGCCTTGAACATTTCGACGAATTCAAGCAGCCCCTGGGTGGTCCGGTTCAGTCCACCACTATAGGAATAGGCGTCCGGATCGGACTGACTGAAGTTTTCCAATTGCCGGATGTCCACTTTGCCGACCAGGGCCGAGACGTCCTGATTGTTCTCGTCGCCGGGCTCGGTCTTGGCGATGCCGATCTGGCGCAGTCGCGAAGGCATCAGCTTGACGACGCTGAACTTGGAAATGTCGCCGGAAAGTTCGTCGAGGCGCTTGGCCGCCCATGGCGAAATGAGGCCGTTCAACCGGCGTCGGGCAATACCGTATTTATCCTCCAGCAGGTCGCCCATGCGATCGGGATGGAAAAGGCCAAGCGGCGATTCGAAAACCGGGCTGACCTGGTTGCCGACCTTCAGCGTGTAGATCGGGCGCTGTTCCATCAACTTCTTCAGCCGCTCGGCAAGGGAGGATTTGCCGCCGCCGACCGGCCCGAGCAAATAGAGGATTTGCTTGCGCTCCTCGAGCCCCTGGGACGCATAGCGAAAATAGCCGGCGATGCGCTCGATTGTGTCCTCCATGCCATAGAAATCGGCGAAGGAAGGGTACACTTTCAGGGTCCGATTGGAGAAAATGCGGCCGAGCCGCTCATCCTTGCTGGTGTCGACCAGGTTGGGCTCGCCAATCGCCTCGACCATCCGTTCAGGCGCCGAGGCATACATCGACTTGTCCTCGCGGCAGGCAAGGAGATACTGCTGGATGCTGATCTCTTCCTGCGCCGCGTTGGTGTAAATTTCCGAAAACAGATCGAAGACGTCAGACTGGTTCTCTCGCATGATGCTTTGCCCTCGGAGCCGCTGTGTGGCTTCCATTCGGCTCGTCTCGCATTCAACTGCCGGGGGGTACCGTTTGTTCCCTTCATGTGAAGAGGTGGCTGCGATCATGGGGATTTGAGGCCATCCGCGAGATCAAGGCGCTCGTTGCGGAGCGGGATTCGTTGCGGGTAGCGGGTGTGTAGCTAATCCCCGACTGGACGGCTGGGGCGGCCGCGTGCGAGTCTTGCCTCGCCAGGAGACAGTGATGATCGATCGACGAAGCCTGATCATGGCCTCGATGGCGGCGATGCTGCCATTGGCAGCATCGGCCGCGTGGGAAACACGCCGACCCACGCCAAAAACCTTCGACTACGGGCCGGCCAAGCTCGACATCTACGCGCCCGATGGCGCAATCGGCTTGCCGGTCGTGTTTTTCGTTCATGGCGGCACCTGGCAGTTCGGCAAACGCAGCCAGGTCGACGCCAAACCGGCCTTTCTGCTCGCCAACGGCTTCTGCTTCGTCTCCATCGACTACCGCATGTTGCCGGAGGCCGATGTCGCCACCCAGGCCGGTGACGTCGAAAAGGCCTTCGCCTATATCAGGGCCAACATCGCCCGGCATGGCGGCGACCCCAACCGCATTGTCGGCATGGGCCATTCGGCCGGCTGCCATCTGATCGCCCTGACCGGCATGCGCGGCGGGTTGCCTGGCATCGCCGCGCTCATCCTCGACGACACCAGGGCCTATGACCTTGCAGCTCTTGCCGAAAATGGCGGCATGGTGCGGGCCTATGCGCGCGTGTTTTCCGACCCCTCGCAATGGACGGCACTTTCGCCGGCCAGCTATGTCGATGGCCGCAAGCATCCGCCGACCTTCATTGCCTATTCGCGGGCGTCTGGCCGTGGCGAGGGTTCGAAGGCCTTTGCCGAGCGCCTGCGCGCGACGGGCACCCAGGTCACGCTGTTCGACGGCAGCGCCTACACGCATATGTCGATCAATCGCGATTTCGGCGAGGACGGTGACGCGCTGACCGCTGCCGCGCTGGCATTCCTGAAATCGGCGGTCGGCTGATCCTTACGGCGCTGGATCAGATCAAAAGTGGCGGCGGGATATTGCTGTGCGGGCGCCCGGGTGCAAGTGCTCTTCGATCGTGAGCGGGAGGGAATTGCATGAACGGCGCCGATGTCCTGTGTGACGTGCTTCTGGCCAACGATGTGACGGTCTGCTTCGCCAATCCCGGCACCTCCGAAATGCACTTCGTTGCAGCACTTGATCGCAAGCCGAAAATGCGTTGCGTGCTCGGGCTGTTCGAAGGCGTGGTGACTGGTGCTGCCGATGGCTATGCGCGGATGACCGATCGGCCGGCCGCGACGCTGCTGCATACCGGTCCCGGCCTGGCCAACGGACTCGCCAACATGCACAATGCCCGGCGCGCCTTCAGCCCGATGATCAACATCGTCGGTGACCACGCCTCTTACCATCTGCCGCTTGATGCCCCACTCACCAGCGATATCGAGAGCCTTGCGGCGCCGATGTCCAACTGGGTCGGGCGCGTCAAGGGCCCGGCCGATGTCGTGCCGGCAGCTGAAGCAGCCTTTCGCGCCTCGCTGACACCACCCGGCGTCGCGACGCTGATCCTGCCGGCGGATGCCGCCTGGGGCGAAGTCGACGCGGTTTCGGTCGGCAAGGTGAAGCTGATGCCAGCGCCGGCCGTCGATATGGACGCCGTGCGCAAGATCGCCGCGGCGATCCGTGCTGCTCCGGGCCGAGCCGGCATGATCGTTCGCGGAAAGGCCGCACGAGCCGATGCGCTCGCCATCGCCGGGCAGATCTCGACGGGCAGCGACGTCCGCCTGTTCGGCGAGGTTCTGATCGCACGGATGCAACGCGGGCGTGGGCGTGTCGCGCCGAACCGGATCCCCTATCCGGTCGATGCGGCGACGGCTGTGCTCAGGGATGTCGACGTTCTGATCCTGGTCGGCGCGAAGGAGCCGGTTGCCTTCTTCGCCTATCCGGGAAAACCGGGACGGCTCGTTCGGGAAGGCTGCGAGGTGCTGACACTGGCCGCCCATGGCGACGATCTGCATGCGGCGCTGGAGGCGCTTCGCGACGAACTTGGCATCAAGAGGTCGCAACAACAGGTGCTCGCGGCCGCTTTTCCCGACGAGGCAACGCCGAACGGCAAGCTGACGGAAGATGCCATCGCGCTCTCGGTGGCGCGCAAACTGCCGGCCGAGGCGATCATTTGCGATGAAGCGATCACCTCAGCCAGGCGTTTCTTCGCGCTGTCGGCCTTTGCCGCGCCGCACGACTACATGATGGGCACGGGCGGATCGATCGGCGGCGGCATCCCGATGGCGACCGGGGCTGCAATCGCCTGTCCGGACCGCAAGGTGATCAATCTCGAAGCCGACGGCAGCGGCATGTACACGGTGCAGGGATTGTGGACGCAGGCGCGGGAAAAGCTCGATGTGGTGACGATCGTGTTTTCCAACCGAACCTATGCGATCCTGCATGGCGAGATGAAGAATGTCGGCGTCGGCGCCATCGGCGAGAACGCCAGGCGCATGCTCGACATCGACCATCCCTCGCTCGACTGGGTGTCGCTGGCCAAAGGCATGGGCGTGGAAGCGGCTCGCGCCGATACGTGCGAGCGCTTCGACGCGCTGCTGGACAGCGCCTTGTCACGGCGCGGCCCGTTCCTCATCGAAGCGGTGCTCTGAGCGCGGCGAAAACGGTAGGCGGAACCGAGCTACCAGCGCGTCTTTTCGCCGGGAGCCGCCGGTTCGATCGCCAGCGCGTGCACGCCGGCCTGCAATTCGTCGGCAAGCAGTTCATTGACGGCGCGGTGACGGTCGATGCGGCTCATGCCGGCAAAGGCGGAAGCGACGACGCGGACGCGAAAATGCGTCTCGCCGGTGCCGTCGTAAGTGCCGTGATGGTCGGAGCCGTGATGGTGGTGGCCGGCATGGAGATGGCTTTCATTGATGATGACCAGCCGCTCCGGCGAAAATGCCTTGTTGAGCTTGTCTTCCATGGTCGTCTGTATGGACATCGCCGTTTTCCTTCACCACATATGGCTGGCGCCTCAGCCTTGAAACCAAATCGGTCTTCGCAAAAGCGCTGCCGTGCAACAAAATCCGCCATTCGCCTGCTTTATGCCGCGATTCAGCGGTTAGGGCGATGATCGCGAAAATGTCAATTCTTGTTTCGCATCTGCGAACGCCCCATAAATGGGTAAGATGAAGCCGTACCCCAAATATTTCGAGAAGATTCGCGTCCGCCCCGACAAGGACGCGGAGCTGAAGTCGCACTCGCCGATCTGCCAGTGGGACGGCTGCAAGGAGGCGGGCACCCATCGCGCGCCGGTCGGGCGCATGAAGGAGGGTGAGTATTTCCGCTTCTGCTTCGACCATGTGCGCGAGTACAACAAGGGCTTCAATTATTTTTCCGGCGTGCCGGATACCGAGGTCGCGCGCTTCCAGAAGGAAGCCATGACCGGCCACCGCCCGACCTGGAAGATAGGCGCCACCGGCCCTTCGACGCGGTCGTCCCCGGATATGGCGCAAATGCGCTCCGGCCGCGCCGGCTACTACAACCGCATGCGCGACCCATTCGACCTGTTCAAGGGACCGAAGGATCCGCGCGAAGCGCGCGAACGCAAGGCCAAGCCGCTTGAGGCCAAGGCGCTGGAAACGCTTGGCCTTGATACAAAGGCGACTGGCAAGGAGATCAAGGCGCGCTATAAGGAACTGGTGAAACTGCACCATCCGGATGCGAATGGTGGCGACAGAGGTTCGGAAGACCGGTTCCGCGATGTGCTGCAGGCCTATCGCGTGCTCAAACAGGCGGGCCTGTGCTGAGCGACCATACGGTTCGTGTCGTTTTCCAACTTTCATAAGGTTGGAAAAGGCTCTAAGACCGCCCCCGGACAAAATCGATTGCCGGCGAAATCAGACGTTTCGCCCGTGGAGACGTTGAGAGATATGAACAAGGTCGATCGCGACATCGCCAACCTGCCCGACACGACGGTGTCGGTGAAGGAGAAATTCGGCTTCGAATCCAAGATGGTGGTGCCGGCCTATTCGGTGACATCGGAGCATGTGCCCGACATCGACCCGGACTATCTGTTCGACAAGAACACGACGATGGCGATCCTTGCGGGCTTTGCCTACAACCGCCGCGTCATGGTGTCGGGCTATCACGGCACCGGCAAGTCGACCCATATCGAACAGGTCGCCGCCCGCCTCAACTGGCCCTGCGTGCGTGTCAACCTCGACAGCCATGTCAGCCGTATCGACCTCGTCGGCAAGGACGCGATCGTCGTCAAGGACGGTTTGCAGATCACCGAATTCCGCGACGGCATCCTGCCCTGGGCCTACCAGCACAATGTCGCGCTGTGCTTCGACGAGTATGATGCCGGCCGCCCGGACGTGATGTTCGTCATCCAGCGCGTGCTGGAATCGTCGGGCCGACTGACGCTGCTCGACCAGAGCCGGGTCATCCGCCCGCATCCGGCCTTCCGGTTGTTCTCGACCGCCAACACGGTCGGCCTCGGCGACACCACCGGCCTCTATCACGGCACCCAGCAGATCAACCAGGCGCAGATGGACCGCTGGTCGATCGTCACCACGCTGAACTATCTGCCGCACGACAATGAAGTCGCCATCGTGCTGGCCAAGGCCAAGCACTATCGCGACGGCAAGGGCAAGGACATCGTCAACAAGATGGTGCGCGTCGCCGACATGACGCGCTCGGCCTTCATCAATGGCGATCTGTCGACCGTGATGAGCCCGCGTACGGTGATCACCTGGGCCGAGAATGCCGAGATATTCGGCAATATCGGCATGGCGTTCCGGCTGACCTTCCTCAACAAGTGCGACGAGCTCGAGCGCTCCGTGGTGGCCGAATTCTACCAGCGCGCCTTCGGCGAGGATCTGCCCGAGAGCGCCGCCAACGTCGTGCTGGGATAACGTTGATCCCATGGGAGCAATCCGCCGGACATTCCTGTGGAGTTCCTCAGTATTCTGCTTTGCTATCTGTCAGGCAGCCATGGCCGGAACCGAATCATTTGAGACCGGGCAAATCTGGACTTTTCGCGGAGCGTCGCCGGCCTCGTCACGGGTAATTATTGGCGCGGTCGATAACTTCGATCGCGAAAACCAGCCGATCATATCGATCTCGATCACCAATGCGCCGATTCCGAATGCCGGCAAGGAACTGCAAACCGTTGCGCACCTTCCCGTTGCGGCCAACGTCCTGAGGGAAAGTGTGATCGAGCTTGAAGGGGCTGGTCCGGTGCCGGAAGGCTTCGGCGGCGGATACAGTCGGTGGAGACAGGCTTACGACAGCAAAAAAGCGGGATATTTTACGATTCCTGTCAAAGAGATCGTCGATATCCTGCGCACTCAGCTTGGCCAACAGCCAGCAGCAAATTAGAGATAGACGATGGCGGGTCCGGGCGACAACACGCGCAACAAGTCGAAGACGGGGTCTGAAGCCGACAGCTTCAAGCGCGCCGTCACCGTCTGCATGCGCGCCATTGCCGGCGACAAGGAGCTTGAAGTCGGTTTCGCCAAGGACCGGCCGGCACTCGCCGGCAGCCGCGCGCGTCTGCCCGAACTGCCGAAGAAGGCATCGAAGACCGACATCGCGATTACCCGCGGCCTCGGCGACTCCATGGCGCTGAAGCGCGCCTGCCACGATGCGCGCATCCACACCAAGCTGGCGCCGGAAGGTAAGGCGGCCCGCGCCATCTATGACGCGGTCGAGCAGGCTCGCGTCGAGGCGATCGGCAGCCGCGCCATGCAGGGCGTCGCCGACAATATCGGCTCGATGCTGGAGGACAAATACACCAAGGCCAACCTCGTCGACGTCAAGGACAAGGCCGACGCGCCGATCGAGGAAGCGCTCGCGCTGATGGTGCGCGAGAAGCTGACCGGCCGCCCGGTCCCGAAGAGCGGCGAGCGGCTGGTCGAACTCTGGCGCCCCTGGGTCGAGGAGAAGGCTAAGGCCGATCTCGACGGATTGTCGGCCAAGCTCGGCGACCAGCAGGCCTTCGCCCGGGTCGTGCGCGAGATGCTCGCCTCGATGGAGATGGCCGAGGAACTCGGCGATGACCAGGAGACCGAAGACTCCGAGGACAATGACGACAACCAGCCGCAAGGCGAGGAGCAGAGCGAGGAGGGCGGCGAAGAGGATTCCGGCTCCGAGCAGTCGCAGTCCGAGGATGCCGAAGCTTCCGCCGATGATGAGCAGTCGGCCGAGACCGAAGCCTCCGACGCCACCGCGGACGACCTGTCCGACGATGACGACGCCGATGCCGAAACACCCGGCGAGGCGCGCCGCAATGACAATCCCTTCACCAATCTGCCGAAGGAGATCGACTACAAGGTCTTCACCACCGCTTTCGACGAGACGGTCGGCGCCGAGGAGCTGTGCGAGGAGGAAGAGCTCGACCGGCTGCGCGCCTTCCTCGACAAGCAGCTTGCCAATCTGTCCGGCGTCGTCGGGCGGCTGGCGAACCGGCTGCAGCGCCGGCTGATGGCGCAGCAGAACCGCTCCTGGGATTTCGACCTGGAAGAGGGTTACCTCGACCCGGCCCGGCTGGTGCGCGTCGTCATCGATCCGATGCAGCCATTGTCGTTCAAGCAGGAGCGCGACACCAAATTTCGCGACACGGTGGTGACGCTGGTGCTCGACAATTCCGGTTCGATGCGCGGCCGGCCGATCACGGTCGCCGCCACCTGCGCCGACATACTGGCGCGCACGCTGGAACGCTGCGGCGTCTCGGTCGAGATCCTCGGTTTCACCACGCGGGCCTGGAAGGGCGGGCAGGCGCGCGAGAAATGGCTGAAGGACGGCAAGCCGCCGAATCCTGGCCGGCTCAACGATCTGCGCCACATCATCTACAAATCGGCCGACCATCCGTGGCGGCGCGCCCGGCGCAATCTCGGCCTTATGATGCGCGAAGGCCTGCTCAAGGAAAATATCGACGGCGAGGCGCTGCTGTGGGCGCACAACCGGCTGATCGCGCGACCCGAACAGCGCAAGATCCTGATGATGATCTCGGACGGTGCGCCGGTCGACGATTCGACGCTGTCGGTCAATCCGGGCAATTATCTCGAGCGCCATCTGCGCGCCGTCATCGACCTGATCGAGACGCGTTCGCCGGTGGAACTGCTGGCCATCGGCATCGGCCACGACGTCACGCGCTATTACCGCCGTGCTGTCACCATTGTCGATGCCGAGGAACTGGCCGGCGCCATGACCGAGCAGCTGGCTTCGCTGTTCGCCGAGGAAAGCGCGAAGGATACGCGACGCGGCGGTGGTATGCGGCGCGCCGGATGATCTCCAGGCGCGGCGGCTTTCAGCAGACGCTTTTCGCCGCCGTCGCCCTGCTTTCCGGCGTGGCTTCGGCGGCAGCCGGTTCGCCCGGCTCAAGCTCGGTCGAACCGGTCGAAATCTCGGCCCGCCCGATCACTGAATTTCACATTGGCCATGCCGACAAGCAGTTCGGCCCGCTTGAATTCGTCGGTGGGCTGGAGATGACCTCGCCGACTCGCGATTTCGGTGCGCTGTCGGCCTTCCGCTTCCTGAAGGCCGGGAGTGACTTCATCGGCGTTGCCGACACCGGCTTCTGGTTCTTCGGCACGGTGGTGCGCGACGCCGACAAGCGGCCGTCCGGCATCCAGAATTTCCGCATGCAGCAGATGGTCGACGAGGCCGGCCGGCCGATCGACAGGAAATGGGAGGTCGATGCGGAAGGCCTCGCGGTCAAGGACGGCATCGCCACCGTCGGTTTCGAGCGCGATCACCATGTCGCTCAGTTCAAGATCGACCCGACCGACATGAAGGCGCCCTTCAAGCAGCTGGATTTCGTGGTTCCGGCCCAGGAATTGCGCCAGAATCGCGGCTTCGAGACGGTCACCCATGCCGATGCCAACGGCCAGCATGAGGGCGGGCTTGTCGTGGTCTCCGAGAAGAGCCTGGACAAGGCCGGCAACATCTATGCCGCCATCATCGAAGGGCCGCACAAGGGCGTCTTTACTGTTAAGCGCAATGGCGATTTCGACATCACAGATGGCGCCTTCCTGCCGGATGGCGACCTATTGCTTCTGGAGCGCAGTTTCTCGATGGCCCGCGGCGTCAAGATGCGGCTGCGGCGCATCTATGGCGAAAGCGTCGAGAAGGGCGCGGTCGCCGACGGGCCGGTGCTGCTGGAGGCCGACATGGGCTACCAGATCGACAATATGGAAGGGCTCGACGTCTGGACCCGCGATGACGGCGCGCTGATGGTGTCGCTGATCTCCGACGACAACCACTCGATCCTGCAGCGCAACCTCTATCTGGAATTTGTTCTCCACCAGGATTGAGCCCGCCGGCTTTACGTCCTGGCGGCGATCCAGATGACATGGCGCGCGCCGCGCTTGCCGTTGGCGCGCGTGTTGACCTCCTCGACCGCGAAGCCTGCCTGCTTCAGCCGCCGCGTGAAGCCGCTGTCGGGGCCTTGCGACCAGACCGCCAGCACGCCGCCCGGCTTGAGGGCGCTGCGTGCCGCTGCGAGGCCCTGCACGCTGTAGAGTGCGTCGTTGGATTTGTGCACGATGCCTTCCGGGCCGTTGTCGACATCGAGCAGGATGGCGTCCCAGGCTTCGGGCCGCGACCGGATCAGTTGCCCGACATCGATCTCCTGGACCGTGACGCGAGGATCGTCGAGACAGCCGCGAAAGATTTCGGCCATTGGACCGCGCGCCCAGGCGACGACGGCCGGCACCAGTTCGGCGACGACGATTCCGGCATCATTGGCCAGTTCTGTCAGCGCGGCGCGCAAGGTAAAACCCATGCCGAGCCCACCGATCAGGATTGTTGGCTGCCTATGGCCGGCAATCCGCTCGCAGGACAGTTTTGCCAGCGCTTCCTCGGAACCGCTGAGGCGGCTGTTCATCAGCTCGTTGGTGCCCAGCATGATCGAGAATTCGGTGCCGCGCCGCTTGAGGCGAAGTTCTTGTCCGCCGTTCGGGGTCTTCGCCGAATCGAGTTGGACCCACGGGATCATGATCTTTGTCCGACCATGATCTTTTCCGAAAACCGAGTCCCACTTTTCGAGATCATGGCTTAAGCCGCAACCGCAGGCTGGCTCCAGCGGGCGGCGAGCAGCCGGTAGGGGATGAGTGCGACGACGGCGATGATCAGTTTCACCGAGAGATCACCAAGCGCCCAGGAAATCCAGCGCATCGCCTCGACATGGAAGACGCCCATCAAGGGTGCGTTTTCCAACGCAAAGCCATCGTTTGGCCCGGCGAAGGCAAAGGCAGCCGAGAAAGCGACGGTGAAGAACACAGCGGTGTCGAACACCGACCCGACCAGCGTGCCGATGATCGGCGCGCGCCACCAGCTCTGCCGGCGCAGCCGGTTGAACACGGTGACATCGAGCAGTTGCGCGCTGAGGAACGCCGCTCCGGACGCGGCCGCGATGCGCACCAGCCGGTCGGCGGCGGTCTCGAATTCGATCAGGCCGTGGCGGAACAGGAAGGGCGGGACAAGGATCGAGCAGATCACCGCCGTCATGAAGCCGACAAAGACGATCCGGCGCGCCACTGTGGGTCCGTAGCGGCGGTTGGCAAGGTCGGTGACCAGGAACGAGAAGGGATAGGTGAAAGCACCCCAGGTCAGAAGGTCGGCCAGCGAGAGGCCGCTGATCTGGCCCTGCATCGGGAATTGCACGAGAATGTTCGATGCCACGACGACAAGCGCCATGGCGGCCACGAATGGCAAATACCGCGAGAAGAAAGGCATTTTTTTATCCTGGGTAATGGAACCAGCCAAGCATCATGCCCATGCGGGCGATGCTCGCCTTCATATGTGGGCATCGGATTGCCGAAACCTTGCGGCTTCGATCCGATGCTCGAGCCAACAAGATGTTGGCCAGAGGCCAACAAGAGGTTGGCCAGGGCGGTCGTCCCCCGCCTTTGAACGAATTAAGCGGCAGCCTGTTCGGCGGTCTTCTTGGCGATCTGCTTCTTCAGGAGACGAGCGCGCTGCGACAATTCCTTGACGTCGGCCTTGGCCAGGAAGGCGTCGAGGCCGCCGCGATGTTCGACCGAACGCAGCGCGTTGGCCGAGATGCGCAGGCGCACGTTCTGGTTCAGCGCTTCCGAAATCAGCGTCACATTGACGAGGTTCGGCAGGAAGCGACGCTTGGTCTTGTTGTTGGCGTGGCTCACATTGTTGCCGGACATGACTGCCTTGGCAGTGAGTTCGCAGGTGCGGGACATTGTTCTAACCTTCAGTTCTCGGGGTCTGCCAAACACTCAAGCCCACGCCGGGTGGCGCGCGGTTCTGGTCAGGCGGCCTTATGGAAAAAGTTGGCGTTCCATAGTTGCATTTCGCCGAGGCGTCAAGCTCCGGCTTGCCCACGGACGCGCCCGGCATTCCATATTAAGGCCGGAATTCATCCTATAAGCGGTCTCATAGGGACATGCCAGACCGGAGTTGCCCGCCTCCGGCCGAAAATCAAGGCCCCGATCCCGCCATGCTTCGTTCGTCACATGCCCTTGCCGCCATGCTTGCCATAGCCTTGCCGTCCGCTGCGTCTGCTGCCTCGCCGCAGTCGTTCAAGGGCGAATACACGGTGTCGTTCCTCGGTCTTTCGATAGCGAGATCAACGTTTTCCAGCCGCTATGAGAACGGCGCCTATGCGATCCAAGGCAGTGTCACCGCAGCCGGTCTCGCCAAGCTGTTCGACGACACGCGCGGCACGATCTCATCCAAAGGCACGATTGCGGGCAAGAAGATGGTGCCGCAGGCATTCCGCGCCGATTACACCTCCGGCAAGAAGGCATCGGTGGTCGATATCCGCTTTGCCAATGGCAGGGTCACCTCGACGCAGGTCGTGCCGGCACCGGGCAAACGCGACCCGAAGAGCTGGGTGCCGCTCGGTGCTGGCGACCTGGCATCGGTGCTCGATCCTATGGCCGCCACCGTCATTCATGCCGACAGTCTCGACCAGGTCTGCGGCCGCACGGTGAAGTTCTATGACGGCGAGATGCGTGCCGACCTGACGCTGACCTACGCGTCGAAAGGCACGATCTCGGTGCCGGGCTACAAGGGCGACACCGTCACCTGCCAGATGGGCTTCGAGCCGGTGGCGGGCTATCGCAAGGGCCGCAAGGCGCTCAACTATCTCAAAAACAAAAGCCGCATGATGGTGACGTTTGCACCGCTCGGTCAAACCGGCGTATATGCGCCGATCCATGCCACGGTGGGCACGCAGATCGGCACCTTGACCATCAGCGCCGGGCGTTTCGAAGCCGTACAATAGCCAGGCGCAGAATTGGCGCGCCACTGGAGACAGAATGGGGCGCGCAACACTGATCGGCTTTTCGGCGGTCGCCATGTGGGCGCTGCTCGCACTGCTCACCGATGCGTCGGGCCAGGTGCCGCCGTTCCTCTTGTCGGCGATCACCTTCTCGATCGGCACCGGTGTCGGGCTCGTCGCGCGGCTGTTCATGCCGGCACCCGACAAGAGCCAGAAGATACCGCCGCAGGTGTGGCTGATCGGCATTGCCGGGCTGTTCGGCTACCATTTTTTCTATTTCACCGCGCTGCGCAATGCGCCTGCGGTGGAGGCGAGCCTGATCGCGTATCTGTGGCCGCTGCTGATCGTGCTTGGTTCGGCGCTGATGCCGGGCGAAAAACTGGCGTGGAACCATGTCGTCGGTGCGCTGCTCGGCCTTGCCGGCACCGTGCTGATCATCACCAAGGGCGGTGGCCTCGCCTTCGACGCCCGCTATGCCTTCGGCTATGCGATGGCTGCCGTCTGCGCTTTGCTGTGGTCGTCCTATTCTCTGTTGTCGCGGCGCTTCCCGTCGGTGCCGACCAGCATCGTCACCTGGTTTTGCGCGGCGACCGCGGTGCTGTCGCTCGCCTGCCATCTGGCGCTGGAACAAACGGTGCTGCCAGACGGCGCCGGCCAGTGGCTGGCCGTGCTCGGCCTTGGCCTGATGCCGGTGGGGGCTGCCTTCTACGCCTGGGACATCGGCGTCAAGCGCGGCAACATCCAGGTGCTGGGTGCTGCAAGCTATGCGGCGCCGCTGTTGTCGACGCTGGTGCTGATCGCGGCCGGCGTCGCCGAGCCGTCGCTGCGCATCCTCGCCGCCTGCGTGCTCATCACCGGCGGCGCGGTGCTCGCCGCAAAATCCTTGTTCCTGCGCAAACCTGCCGCGACCGAGAGCCGAGCCGGGTCATCCGAAAGCAAGGCCGGGGCATCCGAAGGCGGAGCCAGGGCATCCGAAGACGGAGCCCGGGCATCCGAAGACGGCGCCAGGGCATGACGATGCCGTTTGCGGGCGGCATCGACGCCAATGCCAATGCGACACTGATTTTTTCGCTGGCGGCGGCGGTGATCTACGCCTTCACGCTTGGCATGCCGCCGACGCTCGCCCGCTCGGCGGCAAAGACGCTTGCCGTGGCGATGCTTGCCGTGCTGGCCGGGCTGCAGGGCGGCCCGCAGCTGCTGGTCGCAGCACTCGCACTCAGCGCCGTTGGCGACGCCTTCCTGTCGCGCGACGGCGAAAGGGCCTTTCTCGGCGGGCTGGCCAGTTTTCTTGTCGCTCACATCGTCTATGTCGCGCTGTTCCTGCGCAGCGGTGGCGGATTGGGAGTGCTTGGCGCCGAGTCGTGGCGCGGAGCGATCGCGCTCGCCCTGGCGGTGTTTGCGATCGTCATGCTGGCGGCGCTGTGGCGGCGCGTCGGTCCCGGCCTGCGTATCCCGATCACCGTCTATGTCGCTGCGATCCTGGCAATGGGCATCTCGGCGCTGACGACAAGCAATATGTGGGTGATCTGCGGCGCCATCCTGTTCATGGCATCGGACGGGCTGCTCGCCATGGAAAAATTCCTGGTGGCCGCCATCTCGCCGCATCGTGCCTGGATGCGCTTCGCCGTCTGGGCGCTCTACTACGCCGCCCAACTCGCGATCACGCTAGGCTTCCTGCTAAATCAAGCTTCTTATTGAGTTAGGACTGTCCAGGCTGCCAGCCGGGTGCCGCCAGCTCAAAAGCGGCAAACTCGAAGCCCGGCGCGACGGTGCAGCCGACCAGCGTCCATTCGCCCAGGCTGCGCGCCGATTGCCACCATCCTGCCGGCACGACGATCTGCGGCCGCTCACCGGCTGCGAGATCGATGCCGAGCACCTGTTCCACAACGGCGCTGCCTTCCTCCCACATCGACAGCGCCAGCGGGGCGCCGGCATGGAAATGCCAGACCTCGGCGGCGTCCTTGACCCGGTGCCAGGCCGAAACCTGATGCTCCTCAAGCAGGAAATAGATGGCGGTCGAATGGCCGCGCGCGCCGCCGGTGCCATCGCGAAAGGTCTCGGCATACCAGCCGCCTTCCGGATGCGGCGTCAGCCCGAGCGTCGCGATGATTTCGGCGGAGCTGGTCATGGCGTCGACGATATCACGGGCTCTAGAAATTGTCCTTGCGCTTGCGGATTTC
>NZ_RZRU01000027.1:0-20441 GCF_003997495.1 Mesorhizobium sp. M7A.F.Ca.US.008.03.1.1 | reverse complement strand
GCGCAGGAAGGGATTGGTCGACAGTTCCTCGCCGATCGTCGTCGGCAGCGTCGGCTTGTCGGCGGCGCGCAGCGCCTCGATCCTGGCGGCGCGTTCCTTCAATGCCGAATTGGACGGATCGACGGTCAGCGCAAAACGGGCGTTGGCGAGGGTGTATTCGTGGCCGCAATAGATGGCCGTCTCAGACGGAAGTGCGGCCAACTTCTTCAGCGAATCATACATCACCGGCGGCTTGCATTCGAACAGCCGTCCGCATCCCAGAGCAAACAGCGTGTCGGCGGTGAACGCCACATGCGACGCCGGAAAATAATAGGAAACGTGGCCGGCGGTGTGGCCGGGCGTGGCGATGACCTCGATCCTCTCATCGCCAAGATGGAGGACCGAGCCGTCTTCGACGGTCTCGTCGATGCCGGGGATCTTGGCCTTTTCGGCCTCCGGGCCGACGATGCGCAGCTTGAAGCGCTCCTTCAGCGCCAGATTGGCCTCAACGTGATCCATGTGATGATGCGTGGTCAGGATCATCGTCGGCGTCCAGCCGGTGCGCTTTATCGCGGCCAGGATAGGCGCTTCCTCGGGCGCGTCGATGATCGCGGTCTGGCCGCTTTTGGGGTCATGCACCAGCACGCCGAAATTGTCGCTGCGGCACATGAACTGTTCGATTTCGACCGGCATCACATTTCTCCGTTATGGCCGCAGACATAGGGCGCTTGCGGGTCGATGTCATCCCGGATGTCGAATGACATTCCCGGAATGTCGGGTCGTCGTGGCCCTTTGTTGAAACCTGGCGACATCACGGCTACATCCCTGCCATGCATTCCGACATCGTCGATCTTCGCTCCTTCTATTCGACAACGCTCGGCCGGTTCGCCGAGCGTTCGATCACCATGGCGTTGTCGTCGATATGGGCAGCGGTGCCCAACGAGCGGCTGGTTGGTCTGGGTTACACCTTGCCGTGGCTGGAGCGGTTCGGCACCGATGCCGAGCGGGTCTTTGCCTTCATGCCGGCAACGCAAGGCGCGGTGGTGTGGCCGGCGACAGGGCCGTCGGCGACGGCACTGGTCTTCGACGAGGAACTGCCGCTGGTCGATTCCTGCATCGACCGCATGCTGCTCGTCCATTCGCTCGAACATGTCGAGAACCCGCGTGAGACGCTGAACGAGATCTGGCGCGTGCTGTCGCCGGCCGGCCGGGTGGTCATCGTCGTGCCCAACCGGCGCGGCGTCTGGGCGCGCTTCGAGCACACCCCATTCGGCAATGGCCGGCCTTTTTCGCGCGGCCAGCTTACGGAACTGCTGCGGGAGGCCAATTTCACGCCCGCCGCCTGGTCCGATGCGCTGTTCTTTCCGCCATCACGGCGCCGTTTCATGATGCGGTTCCACAATGTGCTGGAACGCGCCGGCCGGCGGCTGTGGCCGATTTTTTCGGGGGTCATTGTGGTCGAGGCGCAGAAACGGCTCTATCAAGGCGTGCCGGTGGCGCAGCGCGCGTCGCGCCGCGTCTTCGTGCCGGTGCTGTCGCCGCATGGCGCCACCCGGCTTGGCCGTCACAAAGCCGATGCCAAGCCCTCGGCCGCGCAGGTGACGGCTTCGTGATCGCGGCAAGCGTGCCTGACGTCGTTTCCCGGCCTATCTGTCGCAAGCGGACCGACAGCCCATCCGGCAGCCCATACGAACGGCTATCAAGTGTCTCCATCCGGTTTCAGCACTGAAGCAAGGACCTCGGCCATGGCTGATCAACCGGACAATGCCGCCGCCGTTCAGCCGGTTGCCGTGGCGGTCGAAGCCAGCAGCCTGCGCGATCAGGTGGCGACGATCAGGCGGGCGCTGGCGGGATCGCCGGTTCGCAAGTGGTTGCTGTGGACATCGGTCGGCATCATGGCCGTGATCATCGCAACGTCGATCGGCCAGGTTCTGCTCAACCGCTGGAACCAGCCTTTCTACGATGCGCTTGCGCGCCGCGACATGGCGGCCTTCCTGCACCAGCTCCTCGTCTTCGCGATGATCGCCGGCGGGCTGCTGGTGCTCAATATCGGCCAGACCTGGCTCAACCAGATGATCAGGCTCAAACTGCGCGAGGCGCTGACGCTGGACCTGATCGACCAGTGGATGCGGCCGGCGCGCGCCTTCCGGCTGGCCAATGCGGGCGCCATCGGCGTCAATCCCGACCAGCGCATGCAGCAGGACGCCGCGCATCTGTCCGACCTTTCAACAGATCTCGGCGTCGGCCTGCTGCAGTCGTGTATCCTGCTCGTGTCCTTCGTCGGCGTGCTGTGGGAGCTGTCCTCGGGCTTCGTGTTCCACATCGGCGGGACCTCACTGGCCATACCGGGCTACATGGTCTGGGCCGCCATCCTTTACGCCGGTATCGCCTCCTGGCTGAGCTGGCTGGTTGGCCGCCCGCTCATCCGCCTGAACAGCGACCGCTATACACGCGAAGCCGAGCTGCGCTCCTCGATGGTGCGCGTCAACGAGAATGTCGATGCCATTGCGTTGTATCATGGCGAGGCCGACGCCAGGCGGCGGCTCGAACTCGATCTCGGCACGGTGCTGGGCGCCATGCGGCGCATCTACACCGCCCAGATCAATCTGTCCTGGGTGACCGACACCTATGGCTGGATCACCGTCGTGGCGCCCATACTGGTTGCTTCGCCTGTCTATTTCTCGGGTGATATCAGCTTTGGCGGGCTGATGATGGCGGTCGGCGCCTTCAACCAGGTTCACTCTTCCCTGCGCTGGTTCATCAACAACATCGGCAGCATTGCCGATTGGCGCGCCACGCTGATGCGCGTGGCCGATTTCCGCATCGCGCTCGATGAAACCGATGCGCTGCACGACACGGAAAAGCGCATCGCCTTCGGCCAAAACGTCAATGGCAGCCTGACTTTCGAGACGCTCGAAGTGGCCTCGCCGGAGGGCTGCACCAGGCTCGCCGACCCGCATATCGAAATCCGCCCCGGCGAGCGCGTCATGATCACCGGCGACCCCGGTGCAGGCAAGACGCTGTTCTTTCGTGCCATTGCCGGCCTGTGGCCATGGGGAAGCGGCCGGATCGGCCTGCCGGCGGGAGAAACCCCCATATTCGTGCCGCGCGTGCCCTATTTTCCGGTCGGCACGTTGCGCGAAGTCCTCGACCACCCGAACGGACCCGCGCCGGCGAGCGACGCCGACATTTCGGCGGTGCTTGCCGAGGTCGGTCTGGGACGGCTGTCCTCATCGCTCGACCGGGCCGGGCGTTGGGACCATGAGTTGGGCGATGACGAACAACGCTCGCTGGCCTTCGCCAGGCTCGCCTTGCGGCAGCCGAAATGGGTGATCATCGACGAGGCGCTGGATGCGTTCGACGGCCCATCGCTAAGACGCGTGCTGGCAATGCTCGAGAAGCGTTTGCCGGGGACAGCGATCCTCAACATCGGGCGCGGCCAGCACAACAACCACTTCTTCCCGCGCGCGTTGACGATCGTCAAGGATTCCGGTGCGCCGGCGCTGAAGCCCGCCCGCGTCAGAGCCGGCGCGATCGAACCGCCGCCGGTCGCCGCCCGCCGCAGGAAATGAGCTGATACCCGGACGGGGGGAAGCAAAGCTTTATTTTGCCGCGATCGCGAGGGAAGCTCTTCGGGAGAACAACCCTGGCGACGGCCATGCTTGATGCTCTGCGCCTGCTTGCCTGTCTTGCCTGCGCCCAGGCTGCTCCCGCCGCCTCGCCGCGGCATGCGCTCGCCGTCGACGTCGAGCTGGTGCTGGCAGTCGACATCTCGCTGTCGATGGACGAGAAGGAGTTCGCGCTGCAGCGCGCCGGTTATATCGAGGCGCTGCGGCATCCCGACTTCATCAAGGCTGTCCGCGCCGGCGCCACGGGCCGCATCGCGCTGACCTATTTCGAATGGGCCGGCACGGTGCGCGATGACGCGGTCATCGGCTGGCAGGTCATCGACAGCGCCGAGAGCGCCAACAGCTTCGCCGACAAGGTCGCGGCTCGCCCGTTCCGCAGCTTTCGCGGCACTTCGATTTCCGGCGCACTGACCTTCGGCACCGAGCTTTTCGACCGCACGTCTTTCCAGGGCGAACGCAGCGTCATCGACATTTCGGGCGACGGACCGAACAATGTCGGGACGCCAGTCACCGCGACGCGTGATGCGGCGATCGCCAAAGGCATCGTCGTCAATGGCCTGCCGATCCTCATCAGCCCGTCGCCCACCTTCAGCCATCTCGACCAGTATTACGCGCAGTGCGTGACCGGCGGACCCGGTTCCTTCGTGTTGCCCATCTATGCCGCCGCGGAGTTTTCGACAGCCATCCGGCGCAAGCTGATCCTCGAAGTGAGCGGCATTCGGGACAGAGCGAGAATCACCCCCGTCGACGCGGCCAGGCCGATAGACTGCCTGCAGGGCGAACGGGACAGGCGGTTTCTATCGGATCCGTATTTTCCCGAACTTGACCGCTGAGCTCTCGATAGAGCGGTTCACGCAATCCGGAAGGAAAACCGTTCCACAATTTTCCTGGAATTGCTCTGGGCTCAAGCGGGCCGGGCGCCACATTGGTTGCGAAACTCGTTGGAGAGATCGCGGCGCCAGCGTCGGCCATGGACATAGCCTTGCATCAATTCCGACAGCGAGTAGCCAAGCGCTTTCGACGAACGGTTGGCCATATAGCCCTGAAATGCCTCCGGTATCCTGCCTCGCAAGATGTCGGCGATGAGCTGCCGCGAGATCATATAAGGTGGAATGTGCGGGTAGGCATGGGCAATATGCGGATGTTTGCCCATCAGATTCGCATAAGCCTCGACATAGCCGTCACGGCGGCCGGAAATCGAGTTCTCCGAATTGTATTTCGTCCAGTCGAGGTCCCTGGACAGTTGCGCACCGAAGCGCCGGGCAAGGCGCAGCAGCAATTCGCGATCCTGCATGCGGGTGATGTCGCTGTCGTAGCCGCCGATGGCCAGCAAGGCTTCGCGGCGAGCAGTGATCGCGGAGCCGGCGATGAAGATGGTCTGCCCAACCAGCGTCCGCTCAAGCATTGCGGGGCTCACGAATGCCTCGGGGTTGACGCAGTTTGTGATGCGATTGCCTTTCAGGGACACGAACGAACTGATCAGCACCTGCAATGCAGGATTTTCACCGAACCAGGTCAGGGTTCGTTCAAGCCGGTGCGGCATGTAGACGTCGTCCGAATCGAGGAACGTCACCAACGGTGCCCGCGCCCGCTCGATGCCGGCATTCCTGGCGGCGTTGGCGCCTCGCCATTTCGCCCCGACATAGATCAGCCGCGGGTCCTGGATGCGGGCCAGCGCCACTTCGGTCCCATCGGTCGAACCATCGTCGACGACAATGTGCTCAAGCCTCGACATGCTCTGGGAGAGTACGCTTTCCACGGCGCGCAACACCGTTTCGCGTCGGTTGTGGGTCGGCGTAATGACCGTGATGAGAGGTGTTGGATCGAGCCCGGCCATGTCTGTCAGCTGTTTCCTGCGCAGGGTTGCGCGTCTGTCCAGGATTTTTCTATTTTCAGAACGGTCGAATGGATTGGACTTCCCTTCCTCTAAACCACATCACAGTCGGCCCGACGCTACAAAAAACGACTGTCCCTGTCACCCACCGTGCCGGTGCTCAATCCGCGCGAGACAACGAATCCCCGCTGCTAGCGTTCCAATTGCAACAGCACCGCCGCACATAGCATTGCGAATCACCGTGGAAGCAACCCATCATGACAGATAGCCATACATCCCATTACCTCAGACGTAATCGCTTAGCGCTCGGCGCTTGGTCAGATTGGCCATGTGAGGCCGGCAACTCTGCTTCGACGACAAGGGAATTCAGTCATGGCCGCTTACGCCGTCGCCCATATGCGCCAAGCCACAATGGGTCCGCAGATCGTCGAATATCTGCGTAAGATAGATGCCACGCTGGAACCTTTCGGCGGCCGTTTTCTGGTCCATGGCGGCGATGTGGAGGTGATTGAGAACGACTGGCCTGGCCATCTGATCATCATAGAATTTCCCGACAGGCAGCATGTGCATGGCTGGTATAATTCGCCCGCCTACCGGGCGATACTGGCGCTGCGCACGGACAATTCGGAGGCGGATGTGGTGTTCGTCGACGGCGTCGAACATCCGCACAAGGCCACGGATGTTCTGGAGCAATCGACGGGTCAAGATTAATTGGACGCTGAAGTGCGGTTCAAGGAATGACGGTAAAGCGTCTAGCTATGCCCAACATAGTCGGGGACAGTTTCGATTTTGTCACGAACCATGCCAGTTGCGAAACTGAACTGGCCCCAAAACGCCAAACCATAAAATGCCTGACCGACAATCAGAGAAAAGGGAACTTGCCAAAGCGGCATCCCCGTTTCCCGGGCATGGCCTAGGATCCGTCGTGTCGTGCGCCATGACATGGTGAGCCACCGGCTGAAAGACTTGACTATCCGTCGCGTGCGGCTCGGCGAATTGAGCGCAACGAACTTCCTGTCAGCGTCGCGACCTGTAACCAGGGCGCGCCAGTAAAAGAACCGCCAGCCCCGCGGCGAATAGTGATAAACGCGTGCGTCGACATTATGAATTTTGTGGCCCTCCCGCAGCAGTTCGCGCATCAGCAAAGTGCAGGAAACCTTGAAGCCGTTATGCTTTGGAAAAGGATGGCTGACGATCCACTCGCGTCGAAACGCTACATTGTTAGCGTTGATCGCTCGCTTCGAGGCAAATCGCATGTCTCCACGGGCCATCGGGAAAAACCAGATCAACGCAAACGTTCTTGAAAAGAAATCGTCGTATGAAAGGTATGTATATCCGTTTGCGCAGATAACTTCAGAGTTTTCAAAGGGCTCAAGCAGTCTTGGTAGCCATCCAGGTTCCGCGACCACGTCGGAATCCATAAAGATGACGATATCTCCGTCCGATGCCAGCATGCCGTTGTTCTTCAGGTCGTAATATCGGCCGCCAGGGAAAGCCGTGAAGACGAGTTCGGCAACCTGACCGAGTTGCGGGGCCTCATTCGAAATCTCACGACGCAACGCATCTTTGTCCGACTCTGCTCCCCCGTGAGAAATAACGATCCTTGGTCGCGCCAAACCGGTTGCTGAAACCGATGAGATTTCCCGAGCCAAGGCCTTCATCCCAACGCCGATCTCGTCCCAGTCGATCGATTTTGCATTCTCCATTTCGACGACGAGTGAATACGTTGGACGCTCTTGAGCCATCTCTGAACCGATCAAGTTATTAGTGCCGATGTGGCTATAACGCTCCCGGCGGGCTGTCAAACCAGCGGGCAATAACAATTTGTGCTCGTGATCGCCATGGACGGCGATGCGCTTTGATCAATAACATCGCATCTCTGGCGCCCTTGGATGCTTCGTGCTCTCGTACAGTGCCGTTCGATCAGATCGAGAACCTTGCGCTCCTCTTTCTAAGAAAACCGCGACGGTAATTGTTGGCATGGAAGTTCGACGTGTCAGAATATTCCGCCAAGAACCGCTCTCTCCACTCCTCACTGATGGTGTCTCGTTGAATATCGAGGCCCGAACCGAGATCCGACCCGGGTTCCAAGACAAGCTTGGCGTCGACCAGAGATGCAGCCCTTTCAAGGCAGGTCCGTGGATGTTCAAGGAGTTCTTCGTATGTCAGTGACAGGAAGGACAATCCGTTCTTTGCAAACCAGACATCCCAGGCCAAATTTTCCAGGACGATCTTTTCAAGCGAGTCCGCGATTGCTTTGCCGTCGTAGCATGGTCTCTTCTGATCGGCCTCGGTAGAGCGGAACCGACCACTCTGACGAGCGCGGGTCCACGAAACTGCTTGACCAACGAGGTCCCCACGCGTCAACCGCATATAGCGCAGCTTTGGAAGGCTTGCGGGAAGATCCACGGTTTTGGCAACCTGTGAAAACTGGCTGGCAAACAGTTTGACCGCGTAAATCCCGGAGGAAGACCGCCCGTCTTTCAGTGCACGCAAAACCTGGGCACGGGGATCGCGGGGATAGTTCGGCATTTCTAGAACACGGCGGCCCCCGAACCACTCGAGTGGCTTGCCAAGCCCGGTGGCTGCCATCAATCCGGCGAGGTGGTTGCTGCCACTGCGCGGTGAAGTGCAGATGAGAATTCCGGCTTTCAACCCGGCCAGCATGTCCGGCGGGATTTCAACTGGCAGAGGGCGCCTACGAAAGAGATACATGGCGATCAACACTACCGTTTCAGCAAGAACACTGCCTGCTGGCCGAAGAAGTTCCAGAACCACCACGGCATCGACAGGCCGATCTTCTGCCCGGCGGCGTCGAGGGCGGTTGCCTTCTCGACTGTCGCGCCGAGTTCGTCGCACAGATTGACGAAATCGCGGATGGTGCAGAAGTGGATGTTGGGCGTGTCGTACCAGGAATAGGGCAAATCCTTGGTCACCGGCATACGGCCATTGATGAACAGCGACAGGCGCACACGCCAATGGCCGAAATTGGGGAAGGAGACGATGGCGCGGTTGCCGATCCTGAGCAGTTCGTCGAGCACCAGCTTCGGGTTGCGGGTGGCCTGCAGCGTCTGCGACAGGACAACGAAGTCAAAGCCCTTGTCGGGATAGAATTCGAGATCCTTGTCGGCATCGCCCTGGATGACGGAGAGGCCGCGCGCCACGCATTCGTTGACGCCGCGCTGCGACAGCTCAAGTCCACGGCCGTCGACCTGCTTGGTGTCCTGCAGCAATTCGAGCAGCGAGCCGTCGCCCGAGCCGACATCGAGCACGCGCGACTGTGGCGGGATGAGGTTGGCGACGACTTCGAGGTCGACGCGCTGGTCGCGGTTGACGCTCATGGCTTCGCCTCCTGCCTGGCGCATGATCCCGATCCGGAGAGCCCGCAATTTTTCGGGGTCATGCGCTGAGCCCTCTCGCCCGGGCCGCCGAGCCAATGAAGCCGTTTATCGCGGCAAACAGTTCCGGCTCGTCGAGCAGGAAGGCGTCGTGGCCCCGGTCGGTCTCGATCTCGACGAAGGATACCGATGCGCCGGCGGCGTTGAGCGCATGCACGATAGAGCGGCTCTCCTCGGTCGGAAACAGCCAATCCGAGGTGAAAGACACCAGGCAGAAGCGGGTTTTCGTTCCGGCGAAGGCATCGGCCAACCGGCCGCCATGGTCGGCGGCAAGGTCGAAATAGTCCATCGACCGCGTCATGTAGAGGTAGGAATTGGCGTCGAAGCGATCGACGAAGGTCATGCCCTGGTGACGCAGATAGCTTTCGATCTGGAAGTCGGCATCGAAGCCGAAGGTCAGCGCTTCGCGGTCCTGCAGATTGCGGCCGAATTTCCGGTGCAGGGCTGCTTCGGACAGATAGGTGATGTGGGCGGCCATGCGCGCTACCGCCAGGCCCTTTTCCGGGCGTTTGCCGTGCTCGAAATATTTGCCGCCATGCCAGTCCGGATCGGCCATGACAGCCTGCCGGCCGACCTCGTGAAAGGCGATGTTCTGCGAGGAATGGCGCGCGCCGGTGGCGATCGGCAGCGCCGAGAAGACGCGCTCTGGATAGCTCGACGCCCATTCCAGCACCTGCATGCCGCCCATCGAGCCACCGAGCACGCAGAACAACTTTTCAATGCCGAAATGGTCGATCAGCATCTGCTGCGCGCGCACCATGTCGCGGATGGTGATAATGGGCAGGTCAAGCCCATAGGGCTTGCCGGTGGCGGGATTCGTCGAGGCCGGGCCGGTGGACCCAAGGCAACCGCCGATGACGTTGGAGCAGATGACGAAGAAGCGATTGGTGTCGATGATCTTGCCGGGGCCGATCAACACTTCCCACCAGCCCGGCTTGCCGGTCACCGGATTGGTGCTGGCGACGTGCTGGTCGCCGGTCAGCGCATGGCAGACGAGGATGGCGTTGGAGCGGGCATCGTTCAGCGTGCCGTAGGTCTGGTAGGCGATCTGGAACGGCGACAGCAGCGTGCCCGCGTCCAGTTTGAGCGGCTTGTCGGAGCCAAAACGCAAAACCGGGCTCGACGGCTGGTCGGCCTCGTTGTTGGTTTTGCGGGCGCGCAGAACGGCCATGACATCCATCTCACACTTTAAAATCCACGGCACCGTGCTTTTCGAAAATCGATGCCGATGCGGGTGTCCGGCCGGCGCGGACAACAAAAAACCGGCATTGCAGTCGCAAAGCCGGTTACAGGATGCAAACGGCCCTTTAGCAAGTTGTTTAACGTGGCTGCAAGCCGACCGGCCAAATCACCACGGAAGTTCGCACCCCTTCTAGGGCTGTGGCGCGCCGGCGTCAACGGCCAGCCTTGGTCCGGTGGCTGTCGCCTCTCGACATTGCGGGCCACGGCTTGTATTTCCGCTGCGGCTTCCCTCAGGAAGCGTTCTCGACGGATTTTGCGACATGAGCCAGACACCGGACCAGGCACGTCCAACCCCGCGCGCGGGCATCATGGACATAGACGCCTATGTGCCGGGCAAGAGCACGGCGCCCGCCGGCGTCGCCAAGGTCCACAAGCTGTCCTCGAACGAGAATCCCCTAGGGCCCTCGCCGAAGGCGATCGAAGCCGCGCGCGAGATTGCCGGAAAGCTCGATGTCTATCCAGACGGCACCGCCAGGCGGCTGCGCGAAGCGATCGCCGAGGTGCATGGCCTCAACCCGCAGAACATCATCTGCTCCAACGGCTCCGACGAGATCCTCGGCCTGCTGGCGCAGACCTATCTGGCGCCCGGCGACGAGGCTGTCATCACCGAACACGCCTTCATGGTCTACAAAATCTACATCCAGTCGGCGGGTGCCGTTCCGGTGACGATCAAGGAAACAGATGAGCGCGCCGACATCGACGCCATCCTGGCCGCCGTCACGCCCGCTACCCGGATCGTGTTCCTGGCCAATCCCAACAACCCGACCGGTACCTATGTGCCGTTCCAGGAGGTGCGCCGCCTACATGCCGCACTGCCGAAGAACGTGCTTCTGGTGCTCGACGCCGCCTATGCCGAATATGTCCGCCGCAACGACTATGAGGCCGGCATCGAGCTGGTCGGTGCCGCCCAGAACGTGGTGATGACCCGTACCTTCTCCAAGATCGGCCTTGGCGGGGCGCGGATCGGCTGGATGTATGCGCCGATGCACATCGTCGACGCCATCAACCGCGTGCGCGGTCCCTTCAACGTCAATGCGACGGCGATCGAGGCCGGCATCGCAGCGATCCGCGACCGCGCCCATGTCGAGCGCAGCGTGGCGCACAACGAGACCTGGCTGGCCTGGCTGAGCGAGGAATTCGCAAAGCTCGGGCTGCGGGTAACGCCCAGCGTCGGCAATTTCATCCTCATTCATTTTCCCGACGACCAGAAGCATTCGGCAGCGGCGGCGGACGACTATCTGACGGCGCGCGGCTATATATTGCGGCGCGTTTCGGGCTATGGCTTTCCCAACGCGTTGCGCATGACCGTCGGCACCGAAGAGGCCAATCGCGGCGTTGTCGCCGCTCTCACGACATTCCTGAAAAGCTAGAACACCATGACACCACCGATGTTTGAAAAGATCGCGCTGGTCGGCATCGGCCTGATCGGCTCGTCGCTGGCCCGCGTCATCCGCCGCGAGGGCCTGGCTGGTCACGTCGCCATCTCGACGCGCAGTGCGGCGACGCTGGCGCGGGCTGAGGAGCTCGGGCTGGGCGATAGCTATACCACCGATGCGAGAGAAGCTGTCCGCGATGCCGACCTGGTCATCATTTCGGTGCCGGTCGGCTCGTCGGGAGCGGTTGCCGAGGAAATCGCGCCGGCGCTGAAGCCAGGTGCGATCCTCACCGATGTTGGTTCGACCAAGGCGTCTGTCATTGCGCAGATGCAGCCTTATGTGCCTGAAGGCGTCCATTTCATTCCCGGCCATCCTCTGGCGGGCACGGAAAAATCCGGCCCGGACGCCGGTTTCGCCGACCTGTTCGACAATCGCTGGTGCATCTTCACGCCGCTGCCCGACACTGACCCGGACGCGCTGGAGAGGCTGTCGGAATTCTGGCGCCGCTGCGGCGCCAACATCGATACGATGGACCCGCAGCATCACGACATGACGCTGGCCATCGTCTCGCATTTGCCGCACATCATCGCCTACAACATCGTCGGCACCGCCGATGATCTGCAGTCGGTGACCAAATCCGAAGTGATCAAATATTCGGCTTCCGGCTTTCGCGACTTCACCCGCCTTGCCGCCTCCGACCCGACCATGTGGCGCGACGTGTGCCTGCACAACAAGGACGCCATCCTCGAAATGCTGGCACGGTTCTCCGAAGATCTGGCGTCGCTGCAACGCGCAATCCGCTGGGGCGACGGCGAAAAACTCTTCGACCTGTTCACCCGCACTCGCGCCGTGCGCCGCTCGATCATCGAAGCCGGCCAGGACATCGACGTGCCGGATTTTGGCCGCCAGGCCGTCGAGCATCCCGCGAAGGGCTAAGTCTGTTTCAGGCAGGCCAGGTCGCAGCGACCATGGCCAGCGTCTCGGCCCGGTTCGGCGCACCAAGTCTGCCGCCGAAGCGCAGGCATTTGAGCGCGGCGGCCGCACTGGCAAAGCGCAAAGCCTGCTCGACCGGCATGGCTTCCGCCAGTCCGACGGCGAAGGCGCCATGAAAGACATCGCCGGCGGCGAGCGTATCGACCGCCTTGATCTTCGGCGCCGCGACATGGCGCACGCGGCCTGCGCGACGGTCGTGCCACCAGCTGCCCGCCGCGCCGCCTGTCACTGCGACAAAAGCGTCGGTGCGGCTGGCGAGATCGGCGCAAGCCGTTTCCGGATCGAGCGCCTGGCCGCAGACAATGCGCGCCGCCGGCTCCGACGCGACGATGTGCGTGGCGAGCGGCAACAACTGCTCCAGGACCTCCAGCGGCGCGGTGTCGGCATCGAGGATCGCCGGACGGCCGATGTCACGCGCCGCTTTCAGGGCAAGCGCTGCCGCGCCAGGCCAGCGGACATCGACCAGTACGGCGTCGAATGCCATGAGGTCGGCGACCGGCAAGGCTTCGGGATCGGCCTGGGCCAGCCTGTCATAGAACGGCACGATGATGCGCTCGCCATGCGCGTCGACCAGGATCGAGGCCAGCGCCGAGCGAGCGCCTCTGACGCGCCGCACAAAGGTGCAATCGACGCCTTCGGCCTCGATGCCGGCGATGAGCTGGTCGGCGACGGCATCGTCACCCGCGCTCGCCCACAGCGATACCTCGGCGCCCAGGCGATGCGCGGCGCAGGCAGCACTGGTCGCCATGCCCGAGGCGATCTGGACGCCGTCGGAGGCCATGAACTTGCCCTGATGCACGGGCAGCGCCTCGACGCGCAGGATGGTGTCCAGCGTCAGTGCGCCAACACTCAGCAACCTCACGGGTCTTGCCATCGCTGCGCTATTCCACCGGCTTGATCTTGCCCAGCGGAATGAAGCCGAGCGAGGCCTTGCCCCTGACCACCTTCAGCGGCATCGACGGTTCGTTGCCGAGCACCGCCAGGGCAGAAAAACCCTGCTCGATCTGGCTTTTCTGTTCGGGTATGGCGGCGCCCAGGATGGCCGCCACCGCCTTCGGGTCCTTCAACCTGATCATCAGGTCGGCGTTGACCAGGCCCTCGGCATCGACCGAGAGCGGTCCCGAAACTGTGATGCGCGCCGTCCCCGACGACAGGTCAAGGTTGCGGATTTCGATCGCCTGCCCACGAAGGCTCCTCACCTGCGTGCCGATCAGCGCGACACCGTTCTTCAATGTCACGTCGCCACTGGCATCGAGCGCCGGCAGCACGCGCCCGCCAATCGCGTCGGGGTCGATCTCGAGATCGCCGAAACTGCCGAGATAGTCGATATCCTCACCGTTGGGCTGCAACTGGCCTGATGCCTTGCCGGCGCTGAACAGTTGCACCGGATCGGTGTCGTCGGCCGGGTCGGTCTGGCCGGAAAGGCCCTCTGCTTCCAGCGAAATCCGCTGCGGCAGCGGCCACCACAATTTGAAATTGGCTTGCAGATTGTCCCAGTCGATCCACAGCGGCACCATGTCCGGAATGGCGGTCCTGAGCGGGCCGCGCAGATTGGCAACCGGCGACAGAGGCTGGATGATCTGGGCGACTGCGTTGAAACTGCCGGCTGAGGCTGCAATATTCTTGGCATCGTCCTCGTAGGCGAGGTTGTCGCAGGAGACGGTAAAGCTCAACGGATAGCCGCTGACCTGGAGATTGGCGCAGCCGGCCTCGACGCCATTCTTGTTGAGCGTGGCAACCGCCTTGCCGGCCTCGCTCCTGACGCGGTCAGCCAGATAGAACCAGCCGCCGCTGTAGAGGGCGAACAGCCCGACGACGAATGCCGCAAGCCAGACCAGGCGGCGACGTTTGTTCGGCTGGCGTTCGTCACTTGACGTCATGCTTTGGCTCTCGTTAACGCATGGGTGTTGCGGACGGGTAGTCGATTCCGCCAGGTAGACAGACGAATAGTTAGACGGGACGGGCAGAAAAAACACCGGTCCGGTGCGGTGTTGGCATCTTTGCAATCAGGCGCGGCGATATGGGCGATTTTTGGGTGTTTGGCTATGGCTCGCTGATCTGGCGGCCGGGATTCGCGCATGTCGAAACACAGCGTGCCCGTCTGCATGGCTACCGGCGCTCGCTCTGCGTCTATTCCTTCGTGCATCGCGGCACGCGCGAGCGGCCGGGGCTGGTGCTCGGGCTCGACCGTGGCGGGTCCTGCGTCGGCCTCGCATTTCGCGTCCCCGGCGACTTGCGCGACGAGGTCATGGCCTATCTTCGCGAGCGCGAACTGGTCACCAATGTCTATCTGGAGCGCATGCTCAGGATTCGCCTCGACGGGGGCGGTACGGTCGACGCAGTGGTCTACATCGTCGACCGCCAGCACGAGCAATATGCCGGAGCGCTTGACGCTGCGGACGCGGCGGCCGTGGTGCGCGGTGCGGTCGGCCAGTCCGGCAACAACGAGGACTATGTGCTGAGCACGCTTGAGCATCTTGAGGCGCTTGATATCCGCGATCACTGGCTGGAGGATGTCGCCAGGCAAGTCGCGCCTTTGTGAAGTTGGCTCTGCGGAAAAAGGCGGCCAGGCCTTTGACCTCGTTCAGGCAAGACCTAGGTTAGGCTCCGAACCTCAGCCCGCGGGCGCCATTTGCCCGCCCCATTCATCCCGGAGATACGCCTTGCAGAAACGTCGTCTCGGTCGCACCGACCTGTCCATCGCGCCGCTGGTTCTGGGCGGCAACGTCTTCGGCTGGACCGCCGACGAGAAAACCTCGTTCGACCTCCTCGACCGCTTCGTCGGCGCCGGCCTCAACGCCATCGATACGGCGGATGCCTATTCGCGCTGGGTTCCCGGCCACAAGGGCGGTGAATCGGAGACCATCATCGGCAAATGGATGAAAGACCGTGGCAATCGCGACAAGGTCGTGGTGATCACCAAGGTCGGTTCGGATATGGGGCAGGGACACAAGGACCTGTCCGCCGCATACATCGAAAAGGCCGTCGACGCATCGCTGAAGCGGCTGCAGACCGACGTCATCGACCTTTATCTGTCGCACTGGCCGGATCCGACGACGCCCTATGAGGAAACCCTTGGCGCCTACGAGAAGCTGCTCGCCAAGGGCAAGATCCGCTATGCCGGCTGCTCGAATCTCGACGCCGGCCAGTTGCGTGCGGCACTCGATGTGGCGAGCTTGCGCAGCCTGCCGCGCTACGAGGTGCTGCAGCCGGAATACAATCTTTACGATCGCTCATCCTTCGATGGACCGTTGCGCGATCTGTGCGTGACCGAGGACATCGGCGTCATCACCTATTTCAGCCTGGCCAAGGGTTTCCTCAGCGGCAAATACCGCAGCGAGGCCGATCTCGGTCAAAGCCCGCGTGGCGGCGGGGTGAAGGACTATCTCAATGCGCGCGGCATGCGCATCCTTGCGGCACTCGACGCGGTTTCATCAAGGTATTCGGCCAAGCAGGCTGAGGTGGCGCTTGCCTGGGTTATCGCGCGGCCAGGTGTCACCGCACCGATCGCCAGTGCGACCAAGCCCGAGCAGATGGACAGCCTGATCAAGGCGGCGTCGCTGAAGCTGAGCGCCGCCGACATGGCCGAACTCGACAAGGCGAGCGGCTGATTCCGGCCGCCGCGCGCCTCGCACGAACGTCCAAGACGACCCTCTTGTCTTGCCATACCGTTCCTTTGCACGGGGCAAGGCAGAGGGTGAGATGACTGAACCGCTTCTTTCGCAGCCGGACCTTGGGCGCCAGTTGCTCGCGCTGGTGCTTGCTTCCGCTCTCGTCATGGGCAGCCCGGGACCGGCTACGATTAGCGTCACCGCCGTCGGTGCGGCCTTCGGTTTGCGCCATTCGCTGGGCTATGCCTGGGGGATCATCCTGGGCACGATCGCCGTGCTTTTGGTCGTCGCGACGGGGGTCATGGCGGTGCTCTCGTCGATGCCGAAGCTGGCGCCGTTGCTGGCTGTCGCGTCCGCCGCCTACATCCTCTATCTCGCCTTCAAGATCGCCACGGCCCCGCCCTTGGCAGCACGTGCCGCCGAAGCTTCGCGCCCAACATGGCTGGCTGGGTTTCTTCTCGCGGTCGCCAATCCAAAGGCCTATGTGGCGATCGCCGCCGTGTTTGCCGGTGCCTCGTCGAAACAGGGCGCCGCTGAGCTTGGTCTATGGCTGAAGCTGACGGTTCTGGCCCTGATGATCGTTGCCATCCACGCTCTGTGGCTTGTCGCGGGGGCAGCGTTTGCGCGCTTCCTGCGCCGGCCGGCGGCTTCGCGGATCATCAATCTGGTCTTTGCCGTGACGCTGGTGTTGACCACCGCACTGGCCGCGTTGGGCTGAAGATTGCCCTGCAGGACCCGCTTCAGGCTTTCGCGCCGAGTTCGCGCAAGCGTTTCACCGCTGTCGGCGGCAAGGCAGGTGGGTTCGGGCCGCGTGCCGCATCAATCAGGAACTGGTCACAGGCAGCCTCGGTTTCACCGATCAGCCGGGCCATGAATTCGTCCTTGCTCAGTCCCGGTGGGATCGGCGGCAGGAAACGCGCCTTCACGGTGCCGGGGTAGCGCAGAAATTTTCGACGCGGCCAATAGAGACCGGCGACATGGGCGACCGGCACCACCGGAATGCCAAGTTGCGTGTAGATTTCAACGATGCCGTATTTGTAGGCCGGCTTGTCGCCCGGCGCGCGCCTTGTACCCTCGGGGTAGATGATGAGCTGGCGGGGGTTGCGCGCCATCTCCTCCTTGGTCGCGGCGACCACCGCCTTCAGCGCTTTCGAACGGCTGCCGCGATGAACCGGGATCATGCGCATCTTCATGATGTACCAGCCGAAGAACGGGATCCAGGTCAGTTCGCGCTTGAGGATGTAGAGTGGGTCCTGGAGGAAGGGAAAGAAGGCGATCGCGTCCCAGAACGACTGGTGCTTGGGCGCCAGGATGAAGGAGCCTTCGGGAAGGTTTTCCTGGCCGGTGATGTCGCTCCTGGTGCCGGCGATCTTGTCATAGAGCCACATCGAGGTGCGCGACCAGAATTTAGGCACGAACCAGGCGCGGTGACGGGGCGACAGGAAATAATAGGGGGTCCAGAGGATCATCTGGACGATCAGGTTGACGTAGAAGACGAAATTGAACGTCAGCGATCTGACATAGAGCATGGGGGAAGCCCGGTGAGGAGGTGTGCGTTGGTTACACCAAGCGCGGGAAAAAAGGAAATGGCCGCAGGACGCTTTGGTTGGCGACGAAGAACGTCGCCAATGGGGGTTGGCCTGGTTCCGCTACATCAGCCGCGCAGCCGCTCCTTCAGGCGCGGAGCGGCAAAATCGAGGAAGGCGCGCAGCTTGACTGGCAGCAGGCCGTGGCCTGCATGCACCAGGCTCACCGGCCATGGCGCCGGCTCGAATTCCCGCAGCAGGACGCGCAGCGCGCCGGACCGCAGCGCGGCTTCGATCTGGTAGGAAAGCACACGCGTCAGCCCAACGCCGGCAATCGCCGCATCGATGGCCGCTTCGGCGGTGTTGACCTGAAGCCGTGAGCGGACCCGAACCGGGATTTCGGCCTTGCCCTTGATGAAGCTCCAACTGGCGCCGGAGGCAAGCCCCTCGAAGGGGATGCAACTGTGTGTTTCCAGATCCTCCGGGGTCGTTGGCGTGCCGTATTCGGCCAGATAGGCCGGGCTGGCGCAAACGACGCGGCGGATCGCGCCGACGCCGATGGCGACCAGGCTCGAATCGGGTAACTGGCCGATGCGGATGGCGAGATCGAAATGATCCTCGACCAGCTGGGTGATGCGGTCGGCCAATGTCAGGCGGATGTCCACGTCGGGATAAGCGGCGAGAAAGCCGGTGACCACCGGCAGCACGTGCAGGCGGCCAAAGACGACCGGCGCAGTGATGGCCAATTCGCCGGTCGGCACGCTGTATTCGCCGGCGGCTGTGCGTTCGGCCTCACCGACCTCGTCGAGGATGCGGCGGCAGGCGGCAAGATAGGCCTGACCGGCATCGGTCGGCGTCAGCCGTCGCGTCGAGCGATTCAGGAGACGTGTGTTCAGATGGCGCTCGAGATCGGAAATCTTGCGGCTCACCGTCGCCAGCGGAATGCCGAAACGGCGGCTGGCCGCGGAAAGGCTGCCGGCCTCCAGCGCGGCGACAAAGAGCGACATGGCTTCGAGACGATCCATAGCTCTTCCGAAAAATGGAAGGACAGGTTACGAATATGGCATCTGCATTTGAATGATGGAAGGCTTTATATGGGTCTGTCGGCCTGCCTGCAGCATGGCCTCGCAAAGGAGTTGACATGTCTGAAGCCCGCCCGCCGCTGCCGCCGTTCACCGCCGAGACCGCGGCGCAGAAGGCGCGCATGGCCGAGGATGCCTGGAATTCGCGCGACCCGGCACGGGTCGCGCTTGCCTATACGACGGACAGCCGCTGGCGCAACCGTGCCGAATTCCTGCAAGGCCGCGATGCCATCCAGGTGTTTCTGACGCGCAAATGGAGCAGGGAACTCGACTACCGGCTGATCAAGGAGGTCTGGGCTTTTCACGGCAACCGCATCGCCGTGCGCTTCGCCTATGAATGGCACGACGACAGCGGCTCATGGTTCCGCAGCTACGGCAACGAGAACTGGGAATTCGACGAACATGGGCTGATGCGCCTGCGCATCGCCAGCATCAACGACCTGCCGATCGGCGAGGCCGATCGTAAGTATCACTGGCCGCTCGGCCGGCGGCCGGACGACCACCCGACACTGTCGGAGCTCGGGCTTTAGAGCAGTTCCGGGAAAAGTGCGAAGCGCCCGTTCCGGGCAAGGAGGCTCTCCATGAACGCGCATGCTTTCACCAGCGACGTTGCCTTCACGCCGACCGTCAAGGCGATCCAGGCCCGCAAGGGCTCGCGCCAATCCTATGCCCGCGTCGAGGAGCGTGGCGGCTGGCAGGCCGGCATCACCCCGGACCTTGCCGCCTTCATCGAAATGCAGACCAGCGTCTTCCTGTCGACCGCCAACAGCGAGGGACAGCCCTATGTCCAGCATCGCGGCGGGCCGACCGGCTTCCTCAAGGTGCTGGATGAACATACGATCGGCTTCGCGGATTTTTCCGGCAACCGGCAGTTCATCACGCAGGGCAATCTGGCCGACAATCCAAGGGCGTTCCTGTTCCTGATCGACTATATGCACCGCCAGCGCATCAAGATCTGGGGCACGGCGCGGGTCGTCGAGAGTGACGTCGAGCTGATGGCGAAACTGATGCCGCAAGACTACAAGGCGCGCCCTGAGCAGGTCATCCTGTTCACGGTCTCGGCCTGGGATGCCAATTGCCCGCAGCACATCCCGCAACGGTTCGAGGCAGCCGACGTGGCGGCGGCACTCGGCGAGCGGGACAAGCGTATCGAACGCCTTGAGCAGGAGATCGCACGGCTCAGGGGAAATTCGGGCGCGGCCGCAGGGGAATAATCAGCCGCCGGCCGCAGTTTCGGCCAGTGCGATGCCGTTGGGCGTCGGCTTGACCGGCACGATGCCGCGCGCCAGCGCCAGCAGATATTTGTTGTATTCCGTGAACAGCACGCGCAATGCCCGGGGCTTGGTTAGCCAGCCGCCATTGTCGAGGTTGGAATTGACCACCGGATAGGGCTCGAGCTTGGCGCCATGCAGCAGCCTGCCCATTTCCAGCAGGCTGCGCGGCATATGATAATTGTTGGTGACGAGGATTACCGTGCCATAGGCGTGGCTCTCGACCCATTTGGCGCTTTCCTCCGCATTGCCGATCGTGTCGAGCGCGGCGCGGTCGATGTCGACGCAACAGGAGAACAGCCTGACGTCACCGCCGGTCGCCGCCTGAAGCTGGCGGCGGCTGGCGGAAGGATGGACGCCGCTGATCAGCAGCCGCTCGCCCTTGCCGGACGCCAGTAGTTCCATCGCCGCATCGAGGCGGGACTGGCCGCCGGTCAAGACAATGATTGCGTCCGCCCTGGCCGGATTGGCGGGCGTGGTCAGGTGACTGACCTTGTTGG
>NZ_RZRU01000026.1 GCF_003997495.1 Mesorhizobium sp. M7A.F.Ca.US.008.03.1.1 | reverse complement strand
GAAGGCTCGCGCAAAACATCTTGGCCGCCCATCCCCTCGACAAACCAATCGCCAGCAAAATGCGCAGGGCAAACTGGAGCAAAGACTTCTTCTATGACCTCTTTACTCATATGCAATAGCCCTGCCCACAAGGGGATCCGAAGGACGGGCGAGACCCGTGGCTCGCCCCGGCAAGTCGCTGCGAAGCAGCGGGGTGGGGGTACTGGTTCGCAAAGCGAACCAGCTCTCAGCCCTCAAGCCGCGTAGCGGGCCGCCGGCTTGTCGGCGTGCAGGCTGCCGTAGAACGCCTGCCGGGCGCCGAGGAAAATGTCCAGCTTGGCCGGCTCCGCGAGCGCCGGCACGGTGACGGCTTCACCCCTGGCAAGGCCGACAAGGGCCGCATCGACCAGATCGTCGGCGCTCATGATGATCTCCTTCGGAAGCTGGTCGATATCGCTGCCGGCAAGCTCCCAGAAATCGGTCCGTGTCGCGCCCGGCAGCACCACCTGCACCTTCACCTCGGTACCCTCGACCTCGCGATGCAGAGCCTCGGTGAAGTTGACGACATAGGCCTTGGTGCCGCTGTAGATGCCGCCGAACGAGGTCTCATAGGCGAGCACCGAAGCGATGTTGACGACCGCACCTCGGTTGCGTGCCAAAAACCCCGGCAGCACGGCACGGGTCAGCCGCGTCAGGGCGATGACATTGACCTTGATCATGCGTTCGGCAGCGTCCGCATCGGCGGTTGCCCCCACGGACTGGCCGCCAAGGCCGGCATTGTTGACCAGCAGCGTCACGCTGTCGTCGGCAGTTACAGCCTGTTCGACGCGGCGGACGTCGTCGTCGTCGGAGAGGTCGGCGCTGATCACGCTGACCTTGCGGCTATAGGTTTGGCGCAGCTTCCCGGCCAGTTCCTCCAGCCGGTCGGCGCGCCGCGCCACCAGCACCAGATCGTAGCCCTGCCCCGCCAGCCGGTCGGCATAGACCGCGCCGATGCCCGACGAAGCACCGGTGACGACCGCCGTGCCCTTGTTGCCCTGTCCACTCATTGTCCTGTTCCTTCTTCGACCGATCTGGGTTGGTTTCGGCTGACCCGGCGCCGCGGCATCTGCCGCGCCTGCCGGAAAGTCGCTTGATTTGAATTAGTGGCATATGCCACTAATGGTGAAGTAGGCATATGCCACTATCTTGTCAATGATACGGACGGGGATTATTTGAGGGGTAGCAGCCGGGCCTCATTCGCCGGCGCCAAGGACCATCATGTCAAAGGACAACTTGCCCGGCCTCACGCTCTGCAACAACGCCGCGCTGCGCCGCGCGGCGCGCAAGCTCGGCAAGTTTTATGATGATATGGTGGAGCCATCAGGCCTCAAGGCCACGCAGCAGGGCCTGCTCTACCAGATCCATATCGGCGACGAGCCGGCGATGGGCGCCATCGCCGCGTCGCTGATCATGGACCTGTCGGCGCTCGGCCACACGCTGAAACCACTGATCCGCGACGGCTATGTCGAGACCTTCGCCGATCCGGAGGACCGCCGCGTCAAGCGTGTGCGGCTGACGCCGCAAGGGTTGGCCAAGCTCGAGGCAGCGATGAAACTGTGGCAGATCGCCCAGCAGCGCTTCGAGGATGTCGTCGGCAGGGACAAGGCTGAAAAGCTGCGCGCGGCGCTGGATGACATTGCCGCGCTGGATTTTGATCTGCCGCCGGCCACGCCCTAAGCGTTAGGCCAGCGTTTGCCAAAAGACTCTACTCGGCAGGCATCTCCACAGGCCGAGCCGCCCAGCGGCCGGCCATCACGATGCCAAGCCCGATGATCGGGAAGATCGCGGCGACCAGGCCGAGATCGGCCGGCGCGCCGTAGCGCAGCACGGCACCACCGACCACGGCACCCAGCGCCACGCCGAGATAGAGCGCCGAGGCGTTGAGCGACAGCACGATCGGGGCGGCATCGGGCGCCAGCTTGATGATGCGGCTCGCCTGCGCCGGGGGGAACGCCCAGCCGACGATGCCCCACGGCACCATCATCGCCATCAGCGCCGGCCCGGCAATATGGTGCGGCAGGAAGGTCGGGATGACCGACAGCAGGACCAGCATGCCGGCGCTCAGCGCCAGCGACCAGCCAACGGTGCGGGTCGCGCCGAACCGGTCGGCGGCCTGGCCGCCGCCAATGTTGCCGATGACGGCACCGACGCCGAAGGCGAGCAGCATGCCGGGCAGCGCGATCTGGCTGAGCCCGCCACCCTCGATGGCGAGCGGCGCGACATAGGCAAAGACGGTGAAGGCGCCGATCAGCGCCAGCACTGTCGTCAACAGGATCGGCATCACGCCGGGACGCAGCGCTGCCGCCAGCCTGCGCTTCAAGGGCAGCCTGGTGCCAACAATGCCCTGCGGCAGCCGGTACCACAGGATCGCGCCCGCAAGCGCGCCAAGGCCGGCGATGGCAAAAAAGGTGCCGCGCCAGCCGGCAACGGTGGCAACGAGCGCGCCCAGTGGCGCACCCAGGGCAACGGCCACAGTGGTGCCGCCGACGACGACGGCGATGGCACGCGCCCGGTGATGATCATCGACCAGCGCCACCGCGGTGCCCTGCGCGGTCGCAGCGAACAGGCCCGACGACAGCGCCATGACGATGCGCGCGACCAGCAGCAGTTCGAAGGAGGAACTCAAGGCAGCGGCGATGTTGCCGATGACGAAGAACACCAGCGTCCACAGGATGACGCGGCGCCGGTCCCATTCGCCCGTCAGCGTCGCCAGGATCGGCGTGCCGATCGCATAGGCGAGTGCGAAGGCAGTGATCAGCGTGCCGGCCAGCGGAATGGAGATGCCGGCATCCGCCGCGATGTCGGGCAGAAGGCTGGAGATGACGAAGCCTTCGGTCGAGATCGTGAACGATCCGAGCGCAAGCCAGAAAAGGCGCTTGTCCATGGCGGGATGTCCTTAGTTCAAAAGTTATTGAACAATTGGACATAATAGGGCATCATGTCAATGAAGCCAGGGAAAAATAGCTGAACCTTCCTGACAGCCCTGTGTCAGCACAGGTCGGCGCGAGACGGAGGAAGGCCGCGTGCGGGCCAACAATTATGGATGCGTTGAAATCGGAGCCGACTGTGCTTAGTTTCGAGCCATGACCTTGCCACACCCCAATACGGACCAGATCAGCCTGCCGATCGTGCTTGGCGTGCTCGGCGACCCGACCCGGCTCGCAATCGTGCGCTATCTCGCCAGCAAGCAGGGCGTGCCGCTGAACTGCAGCCAGTTCCTCGATTTCGGCTCGAAGACCAATCTGAGCTATCACCTGGCCAAATTGCGCGAGGCCGGCGTCACCCGCGCCGAGGTGGTCGGCACCAACCGCATGATCACACTGCGCCGCGCCGATCTCGACGCCCGCTTCCCCGGCCTGCTCGACAGCGTCATCGCCGCCGCCGGCGACGATCCGGCACTGCCGGCGGTCGGCGGCCACGACATCGAAATCCACGCCTGACCTTGAAGGACTTGGGCTCCTCTCCCCACGGATTTGGGGAAAAGGAAAAGCGGCGTCACACAGGAGCCTCCCGAAAATGCGCATCGCGGTCCTCGCCGATATCCACGGCAATGTGCTGGCGCTCGACGCCGTGCTTGACGACCTGCGCCAGCGCGGCGGCGCCGACCTGACCGTCAATCTCGGTGACAGCGTTTCCGGCCCGCTGTGGCCGCGCGAGACGTTTGCGCGGTTGGAGGCGCTGAACCTGCCGACGGTGCGTGGCAACCACGACCGCCGCGTCGCCGCCGACCCGGCCGACGAGACTATGTGGGCCTCCGATGTTTATGCGCAGGAGCGGCTGACCGAGGCACAGCGCCAGGTGCTTTTCGCCCAGCCGCTGACGCTGGAGATCGCACCCGGAATCATCGCTTTCCACGCCCGTGCCGACCATGACGAGAAATATCTCGCCGATACGATCGTCAATGGCCAGTTGGTGCGCGCGCCGCTGACAGCGATCCGACGTCGGCTGAAGGCGCTCGACCCGGCTTGCCGCATCGCGCTGTGCGGCCACAGCCACCGCGCGGAACTGATCCGCGTCCCCGATGGTCCCGTCATCTTCAATCCGGGCAGCATCGGCTGCCCTGCCTATGACGATTCCACGCCCCCGGCGCATGTCTCCGAGCAGGGCTCGCCGCATGCGCGCTACGGCATCGTCACCTTGGGCAGCAACGGCCAGCCCGACCGCTTCGAGGCCATCGCCGTCGACTACGACCATGAGGCGGCCGCCAGGCAGGCCGAACAGGCGGGCCGGCCGGAATGGGCTCACGCGCTCAGAACCGGGTTCATGCCCATGCCCGGCTGAACGCCCTTGCGTTCATGCCCGGCTGAACGCCCTTGCGTTCATGCCCGGCTGAACGCCCTTGCGTTCATGCCCGTCCAGCTGAATTGGCTCACAGCCTTGCGGACCGGGTTGAGACCGGCGAAACGGCCACCCGAATTTTCGGGCTTACATGGCGCCGCGTCGTCCCTTATAAAACCGGCCGGGCTTGCGGCGGGCTCGATCCGCCGCGGTACGGTATCAGCGCACGGCCAAATGATGAGGCGCACAGTTTCGCTCCGAACACCCCTGCATGCGCTGATTGCCGCTCCGCTGCTGATGGCGGCATGGCCGGTCATTGCCCCGGCTATGGCCGAAGAGGCGCCGGCCCTCGTCATCTCCGTCGTCACCGGCCTGGCGCCGGACGACCTTCTCAAGGTCCGCACCACCGCATCGCCGGTCGCCAAGGTCGAGGTGCGGCTGAGCAGCGGCGACATGGTCACCAATCTCGGCTGCAACGACATCAACGGCTACAAATGGTGCAAGATCGAGAGCACGGGCAAGGAGAAGCTGAGCGGCTGGGCGCCGGCGCGCTATCTCATCCCCCTCAATCCGGCCCCCTATGTCGAAGGCGAGCCAAGACCGGCCGATGCGCCGGTGGTTGCCTCCACCGGCAGCAACGAGGCCGAGCCGGCATCGGACAAACCACAGGCAGCCGGCGTGGATGTCCCCGCCAAGCCGCCGGTCGCACCGCCGCCCGACCTGACCGCACGGCTTGGCGGCGCCGGTCCGGCGGCCGAAAGCACGCCAAGATCCGCCGCCGAAATCGGCCGCGCCGCGATGCAGGATGCGTACGTACTGGCGCTGGCGGCGCCTGACGTCCCGCTGGATCCCGCCCTGACGCCGGCTTCTGGCCCCGAGATTCCCTGCGCCCGCTATGTCGGCCAGCCAATGGAGCGCTGCAAGGTCAGCGTGGTACACACCGCCGACAAGGCGAACATCACTGTGACCTGGCCCGATGGCGGCACGCGCATCATTTCCTTCCGTGCCGGCCAGCCGGCCGGTTCCGACGCGCCCGGCGACTTCCGCTTCACTCGCGAGGGCAGACTCAACATGATCCGCGTCGGGGAGGCAGAGCGGTTTGAGATTACAGATCAGTTGGCGCTGGGGGACTAGCTGGGCTCTTCGGACGTCGGCGGGACAGAGGGCGGCGCGCCGGAACGAGGCGCTTCTCGGCTGGGGCCGCCCACAACAACCTCATTTTCGGGGTTACATCAGTCAAACTCTTCCCTATAAGGCCCTCCTAGCCTGATACCAGAATCGCGAGCACAACCGGCCGGGTCTTCCCGTCCCGGTTTTTTGTGCAAGCCGCCCGCCGAACGGACCTTTGACATGCCAAGACGCACTGACATCAAGTCGATCCTGATCATCGGGGCCGGCCCCATCGTCATCGGCCAGGCCTGCGAGTTCGACTATTCCGGCACCCAGGCCTGCAAGGCGCTGAAGGAGGAAGGCTTCCGCGTCATCCTGGTCAATTCCAACCCGGCCACCATCATGACCGACCCGGAACTGGCCGACGCCACCTATATCGAGCCGATCACGCCTGAAGTGGTGGCAAAGATCATCGCCAAGGAGCGGCCCGACGCGCTGCTGCCGACCATGGGCGGCCAGACCGCGCTCAACACCGCTCTGTCGCTGCGCCGCATGGGCGTGCTCGAGCGCTACAATGTCGAGATGATCGGCGCCGACGCCACGGCCATCGACAAGGCCGAGGACCGCGCGCTGTTTCGCGAGGCGATGAAGAAGATCGGGCTTGAAACGCCGAAATCGATGCTGGCCAACGCCACCGACGTCAAGAACACCGACCGCAAGATGCATGAGGCCGAGCGCGCCGCCGTCAAGGCCGAGGCGCCTGCCGATCTCGATGCCGCGCTCGACGCGCTGGAAACCCGCTGGAACCTTGGCGAAGGCGACCGCAAGCAGCGCTACATCAGCCATGGCATGGCGATCGCCGCCCAAGCGCTCGATCATGTCGGCCTGCCGGCCATCATCCGCCCTTCCTTCACCATGGGCGGCACCGGCGGCGGCATCGCCTACAACCGCGCCGAATTCTACGAGATCGTCCAGTCCGGCCTCGATGCCTCACCGACCACCGAAGTGCTGATCGAGGAAAGCGTGCTCGGCTGGAAGGAGTATGAGATGGAGGTCGTCCGCGACAAGGCCGACAATTGCATCATCGTGTGCTCGATCGAGAACATCGACCCGATGGGCGTGCATACGGGCGACTCGATCACCGTCGCCCCTGCCCTGACGCTCACCGACAAAGAATACCAGATGATGCGCAACGCCTCGATCGCGGTGCTGCGCGAGATCGGCGTCGAGACTGGCGGCTCCAATGTGCAGTTCGCCGTCAACCCGGCCGACGGCCGCCTGGTGGTCATCGAGATGAACCCGCGCGTCTCGCGCTCGTCGGCTCTCGCCTCGAAAGCGACCGGTTTCCCGATTGCCAAGATCGCGGCAAAACTCGCCGTCGGTTACACGCTGGACGAGCTGGAGAACGACATCACCGGCGGCGCCACGCCGGCCTCCTTCGAGCCGAGCATCGATTACGTGGTGACCAAGATCCCGCGTTTCGCCTTCGAAAAATTCCCCGGCGCCGAGCCGGTGCTGACCACCGCCATGAAGTCGGTCGGCGAAGTCATGGCCATCGGCCGTACCTTTCAGGAATCGCTGCAGAAGGCCCTGCGCGGTCTCGAAACCGGCCTGACCGGCCTCGACGAAATCGAGATCCCTGGCCTCGGCTACGGCGCCGCCAACCATGCCGACGACCGCAACGCCATTCGCGCAGCCCTCGGCACGCCGACCCCCGACCGGCTGCGCATGGTGGCGCAGGCGATCCGCATGGGCACCTCGCTGGAAGACGTGCACGCCATGTGCAAGATCGACCCGTGGTTTCTTGAACAGATCGCCGGCATCGTCGCCATGGAAGCCCGCATCCGCGAGCACGGCATCCCCGAGGATGCCGTCAACCTGCGCATGCTGAAGGCCATGGGCTTCTCCGATGCCCGCCTCGCGTCGCTGACGAAGACCGACGCCGAAGTGATTCAGAAAGCTCGCGAAAAGCTCGACGTTCATCCTGTTTACAAGCGCATCGACACATGTGCCGCCGAGTTCGCCTCACCCACCGCCTACATGTACTCGACCTATGAAGTGCCGTTCGCAGGCAGCCTCGCCAACGAGGCGCAGGTGTCGTCGCGGAAAAAGGTCGTCATCCTCGGCGGCGGGCCGAACCGCATCGGCCAGGGCATCGAGTTCGACTATTGCTGCTGCCATGCCGCCTTCGCGCTGCGCGACGCCGGCTATGAAGCGATCATGATCAACTGCAACCCGGAGACCGTGTCGACCGACTACGACACCTCCGACCGGCTCTATTTCGAGCCGCTGACGGCCGAAGACGTGCTGGAGATCCTGCGCGCCGAACAGGCGTCGGGCGAACTGGTCGGCGTCATCGTCCAGTTCGGCGGCCAGACGCCGCTGAAGCTCGCCGACGCGCTCGAAAAAGCCGGCATCCCGATCCTCGGCACCTCGCCCGACATGATCGACCTCGCCGAAGACCGCGACCGCTTCCAGAAGCTGCTGCACAAGCTCAACCTCAGCCAGCCGAAGAACGGCATCGCCTATTCGGTCGAACAGGCCCGCCTCGTTGCCGGCGAGCTCGGCTTCCCGCTGGTGGTGCGCCCTTCTTACGTGCTTGGCGGCCGCGCCATGCAGATCATCCACGACGAGGGCATGCTGCAAACCTATCTGCTCGACACCGTGCCCGGCCTGGTGCCGGAGGACATCAAGCAGAAATACCCCAACGACAAGACCGGCCAGATCAACACCCTGCTGGGCAAGAACCCGCTGCTGTTCGACACCTATCTGTCAGGCGCCATCGAGGTCGATGTCGACTGCCTCTGCGACGGCAAGGCGACCTTCGTCTCCGGCATTCTGGAACACATCGAGGAGGCCGGCATCCATTCGGGCGACAGTGCCTGCTCGTTGCCGGTGCACTCGCTGCCTTCGGAGCTGGTCGACGAACTGGAGCGCCAGACGGCCGCACTTGCCCGTGCGCTCAATGTCGGCGGGTTGATGAACGTGCAGTACGCGATCAAGGACGGCACGGTCTATGTGCTGGAGGTCAACCCGCGCGCATCCCGTACCGTGCCCTTCGTCGCAAAAACCATCGGCCGGCCGATCGCGAAAATCGCCGCCCGCATCATGGCCGGCGAGACGCTGGAAGACGCCTTCGCCCATTACGGCGCCATGCCCGACCCAAGGAACCCTGGCCACATCGCGGTGAAGGAAGCGGTGTTCCCCTTCGCCCGCTTCCCCGGCGTCGACATATTGCTGGGACCGGAAATGCGCTCGACCGGCGAGGTCATGGGCCTCGACCGTGATTTCGCGCTGGCCTTCGCCAAGAGCCAGCTCGGCGCCGGCGTCGACCTGCCGCGCTCCGGCACGCTGTTCGTCTCGGTGCGCGACGAGGACAAGAAAGGCATATTGCCGGCAGTCAAGCGCCTCGCCGGTCTCGGCTTCAAGGTGCTGGCGACCTCCGGCACCGCCCGCTTCCTCGCCGAAAACGGCGTCGACGCCCAGAAAATAAACAAGGTGCTGGAAGGCCGCCCCCACATCGAAGACGCCATCCGCAACCGTCAGGTCCAGATCGTCTTCAACACCACGGATGGCCAGAAGGCGGTGTCGGACTCGAAGTCGCTCCGGCGTGCCACACTGATGCAGAAGGTGCCGTATTACACGACGCTGTCGGGCGCCGCTGCGGTGGCCGAGGCGATTGCGGCGCTGAAGGCGGGGAGCCTGGAGGTCAGGCCGCTGCAGGAGTATTTTGCCTGAGGATTGGCGAAATTCCGAGATGAATTGCCCTGTCGGTGACACTTAGCCAGTCGCCCGCAGCACGCGCAGTTCGACCGGGCGTTTTTGTATCGCTGACAGCGAGCCGAGGCCGAGCCAGTCAGCCGCGTTGGACGTGAACTTGCGGAGACCGTCGATCTGGATTTCGCCGCTGGCGATTGCGCTGGAAAGGCCTTGCGAACCAATCCATATGCGCACCATGGTCTTGAGCGGCGCTTCTATCTGCACGTCGAGATCGAAGCCGGGGTCGATGTAACAGAGATCCACTTCCTCACGCTCGAACACCAGCCAATGCCGCCGCTTGCCCTCGACCGCATCGGGAAAATGGAAGCGGACGACGAAACGGTCGGGCAGGCCGGGCAGGTGGCGGACGTTGCGCCTTATGTCCCACATCAGGAAATCGGTATCGACATCGGCGAGCGACGGCTCGACGTCGATCCATTCCTGTCCCCAGGCCGCGATGGCGTGCACCACCTCACCGAGAGCCATCCCCGCCTGCGTCAGCCGATAGACGACCGGCTTGCCGGCGCCCTCGCTGTCTCGGGATACGAGACCGTAGGATTCGAACTCTTTCAGCCTCTGCGCCAGGACGGTGCGCGATATCAGGGGCACGCCGCGCCGGATCTCGTTGAACCCGGTCGAACCTTCGAGCAGCCGGCGCAATACCAGCACGGTCCAGCGGTTGCACAGGATTTCCGCCGCCATCGAAAGCGGACAGTACTGACCGTAGCCACCGTGCTCCTGCATCTCGAACCGGTTTTCTCCGCGAAAAATGCCCACAGAGTATAGGCCCCTGCAAACCGCGCGACCAGTCCGGTTTCCGGACTAGTTTGCCCTCGTCTCAGCTGCGAGCATCAACCCCGCATTCGCGACACCAGCAGTAGCTGCGATCAAGAGAGAGTTCGAACCATGGCACAGGCTGACCCGGACATTCTGACAACCATAGCCCAGCTGCGCGACATCGTCGGCCCGGTGGGCGAGAAGGTGGCGAACAAGACGATCGGCCACATCGACGAGATCTGCGCGACCTTCATCTCCATGTCGTCATACCTCGTCATGGCGACACGTGGCCAGGACGGTCTTCTCGATCTCTCACCCAAGGGGGATCCCGCCGGTTTTGTCGAGGTGCTGGACCGCAAGACGCTTGCCATTCCCGATCGTCTCGGCAACGGCCGCTTCGACAGCTACGAGAACCTCCTCGCGGACCCGGCACTTGCCTTGATATTCCTCATCCCAGGCCACACCGACACGCTGCGGGTCGCCGGCGAAGGCCGCATCAGCCGCGCCCCCGATCTGCTCGCCCGCTATCCGGTGAATGGAAAGGAACCGCGGTTCGTCCTCCTGGTCACGGTGCGCCAGGCCTTCCTGCATTGCGCCAAGAGCACCGTGCGGGCCGGCCTGTGGCGCCAGGAAACCTGGCCCGACACCGCACGCATTCCCTCGCTTGCACAAGCGATGGTCGCACATGGCAAGCTGGCGCTTGGCGTTGCCGAGATGCAGGACATCATCGACAGGGATGGCAAAACCCGGCTCTATTGAGCCGAGTGGTCACGCCACCGCCACACACTCAATCTCGATATCAAACTCCATCGGCCACGAAGCCACCGGCACGAAACTCCGCGCCGGCGGGTTGACGCTGAAATACTTTGCATAAACCCGGTTGATGGCGTTGTAGAAGCCGGAATTGACGGCGTAGATGCGCACCATGACCACGTTCTCCAGCGAGGTGCCGGCCGCTTCCAGGCAATGTTTCAGCGCCTTCAGCGACGCCTCTGTCTGAACCTCGATGTCGCCGCGCACCATTTCGCCGGTCACCATGTCCACTGGCGGCGTCGCCGAGATGAACACGAAGCCGTTGGCCTTCACCGCGGTCGAACAGGGCAGGCCGAGCGCCCGCACCTTGGCCGACATGACCGGCACTTCGATGATTTCTTTCTTCACGGCAGTTCTCCTCCCCTTTGTTGGACAGGTTAGCGCAAAGGCCCCCTCACCCAGCCTCCGCTTTGCTCGGCTGACCGTTCCGGGACGAGCCGCGTGTCTCGCCCGTCCTTCGGACCCCCGAGGGGAGAGGAGACTTGCAACGTCGGCGCCTTTCTCTTCTCCCCAGCGGGGAGAAGGTGGCCGCGAAGCGGCCGGATGAGGGGGCCTGCGCCACCTTTGGTTGAGGAGCTTATCCTGCCACCCGGCGAACACCAGCGCCGGCGTTCGGTTTGCTTAGAGAAAACCGATGAACCGTCCGGCGAAAAGCACGGAAGTCCACAGCAGCATCGAAAGCACGGCCAGGGTGGTCCCACGCGCCGGCGCGTCGCCGCCCGTTGCGCGGCGCAAGCGCGTGAAGGCGAGGAAGTTCATGCCGGCGAGAAGGATGAGCGCCATCTTGGCGAGGAAAACCGGCATCGCCGCATAGGTGCTCGCCTTGACCGAAAACAGCAGCGAGCCTGTGACGAGCGCACCCGCGAACGCAACCAATGCAATGTGGCGCAGCAGCGCGACGAACGCCGCCTGCGGCAGCGAGCGAAAGGCGCCGCAGATCCTCAGGTCCATGAGCATGACGCTGGTCAGCAGCGCGCCGATCGACATGATGTGGAGCGCATTGACGATGGGGTAGGCAATGAAGGAGCCCTTCAGCCACCGCGCCAAAGCGAGTTGCTCGATGCCGGCGAAAAACTCCGTCATCTAGGCCGGCGGCACGCGGTCGGGATAGACATCGTAGGTCTTGCCGTTGACGATGAGGCGCACCGCTTTCATACGCTTTTCGGACGCCTCGAGCGAGCGGTTGCCGATCGCGGTCACCTCGTCGCCGACCTTGGCAACCTCCTCGGTGAAGCCGGCGGCGATCGTGCGGGATGGCGGCGCCATCTCCACCCGCCAGGCTTCGCCCTCGGCATCGACATCCAGCGTGGCATGAGGATTGCCGATATAGATGGCCGTGATCTTGCCCCTGAGTTCGAAAAACCCGTCCTGCGTCCATGACCAGCCATGATGGGCATAGGCCGGGGTGCCGGCGGCAAGCATCATGGCCGCTGTCAGCGCGACGCTGCGCATTGCCTTGAACTGCATCGCTCGTCTCCTCGGTTCATCCCGCAGGCATGCGAAAGTAGGACACGGCGCGGCAAGGTCAAATCACATCGGGCGAAAGGCCGTGCCGCAAGGCGCCGCTCAATCACCGGCGAAGCCTGCCTTGCTAATGACATCCATGCCCGCCACTCTTGCCTCTCTTGGCCGCTCTTCCCCCAGGCTGAAAACCGGACTCACATCAAAACGAGGCAAACCATGAGCAGCATGAGAGACCGTCAGGAAGGCTTCGAAAAGAAGTTTGCGATGGACGAGGAAACGAAGTTCCGGGCCATGGCGCGCCGCAACAAGCTGCTCGGCCTGTGGGCCGCCGAACAGCTCGGCAAATCCGGCGGGGATGCCGACGCCTATGCCAAGGAAGTGGTGCACGCGGATTTCGAAGAGGCAGGTGACAACGATGTGTTCCGCAAAGTCCGCGCCGATTTCGACGCGGCAGGCATCGCCCAGTCGGATGCCCAGATACGCACCGCCATGGAAGAACTGCTGGTGACGGCGGTCGAGCAGATCAGGTCGACCTGACCGCCGCTCAGATGGTGCTTGGTTTGCCAACCAGGCGCTCTACGGCCGCCCTCTGTCCTGCCGGAGATTGGCAGCTTCGGCGCCGGCTTTTTCTCTGCAGCGTTGGAAAATTGACGGAAGCCGTGGTGACAGCCAATCCCGCTTGTGGGCCCTTGTGGGGGTCGAGGAGTGGTCCGCGAAGCGGATGGAAAGCCAATTGCTTGGCTTTCCAAATAACGAACGTCCGGCAGGACAGAGGGGGGCACCATAGAGCCCCGACCTTGAACCGCCTCACCCCTGATGCGCGGCCGCCAGTTCCTTCACGTGTTTTTCGTGCATCTGCAGCGTCGGCAGGGTTTTCTTGGCGAATTCTTTCATCGCCGGGTCGTCGCCGGATTTCGCATAGCCGCTGAACAGCGCGACGGCTTCCTTGTGAGCGTTGGTCTGCATTTCGATGTATTTGGCCTGGAACTGTCCGCCGCTGGCGCCCTTCAACTCATCGAGCATCTTCTGCTCCTTGGGCTGCAAGGCCGGACCGGACGGCGCGGTGGCCGAGGTTGTCTGGCCCTGGGCAAGCGCCGCCTTGAATTCCTCGCCGGCCTTGGTGTGATCGGCGATCATCTGTTTGGCGAACGCCTTGACGTCGGCGTCGGTCGCCTTCTGCTCGGCGAGCTTGCTGGACTGGATCTCGAACTCATTGGCGCTTGGCACCGTCTTGATGAAGGTCGACGTGTCGACCTTGGTCGTGGCGGCGAGCGGCGTGGTCGTGGCGGTCGTGTTCGACTGGGCAAAGGCGGGCGCGCCGGCAAGCAATGCTGCTGCGGTCAGAATGGTAAGCGTTTTCATGGCATGTCTCCGGTTGGAATTGTCCCTCGGACAATCCAACGTCGCTTGGGCACTCCGGTTGCAGGTCATGAGGAAGAAGCATGCGCGTGTCGCCTCGATCGCCCCGCCGTATCCGTGGCTGGCTCGAACGCTCGTCGATGCCCTCGTTCGAGCCAGCCAATGGGACTCATGTTCCTGAAAGGCCATCCGAACTGAAACGCGGCGGCTGGTCAGAAACTGCGTTTCAGTGGCAGCACGCCTCGCCATATTGCAGCTGTTCGCTCCAGCTCGGCCGCCCTTCCGGCGTGAAGTCCATCAGGTTCCACAGCGTCTCGCAGGTGCCGAGGCCACGCGGATCCTGACCGGGCTCCGTCGGCGCGAAATCCAGTTCCGAACTCCAGAAATGGCGTATGCCGTCGGCGTCACGGTGGAACACCGACAGCAGCGGGATCTGTGAGCCGTCGGCCGCCTCTGCATTGTAGTCGCGCTTGAAGCCGTTGGAAGCCGAAGAGACCAACCGCATGTTACGCCAGCCCCTGTCGCGGCCGAGCGTGACCAGGTTTTCGATCGCGGTCTTGGCCACCACCGCGAAATTGAAGCCGGCCGCCTGGAGATGGCCGACGGCGCCGTCGAACTGGTCGAGCAACGCCGTGCAGGACGGGCATGGCTGGTCCTGTCGGGCAAGCTTCGTCGTGCCGCCACTGGTCGCCACATCGCGCTTCTCCTGCGGGTGACGCGGGAACATCATGTTGTAGAGGATCAGGCTGTCCTTATCAGGCGCAAACAGCTCCGATAGTTTGGTCTTCGCCGGCCTGCCTTCGGCATCTAGCGCATCGAACTCATAATCCAGGCGGATCAGTCCGCCCGGCGGCAGCGCGCGCCGGGCCTCGGCGACCTCTTCCATGACCCGGCGCAGCTCGATTTCCTTGCGCAGCAGTTTTTCACGCGCGGTGCGGTATTTCGCGGATTCGTTGGGAAAGGTGATCATGATCGGCTCCTTCAAGTCGCGGCGCCGGCGTCCCGGCACGGTTGCTCACGACCCAAGGACGTTTGGCGACGATCGGCCCCGACACTTTTGTGCCGACGCCACGCATTGGTGGACAGTTTCTTTCCGGACGCCTGCGGGATGGAACCCCTCTGGCTTTCCCAGCATTCTCAACGCAGGTTAAGCCTGCGGAGTTGGGGAACAAAATGCACGACCAAGAGATCGACCTGCGCTGCCCGCAAATGGTGGCCGACAATGCTGCCAAGGGCCTCCGGCTGCGCGGAGAATTCGGCCGTGGCGGCACCGAGATCGGCGTCGCCCGCGCCACCGAGCTGAAGAACCGGGAAAAGCTCGCGCCCTCGACCATTCGCCGCATGGTCAGCTATTTCGCCCGCCACGAGGTCGACAAGCGCGGCAGGAATTACGGCAATGAGCAAAACCCGTCGGCGGGCTATATTGCCTGGTTGCTATGGGGCGGCGACGAGGGCCGCGCCTGGGCGGTCGACCTCAAGCAGAAGATCGGTAACGCGCCGGACATCTGAGAATTTCGCCGACCGCTCCTCACCCCTTGACGCCGCTAGCAGTGAGGCCGGAAACGATCTTGCGCTGGAAGATCAGGACCAGCACCACCAATGGCACCGTGACGATCACCGAGGCAGCCATGATGTTGCCCCAGGGGATCTCGAACTGCGAGTTGCCGGAGAGCAGCGCGATCGCCACCGGCACGGTCCGCTGCGCGTTGTTGGAGGTGAAGGTCAGGGCAAACAGGAACTCGTTCCACGCGCCGATGAAGGCCAGCAGCCCGGTGGTCGCCAGCGCCGGCCACATCAGCGGCAGGAAGACCCGCGTGATGATGATCCACGGCGTCGCGCCGTCGAGGATCGCCGCCTCCTCGACCTCGACCGGCAGGTCGCGGACGAAGGTGGTGAGCACCCAGACGGTGAAGGGCAAGGTGAAGATCATGTAGGAGAAGATCAGCGCGAACAGCGAATTGTAGAGGCCGAACATGCGGACCAGTTCGAACAGCCCGGCCAGCAGCGCCACCTGCGGGAACATCGACACCGACAGGATGATGAACAGCAGGGCCGAGCGGCCGCGGAATCGAATGCGCGCCAGCGCATAGGCTGATGTGACGCCGAGCAACAGCGAAAGGGCAACCACCGCGCCAGAGACGAACAGCGAGTTCGCGAGGTTGCGCGCGAAGCTGCCTTCGGTCAGCACATTCCGGTAATTGGCGAGACTGACCGTCGTCGGCCACAGATCGGCCCGGAACAGATCGGTCCCCGATTTCAGGCTGGTGACGATGGCGTAGTAGAACGGGAACACCGCGACGAAGACGATTGCCGCGACCAGCAGGTAAAAGGCGGCGCGCTTCACGATCCACATGTCAGCGGCCTCCGTCCAGGCTTATCCGGCCGATCCGGATGGTGACGATGGTGAGCAGAGCGAGGATCAGGAAGAGCAAGGTCGAGGCGGCGGAGCCATAGGCGAACTTGTCGAACTCGAACAGGTTCTCGCGGGCGAACACCGACATCGACTTGGTGTTCACATTGTTGGGCGTCAGCACATAGATCAGGTCGAAGATGCGCAGTGCATCGAGCGCGCGGAAGATCACGGCCACCATCAGCGCCGGGCGGATGAGCGGCAAGGTCACCCGCCAGAAGATCTGCCACGGGTTGGCGCCGTCGAGCCTGGCGACCTCGATGATCTCCCTCGGCAGCATCTGCAGCGCGGCCAGGATGAGCAGCGTCATGAATGGTGTCGCCTTCCAGATATCGACGATGAGGATCGCCGCCATCGCGGTGTCGGCGTTGGCCGTCCAGGCGATCTTGTCGCTGATCAGGCCGAGGTTGAGCAACACGACATTGATGATGCCGAACTGGTCGTTGAGCATCCATTGCCACATCTTCGCCGAGACGATCGTCGGGATCGCCCAGGGGATCAGGATCGCTGCCCTGACGATGCCGCGGCCGGCGAATTTGGCATTGAGAACCAGGGCAACGATGGTGCCGAGGATGGTCTCGCAGGTCACCGAAATCACGGTGAAACGCACCGTGTTCCAGACGGCACGCCACCAGACCGGATCGACGAGCAACCCGTCGTAGAGTGTCCTGCCGCTCGGCATGTGCAGCACCGAGAAATAATTGGCGAAGCCGACCCATTGGCGTGCGTCGAGGTCGGCCAGCGAGGCGTCGGTGAAGCTGAAATAGACCGTGCGGGCAAGCGGCCAGCCGGCCGCCGCGGCGAGCACCAGAAGCATTGGCGCCAGGAAAAGCCACGCCGAGCGAACGCGCTGTGCCCTCAACGGCGAGTGCGCGGCCCTGGCTGTTTCCGGTTCCATCCCTGTCATCTCGCACCCGCTCGTTGCGGTCGGGCGGATACCCAGCACCCTCCCGTCACCAGCCCCGGCCCTTCAGCTTAGTCAGCATCGCTTCGAGGTCGGCCAGATTGTCGGCGGCGGTGCCGTCGCCCGAGAGCGTGTTGTGAACGGCGTTCCAGAACTGGCTCGACGCCTCGTTGTATTTGATCCTGGTCGCGGCCGAGGGGCGCGGCACCGCATTGAGAAAGATCTGCTTCCAACGCGGAACGATCGGCTGTTGCCTGGCGATGTCGGCATCGTCATACAGCGCCTGGACGGTCGGCAGGTTGGACGTCTTCAGCGTGCGGTATTTCTGCATCGCGGGCGAGGCGATGAACTTGACCAGTTCGATCGCCGCATCCGGATGCTTCGAATATTTGGAGACGGCGAGGTTCCAGCCGCCCAGGGTTGCGACCGGTCGGGCGCCCTCGCCGGTGCCGGCCGGCAGCGGCGCCACGTCGAATTTGCCCTTGATCGGCGATCCCTCGCCGTTGCCGAGCGCATAGGCATAGGGCCAGTTGCGCATGAACACCGCGTTCCCAGTCTGCCACACGCCGCGCGATTCCTCTTCCTGGTAGGCAAGCACGCCGGGCGGCGCGATGGTTCCAACCCAGCTCTTGACCAAATCCAGCACCGCCGCCGCTTTCGGATTGTTGATCGAGATGGAGCCGTCCGGCTCGATGATCTGGCCGCCGCCATTCGACATCACCCATTCGAGCGCGTCGCAGGTCAGTCCCTCATAGGCGTTGCCCTGAAAGACGAAGCCCCAGATGTCCCGATTGCCGGCCGCACGCTCCTTGTCCATGACCAGCCTGGCTGTGTCTGCCAATTCCCTCCAGGTGGCCGGCACCTTGGCACCATATTTGTCGAGGAGATCCTTGCGGTAGTAGAGCGCCGGCGCATCGGTGAAGATCGGTAAGGCGACGAGCTTGCCATTGACCGTCTGCGACTGGATGATCGACGGGAAATGCTCAGCCACGATGTCCCTGGTCGCCGCGGTCAGATCCACGAGCTGGCTGGCGAGCTGCGGCGCCCAGATCACGTCCGTCTGGTAGACGTCGATGTCGCTGTTTCCCGCGGCGAGCCAAAGCCGGTACTGACCGAACTGGTCGGTCCCGGACGTCGGCATGACGACGATGTTGACCTTGTTGCCGCTGTCTTTCTCATAGCGGTCGAGGATCTCGCGCAGCACCTTGATGCCGTCGCCGGTATCGCCCGACACCATCGAGAGCTCGACGCCCCGTGCCGGCGTGCCAGCCAGAGTGACGGCGACGCCAAGCGCCAGGAATGCATGAAAAAGCTTCATGATGGTGGATGTCCCTCCGCAACCGGGGACGGAAAATCCCCCCACGCGTCGGCAGCTTGTCAGACCCACCCTCCATTGAATGCGGAGCGGCGCGTTGGGTTCCCAAATCGCGCCGTTCCTGCGTGGGGCTACATGCACTAGGGTGTGTTGAGATTCAGGTCAGGCCGTGTCGCAAGAGGCTGATACCGAGAACCGGAGCGGAGCGTACTTGAAGTACGTGAACTCAGTTTTACCGCGACGCGGTAGACCGGGGAAGCCAGGGAACCGTCGCTTGCAGGCCGGCATCACCTGAATATCAGCACACCCTAGCCTTCCCAGGCGACAGGCATCATTCCCAGCCGCTCATAGAGCCGGACGGCGGCGGGATTCTCGACCGTGTTGGTCTTGAGGTCGACATGATCTGCGCCGCGTTCGCGAAAAACGGCGAAGGCGTGCCACATCAGCGCTTCGGCAACACCCTTGCCGCGCGCCTCGGGATGAACGGCAAGATCCTTGACGAAGGCGCGGGCCCAGCACAGCGCCGCCGCCGCCAGCCGGCCCTTGGCGTCGATGACAAGGAAGCACAGTGCCGGGTCGAATTCGGGATCGTCCGCGATACGCGGCCACCACTCGTCGAACGGGCCATCGGCGCCGTCATCGAACACCTCGGTCAACAGCGCATGCAAGGGCAGCGCGTCACCGGGCTCGAAGCTGCGCATGACAAAACCCTCCGGCCAGTGCGGCGGAACCAGCGTCTCGTCGAGGATCTTGCGCAGCCGGATGTCGTTCAGAGCCGGCGGGCGCGGTTCAGGCATCGCGCTCAGGCGTCGGGCTGCAGGCGACGGCGCTGACGGTCGCGGCCAAGCCCGGTCGCCTCGAGCAGGCCCTTGCGCTTGGCGTCGTAATAATAGCCGGTCTGGTAGAGCCAGTCGGCCTTCTTGGCGTTGCCGCCGGCCACCAGCCAGGCGCCGCGCAGATATTTGACCGCGTATTTCAGATTGGTCTCGGCGTCGAACAGGCCCTTGGCCGGCCCGTCATAACCCATGCCGCGCGCCGTCGCGTGTTTGATCTGCATCAGCCCCCAATGGCCGTTGTTGTAGGCTTTCGGGTTGAAGGTGCTCTCGCGGTTGACGACATGGCGCACCAGATCCACCGGCACCTGATAGATCGCCGCATATTTCTCGATCAGCCGCTCGACATCGCCACGCACGCCCGTCGTGTGTTCTTCTTGCACGGGCCCTGCCGGGAACTGGACCAGGGCCGCTGGGTTCTGCGGCACGACATAGGCAACCTGCTGGACGCCGGGCATGCGATCGCCCTTGGCGGTTGCCGGCACGACCAGCCCTGCTGTCGTATAGGTCTCGGCCGCCTTGACCGGCTCGCTCGCATTTGCCGGCGGCGGCGCCTGCCAGGCATTGGCCGTCATCACGGCGGGCACGGCTGGTGCCGCCGGTGTCGATCCGGCAAAAGCGGCGGTTACTGCCGCCGGTTGTGCGGCGGCATCGAGCGGCAGCTCGGCCGTCTGAACTGGGGCAATACCGGAGGATTCCGGCAGCACCGAAACCGTCTCGGGCAGCGGCACCGTGAAGCCGGCATCAGTGCCGGCAACGGTCGCGGTTTCGGTAAGAGCAGGCGCGGATTTCATCTGCGAGGTCGACGTGCAGCCGCTGATGCCGGTGGCGGCCAGGATCACGCCGAGCGCGATAAGGTTGAGTTTTGCTGGCAAGCCGCGCTCGGGTCCGATTTGTCGGGTTGTTAAGAAATCCATTACACCAGCGATTCAGGCCCGGCAATCAGGGCCATCCAGTGGTTTTCGGGTGGCGAGACGCAGGTGGTGATGCCATATTGTTCTGGATATGTACTGGGACGAATCCCGGTTTTCGCCACTTTGCGGAAAGGAACGCATCATGGAAACGACATCTTCGATCACGGCCGGCCACGCAGTGTTAGAAACAGTGATCGGCTTCATGGGCATCGCCTGGAGCGAAAAGGGCCTGATCCGGCTCTGCCTGCCCGAACGCAGCCGCCAAGCGGTGGAGCGGCGCCTGCTGCGCCATGGCGGCGTTTCCAGCTCCACGGCGCAACCGCCATGGGTGGTCGAACTGATCGCAGCGATCAAGGCCTACGCGGCGGGCGAGGACATCGATTTCTCCGGCGTGCCGGTCGATTTCGACGGCGTCGACGATTTCCGCCTCGCCATTTACGACGCGGCGCGAAAACTCTCCTTCGGCGAAACCACCACCTATGGCGAGCTGGCCAAGACCGCCGGCCATGCCGGGCTCGCCCGCGAAACCGGGGCCGCCCTTGGCGCCAATCCGGTGCCGCTGGTCATCCCTTGCCATCGCATCCTTGCCGCCGGAGGCAAGATTGGCGGCTTCTCGGCGCCCGGCGGATCGATCACCAAGGAGAAGATGCTGGCCATGGAAGGCGTGCGCGTCGGCCCGCCGCCGCCGGCGCAGGTATCGTTCGGGTTTTGACGCGGACAGGAACCTAATTGTTATGGAAGAACCGCCGGCGGAAATGCCGGTCATTGTCCGGCCGCTTGCAGTTGTAGACCGGGCAGGACTTTGTGTCGGCGCTCGGCACGTAGGCCCGTGTCCTCACCTCGCCCATGCTGCAGAATCGCTGGCTCTGCACATAGCGGTCGTAGAGCGGCAGTCCCGGCACCCGCTGCGACTGGTAGCGCAGGATGACCGCCCCCTGCCGGGCGATCGTCGCCTGAACCTTGCCGCAGCTCATACGCGTCGGGTCGTAGCGCGAGATCGCCTGAGCCTGAGCGGCGACAAGCGTCAGGCAGGCGGCGAGCAAAATGGTTTTCATGGTCCCCTCCCCCAGGATCCTCTCCAAGCTTGTGTGGATCGAGCACCCACAGGCTCCGATCACCGCGACGCTCTCACGCGATTGGGGCGGCCGTTGGGCGGCGCCCTCATCACGGCTTTCTCACGCAGTCTTGTTTTTTGTGCGAAAGCAGCCTATATGCCTTCCATTGATATTTCGGCCGATCGATCCGGGCCTCGCGATAATCGCGTTTGCTGACGTCTATCTCCAAAATCTCGATGCACACCGGCTGGACTTCGGTCCGGTCAATCTAAAGCAAATGTGAAGGACTATCTAAATGGCAACTGGAACGGTCAAGTGGTTCAACGCCACCAAGGGCTTCGGCTTCATTCAGCCTGACGCGGGCGGCGCGGACGTTTTCGTCCACATCTCCGCTGTCGAGCGTGCTGGACTGTCGACCCTGGTCGAAGGCCAGAAGATCAACTTCGAGATCGAGCAGGACCGCCGCACTGGCAAGTCGTCCGCTGGATCTCTGAGCAAGGCAGCCTGATTTTGCGATAGCGCGCGCCGGGCGAGAGTTCGGGGCGCGCGGCAAGTCACGGATGTACTGACAGTCGCGCGAGAAGCGCGCTGGAGCGGAAGACCCGACAAGCTGGATCAGCAGATAGCTGCCAGCCCGGACCGGACGCTCCCGATCAGGCTACCAAGCATGGAAGGCGGGATTTATCCCGCCTTTTTGCTGTCTGGACGCAGTCGGCGATATAGCGTCCTTCTCCCCGTCTCTATACGGGGAGAAGTGCCCGGCAGGGCGATGAGGGGCAGCGCCGACGCTTCCAGACTATCCTTCCTGAAACCAAGCACGAAATTGCCAGAGGCTGGCGCCGCCCCTCATCTGGCTGCCGTCATCTTCTCCCCGTATAGAGACGGGGAGAAGGACGCTTTCGCTGGGGCTTTCGCCAATCGCCGGCGTGCTCATCCCACCCAATCGATCGGCACGTGCCCCGGATCCGCCTCTACCCGGCCAAGCCAGGCCGCCACCGCCGGATAGGCGTCGAGCTGGAAACCACCCTGCTCCGCCGTATGCGTATAGGCATAGAGCGCGATGTCGGCGACGCTGAACGCGCTGCCGGCGAAGAAGGCATTGTTTTCCAGATGCCTGTTCATCACCCAGAGCGCCTTGTTGCCGCGCTCCAGCGTCACCGCCAAGCGCTCCGGCGTTGCATCCCCGGCTCTTTCGGGAAAGGTCAGCAGCGCCTTGCGCACGGCGATGTAGGGTTCGTGGCTGTACTGTTCGAAGAACAGCCATTGATAGGCGAGCCCACGCTGATATCTGTCGACCGGCAGGAAGCGCGTGCCTTCGGCGAGATAGAGCAGGATGGCGTTGGATTCGGCCAGCCTCCGGCCGTCATCGAGTTCGAGCAGCGGCACCATGGCGTTCGGGTTCTTGGCGACAAAATCGGCTTTGCGTGTGTCGCCTGTGTGCGAACTCACTTCGACATTGGTAAAGGCAAGGCCAAGCTTGGCCATCAGCAGGCGCGGCTTGTAGCAATTGCCGCTGTCGATCATGCCGTACAGTATCATGGCTGTTCCCCCGGAGCACTGTCTCCGCGCGATTATCGCAGCGGCGGCGGCCTCAACCAATGATTTGTTTTGGTACGACGATCAGCGCCGCTGATGTGTGAATAACGGCGCCCTAGCCGAACAGCGGAATGACCTTGCTGTCCCTGCCAAGCAGAGTGTCGATATGCAGCGGGTTCTCCTCGAAAACGGTTCCGGCCAAGGCCGGACGGGCAAGAAGAAAGCCCTGCAGCAGGTCGACGCCGCCTTCGAGCGCGACGCGGAGATGGGTGGGCTGCTCGATGCCTTCGACCAGCACCTTGGCGCCGCGGTCATGCAAGCTGGAAACCAGCGGGCGGAAGAACCGTTCGGCGGCAGCGTGGCGGCAGAACTCCGCGAACCAGGTGCCGTCGATCTTGACGATGTCGGGCTGGAGCAGGCTCACCCGCTCCTCGGTCGAGTGCCCGGTGCCGAAATCGTCGATGGCGATGCGGATGCCATCGCGCCGCATTTCGCGCACCAGCCGGGCAAGAAGCGCGTCGTCCGCCGCCTGTTCGGTGATTTCGCAGACCAGCATGCCCGGCGCCAGGCCGAAATCGCCGAGGTGCCTGGTCATCAGCCGGATCTCGGCCAGGGCCCGTCCGGGATGGTCGTTGATCAGCGGATTGTAGTTGAAGAACAGGTCGAGCCCGTCGACGCCGATGTTGCGAAAATTCCTGAGATGCAGCGCCCGGCACATCGTCTCGACAAACAGCCGGTCCGAAGCGGCAATGCTATCGAAGAAAACCCGTGGCGCACCGGGGCGGCCGGCGCGATGCGGCTCGATCAGGGCTTCGGCCGCGACCGCATGGAGGAACCGGCCGCGCGGCGCGAAAATCGGCTGATAGGCGCTGCGCAGCCGGAACTCGCCATGGATGCCGTATTCGATGCCGACTTCGTCGACCTGGATCGCATCGCTGACATTGCGCCGCTGCTCAAGCCTCATGGTACTGCCCGGCGCCCGAATGTCTTCCCCGGCCGCGCCGAAGGCGTTGCCGCGGCAGGAGCAGGCGTGTCGACGGCAGCGGCGACAGATGTCTGCCTGGTCTTGTCGAAGACGCGAAAACTGGTCGGCGCCAGTTCGGGCCGCGCCAGCACGAAACCTTGCACCATCGACGCTCCCGATTTCTCGGCGAGCTCCAATTGCCAGCCCTCCTCGATGCCCTCGAAAACCGTGCGGATGCCTTGCTCCTCGAAGCTTTTCACCATGGTGGTCAAAAGCGCGAAGCCGGCGCCGGATTCCATAAGCTGCGTGATCCAGTAGGCATCGAACTTGACGATATCCGGCTTCAACTCCTTGATGCGGTTGATGTCGGAATCGTCGGCGCCATAATCGTCGACGGCGATGCGAAAGCCATTGGCCCTCAGTGCCGCGACGAAGCTGTGGAGGGTTTCCTGTGACGCCGAGCGCTGCTCGGTCACTTCGCAGACGACACGGCGCGGATCGATGCCGGCCTCATGCAGCACCAGCCGCATGTCGCGCAAGGCGGCATCGGCAACGGTGCGTTCGGTGAACACCGACGGGTCGAAATTGACGAAGATCGAGGCTTCCCGCGGCAGGCAGGCACCGGCGTTGAGAAGATGCAGCGTCCTGGTCAGCGCCTCGATATGCAGCCGGTCGGCGGCCGGACAGGTCGAGAAGAAATTCATTGGCGATTGCGGCTCGCCGTCACGAAACGGCCGGATCAGTCCCTCGAACGCGACCACCGACAGCTTGCCTTCGTTGAAGGCGAAGATCGGCTGGAAGGCGCTCTGCAGCGTGTAGATGCCCCAGACACCGGTGGAGGTGCCGTCGTCCTGACGGATGATGTGGGCAAGCCCGACGCTGCGCGACACGGTTCCTCGCTCCGCAATTGGTCTGCGATCCTGCCACTCAAGCCTCTACCGCTCGTTAATGAATTTATTGTTGCCGACCCCGGGTCCCGATCACAGCTCCTTGAGACCTGGATCAGCCGACAATGCTTGCGTTGCGCGAAATCATGCGACATGAGAAGCGCCGCGGTCGCTCCTGGCCGCGCCGATCTTCCATGGAGACCATCAAGCTCATGGCCTTTCTTGCCGACACCCTTTCCCGCGTAAAGCCTTCCGCCACCATCGCGGTGACGCAGAAAGCGCGCGAGCTGAAAAATGCCGGCCGTGACATTATCGGCCTCGGCGCCGGCGAACCGGACTTCGACACGCCCGACAATATCAAGAATGCGGCGATCGAGGCGATCCGCCGTGGCGAAACCAAGTATCCGCCGGTTTCGGGCATCGTGCCGCTGCGCGAGGCGATCGCGAAGAAATTCAAGCGCGAGAACAATCTCGACTACAAGCCCGAGCAGACCATCGTCGGTACGGGCGGCAAGCAGATCCTGTTCAACGCCTTCATGGCGACGCTGAACCCCGGCGACGAGGTCATCATTCCCCGCCCCTACTGGGTCAGCTACCCCGAGATGGTGGCGATTTGCGGCGGCACCTCAGTGTTTGCCGACACCTCGATCGACAACGGCTTCAAGCTGACCGCTTCCGTGCTGGAAAAGGCGATCACGCCGAAGACCAAATGGCTGCTGATGAACTCGCCGTCGAACCCGTCGGGTGCTGCCTATACCGAGGCCGAACTGCGCAAGCTGGCCGACGTGCTGTTGAAGCATCCGCATGTCTGGACGCTGACCGACGACATGTACGAGCACCTGACTTATGGCGATTTCGTCTTCAAGACCATCGCCGAGGTCGAGCCTAAGCTCTATGAGCGCACGCTGACCATGAACGGCGTCTCGAAAGCCTATGCAATGACCGGCTGGCGCATCGGTTATGCGGCGGGCCCGGTCCAACTGATCAAGGCGATGGACATGATCCAGGGTCAGCAGACATCGGGCGCCTGCACCATTGCGCAATGGGCATCCGTCGAGGCGCTGAATGGCCCGCAGGATTTCATCGCCAGAAACAAGGCGATCTTTCAAGGCAGGCGCGACCTTGTCGTGTCGATGCTCAACCAGGCGCGCGGCATCACCTGTCCGTCGCCGGAAGGCGCCTTCTATGTCTATCCCTCCTGCGCCCAGCTGATCGGCAAGAAGACCAAGGCCGGCAAGCCGATCGACACCGACGAAACCTTCTGCTCGGAATTGCTCGAAGCCGAGGGCGTCGCGGTGGTGTTCGGCTCGGCCTTCGGCCTCGGCCCCAACTTCCGCATCTCCTACGCCACCTCGGAGACGCTTCTGGAAGAAGCCTGCACGCGCATCCAGCGCTTTACGGCTTCGCTGACCTGACTGGCGCACTATGACCGTAAAAAACCGGCCTCACCGCCGGTTTTTTAATGGCCGTCAGCCTCACGCCTCGTGCTGGGTCTCTTTGGCCGAGCGCGCCTCGGCCGGCGCCAGCACGGCAAACAGCAGTGCGGCGGTGAGGAACGCGCCTATCGCTGCCGTCAGCATCGCGGCATGGAAGCCGCCGGCATAGGCGGCAGCAAAGAGCTCATGCACGCCGCTTTCGCCCATCGCCGCATCGGTTGCGAAATCATGCCGTGAAATTGCAGCACGGGCCACCGCTTCCGCGTTGGCGACACCGGCATCGCCGAGATACCCGCTCAAAAGGTTGGTTGCCCGCATGCTCATTAAGGCGCCGAGCAAGGCGATGCCGATGGCAAGACCGCTCTGGCGGGTGGCGTTGATGACCGCCGACACCATGCCCGAGCGCTCGCGCGGCGCATAGGACATGGCCGCGGCGCTGCCGGTCGGAATCGCCAGCGCATTGCCCAGGCCGCCGATGGCGAACAGAAGGCACAGCATCGCGTAGGACGTCGAAGGGCCGGCCCAGCACATGCCGAGCATGGACAGACCGATAGCAACATAGCCGATGGTCATCAGCGCGGAGTGACCATAGCGCGCGCTCAGCCTGCCGATCCATGGCGACACCACGATCTGGACGATGAAGGCCGGCGCCATGCGCAGGCCGGTCTGCGTCGGCGACCAGCCCTGCGCCTGCTGCAGGAACATCGAAAAGAAGAAGACGCTGGAATAGGAGGTGAAGCCGAGCGCGAACGAAGCGACATTGGCGACGGCAAAGCGGACATCGCGGAACAGGCCAAGCGGCAGCATCGGGCGTGCCGTGCGCGCCTCGAAGCCGAGGAAAGCAGCCAGGCCGACGACGCCGGCGATGAGCGCCGTGACCGTCCTTGGCTCGCCCCAGCCATTCTCGCCGGCCGAGATCAGGCCAAAGGTCAGCGCCCCCAACCACAGGATGCTGAGAGCCAGGCCGACGAGATCGAGGTGGGCATGTTCGGGATGTGCCGTCTCGTTGATCGAAGCAGCACCGAGCGCGATCGTGATCAAGCCAAGCGGCAGGTTGATCAGGAAGATGCTTTGCCAGCCGACGGTCTCGACCAGGATGCCACCGAGGACGGGACCAACGAGCAGAGAGATGGCGGCGAATGACGCCCAGCCGCCAATGACGCCGGCGCGCTGGCGCGCATCGGGAAAGGCTTGCGTCAGGATCGACAGCGCGCCTGGAATGAGCAGCGAGCCGGCGATGCCCTGTACGACCCTGCCGGCCAGCAGCACCGGCAGGTTGGGCGCGACGGCGCAGATCAGCGAGCCGGCCACGAAGATGCCGACGCCGGCCAGCCATGAGCGCTTGCGGCCATAGCGGTCGCCGATCAGGCCGGACGACAGCATGAAGGCGGACAGGCACAGCGTGTAGGCGTCGACCACCCATTGCAGGCCGCCGAAATCGGTGTGCAACGCCTGCTGGATGGTCGGCAGCGCGACATTGACGATGCTGACGTCGAGCAGAGCCACGAACGAACCAAGATAGACAGCGGCGACCAGGGGCAAACGGTGCTTTGACATGGCTACGTCCGGACGTGAGTTTCGCAATCATCACTGACCGACGGTCAGTTGAACGGGCGGCATGGCGCTGTCGATCCGGCGATTGAGCATGGCCTGCGCCACGATACGGGACTCGCCGCGTGTCGCCCTATTCTAAAAATGTCGCGGCAGGAAGAGAAGCCGGCTTCCTGCGGACTGAGCATTCAGCCGCCATATTGTTCCGATGTCACCCCCTCCAGCCAATCGACATGCACATCGTCGAGCGCCTCTTGCATCGCGATATGCGTCATCGCCGATTTCAGCGCCGCGCCATGCCAGTGTTTTTCGCCAGGCGCGAACGAGATGACGTCGCCGGCCCTGATCTCCTGGATCGGGCCGCCCCACGTCTGGGCAAGCCCGGCGCCCACCGTCACGTAAAGCGTCTGGCCAACTGGGTGCGTATGCCAGTGGGTGCGCGCGCCCGGCTCGAAGCTGACCAGCGTGGCCCGCAGCCGCGCCGGCGCCTCTTTCTCGATGATCGGCGTCTGCAGCACCCGGCCGGTGAAGTATTTTTCCGGCGCGATGATGGTCGGCACGCTACCGCAGGCAATGATCTTCATGGGTCGATAGTCCTTCAAAACAGCGGGCGACGGGTCGCCTGTTTTCAGTTTCCGCCGATATCGGCCGACGTGCAACAGTTTCCGGCTGCCAGCCCACATATGATCCGCACCGGTCTACGGCCGAGCGAAGGATTTCTATTTTTCTTGCCCTGCCGGCAAACAAGTGGGACGATGGCTTTGGGCAGGTGGCACTTGAAAAGAACCCCGCCCGCGACGGTCGAACAGGCCGGCCGCCGCTCAGGACCGATTGACCACGCCTGAACCATGCATGCCAGTCGGTCCTACGGGAAACGCCTGAGTGGAGGTCAGTTATGGGTACTCGCGCCGGAGGACGACGCACGGGACCGAAATGCATTGCCATAGTCGGTCCCTTTGCAAGCGGTAAGACGACACTTCTCGAAGCCATACTGGCCCGTACGGGCTCAATTCCCCGACAAAATCCCGTTTCATCAGGCAACACCGTTTCGGATCATTCGCCCGAGGCGCGCGCCCACGCCATGAGCGTCGAGGCGACGATCGCCACCACCGAATTCATGGGCGAGCAGATCACCTTCGTCGACTGTCCCGGCTCCATCGAATTCTCTTTCGAGGCCGAACCGGTGCTGGCCGCCTGCGACCTCGCAGTGGTCGTAGCCGAGGCCGACGAAAAGAAGATCCCTGCCCTACAACTGATCATGCGCAAGCTCGACGATCTCGGCGTGCCGCGCATTCTGTTCCTCAACAAGGTCGACAAGGCAATCACCGGCGTGCGCGACACGCTGAAGATGCTGCAGCCGGCCAGTGCCGTGCCGTTGCTGCTGCGCCAGATTCCGCTGCGCAAGGACGGCGTCGTCATTGGTTCGATCGACCTGGCGCTGGAGCGCGCCTACATCTATCGCGAATATGCGGAAAGCGAGGTGGCGCAGATTCCCGGCGACGACAAGGCGCGCGAGCTCGAGGCGCGTTTCTCGATGCTGGAGACGCTGGCCGACCATGATGACCAGTTGATGGAACAACTGCTCGAGGAGATCGAGCCTCCCAAGGACGCGATCTTCGACGACCTCGCCGCCGACCTGCGCGACGGCGCGGTGACCCCGGTGCTGATCGGCACCGCCGAGAAAGGCAACGGCGTGCTGCGCCTCCTGAAGGCGATCCGCCACGACGCGCCCGACATCGAGGCGACCCGCAAACGGCTCGGTGCACCCGACGGCGCGGCTACTCTGGTCCAGGTGATGAAGACCATCCACACCTCGCATGGCGGCAAGCTGTCGGTGTCGCGCATCCTCTCCGGTCAGGTCGTCGACGGTTCCGAACTCTGGCTGCCCGGCGGCGACACGGCCAAGGTTTCCGGCATCTACCGGATGCTCGGCAAGGACCAGTCCAAGCTCTCCATCGCCAAGGCCGGCGATACGGTGGCACTGGGCAAGCTGGACGAGGTCAAGACCGGCCAGACGCTGAGCTCGGCCAAGGGCGGCATCAAGCCGCTCGTCCAGTTCGAGCCGCCGCAGCCGGTCTTCGCCTTCGCACTCCGCCCCAAGGAGCGCAAGGACGAAGTGAAGATGTCGGCTGCCATCCAGCGGCTGGCCGAGGAGGACCCCTCGCTCAGCCTGAGCCACAACCAGGACTCGGCTGAAACCGTGCTGTCGGGCCATGGCGAGATGCATCTGCGCGTGGTGCGCGAGCGGCTGGAGGGCAAGAACCAGATACCGGTCGAAGGCCATCCGCCGGCGGTGCCCTATCGCGAGACGATCCGCAAATCGGCGCAACAGCGCGGCCGTCACAAGAAACAGTCCGGCGGACATGGCCAGTTCGGCGACGTGGTGATCGAGATCAAGCCGCTGCCGCGCGGCTCCGGCTTCCAGTTTACCGACACCATCACCGGCGGGGTCGTGCCCAAGACCTACATCCAGTCGGTCGAGACAGGGGTCCGCGACTATCTGAAATCCGGGCCGCTGGGCTTTCCGGTCGTCGATGTCGCAGTCAACCTGTCGGACGGCTCCTACCATGCGGTCGATTCCTCCGACATGGCCTTCCAGATGGCGGCCAGGCTGGCAATGAAGGAAGGCATGGCCGCGTGCTTGCCGGTGCTCCTGGAGCCCGTGATGAGGGTCGAGATCGTCACACCCTCCGACGCTACCTCGAAGATCATCGCTCTCATCCCGCAGCGGCGCGGCCAGATTCTCGGCTATGACGCGCGGCCTGACTGGCCGGGCTGGGATGTCGTCGAAGCAACCATGCCGCAAGCCGAGATCGGCGACCTGATCATCGAGTTGCGCTCGGCGACCGCGGGCGTCGCCAGCTACCGTGCCGTCTTCGACCACATGGCCGAACTCACCGGCCGTCTGGCCGACGACGCGATGAACACCAACGGCAAGGCTGCCTGATGGCGTGGCGTTCCTCTCGAACTGATTCGAGGGGGACAAAAGAAAACGACGTCCGGCGGGGACCGGACGTCGTTTTGTTCGCGGACCGTTTCCTTGGGAGGTAAAACGGCAGGTCCGCCGCATTTGATGCCGCCGAAATCAGGCGGAGAAACGGTTCGGACGCGGTAGCCGCCTGAGCCCGGGCCGTACGAGTGATGCCCCCATCTCCCGTCCGAACCACACCGCGTCCTATGATCCACATAGCAGGTCGCGGGCGTCCGGGATATGTTACCAGAGGTTACATGTCACCGTTACGTGGCAATTGTGATGGAATTTTTGGCCGGCCCAACAGGGCACAGGCAACAAAAAAGCCGGATCAATGAAGATCCGGCTGAGTTTGATTGGAGTGCCTGTTAAGGCTAACCTCCAGAGGGGAACACTCGAGGGCGCTAATGGGAGGAGAACGCGCCCAGGAGATGATCTATATATGTGCTCATCATGCCCAAGAAACAAGCATCTATTTTGCAACACACACATGCAAAAAGACGCAGGCTGTGGTCTAACCCATTCCAGAAGCCAATAGGACCAGCAGAATCGTCGAAATGGAGCGCTGAATCGGGCAATTGCAACTACAGAATCGCCAATCTCGGCTGGCTTTCGGCTCGAAATGCCAAAACTGGGCAATGATGTGGAAGCGGGCAGCAGGCGTGCATTTCTAAGGCAATCGGGGAGGAAGCAGCCAATGCGCACGTTTTCGGCGATCGCCGGCAGTGCGGCCTTCTTCATCGCGGCGCCCTGCGTGGTTGCCGGGCTGGTGCCGTGGCTGTTGACCGATCGCTGGGGCTTGCCGTGGTCTGGTCTGCCGGGCTTTGTCCCCGTCGGCGGGCTTCTGATCGCCGCCGCGATCGCAGCGCTGCTGCATGCCTTCGGTCGATTCGCGCTTGAGGGCCTCGGCACGCCCGCCCCGGTCGCGCCTACCGAGAGGTTGGTGATCGGCGGCATCTACCGTCATGTCCGCAACCCGATGTATGTCGCCGTGCTGTCGATCATCCTCGGCCAGGCATTGCTGTTCTCGAGCTGGATGCTGGCCGCCTATGCAGTCATCGGCGCGATCGCCATGGGCTCGTTCGTGCGGTTCTACGAGGAGCCGACCTTGGCCCACCGCTACGGCGCCGAATACGACACCTACCGCCGCAACGTCCCGGGCTGGCTGCCTCGGCTGTCGCCCTGGCGGGGGTAGGTGAAACCGGCAGCGCCATCTCAGGGCACGTTGCTTAGAATGACCAGCTTCTAGCCTTGGCGATGATAAAGTCACGGAACACGTGCAGCTTGGCCTGGTTCTTCATCGCATCCGGATAGGCAAAATAGGTGTCGAAAGACGGCACCTCGGTCTCCGGCAGCAGCTGCACCAGATCGGAGTCCTTGCTGATCACATAGTCGGGCAGCATGGCGATGCCGGCGCCACCCTGCACCGCACGCTTGATCGACAATATGTCGTTGATCTGCAGCGTCGGCACTCTTTGTCCGCCTTCGAAATCACCGACCGTTTCCAGCCAGTTCAGCTCCGACAGATGCGACGGCACCGGCACGCCGAAGGTGACGATGCGGTGGGCCTTCAGCTCTGCAACGGAAGACGGCTTGCCGTACTTGGCGACATAGGATGGCGCCGCGTAGAGATGGAAATGCACGGTGAACAGGCGGCGTTGGATCAGGTCCGGCTGCTGCGGCTGGCGCAGCCGGATGGCACAATCGGCCTGGCGCATGGTGAGGTCGAGTTCCTCGTTGGCGAGGATCAACTGCAGGCTGATTTCGGGATAGAGCTCGATGAATTCCTGCACCCGCTCGGTCAGCCAGCCGGCGCCCAGCCCCACCGTCGTCGTCACCCGCAGCACGCCCGAGGGGCGATCCTTGGTCTCGGTCAGCCGGGACTTTATTGTCTCCAGCTTCATCAGCACGTCATGCGCCGTGCGAAACAGCATCTCACCCTGCTCGGTCAACACCAGCCCGCGGGCGTGGCGGTTGAACAGCGGCACGCCGACATCATGCTCGAGCGCGCTGACCTGCCGCGAGATCGCCGATTGCGACAGATGCAATGTCTCGGCCGCATGGGTAAACGACCCCGCCTCCGCCGCAGCGTGAAACACGCGTAGCTTGTCCCAGTCCAACGCCATGATTCCCCTCGTTCTGTTTTGGCGTCTGAATGAAAAATCAGGCTTTTACACGGCGTTTTCTAAGCCGCTCTCTGAACTCTCTACTCGGCCGCTTCGCGATGCACTTCGATGCCGGCCAGATACTTCTCCGCCTCGAGTGCGGCCATGCAGCCGAGCCCCGCTGCCGTGACCGCCTGGCGGTAGATATCGTCGGTCACATCGCCGGCCGCGAACACGCCCGGCACATCGGTGCGGGTCGAATCCGGCGCCGTCCACAGATAGCCGTTCGGCTTCTGCTTGAGCTTGCCGGCGAACAGTTCAACCGCCGGCGCATGGCCGATGGCCACGAACACGCCGTCGATCTTGAGGTGCGACATCTCGCCGGTCACCGCATGCTTGAGCTTCAGCCCCTCGACCGAGGGCGGCAGCGGCGTCTTGCCGGGCCGACCGGTGATCTCGTCGACGATCGTGTCCCAGATGACGCGGACATTGTCCTTCTTCAGAAGCCGCTCGCGCAGGATACGTTCGGCGCGAAAATCGCTGCGCCTGTGGATGACCGTCACGCTCCTGGCGAGATTGGACAGATAGAGCGCCTCTTCCACTGCTGAATTGCCGCCGCCGATCACCGCGACATCCTTGCCCCGGTAGAAGAAGCCGTCGCAGGTGGCGCAGGCCGAGACGCCAAAACCCATGAAGTCCTGCTCGGTCGGAATGCCCAGCCATTTCGCTTGCGCGCCGGTGGCGATGATCAGAGCGTCGGCGGTGTAGGTGGTACCGGAATCGCCCTTGGCACGGAACGGTCGCACGTTGAGGTCGACCTCGGTGATGATGTCGTTGATGATGTCGGTGCCGACATGCTCGGCCTGTTTCAGCATCTGCTCCATCAGCCACGGACCCTGGATCGGGTCGGCGAAGCCGGGATAGTTCTCGACATCGGTGGTGATCATCAACTGCCCGCCTTGCTGCAGGCCGGCGACCAGCATCGGCTTCAGCATGGCGCGGGCGGCATAGACGGCCGCCGTATACCCGGCCGGGCCGGAACCGATGATGAGAACGGGCGCGTGCTTGGTGGTCATCTAAAGCCTCTGCGGAGGGCTGCCGGCAATTGCGGCATGGAAAACTCGATCATTGTCGCGCGTAATGTAAGTGTTGCCCACGACGCCAGCAAGGCAAGTTGGAGTTCGTCCCCGGAAAGCTTTGTCACACCTGTCGCCCGCTGATCCCGCGAAATATACGGGCGAAGGATGGAATGGACAGCGAAGCCGTTTAATTACAAAATCACGCAAGATTCTTGCGTATTGCCCCTCATGATCGAGAGCCCCCATGCCGCTCAAGGCCGACCTCGACGCCATCGACTGGAAGATCCTGCGCGAATTGCAGGGCGACGGCCGCATGACCAATGTCGAACTGTCGAACCGCGTCGGCATTTCGGCGCCGCCATGCCTGCGCCGCGTCAAGCGCCTTGAGGAAGCTGGCATCATCCGTGGCTACCGCGCTCTGCTCAACGCACCAGCGCTCGGCCTCGATATCGTTGCCTTCTGCCTGGTCGGCCTGCATCATCAGGCCGATGCCGAGCTGCGCATCTTTGCCGAGCGCACCCGCGGCTGGCCGATCGTACGTGACGCCTGGATGGTGTCGGGCGAATCCGATTTCCTGCTGCATTGCGTGGCGAGCGACCTCGGCGCCTTCCAGACCTTCGTCATCGAGGAACTGACCTCGACCCCGAATGTCGACACGGTGCGAACCGCGCTCACCATCCGCCGGGTCAAGGACGAAGGGCTGGTCTCGTTCGCACAGCCTTGAGCCGGTTGAACCGCAGCGGGATTTCGCCGATGCGGCTTGAACGCCTCGCCATATCAGCGCCGCTTTGGCGTTCGATAGGCACTCCTGTGAGGCCGGATGTCCAGCCGTAGCCGCCTTGTTGGTTTCCTAGAGCAATTCCAGAAAAAGTGTGTAACGGTTTTCCTGGGAAAAAGCGCATAGCGCTTTCGGGATTGCACAATACAGGTGGCGCAGGGCAGCCCAATTCCGAGAACAGTGTGCCGTGGGGTGGGACGATGACTCGATTTTCTAGCCCGGTTTCGGCGCTGGTCATCTGCATGAACGAGGCCGACATGATCGGCGAATGCCTGGAAAGCGTCGACTTCTGCGCCGAGATCATCGTCGTCGATTCAGGCTCGACGGACAGCACTCTGGACGTCGTGAATGGGTTCATCGCCAAGGGCTACCCGATACGGCTGTTTCACAATGATTGGCCGGGCTTTCCTCGTCAGCGGCAATTCGCGCTCGATCAGGCCACGCAACCGTGGTGCCTTTCGATTGAAGCCGACGAGGCCATCGACGACGTTCTCAGGCAGTCGATCATGAATGTGACGCAGCTTGGGAATGACGCTTTCGACGGATGGTACATCAGGCGCCGCGACAAGCTGAAGGGTTACGGCTATGCGCACCGATGGGTGCTGCACAACAGGCTGCTGCGTCTTTTCCGCCGCGACAAGGCGACCATGGACCTCAATCTGCGGGTCCATGAGTCGTTCGAGGTGCCGGGCGAAACCGGCACCATAGAAAATGGCGTGCTGCTGCATCGCCGCGAAATGACTATTGCCGAGGATCTGGCGAGAGCCAACACCTACTCCAGCTTCAAGGTCGCCACGCTGGTCGAACGAGCCAAGAAGCCTGGCCTGATAAGACTGGTGCTGTCGCCGCTTGGCAACTTCCTGAAGTTTTACCTGGCCAAGCGCTACTTCCTGTGCGGCCGGCACGGGTTCGTCTATTCCATGCTGGTGATGGTGTATTCGTTCGCCACCGAGGCCAAGCTCTATGAAGCCTGGCGAGACAACGATCGGGTATAAACCGTTACGACGCGCCCGAAACGGCCCCAAGTGCAGCTATCGCAGCGAGCAGGCCGTCGAAGTCCGCGCGGTCGCACCAAGGCCGAATTGTGAAGCCCGGTCCGACAGCCGCTTGCCCGTCCACCAGCCAGCCCTGCGAGAGGCCGGCGCGTTGTCCCGCCTCCATATCGGCCTCCTTGTCGCCGACGATCAGCGAACGCCGCAGATCGAGCCGGAGACGGCTGGCCGCCTCAAGCAGCATGCCCGGATTGGGCTTGCGCATCGGATGATCTGCGGCCGCGAGCGGGCCGGAGCCCGCCTCGTGATAGGCGCAGGCAAGGACCATATCGACGAATGCACTGTCGGCGCGCAGCAGCTCGAGGACGCGGCCATTGACGGCGGCGAAATCGCCCCAGCCGAAATAGCCGCGCGCGATGCCCGACTGGTTGGTGACGATGATGACGGGAATGCCGGCCCGGTTGGCGGCGGCTATCACCTCGGCTATATCCGCGCGCAGCACCATTTCGGCCGGATCATCCGGGTAGCCCGTATCGACGTTGATGGTGCCGTCGCGATCGAGGAACAGCGCCGGCGAGCCGGCAGCGAACACCCTTGAGCCGACCTGCTCGACCCATAGGCCCGGCTCCGCCAGCGGATAGCCGCCAGAGGTCGTGGGATCAGCCATTGCTGAGGCGCGCTTCGACCACCTCGCACAGATGATGATAAAGGCACAGATGCCCCTGCTGGATGATCGGCGTCGAGGTCGACGGCACGTTGAGCAGGATATCGGACAGAGGCTTCAGCTTGCCGCCGGTGTCGCCGGTCATGCCGATCACCGTCATGTCCATCCTCCGTGCCTGTTCGGCGGCGGCGAGGATGCTCGGCGAATTGCCGCTGGTCGAGATTGCCAGAAGCACGCCGCCGGCCGCGCCATGCGCCTCGACCTGGCGCGAAAATACCGTGTCGAAGCCATAGTCGTTGCCCCAGGCGGTCAGCACCGCTGCATTGGCCGGCAACGCGATGACATTGTAGGCCTTGCGCTCCTTGAGAAAGCGGCCGACCAGTTCGCCGGCAATGTGGATGGCGTCGCTGGCAGAGCCGCCATTGCCGGCGATGAGCAAGGCTTTCCCCGACGAAAGCGCCGTCACCACCGCGCTCGCTGCCTGCTCCATCTCACCGGTCAGGTCCCGTTCGACCATGGCTGATATGGCAGCCGCCGAGCGGACAAGGTAATCGTTCAAGTCGGACATGAAACCCTCAGTTTGTGGTGCCGCCGGCGCGCAATTTGCCAATGGTGTTGGTGGTGCTTTTACCGGCGACGAGATCGACCAGCACGACGCGGCCGCCGGCTTTCTGCACCGCATCGGCGCCGACCACGGTGTCGACCGTGTAATCGGCGCCCTTGACCAGTATGTCGGGCAGCAGCGCTTCGATCAGCGCCAGCGGCGTATCTTCCTCGAACACCACGACCGCGTCGACCGAGGCAAGTGCTGCCAGCACACAGGCGCGGTCGTGCTGGTCGTTGACCGGCCGGCCGGCGCCCTTCAGTCGCCGCACCGAGGCATCGCTGTTGAGGCCGAGCACCAGCCGGTCGCACTGGCTGCGCGCCGCGTGCAGCAAGCTGACATGGCCGGCATGCAGGATGTCGAAGCAGCCATTGGTGAAGCCGACGCTCAGGCCCTCTTCCTTCCACGCCGCGACCATGCGCGCAGCCGACGTGGCATCGAGGATGGCGTCCTTGTGGGCCGTCGGTCCATGCGAGCGGAACAGCGCGCCGGTGAGTTCCTCGACCGTCAGCCGCGCGGTGCCGCGTTTTCCCACCACGACGCCACCAGCGGCATTGGCGATCGAAGCCGCCATGACCGTATCGGCGCCTACGGCCAGCGCCAGCGCGAAGCTCGCGATCACCGTGTCGCCGGCGCCCGAAACGTCGAACACTTCGCGCGCCTGGGTGGCGATGTGGCGCGCCTCGTCGGGGCCGACCACGCTCATGCCCTTTTCGCTGCGCGTCGCAACGACGAAGTCGAAGCCATGTGCCGAAATCAGCTGGCGTGCCGCAGCCACGATCTCGTCATCGGCGAACACCGCATGGCCGACGGCCTCGCCGAGTTCCTTGCGGTTGGGGGTAATGGCGGTCGCCCTGGCATAGCGCGCGTAGTCGCGGCCCTTCGGGTCGACCAGCACCGGCTTTCCCGCCTCGCGGCAGATGGCGATCAGATCAGCGGCAACACCGTCGAGCAGGATGCCCTTGCCGTAATCGGACAGGATGACGATGTCGGCGCGCGGCAGCGCATCGCGGAAATGCCGGATCAGGCCAGCGCGCTCCGCAGCACCCAGCGGCTTGATCTCTTCCTCGTCGAAGCGCAGCACCTGCTGGTTGAGCGCGCTGAAGCGGCTCTTCGACGAGGTCATGCGGCCACGCTCTTGCGAGAGGCCCGCCGTATCGGCGCCGAGTTCCCGCAGCATGCGCACCAGATTGTCACCGGCTGAATCAGCGCCGATCACCGACACGGGAACGACGGACGCGCCGAGCGAAACGATGTTGGCCACGACATTGCCGGCGCCGCCCATGGTCGAGGTCTCGCCGCGCCCATGCAGCACCGGGATCGGCGCCTCCGGCGAGATCCGCTCAATGACGCCGTTGACGAAACGATCGAGGATGAAGTCGCCGACCACCAGCACGGTGGCCTGGCCGAACCGCGCAATGGCGCGGTGCAGGGGTTCGGGGGAAGGCGGATTGTGCTTGATCATGTCACTGGCAACGCGAGGGTAAGGCAAATCTCAATCGTGCTGAAAATTGTCAATTTACGGGCCGGATCGTTCATGCCTGCCGATATACCGCAAATCCACGCAGCGCAACGTCAGGACATGACCCGCGACTGTCCGATGCGTCAGCTCTTCTGCAGGGCAACGTGGACGCCAAGCCCGACCAGCACCGCGCCGCCGGCCCGCTGCATCAGCCGCTGTGCGCGGCTCGAACGCCGCAAGCGGCCGATCACGGCGCCCGCCAAGAATACGCAGACGACATCGGCCGAGGAGAACATCAGATTGACGATCGTTCCCAACACGACGAACTGCAGCCAAACCGGAAACGCCGCTGAGGCATCGATGAACTGCGGCAGGAACGCCATGAAGAAGATCGCTGTCTTTGGATTCAGCACCTCGACGGTGATGCTCTCGAAAAAGGCACGTCGTGCCGATTTCCGTTCGATCGCTGGCAGCGCCGCATCGCCGTCCGCGCGCTTGCGAAACAGCGAGACGCCAAGCCAGATCAGATAGAGCGCGCCGACCAGCTTGACCGCCAGGTAGAGCGTCGGCACGGCATGAAACAGCACCGACAGCCCGGCAGCGGCGGCGAAAACATGTACGTAACCGCCAAGATGAATGCCAAGTGCCGCCGTCAGGCCCGACCAGCGGCCACGCGCCATCGTCTGCGCGGCGGCGTAGAGCATGGCCGGGCCGGGAATGTAGGCGAAGATCGCCGTGGTGGCGAAAAACGCGATGAGCAGTTCGGTCGACGGCATTTGTTGTCCCTCAAATCATGCCGGGCGGCACAAACCGACTGAAGCGGAAGCTTTGCGGCGTCACTGTGACATCCGCTTCGTTGCCTGCTTTATCGACAGCCCAGCCTGCCTCCCTTATAAGGACCGGAATCGGCAAGCGAAACGAATATCAGGGCTAACAACATGATCATCGTCACGGGCGGCGCCGGCATGATCGGCTCCAACATCGTCGCTGCGCTGAATGCCGAAGGGCATGACGACATCCTTGTCGTCGACGACCTCACCGACGGCCACAAGATCGCCAATCTCGCCGATCTCAAGATCGCCGACTATCTCGACAAGGACGATTTCCTGCCCCGCATGGAGGCCGGCTCGCTCGGCCGCATCGAGGCCGTCTTCCATCAGGGCGCCTGCTCGACCACCACCGAGTGGAACGGAAAATTCATGATGGAGGTGAATTACGCCTTCTCGAAACGGCTGCTGCATGCAAGCCAGGCACTGCGCGTGCCCTTCCTCTACGCTTCCTCGGCTTCCGTCTATGGCGGCGGCTCGGAGTTCCGCGAGGATCCCGCGCTCGAGTGGCCGCTCAACGTATACGCCTATTCCAAGAAGCTGTTCGACGACTACATCAGGCGAACGGTGTTCGCCGGGCGCACTGGTTTCGATACCGACCATTCACAGGTCGTGGGCTTGCGTTACTTCAACGTCTATGGCCCGCGCGAAGCGCACAAGGGCGCCATGGCCTCGGTCGCCTTCCATCTGTTCAACCAGGTCGAGCGAGGCGAGAACCCGAAACTGTTCGGCGCCTATGACGGGTTCGGACCCGGCGAACAAAGCCGTGACTTCATCCATGTCGGCGATGTCGCCGACGTCAATCTGTGGCTGTGGAAACGGGGTTCAAGCGGCATCTTCAATTGCGGCACCGGCCGTGCCCAGCCCTTCCGCGCCATCGCCGAAACGGTGATCGACACGTTGGGGAAAGGGGAGATTGAATTCATCCCCTTTCCCGACCATCTCAAGGGCAGCTACCAGAGCTTTACGCAAGCTGATATGTCCCGTTTGCGCGCGGCCGGTTACAATGGCCAATTCCGGACAGTGGAAACCGGTGTCAGAGACTATGTCGAATGGCTGAAAGCCCAACGATCCTCGTGATCGGCCCACGCTGGGTGGGCGACATGGTAATGGCGCAGTGCCTGTTTTCGGCGCTGAAGGAGCTGCATCCCAACGCCGTCATCGATGTGCTGGCGCCGGCCTGGGCCGCGCCGCTGGTCAAGCGCATGCCCGAAATCCGCCAGCAGATCGACTTTCCGCTCAAACCCGGCGCGCTCGAATTCACCCATCGCCGCCGCTTCGGCCGCCTGCTGCGCGGCCGCTACGACATGGCCTATATCCTGCCGGGCAGCTGGAAGTCGGCGCTGATCCCGTTCTTTGCCCGCATCCCGCGCCGTGTCGGCAATCTGCGCGAGATGCGCTATGGCCTGTTGACCGACATCGTGCCATTGCCCGACAGCATCAAGCGACGCACCGCGCAGGCCTATTTCGGCCTTGCCCAAGGCGGCAGTTTCCGGGCGCCACGGCTTAGCGTGGACACGAAAAACCAGGTCGACCTGCTCGACCGTTTCGGGCTGGCGCCGCGGAAATTCGTGGCCCTGATGCCCGGCGCCGAATTCGGCCCGGCCAAGCGCTGGCCCAGCGAAAGCTATGCCGGGCTTGCCCGCGATTTCATGGGCAAAGGCTTGAAGGTTGCGCTGTTCGGCTCGAAGAACGACCACGACGTGACGGCGGAGATCGCAGCCCTGGCCCCCGGCGTCGTCGATCTCGCCGGACAGACGCGGCTGGAGGACGCCATCGACCTGATATCCGCCGCAAGGCTGGCCGTGTCCAACGACAGCGGGCTGATGCATGTCGCGGCCGCCGTCGGCACGCCGATCGTCGCCGTCTACGGCTCGACCTCGCCCGAGAACACCCCCCCGCTAGCGGAACGCCGCGAGCTGGTCTGGCTCGGCCTGTCGTGCTCGCCCTGCCACCGGAAGGTCTGTCCGCTCGGCCACCTCAACTGCCTGAAGACGCTGCAAATCGGCCAGGTCGCGGCAGCGGCGGACCGGCTGCTGGACATCCCGGCCGCGGCATGAAGGTGCTGATCGTCAAGACGTCGTCGATGGGCGACGTCATCCACACCTTTCCGGCCATCGAGGATGCCCGACGCCACCGCCCGGACCTGACCTTCGACTGGTGCGTCGAAGAGGCATTTGCCGATATCGTCGCGCTTCACCCGGCGATCGGCAGGACCCATACGGTGGCGATCCGCCGCTGGCGCAAGGCGCTGCTCGATGGCGCCACCTGGCGCGAGGCGGCTGCCCTGCGCCGCACCTTGCGAGATTGCCGCTACGACCTGGTCATCGATGCGCAAGGCCTGCTGAAATCGGCTCTGGTTGCAAGACAGGCAGGCTCCCCCATTGCCGGCTTCAACCGTTCGAGCGTGCGCGAATCTTCTGCGACGCTGTTCTACGATGCCACTTATCCCGTGCCGCGCGACCTGCACGCCATCGAACGGACACGGCGGCTGTTCGGGCTGGCGCTCGGCTATCAGCCCGATCTTTCGACCCTGGATTCCGGCATCGTGCCGCCCGCCGGCACTCTGGCGGGTACTTCTGGAAAAACCGCCTTCCTGCTGCACGGCACCAGCCGCGAAGACAAGAAATGGCCGGTCCAGGACTGGATCGAGACCGCCTGTCTCGTCCTGGATCGAGGCATGACGCCGGTCACCACATGGTCGAACGAGCGCGAGAAGGCCGTGGCCGAGGCGATCGCAGGCGCCGTGCCGTCGACAGTTGTGGTACCGAAATCGCCGCTGGCCGACATCGCTGCATTCATCGGCCGCTCGGAACTGGTCATCGGCGCCGACACCGGGCTGACCCATCTCGCCAGCGCCTTCGGCCTGCCGACGGTTGCGGTGTTCCTGGCAACCGAGCCGGGTCTGACCGGTCCGCGCGGGCAATATGCGTCGACGTTATTGGCTGCGCCTGGGGAGCGTGTGATGCCGGCGGAGGTGGTGGCGGAGGCTGAGAGGCTGCTGGCGCTTAAAGTTGGCGCCAGCACCGGTTGATTTATTCAATGAATTGGAAGGCTAGCGCAGCCTTGAGCTTAGAAGCCGCAGCCGCGCCCGCCTCAACTTCCCTAGATGAACTGCACCTCGACGATCTCATATCCTCTGGCACCGCCAGGCGCATTGACCTCGATGGCGTCGCCGACTTCCTTGCCGATGAGCGCACGCGCAATCGGCGAGGAGATCGAGATGCGGCCGGACTTCACGTCCGCTTCCTGGTCGCCGACGATCCGGTAGGTCTTCTTTTCCTCGGTGTCCTCGTCGACCAGCACCACGGTGGCGCCGAACTTGATCTTGTCGCCGCTGAGCTTGCTGACGTCGATCACCTCGGCGCGCGCGATATAATCTTCAAGCTCGTTGACGCGGCCCTCGTTGAGGCTCTGCGCCTCCTTGGCGGCATGATATTCGGCATTTTCGGACAGGTCGCCATGCGAGCGCGCCTCGGAGATCGCCTCGATGATGCGCGGCCGCTCTTCCTGCTGGCGCCAGCGCAGTTCTTCCTTCAATGACGCGAACCCCTCGCCTGTCATCGGGACCTTGTTCATGATGCCTGCCTTTCCTGCTGCCACCCCCGCATATCGGGGAAAGCCTTGTCGATGGGTACAAAAAGAAAACGGGTCCGGCAGCCTCGGGCTAACGGAACCGTTTCACCGCAATTTCCCTGAATATAGCAATGTCAGCGGGTTTTTCACGCCCAAAAATCGGTTTTGTGAAAATCATCCCCGCATTCGTCAGTCAGGGGCGGTGAATGAAACCGAAGGCAACAAAAAAGCGGCCGCGATCGCTCGCAGCCGCTTAAAAGAGCCCTGGGATCTTTTCAGCTTCTCATGAAATGGTCGATCTGCTCGGCCAGCATGCCATATTCACGCGAACCCTTGCCGGTCCGCTTCTCGATTTCCATCAACTGCTGCTGGGCGCCGGCCAGATCGCCGATCTGCAGATGCGCTTCGCCGAGATATTCGCGCACCAGCGTGTAGTTCGGATCGATGCGCAGCGCTTCCTCGTAATAGCCGAGGCCGACGGTGACGCGGCCGGAATGACGGTGCGAATAGCCGAGATAATTGAGGATGCGCGGATCCTGCTTGTTGGCGGCGAGGCTGAGCACGGCAATCGCCTCGTCATAGCGCCCGGCCAGAGCCAACGCGTGGCCGGCATCATAGATGCTGTCGTCGTCCAGCATGCCTTCCTGGGGTGCCACGCACTTTTTCTTCTTCTTGTCCCAGACCTGGCCCTTCTTGCACTGGGTGACGGTCTGATCGCTGCCACCACTGTCGCCGCCGGCGGCAAACACCGGAACGGCAAGGAACTGCAGAGCGACCAGCGCGGTTGCAGCCTGGATCAGCATTCTTTTATGCATCGAAGCCTCCTTGAGGGGTGAGAATGCAACACTAACGCCGGTCGGCTTGCGTTTCATCCCGGAAAATTACGTGCGGGAGAACATCAGGTGACGGATGCTGCGAATCCGCTATCATCCGGCAAACGACCTCAGGGAGACGGCCCTTGCAGCGGCGGCTTGAAAAGGACTGGGAGCTTTCGATCGGCCCTGACACGGTGCGCCTGTTCATCCTCAAGGCCAAGGCGCTGAGTGCGGCCGTCAATGAAGACTATGCCGATGGCGCCGAGCACGAGGTCGAACTCGATGGCGAGTCCCATGTCAACCATCACCATGACGGCCTTGCCGAGGAAAGCTCCGAGAACCTTACCGAGGAAGAGCTGCGCGAGCTGATCAACGACCTCAATGTCGATGAAGCAGCCGAATTGATCGCGCTGGCCTGGGTCGGTCGCGGCGACTACGACGCCGCCGAATGGGTGGACGCACTTGCCGCGGCGCGCGAACGCGCCAACAAGCGCACCGCAAAATACCTGCTTGGCATGCCGCTGCTCGCCGACTGGCTGGAGGAAGGGCTGGAAGCGATCGGTGCGTAACGACGCGGTTACCGTTCGTGATGCGGCCAAGGCAACCACCTTGCGTCGGCGTCGTTGAGGGCGATGGGGTCGCTTGTCTTTTCCCGAACATTCAGGATCGCATTCGTCATGGCCGTCACGGCCTTGCTGATGATGCCCGCCGAGGCGAGACATCGCCATCGGCATCACGAGCCGTTGACGCCGAGGGTAGAGCAGCCGTTGACACCACGAGCCGAACAGTCCCTTAAACCGCGAGGCGGAAAGCGCCTGAAACCACGAAGACACCGGTCGGTGACGCCGAAGCAGGCACAGCAGAAAACTCTGCCTCCGCTGCCCTTGCCTGCCGATGTTCCGGTGCACGGGCCCGGTATTTCGGGGTCCGGACCCGCCATTCCGGTGCCGGAACCACGCCCGGCGGACGCTGCGAACACCGCCGGCGCGCCCGACCGTTCCGATGAAGAAAAATCCCGCCAGGAAAAGCAGGCACTCCCGGAGCCATCGGCTCCCGAACCCTCAACCGATACGGAAAGCGAGCCGGAGCCGCCCGCGGTCGCGCCAACGCCGACACCAAAACCCGACGTCGCGGAGCCCGAGGCTCAGCCGCCGGCCGTTGCCCCGCAGCCACCGCACAAGCCGGCCGATGCAGATGACAAGAAGATGCTGCCAGACCCGCGCTCGGCCGATCTGCCCGATGAAAAAATGCCGGCCGAGGAAGTCGCCTGCCGCGAACGGCTGAAAACGCTCGGCGTCGAATTCGAAGAACACAAGGCGGAAAGCCAGTTCGAAATCGGCTGTTCGATCCCCTATCCCATCGTGCTGAAGACCCTTGGAAAGTCCGTCGCGATTGCCCCCGGCACCGAGCTCAACTGCAAAATGGCGGAGGCAACGGCGCGTTTTGCCGCCAATGTCATCCAGCCGGCGGCGAAAGCCGAATTCGGTGCGGACCTGCAATCGATCGGCCAGGCGTCGGCTTTTGTCTGCCGGCCACGCAACGGCACCAGAAAACTGTCGGAACACGCGTTCGGCAACGCGCTCGACATCGCCAGCTTCACGCTGTCGGACGGCAAGAAGATCGAGGTCGGCCCGGCGCCGCCGGAGAAAGACGCTAAATTCCTCAATGCCGTGCGCAAGGCGGCCTGCGGACCGTTCAAGACCGTGCTCGGACCGGGCGCCGACCCCGACCATTCCCTGCATTTCCATCTCGATCTCGAACCGCGCCGGCATGGCGGAACGTTCTGCCAGTGAGCATTGCTGATCCAGGCCGCGTGCCGCAATTCGGCCGCAGGCATGAACGCGGGCGCTGAGGTTTCCTTTACCGTTGATCGTTAAAATGCCGGATATCCATCAACGGGATTCCGCCAATGGCCGGCAAATTTCGGGCCGTGTTTTTCGCCACCGCGCGCCAGTCAAAATATGCAGCAGTGCTGACCGCCGGCCTGGCGCTGGCGGCGCTTTCCGCCTGCAACACCGGCAGTGTGCTGTCGCTGCAGCCGGCCGTCGACGTCGGCGCGCAGACGGCTGCCGTGCCGCAATATGCCGGCATGCAGAAGCTTGTTCCTTCCAATCCATACATGACGCAGGCCGCTTATCCGCGCATGGACGAGCCGATGTCGCCCGTCGAGCAGATGCCGGCCAGCGAAACCGACTGCCGTCAGCAATTGAAGCGCCTCGATGTCGCCTACACCGACCTGGCGCCGATCCATGAAGGCCAGTGCGGCATCGATTATCCGGTCAAGGTTTCGGCCATCGGCAACATCCAGATGAAACCCGCCGCGACCCTGACCTGCGACATGGCCGCCACCTTCGCCGGCTGGACGAAGAACGAACTCGTCCCCTCCGCCCGCTGGCGCTATTTCTCCGGCGTCAAGACCATCCACCAGGGCTCCAGCTATTCCTGCCGCAGGATTGCCGGCGAAGGTGTCCTGTCTGAGCACGGCAAGGGCAATGCGCTCGACGTCATGAGCATCGAGCTCAACAATGGCGACGACATCGACGTGCGCAAGCCCGGCCTGTTTGCCTTCCGCACCCGTGGCTTCCTCAACAATGTGCGCGCCGACGGCTGCCAGTATTTCACCACCGTGCTCGGTCCCGGCTACAATTACGACCACCGCAACCATTTCCATTTCGACATCAAGAACCGCAAGAACGGTTATCGCGCCTGCCGTTAGGAAGAGATCAGCCTAATCGGCGCCACCGGTTAAAGCGGCGATTTGCCGTGCAACCAAGTCCTGGATGCGCCAGAGATTCCGGTCGCGGATGCCGCTCTCTTCAAGCTTGCTCACGGTCCTGAACAAATACTGCGCCGAAGAGCCCCAATGACCGGCAGCCCGCGCCAGCGTGTCGGCAACCTGCTCCAATGGCAACCGGCCGGCATAGGCACTGCCGTCTGGCGCGGCGACGAAGGCCAAGGCACGCAGCGGGCCGTCCTTGGTCTTGACCTTGATCCAGCATGGCACGTTGGTTGGCGGGTTGGCATCGATCTCGCGGCGCATCAACTGACCAAGCTGCCCGAAATGGTCTTCCGCGGGCAGCCGATAGACGATGCCGTTGCAGCTGCCGCCTCGATCGAGCGCCAGCATCAGGGCCGGCAAATCGCGGGTTCCGCGCCAGCGGGTCAGCTTCAGGCAAAACGAGCGGTGCCATCCAGGCGCCGTGGCCGGGCGCTGCTCGACATGGGCGAATTCGGGGTTCCAGATCAACGACCCGTAGGCAAAAACCCAAAGCGTGTCGGGATGATGCTGCGAAAGCAGCTTTTCGACCAGGCCATCGAACTCCGCATCGGTGTGCTCGCTGGTTCCGGGCTCTGGTCCGGGATCAGGCTCGACACGCTCAACTTGCGCGACAAGCTCGGCGGTCAACGTCATGGGCTTGCGGCCTGCCAGCTTCCACTCCATTGCAGCCCCCGCGAAGAAACGATGGCCCACCATAGATCGGCGGCGCGCTGCTGGCCATTGATTTCCAGGGTCCGTCAGGCAACAGATATCGCACGGATCGGGCGGCGTTCATGAGCCAGCGAAGTTTTCGGCGACGCGTTGCAATCTGGGTGGCGACCTTGCTGGCCGCCTATCTGGCGCTCGCCTATTTCGCCGCACCGGAATTCTGGACGTTTCACGATCGCGGTTTTCGCACGCAGCGCTTCGAGATGCTGACGCACACGCCGCAAGGCATTCCGGGCGACCCGATCAATGTCGGCCTTGTCGGTACGCGGAAGGAGGTGGTCCACGCCGTCGCGGTCGCCGGCTGGGACACCGCCGACGCCGTGACCCTGAAGACCGCGATCGAGATCGGTGAAAGCGTGCTGTTCGACCACCCCTATCCCGATGCGCCGGTCAGCAGGCTGCTGTTCGATGGCCGCGCCCAGGATCTCGCCTTCGAAAAGCCGGAGGGCCTCAGCGCCGACCGCCGGCATCATGTCCGCTTCTGGCAGACCGATGCAAGCGGCGACGATGGCCGGCCGCTGTGGCTGGGCTCGGCCAGCTTCGATCGCGGCGTCGGCCTCAGCCACGATACCGGCGCCGTCACCCACCATATCGGCCCCGACATCGACGCCGAGCGCGACTTCCTGATGCGCGACCTGGCCACCGCCGGCACGCTGATCTCGACCAGCGACATATCGGGCGTCGGCGCCACCAGTACCGGACGCAATGGCGGCGGCGATCCCTATTTCACGGACGGCGAGGCAATTGTCGGCGTGTTGAAGCAGCTGCCATGACACATCGCAGAAGTCAGGTCGTGGTGATCACGATCTTGCCGAACGGTCCTTTCTCCAGATGCTGCAAGGCCTGCGGCACCTCGTCGAAGCCAAAGACCTTGTCGATGACCGGCTTGATCGCCAACGCCTCGATCGCCTGATTCATGCGCTCGAAGGCACGGCGATGGCCGACCGACAAGCCCTGCACGGTGATGCGGTTGCGCATGAAGGGCATGATAGGGAAGGTGAGCTCCATCGCGCCCAGCACGCCGATGATCGACAGCCGGCCGTCGGCGGCCAGCGCGTTCAGCGATCGCCGAGCATTCTCGCCGCCGACCATTTCCAGAACGTGGTTCACGCCCAGCCCGTTCGTCAGCACACGCGCGGCCTCGTCCCAGGCCGGTTGCGTGCGGTAGTTGATCCCTTGCCAGGCGCCAAGCTTTCTCGCCCGCTCAAGCTTTTCATCGCTGCTTGAGGCGACGACGGCGCGCAGCCCGAACGCGGTGGCGAACTGCAGCGCAAACAGCGACACGCCGCCGGTGCCCTGGATCAGAATGGTCTGGCCCGGCACCGGTCTGGTCGCTTCGGCCATGGCGAACCAGGCCGTCAGCGCCGCGATCGGCAATGTCGCGGCCTCGATATCGCCGAGCGACTGCGGCGCCAGCACCGCGGCGTCCTCGCCGAAGATAACATGATCGGAAAGCATGCCCGACAGCGACGACCCCAGCGTGTGCTTATGAAGCACCGGCGGCGCGTCGCCATCCGGCCAATCGGCGATCACCTGGCCGAGCACGCGCTGCCCGACCTGAAAGCGGCTGACCGCACTGCCGACGGCCACCACTTCACCCACGGCATCGGATGTCGGCACGAACGGAAAGGCAAGGTCGGGGATCAGCACGCCGTCTACGATCATCTTGTCCTTGTAATTGAGCGATACGGCCTTGGTCCGCACCAGCAGATCGTGCGGCCCTGGCTCGGGAACCTTGCCTTCCACCTGGCTTAGCCTCGACAGGCCAAAACCGCTCATCTGCCAGGATCTGTTGATTTGGGTGCTCATGTCGTCTCGCGCTCCGGGAGTGATACCAAGCGAGACATTTATGCCTTTCAACTATAGAAAATAGTGCTTCGGTGCGGTATAATTTGAGACTGATTGCGGACTAGAAGTCGACAATAGGAAATCACCATGGAAACGGCCGACCTGCAAGGCATCGTCGCGTTTGTTCAGGCGGTGGAGGCCGGCAGCTTCACCAGCGCCGGCGAGCGGCTGCATGTGACGAAGTCGGCGATCGGCAAATCGATCGCGCAACTGGAGCAGAGGCTCGGCGTTCGCTTGCTGAACCGCACCACCCGCAGTCTCAGCCCGACCAGCGAAGGCGTCAGCTACTATGAAGCCTGCATCCGGGCCCTGGCCGAGATCGAAGCCGCACAGTCGCTGCTCGCCTCGCGCCGGCAGGTCCCGTCTGGCCGGCTTCGGATCGACGTGCCGCTGGCCTTCGGCCGACGCTGCGTCGCCCCCGTGCTGTTCGAGATTTCGAGGAAATTTCCGGACCTGACGGTGGAAGTCTCCTTCAATGACCGCCGCGTCGACCTGATCGAGGAGGGCATCGACCTGGCGATCCGCATGGGCGAACTCGACGACAGCCTGTCGCTTGCGGCCAGGCGCCTCTATGCCCAGCGCTCGGCCATATGCGCGGCTCCCGACTATCTCGACAGGCATGGCCGGCCGCCATCGGTCGAGGATCTCGCGGGTCACAGCGTCATTGGCTACGGTCGCGAGGGCATCGTCCGTCCCTGGGTGATCAGGCATTCCGACGGCCATCTCGCAACCTTCGTGCCCAAGGCGCGGCTCGTTCTCGGCCATGGCGAACCGATGCTGGATGCAGCGCTCGCCGGCTGCGGCATCGCCTTCCTGCCGACATGGCTGGCCGCCGACAGCCTCAAAAGCGGCGATCTCGAAATGGTGCTGTCGGACTGCCTGGTCGAGAACATCGTCGTGCATGCCGTCTGGCCGGTGACGCGCGCGCTCACGCCAAAGGTGCGGGTTGTCGTCGACGCTCTCGTCGAACATTTTTCGGCGCCGCCCTGGGATGCCGCGTGACCGAAATACCGGTCATTTCTCAAAAATCACGCCGGACTATTTTCGAAGACGGCGCCGCAATGCTATTGACCGCTCATGTTATACGTCGAAATCGCTATCGTGGTCGTCCTCATCTGCGTGAACGGCCTTCTGTCGATGTCCGAACTTGCCATCGTCTCGTCGCGACCGGCCCGGCTGAAAGCGATGATCGACCGCGGCATCAATGGCGCCGGCCGCGCGCTTGAGCTTGGTTCGAATCCCGGCAAGTTCCTCTCCTCGGTGCAGATCGGCATCACCCTGGTCGGCGTCCTCTCCGGCGCCTTTTCCGGCGCCACGCTCGGCGAGCGGCTGGCGCAGTTCCTCGCCTCCACCGGCATGCGTGAGACCGTTGCCGATCCGCTCGGCGTCGGCATCGTCGTCGCCATCATCACCTATTTCTCGCTGATCGTCGGCGAGCTGGTGCCCAAGCAGATCGCGTTGCGTGACCCCGAGCGGGTCGCCGCCAGGGTCGCTCCGGCAATGACCATCCTCGCCACTGTATCGGCGCCGCTGGTCTTCCTGCTCGACTTCTCCGGCCGCACCATCCTGTGGCTGCTCGGCCAGCGCGGCGAAAGCGAGGAGAAGGTCACCGACGAAGAAATCAAGATGCTGGTCGCCGAGGCCGAGCATCACGGCACCATCGAATCCGACGAGCGGCGCATGATCGCCGGCGTCATGCGGCTTGGCGACCGCGCCGTGCGCGCGGTGATGACGCCGCGCACCGAGGTCGACTGGATCAATCTGCAATCCGACGAGGCGGCCATCCGCAAGCTGCTCATGGAAACGCAGCATTCACGCCTGCCGGCAGGCGACGGCGGCGTCGACGTCATGGTCGGCGTCGTCCAGACGCGTGACGTGCTGGCCGCACTGCTTGCCGGCCGCGTGCTCGACCCGCGCAGGCATGTGCGCGCAGCCCCTATCGTCTACGACCAGGCCGACGCGCTGGATGTGCTGCAGAAACTAAAGGAATCCGACGTGCCGATGGCGCTGGTGCATGACGAATACGGCCATTTCGAAGGCATCGTCACCCCGGCCGACATTCTGGAAGCCATCACCGGCGTGTTCCGCGCGGACACCGACGCCGGCGATGAGGAAAATGCGGTCAAGCGCGAGGACGGTTCGTGGCTGCTCGCCGGCTACATGCAGGCCGACGAGATGGCCGACATTCTCGGCATCGACCTGCCGGAGAACCGCGATTACGAAACCGTCGCCGGTTATGTGCTGTCGCACATGCATCATCTGCCGGCGACTGGCGAATGCGTCGACGCGCAGGGCTGGCGCTTCGAGGTGGTCGATCTCGACGGCCGCCGCATCGACAAGCTGATCGCCACCCGTCTGCCCGGCGCTCACCGCGAGGCGGTGCGCTGACGGTCATCGCGATGTGCAGAATTCGCTCTATCGTTCCCAGAAGGACTTGGCGATCTCTCCTTCGACCTGCTCTATCGTCAGGCCGATATCGTCGATCAGATGCGGATTGTCCTTCGACATTTGCCTGAGTTGCCAGCGAAAGCGTATCCGCTCGCGCCAGGTTCGATCGTGCCAGCTCGCGATGATGCTTCGCAGGGTTTTCAGGAGCCGGCGTGATGCCGGCCGCACGGGCGTTCCCGGCCGCGCTGTACAAATGAGGGCATTGGTCATGGCAACCTCCATATGGTTTGAGGGCCTAGGGCTCTCTATGAGGTTGAATTCTGCAGGATACGGACGGCGCCGTAATTAAGCCCTCCCAAATAGTTCTCAAAACTTCCAAACGAGCTATAGATGCGCCTATGCAGGGATCGCGTTTTGCCTTTGGTCCGTTCGTGCTTGATCCGGGTGCGGGAACGCTGCTTCGGAACGATGTCCCCGTTGCCGTTGGCTACCGTGGGCTAAGTTTGCTTGCTGCATTCGTTGGACGGCCCGGCGAAATCCTCGGAAAGGCCGAGCTGATGGACGCGGCGTGGCCGGGCACGGCCGTCGAGGAAGGCAATCTCACCGTCCAGATCGCGCAGTTGCGCAAGCTGCTTGGTCCTGTCGGCGATAACGGCGAATGGATATCCACCGTTCCGCGCGTCGGCTACCGTTTCACGGGGGCCGTCGAACAGCTCGGCCAGGCCAAGCGAAAACCCTTGCCGCTGCCCGACAAACCATCGATAGCCGTGCTGCCCTTCATCAATTTCAGCAACGATCCCGAGCAGGATTCCTTCGTGGATGGGTTGACGGAAGACCTGATCACCGACCTGTCCAGGATATCCGGCCTGTTCGTCATCGCCCGCAACTCGACCTTTGCCTACAAGGGAAAAGCGATGGACGTGCGCGAGATCGCCGGGGATCTTGGCGTGCGCTACCTCCTGGAAGGCAGTGCAAGACGCGCTGCGGGACGCGTGCGCATCAACGCACAGCTGGTCGACGCGGTGAGTGGCGATCATCTGTGGGCGGAACGCTTCGATCGCGGCCTGGAAGATATCTTTGCCGTTCAGGACGAGGTGACGGCCAAGATCGTGGAAGCGCTGCTTGGCCGGCTGCGCGCGCCGCCACCGCGCAATCGGCCGCGAAATCTGGAGGCCTATGACCTCTGCGTGCGGGCGCGCAAGCTGATCGACGACTCGCCGCAGATGGCGCAGGAAGCGCATCTGATGCTGACGCGCGCGGTGTCGCTCGATCCTGATTATGCCGAGCCCTATCGCTGGCTCGCCATGAACCACTGGATGGGACAGGTGCATTGGGGCGGACCAACCGAGGCTGCCCGCAGCGTTGCCTTGGAGCTGGCGCGCAAGGCCGTGGCGATCGATCCCAACGATGCCGGCTGTCGCTGGATCCTGGCTTATCTGCTTGCCTATGAGCGCAGCTTCATTGAAGCGGATGCGGAATTCGCCAAGGCGATCGAGCTCGACCCGAACGAGGCCGACACTTGGGCGGCATTGTCCGACATCGCGGTCCTGGCCGGATGGGTCGAAGAAGGCCTCGAGCACATCAGCAAGGCGTTCCGGCTGAACCCGTTTCCGGCGAGTTGGTACTATCTGACGCTCGGCCAGGCGCAATATGCGGCGCGCGACTACCAAGCCGCTATCCAGACGTTGCGCCGTGACGAGACCTATCGCACAAGTTCACGCCGTTTCCTGGCGGCAAGCCTGGCCCAACTCGGCCGGCTCGACGAGGCGCGCGCGGAGGCTGAACTGTTCCTCGTCGGCAACCCGCATTTCACAACCCATCACTGGGCGACGACCGAGCCATTCCGTGACGCAGCTGTGCTTGAGCATTTCGTTGTTGGCTTTCGCAAGGCCGGTCTTCCCGAGTGACGCGCCGGCATCCGGCCTACCCACAGCTAACCCAGGTCTAGACGTCGGTATGATGTCGGTGGCGCGAGACCTTCTCGCGGTTGCCGCAGGTGCGCATGCTGCACCAGCGCCGCTTCCCGCCTCGCGACGTATCGAGGAAAAGCCAGCCACAGCGAGGGCAGGAATGCAGCCTGTCGCGCGGCAGGGTGAAGAACGCTTCGATGGACAGCATGGCCAGCAACGCGGTGACGGCCTCCGGGTCACGCCACCGGGCGAGGGCAAGCTCCGGCCTGGTGCGATCCAGCTCGATAGAGCCGGCGGCAAGCGAGCTTGCCGTGCGCGAGAACAACACGCCGAGCGGTTCGACCGCAGACGGTTTGCCCGCGGCGATTGGCTCGAAAACCTGAAATGACGCCTCCCGCATTTCGCGGACCCATTCCACGAACCGCCCATCCGCTATCTCGGCGACGGCCTGCGCCTGGCGATCGTCGGCAAGCCCTGAGGCGCTGAACCAGTTCGCAACATCCCAGACGGACTTGAACAGTTCATTGTCAGCTGCCGGCGCCCGCCGGTCGAACACGGCGTTCGACAGGTCCAAGGCGGGATGTCCGCCTATGAAGTGATCCGGCACCCATTCGGTGTATGCATCGCCCATGGAACATAACCTCATTAGCCGGATTATACGGTTACATGATGTAACCGTGATCATGCAGATATGTGGTGTCAAAGCCATAGCACCGCCAGATAGGCGCGGAACCCCTGGGAGAGAGCGGATGCGAAGCAATCGTTACAAGACCCGCCACGAAACCATAGATGTCGACGGCCTCGACATCTTCTACCGTCATGCCGGCGATCCCGGCAGACCGGCAATCCTGCTGCTGCACGGATATCCGACTTCGTCGCACGTCTATCGCAATGTCATCGAACCGCTGGCGGAGACAGCCTATGTGGTGGCGCCGGATCTGCCCGGTTTCGGCTTTTCGTCCGCCCCTTCCATCGATGCCTATGACTACACGTTCGAGAACCTGGCCAACACGATCGAAGCCTTCATCGAGGCCCTCGGCCTCCAGCGATTCTTCCTCTACATCACTGACTTCGGCACGCCCGTCGGCTATCATCTCGCCACACGGCGGCCGGATCGAATCCTCGGCCTGATCGCGCAGGACAGCAATGCCCATGACGAAGGGCTGGGACCGGAATGGGACGCGCCGAAGGCGTTCTTCGCCGAACCGACTGAAGAAAACCGCGCCAAACTGCCGGACTGGATGAATTTCGAGGGGACCCGAAACCAATATATCGGCGGTCTCCCCGAGCGTCTGAAGGTGTTGTTTCCACCCGAGGGTTGGTATCTCGATACGGAGCGCCTGGCCAGGCCCGGCAACACCGACATTCAGTTCGAAATCTTCACCGATTATGGCTCGCACATCGCGCGCTTCCCGGTCATCCAGGCCTATCTCCGCGACCAACAGCCAGCATGCCTTGTGCTGTGGGGGCGGCACGACGCCTTCTTCGCGCTGGATGAGATCATGGCCTACAGCCGCGACCTCGACGCCATCGAAATCCATGTCTTTGAGAGCGGACACATGCTTCTCGAAACGCATCATCGCCAATGCGCGGCCCTCATCGCTCATTTCATGCACGAGGTGGAGGCTGGGGTATTTCGCGATCCTGCAGGGCGCTGACTATCGGCGCTCAAACCGCCACTTCGATGGGCTCGGCAAGCTTGGGATTGGCCCGCGCGGCGATCAAGCAGCCGGCAACGATCAGGCACGCTCCCGTCAAGGTGGTCCAGGTCGCCTCCTCGCCGAAGAAGAACCAGCCAAGTGCTACCGCCCAGATGAAGGCCGAGTATTCCGTCGGGATCAGATATTGCGCTTCGGCGCGGGCGTAGGACCAGCTCATCAGGAATTGCCCGGCAAGCGACAGCACCGTCACCCCGGCCAAAGGAAGCCAAAGATTGCTCGGCAGGGCGACGGCGAGCCAGGGTGCCGCGAGGCCGAGGAGGATGGCAACGCAAAGGTTCTGGAACAGCATGATCTCGATCGGCTTGGCCAACTGCGCCTGTTGCCTGGCGAGGATCAGATTGTAGCCGTAGAACACCGTCGATACGAGCACCGCTGCCGTGCCGAGTATGGCGTCTTGCGAATAGTCTGCCTGCCCGAACTGGCCGGCCATGATGATGGCGACGCCGGTGATGCCGGCCAACGATGCCCAGACAGCCTGGCGCCGGATCCGCTCGCCCAGCAGCAGCGCGGCGAGAAACAGGGCAAACAAGGGCGCCACGAAGCTGAGCCCGATCGCCTCCGCGAGCGGCAGCCTGGCCAAGCCCCAGAAGAACGATATCAGGACGACGCCGACAATCGCGGCACGCAGCGCATGCAGCCTCAGCACCGGAATGGTTGGCTTTAAGCGCGGTCCCGCCAACCAGGCCGCGCCCGCGACCACGGTCGCGACCATGCTGCGCCACAGCAAGGTGTTGTAGACGCCGACCGCGATGACCAGGATCTTCATCGCTGCATCCATCCCCGACAGCAGGAAGATCGCAAGGGCGCATACGAGCACCGGGATCATCGGGGAAACGGCGCCAGTCAGGCTGGATGTCTTCACGGCTTCACTCATGTGACGGATTGCCGCCGGATATATCAGGGCAAAAGTGCGCGACCAGATGGCAGCCCCGTCGATGTAGCAGTCCAACCCCGATCGGCGTCGTGTTCGCGACTATCGATATCAGGGTATCAGCACCACCTTCCCGGTCGACCGGCGTTCATCCAGCAATCGGTGCGCTTCGCCGGCCTGGTCGAGCGGGAATCGGCCGCCGATCGTGACCTGCAGCCGGCCGCTTGCCGCCATTTGGAACAGCTCGGACAGGCTGGCTTTCAGCACATCGGCAGACAGCAGCGGCAGCAGCGCGAAGCCCCTGAGCGACTGGTTGCGGCCGATCATCGCCTCCAGGTCGGACGCAGCGAGGCCAAAGCGCCCGAGCGCCGCAAACACCAGTTCGCCGCCAGGCGCCAAGGCCTGCAGCGACGCAGCCGTCAGCGCGCCGCCGACCGTATCATAGATGATGTCGACGCCCTTCCCGTCCGTAACGTTACGGACCTGGGCGGGCCAATCCGGATTGGTGTAATCGACTGCGGCATCGGCTCCCCGCGAGAGGCAAAGATCGAGCTTGGCCTTGCCGCCGGCGGCCGCGGTTACGTAGCGTGCGCCCTTTAGCCCGGCCAGTTGGACAAGCAGCGATCCCACACCGCCCGATGCGGCCGGCACCAGCACTGCCTTGCCATCGGGAGGGCTTTGCCGAAGCAGATGAAGTGCCGTCAGCCCCTGCACCATGAGCGCCGTCGCAGCCTCGAACGACAGCGAATCCGGCAGCGGCACGACGAGATCGGCTGACATCGTCACCTGCTCCGCATAGCCGCTGTGGGGACGCTGCGAGATACACAGCGGCGCGGCCACGCGGCGACCCAGCAATTGTGCATCCACGCCTTGCCCGACGGCCTCGACGACACCCGCCGCCTCGACACCCGGAATCATCGGCAGTTGCGGCGTCACCGCGTAGCGGTTCGCGCGCATCAGCACTTCGAAGAAATTGATCCCGGCGGCATGGACACGGATCAGCACCTCGCCGGCCTGCGGCACCGGGGTCGGCAGATCGACCGCCTCCAGCACCTCGGGACCACCGAAGCGGTTGAGTTGAATGGCTTTCATGGCAAACTCCGATCGCACTGGCATCGGCAGCGGTTTGCCACTATCTGCGGAACCTCGACTACACACTCATTTGTCCCCTGCTGACCAGGAGGTGACCATGGCTGCACTGATCAAAAGACTGCCTATGCTGCCGGCGGAACGGGCGCTGAAAGTGATCGCGGGCCGCTGGAAGGCGGTCATCCTCTACCATCTCTTCGATGGGCCCCGGCGGCTATCGGCACTCAAGGCGCTGATGCCGGGCATCACCCAGAAAGTGCTGATCCAGCAGCTGCGCGAAATGGAAGAGCACGGCCTCGTCAGCCGCGAGATCTTCGCCGAAGTGCCCTCGCGCGTCGAATATTCGGCGACGCGCCTCGGCCTCAGCCTCGAGCCGATCCTGCTGGCGCTCTGCCAATGGGGCCAGCACCACGCCGACGAGTTGAACGAGACGGACCGCCTCGCCGACTGCATCATCCGGCCACGGCAGGCGATGCACGCACACATGGCATAGATCGAATTGACGGGGCGGGTTGCCGACACGGCTGGCCCGTCGCAGGTTGTCGATTGTCTACAGACGGATCGGAAAAAATGCACCGCATAGCTTCAGGCGACCTTTATCAGACCTACGATCTTGGTGACTTGCGCATCACCTCCTTGCGCGATGGCTACGTCGACATGCCGATCGGACGGCTTCGGCAAACCGGCGACAAGCCTTTTGGCGATGAATTGCCGCAACAAGTCGCTTTGGTCGGTGGTCAACTCAGGCTTTCCGTCAATGCCTTTGCGGTTGACGATGGAAACGGGATCATCTTGATCGATACCGGTGCCTCGAACGCCTGGCATCCCACCATGGGCCGACTTCCCGAGGCGCTGGACGAAGCTGGCATCGATGCCGGACGAGTTCGTACCGTCTGCTTCACCCACACGCATCTCGACCACATCCATGGTCTTGTGCTTGCCGACAGCCGGGACGCTTTCCCGCGCCTGGCGCGCTTGCTTGTTCCCAGGGAAGAACTCGGCTTTTTTCGCGCCGAAGCGCGGCTCGAACGATTTCACGGCATGGTGGAACCATTCGAAGCCGGAGACCGTATCGGGACACATGTCGACATTGTCGACGCTCATGGCCATGAAGCAGGACACAGCTGCTTTCGTGTTTCTGGCGGCGGCGAACGCATTTTGATTTGGGGCGACACCGTTCACGTCCCATCGCTTCAGTTCGATCGACCTGAGGTGACCTGGGAATTCGATGCCGATCAGGACCAGGCGCGCGAAAGCCGGTTGCGGTTGCTGGCGCTTGCTGCCGACGATCATTGTTTCGTTGCCGGCGCGCATCTGGATTCGCCCGGTGTTGGCCGCGTCGTCCGATCCGGCGCCAGCTTTCGATTCGAGCCGCTATAATTGAAAAGGGCGGCGCAAGCGCCGCCCCGGTTCCTTGGGAGGATAATTCGAACCGGCGCTCAGGCCGCCTTGACTTCCTCGGCGACGGCGTCGGCCTGACGCGCTGCCTTGAGCACCTTGGCCCACCACGCAACATCGTTGACCAGCGCCGTGGCGGCCTGGTTCAGATGCTCTAGGTCTTCCAGCTTCTTCTCGCCCTGGCGCACGGCAAGGAAATCGCCCCAGGCGATATGGACGGCCGACTTGACCGGCGCCATCTGCAATTCGACGGCATACAGTCTAAGCTGTTCGACGGCACGCGAGCCGCCGACGCTGCCATAACCGACAAAGCCCGCCGGCTTCTTGTTCCATTCGTTGGCTGCGTAGTCGATGGCGTTCTTCAGCACGGCGGTCGGGCCGTGATTGTATTCGGCTGCGGTGAAGATGAAGCCGTCGAAGCTGGCGACCTTCTTCTGCCAGCGCTGTGCCACTTCGTTCTGCGACGGCGCCCAGGCGGAGGAAGCGACCTCGTCGAAGAACGGCAGCGGGAAGTCGCGCAGGTCGACGATCTCGACGTCGATGTCGGCATGCGACTTGGCAATCTTGGCGATCCACTGGGTCGGCACATCGGCGAAACGAGCGGCGCGCGTCGATCCGACGACGATGGCAATCTTGGGTTTGGACATAAGGGCTCTCCTTGCACGAAGTACTGGTATCATTTGGATACCTGCGCTATATGAGATACTGCAAACGCGACGCGCAAGAAGGCACTTTTTTGTTACCGAGGCACCCACACCGCACCGAGGACTGCCGCGCCATCTCGGAAATCCTGCAGCGCGTCGGCGACAAATGGACCGTTCTGGTCGTCGGCAAGCTGGGCGACGGACCGCTGCGTTTCAACGAATTGCGCGCAGCTGTCGGCGGCATCTCGCAGAAGATGCTGACCACCACCTTGCGCGGGCTGGAGCGTGACGGCTTCGTCACCCGCACCGTGTTTCCAACCATTCCGCCGCGCGTCGATTATGAGCTGACCGAGCTTGGCCACGAGCTGCTGATCCCCGTCAGCGCGCTGAGCGAATGGGCGCGCGCGAACACCATGCGCGTCAAGGCGGCGCGCGAAAAATTCGACGGCACGCACGCCTGAAACCCTTGCGTTGCAAGGGATTCAGCCCCGCACGCAACTTCCGGCTTGTCTGATCGGAGATTCTGTCTCGGCTGCGTGGATCGTTGCCCGAATGCACGCGCCGTTTTGGCTGGCGGATTGCCGCTCATGCCGTCCCCTGACGGCTGCCGCTCAGGCTCCTGATGTGCGGACATCGCATCGCGCGACGGCACAGGTATCACACCGTGCCCCCCGCTCGCCGGGAGCCTTGTCATCATGCGTGCAGGCAATGCGCGAGATGTCTTCCTTCACCTCCGCGTAAGCGGTCACGCCGAGCAGGCAGGTCGTCGCGACCAGGGCTGCCACGAGCCAACCGTTCAGCAGATGTTGACGCATTGTCTCTCCTCCGAAGCCCGCACAATCGGGCCTGGAGGCAACCATTGAATGTCGCGAAAAGCGCCTCCCGCACGGGCGCTGTTACAAATGGCCAAGCTTGGGAGACACGGCTTCCGTCAGCCTTCGGCAGGGACCGCCTTTGGCTTGCCTTCGCCGTCCAGCGCCACCATGACGAAATCGGCGTGGGTGACCTTTTCCATCAGGTCGGAGAGGTAGCGCTGCGCCCAGGCCTCGACCTTGAGCGTCATCGAGGTGCGGCCGACACGCTCGACATGGGTGTAGATGCACAGGGTGTCGCCGATCTTCATCGCCTTGGCGAAGGACATCTCCTTCACCGCCGCGGTGACCACGCGGCCCTTGGCGCGCTCGGCGGCGCGGATGCCGCAGGCCAGGTCCATCTGCGCCATCACCCAGCCGCCGAAAATGTCGCCCGCCGCATTGGCGTCCGAAGGCATGGCCAGAGTGCGCAACGTCAGATCGCCAAGCGGCCGTCCTTCAGCGTAGTGCACCATGCGAGAAATCCTTCGAGACCGGCTGCCCTCGATCCCGTATCGTCACGGCGCCCGAAGGTCAACGCGCCACGGCATGGCCACGGGCTCCGAAGCTTTTCGCGATAGGAATTTTTTCTTGACTCGGTGCCCTCAGCTATGGTAGATATTCGCTCATGGTGCTGGTTTGCGCCAGTGACCCGCCGCAGAGGCGGGTTTTCGTTTAATGCACCGTCAGCCAACGCCCCGCGAAATTTGATCAGGCCTAGAAATAGCGCCTGAGGTTCCTGCGAATGCGATCGAGCACGCTGTCCCCGGAAAGGTCCGGAGAAAAGTCCTTGCCCGTGATCGCCTCATAGGCCTGCGCGTAGACCCCAGAAGCCTGTTCGACGATCTCGTCGGGTATTTTGGGGATCGGGTCGCTGTAGGGATCGCAGCGCGCCGAGACCCAGGAGCGGATGAAATCCTTGTCGAAGCTCTCCGGCCGGCTGCCGCTAGCGAGCGCCTGTTCGTAGCTCGCTGCGATCCAGTACCGGCTGCTGTCGGGCGTGTGGATTTCGTCGGCAAGAATGATGGTCCCGTCCCTGTCGGTGCCGAATTCGTACTTCGTGTCGGCGAGGATGAGGCCGCGTTCGGCGGCACGCTGCTGGCCGCGGCCGAACAGCCGCAAGGCGTAATCCGATACCATCTCCCACTGCGCTGGCGTAAGCAGGCCCTGTTCGAGGATCTCGGCTTTGGACAGCGGTTCGTCGTGGCCACCATGCGCGGCCTTGCTGGTCGGAGTGATGATCGGCTCTGCCAGCTTCTGATTGTCGCGCAGGCCCTCCGGCAGGCGGATGCCGTACATGTCACGGTCACCGCGCTTGTAGCGCGTCAGGATCGAGGTGCTGGTGGTTCCCGCCAGATAGCCACGCACGACGATCTCGACCGGCAGGATGTCGAGCCTTGTGCCGACGACGACGTTCGGGTCGGGGTATTCCAGAACATGGTTCGGGCAGATGTCGGCGGTTTCCTCGAACCAGTACCGCGCCGTCTGGGTGAGGATCTCGCCCTTGAACGGGATCGAAGTCAGGATGGCGTCGAAGGCACTGAGGCGGTCGGTGGCGATAATGATGCGCCGGCCATCCGCAAGGTCGTAATTTTCGCGGACCTTGCCGCTGTAGTGGCCCGGCAGTTCGGGGATGAACGCATCCGACAGGGTCCGCATATGATTTTCCTGCCTTCCGCAGTGTGGCCTGAGCATGATCCCGAAAAGTTGCAGACTTTTGGGAAAAATCATGCGCCAAGATAATACCATCGCATAGGCTGTCGAGAAGGTAGATATCAAGCGCGATTGTCGGGAATCCACGCAAACCCGACCAGTTCGACGGTCGCTTTTTTCACAACTGATGCCGGATGGCGCGGCGACGCGATCAACCCGTCGCGTCTAGGCTGCAGCCAGATTTCCGGAGCCTCCCATCTCATCATGCAGACCTATGATTTCATTATCGTCGGCTCCGGCTCGGCCGGCTCGGTCCTGGCCGACAGGCTGTCGGCCTCGGGGCGCTTCTCGGTGCTGGTGCTGGAAGCCGGCGGCACCGACCGCCGTTTCTACGTGCAGATGCCGCTCGGCTACGGCAAGACCTTCTTCGATCCTGACGTCAACTGGAACTACAAGACCGAGCCGGATCCCGGCCTCGCCGGCAATGCCGACCACTGGCCGCGCGGCAAGCTGCTCGGGGGTTCGAGCTCGATCAACGCCATGGTCTGGATCAGGGGCGCGCGCGAGGATTTCGACGCTTGGGCCGCTGCCGGCAATCCCGGCTGGGGTTATGATGACCTCTTGCCCGCCTTCAAGGCGATCGAGGACAACCAGGCCGGCGCCGACGCATGGCGCGGCGTCGGCGGCCCGCTGCATGTCACCGACTGTTCGGACGCCGTCCACCCGCTGACCAGGCGCTATCTGGCCGCCGGCCAGCAGGCCGGGCTGCCGCTCAATCCGGATTTCAACGGCGCCGCCCAGGAAGGCGTCGGCGTCTACCAGATCTCGACCCGCAACGGCCGCCGCATGTCGGCGGCGCGCGCTTTCCTGCGCCCGGCAATGAAGCGCGCCAACGTCCGCGTCGAGATGAAGGCGCTGGCGACCAGGGTGCTGTTCGAGGGCAAGCGCGCCGTCGGCGTCGAATATCAGCAGAACGGCGAGACGAAGACGGCGCGTGCCGGCCGCGAAATCATCCTGTCGGGCGGCTCGGTCAACTCGCCGCAATTGCTGCAGCTGTCCGGCGTCGGCCCATCCGCCCTGCTCAAAGGCCTGGGCATCCCGATCGTCCAAGCCAACGAGAATGTCGGCGCGCATCTGCAGGACCATGTCGGCATCAACTACACCTTCAAGGGCAAGCTGCCGACGCTCAACCAGACGCTGCGTCCCTGGTGGGGCAAGCTGCTGGTCGGCATGCAATACATCCTGACCCGCTCCGGCCCGCTATCGCTGTCGATGAACAATGCCGGCGGCTTCTTCCGCACCGACCCTGCGGCCAGCCGCCCCAACATGCAGCTCTATTTCCAGGCCTTCTCGACCGTCATTCCCAAAAGCGGCGAGCGCCCGATCCTGACGCCGGATCCATGGCCGGGCTTTTCCATCGGCCTGTCCAACTGCCGCCCGTCGAGCCGCGGCGAGATCATGATCCGCTCCAGCAACCCGCGCGACTACCCCAAAATAACAGCCAATGCCTATTCGACCGAGGCCGATGTCGCCGAAATGCTTGGCGCGGTGAAGTTCGTGCGCCAGATCGCCTCGATGCCTGCAATGGCCGAGATCATCGAGGAAGAGGTTTTGCCCGGTCCTTCAATCACTTCAGACGCCGATCTGATCCAGGATTTCCGGAAACGCTCGGGCACCGTCTATCATCCGGTCTCGACCTGCCGCATGGGACCTGATCCCGCGCGCGCCGTCGTCGATCCGCGTCTCAGGGTGCATGGTCTCGAAGGCTTGCGCGTCATCGATGCCTCGATCTTTCCCGACAACATCACCGGCAACACCAACGCCGCCTCGATCATGACCGGTTGGAAGGGCGCCGAACTGGTTCTGGAGGACCAAGAATGAAGATCACCGACGTCAAGACCTGGGTTGTCGGCAACCCGCCGCCCGGCATCGGCGGCAAGTATTTCATCTTCGTCAAGCTGACCACCGATGGCGGCGTGGTCGGCTATGGCGAGGCCTACAACGCCACCTTCTCCGCCCATGTCACGGCGAAGATGGTCGAGGACATGGCCGAGCGCTATCTCGTCGGCCGCGATCCGCACGACATCGAGACCTTCTTCCGCCGCGCCTATTCGTCTGGCTTCACCCAGCGCCCCGACGTGTCCGGCATGGGCTGCTTCTCGGCGCTGGAAATGGCCTGCTGGGACATCATCGGCAAGGAGGCCAACAAGCCGGTCTACAAATTGCTCGGCGGCCAGGTGCACGAGACGCTGCGCGCCTACACCTATCTCTATCCGCACACCGGCAGCGTCCATTCCGAGGATGCGCACGGCAAGAACGTCTACAACGACCCCGATCTCGCCGCCGCCTGCGCGCTAGAATATGTCGAGCAGGGTTTCAACGCCGTCAAGCTCGATCCGGCCGGCCCCTACACCGCCTTCGACGGCCACCAGCCGCGTCTTGTCGACATCGATCTGTCCACCCGCATGGTCAAGGCGATTCGCGAGGCGGTCGGCACCCGCGCCGACATCCTGTTTGGCACGCATGGCCAGTTCACTGCCTCCGGCGCGCTGCGCATGGCGCGCGCCATCGAGCCCTATGATCCGCTGTGGTTCGAGGAGCCGGTGCCGCCTGACATGCCCGAAGTGATGGCGCAGGTCGCTCGCGGTACGTCGATCCCGATCGCCACCGGCGAACGGCTGACGACCAAATTCGAATTCGCCCGCGTCATCGAGAACCGCGCCGCGACCATCCTGCAGCCGGACCTCGGCCGCTCGGGCGGCATCCTCGAAACCAAGAAGATCGCCGCCATGGCCGAGGCCTACCACATCCAGATCGCACCGCACTGCTATTGCGGACCGATCGTGGGTGCGGCCAACATCCAGCTGGCGGTGACGCTGCCCAATTTCCTCATCCTGGAATCGCTGAAGCAGTGGGACGGTTTTCACGCCACGCTGCTGAAGAAGAAGATCGAGTGGCAGGACGGCAACGTCATCCCCTCAAAGGAGCCGGGCCTCGGCGTCGAACTCAATGAGGCGGTCTGCGACGCGCACCCCTATACGGGCAAGGACCTGCATCTGCAGATGATGCAGACGCCGTTGATGCCGTGAGTAAAAGCTACGCCTTCATCGGCCTTGGCCATCTCGGCGGCAACCTTGCCGTCAGCCTGATCCGCAACGGCTTTGCCGTCACCGTCTTCGACCGCGACCCCGCCGCCGTCGAGCGCCTTGTGGCGCTCGGCGCCACGGCAGTGAAGAGCGCCGCCGACGCCGCCGCGCGGGCCGGCAACGCCATCACGTGCCTGCCCTCGCCCAAGGTCAGCGAAGCGGTGCTGGCCGGCCCCGGCGGATTGCTTGAGGGCCTGCCCCAGGGCGGCAGCTGGATCGAGATGTCGACCAACGGACGCGACGAGATTCTCCGCCTCGCGGCCCTCGCCTCGGCCAAGGGCGTCGAAACACTTGAATGCCCGGTCACCGGTGGCGTGCATCTGGCGGCGGTCGGAAAAATCACCGCACTGGTCGGCGGCGATCCAGCGCTCTACGCGCGTCATCGCCCAGCAATCGAAGCGATGTGCGCGAAGTCGTTCCTGATGGGTCCGGTCGGCTCGGCGGCGGTGATCAAGGTGATCACCAACATGCTCGCCTTCATTCATCTCGTCGCCGCCGGCGAGGCGCTGATGCTGGCCAAACAGGGCGGTCTTGACCTCGCCCAATCCTACCACGCCATCGTTGCGTCCTCGGGCAACAGCTTCGTCCACGAGACCGAAAGCCAACTCATTCTCAACGGCTCCTACGACATCGGCTTCACCATGGACCTGGCGCTAAAGGACCTCGGCTTCGCGCTGGCGATGGGCAGGGAATTCAGACTGCCACTCCAACTGGCGCCGCTTGTGAGTGAGATTTTTCAGATGGGCAAACAGGAATATGGCGGCAGCGCATGGTCCACCCAGATCGTTAAATTGCTCGAGGATGCCGTCGATACCGACCTGCGCGCGCCTGGTTTCCCGGCCAAGCTGGAACTCTGACGCCAGCCAGATATCAAGCGTTTTCAGGACGTTGGATTGATCGGCGGATTCATCTGAATCAATCTGTCAACGGCTTGATTCAGTATCTGAGCGTCAATGCACCCCGCAGGATCTCGAAGGTCGCCGGTATGCGTCCCGGCGACTCGCCGTCTATGTCGACCAGCGCGCCGTTCTTTTCGACATCGCCGAGCGGTTCGACCACCACTTTCCGGCCGCGCAGGATGGTGATGTCAGGGTGGTTGCGGTGCCGGCCGCCATAGAGCAGCCGTATATCCCAGATCAGCTTCAGCTTGCCGGCCGCGCGCAGGATGACGATGTCGAACTGCCCGTCGGTGAGTTCGGCGTCTGGCGCGATCATCATGCCGCCGCCGAAGAACTTTCCATTGGCCACCGCCACCAGCGCCATGCGCGCTTCGACGGGCGGGCCGTCGTCGACGGTGATCCTGACGTCCTGGAAGCGGTAGCGGATGAACTCGACCACGGTGCGCCACAGGAACAGTGCCTTGGCCGACATCCTGCCTTTGCGCTTGTCGGCATTGACGGCGCGGTCGGTGGCGCCGGAAAGCCCCAGACTGGCGATGTTGACGAAGTGCCGGCTGGCCAGCGCGCCGTGATCGTCGATGTAGCAGATGCGCCCGGCATCGACCTTGCGAGCCTTGGCCTCGGCGATCCGCTTCAGCGTCGCGTCCACCTCTTTCGGCAGGCCGAGCCCGCGCGCGAAATCGATGCCGGTGCCGCACGGCAAGAGGCCGAGCTCGGTGGTCCGGCCAGTCTCCTGGAATGCCTGCAGCAGGCCGTCCGCCACTTCGCTGGCAGTGCCGTCACCGCCGGCCGCAATCACCAGATCGAAACCGCTCGCGGCAAGATCGATCGCCAGCCTTTCGGCATCACCTTCGGCCTGCGTCTCGCGCAGCTCGAATTCGCCGAAGTGCTTCTTCAGCGACGCGGCGACATCAGGCCAATGCCGTTTCAGCCGGCCGCCACCGGCAATCGGATTGAGAACCACCCCGACTTTCAAATACCCGCCCTCCCCGGCGCCGGACATGCAGGTCCGATCCTTTGCCGGCATTGAAGCCCGTGCCCACCGGCGGAGCAAGGGGCGCTGTCGGCTCGTACGCATAAAAGCGGGCGGTCTGTCTAAAGCAGCCGGCGCTCGAATTCCCAGGTTTGGGGCAAACGATCCCCGATAATCCCGCTATCCACAGGCCTCAGGCCATTCCCCAGGACCCTTACCCGGCATAGGTTAAACCCATCTCAGGCGGCTACCGATCATCAAGCCGAAAGGCGAAGTGAAAGGCGGATTTCCTGAGGCCCGTACGGCCCGAAGCGAGAGCAGGCTTGCCTGTTTCGAGGGACGGAGCCGAGACCTACGGGGCCGCGGAAAGCGTGCCAACGCCGACGGCGGACCGATGCTGCCATGAAGGACGGCAAAAACCTTCGATGGTGCGCAGGGCAAAGCTCGCAAGGGTGGAGACCGGCGTGGTCCCGAACGGACGCTGCTCTCGGGCGGCGGACTGGCAGGACCGTCAAAATCAAGGCCGGCAAGGCGCGACGACTTTACGGAAGTTGCTGCCGCGAACGTGTCCTGATCTGACAGGGAGGCGCTGGGAGAAATCCCGGCGCCGACTGTCTTTTCTCCCCTCGATGCCCCTTGCCGGCGATCTTGCGAGCGCCGCTTCACCACGCGCTAAAATCGGTTAGTATCGCTGCGTCGTCAGAGTCTGTTTGCAAATGGGGTCGTAGAAGGGGGATACTTCATGACGCTCATCCAGAAGCTTGCCGTTGCCTATGCTTTCCTGTTTTTCAGCGTCGTCGCTATCGGCTATATACCGGCATTCAACGATGCCGACGGCAATCTGTTCGGCCTGTTCTCTCTGCAATGGTATGACGACCTGCTGCACGCCTTCTCCGGCGTCTGGGCACTGGCCGCCGCCTTCATTTCGCACCGCCAGGCGGTGTTCTATTTCAAGCTGTTCGGTTCGGTCTACCTGTTCGACGGCGTGCTCGGGCTGATCACCGGTTCCGGCTGCCTCGATGCCGGCATCTTCATCAACGGCTTCCGCTCTCTCAACGACATCGAATTCCCGGCTCGCTTCTTCGCCAACCTGCCGCACATCGTCATTGGCGGCTTCGCCGTCTATGTCGGCTTCTGGCTGGCGAAGCGCGCACAAGACCACTTCGCCACGGCCTGATCGGGCATGTTCCTGTTCCGCTGGCTGAAGCGCATCATCAAGACGATCCTCTGGCTGGTCGTCATCGTCATCCTCATCCCGATCGCCGGGCTGAGCTACGGCTTCCTGACGACCTCGTCACTCGACAAGGCGCCGTTGCCCGGCATTGCCGACGGCGCCCCGCCCAAGGCACTGGCCGACAAGGTCCGCGCCGAGATTCCAGGCTACCAGCGGCCGGAGGAATCGACCTTTCTCACCTATCCGGAATGGGCGATCGTCTACGCCGCGCGCGAATATGCCGGCTTCGTCGACAAGGACCAGCCGAGCGGCTTCCCCTACTGGTCCTATGTCGGCCGCTTCTGGCAGGACTACGCCATGGTGATCCGCGCCAGCTCTCCCTACAAGTTCAACTACGCCAACCACCAGATGCTGGTCATCATCGGCACCAGCCACTCGATCGAGCACATCCTGCAGTGGGCCTATGAGAACACGGTCGGCCGCATCACCGAGGCCGCCGCAGGCAAGCGCACCGCCGCCGACATCTATCAGGCCAAGGTGGCGGCGGACTATGCAGGGTTTCTCGACCAGGTGCCGTGGTATCAGTTCCCCTATGCCGAAAAGCGCGCCGGCCTGTTTGCGGTGCAGCCGGCGCCGGGCGACAGCTCGATCCGCACCAGCGAACGCAAGCTGGCGTTCGGCCTCGCCGACACCATCAAGCAGGGCTATGCCGACCTGATCAAAAAGGCCCTCGCCGCCACGATGGACCCTGCCTTGCTCGACATCCATGTCTGGGCCAAGGGGCCAGTCGGAGAAGCCACCCGCAACGAGCCCGACACGTTGCTCGAACGCGACATGGGCGCCGATGGGGCCATCTTCGTCACCAGGCGCTATCAGGTCTTCACCGAAATGATCCCGCGCCTGATCGACAAGGGCGTCTCTTTCGTCGAAATCGGCGGCAATGACGAAATCATGGCCACCGTGCTCTCCACCGACACGATCGCCGTCCCCGAAGGCATGCGCATCCTGTTCAGCTATCCGCTGCCGGCAGAGCCCGCGACGCGCCGCACCGGCATGGTCGTCGCCGTGCGCAAGCTGCACCTCGTCCTGCCGGCGCTGATCAAGTCAGGCGCCAGGCTCGAACACCTCTACGATTACTGAGGCCTTTCGGCCACGCCCGGCCAGGATTATGCATTTCGAGCGCTCCGCCACGCGCATTCCACAATCGCGGCCAAATCCCGCCTTGTTCGCGCGCGAAAGAATATTTGCACGTCGCCCAAAAGCATGCCCACGGGCTCGACCCGAGGGTGGAAACCGGTTTTGGGACAACGACATGCACCTGAATGGGCTGCCGGGGGGCATCTCGAAGGGACCAGACCGTGATCAAGACCGCCCTTGTCGCCATGACCATTGTCGGTTGCGACTGCGACGCCAAGCTTTGCGAATATATCGGCGAGACGCCGGCCAAATGGTCGACCGTCGCCGAGTGCGAAGCCGCGATGAAAAGCCAGATGCTGCACGAGCGCAATTTCAACTATCCGCTCGTCTCCGGCATTTGCCGCACGAAGGGTTCGTCGTCCTCCTCGCAACTGGCCGCGACCGCATCGCGCCCGGAATTGAAGCCCGTCAGCCGGGTCGTCAGAACCGAAAGCCCGCTGCCGCCGGAATTGAGCCACCGGCCGAGCGTCTCGGTCGGTTCGCCGACGACGGCCATGGAAGCCGATGCCGCCCGGCCCGTCGCCTATGAACAGGTGGTCGATGGCGGAACCGGTGTGCTTTATCGCACGAAAAACGGCTACGCCGTGGTCAAGACCGATCTTGGCCGCGCCGCCTCGGCGACCGCCGACGTTGCGAAGCGCTCCGTAAACTGGCTGGCCGGATTGATGCCAAAGGGGCTGTAGGCCCGCTGGCGTCTCGGTTTGACGACCGCGTGATCAGGCAGGCACATAGGTCAACCTGATCACGTCGTCGCCAATCAAATCGCTGGCCACAAAGCGAAGCGGCGGCCGGGGGCCGGCGAAGAATGGCTTGCCATGACCAAGCACGAACGGATGGAGGTAGAGCTGGTACGCATCGACAAGACCAAGGTCGGTCAGGCTTCGTGCCAGGTTTGGTCCAGAAACTGAAATCTCCCCGACGAGCTCAGCCTTCAACCCACCTATCACCGCCTCGACGTCGTCCCCGACAAGTGTGGCGTTGGGGCCGACCGACTTCAGCGAGCGCGACACAACCCATTTCGGTTGGCTCCGCCACGCCGCCGCGAATTCGTGTGCCTCCGCGCTCCACTCAGGACTGTCTTCGTCCCAATAACGCATGACCTCGTACATGCCGCGACCGTAAACACTGCCGCTCAAATTGCGCACTTGCTCTATCCAGTGACGAAAGATCGTCGGGCCTGATGGCATTCTCTGGTGGTCGACATAGCCGTCGAGTGACTGGTTCATTCTGAAAATGAGCTTCGCCATGCTGCAGGACCTCCAATTCAGGATCGTCTAAATAACTTGAGCCGCCGTTACGCAAAAGTGTGGAACCCAACCGAAATCCAAACCGGGACACGACCCTAGTCCCGCTGCAACTTGACTTTCAGGCTCTGCCAGAACTTGTCGATAAGCGGCTTTTCGGTCGCTGCATCCTCGCCGGCAACGCGGGTGATGAACAGCAGCCCCCGATCGGCCAGGCCGAAGCCGACGATCTCGAAATCGGCGGTGTCGGTGCGTGTCTTCACCTCGGCGCGGATGCCGGTCAATTCCTTGCCGTCGGCGAGTTTGCGCGTCGTCGGCTCCTGCGTCAGCTTGGCGCCGGCCTGCACCGATTCCTTGGTCATCTCCTGCAGCATCAACTGGTTGAGCGACACCGGATTCATCGTGCCATATTCCTGCACGACGACGATCGTGCCGAGAGCCGACGCCATCAGATACTGCGTGATATCATCGCCGAGATCGGTCTTGGTCACCGAAATGCTGCTGGGGTGAACGAAGGAAAAAACGCTGCCGGAAAAGGTAGCGAAGTCGTTGCGCTCGAGCGTCACCGTGCTCTGCTTGCCGCCGGGCAACGTCACGTCAGCGCTCTCGCCGGGATCGATATCGACCGTCACACCGTCGATGGTCAGCTTGAAGGCCTTGAGATCCTCGGCTCCCGCAGGACCAGCGCACAGCCCGATGAGGATGAGTGCCGCGGCTGATACCTTGCGCATGAAGTCTCCTAACGTCTACGCCACCCCGCTCAGCGCCTTGATGGCACGGTAGAAGGTCGAGGAAAACAGTTCCGTAGGGTCATACTGCCGCTTCGCCGCCAGGAAGGCCGGCAGTTCGGGATAGGAGGCCAGCAACTCCTTGGCCGTATAATGCAGCTGGTAAGGCAGGAAGAAGCGGCCGCCATGCTTGATCGTCACGTCGATCAGCGCCCGCGTCAGCGCCCGCATCCTGGCATTGCCGTCGGCATCGGTCGGCTGGTTGATGTAGAGCACCAGCGAATAGGCCGGCTCCGGCGCGTAGGTCAGCGCCACATCCTCCTTGTGGACGATGCGCACCGAGGCGTTGAGCACCGGCAGCGTCTGGTTGCGCAGGATCTCGCGCGCTTCCGCGATGAATTCGACATAGGCGGCACGTGGAATGAAATATTCGTGCAGGATGTCGGTCTCTTCCATCTGATCGTTGAAGAGATAGGGCACCGAATCGTGCATCGGGTTGTTGCGGGTGACGAGACAGGCCTCGCCCTCGGCCATGGCCGAGGTGCGCGCCACCGTGCAGCTTTCGAATTTCGGCTCCAGCGTCTTTTCGGTGAACCACTTCAGTTCCTGGAACAGGCTGCCCCATTTCGCCAGGTTGATGATCACCCGCTTCAATCCGACCGATCCCGGCTCACCAATCGCTGGCTGATCAGCCGGCGGCTGCTCCGCCACCTTGTCGTAACGGTAGACGATCATGTCTTCGAGGAAATTGCCCGGCGCCGTCGACAGATGGCCGTAGAACAGGCCGATATCCTTGTTCGGCTCCAGCACCTCGGCGAAGAACTTCGGAAAATCGTCCGATCTGATGATTTCGCGCGAGGTGCGGTAGACGGCGTTGTCGACGATATCGAGCGTCGCCTCCAGCACCACGCCGAACAGGCCGTAACCGCCGACAACGTGCCGGAACAGATCGGTGTTTTCGGTTGGCGAGCAGGTCGTCACCGAACCGTCGGCCAGCATCACCCGCATCGAGCGGATCGAGCCCGCCACCGAACCCGCCTGATGGTCCATACCGTGCGCGTTGACCGACAGCGAGCCGCCGACCGAGAAGATGTCGGTCGATTGCATCGCCTTCACCGCGAAGTGCGGATGCAGAAGGTTCTGGATGTCGTGCCAGCGCGCGCCCGGCTGCAAGGTCATGGTCTTCGCCGCCGCATCCACGGTGACCTTGTTGAACTTTCTGAGGTCGAGCACCAGCGCGTTGTCGTCGAAGGCATGCCCGCCCATCGAATGGCGAATGGCGGCCAGCGAGACTTTCACGCCATTTGCACGCGCGAAGGCCAGCGCATTGTCGATGTGCTCTTCCTCGCTGACCTCGACCACGCCGTAGACCGGCGTCTTCGACAGGCCGCTGGCATCGTTGATGTCGCCGCCTTTTGCCGACCAGGGCAGCGATGCATCGAAGGCCGGCGCATTGTCCAGCGGCTTCAACGGCAGCGCGATGCCGTCGATATCGGCAATCCGTCCGGCGTTCTTTGGTCCCAAGGGCCCGCGCGCCAGCCGCGCCACGGTGGTGCCGCCCCACAGCACCGCGCCGCCGACGACAGCCGCACCCAGCAGCAATCGCCGCGACAGGCGAAACCCTTTTCGTTCGTCGGCCATGAATATCCCCCGTTGGCCAAGGGATAGCGCGGCTTTTTGGCAAAAACCATAGCGATGCCGCCGGACAGCGTTCCGCCGGCCGGCTCTGGGGTCCAGCAGGGAGACCTTGTCCAGGTCGCCCGGCATCGAGAGGCGACGGATGAAAATGGCCGATCCCCGGAGGGACCGGCCATGAGTGGAACAGGGTTTGAAAAATCCGGTCGGCAGGCCTGCCGACGCTCGATGCTCTCGCCCTACGAAGCCTTCTTGATCGACGTCACGATGCCGGTCTTGTCATCGACCGTCACCGCCACCTTGGCGCCGACCTTCAGTTTCCCGACCGTCGCTTCCGGCGACAGCTGGTAGATCTTGCCGTCGTCGAGGGTGATCGACTTGGTCGTCGGGTCCACGGCCTGGATGGTGCCCTGAACGGTCGCGGCATAGGCCGTGCCGAGAAAGGCGAGCAGAGCGGCGGTGGTTGCGAGGGTCTTCTTCATTGGTAAGCACTCCGTGCTGTTTCACTTTTCCGGACCGCCGCCTTGGGAAACGACAGCACCGGACGGCCTGAAACTGGAACGGAAAGCTCTCCTCCGCAAATCACGTTGGGTGAATTTTCGCAAACAATATCATAGGCTTAATTCCGACATATTGCTTACTACCGACATCATTTCAAGCCGCTTCGGCTCCCACGAGCGCACTTCTGTCCGCCAAAAGAGTCGCTTAGCCGATTGTGACGGCGGCTTTGGATTGCCACGCGGCCGCTGCAATCCATCTCGGGCGGCATCACGAAACAGCCTACTGACCGATCGTCGATACAAGTTTTGTTTCATGAGTCAGAGGCGGACTATAGGAACGACAAATACGGCTTCGACGGCTGACGGCTCAGCCCGCCTCGTCCTTTGCCCCAACCTTGCGCACAAGTGCCGCCGTCGCCAACATCGCGCCCATGTCTGATATCATCGGCGCGACATGCCTGGTGTAGTCTAGCGGCACCGAAATATCCGGCAGCTCGAAGAAGTTCTTCGTCTGCGGCAACAGCAGGAACCCATCGCTGCCATTGAGCGCGACACGGGCCGGATCGTCCGGCCAGGTTTCGCCAAGCCATTTCAGTGCCTGCGCCAGCCGGCCGCTCACCAGTGGCTGTGCCGCTCCGAGATTGTCGGTGCGGAACTCGTAGGCGGCATCCAGCAACGCATCGCCGCTGGATAGCTCTTGCAGCTTGTTGGCGAACATGCCGCGAAAGAAGCTGATCACCGCGTTGGTCCGCCGCGTCGCCACCAATATGCCGGGAAACGGCGCGATGGTCTCGAAAGCGACGATGACGCCCTGGAAGGCGGTCGACGAGCCCTTGCCCGAGCCTTCCCGCAGATGCGCCTCGTACAGCTCGAACGGAAACCCTTCGTAGCGGCCTGCGACGATGTCGTCGAACGCCTGCCGGTTGAACGGACCAACCGCCGTGCGCGGCAACCGGTCGAAGGAATTCGGCGTCACGCCATGCTGGTAGCGCATGTCGGCGATGAAGCCGAATATGATCGGCAGCAGCGTCTCGCGGAACGATTGCTGCAGCCGCGTCGCCGGTTTCCTGGCTTGGAAATAGAGCAGGATCGACGCCGCGAAGCCGATCACATAGAGAAATACATGCGGCGTAGAGACCCATTGCTCGTTGGGGTCGGCAACCTTGTTGAACAGCCAGGCGACCAGCACCACGGCCACCAGCACCAGGCCGACGAACACCGGCACCCGCCAGCGCACCTGCCGGACCGCCGACGCTCTTGCCGCTTCATAGGCCTCGATGTCTTTCCGGATGCCGGCGATGACCGTTTCGCTCGGCATGAAATCCGCTGTTTCCACCGCTACCCCCCGCAACCTGCCTCTGCGGCAGCATGATAGTTGGTTTTGCAAGGGTCGCCAGACGTTTAAGCGGGGACCTCTTCATCGGTTGGTGGAGAAGGGAAGACCGCTTTCAGTCGCCCTTCGACCTTGTCTCGCATTCGGCCCTCCAATGCCTCCACCAACACCAGCCGCTCGTGGTTGCCGGCGCGCAGGCGCATGAAGGGATGCATCCGGTAAAACGAGATCGTGCCGCGCGTACCGGTATCGGCACTGACATCGACAATGAGGATAGAACCGATGCGGCCCGGCCATGGCTGGCGGGCAAAGGCGGTACCGAGGAAATCGCCGAGCCCATAGGCGACGATCGTCCCGTCGATCTTTTCCACCGGTTGAACGACATGGGCGTGATGGCCGGCGATCAGCCCGACGCCCTCCCCGGCCAGCCGCCTGGCCAGTGCTCGCGTCCCGTCGCGCGGAAAATGTCGGAACTCCCAGTCCCAATGCGGCACGGCGCAGAGAAGGTCCAAGCCAGGGCGCGGCCAGCCCGCCGGATCGCTGCCCATCGAAACGCGCCCGGCAAACAGTTTTTCATCGGCGTTGCGCCACAGCGTGAAGGCGGCGAAGCCGATATCAAGCGGTCCAACCTGGGCCGGCACCACAGGACCATCGGCGGCCAGGCCGATCATGCGGATGCCGAGCCGCAGCAGCGCCGCGATTGTCTCGTCGAAACCGGCGATGCCCTGATCCAGCATATGGTTGTTGGCCAGCGACAGCACGAGCTTTTCGCGCGCGATACCGACCGCCGCCAGCGCCTCGGCCAGAAACGGCTCGCTCATGGCATGATGCGTACCGAGCCTTGTGCCCAGCGCCGCGCTTGGTCTGTCCACAACAGGGCTTTCGCAATTGCCGATCACCAGATCGGCAGCGCCGAGCAGCGCCTTGATCGCCGGGGCGCAGTCCGGCGCGCTGCGGTTGGCCACTGCCGAGATGTCGCCGACAAAGGCAAGCCGCACTGTCCGCTTCGGCGGCGGATCCATCAGCGTTCCCGCCATCGGCGCAAAGTCTCGTGCGTCGCCGACGAGCGACGGCTTCAGGAAACGCGGCAGCCAGGACAGCTTGTAGGAAAACGGATAATTCGACACGCGATGCCCAATTGTTTGCCCTGTGTAGACCGTCCTCGGGGCGGGTTGAAGCGCGGCGCTGCAAATGGTGTATATTTGCTCTGTGCGACAAATATTGGGGGGAAGAGATGAGACGACTGGCAGGCCTGCTGACATCCGCTTTCATGCTGATTGTGCCGCTGTCATCCACTTCGGCGGCAATGCCGGAAGCGGCATCCGCTCTGTTCGAGGCTAAGACCGTGGCCGCGCGCGACAGCGCCCTGTCGACGCTGGAGGCCGCAGCGCCAAAAGACCCGGCATCAGCCTATGCCGCCGGCGCCGGCGAGTTCTTCACCGCATTGGAGATCCTGGCCAGCGGCCTGCACCGCCATGGCTTCGAGAGCCCGCAATCCTTCATGCTGCCGCTGATGCGGCTGCCGGTGCCTGACAATCCCAACCCCGAGCCGCTGACCTATGAGCAGTTCCGCGCCATCCTGGTCGGCTTCCGCGACCGGCTGGAAAAATCCGCCGCCACGTTTGCGTCGGTGCCGGCAGACGCCGATATCGGCATGGTCATCGACCTCACCCATACCGGCATCGACCTCAACGAGGACGGCACCATCGCGCCGGACGAGAGCATGGCGGCGATCATCGCCGCGTTGTCACGCGGCGGCATTACATCGGACGACGCCGTCCCCACGCTCACCTTCCGTTTCGACCGCGCTGACGGCTACTGGCTGCAGGGCTATGCCGAATTCCTGATGGCGCAGGCCGATTTCTGGCTGGCACATGATTTCAGGGGCACCTTCGACGGTTCCTTCCACATGCTGTTCCCGCGCGCCAAATTGCCGCTGCAGGATATTCTGGTGCCGCCGGCCGGCGAGATGGGCTCGAGCATCTTCTCCTCGGAATGGCGCATCGCCGATTTCATCTCGATGGTGCATCTCATCAACTGGCCGGTGGTCGAGCCGGAGCGCCGGCAAGCAGCGCGCCGCCACCTGCTGGAAATGATCCAGCTGTCACGCGAGGACTGGAAGGCGATCCGCGCCGAGACCGACAATGACCGCGAATGGCTGCCTGGACCGCAGCAGAAGGGCGAGAACCCGCTCACCGGCCTCGAAGTCGGCGAGGAGCAGGTCCAGGCTTGGCTCGCCGCCCTGACCATGGCCGAGGATCTCCTGGAAGGCCGCAAACTGCTGCCGCATTTCCGCATCACCGCCAGCACTGGCTTAGGCATCAACATGAAGCGCTTCTTCGATGACCCGAAAAACTTCGATCTCGTGCTGTCGATCACCGGCCCGGCCATCGCGCCCTACCTCGAAAGCGGCGAGCTCGCGACCAGCGACGAGTTCGACCAGATCCAGCGCCAGTTCGGCGGCGGCGGGTTTTTGACGTTTGCGCTTTGGTTCAATTGAGGGTGGGCTGTTTGAGACCGCCTTCCCCGAGAATCGCAGCACGGCAGGCAACAATTTTACCGGAAACGCGCGCCTTTTTAGGCAGTTCTGCCGGCAGCGGTTCGCTGAATATGCCGCGGGAAGGCGCCGCGTAGAAATTAGCAATGGCTGTTTTGCTTGACTCGGCCGTTAAAAACGGGCAGCAAAACGACGTCGGAAGGGCGACAACACCACTTTCCTGACCGTGAACGAAGCCTGATTTGGCCCAAATTCATGTCTCGTCGTTGGTTTTGAGAGGGATTGATTAACCAACTTTGTCCATATTTTGAAGCAATCGGCAACCAACTACAGACGCGGCAAACGCGTCGGGGACCACCTGGGATCACTCACAGAATGGTCGTCGCGGCTTTCAAGGCCACGTACGGGGAAACCGATTGAAGCGAGATTGGTTGCATGGCGTTGTTGAGTACACAAAAAAAAATCCGGGAACTGCGTGAGGGCGGCGAGTTGGTCGATGCTCGGCGTTCCTCTTCCTTCAATGCTGGCCGGGTGATCCGCTGGGTCGCGCTGCCCTGCGCCAGCACCGCCATCGGCCTTTGGCTGATCGGCACCATGGTCGGCCTCAGTTCCGTCGGCGCCTCGCTGTCGGCGACTTCGGTTGGCCTGCCCCAGACGCTGTCCGTGCCGGGATCGCTCGCACTTACCGATCCGCTGAAACAGCACTTCTTGAAAGCACCCTTCGTGCTGGCCAATGCCAATGGCGGCGCTCAGGCCCTGCATGATCATTCGGTGCAGTGCGGTGCCAGCTGTTTCAAGCTGGCCAGGGTAAGCTCGCAGGCGGAAAAATCCGAGCGCCTTGTAGCGCAGGTAAAGCCGATGCCTGCCCCTGTGAAGTCGAAGGCGCAGGAGCGCTTCGAACGCATGGAAGCGTCGCTTTCGCCGATGAAGCTGGCCGCAGCCTTTGCCGACGCCGGAAAGCCTGCCGCCAGTGCCAACACTCACCCGATGATCCCCACCGTCGCACCGCGAATTGCCGAGGCGTCGCTGGTGCCATCCGTCCAGGTCATGGCCAGCCTGTCAGATGACATGCCGGCGCCGGCGGCCGAACGTTTCGCCCGGCTGGATACCGGCTCGGCGGCCGTGCAGACCGCACCGCAGCCGATGGGTTTTGCCCAATCCGATACGCCAGACAATTCGCAGTTGGCGCTTGCTCTGGTGCAGTCGCTGCCGGCCGACGACGAGGCGTTCGCCTCACCGCTGCCGATCGAGGAATCGTCAGCCGATGTCGCGGTTTCACCCGTCGAAACCCAGCAGGATCAACCCGGCGATACCGCCTCGCTGCCGGACGCGCTGACCGACGACGTGCCGTTGCCGACCCGCCGCCCGCAATTCGACGCGCCGCAGCCCAAAATCGTCCAGCAGGAGCCTAAGTCCGTTCAGCAGCCCAAATCCGTTCAGCAGCCGAAGCCGGCGCGCGAGACGGTCCAGCAGGCCCAGCCGGCAAAACCGACGCGGCAAGGCCGGCCGGCCGATGGCGGTGACGTTTTGGCCTATGCCAAGCCCGACACGCCTTCGGGCGGCCTTGGCAAGGCGTTCAGGAACCTGTTCAACTCGCCAGGCGCCAGGAGCGGCGCCGGCAATGGCGTCGCCGTGTACGACATCAGCAGCGCGACCGTCTACATGCCTGACGGCTCGAGGCTCGAGGCGCATTCAGGCGTTGGCGCCATGGCTGACCAGCCGCGTTATGCCGACCAGAAGAATCGCGGACCGACACCGCCCAACACTTATAATCTGTCGCTGCGCGAGTCGCGCTTTCACGGTGTGGAGGCCTTGCGCCTGACACCGGTCGATGGCCGCAACAAATACAATCGCGACGGCTTTCTGGCCCATACCTACCTGCTTCGGGGCCGCTACGCCCAGTCGAGCGGCTGCGTCGCCTTCAAGGACTATGCGCGTTTCCTCGCCGCCTTCAAGAAGGGCAAGATCAAACGCCTCGTCGTGGTGCCGCGCCTGAACGGGTCGGCGACGCAGGTCGCATCAGCCGCCAGGGGCGTGTAGCGACAAGAGGCCTTCGGGCGTACCTTCCCGCCTGCTCCTGACAGCCTGCTGTCAGGAGCAGCGCTGTCCGGCACGCCTCTCCCCACCGCGCTCTTTCCATTTTGGCCAGGAAATCCCATATTCGGGACATGGCCAAATCTCCCGATCAGAAAACGCCGCCGACGGCGAATGACGACCGCGCCGCGCCGAAGCGGCGCAGCCCGCTGACCGATTTCCTGGACGCTTCGGAGCCGCTGCACAAAGGCGGCTTCGCCGAGATGCCCCAGCCGGAGCTCTCTGGCACGCCGCTGACCGGTTCGATCGCGGATTGGGCCGAGCAGATCGAGCAGGAAGCCGAAAACGAAGGACGTCTTGTCGGCAAGGGCGACGGTGGCAAATCGCCGAAGCCGTCGAAGAAGATACCCGAGCGCTCAAGCTCGCCGGGCCGCAGTTCGCGCGGCACCTCGATGGGTGGCGCGGCGTCAGCCAGGGAGCGCACCGCCGCCGGCCTCAATCCGGTCGCCGGCCTCGACATCTCGCTGGAAGACGCCGAGACCATGGCTTCGGGCAGCGTCACCGCGACGGTGGCGGCACTGTCGGCGCTGATCGAATCCGGCAATCCGCTGCACAAGGACGGCGTGCTGTGGACACCGCACCGCCCTGCCCGCCCCGAAAAATCCGAAGGCGGCATTGCCATCAAGATGGTGTCGGATTTCGAGCCGGCCGGCGATCAGCCGACCGCCATCAAGGATCTGGTCGAAGGCGTCGACAACAACGACCGCACCCAGGTGCTGCTCGGCGTCACCGGCTCCGGAAAAACCTTTACCATGGCCAAGGTGATCGAGGAGACGCAGCGCCCTGCCTTGATCCTGGCGCCGAACAAGACGCTTGCCGCGCAGCTCTATTCCGAGTTCAAGAAATTCTTTCCGGAAAACGCTGTCGAGTATTTCGTCTCCTATTACGACTATTACCAGCCGGAAGCCTACGTCCCGCGCACCGACACCTTCATCGAGAAGGAATCCTCGATCAACGAGCAGATCGACCGCATGCGCCACTCGGCGACGCGTTCGCTGCTCGAGCGCGACGACGTCATCATCGTCGCCTCGGTGTCCTGCATCTACGGCATCGGCTCGGTCGAAACCTACACGGCGATGACTTTTCAGATGCAGATCGGCGACCGGCTCGACCAGCGCGCGCTGCTCGCCGATCTCGTCGCCCAGCAGTACAAGCGGCAGGACATCAACTTCGTCCGCGGCTCGTTTCGCGTGCGCGGCGACACGATCGAGATCTTCCCCGCCCACCTGGAAGACCGCGCCTGGCGCATTTCGATGTTCGGCGACGAGATCGAGCAGATCACCGAGTTCGATCCGCTGACCGGCCAGAAGACCGGCGAGCTGAAAAGCGTCAAGATCTACGCCAATTCGCACTATGTGACGCCGCGACCGACGCTGAACCAGGCGATCAAGTCGATCAAGGAAGAGCTCAAGCACCGGCTGGTCGAACTCGAACGCGCCGGCCGCCTGCTTGAAGCGCAGCGGCTGGAACAGCGCTGCCGCTTCGACCTCGAAATGCTGGAGGCCACCGGCTCCTGCGCCGGCATCGAGAACTATTCGCGTTATCTCACCGGCCGCCAGCCGGGTGATCCGCCACCGACGCTGTTTGAGTACATTCCCGACAACGCGCTGGTGTTCATCGACGAAAGCCATGTCACCGTGCCGCAGATCGGCGGCATGTATCGAGGCGACTTTCGCCGCAAGGCGACGCTGGCCGAATACGGCTTCCGTCTGCCGTCCTGCATGGACAACCGGCCGTTGCGCTTCGAAGAATGGGATGCCATGCGTCCGCTTTCGGTCGCGGTCTCGGCGACCCCTGGCGCCTGGGAGATGGAACAGGCCGGCGGCGTCTTCGCCGAGCAGGTCATCCGTCCGACCGGCCTGATCGACCCGCCGGTCGAAGTGCGGCCGGCCAAGAACCAGGTCGACGATGTCGTCGGCGAGATCCGCGACACCACCAAGGCCGGCTACCGCACGCTGGTCACGGTGTTGACCAAACGTATGGCCGAGGACCTGACCGAGTATCTGCACGAGCAAGGCATCCGGGTCCGCTACATGCACTCCGACATCGACACGCTGGAGCGCATCGAGATCCTCCGCGATTTGCGCCTCGGCGCCTTCGACGTGCTGGTCGGGATCAATCTTCTGCGCGAAGGCCTCGACATTCCCGAATGCGGCTTCGTCGCCATTCTCGATGCTGACAAGGAAGGTTTTCTGCGCTCGGAAACCTCGCTGATCCAGACCATCGGCCGCGCCGCCAGAAACGTCGACGGCAAGGTCATCCTCTATGCCGACCAGGTGACCGGCTCGATGGAACGGGCGATGACCGAAACCAACCGCCGCCGCGAAAAGCAGGTGGAGTGGAACGAGGCCAACGGCATCACCCCGGAATCGGTCAAGTCGCGCATCTCCGACATTCTGGATTCGGTCTACGAGAAGGACCACGTCCGCGCCGACATCTCGCAGTTCACCGACAGTGCCGGCGCCATGATGGGCAACAACCTCAAGGCCCATCTCGACGCGATGGAAAAGCAGATGCGCGATGCCGCGGCCAATCTCGACTTCGAGAAGGCGGCCCGCATCCGCGACGAGATCAAGCGCCTGCGTGAGATGGAACTGTCCATCTCCGAAGACCCGCTGGCCAAATACGCCGACATGGAAAGCCCGGCCTCCGGCCGCGAAAAGGGCAAGCACAACAAGGGCGTGGCCAAACATCGTACATCAGAGGAACAGGAGCGTTTTCGCAAGCTCGACGCAGCCCGTGCCGCCGAAGAGGCGGCCAGGGCTGCCCGGCCCAACCTCTTCCGCAAGCCTGATCTTGACGAGATGGGCGCCGATGGCACTGTCCCGGTGAAAAAGCCGCTGTTTTCGAAACCCTCGATTGACGATATGGGCCCAGGCACCGACATGCCGACGCCGGCCGGCGCGGTGTCGCGCTCGCTGTTCAAGAAACAGTCGGCCGAAGAGGCACATGGCTCCGATTTCGGCATTCCCGGCGAGCCGGTCAAGCCGCTGTTCAAGAAGAACTCGCTTGATGAGATGACCGTGCGGCGGACCGAAAAGCCGGTCGAGGGCGACAAGCCGGTCAAGCGCGAGCGTGCCGGTATTGGTTCCTACGAGGATCCGAGCGATGCGCGTCGCGAAAAGCGGCGGCCTGGCAAGACGGGACGGCCCGGGAAGTAGAGCGTTCCCTTCTCCCCTTGTGGGAGAAGGGAGGTACTCCACTGTCAGCGCTCCACTTGCCATCTCCCCAGCCTTTGGTGTAACCACTCCGCACACTCAACGTCTTGTCTTGAAAGGAGGGCTCACGTGTTTACGTTTTTTCGTCACCATCGTCAGCGTGGCCCGATTTCTGCCCTGCGAGCTAGCTTGCAGGGCTGACCAGGGACGGTCCGGGTTTTCCCGCTTCGATTTTTTTGGTCTGCCCTTCGTGGTGCACATCGCCGAGCCTGATGGCCAGCACGCGCACCGTCAAAGTGCACCCGGAGTTGTCTCCGGCAAGACCAGAGAAATCAAAAATGGCCCTGATCAGCCTCAAATCCCTCGGCGTCACCATGAGTGCGCCGCTGTTTGCCAATCTCGACCTCACCATCGGCACCGGCGACCGGCTCGGCATTGTCGCCGCCAATGGCCGCGGCAAGTCGACCTTGCTGAAATGCCTGACCGGCGAGATGGAACCGACCTCCGGTGACATCACCCGCACGCGCGGCCTGCGCGTCGGTCACGTCGAACAATCCGTCGCCCCGGCCCTTCTCAGCCATACGTTCCACCAGGTGGTGGCTGATGCCTTGCCGGCCGAGCAGGCCGACAGCGAGATGTGGCGCGTCGATGTGGTTCTCGATTCACTCGACGTGCCGGGGCCGATGCGCGAGCGGCAAATGCAGGCGCTGAGCGGCGGCTGGCAGCGGCTGGCGCTGATCGCCCGCGTCTGGGTCACCGATCCGGACGTGCTGCTGCTCGACGAGCCGACCAACCATCTCGACCTTGCCCGCATCAGCCAGCTCGAAACCTGGCTGAACACGCTGCCGCGCGAGGTGCCCGTCGTCATCGCCAGCCACGACCGCGCCTTCCTCGACGCCACCACCAACCGGACGCTGTTCCTGCGCCCGGAGCAGTCGCCGGTGTTTGCGCTCCCCTACTCCCGCGCCAGGCAGGCGCTCGACGACGTCGATGCTTCGACGGAGCGCAAGTTCCAGCGCGACATGAAGGTGGCGCAGCAATTGCGCCGGCAGGCGGCCAAGCTCAACAACATCGGCATCAATTCAGGCAGCGATCTGCTGACGGTCAAGACCAAGCAACTCACCCAGCGGGCCGAAAAACTGGAGGAAGCGGCGAACCCGGCGCATCGCGAGAAGTCGGCGGGAGCCATAAAACTGGCCAACCGCGGCACCCACGCCAAGGTGCTGATCACGCTCGACGACGCGGCTGTCGAAACGCCCGACGGCACGCTGCTGTTTCGAACCGGCAAGCGCCATATCCGCCAGGGCGACCGCATCGTCCTGCTCGGCCGCAACGGCGTCGGCAAGTCGCGCTTCGTCACCCTGATCCGCAATGCCATCATCGAACCGGACACGGTGCAGAATGTGAAGGTGACGCCTTCGACCGTGCTCGGCTACAGCGACCAGGCGCTGTCGGGCATCAGCGGCAATGACACGCCGTTGGCGCTGATCTCACGCCGTTACGATGTCAGCGAGCAGCGCGCCCGCTCGCTGCTCGCTGGCGCCGGTGTGGTCATCGAGATGCAGGAGAAGAAGATCGGCGTGCTGTCCGGCGGCCAGAAGGCGCGGCTGATGATGCTGGCGCTCCGGCTCGCCAATCCCAACTTCTATCTGCTGGACGAGCCGACCAACCATCTCGACATCGACGGTCAGGAAGCGCTGGAAGCGGAACTGCTGGCGCATCAGGCAAGCTGCGTTCTCGCCTCGCACGATCGCTCCTTCATCCGCGCCATCGGCAACCGCTTCTGGCTGATAGAGAAGCGGAAGCTCACCGAAGTCGAAGGCCCGGAGGATTTCTTCCGCTCGGTGGCCGAGGAGGCTGGCTAAGCAAGAATGCTGTGCCTATAAGGCTCCGGCCTGTCGAGGGCAGGCCGGAGTTTCGTATCATTTTATGAGACGTCTTCTTGACTTCCGAAACGTATCATACGATGGTACGCTAGTCGGATCGGCAGATGATACGCTCGTTCAAAGACAAGACCAGCGAAGCCGTTTCGAACGGCAAGGCTCCGAAGGGCTTCCCATCTGACCTTGTCCGCCCAGCTCAACGGAAGCTGTTCATGATCGACAACGCCGCCGAACTGTCGGATCTGAAGACACCTCCCGGCAACAGGCTTGAGCCGCTGAAAGGCAACCGTGTCGGTCAGCATTCGATCCGCATCAACGATCAATTCCGCGTCTGCTTTCGGTGGGTGGAAGGGCAAGCGGAGGATGTTGAAATCACCGACTATCATTGAAGAGGTTCAAAATGCTGAACATCAAACCACCGATTCATCCCGGAGAAATCCTCCGCGAGGAGTATCTCGTTCCGCTCAATCTAAAGCCTTACACACTGGCCAAAAAGCTGCATGTGCCGCGCACACGCATCGAGCGCCTCGCCAGCGAGACGACACCGGTGACGCCCGACACAGCACTACGCCTTGCGAAATTTTTCGGAACCACGCCGCAGTTCTGGATGAACATGCAGGCGAGCTACGACCTTGCCGTGGAGGGAGAGGCCAAGAAAGCCGACCTTGAAACGATCGGGCGATTGGAAACCGCTGCTTGATACAAGCTGCTCCACAGCAGTCCGCATCGAGCCGCCTGTAGTGGCTGCGACAAAATTTTCAGCGGTCTGTCGGATCGGCTGAATCTGCCACGTCCTTGGGATGCCGACACGATGATGCCGGCTTCAACCGAGGACAAAGCATCATGTTCACCCTGTCATCCATAGGCCGCATAACCACCCGCTACATGCAAGCTCGCGCCCGCCATCGCAGCGAACGCGCTCTGCTTTCGCTGCCGATCGAATTGCGCAAGGACATCGGCTGGCCGGAAATCGTGACCGACGCGCAAAATGGCCCACGGATCCGCAGGGCTCCCTGACCCATGCAGCCGGGGTACCAGGCCATCAATGCCGGCCGCCACCTGGCGACCGCCAGTCAGTCACGTGTATCGCCTGAAAGCGGCGTCGCCTGCATCGATACGCGTTTTTCGAAAGCCTCGAACCAGCGCGTCAGCCGCGCCCGTGAGCGAAAAGGCGGAAGGTGACGAAACGCCATCCAGGACAGCGTGGTGGCCAAGGCAATGTGGCCGATATGGAGCGGCGCCTCGTCGTCCAGCGTGCTTTCGATCCAGTCGTAGGTCGCCTCGATCTTTTCCCGGCATCCGTCGGCGAGAGCACTGAAACGCAGCTGTTCGGGTCTCCTTTCTGCCTCCCAGCGCAAGGCTATGCCTGTCTGCGCCAGGCCCTGGGCGACCGCCTGCAGCCGCAATGCCTGCCAGCGCGCCTCGCCGTCCTGCGGCAGCAGCTTGCGACCGTCATGCAGCGTGTCGAGATAGGCGCAGATGACATCGGAATCGAAGATCGGCGACGCGTCGGGCCGCACCAGCACCGGCACTTTGCCAAGCGGATTTTCGGCGTAGACGCGAGCATTGCGCAAGGTCGGACTGGTCTCGTGATGAATGACCTCCAGCCGATCGGCAATGCCAACCTCATGGGCGAAGACGAGCGCCTTGCGCGCGAAGGGCGAATGGGTCTGATAGTAGAGGATCATTGTCGTCCCGGAGTTGAAGAGGCGTTCGGGTGATCCATCTCTTCTAGCCTGCGAGCAGCGAGAATTGCGCTCTGATTGGGGGCGGCCGACGCAAGTTCGTTTCGCGCCTCGTTCAGCTGCCGGCCGCGTGGCCTATCCAGCGCCGGTGGGCCAAAAAAATCTCCTCGGCCATGTAGGATGGCCGTCACCTCATCCGTCCTATGGCTCGCAAGGCCAAACGCAAAGAGGAACAACAAATGACTGATCAGACCCCCGTTCAGCCCGCGGCCAAAGTGCTCGGCGGATTGACCCCCTATCTGCAGCTGGATGGCGCCTTCAAGGCTGCCGAATTCTACAAGAAGGCCTTTGGTGCCGAGCAGGTCTTTGCCTATCCGGCGGACGAAAAAGGCCGCACCATGCACATCCACCTCCACATCAACGGCTCGACGCTGATGCTCTCCGATTTCTATCCCGAAAACGGCATGCCCGCCGTCAAGCCGCAGGGCTACACCATGCAGCTTCACCTCGGCAGCGACGACATCGATGCCTGGTGGAAGCGCGCCGTCGATGCCGGCTGCGAAGTCGCCGTGCCGCTCCAAATCATGTTCTGGGGTGACCAGTGGGGCAATATGCGCGACCCGTTCGGCGTCGAGTGGGCGATGAACGCGCCGGTGAAGAAAGCCTGATCTGCCGCCAATGGCCCAAGCCCCTCACCTGTTGGCGCCGGTGAGGTCCTTTGAACTTCAGGAGGAAACCCGAAATGTCCTATGTCGATGGCTTCGTGCTTGCCGTTCCCAAGGCAAATCTCGATGATTACAAGAGGCTGGCCAACCTCGCAGGCCCTATATGGATGGAACACGGCGCGCTCGCCTATGTCGAATGTATCGGCGACGACGTGCCTTATGGCGAGGTCACTTCGTTCCCGCGCGCGGTGCAGGCCAAGGACGACGAGATCGTCGTCTTCTCCTGGGCCGTCTACGAATCGCGTGAGAGCCGCGATGCCGTCATGGCCAAGGTGATGGCCGACCCGCGCTTGACGCCCGATTGGGGGGCCATGCCGTTCGATATGAAGCGCATGATCTTCGGCGGCTTTAAGCCATTCATGGAGCTTTGAGCAGCCGGTAGCAGATTAGCAGAAGCCTCTCAGCTTCGTCATCCTAGGGCGAAGCTCCGTCGCAAAGACCCTAGGATGACGACGCGGGTGCTTAGGCCAATCTCTGAGGCCACGATCAGCTAGATAGCGTTGCGCTAATCCAGCCTGTCCAGCAGCGGCTTGAGCCGGTCTCCATAGCGCTTCCAGAGATCGACCGACCCCTGATACATCGGCTGGCGCACCTGTGCGGCCGACGCCGTGCGCACTGGCCGGTCGGTCTCGTGGAACGATAGAGCCGCGTCGTCCCAGGGCAGGCCGAGATGGGCGATCAGGGCCCGCGTCTGACCTTCCTGGTCGGCGACAAAATCCTCGTAGCGTACATCGTGCACGACGCCCGGCAGCACCGTGTGCCAATGCTTCATGATGTCGGTGTAGAGATTGTGGAAGTCGGCGAGCTCGCCGAGATCGTAGCCATAGCGATGGCTGTCACCGCGGAAATGCACCTTGTAGATCGACAGGCAGGTGGCCGCCGCATCGCGCGCGCAGTGGATGATCCTGGCCTTCGGCATCATCATGTGGATGAAGCCGACAAGCAGGAAGTTGCCCGGCATTTTGTCGGTGACGTGGCGCATGTTCGGATAGCGGGCATGCAGCATGTCGAGATAGGCTTGGCCTGCCTCGGCAAAATCCGAATCGCTCGTATCCGATACGCCCCATGGGAAGCCACCCGGCATGGTCGCCGGGAACTGCCTGCCGACCGCCTTCTTCAAGATGCTGAGCTCGCCTGCGCCATAGACCTGCGGATGGCTGGCAATGATCTGCTCGACCAGCGTCGTGCCCGAACGCGGCATGCCGACGACGAAGATCGGCGTGTCGTCGCTGATCGAGCTGGGCCTGTGCTTCTCGAAGAAGCCGGCATCGAAGGTGGCCTTCATTGCCTCGAACTCGGCCCGCGTCCTGGCCTGGTCGTAGTCGATGCCTTTGCGGCGGATCGCATTGCCTTCGGCGAAATAGTCGAAAGCCCGGCCATAATCCCTGAGATCGTCATTCGCCTTGCCGAGTCCGAAGGACAGCTGCATGCGTGCCAGGCTATCCTGCGGCGCCTTGGCATGCTGGGCTTCCATGCCCCCAAGCTCGCTGTCGCGCTCCTTCTGGCGCTTGACCTGCGTCAGCATCAGCCAGGCTGTGGCCATGGCGGGGTTGATCGCCAACGCCTGCCGGAACAGGTCGGCCGCCTCGTCGAGCTTGCCCTTTTCCATCAACCCGACGCCGAGCCCGTGCAACAGGTCGGCATCCTTGGGCCGGATCGTCAGCGCTTCGCGGAAGGCAGCCAGCGCCTCATCCAGCCGCCCGGCTTCCTGCAGGGTTTCGGCAAGCCCAATACGGGCGCGCACATGAAATGGATTGCGTGCAACCGTGCCGCGATAAATCTCTTCGGCCTCTTCGAACTGACCGACCTGTTTCAGCGATGAGCCGAGATTGTCGCGCGCCGCGAGCTGGTCCGGCCGCAGATCCACCGCGCCGCGAAAGAAATCGATGGCCGCAGCAGGGCGGCCGAGGTCGCGCATCACCGTACCGAAATTGTTGAGGAAATCGGGATTCGTCGGCTGCAGGCTCACCGACAGTTCGATGAGATCCAGCCCTTCTTCGCTGCGCCCGGTCTGGTGCAGCAGCAGTCCCAGGAAATGCGCCGCGGCCGCGTGCCTGGGCTGACGCGCCAGCACCTGCCGGTAGATCGTCTCAGCCTCTTGCCGGCGCCCGGCCTGATGCAATTGCAACGCCTGCTGCACATACTGGTCGAGGCCCAGCGGCGGCTGTCCGCCCGCGCCAGACCTGGCTCCCGCACCCGCCGCTCGTCTCTGATCTCTGTTGATGGGAAACCTGCCGTGTTTTATCCGCCTGTGGCGATCTAGGCCATCGGGGCCGCAGGTTCAAGGCTTCGCTTGCTGTCTCGTCCTTTCGTCGGTGCGGAAAGATCAAATCAGGCGATTGGTCTCGGCAACGTGCCTGGCACGCCGGACCGTTCCATCGGTGTCGGCGATCCTTCGCTTTACCGCCTCGTCACTCCTGACGGTCAGCCGGGGCGACTGGATATCGGTCGGCTTTGCCATTAGCGGTTTTGCGATCGGGTTGACCGTTACGGGGGTTCCTGTTGGCGTCATTACGGAAATCACGAGATCTTATTCTTGAATTTAAAATAAAATTTAAGATACTGGGAGAATTGTTCCCGCAAAGTTTCAAACAATTTTCTGAATTGTATGGATTTGTATCATCATCTTTCTAATAATTACAGCGCGCAATTTTTTGAGTGCGGTCCAATTTTATTTTAAAACGCCTTGATTAAATTGCGACAAAGGCCTATCTGTACAAGATCGCTTTGGGCCAGAATTGGCATCTTGCGGCGTCAGAGGTTCTCGACCCGCCACAATGGCCAGAAGGGCTTCGGCTTCATTCAGCCGACCGATGGCGGCAAGGACGTTTTCGTCCATGTCAGCGCACTGGAGCGCGCCGGCTTCCCCAGCCTCGCCGAAGGCCAGAAGCTGCAGTTCGAGTTGGAGCGTGACACCAAGGGCCGCGAGTCGGCCGCCAATTTGCAATTGATCTGATCCGGCCGAATTCGATGAACGCTGACCACGGATGTACTGGCACCTCTCGAAAGCGGCTTATTTCCAGCGACTGCCGGAAATAGGAAAGCGGGGCTCGTCCCCGCTTTTTTGTTTTCAGGACCGCTGCTTTGCACAGGTAGGACAATGCCGGACCGCACCACCCACTCCATCGCGCATTTCGCGGCACCTTTCGTGCTCGGCGGACTGGAAGGGCAGCTGCCGGCCGGCGACTACGACATCGACCACGACGAAGAACTGATCGAGGGCATGTCGCGGCTTGCCTGGCGCCGCGTCGCCACTTTCATCCATCTGCCGGCAAGGGCAGCGAAAAACCCGCCCACCAGCCAGCTTGTCGCCATCGATCACCTCGAACTCGAAACAGCGCTGAAGCGCGACAGGGAGAATGCAGCATGATCCGTTTCCAGCAGAATGCGCGCCCGCGCACCGACACGCCCGCGCATCAGTTTGCGATCGGTCAGACCGTGCGCATGAAGAGCCGCACCGGCCTCGTCCAGAAGACCGCCGAACTGTTCCAGATCAAGAGCAGGCTGCCGGTCAAGGATGGTTCGCCGCAATACCGCATCCGCAGTGAGCAGGAGACCTATGAGCGGGTCACCACCGAAGACAATCTCGAACCGGCAGATCCGGTTGTTACCGACAACCCGGTTGTTGCCAGCAACCCGCTCATCTGAGCCCCACCGCCAAGCCAACACTAAAGCAGGAGCACGACATGTCCAAAGGTCAACAGCGAAGCAATCGCGAGACGCGCAAGCCGAAGAAGGACAAGGTCGTGGCCAAGCCCGCCTCCCCGTTCGGCTCGTCGGTCAAGCAGGCGGAGAGCAGCCTGAAGCCGAAGTCGAAGGGCTGACAAACTGGAGGGCGCCTCGTGCGCCCTCTCGGTCGTCCCTGTATGAGGCGGCGAATTGACAGAACAGGCCCGCGCAATGCTCTGCCACGGAGGCGCGCTTGAATTTCGTCATCGAGTTCTACCGGTCGCGCGACACCGACGAAGCCACGCTCGACAAGGTGTCGCTGGAAGCGCCGAATTTGCGCGCCGCGCTGCAGGGTACCACGGCACTGTTCCACACGCTGGCCATGCCGCAAATCCCGATCGCCTGCGCATTTGTGACGACACCGGCAGCGAGCTTTACGCCGGCCCGGCCGACGGGGCGTATCCGGCACCATGACCGGCAGCGCGAGCTTCAATCCTCACGCGCTGCCTTTGCCGATCTGATCATGTCCTGCGGATATCGCTCTGCCCCTCAGCACGGCCCGTCGCCAACGACGCGATAGTCCGCGGCGCGGGCTTCGCAGGAATTGGGGAAGGTGCGCATCTCGCCATGCCGACGAGCGCACACCGGCGCATATTCGCGGGTGCAGAACGTCTGCTCTTCACCGC
>NZ_RZRU01000025.1 GCF_003997495.1 Mesorhizobium sp. M7A.F.Ca.US.008.03.1.1 | reverse complement strand
CTGAAGGTGTCGTGGCTCGGACACCCATGCTTCAGCTCGACGATCTCTTTCAACTCGTCTTCCCGGCCCTCCACGAATTCAGCAATGTCCACACAGCTTTTGGCACCGCACAGTGTCGCTGCAAGCGCCAGGAACAGAAGTTCAGCAAGATTATGCCGCGCATTGATATCGCGCGGATCACGAACCTCTCGCAGGATAGACATAACAAACGGCACTGCGGCCTCCTCTGCAACGAGAAAGCCTCTCAAGAATCCCTCTTTTCCTGCTTGGCAAGTGCCAATCAACTTATCTGCGATTCCCCTGCCCCTTGAGGGGGAGATGTCCGGCAGGACAGAGGGGGGCGCCAAGGAACTCGAACTATCCAGGAGCCCCATCACCCCTCACACCTTGACCAATTGCTCCACGCGGTCCTTCTCGCCAAAAATCCTGAGATACCGCTCGATCTCTTCCTCGTCGCCCGTCGCCTTGGCCGGGTTGTCCGACAGCTTCACCGCTGGCCTGCCATTGGCCTCGGTAACCTTGCAGACCAGCGATATGGCATCGAGACTGTTGGTTTCCGTCGGCGCGCAGCCTTCGAAGTCGTTGGTGAGGTTGGTGCCCCAGCCGAAGGACATGCGCACCTTGCCCTTGAAATGGCGGTAGGTCTCTTCGATGGTTTCGACCTCGAGCCCGTCGGAGAAGATCAGCAATTTCTGCTTGGGGTCCTTGCCCTTGTCGCGCCACCAGGACAGGATTTTTTCGCCGCCTTCGATCGGCGGCGCGCTGTCGGGGCGGAAGCCCGTCCAGTCGGCCACCCAGTCCGGCGCATCGCGCAGGAAGGACGCGGTGCCGAAGGCATCGGGCAGCACGATCAGCAGATTGCCGCCATAGTAGCGCTGCCAGTCCTGCAGCACCTTGTAGGGCGACTGCTTCAGTTCTTTCTCCGAATTGGCAAGCGCGGCAAACACCATCGGCAATTCATGGGCGTTGGTGCCGAGCGCTTCAAGGTCGTTGTCCATGGCCAGAAGCACGTTGGAGGTGCCGGTGAACGCCTCGCCGATGCCTTCCTTCAGCGCCTCGACACACCAGCGCTGCCACAGGAAGGAATGGCGCCGCCGCGTGCCGAAGTCGGAGATGCGGATGCCGGGCAGCGCCTTCAGCCGCTCGGTCTTGGCCCACATCTTGGCCTTGGCGCGGGCATAAAGCACATCGAGCGCGAAGGGGCCGAACGCCCGCATGGCCGCGCGAGATCGGAGTTCATTGATGATGGCGAGCGCAGGGATCTCCCACAGCGTGGTGTACATCCACGGCCCGCTGAAGGTCAGCTCATACTGGCCGTCGCGCTTCGACAGCTCGTATTCGGGCAGCCGGAAGCCTTCCAGCCAGGCGAGGAACTCCGGCTCGAAGATCTGCTTGCGGCCGTAGAAATTGTTACCGCCGAGCCAGATCATCTCCTTCTTGGAGAAGCGCAGCGTGCGGGCATGGTCGAGCTGCTCGCGCAGTTCGCCCTCATCGATCTCGTAGGCAAGCCGCACCGAAGTTGTGCGGTTGATCAGCGAGAAGGTGGTGTCGACCTTGGGATACATGCCCCAGATCATCTGCAGCATCAAAAGCTTGTAGAAATCCGTATCGAGCAGGCTGCGCACGATCGGATCGAGCTTCCAGGTGTGGTTGTAGACGCGCCGCGCAATATCGGTCTTAGCCATGTTTCAACACCGCCTTTGCTGCCTGCCATCCACAATCGCGACAGGCCTCATAGCATCGAATCGGCCGGAACGCTGCCCGCTTTCAGGCTGGCCCGACAAAAAGAGCTGCCTGCATGCGGCGGCGCGCAGCTTGGCATCAGCTTGCGGATTTGCCGCCCATCACCCTGAGCGCCGGACGTTTGCGGCGGCTGACGATGCGGCCGGCCACCGGGGCATCGGCGCGGCCGTCATCCCCGGCCTTCTCGGCAAACAGCCAGTCGATGAACACCTGCACGATCGGCGTCGCCCGCATCTCGTTGCGGCAGACGACATAGAAATCGTCGACCGCCGGCACCGACAGGCTGAATGGCGCGACCAGCATGCCCCTGGCCAGCAGCGCGCTTGCCGTCACCGAGTCGCCCAACGCCACGCCATGGCCATGCACCGCCGCCTCGGTGGCCATACGCGCATCGCCGAGATGGTGGCGGCGACCCCGCTCCAGGTCCAGCGCATCGGCGGTCGCCAGCCAGGTGTGCCATTCGCGGCCGTCATCGCCATGCAGGAATACATGGTCGGCGAGATCCCTGACGCTGCGGATCGGCCGGTTGTTGATCAAGGTCGGGCTGACCACGGGAAACAGTTCGAGGCCCGACCATTTGCGCATCCAGCAATCGGTCCAGCTGCCGTCGCCATAATGCACGCAGACATCGATGTTCGGCGCCCGCAAATCCTTGGGATCGTTGGAAGGAATAAGCGTCAGCCTTATGTCGGGATATTGCGCCATGAAACTGCCAAGCCGCGGTGTCATCCACAACAACAGAAGCGCCGGCACGCAGGAGACCGAAAGTGTGCCGCTGCTCGCCGGCCTTGTCATGCGCTGGGTGGCGGCGGCGATGCCGTCGAAGGCGGTCGACACCGCCGGCAGAAGCTCCGCGCCATGCGGTGTCAGTTTGACCCGCTGGCCGACCCGCTCGAACAGCTTGACACTGAGCGACTGCTCAAGCGCCTTGATCTGGTGGCTGACGGCGCCATGCGTGACGTTCAGCTCACTGGCCGCCTTGGTCAGCGAGCCATGCCGGGCCGTTGCCTCGAAGGCGCGCAGCGGGTTGAGGGGCGGCAGGCGATTGGTCATGAACATCCATCGAAGCACGATCCCGAAAAATGGAGGCCGGATGAGATCGTGCTCTGGGTTGTTTGTGAGATTTTCTCACAGAAAACACCCTAACAATATCAATTGATTTTTCAATGCCGCTGCCAGACACTGAGCTTGGAACAGCATCAAGACGTGAAATCTGCAGGCAGCCAGCGGGACAGCGGCCCGGCCGGATGACGGTCGGTCGCAGGCGTCACCCGCGTCGGCACTGTATCAGCCCAGGAGGAGCGGACATGGGATACGATCGCGGCAAGCTCGACGCGTTGCGTCGCAAATATGGTGAAAGCCACGGCGGCGAGATGTTCGACCCGAAATTCCGCAAGGTCGCCGACAAGATCTTCTCCAAGAGCGGCACGCGGCTGGCACCCTATTCAGGCATCCCGACCTTCCTCGCCGCGCCCTACCGCGAAATATCGGCCGACAATCCGGATTTCGGCGACCTTCAGGTGGCAATGATCGGCGTGCCGATGGATCTCGGCGTCACCAACCGGCCAGGTTCGCGCTTCGGGCCAAGGGCGTTGCGCGCCATCGAGCGCATCGGCCCCTACAATCACGTGCTGGAATGCGCGCCGACGCACGAACTTCGGGTCGCCGACATCGGCGACACGCCGTTCCGCAGCCGCTATCGGCTGGAGATCAGCCATGAGGATATCGAGCGCCGCACCAACCAGATCGTCGATGCCGGCGTCATCCCGCTGTCGATCGGTGGCGACCATTCGATCAGCCATCCGATCCTGAAGGCCGTCGGCAAGAAGGCGCCGGTCGGCCTCATCCATATCGACGCCCATTGCGACACCAGTGGCCTGTTCGACATGACCAAGTTCCACCATGGCGGGCCGTTCCGCAATGCGGTGCTCGACGGCGTGCTCGATCCGACGCGCACCATCCAGATCGGCATCCGCGGCTCGGCCGAATATCTGTGGGAGTTCACCTACGAGTCCGGCATGACCGTGGTCCATGCCGAGGAGGTGACTGGTCTCGGCATTCCCGCCATCATCGAGAAGGCGCGCAGAATAGTCGGCGACGGGCCGACCTATGTCTCCTTCGACATCGACAGCGTCGATCCGGCCTTCGCACCCGGTACCGGCACGCCGGAAGTCGGCGGCCTGACGACGCGCGAAGTGCTCGAGCTGCTGCGCGGCCTGAAAGGCCTCAACATCGTCGGCGGCGACGTCGTCGAGGTGGCGCCGCAATATGACGCGACCACCAACACGGCGCATGCGGCGGCACAGGTGCTGTTCGAGATATTGAGCCTGATGGTGTTCAGCCCGGCAATCACAGGCAAGGGCGCCTGACGCTTAGAAAAGCAAAGGCGGCCGCCGCGCTGGAGTCGGCGACCGTATCCAACAAACAAGCTTCCAGACAGGGGAATAACAATGACAATCCGAAAGACATTTTCATCCATCGCCGCCGTGCTGATGCTCGGCACGGCCGGTTTGGGCCTTGCAGTTCAGGCCGCCAGTGCCGATGCGCTGGCGGACATCACCAAGGCCGGCACCATCAATGTCGGCGTCTTCGCCGACTTTCCGCCCTTCTCCTCGGCCAGCGCCGACATGAGCCTCAAGGGCTATGACATGGATGTCGCGCAATACATTGCCGATACGCTCAAGGTGAAGCTCAATCCCGTCGCCGTCACCGGCCAGAACCGCATCCCGTATCTGAACGACCACCGCGTCGATATCCTGATGAGCGTCGGCTATTCGAAGGAACGCGAGCAGGTCATCGATTTCGCCGCCGCCTACGCGCCCTACTACATCGCCGTGATCGGTCCGGCGGCACTTGCGGTCAAGGGCAAGGAAGACCTCGCCGACAAGTCGATCGCCGTCAATCGTGGCACGCTGGAAGACACCTCGCTCACCGAGGCAGCACCGGCGTCGGCCGACATCAAGCGCTTCGACAACTACAATTCGGTGATCCAGGCGTTCATCTCCGGCCAGACGCAACTGATGGTCGTCGGCAACGATGTCGGCGCGCAGGTGCTTGCCAAGCAGGACGCGCTGAAGCCGGAGCAGAAGTTCCAGCTTCTGACCTCGCCTTCGCATATCGGCCTCAACAAGAATGAAGACGGCTTGAAGAAGGCCGTCAACGATGCGGTCGCCAAGATGCTGGCCGACGGCAAGCTGGACGAAAGCTCGAAAACCTGGCTGAAGACGCCGCTCAATCCCGACAACCTGAAGGATTGAGTTTCCGTGGCCTTTGCCTGGCTCCCGGGTGCCCTGGGCGACATCGCGCACGGCGCGGCCACGACGATCCTGCTGATCGCCGTGACCACGCTGGCCGGAACGCTGCTCAGCATCCTGGGTGCCGCGGGGCGACGAAACGGCCCGGTGCTCCTCAAGCGGGCAATCGCCTGTTACGTCGAGGTGATGCGCAACACGCCGTTCCTGGTGCAGTTGTTCTTCATCTTCTTCGGGCTGCCCAGCCTGGGCATCCGGCTCGACCCGATCCTGGCCGCCATGCTGGCGATGACGCTCAACATGGCGGCCTACACCATCGAGATCGTCGGGGCCGGGCTTGACGCCGTGCCCGGCGGGCAGACGGAAGCAGCGCTTGCGCTTGGCCTGCGGCCCCGCCAGGTCTTCATCAAGATCGTGCTGCCGCAGGCGCTCAAGATTATCTATCCTGCGCTCACCAGCCAGATCGTCATCATGATGCTGGAATCGGCTGTCGTATCGCAGATCGCCGTGCGCGAGCTGACCTACGAGGCCGACATGCTGCAGGCGCGCACCTTCCGTTCCTTCGAGACGTATTTCGTCGTGACGCTGGTCTATCTTGCTCTGTCGATGGCCTTGCGCCGACTGCTGGTGTCAGGCGGACGCCGTGCGCTCGGAGCCGGCGTGTCATGATCGAGTTCACCTTCTGGGACATCGTGCGCAACCTGCTGCTCGCCGCCCGTTGGACGGTGCTGCTATCGCTGGCCGCCTTCATCGGCGGCGGCATCGTCGGCATGATCGTGCTGTTCTTCAGGATCGCCAAGAACAAGTGGAGCAGGCGTGTTGCTTCCGGCTACATCGCCCTGTTCCAGGGCACGCCGCTCTTGATGCAGCTGTTCCTGATGTTCTTCGGCCTGCCGATGCTGGGCCTGCGCATCGAACCCTGGACGGCGGCGGCGCTCGGCCTGACCTTCTTCGCCAGCGCCTATCTCGCCGAGATCTGGCGCTCTGGCGTCGCGGCGCTACCCCTCGGCCAATGGGACGCTGGCGCCAGCCTTGGCCTGCACTATCTGCAGGAGCTGAGGCTGATCATCCTGCCGCAGGCCTTTTCGATCACCCGCGCACCCACCGTCGGCTTCCTGGTTCAGCTGATCAAATCGACCGCGCTGACCTCGATCATCGGCTTCGAGGAGCTGGTGCGAACCTCCAACGCCATCAACAATGCGACCTTCGAACCGTTCAAGGTCTACGGGCTGGTGGCGCTGATCTTCTTCGTCATGTGTTTTCCGCTGACGCAATATGCGCGGCGGCTCGAGAAACAGGCGGCTGCTCGCTGACGCGCCAAGGCAGCGCTCGATTTCAGGCCGGCAGCCCAAGCTGTTTGCGCAGGCTCTTGTCGAATGCGGACGCGGGGACGAAACGGCGCAGGAAACTGACCTGGCGCGCCATTTTTCCCGCCGCATAGCGCTTCTTCGGCGCGGGATCGGTTGCGGCTGCCAAAACGGTGTTGGCTACGACTTCGGGCGCATCGCCTTTTTCCATCGCCTTCCGCACTGATATAGTCATGCCGGCGCGCGCGGCGTCGTAGATTTCGAGCGACCGGTCGGGAGCGGCGAGATTGTCCTCGAATGATGTGCGGGTATAGGCGGGCTCCACCAACGAAACGCGAATGCCGAACGGGCGCAGTTCGTGATCGAGCGACTCGGAATACCCCTCGATGGCATGTTTGGTCGCCGAGTAAAGCGCGAAATAGGGAGCGGGGATGAACCCCTGTACCGAACTCAGATTCACGATTCTGCCCTTCCCTTGGCGCCGCATTGCCGGCAGCACCGCGTTGGTCACGCGCAAGACGCCGAAGACGTTCACGTCGAACAGCGCCTTGGCCTGGGCGGTCGAGGACTCCTCCGCGCCGCCAAACAGGCCCATGCCGGCATTGTTGACAAGCAGGTCGATGCGTCCGGCCTTGGCCAGAACGTCCTCGACCATTGTCGCGACGGACGCGTCGTCGGTCACGTCGCAGGTCAGCATGGTCACGCCGGCGGATTGCTGGGAGGCCGTGCGACGGCTGGTTCCGAAGACGCGAAAGCCGGCGCCTAGCAAGGCGTCGGCGGTAGCGCGGCCGATGCCGGAAGATGCCCCTGTGACCAGGGCGACGCCGGGATTGGTCTTGTTCATGGAAATCATATCCTTGTTTGCGTTGGATCGGATTGGGAAAAGCATGAGAGGCCGGGGCAAAGGGCGTTGGTCATGACTGCGTCTAGCCGCCGGTTAGTTCCAGCGTCTGAACAGGGCGCTGGCATTCACGCCGCCAAAGCCGAAGCCATTGGAGATCGCGTACTCCATCTCCATGGGCCGGGACGCGTTGGGGACGAAGTCGATTCCGTCGCCGGCCGGATCGGCCTCACCCAGGTTGAGAGTTGGCGGGGCGACCTGATCCCTGAGCGCCAGCATTGCGAAGATCGCACCAAGCCCGCCGGCCGCTCCGAGCAGGTGTCCGGTCGCCGATTTCGTCGCACTGACAGCTATCGCGAAGTCGCGCCCGAACACGCTCTTGATCGCTTCGATCTCACCCAGGTCGCCTACTGACGTGGAGGTCGCATGCGCATTGAGATGACGAACCTGGCGTGGCGAAATCCCTGCCTGGGCAATCGCGATCTGCATGGCCCGGCGCGCGCCGTCGCCGTCCTCTGGCCCGGAGGTGACGTGGTGGGCATCCGCGGTCGTGCCGTAGCCGACGAGCTCAGCCAACGGCTTTGCGCCGCGCGCCAACGCGTGGCTCAACGCCTCGATGACCAGCACGCCGGCCCCTTCGCCCATGACGAAGCCGTCCCGCGATGTGTCGAAAGGGCGCGAGGCTTGAGCCGGCGCCCAATTGAAGCCGGTTGAAAGAGAGCGAGCCGCGGCGAAACCGCCGAGACTGATGGTGTTGATGCACGCTTCCGTTCCGCCGCATACGGCGATGTCGGCTTCGTTGGCGCGGATCAGGCGGGCGGCGTCGCCGATCGCCTGGATGCCCGCCGCGCATGCCGTCACCGGTGCGCCGAGTGGACCTTTGAAACCATGACGGATCGAGATGTGGCCCGCCGCGAGGTTCACCAGGAAGGACGGTACCGTGAAGGGAGACAGGCGGCGGGCGCCACGCAGGTCCACCGTGCGCACCGCCTCGGTGATGGCGGGGAACCCGCCGACCCCTGAAGCGATGATCGTGGCCGTGCGCAGGCGATCCGTCTCCAGGGCAGGCTTCCATTGCGCCTGCGCAAGCGCTTCTTCCGCTGCGGCCAGCGCGAAGAGAATGAACCGGTCTACCTTGCGCTGGTCCTTCGCGGACAGGACGGCATCGGCATCGAAACCAGCCTCCGGATCTTCACCCAGGGAGGGAACCACGCCGCCAATTTTAGCCGGCAGCTCTCGCACCACATCGTCAGGAAGCCTGCGTACGCCCGACCGGCCGGCAAGCAGGCGTGACCAGGATGTTTCGACATTGGCGGCAAGGGGCGTGACCGCTCCCATGCCCGTGACGACAATCCGTTGCATCTGCTCTCCTATCCTTGGTGTGCCGGCGGCGCTGCTCGCGCCGTTCAAGCGGCGACTGCTTCGCGAACCTGATCGGCCGCCGCATCCAGAAAAGCCTGCGCAAGGTCGGGGTCGTTGACGACCCGCGAGAGCACGACCGCGCCGACCATCGTCGAGAGAACGGCCATTGCCTTGTTGCCGGTCTTTTCGCTGTCGCCCTCGCCAACCCAACCGCCGAGCATCTCAAGGTATGCCTTGATCCCGGCCTCGAATGACGCCTTCACCTCGGCACCTTGCCTGGCTGCATCCGATCCGAGCGCCACGACCGGGCAGCCGTCCATCCTTTCACCGCGATGGTCCATGCTGAGATAGAATGAGATCACTGCATCGAGCGGATGCTCAGGGTCTGCCGCGGTCGCGGCCGACCATTTGTGGGTGGCGCTTTCCATCGCCCGCCTGGACGCCAGCGCCGCCAGATCGTCCTTCGACTCGAATTGCTTGTAAAAGGCGCCCTGGGTCAGCCCGGCACCCTTCATCAGGTCCTTGAGGCCGATGCCGTCAAAGCCGCGCTCCCGAAAAAGCCGGCTTGCCACATTGATCACGGTCTCGCGGTTTTCCGCAGCCTGAGTGCGACTTACACGCATCGTCATCTCCTTTTTTAGATTGCATTCGTAATCTATACCCTATATAGAGGGTGAACGCAATCTAAAAAAGGACAAATGAGATGATCCGCAAAACCCTGAGCGCCTCGCTGCTGGCTGCGCTGTTTCTTGCAACCCCGGCTCTTGCCGGGGAAGCCACCATCGGACGCCCGATCCAAGGTGGCAGCCTGCACCAGGGACACCTCGACATGGTGGCCTACTACGTTCCGGACGGCGACCTGCTTGAGGTCACCGCCACTTTCGCACCGAAGACCGGGGGTGATCCGCTGCGGGTTGTGATGGGCCTCGCCAACAGTGACTCCGTGGCGTTTTCCATACCGGGCTACCCGGGCTCGCTCTATGCGTTCTCAAGGTCCGGCAAGGAAGTGACGGTCTCGACCGGGACCGACACATCCCTGCGAGCCGACGCGACAATGCCCTGACCTGACGCCCAGGCCGCGGCCGCGCGATGCTGGCCGGGCTCTCGCGTCGGAACGGCGCGCTACAAACAAGTTTGGAGAGAGGTCACATGCTTTACAGCTATTTTGTCGAGAAATCGATCCGGCAGAGCTTCGACGACGTCAACAACCATCGCTGGGATGCGGCGGTGAAGGCCATCGCGCCGCATGTCCATCACCGGGTTGGTGGCGCACACGCGCTTGGTGGGGAGCGCCACGACAAGCAAGCCCTGCGCCGGTGGTTCGAGCGCCTCGGCCGTGTTCTGCCCACTCTCCACCTCACGGTCAACCACATCTGGGTGAAGGGCTGGCCGTGGCATACCACCGTGTTTGCCCAGTGGGATGGCACCGCAACCCTGCTCAACGGCGATACGTCCTACATCAACCGTGGTCTCCACGTGTTCACGCTGCGGTGGGGCAGGGTTCATGCGCTCGAGGAATTTTACGATTCACAGGCGGCGGCGCGCGGTCTCGCCGCCCAAGCGGCATCCGGCCTCGAAGAAGCTGTCGCCGAACAGATAACAAGCTAGCAGAAGCACGGTCCGAGGGCGGCCAAGGTTTACGGGGCTGGTCGCGCTGGCCTTCTTCGTCACGTGCCTTCCGCCCGCCCAGTATGCGCGGAGGCTCGAGAAGCGAGCGCCGGCGCTGGGCTGCAAGCCAGGAAACCCAGTTCGGTAGCGCAGCGCTGCATCGATGCCGGTGCTGTCGCGCCAACAGTCGGAGCGAGGCAGGCATATAGCTTTCCTATTGGGAATAGGCCTTGACATCTTGCCGTTCGAATTGTCCATTTGATGCTTGACCGGGCCGAACGGGGCGGCGAGGGCGGACAGGGGCAAACCGGCGCGTGGATAGACAGTCGAGTCGAGTGCTGTTGAGGACGGTTGGGCTGACGAAAGCCTTTCGAGGGCTGGTTGCCCTGCGGGACCATTCCATCGAGCTCCACGAAGGTGAAATCGTTGGGGTAATCGGGCCGAATGGCTCGGGCAAGAGCACGCTTTTCAACCTGATCACCGGCTTCTCCCAGCCGAATTCCGGTAGCATCGAGATGGAGGGCCGTTCGATCGTCGGCCTGCGCACATCGCAGATCGTCGCGATGGGCATCGCCCGCACCTTTCAGGGTTCTCGCCTATTCGGCAGCCTCAGCGTCGCACAGAATGTGCTGACGGCGGCGCAGTTGCGCCATCCTGTCGGCTCCGCCGACACCGTGCTGCGCGGTCGGCGCTATCGCGAGCGGGTGGCCGCGACGCGGCAGAAGGCCGACGAACTCCTCGACCTCATGGGCCTGACGGGGCAGGCCGGCAGGGTCGCCGCGGATCTTCCTTACGGCGATCAGCGGCGGCTGGAGATTGCGCGCGCGTTGGCGACCGGCCCGCGGCTGTTGCTGCTCGATGAGCCCGCGGCCGGGCTTGATTCCAACGAGACCAAGGTGTTGGCAGCGCTGATTCGGACGATCCGTGACCGCTACGGCGTAACGGTGGTCGTTGTCGAGCACGACATGGACCTGATCATGGCGCTGTGCGAACGCATCCAGGTGCTGGCGACTGGCGAGGTGATCTGCGTCGGAACACCGGAGCAGGTACGCGAACACCCGAAAGTGCGGGAGGCGTATCTTGGCCACGCCTAGCCCCGTTCTGCTCAGCGTCGAGAACCTCGAGGTCAATTTCGGCGCGGTGCGTGCGCTGAAGGGCATTTCGCTCGACGTCCATGCCGGTGAGGTGGTGGCGTTGGTGGGGGCCAACGGCGCCGGCAAGAGCACGACCTTGCGCACCATTTCCGGCCTGTCGCGACCGCGCGGCGGCAAGATCATCTTCGATGGCAAGCCGATTGGAGGTATCGCTCCGTCGCGCATCGTAAGTCTGGGCATCGCGCAGAGCCCGGAGGGCAGGCGCCTGTTCGGCGGCCTGACGGTGGCCGACAATCTGCGGCTCGGCGCCTGCACCCGCACCGACAAGGAGGCCGTCGGCAGAGACAGCGAGCGCATGTTCATGCTGTTCCCGATTCTCAAGCAGCGGCTGAAGCAGCTGGCCGGCACGCTGTCGGGCGGCGAACAGCAGCAGCTTGCTCTGGCGCGTGCGCTGATGGCGGCGCCGCGCCTGCTGCTGCTCGACGAGCCTTCGCTCGGCGTTGCGCCGCTGCTGGTGCGCCACATCTTCAGCGCGCTTGCCGAACTGAAGCGCCAGGGCATGACGATGCTGCTGGTGGAACAGAACATCACGCTCGCGCTGGACCTCGCCGACCGTGCCTATGTGCTGCGCACGGGTCAGGTGGCGCTGTCGGGCCGGTCCGCGGAACTGCGCGACAGCGAACGCGTGGCGCAGGCATATCTCGGGGAGGCAACATGACCCAGCTGGACTATATCCTGCAGCAGATCGTCAACGCGGTGAGCCTCGGCAGCCTCTACGCACTGGTGGCGGTCGGCCTGTCGATCGTCTTCGGCGTCCTCAAGCTCACCAATTTCGCGCATGGCGACGTAATGATGGTAGGCGCATTCGGGGTAGCTCTGCTGGCAGGAGCCGGCGTTCCGTTCCCGGTCGCCGTGATCTGCGGCATCGCTGCGGCGGCCGTCGCGGGCCTCCTCATCGAACGCATCGCCTATCGTCCGATCCGCGACGCGCCCGACGTCGCGCGACTGCTGACAAGCCTCGCCGTCACCTACATCATCGAGAACGTCGGCATCCTGGTGTTCACCTCCTCGCCGCGCAATTTTCCACTCCCCGATATTCTCAACACCTCCTGGGAAGTGTCGAACGGCGCCATCACCTTCACCAGCATCAATCTCCTGACCATCGCGCTGACCTTCGTGTCGCTGCTGCTCCTCGGCTGGTTCATCACGCGCACCACGACCGGGCTCGGAATGCGCGCCGCGGCCGAGGACATGTCGGCGGCACACCTTGTCGGACTCAACGTCAACCGGCTGATCATCGTCGCATTCATCGTCGCATCCGCCTATGCCGGCCTCGCCGGCATTTTGTGGGCGGCACAGGCCGGCGTGGTGCAACCGCAGATGGGCTTCACGCCGCTCCTGAAGGCTTTCGTGGCGGCAATCATCGGCGGCTTCGGGTCGATCGCGGGCGCCCTGGTCGGCGGCTACATATTGGGTGCGCTGGAGATCTTCATCGTCGCATTCCTGCCGAGCAGCGTCTCGTCCTATCGCGACGCAATCGTCTTCGCCGTGCTGATCGCCTTTCTGCTGGTGCGCCCGGGCGGGCTGCTCCAGCCAAACCGGGAGATAAAGCTGTGAGCCGGGAAGCGCGGATCACACTCCTCGTCCTCGTCGCCCTGGTGGCGGGAGCAGCTGTCGCTTTCGGTGCACCGCACGTGCTGAGCGATTATTTCGTCCGGATTATCCTGCTGATCGCGCTGAATGCAATCCTGGTGCTGGCGCTGTCGCTGAGCAACGGTTTTACGGGCGTGTTTTCGCTCGGTCATGTCGGCTTCATCGGCGCCGGCGCGTATATTTCGGGAATCCTGTCGATCCCGGTGCAGCAAAAAATGGCATTGCTGCCGCATCTGCCGACGTTTCTGCATGCTTTCAGCCTCCCCTTCCTGCCGGCGACTCTGGTGGCAGGTCTTCTGACGGCACTGCTTGCGGTGGTCGTCGGGTATCCCTTGATGCGCCTGTCGGGTTATTTCGTTTCGGTGGCGACGATGGGATTCTTGATTATCGTCAACGTAGTGCTGATCAATGCCTCGGATTTCACCCGAGGCGCCCGCACTTTCACCGGCGTGCCGCTGGAGACGACGTTGCCCTGGGTGACGGGTTGGCTCGCCATCACGGTGTTCGTTCTGGCGCGCCTGGTTTATTCGCCTTTCGGGCGCGCCATGAAAGCGGTGCGCGACGACACAATCGCGGCCAGCGCTGTCGGAATCGGCGTGTTGCGGACCAGACTGATCGCCTTCGTCATCGGCGCGTTCTTCTCAGGCGTCGGCGGGTCGCTCTACGCACATTATCTCGGCTCGTTTTCGCCGAACACCTTTTACTTCGCGCTGACGATGAGCCTGATCACAATGCTGGTGCTAGGCGGCATGGGATCCCTGACCGGCGCGGTGGTCGGCGTCATCTGCGTTTCGCTGTTGTCGGAGGTCCTGCGCTCGGTCGAACGCGGCTTCACGATCGGCGATTTCGCGGTGCCGGCCCTGTTTGGCGCCAGCCAGATCGTGCTCGGCTTCATCTTCATTCTAGTCATGATCTTCCGGCCGAAGGGGATCATGGGGGACCGGGAACTTACGTTCGGATTAACCCAAAGATCGGCAACGGTGAACCAGACAGAGGAACGAAAACGATGATCAAACTCACTCGACGCGGCACCATCGGCCTGGGACTGGGCGCATTCTTCGCGCTTGCCTCGGCCAGCACGGCACTTGCTGCCGACACGATCAAGATCGGCTATCCGGCAAACCTGACCGGCATTCAGGCCTCACTCGACGGTCCGATGCTGAATGGCGCCAAGCTGGCAGCGAGCGAAATCAACGCCGCCGGCGGCGTGCTCGGCCAGCAGATAGAACTGGTGGTCTACGACTCCAAGAGCGATTCGACGACGATCTCGACCGTCGCCAGCCAGTTGATCGACAGCGACAAGGTCGTCGGAATCATCGGCTTCGCCGATTCCGACTCGGTGCTGGCCATCGGACCGCAGGTCCAGAAGGCGCAGATCCCGTTCATCACGCCCGGCGCGACCTCGCCGAAATTGCCGAGCCAGCTCGGCAACGAGATCTTCCTCGCCGCCTTCGGCGACAACGTTCAGGCTGCGGTTGGCGCGGAATTTGCGTTGAACAAGCTGAACGGCAAGACCGCCTACCTGCTGACCGACATCGGCACCGAATACACAACGCTGCTGTCGGACTACTTCGTCACCGCCTACGAGCATGGCGGGGGCAAGATTTTGGAGCGCGACACCTACAAGATCGGCGACAAGACCTTTACCGCGCAGATCGCCAAACTGAAGGCGCTGTCGCCGCAGCCCGACTTCGTCTACGCCTCGTCGAATGCCGAGGAAATCGGCCTGATCTTGAAGCAGATGCGCCAGGCCGGCATCAACCTGCCGGTGGTCGGCGGCGACGGTTACGACACGCCCTTGCTGATCCAGGTCGGCGGCGACGCGGCCAAGGACACCTACTTCACCACCCACGCCTATATCGGTGAGGGCGCCACCCCGAAGGTGCAGGCCTTCATCGGCGCCTACACCAAGTCGGCCGGCAATGCCCCGGAGAACGCCTTCGCTGCGCTCGGCTACGACTCGGTCAAGCTGATGGCCGACGCGATCAAGCGTGCCGGTGCGCCGGATCCGGCCAAGATCCGCGACGCGCTGGCCGCTACGTCCGGGCTCGACGGCGTGACCGGAACGATCACCTACCGCCCGGGCATTTCGGTGCCGGACAAATCGGTCTCGGTCATCGGTGTCAAGGACGGCAAGCTTGTCCTGGCAAGTGAAGCGGCACCGACCTTCGTCGCGGAGCCGTGATCTTGTCCACTCCGGGTTCCCTTTGGGACATCTACAGGTCGCGGCTCTCCGCCGCGACCTTCACCGACCTGACGCATGCGTTTCATCCGGGCCAGCCGCATTTCCCGGCCTTCCCGGACGAGGAGCGCCGTGCGTTGCTCGATTTTTCGAAGGGCGACGCCTTCCAGGTCCACCACTACGCCTTTGTCGGACAGTGGGGCACCCATGTCGATCCGCCGGTGCACTTCATCGACGGCGGCCGCTCGATCGACCAACTGCCGGTGGCGGAGATGCTTCTGCCGTTGGTCATACTCGACATCAGCGACAGGGTCGCCGCCGATCCCGACGCGACGCCGACGCTCGACGACATTTCCGCCTGGGAGACGCGGAACGGCCGTATCCCTGAAAAGTGTTTTGTCGCACTTCGCACCGGGTGGTGGCCGCGCTGGCCGGACCCCGTGGCGTTTCAGAACAAGTCGGCCGACGGTATCTCGCATGCGCCGGGCTGGTCGAAGCCGGTGCTGGAGGAACTTTTGGAACGCCGCGGTGTCGCTGCGATCGGGCACGAGGGCATGGACACCGATCCCGGCCGCGCCACTTCCGCGGGTGACGCAAGCCTGGAATACTATGTGCTGTCCCGCGACTGCTGGCAGATCGAGCTCCTGGCCAATCTCGACAAGGTGCCCGAAGCCGGCGCGTTGATAATGGCAAGCTGGCCAAAGCCAAAGGCCGGATCTGGCTTCCCGGCTCGCGCTGTCGCCATCCATGAAGCGGCCGGCTGAACGCGTGAAACAGCGGCTGGCGGCGTCTAGGGACCGCCATACAACGATCATCAGACACGGAATTCAAACATGGATATTGACACAGTCCGCGATGCTTTTCCGGCGATGGCGAAAGGTGCCGAGCCGAAGAAGCGGATTTTCTTCGACAATCCCGCGGGAACCCAGATGGCGAGCCGTTCGATCGAGCGTATGACGCGTGCCATGATCGAGACCAACGCCAATCTTGGTGGCTATTTCGAAACCTCACTCGCGGCCCAGGCGATGGTCGACGACGCGCATCAGGCGATGGCCGATTTCTTCAATGCCGCGGACCGGCGTGAGGTGGTGTTCGGCCAGAACATGACGACTCTGACGTTCGCCGTCTCGCGCGCCATCGGCCGCGATCTGAACGCCGGCGACGCCATCGTGTTGACGCGCATGGATCATGACGCCAACGTCGCACCCTGGCTGATGCTGGCGGAGGATCGCGGGCTTGAAGTGCGCTGGATCGACCTCAATCCAAAAACCTTCGAACTCGACCTGTCGACGCTGGAGGCCACTATCGACGAGCAGGTCAAGCTGGTCGCCGTCGGCTATGCCAGCAACGTTACCGGCACGATCAACGACGTGAAGCGGATCGCGCAGCGCGCACGCGCGGTCCGGGCGCTGAGCTATATCGACGCGGTGCAGTTCGCGCCGCATGGGGTGATCGACGTCCAGGAGATTGGCTGTGATTTCCTGGTTTGCTCGGCCTACAAATTTTTCGGACCGCATCACGGGGTGTTGTGGGGCCGGTTCGATCTGCTGCAGGCGCTGACCGCCTATAAGGTGCGCGCGGCTTCGAACGCGCCACCTGGAAAATTCGAGACGGGGACGACAAGCCGCGAGGCGCTGGCCGGGGTGCTTGGCGCCGTCGAGCACTATGCCTGGCTCGGACAGTCCTTCGGCAACGTCCACCCGCAGGCGACGCGGCGCGAGCGCATCGTCGCCGGCATTGAAGTCGCCGACCGTTATGAGCGTGTCCTGACAGCACGGCTGATTGCCGGATTGTCCAGAATTGATGGCGTCTTGATCCAGGGTATAACCGATGTGGCGGCGCTGGCGCGCCGGGTGCCTACCGTGTCGATCACCGTTGACGGAACCGATCCCGCCGACATCGCCAAGGCGATGGCAAAGGAAGGCATCTATCTCTGGCACGGCCACAATTACGGTTTGGAGCCAATCAAGCGGCTGGGGCTTGCGGACCGCAACGGCGTCGTCCGCATCGGGCTGGCCCATTATAACACCGAGGCGGAAGTCGATTTTCTGTTGGCGAAGCTGGCGGACTGGATGAAGACGCGGACCTGACATGCGTGACAGAAACGGAACCCCGAGGATCGGCGTCAAGCTGCGCCATGCCAGACAGGTGCTTGGCCTCAGCCTGGAAGAGCTCGGCGCCCGCATCGGGCTGACCGAGGGTTATCTCTCGAAGATCGAAAACGACCGCGCGACGCCCTCGATGGCGGCTCTGCACCGGCTGGTGCAGGCGCTGGGCATCAACATGAACGCGATGTTCGGCACGCTGCAGCACAATGCCTCGGAAGTGTTCGTTTTGCGGCAAAACGAGCGTCCGCACATGGAGACGGGACATCGGCGTTCGGGCAACCATGTCGTGCTCGAGCAATTGGTGCCATCCGGTCCGGAATATCTGCTGCAGATCAACGTCCACGTGATCGAGGCCGGCGGCGGCAGCCTCGAGTTGATCAGCCACAAGGGACAGGAATTCGGCTACGTGCTCGAAGGTTCGGTCGAGTTGCTGGTCGAGGCGAATGTGGTGGCGCTCGAGGCAGGCGACGCGTTCTATTTCAACTCCGAACTCGGCCACGGCTACCGCAATATCGGTTCGACCACGGTCCGCATCCTCTGGGTCAACACGCCGCCGACATTCTGACCGCCTCCATCGCGGAGTTGTGAAGGCGTTGTCCAATGAGCCAATGTCCGCAGGACAACAATGGACGGCCCACCGGCCGTCCTGTTTCAATGCCCGAACGCGAGCGGCGGCGCCAGTCGGTCGCGCCGCAGCCAGCGCGCCAGCAGCAGCGCGGCCACCACGGCCAGCCCCGTCGACAGGCCGATCCAGATACCGACGCCATGCAGGCCGAAATGGAAGGCGAGCAGCACGCCGAGCGGCAGGCCGACGCCCCAATAGCCGATCGCGGCATAGATCATCGGCACCTTGGTGTCGTGCAGGCCGCGCAGCATGCCGGCGGCCACCGCCTGGGCGCCGTCGAAGACCTGGAACAGCGCGGCAAAGGCCAGGAACGACACGGCAAGCGCGATCACCCTGGCATTGGCTGGGTTGCCCAGATCGATGAAGGCGCTGATCAGCGGATGCGGCCACAGGATCATCACCAGCCCCATCAGCGCCATGAACGAGACACCGATGACGAAAGCGGTCCAGCCGGCGCGCGAAACGCCTTCCGGATTGCCGGCGCCGTGCGCAAGTCCGACGCGCACCGTCACTGCCTGGTTGAGGCCAAGCGGCACCATGAAGGAGATCGAGGCGATCTGGATGGCGATCGCGTGCGCGGCCAGCGAATCCGCGTCGATCAGGCCCATCAGCAGCGCCGCCGCATTGAAGATCGTCACCTCGAAGGCGAGGATGCCGGCGATCGGCAGGCCGAGCCGCAACAGGCCCTTGAAGCGCGGCCAGTCGGCGCGCCAGAAGCGCCCGAACAGACGGTAGCGGCGGAACTTCTTCTCCAGCATCACCACCACGGCCATGCCGGCGAACATCAGCATTGAGGACAGCGAGGTGGCAAGGCCCGACCCGGCAATGCCCATTGCCGGCACGCCGAGATTGCCGAACATGAACATCCAGTTGAAGAAGACGTTGCAGGCGACGGCGACGAAGACGATGACCAGCGCCCAGCCCGGCCGTTCCAGCGCCGAGATGAACGAGCGCAGCACGATATAGCCGTAGAAGGGCAGCACCGCCCATTCGAGCCAGCGCAGATAGATGCCGGCCTGATGGGCCAGCACCGGGTCCTGGCCCATGGCCAGCAGAATGCCCTCGCCGTGCCAAAGCACGAGCCAGATCGGGATCGAGATCAGGATCGCCAGCCACAGGCCCTGGCGCACCGTGCGGCGCAGGTCGCGCACCGAATAGCGGCGGCGGCCAAGCTCGGTGGCGATCATCGGCGAGGTCGCCAGCATCAGGCCGAGCCCGAAGATCAGCGGCATGAAATAAAGGTTGGCGCCAAGCGCGCCGCTGGCCAGCGTATCCGGGCCCAGCCGGCCCATCATCATGACGTCGGTGGCCGTCATCGCGGTCTGGCCGAGATTGGTCAGCACCATCGGCCAGGCGAGCGCCAGCGTCGCCCTGATTTCCTGACGCCAAAGATTTTCCGGCGCGCGAGCGCCGGCCTCGATCGCAGACATTTTCCTGCTCTTTCCAGTTGCGGCGCGTCGGCCAGAGCCGGAATCCGCATGTCAAACGGCAAAACCTTCGGCTTCGCGGCGTTTGCGCCAGCTTTTGTACGAAACGCGACATGAAGGCAAGGGAGGAGGGGCGGGAACAGATTGAGCCAGAGGGCTTAACTTTGACTCTCGGCTGCGAGGTCTACCTCTCGTCCCGAATCGCTGTTCTCTTTACGGAGCGACTGTTCATAAGGCTCGCAATTACGCATAAGATCAAAAGTTTGACATTTTTTTGTTGAAGCAGGCTTCTAAAGCCCTTATTTGTTGTGGCATGCTGTATCGCCTTGAGATCGAGAATTTCTATTCCGTGCGTGACCTGCAGGTGCTCGATCTTCGAATACCGAAGAACGTGCCCGACTATCCGGAGCGGTTCGCTCCAATTTTTCCAGGGGCAGATGAACGGGCTCCCAAAGTAGTGGCGCTTTTCGGGGCCAATGGCTCGGGAAAATCAACTGTTCTTAAGGCCTTGGCCTTCATTCCCTGGTTTTTGCGAGAGAGCTTTCAAAACAAGAGCTCTCTTCCTTGCGAGCGTTTCAATGATGAGGAATCCGCCGACAAGCCTATCCGGCTTGCGATCGAGGCAGGCGGATTGATGCAATTGTCGTTTGCCACTCGGGACGCGGTCACACATGATGAGGGCTCTTTTGGAATTTATCGCTATGAGCTTGAGTTGCTGCCTAAGAATGGTGAGATTCGGACAGTTGCACGTGAAGTACTTCTCCAGAAGCGAAATGGACGAGGAAAATGGCTAAAGGTATTTGAGCGCGAAGGCGATAAACCTATCCAAGGCTCGAAGATATTTCCCCTTTCTGGTTTCAGTCAGGTCATTGATAAGGTCCGAGCAGACGCGAGCGTCGTCGCCACGCTTGCGTTGTTTGAGCATGAGCCGTCAAAAGTGCTCTTGCAGGCGGCGGAGGCTGTTTTCAAGAATATCTTATTGGACCGCGCGGACCCCAGTGATGGCGACTTGTTCCAATTCCTTGCCCAGCGCCCTTCCGCCGTTGATGCTCTCAATCGTGACCTGCAACGCATCGATGTGGGTGTCGAGCATATGCAGTTAGTGCAGACGCCCACCGGACCTACCGCTCTATTCAAACATGAAGGTCTGCACGTTGACATGCCGTGGCAGCTAGAGAGTCACGGCACGCGTTCCTTCATCAAGGTCTTTCCATTCTTGTCGCTCGCCTTGCAGGAAGGTGGGATTGCGATCGTTGACGAACTTGATCTTTCTATCCATCCATTGATATTGCCGGAAATAATTCGCTGGTTCTATGACCCGGAGCGAAATCCATACCGAGCTCAGTTGTGGACGTCGTGCCACTCGGTCTCCCTACTTGATGATCTGACCAAAGAAGAGATCATATTCTGTGAAAAGGATCGCCAAGGAAGATCGCGGATCTACAGCTTGATGGACGTTCAGGCGGTCAGGAGGAGCGACAATCTCTATAAGAAATACCTCGGCGGAACATATGGCGCGGTTCCACAAATCGGATGAGGCGACGCGGAATAATCATACCGCCTCGCACCCCGATTTTTCTCGGCTGTGAGGGGGAGTCCGAACAAGCGTACGGGCAATTCTTGAATGACGCAGTCAGAGAGTCAGGCCTACCGTTTCATCTTGAGGTAGTGAACCTCAATCCCGGTGCAGGCGATCCGCTTGCTCGCATCAAGCGTGCCGATCAGGAAATAGCCCGCCGCAGCAAGCGCAGAGCTGAATTTAGATTCAAGACGGTTTTGATGGATTCGGATCAGATCGAACATGATCCTCAGAAACGCCAGATGGTCGAGACTTTGGCCGCCACTCACAGCATATCCATAATATGGCAGCGTCCCTGTCACGAAGCGTTTCTGTTGCGGCATTTCGAAGGGTACCATAACCATAGCCCTGCGACTCCGGCCCTTGCGAGAACCGCGTTGCTGGAAGTTTGGCCCGAATACAAAAAGCCAATGACCAGTCAGCAGGTGTCCCGGAGAATATCGATCGCTGGAGTTCGGCGGGTCGCAAATGGTGACGTGACATTGGAAACATTCCTCCGCCGGATCCGCCTTCTGGTTTAACGGTACAGCTCTGCTGATCGCGGGACGCGCCCCGACAATGAATCCCGATTTACCGAAGGACTCCAGGATGCAGTTCAGGCGCAGAAAGAACCCAGCCGCGATCCCACGGACAGCGCCGTCCTTCGAGCACATCGTCACCGAAGCGAGCGACAGTTTCCTGTGGCGGCTCGACGACTATCCGTGGGAGCGCAATGTCTGGAACTTTCATCCGGAATACGAGATCCATCTGCTGCGAAAGTCCTCCGGCGTGGTGCTGGTGGGCGATCACATCGGCGAGTTCGGACCGGGCTACCTGACCATCGTCGGCGGCGGTCTGCCGCATGATTGGGTGACCGCCGTGCAACCGGGCGAACTGATCGAGGGCCGCGACATTGTCCTGCAGTTCGATGCGCAGCGGCTGCTTGGGTCGGCGGGCCTGTTGCCGGAATTGCGCGAACTGGAACCGTTCCTCGAACGCTCGCTGCGCGGCATGGTCTTTCACGGCCAGGCCGCACGGGAAGGCGCCGAGCTGATGGAGCGGATGGGCGAGGTTAGCGGGCTAAGCAGGTTCTGCCTGTTCCTGAACCTCGTCGATCTTCTCGCCAAGACCGACGAATATGAATTACTGTCGTCACCGGATTTCTCGCCAGTTCTCGATGCCGCTTCGCTCGACATCATCCAGCGCACGCTGACCTACTTGTTCCAGCATTTCGCCGAGGATCTGAAACTGCCTGAAGTGGCGGAACTGGCCGGCATGACGGAGAGCACGTTTTCGCGGTTCTTCCAGAAGAACACCGGCAACAGCTTCAGCGACCACCTTGCCAAGCTCAGGCTGTGGCAGGCCTGCAAGCTCTTGGCGGACACCGACGTTCCGATCACCGACATCTGTTTTCAGGTCGGCTACATGAACATTTCGAACTTCAACCGTGCCTTCATGCGCAAGCATCGGATGACGCCATCGTCCTATCGACGGCTGTCGCGACAGCGGCTGACATTGCGCGCATAAGCGTGTCCTAAACCACCGTTTCAAGCTCGATCGATACTCATGTGACGGGTGCAGCGACCGAGCGCCGGTTTTTGCACCGCACAATGCATAAAAGTACAGGTCTGCTGCAACGAGGCTTCTAGCGCGGCCTCTAACAACTCCGCATCCTGGCGATGGGTGGCATGTCACTCGGGCGATGGTGAGGATCGCGTAACCCGAGGACTTCCGCTTTCTGCGAAATGTTCCTGGAGGAGAAAAGATCATGAAACCAGTTCGGCTTGCTGCCAGCCTTGGCGCAGCTTTTATGCTTTCCGCTACCGTTTCCACCATCGCTCTGGCGCAGGCGCCGGTCTGCTCGGCGCCGGTCAAGGTGCTGGCACAGCCGCGCGACGGCCTGACGCTTCTGGAGGACTCCAAGGACGAGTTCCAGAAGCTTGCCGGCGCCAGCTTCCAGATCGATTACCTCAACGAGAACGACCGCCGGGCGAAATCGCGCGCCGACGCATCCACCGTCGGCAACTACAACGTCTACTATGTCGACGAAGCCAATGTCGCCCTGTTTGCCTCGTCGAAATGGATCGTGCCGCTCACCGACTACTATCCGGCGGACTACGACTATGCCGATTTCGATCCGGGCCGCCAGAAGGTCGCCACCTATGACGGCAAGGTCTGGTTCGCGCCGCTGACCGGCGGCGGCGACCTGATGGTCTACCGCAAGGATATCCTGGAAGCGGCCGGGATCCAGCCGCCGAAGACGCTGGACGAACTGATCGCCGACGTGCCGAAGCTGACCAATCCGGACAAGGGCATCTATGGCATCGCGCTGCGCGGCGCTCGCGGTTCGGGCGCCAATGTCTGGCGCTGGATGCCGTTCTTCAAGGCCTATGGCGGCCAGTGGTTCGATGGCGACAAGCCGGCTTTCAACTCGGATGCCGCCGTCAAGGCGACCGAAACCTATCTGAAGCTGTTCAAGGATTCGGCGCCCGGCACGCAGACCGGCAGCTGGGATGAATCGACCGGCGCCTTCCTGTCTGGCCAGGTCGCCATCCTGGTCGAATCGACGCCGCTGTCGGGCATGGCGGTCGATCCGAAGACCTCGCAGGTGGTAGGCAAGATCGGCTTCCTGCCGCCGCCGGCGCCGCTCACCGGCGGTGGCTATGGCCATGGCCTCGCCATCGCGGCAAAGGCCAATGCCGACGATGCCTCGAAGAAATGCGCCGGCCTGTTCATCGCCTGGGCGACATCGAAGGAAAACGAGAAGCGCCGGCTCGATGCCCACCAGTTCGGTGAGCTGAACCGCACCAGCGTCCTGTCCAGCAAGGAATTTGCCGACATTTACGGCGCCGATCTCGGCCAGGCGCTGGCCGAGACAGGCAAGGTCACGGCGGTCAACTTCTGGCAGGACCCGCGCTGGCCGGATCTTGGCGACCGCTGGGGCATCATCCTCGAGGAACTGGTCACCGGCACCCGCACCGACGTCAAGGGCGGCCTCAACGAGCTCGAAGCCTATGCCAACGAGCTGGTGAAGAAATAAGCCATCCTCCCCCTGCGGCGCGCGGTCCGCGGCATTCCTGTGAATGCCGGGACCTGTGCGCCGCGGGTCTCCCTTTCTCACCACCGCCGTTCGAGCCGGACATCGCGCGAAAGGGCCCAGCCATGTTCAATCGCTCGAGACGCAGCCAGGGATAGACAGATGCCGCGACGCTCATCCTTGCCGGTCACCTTCGTCGTGCCGACGCTGGTCGTTCTTCTGATCCTGTCGATGGTGCCGACGCTCTACGCGATCGTCATCGCCCTGCAGAACCGTGAGCTGTCCTCGACGGCCTATTCCTATGTCTGGTTCTCGAATTTCGTCGACCTGTTCTTCGACCGCCGCTTTCTCAACGCCGTCTGGGTGTCGGTGAAGTGGGAGGTCGTCACCGTGGTCGCGACCATGGCCGTGGCGATCGGACTGGGCGTGCTGATGTTCGAGGTCGCCAGCCCACGCCTGCGCAACATCTATTGCCTGCTGTTCATCATCCCGGTTCTGCTGCCGCGCGTCTCGGCCGCCTTCGTCTGGAAGTTCGCCTACCATCCGCTCTACGGCATCGCCACCTACCCCTATCGGCTGCTGACCGGCGGGCTGATCTTCGATCCGCTGTCCAAGCCGGCGACAGCGCTGTTTGCCGTCGCATCGGTCGATGTCTGGCAATGGGGCCTGTTCTTCGCCGTCATCGTGCTGAAGCTGCTGGAGACCTTGCCGCCGCAGCCGATCGAGGCCGCACGGCTCGACCACGCCAGGCGCTGGCAGATCCACGCCTATGTGACCTTGCCGATGCTGAAGGCACCGCTGATCAGCCTGATGTTCGTCAAGATGATCGAGTCGCTGCGCTCCTTCGACCTGATCTATGTGATGACCCGCGGCGGACCGGGCGTGGCGACCGAAACGCTCGACATGTACGCGTTCTCACAAGGATTCATCGAGTCCGGCAAGGTGTCCTACGCCTCGGCGATGGCCGTGCTGATGATGATCGCCACCGTCATCACCTTCACCATGCTGTGGAAGCGGGTGCAGGCATGAGACGATCTCGCATGAAACTAGGCCGCCTGATCGGCAAGGCCGTGCTGGCGTTTGCCGGCTTCATGGCGGTGTTTCCGCTGCTGTGGACGGCGCTCAATTCGCTGAAGAACAATGTCGACATCATCACCCGCGTTCCGCGCGTGGTGTTCACGCCGACGCTGGCCAACATCAGCTACATCATTGGCCGCGACAGCGTCATGACCGGCCTTTACAACTCGGTCATCGCCTGCGGCGTCGCGGTGCTGATCGGCGTGGTGCTTGGCCTGCCTGCCGCTTATGCGGTGGCGCGCTATCCCAATCGCTGGGCCGGCGACATCCAGTTCTTCGTGCTGTCGCTTCGTTTCCTGCCGCCGGTGGCGGTGGCCATCCCGCTGATGGTGATCTGGCTGCAGCTCGGACTCTACGACACGCTGGCGGCGCTGATCGTCACCTATTCGCTGCTCACCATCTCGGTGATCATGTGGCTGGCTATCCCCGCCTTCCAGGCCGTGCCGAAGGAGGTCGAGGAAGCCGCCTTCGTCGATGGCTACGGCGCCTATTCGGTGTTTTGGCGGATCGCGCTGCCGGTCGCCGCGCGCTCGCTGATCGGTGCGGTCGCCTTCAGCTTTGTGCTGGTCTGGAACGAGTTCCTGATCGCGCTGATGCTGTCCAGCTCCAACGCCAAGACCTTGCCGATCGTCGCTTCGGAACTGTCCCAGCAAGGCATGAACGTGCCGTGGGGCATCCTGAATGCCTCGGTCGTGCTTTTGTCGCTGCCACCCCTTTTGTTTCTCGGCGTGCTCAGCGGTTTCCTGAATTCCGTTTTCCGGCAGAAAAAGACTTGAAGTGAGGACGACACGATGCGGGCTTTGGTTCTTGAGAAAAAGGGCGAGCTGGCCCTGCGCGAGATTGCGTTGCCGCTCGATGTCGGGCCGGACGACGTCAGAATCGCCATCCACACGGTCGGTGTCTGCGGCAGCGACGTGCACTACTACACCCATGGCGCCATCGGCAGCTACGTCGTGCGCGCGCCGATGGTGCTCGGCCACGAAGCGTCCGGAACGATCGTCGAAATTGGCGCCAATGTCAGGACGCTCAAGGTCGGGGATCGCGTCTGCATGGAGCCGGGCGTGCCGAACTTGTCATCGCGGGCAACGAAACTCGGTATCTACAATGTCGACCCCGACGTAAGCTTCTGGGCAACACCGCCGGTGCATGGCATTCTTGCGCCGCAAGCCGTCCATCCGGCGGCATTCACCTACAGGCTGCCGGACAACGTCTCCTTCGCCGAAGGGGCGATGGTCGAACCCTTTGCCATCGGCATGCAGGCTGCTGCCCGCGCGCGCATCGTTCCGGGCGACGTGGCGGTCGTCGTCGGCTGCGGCCCGATCGGCATCATGATCGCGCTGGCAGCGCTTGCCGGCGGCTGTTCGAAGGTGCTGATTTCGGACTTCTCCGCGCCAAAGCTCGAGATCGCGGCGCGCTATCCCGGTGTCGTCCCGGTCAACATCGGCGAGCAATCGCTGGTCGATGCGGTGGCGGAGGCGACCGACCGTTGGGGAGCCGATATCGTCTTCGAGGCCAGCGGCAGCCCGAAGGCGTTCGCCAACCTGTTCGATGTCGTGCGCCCTGGCGGCGCGGTGGTCCTCGTCGGCCTGCCGGTCGAGCCGGTGGCGCTCAACGTGCCGGCGGCCATATCGAAGGAAGTGCGCATCGAAACGGTGTTCCGCTACGCCAACATCTTCGACCGCGCCCTGCAACTGATAGCGTCAGGCAAGGTCGACCTCAATCCGCTGATCACCGGCACCTATCCCTTCAACGACAGCATCAAGGCGTTCGAGCGGGCGGCCGCGGGCAAGCCGGAAGACGTCAAGCTGCAGATCCTGATTTCGAGCGAGAAGGGCTGACCCAACCATGTCCGCGATTACCTGCTCCCATGTCGAGAAATCCTATGGCGCCACGACCGTCATCCGCGACCTGAACCTCGTCATCGAGGAACACGAATTCGTCGTCTTCCTCGGCCCTTCCGGCTGCGGCAAGTCCACCTTGCTGCGCATGCTGGCGGGGCTGGAAGACATCAGCGGCGGTGAGGTCTCGATCGGCGGCAAGGTGGTCAACGACCTCGACCCCGGCGACCGCGGCATTGCCATGGTGTTCCAGAACTACGCGCTCTATCCGCATATGACGATCTTCGACAACATCGCCTTCGGCCTGAAGCGGCAGAAAGTGGCGAAGGCCGAGATACAAAAGCGCGTCGAGGCGGTTTCGAAGACGCTGGGTCTGGATCCCTATCTCGGCCGCAAGCCGGCGGAACTGTCTGGCGGCCAACAGCAGCGCGTCGCGATTGCCCGCGCCATGATCAAGACACCGAAAGTGTTCCTGTTCGACGAGCCGCTGTCCAATCTGGATGCCAAGCTGCGCAACCACATGCGCATCGAGATCGCCCGGTTGCACCAGTCGTTGAAGACCACCACCGTCTACGTCACCCACGACCAGTTGGAGGCGATGACGCTCGCCGACCGCATCGTGCTGCTGCGCGACGGCAAGATCGAGCAGATCGGCTCGCCGGCGGAAATCTACGAGCGGCCGGGCAATCTGTTCGTCGCCGGATTCATCGGGACTCCGAACATGAATTTCATCGACGTCACTGTCGGCCGCGAGGGCAACGGTTGGACACTGACCAGTGCCGGAACCGTCTTCACTATCGATGGCCCACGCTTCAAGCTTCAGCACGGCGAGCGTGCTGTGCTTGGTATTCGGCCTCCGGACCTGAAGACCGCCGGCGCTAATGCCGACAGCCTTCTGGAAGGCACGGCCGATCTCATCGAGTTTCATGGCAACGACGCGCTGGTGATCTTCGGTTCGGGCGGCAAAGAAATCAGCGCGCTGGTTCCAACCCGCGAATGCCCAGCCGTCAACAGCCATGTCCGCTATACGGTCGACGAACAGAGCATGCATCTGTTCGATGCCAAGTCGGGTGCATCCCTGCTGAGACAGTAGCTCTACTTTATGGCGTCAAGCGTCCGCCGCTGGCGGTGCATCTCGAGGAAAACCTTGTAGTCGCGCTCGAAACGCCCTGATGATTTCGGGTTCGACGGGCGCGTCCGGCCGCCTTGCTGCATGGCAAGACAGGCCGCGTTGAGGTCGGGAAACAGCCCGGCCGCGGTGGCGGCGATCATGCCGGTGCCGAGCAGCACCGCCTCGTCGGCCAGCGGCTCGATCACCGTGCAGCCGGTGGCGTCGGCATAGAGCTCCATCAAAAGCGGGTTCTTGGTGTGGCCGCCGGTGACGTGCAGCGTGTCGATCAGGTAGCCGTTCTCGTTCAGCGCCTCCAGCACATGGCGCACGCCGAGTGCGATGCCGACGGCGGTGCGCCAGTAGAGCTTGCACAGACTGTCGAAGGAGGAGTCCAGCGTCAGCCCGCTGACGACGCCGACGGCATGCGGATCGGCGAGCGGTGAGCGGTTGCCGTGGAAGTCGGGCAGCACATGCAGCCTTGCAGCGAGGCTGTCGCCCTCGGTGGCACGCAGTTCGGCGACACGCCTGGCGATCTTCGCATGCATGGCGGCATCCGGCTCGCCGCCGGCGCCGTGCCAGCGGATGATGTGGTCGAGCAGGGCGCCGGTCGCCGACTGGCCGCCTTCCGACAGCCACAGCCTGGGCAGCGCCGCGCCGTAATACGGCCCCCAGACTCCGGCGAAGGGCTGCGGATCCGGTGACATCGCCATGACGCAGCTCGACGTGCCGGCGATCAGCGCCAAATGCCGGCCGATGTCCTGTTCGTCGCCGGCAAAGCCGCCGAGCACGCCAAGCGCGCCGGCATAGGCATCGATGACCCCGGCGCCGACCCGGCATTTCTCGCTCAGCCCAAGCTCGGCCGCCGCTTGCGCCGTCAATCGGCCGATATCGGCGCCGACCGGGCTGGCCCTCTCCGGCAGGTTGCCGTGCTCGAAAAGATCGCCGAGGCCGACGAGTTCGAAGAAATCGCGCCGCCAGCCTGTGTTCTCATGCGCCAGATAGGTCCATTTGGCGGTCAGCGTGCATTGCGAGCGGGCCAGAGAGCCCGTCGCTTGCCAGGTCAGGAAATCGGTCAGGTCGAATAAATAGCCGGCTTCATTCCACGTGTCCGGCAAATTGCGTTTCAGCCACATCAGCTTCGGCGTCGCCATTTCCGGCGACATGACGCCGCCGATGTAATTCAGCACGGCGTGGCCGCTTGCCGTGCATTCGTCGGCCTCGGCGATGGCGCGGTGGTCGAGCCAGACGACGGTGTCCCAGCGCTTGTCGCCGGTGACCGAGACACTGAGCTGGCTGCCTTGCCGGTCGCGCACCACCAGCGAACAGGTGGCATCGAAGGAGATGCCGACAATGTCCTCAGGCTCGACGCCGGCTTTTTCGCGGGCAGCGCGCACGGCGGTGCAGACGGCCGACCAGATATCGCACGAATCATGCTCGGCGTGATCGGGCTTCGGCCGGTTCATGGCGATCGGCCGCTCGGCGCGGCCGAGCAAGGTGCCACTGATGTCGAGAATGCCCGCGCGAGCGCTCCCGGTGCCGACATCGACCGCGCAGACAAACTGTTTCGTCAAGATGCTCTGTCTCTCGCTCCCAGGCCTGCAATCAGATCGGGCAATTGCAGCATGTCAGCGAATATAAAGTCCGGCTCACTCGACGCAAGCCGCGCTTTCAAGGTCGGATTGCCGGCATGCGAGCCGCCGGTGAAGGCAAGCACGCGCATCCCCGCCGCCCGCGCAGCAGCGATGCCGGCCGGGCTGTCCTCGACGACGAGGCATCTGCGCGGATGGGCCCGCATGCTGGCGGCGGCATGCAGGAACAGATCCGGCGCCGGCTTTCCCTTGGCCACCATGGTGGCACTGAACAGATGCGGCTCCATCAGTCCGAGCAATCCGGTGACGTCGAGCGCGTAGCGGATGCGGTCGAGCGTGCCCGAGGACGCGACACAGAACGGCAGCCCAAGCCTCGGCAGCATCTCCTTGACGCCGGCGATCGGCTTCAGCTCCTCACGGAATTTGCGCATCAATTCGACGCGCATCTCGGTCAGGTGCAGGTCGGTGATATCGAGCCCGAAGTCGCGGCCGAGGATCTCGCGCACGCTTTTCATGCTCTTGCCGAGGAAATGCTCGTAGGCGGCATCCTCACCGACGCTGCCGCCGGCAAGTTTGACCATGCCGAGCAGCGCCGAGACGGAGAGCGCCTCGCTGTCGACCAGCACGCCATCGCAGTCGAAGATGACCAGTTCAGGCGTCATGACGGAGAATGGCTCTCAGAGCTTGCCGGCGAGGTAGCGCGTCAGCGTGGCGCGCGCGCCATTCGCCCACAGCACGTTGAGCGCATGGGCGAAGGCCTCGACAAACGCCGTCGCGCGGCCGACATCGCCATAGATGTCCTCCATGGCAAGCCAGGCGGCGGGCGCATCCTTTGCCGCTTTTGCCGTTGCCTGCAACCGGTCCCAGCTAGGGTCGTTGGGCTCGATGACGGCGCCGCTGTCCGTCGTGCCGAAGCAGTAGCGGCACCACAATGCCGATTCCAGCGCCAGGCCGGCGACGCCTTTCCCGGCCTTCAGCCGGTCGGCGATGGTCGGGATGATGAATTTCGGCTGGCGGTTGGAGCCGTCGAGGCAGAGTCGGCGCACCGTGTCGCCGATCTTGGGATTGGAAAAGCGGCTCTCGATGAGCTGGTAATAGTCTTCCAGGACCGTGTCCGGCACCGGCGGCACCGTAGGGATGATTTCTTCCCGTTCGAGCTTGGCCAGAAAACCGCTCACCAGCGGCTCCTCCATCGCCTCATGGACGAAATGAATGTCCATCAGGCCGGCCGGATAAGCGATGGTGGCATGGCCGCCATTGAGGATGCGAATCTTCATCAGTTCATAGGGCGCAACGTCTTTGACGAACTGCACGCCGACCTTTTCCAGCGGCGGCCGGCCATCGGTGAAATGGTCCTCTAGCACCCACTGCCGGAACGGCTCGCAAAACACCGGCCAGTTGTCCTCAAGGCCAAAGTCCTTGGCCAGAATGCCGCGTTCGCGGTCTGATGTGGCCGGCGTGATGCGATCGACCATGCCGTTCGGAAAGGCGACATGCTCGCTGACCCAGTTCGCCAGATCCTCGTCGATCAGGCGGGCCAGACCGATGACGCCGTCGGAGGTGACATGGCCATTGTGAGGAATGTTGTCGCATGACATGACGGTGAACGGCACGGTGCCTTCGTCGAGGCGGCGCACCAGCCCGGCAAGGATGATGCCGAACACCGTCTTCGGCGTGGCGCCGGCCTGCGCGTCGGCAACGATGTCGGGATGGGTCGGGTTGAACACGCCGGAGGCCGGGTCGATGAAATAGCCGCCTTCGGTGATGGTCAGCGAAACGATCTTGATCGCCGGATCGGCGAGCCGTTCGATGATGCCGACGGCATCGCCGGGCATCAGGAAGTCGATCATCGCGCCGGTGACGCGTGCGCTCATATGGCCGCTATCCTGCTCGACCACGGTGGTCAGCCAATCCTGCTCTTCCAGTTTGCTGCGACCGATCTTTTCACCGTCGAACACGCCGGCGCCGATCAGCGCCCAGTCATGGCCGATGCCAGCATTGAACAGATCGTCGAGATAGACGGCCTGATGCGAGCGATGGAAATTGCCGACGCCGAAATGCACGATGCCGGCCTTCAATGTCGCGCGGTCATATTTCGGCCCGGCGACCTCGGTGGGCAGCTTGGAGAGGTTTGAGGACGAGAGTTTCACGGTCATCTGTTTTACCCTTTGGCCGGGCTTCGGCCTTCGTTACGCCCTCTCCCCGTCTTCACACGGAGAGGCTAAGGGGTGGCACTTCCTGAGGTCGATATAGCCTCTGATGTCGGCCTCTGCTCCCCGCGGAGGTACGGGGAGCAAAGGCCGTCCCCCGCCCTCAACTCATCCACTGGCCGCCATCGACATTGTAGGTCTGGGCGACGATGTATTCGGCGTCGGCGCTGGCGAGAAAAACCGCCATGCCGGTAAGATCCTGCGCCGTGCCCATGCGGCCATACGGCACCGCCTCGCCGACCAGTTTCTTCTTCTCGCCCTTCGGTCGGTTTTCATATTTGGCGAACAGCGAATCGACGTGATCCCAGTGCTCGCCGTCGACGACGCCAGGGGCAATCGCGTTGACGTTGATGCGGTGCTTGATCAGGTCGAGCCCCGCCGACTGGGTCAGCGAGATGACGGCTGCCTTGGTGGCGCAATAGACGCCGACCAGTGCCTCGCCGCGGCGTCCGGCCTGGCTCGCCATGTTGATGATCCTGCCGCCCTTGCCCCGCGCGATCATCGAGCGGGCGGCCGCCTGCAGCATGAACAGCGTGCCGGCGACATTGACGGAAAACAATTTGTCGTAGCTTGCCTTGGTGATCTCGACGATCGGCGCCAGATCGAACAGGGCGGCGTTGTTGATCAGGATATCGAGGCCACCGGTCTTCGTCTCGACGGCTTTCACCGCCGCTTCGATCGAGGCGAGGTCGGTGACGTCGAGCCTGACCGCATAGGCCTTGCCGCCGATCTCGGCGGCGGTCTTCTGCGCGGCCTCGAGATTGATGTCGGCAATGGCGACGGTAGCGCCTTCGCCGGCATAGGCTTCGGCGAAAGCTCTGCCGATGCCGCGGGCCGAACCTGTGATCAGCGCGGATTTGCCGGCCAGTCGCATGTTCACATCGCCTTTCCGTCGGCGCCGAAGCGATGCAGCTTGGCCTTGTCTGCTGTCAGGTAGATGGTGTCGCCATGATGGACAGCGAGTTCGCCGTCGGCGCGCACCGTCAGCGGACCGACGCCATCGGCCTGAACATGCAGGAAGGTGTCGGAGCCGAGATGCTCGGCGACGCCGACGACCGCCTTCCATTCGCCCGCCGTGGTCGAGATCTCCAGGTGCTCCGGACGGATGCCGATGGTCTTGGCGCCGTTTTTGGCAGCCGGTGCGCCTTCTATCAGGTTCATCTTCGGCGAGCCGATGAAGCCGGCGACGAACAGGTTCTTCGGCGTCTTGTAGAGTTCCATCGGCGAGCCGACCTGCTCGATGTTGCCGGCGTTCAGCACGACGATCTTGTCGGCCATGGTCATGGCTTCGACCTGATCGTGGGTAACGTAGATCATGGTGGTCTTGAGCTGATGGTGCAGCTCGCTGATCTCCAGCCGCATGGTCCCGCGCAGTGCCGCATCGAGGTTGGACAGCGGTTCGTCGAACAGGAAGGCGGTCGGCTGACGCACGATGGCGCGGCCGATGGCGACGCGCTGGCGCTGGCCGCCGGAAAGCTGGCCGGGCCGGCGTTCGAGATAGTTGGTCAGGTTGAGCACGCGCGCCGCGTCTCCCACCTTCCTGTCGATGGTCGCCTTGTCCTCGCCGGCCATCTTCAGCGGGAAGCCGATGTTCTTGGCCACCGTCATGTGCGGATAGAGCGCGTAGGACTGGAACACCATGGCCAGCTTGCGCTTGGCCGGTGCCTCGCCGGTGACGTCGCGGCCGTCGATGTTGATGGAGCCGCCGCTGGTGTCCTCGAGCCCGGCGATCAGGCGCAGCAGCGTTGACTTGCCGCAACCGGACGGCCCGACGAAGACGACGAACTCGCCATTCTCGATCACCAGGTCAAGGCCGGGGATGATGGACGTTGCTCCGAAGGATTTGGAGACGTTCTTGAGCGTGATGTTTCCCATGGTTTCCTCCCCGAGGGGTTATTTCTGCCGATTGCTTCGGGCAATTCCGTTACTTCACCGCACCGAATGTCAGGCCGCGCACCAGCTGCTTCTGGCTGAACCAGCCCATGATCAGGATCGGCGCGATGGCCAGTGTCGAGGCGGCCGAGAGCTTGGCCCAGAACAGGCCTTGCGGGCTGGAAAACGAGCTGATGAAGGCGGTCAGGGGTGCGGCTTCCGTCGTCGTCAGCCGGATCGTCCAGAACGCCTCGTTCCAGGCCAGGATGATGTTGAGCAGCATTGTCGAGGCGATGCCCGGCACCGCCATGGGTGTGAGCACATAGACGATCTCGTTCCACAGCGATGCGCCGTCCATGCGCGCCGCTTCCAGGATCTCGCCCGGTATTTCGCGGAAATAGGTGTAGAGCATCCACACCACGATCGGCAGGTTGATCAGCATCAGCATGATCATCAGGCCTATGCGGCTGTCGAGCAGTCCTGTGTCCCGGAAGATCAGGTAGATCGGGAACAGCACCGCGACCGCGGGCATCATCTTGGTGGACAGCATCCACATCAAGATGTCCTTGGTCCGCTTGGTCGGCGAGAAGGCCATCGACCATGCCGCCGGTATGGCGACCAGCAGGGCCAGGATGGTCGAGCCGACCGAGAGCAGCACCGAGTTGAAGAAGAACTTGAAGTAGCCGCTTTGCGCCTGAACTTCGGCATAGCTCTCGAACGTTCCCGACGGGATGATGCTGAAGCCCTGGATGGCTTCCTGCTCCGACTTGAACGAGGTGATGATCGTGTAGAGGATCGGGAAGAAGATCAGCAGGGCGACGATCCAGGCGGCAACTGTCGCGATCGTCTTGTGCTGGGTGGTGACTGAGCGTGCCATCGTATCCTCCCTTACTTGTCCAGGTTCTTGCCGACGGCGCGCATGGCGAAGAAGGCAACGATGTTGGCGAGAATGACGGCGATCACACCGCCAGCGGATGCCTGGCCGATTTTGAACTCCAGCAACGCCTTCTGGTAGACGAGGAAGGGCAGGTTGGTGGAGGCGTATCCCGGCCCGCCATTGGTGGTGACGAGGATCTCGGCATAGACGGAGAGGAGGAAGATCGTCTGGATCAGGATGACGACCGTGATGGCGCGCGACATGTGCGGCAGCGTCAGATAGATGAAGCGGCTGATGAAGCCGGCGCCGTCCATCTCGGCGGCTTCCTTCTGCTCACCGTCGAGCGACTGCAACGCGGTCAAGAGGATGAGCGTCGCGAAGGGCAGCCACTGCCAGGCGACGATGATGATGATCGCCAGCATCGGATGTTGCCCGAACCAGTCGATCGGCTGGGCCCCGAAGAAGCGGGCTATATCGGCGAACACCCCGTATTGCGGGTGCATGATCATGTTCTTCCAGACCAATGCGGCCACCGGCGGCATGACGAAGAACGGTGAGATGACGAGGATGCGCACGATGCCCTGGCCCCACATCGGCTGGTCGATCAGCAGCGCCAAAAGGATGCCGCCGATCACCGTGATCAGGAGCACGCTGACCACCAAAGTGAGCGTGTTGAGGATCGATTGCAGGAAGGCCGGGTTGGAATAGAACAGCGCGTAGTTCGAGAAGCCGACGAAGCCGTCGCGGATCGGATTGAGCGGATTGTATTGCTGGAAGGAGAACCAGATGGTGATGACCAGCGGCACAATCATCCAGACGAACAGCAGCACCACGGATGGCGCCATCATGAAACGGGCAAGCGAACGGGTCTGCTGAGTAGCCATGACGGTCACCCTTCACTGGTCAGACGGAATTTTCAAAAGGCGTTAAAGGCGGCCGCCCGAACTGGGAACTCGGGCGGCCGTTGCCGGTCAAGGAGGCGACCGGCATTCGGCACCGGGAGGAGCCTTACTTGATGTATCCGCCCTCGGTCATTGCCGCGGTGGCAGCGTCCTGGGCCTGCTTCAGGGCATCGTCGACGCTCGACTGGCCGGCAAGAGCCGCCGAGAAGAGCTGGCCGACCGTGGTGCCAAGTCCCTGGAACTCAGGGATGGCGACGAACTGGACGCCGACATAGGGCACCGGCTTGACCGTCGGATGCGTCGGGTCGGCGGCGTTGATGGAGTCCAGCGTCATCTTGGCGAACGGAGCCGCCTTCTGGTACTCGGCATTGGCATAGAGCGAGGAGCGCGTGCCCGGAGGAACGTTGGCCCAGCCTTCCTTCGAAGCGACGAGCTCCGCATAGTGCTTGCTGGTCGCCCAGGAGACGAACTTCTCGGCGGCATCCGCCTTCTGCGTGCCGGCCGGAATGGCCAGCGACCAGGCCCACAGCCAGTTGCCGCGCTTGCCCAGGCCATTGTCGGGCGCCAGCGCATAGCCGACCTTGTCGGCGACGGTCGAGTTCTTCGGATCCGAAACGAAGGACGCCGCGACCGTAGCGTCGATCCACATGCCGCATTTGCCCTGCTGGAACAGCGCCAGGTTTTCGTTGAAGCCGTTGGAGGAAGCCCCTTCGGGGCCGTCGGCCTTCATCAGGTCGACATAGAACTGCAACGTGTTCTTCCATTCCGGCTGGTCGAACTGCGGCTTCCAGTTCTCGTCGAACCAGCGGGCGCCGAAGGAGTTCGACATGGCGGTCAGGAAAGCCATGTTCTCGCCCCAGCCGGCCTTGCCGCGCAGGCACACGCCGTTCACGCCATTGGCGCGATCGGTCATCTTGTCGGCGGCCTGCTTGATGAAGTCCCAGGTCGGCGCGTCGGGCATCTTCAGCCCGGCCTTTTCCATCAGGTCCTTGCGGTACATGACGAAAGAGCTTTCGCCGTAGAAGGGCGCGGCATAGAGCTTGCCGTCGACCGAAAGGCCGCCGGCGATGGCCGGGATGATGTCCTTGGCGTCATAGTCGTCGCCGAGCTTGTCGAGCGGCAGCAGCCAGCTCTGCTTGGCCCAGATCGGAACCTCATAGGTGCCGATGGTCATCACGTCGTACTGGCCGCCCTTGGTGGCGATGTCGGTGGTGACGCGCTCGCGCAGCACATTCTCTTCGAGCGTAACCCAGTTGAGCTGGATATCGGGGTTCGCCTTGGTGAAGTCCTCGGTCAGCTTTTGCATGCGGACCATATCGCCGTTGTTGACGGTGGCGATGGTGATGGATTCGGCATGTGCGGCGAACGCAAGCGTGCTGGCCGACAACAAGCCCAGGGTGAGCGTGCGAAGTTTCATCAAATTCCTCCCTTGAACCAAGATGAGCATTTGCCTTGGCTTTGGGCAATTACTCACTTGGCGTGAATTATGTCAAGTCGGATTCGATGCTGCAGCGCAGCACTCGGGCGACACCGCAGGCCGGGGCGAGCGGAAATTGCCAGGGCGAGGATCGTCCCGGCCGCATTACAGTGGGGCAACAGCGGATAGATCTGCGAGAACCAGGTGCAGCCCGGAAGCTTGCCGGTCAGCAGGCGATCTCGGCCAGCAGCCAGTCGCGGAAGGCACGGATCTTCGGCACGTTGCGGCGCGCCTCGGGGTAGACCAGCCAATAGGCATGGCCATCGTCGCCAACCAGATCGAAAGGCTGGATCAGGCGCCCGTCGGCGAGTTCCGCCTTGAACAGCGCCCTGGTCAGGATCGCCACGCCATGACCCGCGATCGCCGCATTGGCCTCATAGGCCTGCGCGCCCATGCTGCTGCCGGGCCGCTTGGCGAGATCATGCGAGTGCACGCCGGCAGCCTCGAACCATTGCGTCCACCAGACATCGCCGGGATCGAGGATCGGCAGCCGCAACAGGTCCGCCGGTTCCCTGACGCCGCCGATGCTTGCCGCGAGCTTCGGGCTCAGCATCGGCGTGAAATCGGCATCGAGCAGCTTGTAGGCTTCCAGCCCCGGCCATTTGCCGCCGCCCGACCGGATGGCGAGGTCAACATCCTCGCGAGCGAAATCCGTCAGCCGGCTTGACGTTTCGAGCCGCACGGCAAGGGAGGGATGAGCGATCTGGAATGAGCCCAGATGGTGCGCCAGCCAGTTCGAGGCAAAGGTCAGCACCGTCGTGACGCACAGCAATCCGTCGGCGCCGCCGCGCGCCGCCGCATAGGCCTGGCCGAGAATGGCAAAGGCCTCGCTGACCGCCGGCGCGAGGCGCTGTCCGGCCTCGGTGAGTGCGATCTGACGCGGTCGTCGCAGGAACAGCGGCGCGCCGACCCGTTCCTCCAGCACCTTGATCTGATAGCTGACCGCCGCTTGCGTCATGGCAAGTTCCTCGGCCGCCTTGGTGAAGGAAAGATGCCGCGCCACCGCTTCGAACACCCGGATCGCCTGCAGCGGCGGAAGCTGTGAAACCTGCCGAGAGCTGAGATCCGGCATAAAGTCTCCTTATGGGTCCTTATCGACGTTCGATTGGCAAAGGCGGCCGTCAGGACCGACATTCCCAGTCAACCCGTCATTCGGGTTCAGGATAGCGAAGGTTGACGATCATGACCATGGCGCAGCAAAAATGCACTCACGCACCGGATCACCGCTGGTTTTCGTGGCTGACGGATGGATTCGGCTGGTTCGCGGCCAAAAAACGGGCGCATCTCGACATCAGGGACCTGTCGCCGCATCTGCAGCGCGATCTCGGTTTTCTCGATGGCAATGACCCTTTCGGCCGGCACGGCTAATGCGGTTGGTTTTATCGCAAACCAGTTGCTTCCGGTCAGATGCTGGCCAGCAGGGCGGCGGCGGTCCGTTCATCGGTGATGAGGCCGTTGATCAGCCGCCGGTTGGCGGCCGCCAGGATGCCCGGCAGCTTTCGTTCGCCCATGGCCAGTGCGATGACCAGCGATTTCTCACGTGACGGCAGCGACGCCGACGACACCCGGTCGTTGGTGATGCCCTCGATCATGCGGCCTTCCCTATCGAACACCCAGCCGACGATCTCGGCGATGCCGCCGGCCTTCTGCAGCGCCTTCAGTTCGCTCTCCGAAATGAAGCCGTCCTCGTAGAGCGGGGCCTTGGCGCCGAGGTCGCCGATGCCGATGAAGGTGACGTCGGCCTCGGCGGCAAGCGCCAGCGTCGGCTGGATCATCGGCTGGTTGAGCAGCATCTCGCGCTCCTCCGGCGACGAGGCGATGACCGGCAAGGGCATCGGGAAGGAGCGCGCCTTGACCCTGTCGGCCATGGTGAAGATGACGTTGTAGAACGCGGCCGAACCGTCCGGCGAGATGTTGCCGGTCAACGACACCACCTTGTGCTGCGGGCATTCCATCGGCGGCAGCTGCTCGATCGCCGCCTTCAGCGTGCGCCCGGTGCCGATCGCCATGACGATCGGGGTTGGTGAACGCAACCGCCGCTCGATCTCGGCGGCAGCCGCTTCGGCGATACCGATCGTGGTCGAGGACGAGTTGGGGTCGCTCGGCACCACTTCGACCAGATCAAGGGCAAAGCGCGATCTCAGCCGTGCCGCCAGATCGAGGCAGTTGGCGATCGGATGGTCGACGCGAACCTTGATCAAGCCCTCCGACACCGCCAGCGACACCAACCGCTGCGCCGTTTGCCGCGAGATGCCAAGCGTCGAAGCGATCTGGTCCTGTGTGTTGCCGGCAACATAATAAAGCCAGCCGGCGCGCGCCGCATCGTCCAGCCTGTTGCTGCCACCATCCTGCCGGCTATTCAAAGTCTTGCCTCCCGAGACCGCCGTCATGAGAGCGGCCCATGCCCACTTTCGCAGGGAACGGCCTGCTGCGCAATTGTCAATCTCGGGGGCAATTGCTTGCTGTCCATCGGCGCAGGCACGGCTCAGCTTTTCTTCTCCGACGATGTCTCTGTCCCCAAAGAGACTTGCCCCCGGTCGCGGCAGGCGGCACGTTCTTCGGTCCCGAAGGTTTATCTCCCGGCTCAAACCCTTTAAGGGATGGCAAAAAGGAGCCTCACATGACGCCGAAAGCGGTTTTCTGGGACATGGACGGCACGCTGGTCGACAGCGAACCGCTGCACGAGGCCGCCCTGATGGCGGCGATGCGCAATGTCGGCCTTGTCCCGCCTGATGACCTGCACGAGCGCGTACTCGGCGTTGCCGCTTGGCCGGTCTACGAGATGATGCGTGACGAGTTCGGCCTGGACCTGCCTTTCGACGACTGGATCATGCGCAAATACGAACACTACCTGCCGCTGGTGGAGAGCTTGAACCCGCGCCCCGGCGCGATCGAGATTTTCAGCGAGCTGCGGGAAAGGGGCGTGGCGCAAGCCGTGGTCTCGAATTCGGACCGGATGATCGTCGACGCCAATCTGAGCATGGTCGGCCTGACCTACCCCGGCATGAAGACGATCAGCCGCAACGATGTGCGCGAAGGCAAGCCGCATGCCGAGCCGTTCCTGCGCGCCGCCTATCTGGCCGATGTCGACCCCGCGCACGCCGTGGCGATCGACGACAGCTGGCCGGGCGCCATGGCGGGACTGGCGGCGGGCATGAAGACGATCTTCTGGCCGGAAAAGCCGATGGAAGGCCCTCCTGGCGCCGTCGTCATCAACAGCGCCGAAGAATTGCGCGCCGAACTGGGGCTTTAAAGCAATTCCAGGAAAAGTGTGAAGCGGTTTTCCGTCCGGAATTGCGTCAAACTAAGAGCCCTCAGTTCCGGTAGGCCGGTTCCTGCTCGTCGAGGATCGCCTTCAACTCGCTGAGATGGCGTTCGGCCTGGCCGGGATAGTCGTCCATCTCGCTCGCCGCCTTTTCGGCGATCGCATCTGACAGCGTGCGCAGCGGACGGCCGGTCCACAGCGCCTTGATGTAGGTCTCGGCGGCGCGTTCGAAATAGAACATGCGGTTGAAGGCATCGGCGACCGTATCGCCGATCACCAGCACGCCGTGATTGCCCATCACCATAACCTTGACCTTGGGATCGACGAGAAGCTGCGAGCAGCGCTCGCCCTCCTCCTCGAAGGCCAGCCCGCCATAATGCGCGTCGACGACATGGCGGTTGAAGAACATCGCCGAATTCTGGTCTATCGGCGGCAATGTCGAGTCAGCGAGTGAGGCCAGCACCGTGGCGTGGATCGAGTGCACATGCATGACACAGCGCGCGTGGCGCACATTGCGATGGATGGCGCCATGCAGCCCCCACGCCGTCGGGTCGGGCGCATTGGGGCCGGAGAGCGTTTCTGGATCGTTGGCATCGATCATCAGAAGGTCGCTCGCCTTGATGCGCGAGAAATGCACTTGGTTGGGATTCATCAGGAACTGTGTGCCGCCATCATTGACGGCCAGCGAGAAATGATTGGCCACCGCCTCGTGCATGTTGAGCCGCGCCGTCCAGCGGAAGGCGCAGGCGAGATCGACGCGCTCCTCATAGTAGGGCAGGTTGGTCAGCGGTTCCTTTTGCAGACGGGCAAGGCTCATCGAAAAATCCTCCGGTTTCGGCAAGAATGCCGTGGCCAGCCCATTCCCGCAACCGGTTTTGGTTGGTGCAGGGATGGCGTGTCTCACGCCGCCGTGCTGGCAGCGGCAGCGCCGGCTCGCAGGCCGCCATGCTCGATGATGAAATCGATCACCTCCTGCAATCCCTTGCCGCGCGACAGGTCGGTGAAGCCGAACGGCCGCTTGCCGCGCATGCGGCCGGCGTCGCTCTCCATGACATCGAGGTTGACGTTCACGTAAGGAGCAAGATCGCTCTTGTTGATCACCAGGAAATCGGAGCGGGTGATCGCCGGCCCGCCCTTGCGCGGAATCTCCTCGCCCTGGCAAACCGAGATGACATAGAGCGTCAGGTCGGCCAGATCCGGCGAGAAGGTGGCGGCAAGGTTGTCGCCGCCGGATTCGATGAAGACGATGTCGAGATCCGGGAATTTCCTGTTCATCTGCGCGATCGCCTGCAGATTGATCGACGCATCCTCGCGGATGGCGGTGTGCGGGCAGCCGCCGGTCTCGACACCCATGATGCGGTCCTCGGGCAGTGCCTGCAGCCGCGCCAGCATCATGGCGTCTTCCTTGGTGTAGATGTCGTTGGTGACGACGGCGATGGAAAACTCGTCGCGCAGCGCCTTGCACAGCTTTTCGGTCAGCGTCGTCTTGCCCGAACCGACCGGGCCGCCAATGCCGACGCGCAGCGGACCATTTGTCTGTGTCATGCGGGAAACTCCGTGATGGCGAGGATGGCAAAGCCGAGCCCGATCAACAGGCATAGCGGCGAATAATAGCGGACATCGAGCCGCGCGAAAGGCTGTTCCGGCGTCAGCCGCCGCCACCATGACGTGAAGCCGGCAATGCCGCGTCCCAGGAACACGAGACCGATGAGCAGCGAGGTGGCGGCGAGGCCCTCCCTGGGAAAGGGCGAGGCAAAGACGCCTTCGAGCGCCAGCGGCCATAGTGTCGCCAGGCAGAGGCACGCGGCAACGGCGAAACTGGCGAACGGCGTCGGCATCTCGTCGACGCCGCGAAAGCCGACCACGGCACGAGCGCAGGAGGCCGCATCCTGGCCCGGCCAGATGCCGCCAAGGCCCCAATAGACATGCAGCGCGGTGATCAGCAGCAGGACAAGGGAGAGCGCGAAGGCGAGAAAAATCATGAGCGGAACAGCCGCGAATACTGGGTTTCATGCTTCATCGCCATGACATCGGAGACGAAGGCGCAGCCACCGAGATCGTCCAATGCCGAGCGCGCGGCGCGGCTTGCGGTCGCCAGGGCCAGCGGCTCGAAGCCGGCCAACAACGCGGTCGCGCCGTTCTGGCCGACGATGCCAAGCCGGATCGCTGCCTGCACGAGATTGGAGAAGAAGGTTTGCAGGAAAGCCGACAGCGCATCCTGAAGCGCGATGCCGTTGCCGCCGGCAATGGCGCCGACGGCGACGCAATAGGCGCATTCGGCCGGCAAGCGCTCCAGCACCGGATTAGGCCAGGCTGCCGCCGCTTTGAGGAAGGCCGCACCCTGCAGCATGGTCTCGGTATGGCGTTCACGCGAGCCGGCCAGCGCCTCGGCGAGTGCCGCCACTTCATCGAGATCACCGGCGCCGCGCGCCCGGCGCCAGCTCTCGGCGAACAGCACGGCGTCGTTCCAGCCCGAACCGATCTCGACAAGCGTTTCCAGCCAGTTGGCCAGGCTCCCGGCATCGGCAACCAGCCCGTCATGCACCGCACGCTCGAGACCATGGCTGTAGGAAAAGCCGCCGACCGGAAAGGCAGGCGACAGCCACGCCATCAGCCGCAGCAGGGCGATGTTCGAAGGCTGGTCAGTCATGATCGTGGTCATGGCCGGCATGACTGTGCGAGTGGGAATGCGATTCGCCATGAGAATGGCTGTGCGCTTCCGCGTGGCTGTGCGCATGCGCATGGCCGTGATCGTGGCTTTGCCCACCATGGCCGGAATAGGCGCCGCGCACCGGCTTGAACGGTTCGGACACGTCGGTCACCGTGGCGCCCAGCCCCTCCAGCATCGCCTTGATGACATGGTCGCGCAGAATGAGGATGCGCCCGGCCTCGATGCTCGCCGCGAGATGACGGTTGCCGATATGCCAGGCGAGTTCGGCCAGATGCACGCCGTCGCGGGCGCGGATGTCGTAGACCTCTTCCGGCGCCGCGGCGATCTCAACATGGCCGCCATCCTCCAGCACCAGCCGGTCCCCATCGTTCAAGGCGACGGGTTCGGGCAGGTCGACCAGCACCTTGCTGCCGTCGGCAAGTTCGATAGCCCGGCGGCGCAGATGGCGCTCGTCATGGGCGAGAATGGCCCGGCCGGACGGTAGGGTGGTTCCGGCATGGCCGGCGGACAGCACCGAGACGGCGCGCGGGAATTTGGTGAAGTCGGTGTTCAGGTTGAGTTTCATTTCATGGATCCCCCATTTGCTTGTGCCCGCACACGCGCAGGCCGCGCCAGCACGCGGTCGAAATAGGCGTTGACGCGTTCGGACTCGATCGCAAACCGGCCGGCACGCGCCCACCCACCCATGTCGCCGAGCAGCACGTCGACGGCTGAAAACCGCTCGCCTAGAGCAAACGGCTTGTCGCCCAGACGCCGCTCCAGCGCCTTCAGTTCCGAGGCAAAATCGTAAGCCGCCGCAGGACCGACATCGACGCGCACATCCCTAGGCAGCAGGAAGCGATGGCGCAATTTGTTCCACAGCGGCGCCTCGAACTCGCTCTGGGCGAAATGCATCCAGGAATCCATCTCGGCACGGCCGGCGACGCCCGGATTGGCGCCCATGTCCTTCTCCGCGTGCTTGTCGGCGAGATAAACGCAGATCGCCGCCGAATCCGTCACTGTCAGTTCGCCATCGATGAGAATCGGCACCTTGCCCGATGGGTTGAGCGCATAGGCTTCCGGTGAGCGCAGATGAACCTCGACGAATTCATAAGGCTGCCCGAGCTCCTCGAGCATCCAGAGAACGCGGCTGACCCGGGATCCACGCGATCCAACGGCCTTGTACATGTCGAACCCTGCCTTTCCCCAACAAGCTAGACCATCGCGTTCGTTCAGACGATGGTGTCGAAGAGCCGCAGGATGAACGATATCTGATAGACAAGCGCCGCCGTGACGAAGGCGATGTGGAAGCGGCGGTCGCGCACCAGGATCGCGATGATGCAGAGCGCGACGAAGACCGGCGTGCGGAACAGATACTCGTTGCCGAAGCGGGCGAAATGCTCCGGCCCCTTCAGCAGCGTGTCGATCACGTCGAGCAGGTAGGTCGCCGCCAGCAGGCCGAAGAACCACGCCCGGCGCGAATAGAAGAAATCCTCGTAGCTGGTGTAGTCCAGCATCGAATCCGGAAACAAAAGCGCGCACAGCAGGAACAGCGTGATCGCATAGAAGATGATGAACAGGTACTTGCCGAAGGTCCAGGTTTCGATGGCGTAGAGGCCGAACTCCCACCACCAGAAATGCACCAGCATCAGGAGCACCGAGACGACCCAGGCCAGATGCACGGTATAGAGCTTGTACTGGCCGGGATGCTGGACGATGCGCGCCACCCCCGAGAGCAGACGGGCAACGCCAAGCCCGATCACCATGCCCATGACGATCCGGATATGCGGGAAGATGTCGTGGGCGGAAGCGATTTCGGTGGCCATGGCTAGTCACGCGGTTTCGTTGAGCCGCATAGTGCGGCGTCCGGTCCTGTGCCGCAATGGGTTCAGGTGCGAACAAGCTGCTCCGGCAGCAATGGCGCGCCAGGGAAAAAGTCCTGGTTGAGAACGTCCGCAATTTCGTATGGACAATCGATCGGAAAATCCTTTTCAGGCAAGCCCGTTTCGTCAATAGCTTTCAGGCGCGCAAACTCGAATTCGCTGACGATCTGCGTTCGTGGGTAGGCCTTCAGGCTTGGGCTTTCATCGATCAGCTTCCCGATCTGATGCCGCTGCTCCCGGATTGTAAGCAACCAACCCGCCTTGCGCATTTTGGCTTGGAACTGCCACTTCAGCAGATGCAAAAGCAATATGCCAAGCCTGTTTGCTATTTCCCTCTTGTCGCTCCGCCCCAAGCTCTCGATCTCCTCCGCCAAGTTCTCGCGATCGAGGTCAGAGAGACGACCTTCGCGCAACAGCGCGCCCTGCTCGGCGCACCACTGAGCGTAGTCGGCATCGTAGGGCGTCAATTGCTGTCTTCGAAAAATCTTGTTCATTCAGGATATATTGCTCTCAAAGAGCGAAATTTCCAAGCCAGACAAAACGGTGGAGCTTGCTCAGGTTCTTCCGCGCAACATCCTTTCAGTCGCAATTGACAAAGCGCGCGCGCTTTCACGAAGGTCACATTTGACAAAGTGCGCATTGGTCAGGCGCACTTGACCAAGTTCATGAACTTTGTCGGAAGCCTCAAAACAGAAAATACCGTTGCGCCATCGGCAGCACCGTTGCCGGCTCGCAGGTGAGCAGTTCCCCGTCGGCGCGCACCTCGTAGGTTTCGGGATCGACCTCGACATGCGGCGTGGCGTCGTTGAGCACCATTGAATGCTTGCCGATGCCGCCGCGGGTGTTTTCGACGGCGACGAACTGCTTGTCGACGCCAAGCCTGCCATGCAGCCCCGACTCGAGCGCGGCTTTCGAAACGAAGGTCACCGACGAATTGGTCCTGGCCTTGCCATAGGCGCCGAACATCGGCCGGTAGTGCATGGGTTGCGGCGTCGGGATCGAGGCGTTGGGGTCGCCCATCGGGGCGGCGGCGATCATGCCGCCGATCAGCACCATGTCCGGCTTGACGCCGAAGAAGGCCGGGTTCCACAGCACCAGGTCGGCGCGTTTGCCGACCGCGATCGAGCCGATGTCCTTCGACAGGCCATGCGCGATGGCCGGGTTGATCGTGTATTTGGCGATGTAGCGGCGGACTCGGAAATTGTCGTTGTTGCCGGTTTCCTGCGGCAGCGAGCCGCGCTGGCGCTTCATCTTGTCGGCGGTCTGCCAGGTGCGGATCGCGACTTCGCCGACGCGGCCCATGGCCTGCGAATCCGACGAGATGATCGAGAAGGCGCCGATGTCGTGCAGGATGTCTTCCGCCGCGATCGTCTCCTTGCGGATGCGGCTTTCGGCGAAGGCGATGTCTTCGGGGATCGACGGCGACAGATGATGGCAGACCATCAGCATGTCGAGATGCTCGGCCAGCGTGTTGACCGTGTAGGGCCGCGTCGGATTGGTCGAGGACGGGATGACGTTGGGCAGGCCGCAGACCTTGATGATGTCGGGTGCGTGGCCGCCGCCGGCGCCCTCGGTGTGGAAGGCGTGGATGGTGCGGCCCTTGATCGCCGCGACCGTGTTTTCGACAAAGCCGGATTCGTTCAGCGTGTCGGTGTGGATCATCACCTGCACGTCGTAGTCGTCGGCGACCGACAGGCAGCAGTCTATCGCCGCCGGCGTTGTGCCCCAGTCCTCGTGCAGCTTCAGCGAGCAGGCGCCGCCCAGCACCATTTCCTCGAGTGCGGCGGGCAGGGAGGCATTGCCCTTGCCCGACAGGCCGATGTTCATCGGAAAGGCGTCGAAGGACTGGATCATGCGCGCCATGTGCCATGGCCCGGGCGTACAGGTGGTGGCCAGCGTGCCGTGCGCCGGACCGGTGCCGCCGCCGAGCATGGTGGTGATGCCTGACATTAGCGCTTCCTCGATCTGCTGCGGGCAGATGAAGTGGATATGCGCGTCGAAGCCGCCTGATGTCAGGATCTTGCCTTCGCCGGCGATGATCTCGGTGCCGGGGCCGATGATGATGGTGACGCCATCCTGCGTATCCGGATTGCCGGCCTTGCCGATGGCCGCGATGCGCCCGTCGCGAAGCCCGATATCGGCCTTGAAGATGCCGGCGCTGGCGTCCACCACCAGCGCGTTGGTGATCACCGTGTCGACGGCGCCCTGGGCCCTGGAAACCTGGCTCTGGCCCATGCCGTCGCGGATCACCTTGCCGCCGCCGAATTTCACCTCTTCGCCATGGATGGTGAGATCCTTCTCGACCTCGATGAACAGTTCGGTGTCGGCAAGCCGCACCCTGTCGCCGACCGTCGGGCCATACATCTGCGCATAGGCGGCGCGGGTAATTCTGGCCATCAGCGATTGCTCCTGAAATGCGGTTTGCCGGAATGCGGTTGGATTGAAGCGCGGCGGCACATTGCTGCCATCCTATGGTCACGCAATGACCTGCTGGGCGACACCTTCTGATCCCATTTGGCGGTTGAGGTTATGGGGTCACCCCAGACCGACCGTTTGCCAATCGATGGAAAGGAAAATCCATGCGCAAAACGATAGTTCTTGCCGCCGCAGCCAGCCTGATGCTGGCGGGCGCCGCCAGTGCCCAGCAGCAACCCGCGCCACAGCCCACTCCGGCGCCGACAACGCCTGCTCCAGCCACGCCCCAGGCTCAGCCGGCGGTGCCGACGATCCAGAGCGTCAACATCGTCGACATCACGGAGCTGCCAAAGGACACCCAGACGCAGGTCAACCAGGTGATCGCCCAACGCGGCGACGACGGCTTGAAGAAACTGCGCAGCTCGATCGACGCCACGCCCAAGGTCAAGTCCGCGCTGGAGGCCAAGGGGCTCAGTTCGGCGCAAGTCGTGGCCGCCAGCATGGAACCCAATGGCGCACTGACCCTGATCACCAAGAAGGCGAGCTGACGCCACGGCGCGGCGGGCCGGCATCCGGCCCGCCGGCCGCATCGGGAAAGGAACCTTCGCCGGGCGGGATTCGTTTTGTTCTTTTCGCGCTAACCCGCGCCCCGAAACGATTTCTCTCAGGAGCGAGCGATGGCGACCACTTCCTTTTCTCCCAAAAGACGGCTGCGGGCGGCCAGCGTCATGGCGTTCCTGGCGGTGGCAGGTTCTGCTGCCGGACTGAAGGCGCAAGGGCTGGAAAGCACCGAGACCGTCAACCGCATCGTCGGCTCGCAGGTAAAGCAGGAAGAGGCCAAGGCCACCGCCGAAGCCCGCAGCGTCAACACGGCGATCGACCGCACGCGTGAAAACATCGGTACGGTGCGCAAGACGTCCAAGCTCGACAAGGTTGACATCGTGTTCCTCACCGACGCCGCGCGCAGCGAAGGCGGCCCGCCGCCGGAGATCGAAAGCAAGGTCAAGCAGCATCAAGACGACATCGCGGAGCTGCGCAAGGAGATCGAGGCCAACGCGCTGTTGTTCAACGCCATCGAATCGCGGCGCTTGCAGGCGCAGGATGTCCTCGCCGTCGAATTCGGCGATCCCGGAAAGATCGTCATCTACGCCGCGGCCAAGCCGTCGAATTGAGCTGAGCGCGCCGGAAGATCTCACAGCTTGCCCATCACCTTCTGCTGAAATCCGTAGACCTCGCGCTTGCCGCCGAGCGGCACCAGCGTGACGTCACGCTCTTGGCCCGGCTCGAAACGCATGGCCGTGCCCGCGGCAATGTCGAGGCGCATGCCCCTGGCGCGCTCCCGGTCGAACTTCAGCCCCTCATTGGTCTCGAAGAAATGGTAGTGGCTGCCGACCTGGATCGGCCGGTCGCCGCTGTTGGCGACTTTCAAGGTGACGGTCGGCAGGCCCTTGTTGAGCTCGATGTCGCCGCCCACCGTGATGATTTCACCGGGGATCATGCTCACCCTCACACGATGCCAAAGGCGAGACCGATGCCGATCGCCGCGCAGGCGGCACCGGCAGCGCGGGCCAGGCCACGGAACCGGATGCCGAGACTGAGACCGGCGGCGATGCCGGTGGCATGCAGCAACAGCGTGGCGACGGCAAAGCCGGCCATGTATTCAAGCCCGCCGGCATTCTCCGGCACCTCGGTGCCATGCGCGTGGCCGTGGAAAAGTGCGAACAGGCCGATGATGGCGACGCCGGCCGAGACCGGCAGATCGATCGCCAGCGCCACCAGCAGCCCGAGCGTCACGACCGATGCCAGTATACCCGGTTCGACGAAGGGCAGCGGCATATGCAGCATGCCCAGCGCGCCGCCGACCAGCATGACACCGACAAAAGCCGCCGGCCAGGCAAGAACCGCCTTGCCGCCCTTGAGCGCCGCCCACAGTCCGACCGCGATCATCACCGTCATGTGATCGAGCCCGGAAAGCGGGTGCATGAAGCCGGCCGTGAAGGAGGAGGCCGTGCCGATGCCGACATGGGCATAGGCCGGCATGGCAGCGGCCAGCAGCAGGATCGCCGACAGGCAGAGGCGTTTGGCAGGGATCATTCTATTTGCCTTTCGTTTGCTGTGCTGTTCACGCGGCCTTGCGAGGGCCGCAGCCGTCGGCCTTGAGAACGCGTTTGCTCGACGCCGGATATTTCTTCAGCATTGCCGCCGGCCGAATCGGCCGCGCCGAAAAACCACCGCCGCAATTGGGGCAGATGCCACCCAACACCTGTTCCACGCATCCGGCGCAAAAGGTGCACTCGAAGGTGCAGATCAGCGCATCCGCCGCCTCAGGCGGCAGGTCCTTGTCGCAGCATTCGCAGTTGGGACGCAGCTCCAGCATCCTGTCCTCCTCAACGGATCGGTTCGTGCACGGTCACCAGCTTGGTGCCGTCGGGAAAAGTCGCCTCGACCTGCACGTCATTGATCATCTCGGCGATGCCTTCCATGACTTGCGCGCGGCTGACGACATGAGCGCCGGCCTCCATCAGTTCGGCGACCGGGCGGCCGTCGCGGGCGCCCTCGACGACGAAGTCGGTGATCAGCGCGATCGCTTCCGGATGGTTGAGCTTGACGCCGCGTTCGAGCCGCTTGCGCGCCACGATCGCCGCCATGGCGATCAGCAGCTTGTCCTTTTCCCTCGGCGTCAGGTTCATGCGTTTCCCTGGATTGGTAGAGACAGGCCTATAGTGACCATAATTTGGGCAACCCCGCCCTTCCGTTGAGCAATTCGACGAGTGGAACCAGCCGCTGGCGCAGCCGGTAGCCGTCCCCGGCGTAGAGCCTCGCAAGAAGCTTGCCAGATTTCTTCACGCTCCAGGCGCTGGCGCTGCCGTGGTCGCCGACGATCTCCAGGACCGGATCGAGCAGGGCTTCGGCGCGCGGCGACACCAGAAGCAGCGTCGCCACCGCGATCGCGCCGCCGGCAACCACCGGGCGGTCGAGCGTGGCGGCGATATCTGGTCCGATCCGGAAATCCTCGGCATGAATGAGGGCGCCCTCCTGGCGGACACGCCAGCGGTCATGGAAGTTGCCCCGCGTGGCGCGTTCGCCCATCGCCAGGCGGCCGAAGACGGCGGCTTCCAGCACCAGCGCCTCGGCGCCGACGGCAAGCTCGACGTCGAGCGTGCGGGCAAAAGCCGCCCGGTCGAAGACGATGGTTTCCTGCGGCAGCCAGGCGATGCGGCCGTTTTCCCCGACCGACAAATTGACCCGCACTTCGGCACGGTCGGACGCGGCCCGGTAGATCTTCTCGCAGGCCTGCGTGGTGATCGATGCCGAAGCGGCCGCGCCGACATCCACGTCCCAGGCGATACGGTCGCCACCCGTCATTCCGCCGGCGGTGTTGATCAGCACCGCTTCGAGCGGATCGGCCGAGACGGCCGGCATTCTTATCTTGGCGGCGCCGTCTTGATAGAGGCGCCGCAGGCGCGTGCGGCCCTCCCTGAGCGCGCAGGAAAGCCGCGCGACGCCCGCAACGCGCTGCGTCGAAATCCCGCCATGTTCGATCGTATCCATGCCTGCACGTTAAGCACTCCGGCGGCTTTGTCGATATGGAGTTCGATATAGCTTGTTGCTTGACAACGTTTCGGTTTCTATAGAGGGAACCACCTTGGTACGGTCATGCTGCGCTTGGCGGGGGTATTAAACGACGACGGCGGCTTGATACCAGGAGAAAAAGGGGCGCTGCTCAGTTGGCGTCGGGAAACGCGAGATAGTGGGGAAGGAACCGAATGGCCGACCAGCTGGCAACGGATATCATCGCGAAGATCAAGGCTCATGCCGAGCCGGGCGGCGAAGAAATCACCACCACCACCGATTTGACTTCGCTTGGCATCCATTCGCTCGAGCTGACGGAGATTATCTTCGATCTTGAGGAAGAGTATGGCATCGAGATCGAGATGAACACGGTCGACGCCTGGAGCAATCTGAAGAACGTCGGCGACATGGTCGAAGCTGTGCGCGCGCTGATCGCGAAAAAAGCCTGAACTGAATGCGGCAGCGCGTTGTCATCACCGGCATGGGCGGCATCTGCGGGCTCGGCACCAGCGCGCCCGCGATCTGGAACGAGATGCGCGCCGGCCGCTCGGCCATCGGCCAGATCACAAGTCCCCAACTGCATGATTTGAAGGTCAAGGTCGGCTGCGAAATCAAGACGCTTCCCGATCACGGCATCGACCGCAAGCAGACCGTGTCGATGGACCGCTTCAGCCTGCTGGCGACGATCGCAGCCAGGGAAGCCATGCTGCAGGCCGGCCTGGTTTCGAATGAGGCCACCACCTATCGGATGGGCACTGTCGTCGGTGTCGGCGTCTGCGGCTGGGAGGCGATCGAAGAGAACTATCGCGCCATCCTGGTTGAGGGCAAGAACCGCGCCGGTATCTTCACCGTGCCAAAGGTTATGCCAAGCGCGGCCTCCGGCCACGTCAGCATGAATCTGGGCCTGCGCGGTCCGGTCTTCGGCGTCACCTCGGCCTGCTCCTCATCCAACCACGCCATCGCCTCGGCCGTAGACCAGATCAGGCTTGGCCGCGCCGACGTGATGGTCGCCGGCGGCACCGATGCGCCGCTGGTCTGGGGCATCCTGAAGGGCTGGGAAGCATTGCGCGTGCTGGCGCCCGACACCTGCCGGCCATTCTCGGCCGACCGCCAGGGGCTGTCGCTCGGCGAGGGTGCCGGCATGGCGGTCCTGGAGACGTACGAGCACGCCATGGCGCGCGGCGCCACCATCCTTGCCGAGGTCGCCGGCGCCGGCCTCTCCGCCGACGCCTCCGACATTGTCGCCCCAACCGTCGAAGGGCCGACAGCGGCCATGCGCGCCTGCCTGGCCGATGCCGGCTTCAATCCCGAGGATGTCGACTACCTCAACGCCCATGGCACCGGCACCAAGGCCAACGACCAGATCGAGACGGCAGCGATCAAGCGCGTCTTCGGTGACCATGCCTACAAGCTTTCGGTGTCGTCGACCAAGTCGATGCATGCCCATTGCCTCGGCGCGTCGGGTGCGCTGGAGATGATCGCCTGCGTGATGGCCATCCGCGAGGGCATCGTGCCGCCGACGGCCAATTTTCGTGAGGCCGATCCCGATTGCGACCTCGACGTCACGCCGAATGTGCCGCGCGAGCGCAAGGTGCGCGCCGCGATCAGCAACGGCTTCGCGTTCGGCGGCACCAATGCGGTGCTGGCCTTCAAGGCCGTCTGAACAAGGCTGTCTGATCTAACCGCGCCGCTCGGCGAATCCCCATTCAGGAGTTTCCATGGCCGACCTGTCCGCCTTTCCGATCGCAACGCGTTGGCCGGCCAGGCATCCGGACCAGCTTCAACTCTATTCGGCGACAACGCCGAACGGCGTGAAGATCTCGATCGCCCTGGAGGAACTCGGCCTGCCTTACGAGCCGCATTGGGTCAACATCGGCCAGAACGAAAGCTGGACACCGGAATTCCTGTCGCTCAACCCCAACGGCAAGATACCGGCGATCATCGATCCGAACGGTCCGGACGGCAAGCCGATCGGCCTATTCGAATCCGGCGCCATCCTGCTCTATCTTGCCGAAAAGACCGGCCTGCTCATGCCCATTGATGCCGCGCGCCGCTACGAGACCATCCAGTGGGTGTTCTTCCAGATGGCCTCGGTCGGACCGATGTTCGGCCAGGTCGGCTTCTTCCACAAATTCGCCGGCCGCGAGATCGCCGACAAGCGCCCGCTGGAGCGCTATCGCGACGAATCAAAGCGGCTGCTCGGCGTGCTCGATGGCAGGCTGAAGGGCCGCAAGTGGATCATGGGCAATGACTACACCATCGCCGACATTTCGCTGCTCGGCTGGGTGCGCAACCTGATCGGCTTCTACGAAGCGCGCGAACTGGTCGGCTTTGACGATTTCGCCAATGTGGGAACATGGCTGGAGCGTGGCCTGGCACGGCCGGCGGTGCAGAAAGGGCTGACCATCCCGGCCAAGGGATAGCCGAACCAGCCTCCGAAGCGCGGCTATTTCGCCTTCGCTTTGGCCTTCGAGCGGCTATTTCGCCTTCGCTTTGGCCTTCGAACCGCCTTTGCCCATGACGGAAGCAGCAAGCGACGCAGCCCCTCGGGCGGCGACCATGACCGCGCCGGCAGCGACGTTGGCCGTGGCCTTGGCCGTGCGCATCGCACCGCCGCTCAGGGAGTCGCTGGAACTCGCGGGCTTCTTCGGCTTCGCGGCTTTTGGCGCGGCTTTCGCTGCGGCCGGCACCACTTTCTTCGGCGCAGCCTTGCCGAAGGCCGGCTTGGCGTCTTTCGAACGGGCTGTCATCGCCGGGCCTGCGCCGGCCTTGGATTGGGTCGCCTTGCCCTTGGCGGGCGCGGGCTTTCTTGCCTTGGTTGCCATTGGACCGAATCCCTCTTTTGGCAGAATTGCCGTGTTCGGGATAACGGCCTGAAAGTCTTAAGGTTCCCCTTGCGCAATTCGCCCAATCAAGCGGAAAGGCCGATCACCAGATCTGCGGCACTGCGGCGGGCGAGCACGCGCTCGATGTTGGGCAGGTCGTTGGACGCGATCCAGGCGCGCGCGTCTTCATCGGAGCGGCCATGTCCGTGCCAGCGCTCCATCAGGCGGCGCTCGAGTTCGTTGCGCGGCACGTCGACGAAGATCGAGAAATCGAACAGCGGCGCCAGCCGCGACCACGGCTCCTCGTCGAGCAGCAGGTAGTTGCCCTCGACCAGGATGAATTTGGTCTCGGTGGCGACGATCGAGGCGGCCGCGCGCGACAGTTCCATGCTGCGGTCGAACACCGGGATGGCGATATCGGCTTCACCGGCCCGGATACGCTTCAGCAGGGCCTCAAAACCGGCAAAGTCGAAGGTTTCCGGCGCCCCCTTGCGCGCGCGCAGGCCGCGCCGCTCGAGCACCGCGTCGTCATAGTGGAAGCCATCCATAGGCACGACTTCCGAAGCACCTTCGGGCAGCAGTTCATGCAGCCTTGCCGACAGCGTCGACTTGCCGGAGCCCGGCGGGCCGGCAATGGCGACGATGAAGCGGTTTGCCTTGCCGGCGCGTTTGAAGATGGTGGCGGCGAGATGGGCGATTTCGGACATGAGAGCCTCTCTGGCAGGAGCTTCAAATCCACCATGCATGATGATTTCGGCCACATCTTGCCGGCAGTTCGTGGAAATTTCAAACCCTACGGCCGCGCAATCCCACCTATGAGGCCGCTGGCTGACCAATGCGCAGGAAATCGCTGTCGAAGGGAACCTCCCGGGTCGCGTCACCGGCTGCCAGCCGCATGCGGCCATCCGCCGTCGTGATCGCCTGCGGCGGCTCGTCCCCGGACAAGGGCACGGCGCCGATGACATGGCGAAAGGACACGCTTTGGCCTTCGCCCAGTGCAAAGGCGGTCGCTATCCCTTCGCGCTTCAGCCAGTTGTCGCCGATCGAGGCGGCATGGCCGACGGCAGCGCGGCCATCCTCGATGCCGAGCACGCCAAGGTGGCGGCCGCTCCACGGCGCGTAGTCGCGTCCGCCATTGCTGAACCACAGCATGGTGATCGGCAGCTCGGTCGGGTTCTTCAGCACCAGCACCAGATCATCCTCGGCCTGGCGCGCAAGCGCGGTCCAGCCCGGCCCGCCATGATCGGCTTCGACGAGGGTGATGAAATCCTCGCGGCGGTCATCCATGCGGTACTCCGTCAGGTCGAGCGTACCGCCGCCGGCGGCGGGGAAATGGCACAGATCCGAAGACCGCGCCGGATAGGCCAGCATGAAGCGGCCGCGGACGGGGTCGGGCTCCAGCGGGTCGTCCAGCGTCGCGGCAAAACGTTTGGGCGAAAAGGCCAGCCTGCCGCCGCCGGTCATCGCCGTCATCGGATGATGCGCGACCGAAATCGCACCATGGCCGCCGGAAAACACATGCTCCTGGTAGAGGAAGGGATGGCCGTCGCGCAGCGTCAGGATCTTGTCGACGCTGGCGCCCATCACCTTGTGCCGCAGGCGGTAGACCGCGCGCCTGCCGTCGTCTGTCGCGGCACTCTCGACGACATCCCAGGCGCTGTTGGCCGGCCAGCCATGCAGAGGCGCTTCCTCGACATCGCTGCGTGAAAACGGCGCGCAGAGAAAATCGCCGGAAAGCCGAACCGTGCCTTCCGGCAAATTGTCCGGCAGCGTCTCGTTCGCATCGACCCAGGGCGCGCGGTGCAGCGGCTTCAGCTGCCGTCCGCCGCTCTCGACGACCATGTCGGCGATGTGGCCGACCGTGAGGTCGAGCGAAACCGAAATGCCTCTGGCCTTGATCGTATGGATGGTCATCGCGCACCTGTTGATTCTGTCTGCGCCAGCAAAACCCGCTGGGTTGCGAATACGCAAGCATAGCGACCGGCAATTTGCATCAGCGCCCCCTTCACCCTCCCCTTGTGGGGAGGGTCGATCCGCGCAAAGGATCGGGGTGGGGGTGACGCCGGCGCCAGACCCCCACCCCGTCGAACGGTCTCCGCTTCGCTTCGTCCGCTCGCCGACCCTCCCCACAAAGGGGAGGGTAAGCGCCGCTACTGCCGTTTGTATTCCCGCACAGGCGACTTGGTGTCGTCGGTGTAGGTGACCTGCACCGACATCGACTTCACGCTGTCGGCGACCTTGAAATAGGGCTGGTAGTCGTAGGGGATGGCGTAGGGGTCCTTCTTGTCGCAAGGCGGCATCTTGATCTCCTTGTCGAGCGCCGCGCCGTTCAGGCTGTAATGCACCTGCTTGATGGCGCAGCGGTAGGACAGCATCTGGGTGAAATAGACCAGGCCATGATTGCCGCTGGCATCGAAGGCGATCCACGAGGTCCAGAACTGGTCGAGGATCTGCTTGTTGCCTTGCTGAAGCGCGGTCTCGGGGTCGAAGCGGATGTCGAACGGGCCGGTCTCGCGGCCTCGGATGTCGAGATATTTGATCGCGATGATCCCGGCCGCGGTGCTGTCGGGCATCTCGAAACTCGGATTGGCCATGGGCTTGCCGGTCGTCTGGTCGTTCATGGCCAGGAAGCCGGTGTCGGTGAACGGGCCGCTGTCGCCCATGCGCCAGGAGATGGCGGTCGCCGGCTCCGGCAGCGAGATGGTCATCGACCAGCCCTGGTTGGAGCGCATCGGCGTCAGCGAAGGCACGAAGCGGGCGGGATCGAGCACGTCGCCAAGGGCTGCCAGCCGGCTGCGGCTGCGGTCCAGCCAGTCGGCCAGCTGCGTCTGGTCGACGAAATATTTCAGCAGCCCGCCATCCTTTTCGTAGGACGTGAACGTGGTCAGCGCCTTGGCCTCGTTGCGCTTGTCGGCCAGCGTCTGGGTGCCGAGGCGGTCTTCGGAAAACTCCTGCGCCAACAGGAAATAGGCCGGCGCAAAATCTGGATTGGCGGCGATGAAGGCGTTGAGCTTGTCGAGGCGCTGGGCGTCATCGAACTGCTGGATATGCACCAGCTTGATCGACAGCGCCTTGCCCTTGTCGGCAAGCGCGCCGAACACTTCGCGCGCGCCGGCCTTGCCGTCCTGCACCCGAAGCAGCGTGGCAAAGCGCGTGTAGGGGTCGATGGCGTCGACATCGAAACCGGCAAAGGCGAGGTAGGAGCGCCGCGCATTGAGCATGTCGCCGGACAGCTCGTAGACGCGGGCATTGTGGTAGAACTCGTCCGGGCGCTTGGGCTCGGCAATCGCCCCGCCCTGCACGGCCAAGGCGGCAAACCCCTTGGCGATGGTGTCGATCGATGCGGCGATCTGCTGCGTCGTCGCTTGCAGCTTCTCGGTCTGGGCCTGCTGCTGCGCCTGGCCGGCGGCCAGCGTCTCGGTCTGCTTCTTGACCTCTTGCGCGGTCTTTTGCACTTCCGCCGTCTGTTGCGTCTGCTGCTGCTGGACGGAGGCGATCTCGTCGGTTTTCCTCACCACCGTGTCGGTCGACTGCTTGACCTCTTCGACCGTCTTCTGTGTTTGCGTGACCGTCTGCTCGATCCTGGCCACCTTTTCGGACACGATGCCCATCGATTTCTGCAGCTCGGCGATGGCCGGCACCAGGCTGGCGATTACCCCGTTCTGTGCGTTGGTCTGCTGCTGCAGGCCGTAGACGCCGCCGGCGACGGCGGCAGCACTTGTGGCGAAGATCAAAGCCGGCAGCGCCTTGGCGGCCAGCACCAGCCTGAGCGCGATGGCAATGGCGATGATGGCCGCAGCCACCGCGGCGACCAGCGCGATATAGGCGGCGAACGGCGCCAGCGGATTGAGCACGTCGCCAACGGCGCCGCTGATGAAAGCGACGCTGCCGGCCCATTTGCCGGTGCGGCTGAGCGATGCCCTGATAAGCGAGGGCGCAGCGCCCCCGGCCCCGATATGTGTCATGCCAAGCCCCCCTAGCCGCCAGATACCACGCCCCTTCCCACAGGAAACGCGGCCTTGGCAAGGAAAGACACCGGAAACGGGCGTTTTCGGGGCGAGCCTCAGCCCTCGACAATCCTGGGCCTGTCAGCCATTAACCAAATGGACGCATCACTTGCGTTACGTTAGCTTCGCCTCATCTCAGCAACAGCTTCGCCAGAACAGTCCTGCCCTTGTCCAACCTGCGTCCCCTTCCGCTCATCCAGAGAGTTTTTGCGGCACTCGCCCTGCTGGTGCTGCTTGCCGGCTGCACCACCACGACGCCGCCCGACAGCGTGCTGGCCGTGCCGGCGCCGGCGCAGAAATATGCCGCCATCGTCGTCGACGCCAGGACCGGCAAGCAGCTGTTCGAGGTCAGCTCGACGGCGCAGCGCTATCCGGCCTCGCTGACCAAGATGATGACGCTCTATCTGCTGTTCGAGGCGCTGGAGTCCGGCCGCGTCACCAAGGAGACGCAGATCCCGGTTTCCGACCATGCCGCCTCGCAGCCGCCGACCAAGATGCGCTTCCGGCGCGGCGAGAGCATCGACGTCGATTCGGCGATCCGCGCCATCGTCGTCAAATCGGCCAACGACGTGGCGGTGGCGGTCGGCGAATATCTCGGCGGCAGTGAAGATCAGTTCGCCGCCATGATGACATCCAAGGCGCGCCAGCTCGGCATGACCAGCACCACCTTCCGCAACGCCTCCGGCCTGCCCGACGACAGCCAGATGACCACCGCGCGCGACATGGCGGTGCTCGGCATGGCGCTGCATCAGCGCTTTCCCCAGCAGTTCCACTATTTCTCCGAAAGCGATTTCATGTTCCGCGGCAGGCTGGTGCGCGGCCACAACGACATGCTCGGCCGCGTGCGCGGCGTCGACGGCATCAAGACCGGCTACATCAGGGCGTCGGGCTTCAACATCGTCACCTCCTACAATGCCGACGGCCGCAACCTGATCGTCGTGGTGATGGGCGCCGACTCAGCCCGCCAGCGCAACGACCATGTCGAAGCGCTGATCCAGCGGAGCCTGTCGCCGACGACGGACGGCGCCAAGACAAGGCTGATGTTCGCCGAACAATAGCGGCCGCCGCACGTTTGCACCTGGCTGCGCGGTGATGGATTGCCCGGTGAGGGCAGTTATGCTACTGTTTTGGCTATGGTGCCGAGTCGCGCCAATTGATCCACCGGAAACGTGACCCGCCCGCAAGGCGGGTTTTTTGTTGCCGTCGCCGTGCAGAACCTTTGCGGGACGCTGGCAGGACAGCACCCCCCTCTGTCCTGCCGGACATCTCCTCCGCAAGGGGGGAGATCAGCGGCTTCGGCGCTACGCTCACTCCTGTGACGGTGGAAATTGGCGAAAGCCGGGATAACAGCCAATCTCCCTCCTTGCGGGGGAGATGTCCGGCAGGACAGAGGGGGTGATTGGCGCTAACATCGGGCAAGTTCTTCACCGCAACAACACACAGGATCCTCGGGTCCGCGCGACCGCTTCGCTCCCGCTCCGCCCGTGGATGACGAGCGATCGGCCTCGATCAAAAACAATTGTACCGCCGCGAAATCCGTCGCGAAGCTGGCGATGTTGCGGCATAGGCATATCACCGCCCAGCACCACCAGGAGCCCACAATGAGCACCGTCCCCAAAACGCCCGAGCAACCGGCCGACAATCAGAACGATGACGGCGGCGAATATTTCGAGGCGCCGATCGTCGGTGAGCTGGAGGCCGATCCGGTATCGGACGAGCACTTCGAGACGCCCGAAGTGCCGGACTCCGAACCTGCGGGCCCAGGCGCCCACCGTGGCAAGCCGAAGAAAAAACCATCGGCGATCTCGGGCCGCAAATTCCGCAAGCGCGATCTGGTGCGCATCGACACGCTGCGCCCGAGCCTTGCCGACCGCATCCGCTCGGACCATCCCGACCTGCCGGCCGGCGCCCGCATCAGCCGCGCCGAGCTCGGCCGCTACCGCATGCGCTACATGGAGGAGCTGCTGCAGCAGGAGCACGGCGAATTCTCCGAGCTCGACCGCCAGGTGGTCGAATCGATCGCCAGGCAGGACACCATTTCCGAAAACTCGGAGGAGGAGTTCGAGGAGCACCGCACCTTTGCCGACCGCGTCTCCGACAACATGGCTTCCTTCGGCGGCAGCTGGTGGTTCCTGATCTCCTTCGGCAGCGTGCTGCTGGTGTGGATCGGCATCAACCTGATCGCCGGCATGAGCGCCGCCTTCGATCCCTACCCCTTCATCCTGCTCAACCTGCTGCTCTCCTGCATCGCCGCCATCCAGGCGCCGATCATCATGATGAGCCAGAGGCGGCAGGAGTCCAAGGACCGCCTGCGCTCCTTCAACGACTACCGCGTCAATCTCAAGGCCGAGCTCGAAGTGCGCCACCTGCACGAAAAACTCGACTACCTCATCTCGCGCCAATGGACCCGCCTGGCCGAAATGCAGCAGATGCAGCTGGATGCGATGCACGAACTGACAGGTGCGAAGAAGCCGAAGCGGGCGGTGCGAGGGCGGCGGACGGTTAAGAGCGGGGCGGCAACCTGATAGGCCGCAGCCTGGAAGCCCCGAGCCAACTCGCCGCCAATCTCCAATTGCCCGTTGAAGCCCGCGCCTGCTTCCGCTAAGAAGCCGTGACTTGCCGGTTCACCGGCTGGTTCGTTTTCCGGATTCCGGGAAGCACCCGTAGCTCAGCTGGATAGAGCGCTGCCCTCCGAAGGCAGAGGTCACAGGTTCGAATCCTGTCGGGTGCGCCATGACACATCACCAAACAATTGAAATTTTTGCGATTTTTCACGAAGCGTAATTTTGGGATCGCCCAATAGCTTCTCCCAATCATGTCGGAATCAGAATGACTTGCGCGTAACGTAACGGCATTTAGCAATCCCAAGCGATCTCACTGGCAATATGTGTTCCAAAGGGCATGAATTGCGGTCGCTTTCGCGATGGCCTTGCGCCCAGGTAAAAACTCAAGCCGTTTGAAGTCCGAACGACTACCTAGGCTAAAAAACGCCTTGTCGAGCAAAGGCGGCATTACGTCGACATCGCACGCACAACCTTATTTTTTCAAGACCCGCTGCCGAACTGTCGATCGTTGGTGTACAAAGAGGCGCGCTCCGGCGCGTCTGTGAGTCTCAGAATTGGTATAGAAATGACGTTAACTTGCGGTGCTTTGTTCTCCGGAATCGGCGGATTCTGTCTCGGCTTCGAGCAGGCTGGTTTTCAATCTTCTTGGGCAGTGGAGATCGACGATCATGCGGCGGAAACGTACAGGAGAAACCTTCCGCACGTCCGCCTGATCACGAAAAGCGTATCCGAAATCGACGTCGTCGCTGACAGCTTGACGCCTGTGGATATCCTTCATGCAGGCTTTCCTTGCCAGAGCTTCTCTCAGGCCGGAGAAAAGAAAGGCTTTGAGGATCCTCGAGGTCGCCTGTTTTTCGAGATCATCCGCATCATCGAGCAATTCGGCGACGAAAAGCCAAAAGTTCTAGTGTTGGAGAATGCGCCGTTTCTACGGTATGGTGAGGGTGGAGCATGGTTTCTGGAGGTTCAGCGTGCCATCCAGAAGGCTGGATATTGGTTCAGACCAGAAAACGCCCAAGAACTGAGCGCCTTCGAACTGACAGAGTTGCCCCAGCAGCGAACCCGCCTGTTTATGGTCGCCCTCTCCATGGAGCACTTCAACAGCGGGCGATTCACTTTCCCGGCTGAGAAGAATGCGACGCCGAAGCGCCTGAGGGACTACATCAGCTTCGAAGAAAGCGTAGCAGACGAATATTATCTTGATAATGAGAATCGTTACTACAAGATGATCTCAGAAGCCGTGACTGATCGCGAGCGCCTTTATCAGCTTCGCAAGTATGAGGTACGCGCGAAGGAAGCGGGTGTTTGCCCAACACTGACTGCCAATATGGGCCTCGGCGGTCATAATGTGCCATTCATTATGAATGGCCACGGATTGAGAAAGCTGACCGAGAACGAATGCTTGCGATTGCAAGGTTTTCCAAAGGATTTTTCGTTTCCTGAGGTTGTGCCGCGTGCGAAACGTTATACACAAGTTGGTAATGCGATCGCTGTTCCGGTAGCAAAACTTTTAGCGGAACGCGTAAAAGCCAAGCTTGTGAATGGGGTATCCTAATTGGCAAAGGTGGGGTTCGAGTTCCCGATTGACGCGTCGGGTTAATGGGACGGTTTCAACGATTCCGCGATGGAGCACTTCAGCGGCAACCCGTTTCAGCATCTTGGCCGCGAGGTCCCACAGAACACCATAGACGCGAAAGCCGGAAATCCGGCGCGCATCCGCGTTTCGCTTAAGAAAATCTCCCCGTCCCGAATTCCCGACTTCGATAGCTTTTCAGCAACGATCGACAAGTGCTTAGTTTCTGCGAAGGTCGAGCAAAACGAGAAGGCGATCAAGTTTTTCAATCACGCGCAGGGCCTGCTCAAGAAAAAAGACCTGCTCGTTCTGCAAATCGAAGATTCGAACACGATCGGAGTTAAAGGTCCGTGTGAAAACGGGCAGCCGTTCTTCGCCCTTCTGAAAGCCACAGGCCAGAGCCGTAAGGCTGATACATCAACGGGATCCTACGGCATCGGAAAGTTCGCACCTTTCACCGTTTCCGGATTGCGTACGGTCTTCGTGACGACAGTTTGGAAAGACGAGGACGAGAACTGGCACCATTACGTCCAGGGCAAGTCCGTACTTATGTCCCACCTCGACAAGAAAAAGGTACGAAGAGGAACCGGGTTTTGGGGCGAAACCGACGGATGCATGCCCATCACCTCTATCACGGATGACGTTCCTGATTGGCTACGCAGAACGCATGACAGTCAGATTTCAGGCTTCGCCGGCACGACGCTTAGCATCTTAGGCTTCGACGCTGTGAAGGACTGGCAGAAAGTTTTGACTGCCAACATCCTCATGAATTTCTTTGGCGCGATCAAACGCGGCGAGCTGGAAGTTTCCATCGAGGGAGGCCACGACATCAATTTGGCAAGCCTGGATACTTTGCTGAACGACACGACGCTGGCCAAGGTGGCCGACGAGCAGGAAGGCGAAGCAGGGCGCTTCAGGACAATTCTGAGCTACCTGGAAGCTCTGGAAGGTGGCGAAGGCGTTTCTATCGAGAACACGCAAAACCTTCATCTTGGCGACTGCCAAGTACGAATTCTTGTCGGTGAAAAGCTGCCGAAAAAAGTGGCCGTGCTGAGAAACGGTATGCTGATTACTGAGGAGCTCACTGGGCTCAAGCGCTTCGGCGAATTCAAAGACTTCGTTGCGGTGCTTGAGTGCACCAGCACCAAGGGTCAGGCACTGCTACGCGGAATGGAGCCGCCACGCCATGATGCCTTCGAACCAGAGCGGCTTCCGCCAGATAAGCGTAGCGCTGGCAAAACGGCACTTAAAGAGCTTGCTGCATTTGTTCGCGAAATGCTTAAGCGTCATGCCCAAGATCCTGTCACTGAGGTGACGAATCTTGATGAACTAGCGGACTTTTTCGCCGACGAGGAAGACGAAGGGGGCGGAAAGAAGCCGGATGAAAACCCTGCAGGAAAAATCGTCATCCGTGCGCGGCAGATAAAGATTAAAACGCGAGCGCCAAACTCTGTCTCGGCTACCAACGAGGTCGTCTTAGACCTCGACGACAACGACGTCGTCGACAGTCCCGAAGAGACCAATGCGGATGGCAAAAATATTGGCCCCGGCGCAGGCGGTGCAGGGGAGGCAACAGCAAACGATAGCTCGGGTGGAGACGACGCGAGCGAGGGCGGGATGGGCAACGCGCAACACGGAGCTTTTTCCGCAGCTCCGGTCCGGGACGTCCGAGCCGTTCCCCTCTTAGACAAACGGCGCCGCCGGATCGCCTTCACACCGCTGAGAACCGGTATGGGGCGAGTTGTGCTCCAGGATTCCGGAGCTGACACCGATAGACCTCTGAACGTCGTAAATTCGACGATCGGCGAGGTAACAGCCGGAATTGTTGGTTCGCTTCAGATGATTTCAGGGGAACGTCTGTCGTTCGAGGTCGAACTCGACCGTGAGTTTATCGGCACGATCAAGGTTGTAACACATGCAGTTTGATCTTCTCAGGGCGTTCCCCTACCCCGTTCTTCGTCCATCGGTTGACGACTATATCGATGGCGACATCCAAGCGACCGTCGACTTCACCCAATCGGGCGACGGTCTGACGCTTACGGCTAATATCTCCTTCGCCCTCTCGGTGCCCGAGATCGTGGCGGAAATCGAAGCCGGACGCGCTGCATATTCCGTGGTGTTCGCATGCCGCGACACCTACTTCCGGAAGGCTGTGCTTAGCGATGTCCCGACGTTCTCTCACAGTTTTCCTGCAGGGTCCATTCGCGGTGAGGTGCTGATCTACCCCTACGTCGTGGCGAGGACGAACATCGCAAGCTTCACGTGCAAATGGATCAATGCCGAATTCGGCGCAGGCCCGTTCGCCTTCGATGAAGGCGCAGCACTGGCGCTCGAGGTCCCACAGGCGATCTACGTCGATCGCGACGCGTTCAAACCCATTAGTTCGGCGTTCCAGCTGGTCAAGAGCTATGACGTCCCCGACAATCAATGGCGCGTGGACCCCTACGGCGACAAAGTTATTATCTCTGTCAGCCCCGACACCAAGGCAAAAATCGACCTAGCCCGCAACGATAGCGGGAAAAAGGCCATCCTTCTCAACTCGATCTATCTTGGCGCGGTTATCCAGTGCGTTTCGCTACTGAAGTACGAACCCGATGAAGTCGAGAACTATAGATGGGCGCACATCTTCCACAAGAGGTGTGATGACCTGTCGATCAACCTGGACCATCAGAGCGCGTCTTTCGTAGCTCAGGAACTAATGAAACATCCTATGAAGCTCATCGACGCTTATTTCTTCAAGGCGGATTTATGAAGGCTAGACTCCTGAAGGGTGTGACCCTCGAAGAACTCCGTCAGGCGGTTCCGACCAATCTTCAGCAATATCGAAGTGGAAACTTCGAAAGCATTGAAGTCGACGACGCCCTTTGGTTCTCGCTTGACCGCGAAGTGAATGAGTCGCGTCTCAAGGACATGACGTTTTCGAAGGGCGCCGACCACTATGAGGTGGACAACTGCATTGTTCTCTACGATGCCTTCGACGGCCTTACAGCTTATGAGGCTCGTGACGAGCGGCTGTGGGCTTATTATGTCCACACCCATCTCCTGGAATATTCGAGACGCCGATGGCCGATCCCGAACGACGATGAGCAGGCCGTTACGCATATACGCAGGCACTTCTTCGCCCGTGATAAACGTCAAAGCGAACGAGACAACGCAGGGTCGCGGCTCTGGTGGATGGCGCATCTCTGCGCTCGCGTACCCGAGCTTGATAGGGAGGTCGCGCTCGAGGCTTTTCTTTTCAAGTCTGACGTCCGGGCAAACCTAGTCGAAAGGCCGACGACGTCGCAGTCGACGGAACTTTTTGGAGCGATCCTAGAAAGGCTCGTTGCGTCTTATAAAGGTAACAAGAAGCTCTTCGAGCGCCGGTCTTTCCGAAAGCTAATGGCAGAAGTCAATTCCATCGGCGGCTTCAAGCTGATCGATTGCTTCGATAGCATCCAGGCGTCTAACGTAGTGTCTGATCTTATTTCGACTAAACTAATGATCGCCGATATCTGACCGCTAAGTTAAAGCCAATAGGCCATCAATAAGAAGAACTACTAGGCGGCGGTCAGGTCAAGATGTGCGCTGGCGCGGATGTGCACCAACTGATTCCTGTTGCCAATCCGCCTAGCCCGCTTGGTTCTGGCTTGTTGCGTTGCGCGAAAGGTTCGCGGCCTCAAGTAACTCCCACCCCCCTCACACTCTCCCGCTCCACCAGCGGGCACTCCAGCTTCGTGATCGGATACCTCCCCCGTCCCGCCGCCGCCGGCGCTTCCAGCTGTTCGATCGCCCATTGGCCCATCGCCATGTGCGGCAGGATGGAGGTTGTCAGCGGCGGGAAGAGGTGACGGGCGATTTCCTCGTCGTCGTAGCCGACGACGGAAATGTCCCCAGGGATGTGCAGGCCGGCTTCCTTCAGCGCTTCGTAGCAGCCGATCGCGGTGCGGTCGTTCTGGCAGAAGATGGCGGTCGGGCGGTCTTTCAGCGCCAAGAGCTTGACGGTCGCGGCGTAGCCGGCGCTGGCCGACCAGTCGCCCTCGATCACCCGCTCCGGATCGAACGGGATGTCGGCGGTGGCGAGCGCGCGGCGGTAGCCCTTCAGCCGGTCCTGTGCGGCCTGCATCCACGGCTCGCCGGTGATGGTGGCGATGCGGCGGTGGCCGTGGCTGATCAGATGGCGGGTCGAGCTCTGGCCGCCGGCGATCTCGCTCGGCACCACGGCGGGGAAGGCGTAATCCGCCGTGTAGCAGTTGAGCAGGATCACCGGGATGTCGAGGCCGTAGAGATAGTCGGGCGCTGTGATCTCGCGGGTGAAGATGGTCATGTAGATCAGCGCCGAAATGCCCCGCTTGGTCAGGGCTGCGATGGCGCGCGGCTCCATGACGGAATCGCCCAGCGTCTGCGCCACCAGAAGCACGTTGCCGGCATTCCACGAGGCCTGGCGCGCACCCTCGATGGCAACGACGGCTTCCGGGCTGGTGGCGAGCTGGTCGACGGCGAAGCCGATGACGCCGTCCAGGCCTTCGAAGGCGGGCCCCTCGAAGGCAGGCAGCGCCGGGTGGAGTGCCTCGAAAGCAGGCGCGGTGTAGCCAAGCGTCCGCGCGGCTTCGATCACCCGTTCGCGGGTCTGCTGCGACAGCTTGATCCCTGGCGAATTGTTGAGCACGAAGGAAACGGTCGCCTGCGAGCAGCCGGCCGCCCTGGCGATATCGATCATGGTGACGCGGCTCTTGGCGCCCTTGGCCGGCGCCTTGCGCCGCCTCGCCGTGTCGCTGGCCCGATCCGTCGTCTCGCTCATGGCAAATCCCAGTCTGGCAGGCCGGTCAGGCCGGCAAGATGGCGTGACGCCGTCGATCTATAGAGATATCGTCAAGGTCGTTTATAACTATTAGTAAGCCGGAGGTCCATCCGCCATGCATCTCCATACAAGCCAAAACTCAAAGGGCGAAAGGCTCGGGCGGCGGCCTGGCCGTGCGGACGGCTCGCCGGTGGATACGCCGCGAAAACCGCCGGCATTGCCTAAAACTAATACTGTTTACTAATACAAAAATGCGCTGTACCGTCAATCTGTCGCATCCGGCCCGGTGGGCTCGGGCGGCGGGAGAGTACGAAAAATGGCCCGATGGCGAGCGGATCCTACCCCCGCAAGCCTTGTCGCAGATATGTGATATGTCAGACAAATCGGACTATTTACGAACGAAGGATGAGTCTCTAAGGTCCATGATCGTGGCTGGAACGACGCCATTCTTTCTGTGCCGGGAACCCCTTTGAGGAGGAGGGCGTCCACGCTGCAAACGGCAAATCAGGTCAGTGCAAGATCGGCCGGTCCAACGACTGAGCCAAACGGGAGGTTGAACATGAAATCCTTGATACGAAATGCATCCGTAGCCGCGACCGCGCTGCTGCTTGGCCTGTCGGCCACGGCGATCGCGCGCGCCGACGACAAGCCGACGCTGGCCTTCGTCGTCAACGGCGCTTCCGATTTCTGGAAGGCCGCCGAAGCCGGCGTCAAGAAGGCGCAGGGCGAACTGCCGGACTACACGCTCGAGCTCAAATATCCCGAGCAGTCCTCGGTCGCCATCCAGCAGCGGCTGATGGACGATCTGGTGACGGCCGGCGTCAAGGGCATCATGGTCTCGGCCGTCGATCCCAAGACCTCGACTGATGGCCTCAACAAGATCGCCTCGGAAACGGCGCTGTTCACCACCGACTCGGACGCCCCGCAGACCAAGCGCGTCGCCTATATCGGCTCGTCCAACGTCGATGCCGGCAAGCAGGCGGCCGAGATCGCCAAGAAGGCGATGCCCGATGGCGGCAAGTGCCTCGGCTTCGTCGGCCTGCTCGGCGCCGACAATGCCAAGGAGCGCATCCAGGGCATGAAGGACGGCCTGGCCGGCACCAAGATCGAGCTGATCGACGTGCGCGGCGACGACATCGACCAGGCGCGCGCCAAGAAGAATGTCGAGGACGCGCTGGTCGCCAGCCCCGACGTCACCTGCATGGTCGGCTTCTACTCCTACAACACGCCGCGCATTTATGAAGCGCTGCGCGACGCCGGCAAGCTCGGCTCGATCACCGTCGTCGGTTTCGATGACGATCCGATCACGCTGGGCGGCGTCAAGGAAGGCACCATTGCCGCCACCGTCGTGCAGCAGCCCTTCGAATGGGCCTATCAGGGCATGAAGCTGATGGCTGCCTACCTCAAGGGCGACAAGTCGGGCATCCCGGAAGGCAACCTCATCATCATCCCGACCAAGATCATCGGCAAGGATGACGTCGACGCCTATGCCGCCAACCTGAAGGCAATGGCTGGAAATTAAGACTTGAAGCAGTTCAGCCGGCTCGAGTTCGCTTGAGCCGGCTGCTCGCATTGACGAACCGCGCGAGGATCGTCAGTCTGCCAAAAGGTCGGCCCGCCAATCGCTGTCAGGCATGATGAATTATTCCGAGACATCCATCGCAGCAACCACGCCGTTCCTCAGCCTCGAGAACGTGCGCAAGACCTATCCGGGCGTCGTCGCGCTGGACGGGTTTTCCATGGAGGTCAGGCCGGGCGAGGTCATCGGCCTCGTCGGTGAAAACGGCGCCGGCAAATCGACCTTGATGAAGATCCTCGGCGGCGTCACCACGCCCGACAGCGGCACGATCACCGTCGACGGCACCGCGCATGACAGGCTCTCCGTCGAAGGCAGCCTGGGGTCCGGCATCGCCTTCGTCCACCAGGAACTCAATCTGTTCGAAAATCTCGACGTCGCCGCCAACATCTTCTTCGGCCGCGAGCCGTTGCGCGCCGGGCCGCTCAAGCTCGTCGACCGCGCCAAGCTGCGCACCATGGTGGCGCCGCTTTTGAAGCGCGTCGGTGCCAATTTTTCCGCCGACACGCAGGTCGCGACCCTGTCGCTGGCGCAGCAGCAGATGGTCGAGATCGCCAAGGCGCTGTCGATCGAGGCAAGGCTGGTCATCCTCGACGAGCCGACATCGAGCCTGCCGCTCGCCGAGACCGACAAATTGCTCGACGTCATCAAGGCGCTGAAGGCCGACGGCATCAGCGTCATCTTCATTTCGCACCGCCTGCACGAGGTCGAGCGTGTCGCCGACCGCGTCGTCGTGCTGCGCGACGGCATGCTGGCCGGCACCTTGCCGAAGAGCGACATCGGCCACGACCAGATGGTCAAGCTGATGATCGGCCGCATGCTGAAGGAGCGCGAAAAGGCCTCCGAGGCGGCGCGTGCGCCCGGCGCCACGGCGCTTGCGGCCAAGGCCATCCGCACGCCTGCCTATCCCGGCCGGCCGGTCGATCTCGACGTCAGGCGCGGCGAAATCCTCGGCCTTGCCGGTCTTGTCGGTTCCGGCCGCACCGAGCTGGCGCGGGTGTTTTTCGGCATCGACTCGAAGCTCGGCGGCGCGCTGGAACTCGACGGCAAGCCGCTCGCGCTGGCTTCCGCGGCCGACGCCGTCGCGCACGGCATCTTCCTGGTGCCGGAAGACCGCAAGCTGACCGGCATCCTGCTCGACCTGTCGATCGCGCAGAATATTTCCCTGCCCAACCTGCCTGCGCATGCGCGCCGCTCCCTGGTGTCCTCGAGCGCCGAGACCGCCACCGCCGAGAAGCAGAAGAAAGATCTCGGCATCAAGGCGCCGTCGGTGCAGACGCGCACCGGCACGCTGTCGGGCGGCAACCAGCAGAAGGTCGTGCTCGGCAAGTGGCTGGCCATGAACCCCAAGGTGATGATCCTCGACGAGCCGACGCGCGGCATCGACATCGGCGCCAAGGCGGAAATCTACGGGCTGATGCGGGCGTTGGCCGATGCCGGTGTCGCCGTGCTGATGATCTCCTCCGACATGGAAGAGGTGATCGGCGTGTCCGACCGTATCGCCGTCATGCATGAGGGCCAGATCTCCGGCATTCTCGACAAGGATCGGTTCAGCCAGGAAAACGTGCTGCTGCTGGCGGTCGGCAAGCAGCCGAAATAGTTTTTGTTCTGCCGAGGGTTCTCGCGGAACCTGTCCAGGCAGGCATTGGGGAGAAGACGATGAGCAAGAAAGATCTCGGCCTGCTGATCCTGATCCTGGTGGTCGGGGCGATCGTTGCGCTCATCAATCCGCGCTTCCTGTTGCCGATCAACCTCGCCAACACCTCGAACCTGATCGGCCTGTTCGGCATCCTGTCGATCGGCCAGGCCTTCGTCATCATCACCGGCGGCATCGAATTGTCGGTCGGCTCGGTGGTGGCGCTGCTGGGCACGCTGTTCATCGACTTCATCGCCGTGCGCGGCATGGGATGGCCGGTCGCCTTCGTGCTCATCCTGGTGCTTGGCGCCATCATCGGCCTGGCGCATGGCTGGCTGATCACAAGACTGAAATTGCAGCCTTTCGTCGTCACGCTGTGCGGCCTGCTGATCTACCGCGGCGTCGCCCGCTTCTACACTGGCGACGGCACCGCCGGCTTTGCGTTCGGCCAGAATTTCCCCGACCTCGAATTCCTCACCGCCGGGCGCTCTTATGGCGTGCCGAACAGCTTCATCGCGCTGATCGTTATTTCGATCGTCATGTGGGTGGTGCTGCACCGCTCGGTGTTCGGCCGCTATCTCTACGCCATCGGCAAGAACGAGGAGGCGGCGAAATATTCCGGCATCCGCACCGGCCGTGTCGTCATCGCCGCCTATGTCATCTGCGGCGTGCTGACGGCGCTGTCGGCAATCTATTTCGCCATGTACACGCGCTCGATCTCGCCGGCCAGCCACGGCCAGTTCTACGAACTCTACGCCATCGCCGCAGCCGTGCTCGGCGGCTTCTCGCTGCGCGGCGGCGAAGGCTCGCTGATCGGCGTCATCCTCGGCACGGTGCTGCTGCAGGAGTTGCAGAACCTCGTCAATCTGCTTGGCATTCCGTCCTCGCTCAACTTCGCGGTGATGGGCGGCGTCATCCTCATCGGCGTGCTGGTCGACCAGCAATGGGGTGTGTTCCGGGAACGGCGGCTGATGGTCGACGCCACCCGCAAAAGCGCTGCCGGCGCGGCCGCGGAATAGCACGGCGCGGACTTCCTTCTCCCGCAAGGGGAGAAGGAAGAACGTCAGATCAGGCCCGACATGTCTGAAAATGCCATCGCCTTGCGCAGCACCTCGGCGAAGCGTTCGCCAGCCGCCTCGCGCGGGCCACTGTTGTCGATCGAGGTGACGCCGGGCCCGGACAGAGTGACATTGGCGCTGCGTGCCAGCCGCGCCAGCACTTCGCCGCGTGACTCGCGGCCGCGCATCGCCAGGCGCTCGGCCAGCACTTCAGGTGAGGCGGTGATCTCGACGATGGCCAGATTGGCATAGCGTTCGCGCAAGAAGGGGATGATCGCGCGCGACACATTGGCGACAGCAACACGGCCATTGGCGACAGACCAGTCGATATCGGCGGGGATGCCGTAGCGCAAGCCGTGCGCTTCCCAGGAGATGGCGAAGGCGCCGTCGGCTTCGGCTTCGACGAAGGCGGCATCCGCCAGCGTGTCGTGATCCTCGCTGGCCATATCGCTCGGCCTGGTGATGACCCGGCGGACGAACTCCAGCCTTGTCTCATCGGCAAAATGGCTGCGGGCGTAGCCGATCACCGTGTCCTTGCCGGCGCCGCTTGGGCCGACCACGGCGACGAAAACGCCACCGCGGATCGGAAACGTCTCGGCCGACAGTTCCCGCTCGATCAGTGCCGACACCATCATGCCACCCGGCGCCCCTGCCGCCAGACGGTGCGCACGACTGGGACATGGTCGTCGACACGCACCCGCACCAGATCGGCGCGGCGGCCCTGCTCGATGACGCCGCGGTCGGTCAGGCCAACCGCATCGGCCGGGTTTTTCGAAACCATGGCGACCGCCTGCGGCAGGGAAATGCCTTCGACGACATCGCCGAGGAAGAACGCCGACTGAATCAGGCTGAAGGGAATGTAGTCGGACGACAAGATGTCGAGCAGGCCGTCGCTGGCCAGCGTACGGGCCGAAACATTGCCCGAATGCGAGGCGCCGCGCATGACGTTGGGCGCGCCCATCAGCACACCCATCCCGGCCTCTTTCGAGGCCCTGGCCGCCTCTTCCGTGGTAGGGAATTCGGCGACCCGGACGCCCTGTTCGATCGCCTCGTCGACATGGCCTGATGTGGCGTCGTCGTGGCTGGCCAGCACGATGCCGCGCTCCTGGCAGGCGGCGGCGATCACCGCCCGGTTCGGCGCCGAATTGCGCGCCGATTCTGCCATCCGCTTTTCGCAGAACACTTTGAAGTCGCGATCGGTCAGCTTCAGCTTGCGCTGGTAATAGTAGGCATAGGTCTCGAGGTTGACGAACTGGCGCTGGCCTGGCGCATGGTCCATCAGTGATGCCAGCTTGACCCGCTCGTCGCCGTCGAAATTGACGAAAGCCCTGAGGCAGTCCGGTGCCGAAACCTCGCAGCGCAGATGGATGAAATGGTCGGCGCGCAGACGGTCCTGCTTCACACTGTCCTCGATCGCGTCGGCCAGTTTGCGGATGTCGGCCGATGTCAGGTCGGCGTCTTCGTCCATGCCGACGCGCAAGGCGTCGAGCACGGTGGTGATGCCGGCGGTTGCCACCTGCGCGTCATGGGCGAGCACGGCGGCGATCGGGTTCCAGCGCACCTTGGGCCGCGGCGCGTAATGGCCTTCAAGATGGTCGGTGTGCAATTCGACCAGCCCCGGAATGATATAGTCGCCGCCCATATCCTCGCCGATGTGGCTGGTGCCGGCTTCGATGCCGGCTATAAAGCCGTCGCGCAGCACCAGCGAACCCTCGACGATCTCGTCGGCAAGCACGATGCGGGCATTGTGGAGAACGGTCTCGGCGGTCATTTCAGGCAGTCCTTCAGGCGGTTTTTCTGGTCGGGCGGCGCCCGAGCGCGTGATGCGAGAGCACCATGAACGGTGCACCCGGTTCGGTTTCGACAAACAAGGTCAGCGCATCCACCAGCACCGGCTGTTGCAGCACTTCCGCGAACAGGCTGTCGATCGCTGCGCGCAAACGAGGGCTTTCCTGTGACCCCGCCCGGCCGGAGAGCGTCATGTGGAAGCGAAAGGTTTCGAAGACATAGGGGTAACCAAATTGGCAGAGGTTGCGGAACTCGGCCGGCTTCAGCGAATCCGGGCTGCGCCGCTCGATTTCCGCCTCGCTCAGCGGTGCGCGAAACCGGTCGAAGTCGCGCACGACATCATCGGCGAAGCGGTTGAGCGCCGGCAGCGGTCCTTCCGGCACCAGCGCGAAGAAGCCGTCGATCTGGCTGACGACGAGACGCGGGATGGTCACCACCGGCGTCGCCTCGGCAAAATGGTCGAGTGCGGCGCGCAGCGAGGCTTCCGTCTCGTCGGCAGCCAGGCGGAAGGGGGCTTTCAGCGTCGCATGGAAACCATAGCGGCGCGCCGAAGCGGTGTGGAAAGCGACTTCCGCCGCCGACAGGTCGGCCACCGCTTCGACCGGCCTCGTTGCGGCGCCAAACGGGTCGCGGCCCAGCCAGTCGGCGGCGATCCGCGCCAGTGGCTCGTCCTGCCGGGGAGTGAAATAGATGGCATAACGCATGGAAAGTCCTTGTCAGCTTCGCTGCCATAGGTGATTTCCATGACGAATTGACGAAGCCTTGCTGGCTTTCAGGTAACAAAACGCTGCGGCGGGGTCATTAGCCGACGATTTTTTCGTGCTGGACCAGGGAGCGAGTGCTCACGCAGCGACCGATCAGGCCTTCATCAGCCACTCGTGCTCAGGCGCGTTGTGGAATTTCCACGTCCGCTTCGGCCCGGCCATGACGTTGAGATAATAGAGGTCGTAGCCGTGGCAGGCAGCGCAGGGGTGATAGCCTTTGGGCACCAGCACGACATCACCATCCTCGATCGCCATTGCTTCGTCGAGCGCGCGATGGCCATTCTTGTCGGCGTCGGTGTAGACGCGCTGGAAGGCAAAGCCCTGCGGCGGGTTGAGGCGATGATAGTAGGTTTCCTCGAGATAGGATTCGGCGGGCAGATTGTCCTGGTCGTGCTTGTGCGGCGGGTAGCTCGACGTGTGGCCGCCAGGCGTGATGACCTCGACCACCAGCAGCGAATCGGCCGGCTTGCCCTCCGGCAGGATGTTGGTGACGTAGCGCGTGTTGGTGCCCTTGCCGCGCACCTCCTGGCCGAGATCGTCCGGTGCGATCACCCGCACCGGCAGGCCGCCGCCAAGGCCCGGCGCCGAGCAGACCGCGAGTTCCAGCTCGGTATCCGCCGTCACCGACCAGTCCGATCCCTGGGGCAGGTAGACCGACCACGGCTTGCCCTCGAAAGGCGACATGCGCCCGCCGAGCAGGCCAAGCTCCTTGCCGCCGGCTTTCGCATTGCCCTTGCCGGTGACGAACACCAGGCAGGCTTCGCGATCATCGGTCTTGCCGGAGGCGCTCTCGCCGGGCTTCAGCCGATGCAGGTCGAAACCGACATAGGTCCAGCCGGCGCTTTTCGGCGTCACATGGGCGACGCGGCCATGGCCTTTGTTGGCTTTGACGAGCAGCTTCGACATTCTTGTCTCTCCTATCCTTTGACCGAGGCGCCGGGTGCCGGACGGTCGCAAATCTTCGAGATTGGCCGAAGCCTCCCAACTTCGTCATCCTAGGGCGAAGCAGGAGCGAAGCTCCGTCGCGAAGACCCTAGGATCCATGCCGTTACCTCAGCCGAGGGGCGCAGCGGAGCAGAATTCTCCACCGTAGCGGCGCCCATGGGGCGCGGCATGGATCCTAGGGTCTGCGCCGCGTCGCTTCGCTCCTTGCTCCGCCCTAGGATGACGAAGCGAGAGGCGTTTCGGCCAATCGCCAACGTATGCAATCCGCTACCCACGCAGTCTTCGATCCACAGGACCGTCTCCAATCATTCCTTTGGCTCAGCGCCGGCCTTTGGTTCGCTAGTCTTCGGTTCGTCAGCCGGTGCCTTGCCCTCATCGGCCGGCTTGTAGAGATAAAAAAACTGCCAGACGGCGTAGCCGGCGAAGCCGAGCGCGATCATGCCCCAGAACGGCGTGCCGGTGGCGAACTCGATGATCGACCAGATGACGCAGACCGCGACGATGGCGACACGCCGCCACAAAGGCCGGAAGAAGGGGTGCTCGGAATCTTTCATCGGGCCAATCTACAGCAATCGGCCTCGCCGGGAACCCGTCGCATCAGGCCCCCTTGATCAGGCATTGGGAAAGCCTTGCGTCTCGACCGTGTAGCCGGCGGCGGTCATGACGCGCATCAATTCCTTGTAGCCAACTTGCGCCATTCTGAGCGGCGGGTTCTTCTTCGGGTCCTGCTCGGCCTCGACCACGAACCAGCCCTCATAGCCATGGTCGGCGAAGCGCTGCACGATGGCGCCGAAGTCCAGCGAACCGTCGCCCGGCACGGTGAAGGCGCCGAGCGTCACCGCGTCGAGAAAGGATTGTTTGGTGCGATCGAGCTTTTCGATCACCCCCATGCGAACGTCCTTCACATGCACATGGCTGATCCGGGTATGGTGGTTGTCGATGGCGCGCAGCACGTCGCCGCCGGCGAATGCCAGATGTCCGGCATCGAGCAGCAGCGGAATGCCGGCTCCGGAATAACGCATGAAGGCATCGAGTTCCGGCTCGGTCTCGACCAGGGCCGCCATATGGTGGTGATAGGAGAGCGGCATGCCCTGCTCGGCGCACCATTCGCCAAATTCAGTGAGGCGCCTCGCATAGGCTTTCATCTCGTCGTCCGACAGCTTCGGCTTGGTGGCCAGCGGCTTCGAGCGGTCGCCCTGGATCGAGCGGCCGACCTCGCCATAGACGATGCAAGGCGCGTTCACCGCCTTGAACAGGTCGATCATCGGCTGGATGCGATCCTTGTTGCCGGCCATCTCCCCGTCGACCAGCGTGCCCGAGAACCAGCCACCGCACAGCGTGACGTCGGCGGCCTTCAGGATCGGCAGCATGATTTCGGGATCATTGGGAAAACGCCGGCCCATCTCCATGCCGGTGAAGCCGGCCGAGCGCGACTGGCGCAGGCATTCCTCCAGCGACACGTCATCGCTGAGTTCGGCGAGATCGTCGTTCCACCATGCAATGGGGGACATGCCCAGTTTGGCTTTCAAGTCGTCACTCCGGTTTCTTGTTCACCTCCCGCAAAGGGGGAGGTAGGGGTGGCAGCGCCTATATCAATCGCCGACGGTCTGCATCTTCCGCTTCTCGTCATACGCCTTGCGCGCCGCGTTGACCTGCGGCCGCACAGACACTTCGGGCACCGCCACGTCCCACCAATGGCCCCCGGCATCGGTGGAAACCAGCGGGTCGGTATCGATGACGAGCACCGTGGTGCGCGTATTCTTCTTGGCTTGTGCCAGCGCGTTTTCCAGCCCGGCGATCGACAGCACTTTCTCGGCGATCGCCCCCATGCTCGCCGCATGCGCGGCAAAGTCGATGTCGGGCAGAACCTCGTGGCGCGAGTCCTTCAGGAGATTGTTGAAGTTGGCGCCGCCGGTCGCCATCTGCAGCCGGTTGATGCAGCCATAGCCGCGATTGTCGAGCAGAACGATGGTCAGTTTCAGTCCGAGCATCACCGAGGTGGCGATCTCCGAATTCATCATCAGATAGGAGCCGTCGCCGATCATGACGACGATCTCCTGATCGGGCTTCGCCATCTTGGCGCCGAGCCCGCCGGCGATCTCGTAGCCCATGGTCGAGAAGCCATATTCGCCATGGTACGAGCCGGGCGCGCCAGCCTGCCACAGTTTGTGCAATTCGCCCGGCAACCCCCCGGAGGCATTCAGCAGCGTCACACCGGAGCCCATGGCGCGCTGCACGGCGCCGATCACCTGCGCATCGGACGGGTAGGCGGCATTGGTCGACGCCGTCACCTTGGCTGCCTCGGCCTGCCAGGTCTTCTTGCCGGAGGACGCATTGTCGGTCCAGGCTGCCGGCGCCTTCCAGCCCTTCAGCCCAGCTCCGAGTTCGGCCAGGCCCTCGGCCGCATCGGCCACCAATGGCAGGGCGCGGTGCTTGCCGGCGTCGAAGGGCTGCACGTTGAGCCCGATGATGGTCTTGCCCGAATTCTTGAACAGCGCCCATGAGCCGGTGGTGAAATCCTGCAGGCGCGTGCCGATGGCCAGCACGACATCGGCTTCCTCAGCCAGCCGGTTGGAGGCAGAAGTGCCGGTGACGCCGACCGCCGCCATGTTGAGCGGATGATCGTCCGGCAGCGAGGATTTGCCGCCTTGCGTCTCGCAGACCGGGATGCCGGCGCTCTCGGCGAATTTCGCCAGCTCGTCCGACGCCTGCGAATAGAGGACACCGCCGCCGGCGATCACCAGAGGCTTTTTTGCTCCCTTGAGCGCCGCCAACGCGGCGGCCAGTTCCTGGCGGTCCGGGCGCGGCCGGCGCTGGTGCCAGACCCGCTCGGCAAAGAAGCTCACGGGGTAGTCGTAGGCCTCGGCCTGGACGTCCTGGCACAGCGACAGGGTCACCGGGCCGCATTCGGCCGGATCGGTCAGCACAGCCATGGCGCGGCTGAGCGCAGGAATGATCTGCTCCGGCCGGGTGATGCGGTCGAAATAGCGCGAAACCGGACGGAAGCAGTCGTTGACCGTCGCGGTGCCGTCGGAGAAATCCTCGGCCTGCTGCAGCACCGGGTCGGGAATGCGGTTGGCGAAGACGTCGCCCGGCAAAAACAGGACGGGCAACCTGTTTACATGGGCGAGCGCTGCCGCCGTCACCATGTTGAGCGCGCCGGGGCCGATCGAAGAGGTCGCGGCCATGAAGCGGCGGCGGAAATTGGCCTTGGCGTAGGCGATCGCCGCATGCGCCATCGCCTGTTCATTGTGGGCGCGGAAGGTCGGCAGTTCGTCGCGCACCTGATAGAGCGCCTCGCCGATGCCAGCGACATTGCCGTGGCCGAAGATCGCCCAGACGCCGCCGAAGATCGGGACTTTGCTACCGTCGATCTCGGTCATCTGGCACGACAGGAAGCGAGTCAGCGCCTGCGCCATCGTCAGGCGGATTGTCTTTGTCATGGTGGTTTCCTCCGCAGTCCTATTCCGCGCCTTCTTATGCCGCCTTGCGGCCGCGCGCGGCAAGCCACGCATCCGTCAACTGTTCGAAGCGCTGCGCCATGTCGGCGATCGCCTCGTCATCCGACATCTTGCCGGCCAGCCATTGTTCGGCCGCATGGACGAAGATGGTGCGGCCGACGGCGAACCCCTTGACGATAGGCGCCTTGGCAGTGGCGGCGAACGCCGCTTCCAGCTCGTCCTGCGGCGCTTCCAGGCCAAGCAGCACGACGCCGCGGCACCAGGGGTCGTGCTTCAGGATCACGGCCTCGATCTTCGCCCAGGCGCCGCTCGACGCCTGCGGCTCGAGCTTCCACCAGTCCGGCTTGATGCCGAGCGCATACAGTTCCTCCAACGCGCGCGGGATCGTCGTCTCGTCGAGCTTGCCATGCTTGCCGGCGATGATCTCGATGAGAAGCTCCCGGCCGACCTTGCGTGCGGCTTCGAACAGCGCACGCAGCTTCTGCTGCTGTTCTTCCTTCAGCGCCGCCGGATCGTCTGGGTGATAGAAGCACAGGCACTTGATGCAGTGGTCGACCGGCCACTCGGTGAGCTGCGAGCCGATGTCCTGCGAGAATTCGAAGCGCAGCGGCCGCGAACCCGGCAACTCCACCGGCCGCCCGAGCCAGGCGAAGGAATGCCTAGCGAATTCAAACATCGCCTTGCGGCCGTGTTTCTCGTCGATCAGCATGCCGTAGCCGTCGCGGCCGGCGGCAACCTTCGCAGCGGCCTTGACCGCCAGCACCTTGAATTCTTCGATCCGCGCCGGATCGGCACCGGCCTTCGCCGCCACATCCTCGAGCTGCACGCGGTGGTCGCAGGCGAGCGCCATCAGCGAGGGAATGTCGCGCCGGCGCGTCGTTGCCCAATGGATGTGGTTGATCGCCTCGTCCTTGCGCAACGCCAGATGCTTGCTGCCGTTCTTGAGGAAGAACCGCAGCTCCTCGAAGGTCGGATATTCCGGCGCGCAGAGCAGCCGCGACACGGCGAAAGCGCCGCAGGCATTGGCCCAGGTCGCAGCCGTCGCATGGTTCTCACCGCCCAGCCAGCCGCGCAGGAAGCCGGACATGAAGGCGTCGCCGGCGCCGAGCACATTGTAGATCTCGATCGGAAACCCCTTGCCGACGACGCCGTCCTCGAGGTCGTCGCTGATCGGTCCGTCATAGACGATGCAGCCCATGGCGCCGCGCTTCAGGACGATGGTGGCGGACGACAGCGAGCGGATCGTCTTCAAGGCGCTCAGGCAGTCGTCAGCGCCCGACGCGATCATGATCTCTTCCTCGGTGCCGACGATGAGGTCGCAGTCGGGCAACACCGTCTTCAGCTGCGCCGAGACCCGGTCCGATTTCACATAGCGCTCGAACCCTTCGGCATGGCCGGCGAGGCCCCAGAGGTTGGGCCGGTAGTCGATGTCGAACACCACCTTGCCCCCCTTGGCCTTCATGATGCGGATCGCCTTGCGCTGCGCGGCATCGCTGTTAGGCCTGGAAAAATGCGTGCCGGTGACGACGATCGAGCGGGCCGAGGCGATGAAGGCCTCGTCGATGTCTTCCGGCGCCAGCGCCATGTCGGCGCAGTCCGAGCGATAGAAGATCATCGGCGAGACGCCTTCGTCCTCGACCGACAGGAGCACCAGTGCGGTCAGCCGCTCCTTGTCGGTCTTCAGGCCGTCGACATTGACGCCTTCACGCGTCAGCTGCTCGCGGATGAAGCGGCCCATCTGCTCGTCGCCGACGCGGGTGAGCAGCGCCGAGCGCAGGCCGAGCCTGGCGGTGCCGACAGAGATATTGGCCGGGCAGCCGCCGACCGACTTGGCGAAGGAGGTGATGTCCTCCAGCCGCGAGCCGATCTGCTGGCCGTAAAGGTCGACGGAAGCGCGACCGATGGTGATGACGTCGAGCGGCGCGTATCCAGCGTCCACGGCTTCGCTCATTGGAACCTCCCGTCGGCCTTGTTGTCATGAACAACATTGTTTGGGTAACACGCGCTAGCGGCAGCGTGGCGCCGGGAATATGAAATAATAATTCCAATACATAGTCAATATGGAATGAGTGTTCCTTCGGCGAAAAGTGCCTTTTCGGCGGGTGGATCAGGCTTTGCGCTTCCGGCTCGTGTCGCGTCGTTTCTCGCCGACGCCGACGGTCAGCGCCATGGCCAGCGCCATTGTCGCCGATAGCGAGCGGAAGCCGGCGAAATCGGCCTCTGCAACCTCGAACCAGACCTTGGCGAACTGGGCGAGCGGCGAAAACGAGCTGTCGGTGATGGCGACGATCGGCACGCCCTGTTCCGAAATGCTTCGCGCTTCCTCGATGGTGGCCGGCGCGTAGGGCGAGAAGGAGATGGCGATGACGGCATCCGCCGGCGTGGCAAAGCCGATCATCTCGGCATTCAGCCCGGCCGCCGATTCGATAAGCTGGTTGCGGATCTTCAGCTTGCCCAGCGCATAGGCGATGTAGGACGCCACCGGATAGGAGCGCCGCTTGGCCAGCACATAGATGGTTTCCGCCTTTGCCAGCAGGGAAATAGCGTCTTCCAGATGCGCTTCGTCCAGCGTGCGCGAAATGTCGTTGAGCGAGGTGCTGGCGGCGGCGACGAAGCCGTCGAAGATCGCCCGGTGGCCGGCGCCGCCCTCTGCCTTGGCGCGCAACGCCTGCAGCCTTTCGTCATAGGATGAGTTGCGCTCGCGCAGCCGTTCGCGAAACACCTGCTGCAGGCTGGTGAAACCATCGAAGCCAAGCTGCTGGGCAAATCGGATCAGGGTCGAAGGCTGCACGCCGGCCGAAGCGGCGATGCTGGCGGCGGTGCCGAAGGCGATATCGTCGGGATTGTCGAGCGCATGGGCGGCGATCTGGGCGATGCGCTTCGGCAGGCTTTCGCGCCGCTCCAGGATGGTGGTGCGCAGCGTCTCGAAATCGCGAGGTACCCGTTCGTCCATCGTCGCTCTGTCCAAGCTCATGCGTGAAGCGTCCCTCTGTGCATCATCATAGCGAGCCTGCGCAAGAACACCATAAAAAATGAGGCAGACATTCCATTTCGGGATAAAATGGATTAATTCATCCACGCAACGCTTCAATCAGTGGAGAAACGGGAATGGTCGGTGTCGGTCTCATAGGCACGGGTTTCATGGGCAAGTGTCACGCCATCGCATGGAGTGCCGTCAGCGCCGTCTTCCCCGATGTTGCCAAGCCGCGGCTGGTCCATCTCGGCGAGGTCAATGAAGAGCTTGCCCGGCGCAAGGCGGGCGAGTTCGGTTTCGCCAAGGCGTCGGGCGACTGGCGCGCCGTCGTCAACGATCCGGAAGTCGATATCGTCTCGCTGACCACGCCCAACCAGTTCCATCCGGAAATGGCCATCGCCATCCTCGAAGCAGGCAAGCATCTGTGGTGCGAAAAGCCGATGGCGCCGAGCTTTGCCGAGGCCGAGGCGATGGCTGCGGCGGCGAGCAAGTCCGGCAAGGTCGCGGCGCTCGGCTACAATTACATCCAGAGCCCGGCCATCCGCCACATCGGCGCACTGCTCGACGAGAAGATCATCGGCGAGGTCAACCATCTGCGCATCGAGATGGACGAGGACTTCATGGCCGACCCCGAAGCGCTGTTCTTCTGGAAGCACGAAGCCGCGTCAGGCTATGGCGCGCTCGACGATTTCGCCGTGCATCCACTGTCGCTGGTCTCAGCCCTGTTCGGCCGCGTCGCCAGTGTCATCTGCGACATGGCCAAACCCTATGCCGACCGCAAGCTGGCCAGCGGCGGCCGTCGCGCGGTGGAGACCTACGACATCGCCAGCGTGCTGATGCATCTGGAAAACGGCATTGCCGGCACGCTGCTGGTCAACCGCTCGGCCTGGGGCCGCAAGGGCCGCATCGCCGTCCAGATCTTCGGCTCGAAAGGCTCGATCCTGTTCGACCAGGAGCGATCGAACGAATTCCAGCTCTATCTCACATCAGATCGTCCGACCGAGCAGGGCTACCGCACCATCCTGGTGGCGCCGCACCACAAGCCCTATGACCTCTTCGTGCCGGCGCCGGGCCATGGCCTCGGCTTCAACGACCTGAAGATAATCGAGTGCCACGAATTGCTGACGCGGCTTGCCGGCAAGCCGGCGCGGCTCATCGAGTTTGCCGAAGGGCTGGAGATCGAGCGCACGGTGCACGCGATGGCGCGTTCGTTCGAGGAAAAACGCTGGGTGGATGTGCGGTGATAAGCCCGCTTCAGACGACGGTGGCAGCGACGTTCGTCTCCCACCCGCTTACCCAGACCTGCCGCAACCGGTCGCCTTCGCCCTTGAACCGCAGCCCCGTCGCCTGGCAATTCTCGATCCGGTCGCTGCGGAAATTGCGGATCGCCTGGCGCAGCTCGCACCAGGCGACGATGTTGGCGGTTTCGGCGTAATAGATCAGCGCGATCGGGCGGATGAGGCGCTCGGAGGCGCGGCCCATTTCGTCGCGATAGGAGAGCTCGAGCTTTTCCTCGTCGCGGATGGCGCGCCGCATCAGCGCCAGATCTACCGCGCCGGTCGAGGGCGCAGCGAATCCCCAGGCATGCAGCGCATTGGCGTCGAATACCTGGCGCAAGGGTGGCGGCACCGCGCCGGCGATCTTGGCGCTGACGCGCTTGGCCGCCTGCTTGAGCTCGCTGTCGCCCGTGCGCTCCAGCAGCGCCAGTGACAGGACGATAGCCTCCATCTCCTCGATCGAAAACATCAGCGGCGGCAGGTCGAAGCCGGGGCGCAGGATATAGCCGATGCCGCGTCCGCCCTCGATCGGCACGCGCATCGCCTGCAGCGCTGCGATGTCGCGATAGATCGAGCGCACCGTCACTTCCAGCCGCTCGGCAATCGTCGCTGCCGTCACCGGCTGCCGCGCCAGCCGCACGATCTGGATGATCTCGAGCAGGCGTGACGCCTTGCGCATTTTTTACCCCAGTTTGCGAGTCCAACTGACACACCATTGTCAGTTGGACTGACCTATAGGAGCGCCTATCGAATTGAAAATCAACACAATCCGCGGCGGTTTGGCCGGGCGAGGCGACAGGCAACTGACATGGGCTATGCGGAAAATCTCTGGCTTTTCTTTATCCTGCTGTTCGGCATCATCGCCGTTCCGGGCATGGACATGCTTTTCGTGCTTGCCAATGCACTGACCGGCGGTCGCGACAGAGGTCTCGCCGCGACCGGCGGCATCATGGTCGGCGGCATGGTGCACACGCTGAACGGCGCGATCGGCGTCGGCCTGCTGATGCATTTCGTGCCGATCCTGTTCAAGCCGCTGCTGCTTGCCGGCGCCGCCTACATGGCCTTCATCGGCATCACGCTGATGCGCAGCTCCATCACCGTCGGCCAGGAGGGGCCTACCGGCAGCCGTTCCGCATGGAAGGCCTTTCGCCAGGGTTTTGTGACCTGCCTGATCAACCCGAAGGCATACCTGTTCGTGCTTGCCGTCTACCCTCAGTTCCTGAAACCGGACTACGGTCCGATCTGGATGCAGGCGACGATCATGGGGCTGCTGACCGTGGTCACACAGGCTGCGATCTATGGCGGGCTGGCGATCACGGCCGGCCGCAGCCGCAACCTTCTGATCGCCAATCCGCGGGCGACCATTTTTGCCGGCCGGGCGGCCGGACTGCTGCTCTTTGCCGTGTCGGTGTTCACCGCATGGGAAGGACTAAGGGCGGCGTGACAAATCCTTGTGACCCAACCCTTCCAATCGCATATTGCGGCGCCCACCCCCACTCCGGCCGCTGCGCGGCCACCTCTCCCCCATGTCCATGGGGGAGAGGAAACCCAAGCCTTTCAAGGCGGCGAACTTGGCGATTGGCATTTCCTCTCCCCCACGAATGTGGGGGTAGAGGTGGATCGGCGAAGCCGAGACGGAGTGGGGGCCGGCGCTGCCATATGCGATTGCCCTTTTGTGGGAAGAGCATGTGCAGGGCATGCCCTCTCAAGCGGCCCCCTGCCGGCTGTCGATCATCGCGCGCCTAGCCGAGCGGCGCCATTCGACGGCGCCGGCAAGGCCGTGCAGCACCGTCTCGGTGGTCGCCCAGTCGATGCAGCCATCGGTAATGCTCTGGCCATAGACCAGCGGCTTGCCTGGCACCACGTCCTGCCGGCCGGCGACGAGATTGCTCTCGATCATCAGGCCGATGATGCGCTCGTCGCCTGCCGCGACCTGGCCGGCGACATCGGCCGCGACCTTGGGCTGGTTCTCGGGCTTCTTGGCTGAGTTGGCGTGGCTGACATCGATCATCAGCCTGGGCGCAACCCCGATGCGGGCGAGTTCCACAGCGGCGGCTTCGACGCTCGCCGCGTCATAGTTGGGCTGAACGCCGCCGCGCAGGATGACGTGGCAGTCCTCATTGCCCGTGGTCGTGGCGATGCCGCTGCGCCCGCCCTTGGTCACCGCCATGAAATGATGCGGCTGGGCGGCCGATTTCACCGCTTCGGCGGCGATCCGCAGATTTCCATCGGTGCCGTTCTTGAAGCCGACCGGGCAGGAGAGGCCCGAGGCGAGCTCGCGGTGGATCTGGCTCTCGGTCGTGCGCGCGCCGATCGCGCCCCAGGCGACGAGGTCGGCAATATATTGCGGCGTGGTCATGTCGAGGAATTCGGTCGCTGCCGGCAGGCCTAGATTGTTGACGGCCGACAGCACGTTGCGCGCCATCCGCAGCCCCTTGTCGATGTTGAAGCTGCCGTCGAGGTCGGGATCGTTGATCAGGCCTTTCCAGCCGACCGTCGTGCGCGGTTTCTCGAAATAGACCCGCATCACGATCTCCAGCCGGTCCGACAGGCTCTCGCGCAGCGCCGCCAGACAGCTGGCATAGTCGACGGCCGCGACCGGATCGTGGATCGAACACGGACCGACGATGACGAGCAGCCGGTCGTCGGTCCCGTTCAAGATGGCATGGGTTGCGTTGCGAGACGCGCTGACGGTGCGCGTCGCCGTCAAAGTGCGCGGGATTTCCCGCATCACCTCGTCCGGCGTACTCAGTTCTCGTATTTCCTTGACCCGGAGGTCGTCTGTGGTGGTCAACACGGCTTTCTGCTCCTGTTTGGGAACCTGCCGGCTGAAACAAAAAAGCCGCCAGGTATGGCGGCTGTTCGGATCTTGTTGCTGCAATCTTCAGATCGAGCGCAATCCTCCCGCCGCCAGCGAGCTCCTAAAGTACCAATATGTGGCGGTCAGGTTGATCATGAGGCTCATATAGTCGAAGCGGAGGCGCTTGTCACGTGCCCTGATGAAGGCCAATTAAGTATGGGACCGCCCCCGGCTTCGTCATCCTATGGCGAAGCAGGAGCGAAGCTCCGTTGCGAAGACCATAGGATCCATTCCGTGACCATGCCAAAGGGTGCGGCGGAACAGAATTCCGCACCGCGGCGGCGCTCAGAGGTCGCGGCATGGGTCCTCGGGTCTGCGCCGCGTCGCTGCGCTCCTTGCTCCGCCCGTGGATGACGAAGTTGTAGGCGTTTCGCGATGCTGTGCTGCTACTCCGGCGACGACCCCGCAATGCTCTGGTCGTAATCGACCAGCGATCCGGTCATGACGCCCGACTGCGGGCTGACCATGTAGCTGATCAGCCGCGCCAGCTGGTCGGGCTTCACCAATTGCCCCATCGGCTGCGCGGCTTCGGCCTTCTGGAGCCAGTCGTCTGGCGCGTCGTGCCATTTCTTCTGGACGATGTCCTCACCCTCGGTGTCCATCCAGCCGGGCAGCACCGCGTTGCAACGGATGCGGTTATAGCGATAGGCATTGGCGACGTTCTTGGTCAGCGTCATCAGCGCCCCCTTGCTGGTCGAATAGGGCGTCAGGAACGACTGGCCGGTATGCGCCGACATCGACAGCACGTTGACCATCGAGCCGGGCGCCTTCTTCTCCAAGAGATGCGCCACCACGCCCTGCATCAGGAAAAACGGCCCGCGCACATTGGTGTCGAAGATGGTGTCGAAAAGCGCTTCGCTGGTTTCGACCAGCGAGCCGCGCGCCGACGTCGCGGCGGCGTTGACCAGCGCGTTGATGGTGCCGAAATGCGAGATCGCGGTTGCGACCGCCCGCTTGCAGTCGGCCACCTTCGAGACGTCGGCGCTGATGAAGATCGCGTCGACGCCCGCTTTCTTGAAATGGGCAACGGCCTTGTCGCCCTTCTCCTGCGAGCGGCCGATGAGCGCCAGTGCCCGGCAACCTTCCTCGGCCAGCGCTTCGGCAACGGCGAAGCCGATGCCCTGGGCGCCACCGGTAACGATGGCGCGCGTCTGTGAATTGCGATCTGCTGTTCCGCTCATCGCTTTGCTCCTGTGGTTCTTTCCAAGGGTCTTACTTGTCGAGACGGACGGTCTTGCCGGTCGTTGCTGACTTCAGCGCCGCATCGGCCAGCTTCAGCGCCACCAGCCCATCCGCGCCGCTCGGCGACGCTTTCTTGCCCGAGGTCGCGGCTGTGATGAACGCGGCGATCTCAATGGCATAGGCGTCGAGATAGCGGGTCATGAAGAAGTCGTGCAGCGGCGGGCGGGTGTAGCCCTTCTCGTTGGCCAGTTCGATCGACACCGGGCGCTGGTTCTCGGCCGCGATCATGCCTTTCGAGCCATGCACCTCGATGCGCTGGTCATAGCCATAGGTGGCGCGGCGCGAGTTGGAGATGACGGCCTGTTTGCCGGAAGCGGTTTCGAGGATGACGCTGACGCTATCGAAATCGCCGGCAGCACCGATCTTCTTGTCGACCAGCACCGAGGCATGGGCGCTGACCGCCACCGGCTCCTCGCCGAGCAGGAAGCGCGCCATGTCGAAATCATGGATGGTCATATCGCGAAAAATGCCGCCCGAACGCTTGATGTAGTCGATCGGCGGCGCGCCGGGATCGCGCGAGGTGATGGTGACCATCTCGACGGTGCCGATGGCGCCGTCGTCGATCGCCTTGCGCACGGCAGCGAAATGCGGATCGAAGCGCCTGTTGAAGCCGACCATCAGCGTCGCCTTGGTCTTTTCGACCACGGCCAGGCACTTCTCGACGCGCTTGACGTTGAGGTCGATCGGCTTCTCGCAGAAGATCGCCTTGCCGGCCTTGGCGAAGCGCTCGATCAGATCGGCATGGGTGTCGGTCGGCGTGCAGATGACGACGGCGTCGATATCTCCGGCTTTCTCGATATCCTCGATGCTGCGCACCTCGGCGCCATAGGCGCCCGCCAGCTCTTTGGCGGCCTTCTCGAACGCATCGGCGACGGCAACCAATTTGGCCTGCGGGTTGGAGCCGACGGCGCGGGCGTGGACCTTGCCGATGCGGCCGGCACCGAGGAGAGCGAAGCGAACGGTCATGGGTATTTCCTCTAGGGGGATGGGTTAGAGAGAGTTGTGTCCGCACCTTCCCTGAGGAAGGGGCAAGATTGTTTCAAGCACGCATATCGTCCCTAAAACAGGGTGATCGTCCTGTTTTAGGCCGCGAGTTCCGCCTCCCCGGTCTTGGCGCCGGTGATGTAGGAGACGATGTCGTTTCCGTCGGTGTTCTCCTTGCGCAGATTGGCGACGATGCGGCCGCGCCGGAACACGACGATGCGGTCGCAGAGATCGAACACCTGACGCATATTGTGGCTGATCAGGATCAGCGGCTCGCCATTGTCCTTGAGCGTACGGATGATGTTCTCGACCTGCGCGGTCTCCTGCACGCCAAGTGCTGCCGTCGGCTCGTCCATGATGATCAGCTTGGAGGCGAAGGTCGCGGTCCGGGCGATCGCCACGCACTGGCGCTGGCCGCCCGACATGTGGCGGATGGTGTTGGACAGATTGGGGATCTTCACCGCCGTGCGGACCAATGCCGCTTCGGTCGCCTTGCGCATGTATTTGCGGTCCAGGATCGAGAACGGGCCGAGGTTGAACAAAACCTTCTCGCGGCCGAGGAACAGGTTCGAAGGCACATCGAGATCGTCGGCCAGCGCCAGGTTCTGGAACACGGTCTCGATGCCCGCCGTGCGGGCCTCGATCGGCCCGGCAAAATTCACTTCCTTGCCGTCGAACCAGATCTGGCCGCTGGTACGCTGCTCGACGCCGGTGATCTGGCGCACGAAGGTCGACTTGCCGGCGCCGTTGTCGCCCATGATGGCGACATGCTCGCCCTTGCGCAGCTCGAAGTCAGCGCCTTCCAGCGCATGCACGCCGCCATAGCGCTTGGTCAGGTTTTCGGTCTTCAGGACGATGTCTGACATGGTCATGCCCTCATTGCCCGCAGGCGTTGGCGCCACTGGTCGAGAACCACCGCGCCGACGATGATCACACCCTTGACCATCTCCTGGTAGTAGGCGTCGAGGCGCAGGAAGGTGAAGCCGGAGATGATGACGCCGAAGATCAGCGAGCCGATCACCGTGCCGATGATCGAGCCGCGGCCGCCCGACAGGGAGACGCCGCCGATGACCGCCATGGCGATGGCGTCGAGCTCGTACATCACGCCCATGCCGGACTGCGCGGTCAGGTTCTTGGAGCTCAGCACCACGGCGGCGAGCGCTGCGAGAATGCCGGCGATGACGTAGACCAGGATCTTGTGGTTGGCGATCTTGATGCCGGACATGCGCGCGGCGTCCTCGTTGGAGCCGATCGCGTAACAGTGCTTGCCGTACCTGGTGTAGGTCATGATCAGCTGGAACAGGATGGCCAGCGACAGGAAGATGACGACGGGCATCAGGCCTTTGCCGATGCTGGCGAAACTCTCGGTGGGAAACGAGATCGGCTGGCCCTTGGACCACCATTTGGCGATGCCGCGCGCGGTCACCATCATGCCGAGCGTGGCGATGAACGGCGGAATGCGCGTGTAGGCGATCAGCGCACCATTGACCAGGCCGGCGAAGAGGCCGCACGCGATCGCCACCAGCAGCGGCACGATGACAGGCAGGTCGGTCCAGCCTTGCGCCAGGAACATCGCCTTGGGATTGGGGTTGCCGTTGACCGTCGCCACCTGGGCGAAGCTCATGGCGATCATGGCGGTCGCGCCGACGATCGAGCCCGAGGACAGGTCGATGCCGCCGGTGATGATCACTTGCGTCACGCCGATGGCGATGATGCCGACGATCGACACCTGCAGGATAATGATCTGCAGGCGCGCTTCGTTGAAGATGCCGCCGACGTCGCTGCGTGTGTTGAACAGGAAGCTGTCGCCGAGAAAGACGCGGCCGATCAGTTCGAAGATGACGACGAGAATGACCAGTGCGAGGAAAACATTGAACTCGGCCGGCCATGTGCGCTTCCTCGCATCATAACCGACGCCGCCGACGCCATGGGATGTCTGTGCCACGTATTCTGTCCTCCATCAGCCGCGGTCGCCCTCGCGCCGTGCCGGCGCTGAGGGAGAGAGGGGAGCGGCGCCGTCTTGATCGAGAGCGCCGCTCGTATCGAACCGTTTGGCGGCTCAGTTCTTCTTCAGGAACTTGTCGATGTTGGCCGGCGTCACCAGTTGGAAGGGCACGTAGACCTTGTGCTCGACCTTCTCACCCTTGGAAAGCTTGAGCGCCGCATCGAGAGCGCCGGCGCCCTGGCCGGCGGCGTCCTGGAACACGGTTACGTCGAGGTCGCCCGCCTGCATGGCCGCTAGCGCGTCCTGGGTGGCATCGACGCCACCGACGACAACCGCCTTCATGTCGATGTTGCCGGCTTTCATCGCCTGGATGGCGCCGATGGCACTTTCGTCATTGTTGGCGATGACGCCGTCGAACGGCTTGCCGGTCGACAGCCAGTTGGTCATCAGGTTCTGCGCCTCGTCGCGGTTCCAGTTCGACGTCTGCTTGTCGATGATCTTGATGAAGCTGCAATCCGGCGTCGCGATCACATCGTCGATGTCCTTGGTGCGCTGCACGGCGGCCTGGTTGGAAAGCTCGCCCATGATCACATAGACATTGGCTTCCTTCTTGCCGGCTTCCTTGAACAGGCGGCAGACTTCCTTGGTCTCGAGCGTGCCGGAATCGGCTTCGTTCGAGGCGACGAAGGCCTGGTTGTCGGGCAGCGTGTCGACATTGACGGGCTCGCGGTTGACATAGACCAGCGGGATCTTGGCTGCTGCAGCGGCATCCGACATCGCCTGCGTGGCCGAAGTGTCGACCGGGTTGACGATGATGGCATCGACGCCCGAAGCGGCGAAGTTCTTGATCTGGTCGAGCTGCTTGGCGACGTCGTTCTGTGCGTCCTCGACCTGCAGCTCCACGCCGCTCATGCCTTTGGCCTGCTCGATCATGCCGTTGCGCAGCACGGTCAGGAAGTTGTCGTCGAACTTGGCCATCGACACGCCAACCTTGGCGGCCAAGGCGGATGAGCTCATCAGCGCCGCGAAAGCGACGCCCAAAATCAATTTCTTCATTGTGTTTCTCCTCCACATATTGGTGTCCGGTTTCACCGATTTATCCGGAATCCCCGATCTCCCCGGGGAATCTCTCCCGATGGCCTCTCCTGTTCCGGATGACGCTTGCCGTTGGCTGGAACGTCAAACCCCCTGTTTGAAACAGATGCTCCGGAACGAAAGAACCAAAATACACAGATGATGAAATATTTATTCCATTTCACATCGGGGCGTCAAGGGCGATTCCGCGGCCCGCGGGCCGATTTACGCATCGCTCTGATGGATTCTATCATTTGCCTCGGCGGGCTTGCGCGCGGCGGGTTAGATGTTTTCCGGCAGGTAGATGTCGAAGGGCAGGAAGGTCTGGCCCGGAGCGTTGGCGGCGCCGGTTTCGATGGCATGCGCCATCAGGTCGACAAGCTCACGGCACAAAGCGGCGAGCGGGGTCGAGATCACCATGGTGAGGATATTGTCGGCGAGCGCCGCGCGCGATTCGGCGTTGATCTCGTTGCAGACCACCACCGGCATGGTCGCGGGCTTCGCTGCCCGCAGCGCCGAGACCGCGCCTTCCATGCCGCCGCCCGCGACGTAGCAGCCGGCAAGATCCGGATAACGCGCCAGAAGATCGATCATCGCGTCATGGGTCACCTGGTTGGCTTCCAGATTGACCAGCGTTTCAAGCACGCTGAACTCCGGCGCATGCTCGCGGAAGAAGGAGCGAAAGCCGATCTCGCGCAGCTCATGGCCGTGGAAGCGGTGGCTGCCGACAAAGAGGGCGACCTTGCCGGGCCGCTTGGCTGCTTTGGAGATCATCCATGCGGCTGTGCGCCCGACCTTGCGGTTGTCGAGGCCGATATAGCCCTCCCGGATGCCGGCGGCAAAGTCGGACAGCACCGAAAAGACCGGCTGGCCTCTCGCCTTCAAGGTTTCCACGACCGCCGTCAGGGTCGGATGGTCCGGACCGACAACGGCGATGGCCCTCGATTTCGCCGCCAGTCTGCGCATCTGGGAGGCGATCTCGTCGGGAGCCAGGGAACTGGCGAAATCGATGGTCGCAACGCCGCGGAAGCGTTGCGATTGCGAGATGGCCAGTTCGAGTTCCCGCGCGAAGTCACCGTAGAAGGCATCATTGCCCCGCAGCAGCAGGAAACCCAGCCGGTACTCCGGCAATTCCTGGCGCATGCGCTGCTTGATAAGGCCGGCGGCGTGGTAGCCGATATCGGTAGCGGTCTCGTAGACGCGGCGCGCTGTCTCTTCGCGCACCGGCAGCCGGTTGTTCAGCACGCGGTCGACGGTGGCGACACTGACGCCCGAGATGCGCGCCAGATCGGATATTGTCGGCCGCTTCACCATGCTTGCCTCGTCGGGTTTGCTTTGAGCCTTCGTACATCACCCTGATGGGAAATGATAGAAACTATCTTCGCGATGTTGAGTCTATCATCGGTAGGCGTTACTTTGATGCTCGAAGCCAAAGGATTTCATGGCATCCGCCCTGGCGGATGCCTTTGCCGAGGGAGGCAACCATGTCCACTGCGCCGTCCCGGCGTGACTACAGCCTGATCGGCCGCGACGCCAGGCTCGCCGTCGAGACCGGCCTGTCGGCGGCCGAGTGGTATCACACCGAGGTACCGCGCAAGCAGATGAAGGAGCTGATGCAGCGCTCCGACGGGCCGGCGATCCGCGATACGGCAATCTGGTTCGCCGCGCTGATCGTCAGCGGCGGCGGCGGCGTCTGGTTCTGGGGCAGTTGGTGGTGCGTGCCGTTCTTCTTCGTCTATGGCGTGCTCTACGGCTCCTCGACGGATTCACGCTGGCACGAATGCGGTCATGGCACCGCCTTCCGAACGCAGTGGATGAACGATGCGGTCTATCAGATCGCCTGCTTCATGATCATGCGCAATCCGGTGACCTGGCGCTGGAGTCACACGCGCCACCACACCGACACCGTCATCGTTGGCCGCGATCCGGAAATCTCGGTCATGCGGCCGCCTGATCTGGTTCGCGCCATGTTGGGCTTCGTTGGCGTGCTCGACGCCTGGCATGCGATGTCAGACATGCTGCGCAACGCCGCCGGCACCGTCAGCGCTGCCGAAAAGACCTTCATTCCGCAACAGGAACAGCCCAAGGCGATCCGCGTCGCCCGCATCTGGACGGCGATCTATGCCGCCACCGTCGGGCTGGCGCTCTACACCGGTTCGTTCCTGCCGCTGATGCTGGTCGGCCTGCCCAGGCTCTACGGCGCCTGGCACCATGTCATGGTCGGGCTGCTGCAGCATGGCGGCCTTGCCGACAATGTCACCGACCATAGGCTGAACAGCCGCACCGTCTACATGAACCCGATCAGCCGCTTCATCTACTGGAACATGAACTACCATGTCGAGCATCACATGTTTCCGATGGTGCCCTATCATGCGCTGCCGAGGCTGCACGAACTGATCAAGCACGATCTGCCGGAGCCGACACCGTCGATCCTGGCCGGCTACCGCGAGATGATCCCGGTCTTCCTGCGCCAGCTGCGCAACGAGAACTATTTCCTCAAGCGCGAGCTGCCGCCGACCGCACGGCCATATCGCGAAGAATTCCACAACGAGACTATCGCCGCCGCGGCGGAATGATCGTGCTTCCATCCGATCTAGACTGTTTATTTTAACGCAATTCCGGACGGAAAACCGCTGCGCACTTTTCCTGGATTTGCTTTTGGGGAGGACTTGAATGAGCGACTGGGTCGAGGCCTGCGCCACCGGCGACATAGACGAGGAGGATGTGATGCGCTTCGACCATGGCGGCCGCACCTTCGCCATCTATCGCAGCCCCGACGATGAGTTCTTCGCCACCGACGGCCTATGCACGCATGAAAGGGTGCACCTGGCCGACGGGCTGGTGATGGATGACATCATCGAATGCCCCAAGCACAATGGGCGCTTCAACTACAAGACGGGCGGCGCCCGCGGCGCCCCGGTCTGCGTCAATCTCAAGACCTACCCGGTCAAGGTCGATGCCGGCAAAGTGCTGATCCAGATCGGATGACTGACATGGCGGGGGGGATGCTCATCATCGGCGCCGGCGAATGCGGCGGGCGGGCGGCATTGGCGCTGCCCGACCTC